>JADKCH010000003.1 GCA_016714685.1 Candidatus Geothrix odensensis
TGTCGGCCTAACGAAAAAAGCTAAGCGGCCACGCCTGCACCGGGAGGCAATGAGCGGGAGCCGAGGAAGCGAGAAGCTGATAGAGAGCAGAAGGCAATGCAGGCGGAGTCCGAGTGCAGCAGAGGGTGAGGTGTGCTGGGCTCCTGGTTTGATTTGCACCCCATTTCCATTTGGAACGATACGCCACAATTCTTCGATTTCTGAGTTGGTGACCGCGATACAGCCGCGTGTCCAATCAGACTTGGTGTGCAAGCTGCCAAGCCAGCCAAAGCCATTCTTGATTCCGTGAATCATGATGGCCCCACCTGGTTGGTAACCACCAGCCTTGGCCCTGGCGATATCTGAGGGCCTTGGATAGGAAATATGGAGTGCACGGTGGTAACCACTCTTTTCGAGGCGACTATCAATGATGAATTCGCCTTCAGGGGTGCGATTGTCACCTTCGCGTTCTTTAGCGCCGACAGGAGAGGGGCCCAGCGCGATCTTATAGGTGCGGAGAACCCTGCCGTTGGAAAAGGCGGTGAGAACCCTTGCCTTCTCCACCCGATTAAATCTGCTCCTAGTGCCCTGTGGAAGCGGCGGAGAGGCAAGGGCAATCACTCCGGGAGGCCATTAATAGGGCCACTGTGAGAAGAATTGAGCCCTGATGTTTTCTCATGATGGGGAGCACACCTAACGAACCAGGCTAACCGGCCCCGCCTGCACCGAGGCGCTGAGCAGAGCCGAGAAGCGGAACGAAGAGAAAGAGCGGGGGACATTGCAGGCGGGGTCCGGAGTTGAGCCGAGGGTTAGGCTGCCGAATGTTATGGAATCACCCATTTGGATGAAGCGGATTGTAAGGCGCTCTGCCTACGAGATGAGCGAAATGATTGGAATTATTGCGAACGAATGCCGCAATAGCTGGACCTATTTGGTCAAATAAGAGCCAGGCTTGCTCATCGAGGCTATAAAAGTGTGGATCTTCAGTTTCCAGGATTTGATCCAAGTCGATTGTGTAGTTGCCGCCGGTTGGCGGCGGAAACGAGATGAAGGCTTGCTCAAGGAAATCAGCGATCTGGATGAGGCCGAGGTTTCGCAGTGAGGAAACCGTGCTTATGCCATATTGATCGCACTCGAAAAAGTATTGGAAGCCACCATTTCCGAACATTAGAAAGAAGCGAACAGCACGACTGAATTCTTGCTCGTACTCGTTCAATCCCGACAAATCTCCAGTCCAATCAGCTTGCTCAATTCTTTCAATAGTCCAATCAATGACCTGATCATCAGTCATTGCTTGGAGTTGAAAATGCAAGTTTGGTTGGTTGTGTGTCATTTGAGAGCCGAGCAGCCTAACTAGGGATTCTGCGACAAGGACGTTTGTGTAATTGCCGTAGAACACCGGAAGATAAACATCGGATCTGCTGGCATGTGGTTCTTCCTTTCTTGGTTCTTATTACGCAAACGTAATGGTTGTCGGATACGAGGCCATCCAGCGGGATTTTACAGTACCTAGGTTTGCCTCCCATTCTTGCAGCATTTACGGTGCGTGTGCGAACTGATGGGTGGGACTCTCACCCCTGGTTCGACCATTTCTGTCCAATCCCCCGGCCCACACTGGCCAGATGCTCCACCCATTCCAGACCGACACCTTCGACCCGGGCTCCCCTGACCTGCTGAAGGTCATTTATAAGGGCCGGAAGCTCCATGAAGGGTTCCGCATCGGCGCCACAGCCTTTGAGGTGGATGGAGCCCGTTGGATTCTGCTCCATCAGCCCTACCCCCATCCGAATCACTACCCCATGCCAGCGGGGTTCTTCCACTCTCTGGCCTACCCAATGCCTGAGGTCTACGGTGAGGACCCGTTTAAGGCGATGAAGGCTTTCGAGGACCACTGGAACGCCGAGCGCCGGCGCCTGTGGGAGTTGGAGCCAATGCCGGAACCTCCACCCCTGCCGCCTTCAGCACCCGCAGCGGCTCCCAGTCGTTCACAGCCTCGAAGACCACCCAAGGGCCGTCCAGTAGCACTGGCAGGCGCCGTTCCTCTGCCAGGTCAGGAACCTGGACCCGCGTTTGCGCCCGGGCCGGCCCCCGGCTTTCGTTCTGGCTCCGGAGGAGGGATTTGAACCCCCGACCTAGTGATTAACAGTCACCCGCTCTGACCCCTGAGCTACTCCGGAAAAAGGTCGAATGATCATTCTACCGGATGGGGGCGGGGTTTCAAGGGCGGGGCTGCGGGACCTGTGATCCAGGTCCCTGCTAGGCGCGCTGCAGCTCCATGAGCACCTGCCGGGCTGCGGCTTTGAGGGTCTCGATGACGCCCGTGCCCTTGTTGGCCACGGCCTCGATCATGGGCTCGTTGCGGAACCGCAGGAGGCGCTCCATCTCGGGCACCTGGGCGGCCGAGGGCATGTCCCGCTTGTTCAGCTGCAGGACGTAGGGGATGGAGCGGATGTCGAACCCGTTCTCCTTCAGGTTCGTGGCCAGGTTCGCGATGGACTCGATGTTGGCCTCCATGCGGGCCCGCTGGCTGTCGGCCACGAAGATGATGCCGTCGCAGCCCCGGAGGATCAGCTTCCGGCTGGCGTCGTAGAAGACCTGGCCCGGCACCGTGTAGAGGTGGAAGCGCACCTTGAAGCCCTTGACCGTGCCCATGTCAAGGGGCAGGAAGTCGAAGAACAGGGTGCGGTCGGTCTCGGTGGCGAGGCTGACGAGCTTGCCCCGCTTGTCGGGGTTGGCCTGCTCGAAGATCCACTGGATGTTCGTGGTCTTGCCGCAGAGGCCCGGCCCGTAATAGACGATCTTGCAGTTGATCTCGCGCGACGCGTAGTTGATGAAGGTCATGGATCGCCCTAGCTCAGTCGCCGAAGAGGCGGTCGATGTCTTCGTCGGTGATCTCCGAGAAGGGGCTCTCGAAGCGGCTGCCGCCGTCCGATTCCTTCTGGGCGCGCAATTCAACCTGCTCGAAGATGTCCTGGAGTTCCTTGCTGGCCTTCTTCACCCGCAGCCGCACCAGGGCGAGGCTGGAGTTCTGGTCGAAGATCACCACCAAAATGCCGCGCTTGCCCACGATGGAGATGTGGAGGTTGTCCTTCTCCCCCTCGTGGAAGAGCAGGCTGAACTCCTTCTCCCCGATGAGCTTGGCCAAGCCGTCCGTGGCCGCCACGTTGCCGGCCGTGAGGGAGGCCAGGCTGGTCGCGTCGATGCTCTTCACGTCGCCGGCCGCGGCGATCTGCTGGCCGTTCTTGTCCACCAGGAAGACCACCTTGGCGGAGGCATCCTTCTCGAGGCGGCCGATGATCTCCTGGAGGAGCTTGTACTCCTCCTCGTACAACATGAGATCAAGCTTCGCCACGACCGCCTCCGGGGGACTGATGGTTGGAGGATACCGCACTTTTCAGTAGGGTCCGGCGCCAGCGCCGCCCTGGACCACGGCCACGGAAGCCGACAGACCCAGCCGGGTGGCGCCGGCGCATACCATCTGGAGCGCCACGGGATAGGTCCGGATGCCGCCCGAGGCTTTCACGCCCAAGCCGGAGCCCACGGTCTGCCGCATGAGCGCCACGTCCGCCTCGGTGGCGCCGCCCGTGGAGAAGCCGGTGGAGGTCTTCACGAAGTCGAGGCCTGCATCCGCAGCCAGTTCACAGGCCCGGACCTTCTCTGCATCGTCCAGCAGGCAGGTCTCGAGGATCACCTTGAGCACCGCCGGAGCGGGCACGGCGGACCGCAGGGCCTCTAAATCCCGGCGGACGGCACCCCAATCACCGGCCTTGGCCGCCCCGATGGCCAGCACCATGTCCACCTCCTGGGCCCCGCCCGCAAGGGCCACCTCAGCCTCGAAGGCCTTGGCCCGGGTGGCGGAGGCTCCGAGGGGAAAGCCCACCACGGTGCAGGTGCGCACGGGGCTGCTCTTCAGCAGTGAGGCCGCCAGCGGCACCCAGAGGGGATTCACGCAGACGGAGGCGAAGCCATGGGCCAGGGCCTCGCCGCAGAGGGTCTCGACCTGAGCCCCGGTGGCATCGGCCTTGAGCAGGGTGTGATCGATCAGTGGCGATAAGTCCCAGGGCCCCTCCGCGGAGGTGATCTGCGCGAAGGACCGGTGATGGAGACCGGTGGCGTCCCGGAACAGGCCGAAGCCCCCGGTGCACCCAAGCAGCTGCGTGATTCCGGGCCTGGGCAGGGCCGGAACCCGGGCCCGGATTTCAGCGGTGAGGTCGAGGAGGGGATCGAGCATGGTCCCATCATGGCCTGCCCGCCGATCCCGGGAAAGGCATCCACGAAAAAGCGGGCCGAAGCCCGCTTTTCCTGTGCATCCGCGAGGATGACTACTTCTTGGCTTCGGCCTTCTTCTCTTCCTTCTTGGGCTCGGCCTTCTTCTCGGCCTTCTTGGGCTCGGCCTTCTTCTCTTCGGCGTTCAGGGCCTTCTTGGCCTCGGCCTTCTTCTCGCCCTTCTTGCAGCAATCCTTCTTGCAGTCCTTGGGGCAGTCAGCCTTCTTGTCGGCCTTCTTCTCCTCGGCGGTCAGGGCCTTCTTGGCCTCGGCGGCGGGAGCGGCCTCAGCCTTCTTGGCAGCCTTCTTGGCCTTCTTGGCCTTGGGGGCAGCTTCGGCCTTCTTCTCTTCGGCAGTCAGGGCCTTCTTGGCCTCGGCGGCGGGAGCGGCTTCCTTCTTGGCCTTCTTCGCCTTCTTGGCCTTCTTCTCGGCCTTGGGGGCGGCTTCGGCCTTCTTCTCTTCGGCGGTCAGGGCCTTCTTGGCCTCGGGGCGCCTTCTTTCTTGGGTGCTTCTTGCCTCGGCCTTCTTCTCTCCCTGGGCCGGCCTCTTCGGCCGCCTTCTTCTCTTCGGCGGTCAGGGCCTTCTTGGCCTCGGCCTTCTTCTCTTCCTTCTTGGGCTCGGCCTTCTTCTCGGCCTTCTTGGGCTCAGCCTTCTTCTCTTCGGCGGTCAGGGCCTTCTTGGCCTCGGCCTTCTTCTCTTCCTTCTTGGGCTCGGCCTTCTTCTCGGCCTTCTTGGGCTCAGCCTTCTCTCTTCGGCGTTCAGGGCCTTCTTGGCCTCTTCCTTCTTGGGCTCGGCCTTCTTGGTCTCGGCCTTCTTCTCGACCTTCTCGGCCTTCTTGGCTTCAGGCTTCTTAGCCTCTTCGGCGAAGACGGGGCTGATCAGAGCGGCGGCGACGAGCAGCGCGGCAAGCTTCTTCATGGGGGTACTCCCTGGGATGATCCGGCACGGCCGGAAGTGCATGAGTTCAAGCAGGCTTCGAGCCAATTTTTATATAGATCCAAAAACGGAACTTAGCTCAATTTGAACTCTCCAATATCCGTCGCATTCTGCAACCTGTAGCAGGCTGCGACGATTTTGGCCCTGGGGGTCGGCTACTCGCCGTCGTGGAACCCGTAGCGTTTGAGCTTGCGGTAGAGGGTGGTCCGGTCCACGCCCAGGATCTCGGCAATCCGCTGTTTTTCCTTGTGCCGGCCCAACAGGACCTGGATGTAGCGGCGCTCCAGCTCATCCAGGGGCGGCCAATCCTCGATCAGGGCGGGAACCCCCTCCCCGGCCTCCGGCCTTCGAAGCGCCTTTTTCAGCACATCGGCCTGGATCTTGGCTGGCAGGTCGTCCACGGAGATCTCCAGCCCACGGCTGAGCTGGGTGAGGTTCTCGATGGCATTGCTCAGCTCCCGCACGTTCCCCGGCCAGGAATAGGCTTCCAGGACCCGGCGAGCCTCCGGATGCAGCTGGTAGGCGTGCCCGTCCTTCTGGCCGAACTCGGACAGGAAGTGGTCGATCAGCGCCGGGATGTCCTCCCGCCGTTCCCGCAGAGACGGGACTGCCAGCTCCACCACGCCGAGCCGGTAGTAGAGGTCCTCCCGAAAGGTCCCGGCCTTGACCATCACCTGCAGGTCGCGGTTGGTGGCCGCGATCACCCGGGCGTCCACCTTGATGGTCTTGTTGCCTCCCACCCGGCGGATCTCCTGCTCCTGCAGCACCCGCAACAGCCGCACCTGAAAGCTGGGGCTGGTCTCGCCGATCTCATCGAGGAAAATGGTGCCGCCCGAGGCCTCCTCGAAGAGCCCCGGTTTTTCGCCAATGGCGCCGGTGAAGGAGCCTTTCACGTGGCCAAAGAGTTCGGATTCCAGGAGCGTCTCCGTCAGGGCCCCACAATTCACCGCCACGAAGGCCCGGTCCCGCCGGTCACTGGAGAGGTGGATGCTCCGGGCCACCAGTTCCTTGCCCGTGCCGCTCTCGCCCGTGATAAGCACCGTGGCCCGGCTGTTCTGCAGGCTCGCGATGGTCTTGTAGACCGCCATCATCTTGGGGCTCGAACCGATCATCAGGCTGCGCTTCCCCTTGGGGGAGGTCCCCGGAACCACCCCGTGGCCGCTGGATTGCCGCCGCGCGAGGGCCCGGCTCACCAGGGCCTTCAGTTCCTCGTTGTTCCAGGGCTTGCTCAAGAAGTCGAAGGCGCCTTCGCGCACGGCCTCGATGGCGGTTTCCAGGGTGCCGAAGCCCGACAGCAAGATGGTGTCCACACCCAGCGGCTTGGCCTCCCGCAGCAGGTCAAGGCCATCCTTCTTGGCCTCCAGGTTGATGTCCGACAGCAGCAGGTCGAAGGATTCCTTGTGCAGCAGCTCGATGGCTCGATCTGGATGGGTGGCCTTCGCCACCTCCAGCCCCATGGTGCCCAGGAGTTCCTCCAGGAACTCGCAGGTCTCCTTGCTGTCGTCCACCACGAGCACCCGGGCCATGACCACCCCCAAGGTTCGAAGGTACCCCAAAGTGCCGTCGCCGCGCGTATGCTCATGGGCGACCATCACGGAGAATTCCCATGCGCAGGCTTCTGACATCGGCCCTTGCCATCGCCTTCTTCCTCCCCAACCTCCTCGCCGGAGACCTCACCCTCACCATGGCGACCACGGGCCGGGGGAACGAGGGGAGACAGACCCACCTCTGGTCCTCCAAATACATGCGGATCAACCACTCCGAGGGCCAGCGGGACACCCTGGTGGACTTCGGCCAGGGCATCCACTACACCATCGACCACAAGAAGAAGGTGATCCAGAAGATGAGCTGGGAGGACCTGGAAGCGGGACTGGAAGGCATGGCGGAGCGGATGAAGAACCTGCCGGCCTTCGCGCAGAAGCTCATGGGCGGTGGAGAGGCCCAGGTCACGGTCGAAGAGCAGGGCTCCGAGACCATCCTGGGAAGGAAGTGTAGGAAGTGGAAGGTGACCATGGGTTCCACGGTCATGGAGAGCAGCAACGATCCCGCCCTCAGGCCCCCCATGCCCGTGGGCTCCTACAAACGCTTCCTGCGCCTCCAGCACGCCATCGGTCAGCTGGGCCCCGGCGCCTCCTCCATGCTGAAGCTGGGCGAGGAACTGGCCAAGGTGCAGGGCATCGCCCTGAGAACCCACAGCGTCCTGCCCATCGTGGGCGACCTGACCAGCGTGGCCACGGAGCTGAAGGAAGGGCCCATAGCGGAATCCGCCTTTGCCCTGCCCGAAGGCTATAAGCTGGAGGACGCCGGGAAGAAGATGCGCGAGAGCCTGGCGAAGGGCCGCTGAGGTCCGGCATCCACTCAGCGCACGTCCGAAGGAACTGCGTATGCCCCCCGAACCACCCTCCTTCGATGATGGGCTCGACCGCCTGGAGGCCCTGGTGCAGCAGCTCGAATCGGGCAGCCTCAGCCTCGAGGAGGCCCTGGGCCGCTTCGAGGAGGGCGTGCAGCTGAGCCAGACCCTCCAGAAGCAGCTGGCCGAAGCCCAGCGCCGGGTGGAGGTCCTCAAGGCAGGCCTGGGCGGTGAATACCGCGCCGAGCCGCTGGACGAGACCAGGGACGCCCGATGACCGAGGCCTCCACCCAGGTCCGGGCCGACCAGGACCGGCTGCTGCCGCTGCTGGACGCCGAACTCACCGCCCCCTTCCGCCAGGGAGAGGCGGTCCGCCTCGGCGAGGCCGTGCGCTACAGCCTCGAGGCGGGCGGCAAGCGGGTTCGGCCCGTGCTCTGCCTGCTGGCCTGCGAGGCCGTCGGCGGCACCGCCGCCCAGGCCCTGCCCGGTGCCCTGGCCCTGGAATACGTCCACACCTATTCGCTGATCCACGACGACCTGCCGGCCATGGACGACGACGACCTGCGGCGCGGCCGACCCACCAACCACAAGGTCTTCGGCGAGGGCCACGCCATCCTGGCGGGCGATGCCCTGCTGACGGAGGCCTTCGGCGTGCTGGCCACCGCGGATCTGGATCCCGTGAAACGCGCCGAGGCCCTGGCCCTGCTGGCGGAAGGCGCCGGTTGGCGGGGCATGGCGGGCGGCCAGGCCCTCGACTTAGAGGGTGAAAGGCTCGAGGCCTACGACCTGGATCACCTGCGCCTGATCCACCGCCTGAAGACCGGTGCCCTGCTGCGAACCTCCCTGGAGATCGGGGCCGTGCTGGGGGGTGCAACATCCGCCGAGCGGACCGCCCTGCGGGCCTACGGCGAGGCCATCGGCCTGGCCTTCCAGATCCAGGACGACATCCTCGACGCCACCGCCACCGACGCCGATCTGGGCAAGCGGGCCGGAAAGGATGCGGGCAGGGGTAAGATCACCTACCCTTCCCTGCTGGGCCTGGATGGTGCCCGCAACGCCCTGAGTGAAGCCACCGAGACCGCCCTATGTCATCTAGCCTCCCTACCCAACCGGAATTCCTTGGCAGCCTGGGCCCGATTCCTGGCGCTGCGGGCCAGGTAGTCCGAGCCGTGCCGACTCCCAGCAGCCCCTACCCTCTGCTCGATTCCCTGGCCGCCCCCCAGCAGGTGCGGCATTTCACGCCCGCCCAGCTGGAACAGCTGGCCGCCGAGGTGCGCGCCTTCCTGATCGCCTCGGTCTCCGAGACCGGTGGCCACTTCAGCTCGAACCTCGGCACCGTGGAGTTGACGGTGGCGCTCTTCCACCACTTTGACTTCCTGCAGGACCGCATCATCTGGGATGTGGGCCACCAGGCCTACCCCCACAAGATCCTCACGGGCCGCAAGGACCGCTTCCCCACCCTGCGCATGCACCATGGGCTGTCGGGCTTCCTCAAGCGCGATGAAAGCCCCTACGACCACTTCGGCGCCGGGCACGCCAGCACCAGCATCTCGGCCGCCCTGGGCATGGCCAAGGCCCGGGACCTGCAGAAGCAGGACCACGCCTGCATCGCCGTCATCGGCGACGGCTCCATGACCGCCGGCATGGCCTTCGAGGCCCTCAACCAGGCCGGCTATCTGGAGGCCAAGAACTTCCTGGTGATCCTCAACGACAACGACATGAGCATCAATCCCAACGTGGGGTCGCTGCAGGGCTACCTGAACCAGATCATGTCCGGCCAGTACTACCACCGCTGGCGCGACCGCATCGAGCACGCCATCAAGGCCATCCCCCTGGAGTCGGTCAGCAAGGGCGTGGCCAAGGCCGCCAAGTGGAGCGAGGAGAGCCTCAAGCGCCTCATGATCCCGGGACTGCTCTTCGAGGACCTGGGCTTCCGCTACATGGGCCCCATCAACGGCCATGACGTGAACGCCACCTCGAAGGCCCTGGCCGAGGCCAAGGCGAAGATGAAGGACGGCCCGGTGCTGCTGCACGTCCAGACCAAGAAGGGCTTCGGCTATGAGCCCGCCCTGCAGGACCCCCTGAAGTGGCACGGCGTCACCGCCTTCGACGCCGAGGCTGGCGAGATCATCAAGGTCACCACCGACCCCACGAAGCCGGCCCCGCCCAGCTACACCAGCATCTTCGGCAAGGCCCTGGTGGAACTGGCCAGGACCGACGAGAAGATCGTCGGCATCACGGCGGCCATGCTCGATGGCACTGGCATGAACCTCTTCCAGAAGGCCTTCCCCGACCGCTGCTTCGACGTGGGCATCGCCGAGCAGCACGCCGTCACCTTCGCCGCGGGCCTGGCGGCCCAGGGCATGCGTCCCGTCGCCGCCATCTACAGCACCTTCCTGCAGCGCGGCTTCGACCAGGTGGCCCACGACGTCTGCATCCAGGACCTGCCCGTGACCTTCGCGCTGGATCGCGCCGGCATCGTCGGAGCCGATGGCCCCACCCACCACGGGCTCTACGACCTGGCCTACCTGCGCTGCCTGCCCAACATCATCCTCATGGCCCCCAAGGACGAGAACGAGCTGCGGCGCATGCTCATGACAGCGCTCTACTGCGGCCACCCCGCGGCCATCCGCTACCCCCGCGGCAACGGTCTGGGCGTCGCCCTGGAGGAGCCCATCACCGCCCTGCCCATCGGCAAGGGCGAGCTGCTGCGGGAGGGCGACGACCTGCTGCTCTGCGCCATCGGCGCCATGGTGGCCCCAGCCCTGACCCTGGCCGAGACCCTGGCCGCGGAAGGGCGGTCCTGCGCAGTCATCAACGCCAGGTTCGTCAAGCCGCTGGACGCGCCGCTTCTCCACGAGTGGGCCCGGCGCTGCCGGGGCGTGGTGACGCTGGAGGAGGGCTGCGCACCGGGCGGCTTCAGCGGGGCGGTGGCGGAATCCCTGGCGGACGCGGGCATCCTCCGCCCCCTGCTCCGCTGCGCCGTACCCGATCACCTGGTCCACCATGGGGACCCCAAACGCCTCCTCGACGACGAGGGCCTCAGCCCCAAGAAGCTGTTGGAACGGGTTCAGGACTTTTCCAATAAAACCTAAGTAAAAACTTGCGAATGACCTCGGGATTTCCTATGGTTGGATCTACCCGCCCCTGGTGACTGGTCAAGACCGAGGATCTTCGTGAGGAATCGCCGTATCCGCTTGTATCTACTGAGCGCCATGCTCGGCCTGTCCATGCCGGCCCTGCACGCCCAGTCCTGGGATGCCGCCACCCAGGCCCGCAGCTGGGCCAAGCAGGACAAGGACGATTCCTTCACCTTCTTCGATCCCGCCTCAAGGATGCTCCACACCTGGATGCGGGACGGAGGGCTGCTTGGCAGTGTGCCGGTCAGCAGGATTGATGACCTGCCGGAACGCTGGGTGGTCGACCCCCGCAACAATGCCTGGGTCGCCCGGGGCACCACGGTCACCCAGGTCGACAAGACCGGCCACATCATCCTCAACCTCAAGCTCCCCGCCGAGGTGGGCGATGTCTGCTGGGACCCCAAGGGGTTCGTGCTCTCCTTCAAGGCCGCGGAACCTTACCTGGAGAAGCGGGACTACAAGGGGGCCCTGCTCTGGTCCTTCGGCGCGAAGCCCTCCCGGGGCGACGGCCCCGCACCCCAGAACCGGCGCCCGGTTGTCCTGGATGACTCGGGCAATGTGCTGATGGCCGACGGCAATTCTCTGAACCTCGCCATCCTGGACGGCAACTCGGGCAGGAAGCTCGGGGAGACCAGCCTCCTGCTGGGGCCGGGGCAGCCTGCGCCCGCCCTCGAAGGCTACGTGGCCGACCGTGGTCCCCTGGCCATCTGGCCCGGCAAGGGCGTGGTCTTCGCCGCGGTCCGGGCCGCCCAGATTGCGGTCCAACTGCGGGGGACGCTCCAGGGTCTGGCCCTGGCCCGCCTCGACTTCGCCCAGTCCCGCCTGGAGTTCCTCCCCACCGGACTGGACGAATCCCACCTGCTGGTGGGTGTTCTGGATGCCGACGCGGTCTTCGTCAACCCGAGGGGCGGCTTGATGCTGGTGAGGGTGAAGTAGACGGCGTCAGCCGGCCAGGCTCAGCACCCGCTCCCGGTCCAGGAAGGGGATCGTCCGCCAGGTGTTCGTGGGCGCGGGATTCAGCGTGGGACGGCCCAGGACGTGCTCCAGGATGAGGTTCCGCTGGGAGGCCGGCGTGACCAGATCTGGAACGCCCCGGAACCCGATGGCGTCCATGTAGCCACCACCCCCGCGCAGGCGGTAGGTGGAGAGCGCCAGGGTGAAGACCTGGGCCGGCTTCACGGGCTGGCCCTGGTAGCTGAGATTCCGCACCCGGCTGCCCAGGGGCTTTCCCAGGTCCAGCGCGTAGCTCACCCCATCCACCATGTCGTAGTTGTAGAAGGGGACCTCCCGGTTGTACAGCTCCGGCTGCCAGCTCAGGAGGTAGTGCCGAGCCCCGTGCTCCAGGTAGCGCTTCAGCTGTTCCCCCGTGATGCGGATCCGCGCCACCTGGCTCTCGAAGGGCGCGAGGGCGTAGAACTGGCGCACGCTCGTGGGCCCCTTGGGGATGAAGAGCTTCGGCCCCGGGCTCGCCGCGGCCGACAGCTGGGCGCCCGTGGCCTGGCGCTGCACCTGGTGGATGAGCTGCATGAGCGGCGTGTCCTCCATGCGCGCCCAGCGGCTGTCCAGGTCCACCAGCAGGTTCGTGGCGGCCGTGTCGAGGTAGCGGTCCGTGGCCGCGCGAAGCTCGGCGGTCAGGCTCATCACCTCGGGATCGGTGGGCGTCTGGTCTTCGGGCTTGAGCGTCCGGCCCTTGCCCGCCACCACCCGCCAGCGCCCCTTCTCCTGGCGCAGGTCCAGGTCCAGCACGGCCAGGGCGCGGCCGAAGCAGCCCGCCTGGACGATGGGCACGCCCTTGTGTTCGGTCTGGAGTGCCTGGTGCGTGTGCCCGGCGAAGATGGCGTCCACGCCCGGCACCTGCTCCGCCAGGCGCAGCGCGGCGTTCTCGTCCCCCTCCGCTCCGGGCAGACCCCCGATACCGGAGTGCATCAGGACGATCACCACGTCCGCCTTCTCCTTGTCACGCAAATAGGGCACCAGTCGCTTCGCCGTGGCGACGATGTCCTGAAAGGCCAGGCCGGAATAGTTCCCTGGCTCCGTCATGGAGGGCACGCCAGGCGTGGTGAAGCCCAGCAGGACCACGCGAACACCGGCCACCGTCACCAGCACATGGGACTGAAAGGCCGGCCGCCCCTTCGCGTCCACCGTGTTGGCCGACAGGAGCGGGAACTTCGCCTGCTTCTCCACCTCGCGGAGCACCGGCAGGCCGAAATCGTAGTCGTGATTTCCCACCGCCATGGCCGAAAACCCCAGGGCGTTCATGATGGCGACGCTGGGCTCCGGCAGGTCGCGCCGGAGCGCGTTGCGCACGTAATTGACTGGTTCGCCCTGAAGCGTATCGCCGCAGTCCACCAGGATCGTGTTCGGGTTCAGTGCCTTCTGGCGGCGGATCAGAGTTGTGACCTTTGCCCAACCTTGGTTCACGGGCTGGAGGTTGAAGGTGTCCTCGGCCAGCAGATGCCCATGCATGTCGGTGGTCCCAAGAACCTGAATCCGGGCCTCTTGAGCCTGGAGCCCCAAGGTGATCAGCAGGATCCAGAACCAATGACGCATGCGCACTCCAGGGTGACTCCGGCAACCCAGGGTTGGATGGGGCCGACTTCAAGGGTAAACTTTCCCCTCACCCAAGGATGCCCCCTCTTTCGGAGCCCCCCATGCAAGAAGTCCAGATCAAGGCCCCCAAGCACGAATTCACGCTGCTTTGCGACGACATCCGCCAGGAGATGGGCGGCAAGACCTCGCTGATGGGCCTCTACGACCACCACATCGTGGTGCCCCAGGTGCCCTTCACCCTGCCCAAGGTGTGCTTCTACACCCGCTTCTCCCGCATGGACGGCCAGTTCAAGTTCGGCTTCTCCATCGTGAGCCCCACCGGCGACCGCAAGGACGTGATCCGCGACAGCGACGTGCAGATCCCCGACGGCGCCAAGGAAGGCACTTTCAACGTCATCGCCAGCCCCTTCGAAGTGGGCAGCGAGGGCGTCTACGAAGTGATCATCGCCCTCACCAAGGGTGCCGACCGCTTCGAGTACGTCTACAAGTTCGCCATCTCCGACGCCAGCCGCCTCCAGGCCGAGTACGAGAAGGCCATGGCCGAGGCCGGCCAGGCTGGCAACTAAGCGCTTCCGTCTGACCCTGAGCACGGCGCCCCGGTGGGGCGCCGTTGCTTTTAGACTGGAGCCGGAGCTGCCATGTCCGACCGCTACGCCAAGCAGCGCATTTTCCTGGGCCGCGAAGCCGACGAGGCGTTGCGCGCGAGGCGCGTGGCCATCCTCGGCCTGGGCGCCACGGGCTCCGTCATCGCGCCCTGGCTGGCCCGGGCGGGCGTGGGGCACCTCACCCTCATCGACCGGGATCTGGTGGAGGCCTCCAACCTCCAGCGCCAGCTGCTCTACGGCGAATCCGACCTGGGCCGGCCCAAGGCCGAGGTGGCCGCCGAACGGCTGCGGGAGGCCAACTCCGGCATCGACCTGAGGCCCGTGGTGGCGGACCTCACCAGCGGCAATGCCCGCGAACTGCTCTCGGGCTTCGATCTCATCTGCGACGGCACCGACAACTTCGAGGCCCGGTTTCTCATCAACGACGTGGCCATCCTCACGGGCACCCCCTGGATCTATGCCGGGGCCATCGGCGGCGAGGGCGTCATCTGGCCCCTGAACCCGCCCCACACGCCCTGCCTGCGCTGCCTCATCGAGGAGCCCCCCGCGGGCGGCGATGTGGACACCTGCGACAGCGCCGGCGTGCTGGGCCCCACCGTGGGCATCATCGGCAGCTGGGCGGCCCTGGAGGCCTTGAAGATCCTCACGGGGAAGGCGCCGCACGCCGAGTTGGCCCGTTTCGACTTCTGGCACGACGAGCGGCAGTTCCTGAAGGCCCCGAAGACCCGGTGCCGCTTCTGCATGGACAAGGTCACCGAGTTCCTGGATGCCCGCTGGAGCCTGAAGGCCAGTTCCCTGTGCGGTCTGGAGGGCGTGCAGATCCGCGTGAACCCGCCTGGGCGGCTCGACCTCGCCGCCCTGAAAGAGCGCCTGGAGACCCGCACCCGCAGCCCCTGGAAGCAGGCGGGCCTGATGCTCAAGGGCCGCGAGGGTGCCGACGAGATCACCCTCTTCGCCGATGGCCGCGCCCTCGTCCACGGCCCCATGACACCTGAGCGTGCCCGCAGCTGGTACACCGAGGTGGTGGGGTGCTGAAAGTCCTGCTCGCCTCCCGCAACGCCGGCAAGCTCCGCGAATTCGCGGAGCTGCTGCCGGACCTTCAGTTCGTGCCCTGGCCTGCGGAGGCGCCGGAGCTTCCGGAGACCGGCGCCTTCTTCCAGGACAACGCCCTGCAGAAGGCCGAGGGGGCCCAGGCCTGGTGGCTGGTGCACGGGACGGAGCCCGTGGACGGCGTGCTGGCCGATGATTCCGGTCTCTGCGTGGACGCTCTCTGGGGCGGCCCCGGCGTGCTGAGCGCCCGCTTCGCGCCGGATCTGCCCGCCTACCGCGACAAGAATCGCCGCCTGCTGGCCATGCTGCCCGGCGAGGCGCCGCGCCAGGCCCGGTTCGTCTGCGTGCTGGCCTTCGTGCCCATGGGGGGTGCCCCCTTCACGGTCAGTGGCACCGTGGAGGGCTCCCTGGCCTCCGAACCCCGGGGCGAGGGCGGTTTCGGCTACGACCCCATCTTCCTCCCGGAGGGCCACGATCAGACCTTCGGCGAGCTGCCCAGCGACCTCAAACACCACCTCAGCCACCGGGCCCGGGCCTGTGCAGCCCTCCGCGGCCGGCTGAGCGGATAAAGAAGAAATCAGCCCGTTGCATTCAAGGGATGGACGAGTTAATCTTTGTCCAGACAGACTAAAGACAACCCATGGGTTGTCATTGGTCCACTCCTGGGAGATTCCTTCCATTCGCACTTGCCGGAGAGCGGGACATGGCCGAGGTTAGGCGCCGCATCGTGATCGTGGAGGATCAGACCCTCATGCGGGAGGGCCTGCGCATGCTCCTCTCCGCCCAGATCCACCTGGAGGTCGTCGGGGAAGGGGTGGATGGGCGGGAAGCTGTCCACCTCGCCGGGCAGCTGCAGCCGGAGCTCATGGTGTTGTCCCTCACCCTGCCCGGTTTCGATGGCCCGGAATCGCTCAGGGCCGTGCGTCGGGTCAGCCCGGGGACACGGATCCTGGCCCTGGCGCTGGATCGCAGCGAAGAGGCCATCTGCTCGGCCCTCCAGGCCGGGGCCTGCGGCTATGTGATGAAGGACTCCTCCGGGGAGGAACTGTTCCTGGCCATCGAGAGCGTGCTGGCGGGCGAGAAGTATCTGACCCCGGCCATCGCCGCCACGGTGGTGACGCACCTCCTGGGACACCGCAGGCTGCGGCCCGCTCCCGCGGCCACGGGAGACCTCTCCGACCGGGAGCGGGAGGTCCTCAAGCTGGTCGCCGAGGGGTACCGCTCGAAGACCATCGCCGAAGCCCTCGGCCTCAGTCCCAAGACCGTGGAGAAGCACCGGGCGAACCTCATGAAGAAGCTCGGGCTGACCTCGATCCAGGCCCTGACGGCGCTGGCCATCAGGAAGGGCCTGGTGACCCCTGTCCAGGATTCCAGGCTCGAGGGATCCGCCCTCGGATGCCCTGAGCCCAAGTCCCCCCAGTCAAGGTAGGATGGGCGTTTCCGTCACCCACCGCAGGAAGTCCAAAGGAGCAAGGTCATGTCCAAGACACTGGTCGCGTCAGCTCTGGTGATGCTGCTAGCGGTGCCCGCCGCCGCGGCGACCCCCGGCCAGGGTGAATTCCCACCCCTGCCCAAGCCCGGCCGCAAGGTGCCCCTCGGCAAGGAACACTACTTCACCTACGGCTTCACCCACCAGCCCAAGCTCGGCACGGCGGTCATGCGGGTGGAGGTATTCACCCAGGACGGCAAGCGGGACACGAGCTTCGCCATCCAGGGTGACGCCGACATGCCCTCCATGCGCGGAGCGCACAGCAGCGGCCCCAAGCCCTTCGCGCTCTCGAACAAGGGAGTCTACCTGCTGCCCGTGCAGCTGGTGATGCCTGGGGACTGGGAGATCCGGTTCTCCTTCCTGAAGAACGGGCAGGCCGTCCTCCGGGGCGCCTACCTGTTCGACCTCTAGGAGGGGCCCCATGACCCGCCAGCCTGGCTTCCCCTCGAAGCGCCTCCTGCTGCTCCTCCCCCTGGCCCTGGTGGCCACGCCCCTGCCGGCGGCCATCAGCTGCGAGCTGAACAACCCTCCCGTCGACGTGCCCCGGCTCTTTCCCGGATCCACCAGCTTCAAGGTCATCACCTTCTCCTTCGCGAGCCGGGGCGGTGAGCCCGTGTTCAAGCGGGTCGTGGGCCGGCTGGGCGGAGTGCCCGCCCTGTACGCCCCCCTGGACGTACCCTATGTCCTCTACGAGGTCTACAAGGGCACCGAGAAGATCGGCTACATCCACGGCGTGAACCAGAAGGGGCAGTTCGGAGTGCTGGAGGTCTTCGTCTCGCTGGATCTCGAGGGCCGCATCAAGGCCTTCTACCTGCAGCGGGTGGCCGGCTCCTGGGCGAACAAGTTCACCGCCCGCAAGTTCGGCGCCCAGTTCATCGGCATGACCCTCAAGGATTTCGGAGCCTTCGACTTCATCGCCGGCAAGGGCAGCGGACGCCTGGCCACCGTCGTCAACCCCGTGCCCGAGGCCCTGACGGATTTCCTGGGGGTCCTGCGGGCCCTGAACAAGAACCTCATCCTGATGGACGAGTTCTTCTACTCCGCCGGGAAGCAGAAGCCATGATCAGCAAGTTCCAGATCGCCTCCAAGAACCTGCTGCGGAAGAAGACCCGCACCAGCCTCACCCTGGTGGGCATCATCCTCTCGTCCTGGGTGCTCGTGAGCCTGCTGGGCTTCAACCGCGGCTACGAGAAGGCCCTGAACCGCGACATCGACAACATGGGCTACCAGATCATGGTCATGGCCAAGGGCTGCCCCTACGAGGCCGCCACCATGATGTTGCAGGGCGGGGCCGGGCTCCGCTACATCGAGGAGGATGTGGTCAAGTCCATCGAGGCCAGGCCCGAGGTGGACAAGGTGACCCCCATCCTCATGCAGGCCTTCTTCGATCCCAACAAGGGGGACGGCGGCGGCATCGCGGGCTACTTCGGCGTGGACCTCGCCACCTTTCCCGCCATGAAGCCCTTCCTGCGCTTCCACCAGGGCGGCTGGTTCGCCGATGCCAACGCCGCCGAGGCTGTCATGGGCTACGAGGCCGCCGAACTGGAGCAGCGCGAGGTGGGGGACCTGATCCTGGTGCCCGAGAAGAACGTCCAGCTCAAGGTCGTGGGCATCCTCCAGCGCACGGGCACCCAGGACGACGGCACCATCTTCGTGCCCCTGCGCACCCTGCAGAAGATCTCCGGCCTCGACAAGATCACAACCATCGGCATCAAGGCCCGGAAGGACGCGGATCTCACCAAGCTGGAGACCTCGCTCTACCAGCTGCCGGACATGCAGGTGGTGAGCTTCAGCCAGGTGAAGCAGACCATCATGAAGCTCATCGCCACGGCGCGGGTGATGGTGCTCTCCATCGCCGTCATCGCCCTGCTCATCGCCATGGTGGGCGTGGTGAACACCGTGCTCATGTCGGTGCTGGAGCGCAAGCACGAGATCGGCATCCTGAAGACCATGGGCGCCATGCCCGGCGACATCTTCCGCCTGGTCTGGACCGAAACCCTCATCCTCTGCGCCAGCGGCGGTTTCCTGGGCATCGGCTTGGCGCTGGCCTTCGCCCGGCTCTCCGACCTCCTGGTCCGCCAGGCCCTGCCCTACGCACCGGGCGGGGAGCTGGTGGCCATCGACTCCCGGCTTTCACTCCTCACGCTCCTGACCATCGTGGTCGTGGGCCTGGTCAGCGGCATGTATCCAGCCTGGAAGGCGGGCCGCATCAGGCCCCTGGATTCGATCCGGGGGGACGCATGAGCACCGGCAACGACATCGCGTTGGAAGCCCGGGACCTCACCCGGGTCTATGGTCGCGGCAGTGAGGAGGTCCGCGCCCTGGATGGCGTGTCGCTGCAGGTCCGCAAGGGCGAGTTCGTGTCCTTCATGGGGCCCTCGGGCTCCGGCAAGACCACCCTGGTGAACCTGCTGGGCTGCCTGGAGAACCCCACCTCAGGCGAGCTCGATCTGGCCGGCCGCCGCATCTTCGGCAACGGCGATCTCCTCGGGGAGCGCGACCTCACGCGGATCCGCCGCGAGATCTTCGGCTACATCTTCCAGAACTTCTACCTGATCCCCACCCTCACCGTGCGGGAGAACGTGGCCCTGCCCCTGGCCTTCTACCGCAAGCCGGGCGTGGAGGGCGAGGTGGAGAGCCTGCTGGCCCTGCTGGGCATGGAGCACCGCATGAACCACCTGCCGGGGCAGATCTCCGGCGGTGAGATGCAGCGGGTGGCCATCGCGCGGGCCCTGGTGAACCGGCCCGAGATCCTGCTGGCCGATGAGCCCACGGGGAACCTGGACACCACCCGCACCGGCGAGATCGGCGAGATCCTGCAGCAGCTGAACCGCAGCACGGGCCTGACCATCCTCATGGTCACCCACAACCCCGACCTCGGCCGCCTCGGGGGCCGCCACATCGAGATGCGCGACGGCCGCGCCTGCGAAGCGTGATCGCCGCGACCTGACTATCGGGGCTCAGCCGGTTTAGGTCAAAAGCGAAACCCAGATTCGCGGGCGGCGCGGGGGGGCCCGGCGGGCGGGGGGGGGGGGGGGGGGGGGGTCTGTGGCCCCGCTTTTCTGCGGCCATCTGTGACATCTGCGGTTTTCAGTCTTTCAATCTGAGTCTCGCCGACAGGCAGGTCGGACGAATGCCCGCGCCGGAATCCGGAGGCGGAGCGGCAGCCCTCTCCGGTAGGGTGAAGGAATGACCTGGAAGCGCGAACCCCGTACCTGGCTCTCCATCGCCGGCCTGCTGCTGCTGTGGGCTTCGGCCTTCGCGGGCATCCGGGCGGGCATGCGCCTCAGCCCCTCGGGCACCGTGGGCCCCGATGGGTACGGGCCCGGCGAGCTGGCCCTGCTGCGCTTCGGGACGGCCTCCACCGTGCTGGCCCTGTACGCGTTCACCAAGCGGATGCGGCTGCCGGAGCGCTCGGAACTGCCGCTGATCGGCCTCACGGGCTTCCTCGGCATCAGCGTCTACCACGTGGCCCTGAACTTCGGCGAGATGACGGTTCAAGCCGGGGCGGCCTCCCTGCTCATCTCCGCGGCCCCGGTGTTCACCGCGCTGCTGTCCGTGGCGGTGCTCAAGGAACGCCTCACCGGCATTGGCTGGCTGGGCATCCTCCTGGCCTTCGCCGGTGTGGCGCTCATCGCCCTCAGCGGCGGCCAGGGTCTGCGCTTCACGCCCGGGGCCCTGCTCATCCTGCTGGCGGCCACCGTGGCGGCCGTCTATTCGATCCTGTCCAAGCAGCTGCTGCGCCGCCACGCCGCCCTGGAGTTCACCTGCTACTCCATCTGGGCCGGCACCCTGCCCCTGCTGGTCTTCCTGCCGGGCCTGCTCCGCCGCCTGCCCGTGGCCGCGCCCCAGGCCACCTTCGCCGTGATCTACCTCGGCATCTTCCCGGCGGCCATCGCCTATGTGCTGTGGAACTACGCCCTGGCCCGCATGCCCGCCTCGCTGCTGTCGAGCTTCCTGTACCTGTCGCCCGTGCTGGCCAGCCTCATCGCCTGGGTGTGGCTGGGCGAGGTCCCCGCCCTGCTCACCCTCGTGGGCGGCGCCATCGCCATCCTGGGCGTGATCCTGGTGCAGACGAAGGGCTACGCCCGGGGGGGCCGCTAGGCCCCCTCCTCGCTCTGCGTGAGCAGGCCGATGAAGGTCAGGGGGTCATCCGAGTCGTTGATCAGACCGTGGCTGCCGCCCGCCTTCACCAGGAAGAGGTCGCCGGGCCCCACGGGGAAGCGCTCGCCATTCAGAAGGCCCATGCCCCGGCCCTCCACAATCAAGTAGAGGTCCTCGGTGTTGGGGTGCGCGTGCTCACCGATGCTGGCGCCGGGCTCCAGGGTGATGCGGCCCAGGCTGAGCACGCCCGCCATGTCGCCCAGTTTCAACAGGCTCACATCGAGGGCCCGGCCCTCGCCGCCGCGGATGTCCGCCTTGGCTTCCACCGGCAGCTCGCTCAGCCTCCGGATCATGGCTTGCCTCCCAGGAAGAGCCGGGGGTCCACCCGGGCATTGTTGAGGCTCAGGGACCAGTGCAGGTGGGGCCCCGAGGCGCGCCCCGTCTTGCCGACCTCACCCACCAGATCGCCGGCCTGGAGCACCTGCCCCTCCTTCACCGAGATCTTCGACAGGTGGCAGAGCAGGCTCACCACACCCTCTCCGTGGGCGATGAACACGGCGTTGCCGCTGTAGAAGAAGTCGCCCGTGAGCACCACCCGCCCCGGCGCGGGGGCCCGCACAGCCTGGCCCTGGGGGGCCCGGATGTCCAGGCCTGAGTGGGGTGAGCGGGGCACGCCGTTGAAGATCCGCCGCAGGCCGAAGGAGGCGGTGAGGTCCCCCGGCGTGGGCTGGCGGAAGCTCAGCGAAGGCACCAGTGTTTCGGGCCAGGCCTTCCAGGCAGGCGCCATCAGCACCTGCTCCCTGGCGATGCGGGCCTCGTCCTCGGCGTTGGGCGTCACATGCCGCTGGTTCGCCAGCTTGACGCGCTGTTCCGGGTATCGCTTGGGCTTGACGGTGAAGGTGACAGCGCGGCCATCCACCTCGATGGCCTGCTCGCCGGGCTTGGCGCTCAGGGGGATGCCCACCACCGCCACCCAGCCCGGGCCGCTGCGCCGCGTGAGCACGGGTTCCCCACGGTAGGTCACTACGGGCGCCGCAGCTTTGGCAGGAAGGGCAATGACCGCCACGCCGCCGGGCACTGGTGAGGGCTTGAAGGGGAGCTTCGAGGGTTCCGCGCTCTGCAAGACAGTGGCCATCAGCGCAGCGAACGGCAGCAACAGGCGGCCGGTGATGCAACATCGGGTCATGGTCATGCCGGGGACCTCACGCAGAAGAAGTCTCAGCATACCGGGAGGGCGGCCTGAGCCGCTGAAGGCGGGTTCCGGATCGAGCGGAGGGTCAGCGTTCCGGTCTCAAGGAAGGGAGATGGTTGCCTGTTGATGTTTACGGATCCGTGATGCCAGCACCGCCAAAGCGCCGTTTAGGATGAACAGATAGGCAACGAAGGCAGCATTTTCAAAGTTGTAGGTTTGAACCGACAGAAAGCTCATTCCGAAGCCGAATGCGCTGATGGCATAGGCAATCCAGCTCTCGGAATGGGGATGGCGATACGACTTGATGAGGGTCGGCATACTCGCCAGCACATCGGCCAAAAGCGAAAACAGTAAGGCCAAGTTCGGATTGTTGGTCATGACCCAGAGGATGATGCCGATGATGGCTGCTGCCATCAGGTAGTAGTCGCGCGGTCCGCTTTTCCAATAGGCCTTCTTGTTGAAGAACGATGCAGCGACGACAAGCAGCGGCGTAAAACCGGCGACAAACGAGGCCCACGATACACCCTCGACGCCCTGCGCCCTTTGCGCCACAAAAATGACCATCGGGAAGATTCCCCAAAGCAGCCAGGTGATGCGGTTGGGCTGAGCTTTGCCGACAATGGTTTCATACAAGTAATAGAAGCCGCCGAGCGAGCCGATGATTGCACCGATGATTGCGCAATATTCAGGAAGCATGGACACGCCTAACGGATGAAACCATGTGGCCCCGCCTGCACCAAGGCGATGAGCGGAGCCGGGATAGGGGAATGCCGAAAGAGAGCGGAAGGCAATGCAGGCGGGGTCCGGGCGCAACGGAGGGTTAGCCGACGCACCGAGAAGATGAATTAAAAGCCGGTAATTAGGAGATCAATGGCAGCGAGTAATTCCGGTCGGACCTCGGGAAGCTGACCCACGACAGGACCAAGGTGGCGTTTGCTGACACCGGCCAACTCAGGAACCATGGCAACCAACGACTTGCTTTGGAAGGCAATGACTGGTGTAAGGCGTGAAATCGGGTGAGTCTTTGCAGTCGAATCTAGGTACAGGGGGACAACCACCCGAGTATCCAAGGGTGAGAGCAGTTCACTTTGGACATCGAGGAGGAAGGGTATGGCCTTTAGTGATTTCGGATCAGGGTTGGTATAGACGGTGAAAGAGGCCATCAGAAGTTCCTCAGGCCATCACTGAACACCCCTTGAGATTCAACGCGCTTGTTGTAGGCCAGGATGGCCTCAGCATTTTCCGAGAGCCACACTTCGGCGAGGCGCGCACGAACTGCCTTGGCAATGGCCTCTTCGGCGAGACCGGAAAGGTTGAGGCCAAGGTCTTTGCTTACCTTCAGCAAGTCTCCATTTAAGGAGAGATTGACCGGTTTCTTGGGGGCGTCCGTCTTGTAGCAGGCCCGCATGATGCACCTCGATGATACGCATTAAATATGCGCACACATGGGCGACTGTCAAGTTGGCTAACTAGGTTTATCCATCCCATCTGAGGATGAAATCGCTTCTGGCGGTGGGGTCTGCATGTCGGCCGGAATCAGGACCGGGACCGCCGCCGGTGCCGCTTCGCTGAACCCCACCTCCCGCATCTTCACGGCGTCCTGGTAGGCGGCGAGGATGGCGGTGCGGATGCGGAGGTACGAGGTCTCGGTGACCTTGGTGTTGAAGGTGATGGTGGCCACCAGGTAGTCGCGGCCATCGGGCATGGTCTGGGGGGCGCTCACCTGGATCTGGGGGGCCATGATGGTGGCGGAGCTGCCTTCGCGCAGGCGGGTGGCCACCGCCTCGCACCAGGCCTGCAGCTGGGGCATGAGGGCCAGCCCCTGCTCGGGCGAGGCCACCATCACGCGGCCGTAGAGCGTGAAGAAGAGGCGCAGCTGCGGGGGGTCGAAGGAGTGGTTCAGGTAGCCGGACATGCTGGCGATCTGCTGGAAGTCCTTCAGCAGGGCCTGCAGCTTGGGGCTGGGCTGGGCCGGTCCCTGGGGCCTGGCCATCAGCGCGCCACGCCGTAGCCGTACTTGGCCACCAGCAGGTCCAGCCGCTGGCGGGCCTCGGGCGTCACCGCCTCCGGGGCCGTGAACAGCGCCGCCTTCAGGGCCTCGCCGCAAGCGCAGGATCGCGGCGCGCCCGAGAGCTGCGGCACCACCTGGCGCAGCAGGCGCTGGGCCTTGTCCACGTTGGCGTGCATGACCTCCAGCACCGAGGCGGCGTCCACGCCCTCCTCCTCTTCGCGCCAGGCATCGTAGTCCGTCACCAGGGCGATGCAGGCGTAGCAGAGCTCGGACTCGCGGGCGAGGCGGGCCTCGGTCACCTGGGTCATGCCGATGAGGTCCGCGCCCCAGCTCTGGTGGAGTTTGCTTTCGGCGCGGGTGGAGAAGGCCGGGCCCTCCATGCACACATAGAGCGCATCGCCTTCGAGGGGCAGGTCCAGGGCGCGGCCCGAGGCCAGCAGCGTCTCCGACAGATGGGCGCAGGTGGGCTCGGCGAAGCTCACATGGGCCACGAGGCCTTCACCGAAATACGTGTCCTTGCGGTGCCTCGTCTTGTCGATGAACTGGCTCACCAGGCGCAGCTCGCCGGGCTTGTGGCGGGCCTGCAGGCTGCCCACGGCGGACACGCAGATCAGCCGCTCGACGCCCACGGACTTGAGGGCCCACAGGTTGGCCCGGTAGTTCACCTCGCTGGGTGTGAACCGGTGGCCCTCGCCATGCCGCGCCAGGAAGGCCACGGGCGCGCCGTCCAGCGTGCCCATATGCACGGGCCCCGAGGGCTCGCCGAAGGGCGTTTGCACCTCCTGCGCCCGATCGAGGGCCAGGCCCTCCATCCGGTAGAGGCCACTGCCGCCGATGATGCCGATGGGAGCTGTCATCTCTCCATTCTACTTGCGTCCGGCGCCGGGGCCGTGGTTGTCTGGTGGTCCTGACAATTCAGTGTTGGATGTTCGGGAAGCAGGTGAGATTCCTGCACTGCCCCGCAACGGTATGCACCACGGCCCCCCATTCGGGATCAGGGGCGTGAGACCTCAAGCCCGAGCCACTGGGATCGTCCCGGGAAGGCAAGGGGGGAGCCGAAAAGCCCCTGTCGCGTGCGAGTCCGGAGACCGGTCCTGCACCTCACCCCCCGTCGCGGGAACGGGCCGGGCATGGTTCCCACCACCAGGGGAATCCGCCCCGCCGCCGCGACTTCATGCGTGGAGGCATGATGGGCATTTCCCGGATCTCATTCCTGTTGGCGGCCGTGTCCGTCCTTTCGAGCGGCGCCGAGCCCGAGCGCAAGCCCGGCGAGGCCACGGTCACGGTCAGCGCCGAGGCCCAGCCCGTGGAGGTCACCCGCACGCCGGGCCCCGTGCGCATCGTGGAGGCCGAGGAACTGGCCCGGCTGGGCAGCCGCACCCTGGCCGAGCTGCTGGAGGTGCTCCAGCCCGGTGCCGTGATGGCCAGCGGCGGCCCCGGCGCCTCCGCCTCGGCCTTCCTCAACGGCACCCTCAGCCGCAACGTGGTGGTGCTGCTGGACGGCCTGCGCCTCAACGATCCCACCGGTACCAGCCCCGACCTGGGCACCCTCAGCCTCGTGGGCATCGCCCGGGTGGAGCTGGTGCTGGGGCCAGCCTCCGTCCTCTACGGCAGCGACGCCATCGGCGGCGTCATCGCGCTCACCAGCGTGGGCAAGGGCGCCGCAGGCTCCCACGGCCAGGCGGGCCTGAAGGTCGGCACCGATGGCCTGGCGGGTGGCACCGTGCGCACGCAGCTGTCAGGCACCCGGGGCTGGGTCGCCGCGGGCGCCGAAGCCCAGAAGCAGGAGAGCGGCTTCCCCGGCGACGCCTTCCGGCAGGCGGGCGGATTCCTGCGCCTGGGCTCCACCTTCGGCCCCGTGGACCTCACTGGCTTCTACCGCAACAGCGGCCAGACGGCCTCCGTGCCCTTCACCACCCTGGCCTGGCCGGGGTCCGGGCGCAGCTACGAGCCGCAGCGCGAGACCCGCGCCCGGCAGGAGAGCTGGGGCGCCTCGGCCCGGTGGTCCCCGACCGCTGACCTGGTGCTGGAGAACACCCTGCAGGCCCTGTCCGGCAGCACCGGCGATCCCAGCGGTCCCCTGCGCCAGCAGACCGACCGCAGCTTCCGCCGCGTGGAGGGCCAGCTCACCCTGCACTGGACACCGTCCAAGGCCTTCCGCCTGTCGGGCCGCCTCGAAGGCCGGGAGGATGTGGCCCACGCGAAGAACTACTACGATCCGTCCACCTTCGCCGCCGTGTCCTACCGCGGCGAGGGGCGCGATCTGGCCGGGGCCCTCGAAAGCCGCTGGACGCTCCTCGAGGGCCTCGACTGGGTGGCGGGCCTGCGCCGCGACGCCGGCCACCGCGATCTGACCCGCCAGGACAGCGGTCAGCGCAGCCGCGCGGGCAGCGCCGAGGCCGGCACCTGGCGCTCGGGCCTCAACTGGGTGGTGGCGCCGGAGCTGCGCCTCTACGCCAGCGCGGGGCAGGGCTTCCGGATGCCCAACACCACGGAGTTCGCCCTCAACGCCCAGGCGGAGAGCCAGGATGGGACGGCCTATCCCATCGCCCCCGAGCGCAGCCGCACGGTGCAGGTGGGCGCCACGGGCCTGCTGGCGGGCCACTGGGAGTACCGCCTGGAGGCCCAGCGCACCCGCATCAGCAACCTGCTGGCCTACGTCTACGACACCAGCTTCTCGTTCCCGCCCCTCTTCACCTCGCACTACGCCAACCAGGGCACCGTCCGCGCCCAGAGCCTCGAAGTCGCCCTGGGCTGGCGGGGCGGCGCCGACCTGGCCTACGGCTGGGATCTGATCCTGCGCAGCCAGGAGACCCGGGACCTGGACCACAACGTCGAGGGCCAGGCATTCGGCCAGCAGAACACCGCCATCGTGCGCCACCCCTTCTTCACGGGCGCGGTGTCCGCCTTCGTGCAGGCGAAGCGCTGGCGGGCCGATGTCCGCTTCGCCCGCGTGGGTGCCCGGTACGACCTCCACGACACCACCTACCAGGTGATCTCCACGGGCAGCCCCTACCGCGACCTCAGCGTGGGCGGCTCCTTCGAGCCCATGAAGCACCTCGTGCTGGCCCTGCGCGGCGAGCACCTCCTGCAGCCTCGCCAGGGCGTCCAGGACTGGCTCAGTGGCCGCTACGACCAGGACGGCGACGCCGCGCTGGTCTACGGCTTCCCCGCCCCCGGCCCCCGCTGGACCCTCAGCGCCACGTGGAGTTGGTGATGGCGAATCTCGGTCGGAAACAAATCCACCACGAAGACAGGAAGACAGGAAGAAGAACCATCGACCAATCCCCACTCACTCCTTGGTGGTCTTTCTGTCTTCGTCGTGAATCATTTTTTCGTATCTTGGTATGCCTTCTCTTTGCCGTGTTGCCCCTGAATGCGGCGCACCCCCAGCGGGTGGTGAGCCAGGCGGTGGGCACGGACGAGCTGCTGCTGGCCCTGGCGGATCCGGGCCAGATCGCGGCCCTCAGCCACATCAGCCACGACCCGCAGTTCAGCCCCGTGGCCGCCGAGGCGAGGCGCTTCCCGGCACTCAAGGACAGCGACGCCGAGAGCGTGCTCCGCTTCCGCCCCGACCTGGTGCTGGCCGCCAGCTTCACCCGCCCCGAAACCCTGGCCCTGCTCCGGCGGGCCGGGGTCCGGCTGGTGGTGCTGGACCGCTACGACACGCTGGAGGACATCTACGCCAGCCTGCGTGTCCTCGGTCGTGAGCTGGGCCAGGAGGCCCGCGCCGAAACCGTGATCGCCCAGTGCCGCGCCCGCACCGGGGCGCTCGCCGCCAGGCTCAGCGGCGTGAAGCCCGTGCGCGTCATCAGCGCGGGGGTCTATCCCTTCACCTCGGGGGCCGGCACCACCTTCCAGGACCTCTGCGACCACGCGGGCGCCCTCAACGTCGCCACGGAGGCGGGTCTCAAGGGCCACGCGCCGACGCCTTCTGAAAAGCTGCTCGTCTGGAACATCGAAGTCCTCGTGGCATCGGGTGATGAACGCATCCGCGGCCGCCTGGCCGAGATCCCCCACTACCGGGCCCTGCCCGCCTTCAAGGCCGGGCGGGTGGTGATCATCCCGGGCCCCATGATGTCGAGCATCTCCCATCACCGCATCGCCGCCTACGAAGCCCTGGCGCGGGCCCTGCACCCGGAGCGGTTCCGGTGAAGCCCCGCCTCGCCGTCCCGCTCCTGCTGGCGCTCCTGGCCCTGACCTTCCTGGCCTCGCTGGCCTTCGGGGAGCTGCGGCTGAGCTTTGCACAGGTGCTGGGCGCCCTCACGAATGGCACGGATGAGGTGGCCCGCACGGTGGTGCGCGACTTCCGCCTGCCCCGGGCCCTGGTGGGCCTGGCCGTGGGTGCGGCCCTGGGGGCCAGCGGTGTGGTGATGCAGGCCTTCTTCCGCAATCCCCTGGCCAGTCCGGGCCTGCTGGGCGTGAGCAGCGGCGGGGCCCTGGGCGCCGTGGCGGTGCTGGCCACGGGGCCGCTCTTCGGCTTCGCCGCGGCCACGATGTGGGCCCTGCCCCTGGCTTCCGTCGTGGGCGCCTTCGCCGCCACAGGCATGGTGCTCATGCTCGCCCAGCGGGGCGCGGGCACGGAGCGGCTGCTGCTCTCGGGCGTGGCCCTCAACGCCCTGCTGGGCGCGGGCACCAGCTTCCTGCTCACCACCACGGCCGGTCACTTCGAGGTGAACGCGCAGATCCTGTTCTGGCTCATGGGCGGCCTGGAGAGCCGCAGCTGGGAGCACGTGTGGATGGGCGTGCCCGCCATCCTCGTGGCCTGTCTGCTGCTGCTGCCCCTGGGCCGCGCCATGGACCTGCTGAGCCTGGGCGAGCAGAGCGCCCAGAGCCTGGGCGTGGACGTGCGCCGCCTGCGGCGCCAGCTCATCGTGCTCTCCACCATCCTCACGGCCCTGGCCACGGCCGTGGCGGGCATCGTGGGCTTCGTGGGCCTGGTGGTGCCCCACATCCTGCGCCTGGCCTTCGGGCCCGACCACCGGCGCCTGCTGCCCTATTCCATGCTCGGCGGCGCCATCTTCCTGCTGGCCTGCGACCTCGTCACCCGCACCTTCCCCCTGGGCCTGCGCCTGGGCGTGGTCACGGCCCTCATCGGCGGCCCCTTCTTCCTGTGGCTGCTGCGGAGGCCACGATGAGAGCGGCCCGGAGTCTAGAGTCTGGAGGCTGGGGGCACGACTCGGTAGCCCCTTGGCGTACTTCGATTCCAGTGGATTCCGCCGAGCCCAAGCCACAACAGCGCTGCGGCCCGAAGGGTCGCCACCCTTTCAGACTCCAGACTCCGGACTCCAGACTCCGAACTGAGGCCGCGCCATGACCGCGGCCCTGCACGCCTCCGGCCTCGCGGTTCCCGGCCGTCTGGAGGCGGTGTCGCTGGAGCTTGGGCCCGGGGAGCTGGTGGCCATGGTAGGGCCCAACGGGGCCGGGAAGTCCACGCTGGTCCAGGCCCTGGCGGGACTCCTGCCCGCCGAGGGCCTCGTCCAGTGGCAGGGCCAGCCTCTGCCGCGCATCGCCATGCAGGAACGCGGCCGGCGGCTGGCCTGGGTGGGCCAGGAGGCCCACTTCGAGTTCGCCTTCCCCGTGCGCGAGGTGGTGGCTCAGGGGCGCTACGCCTGGGGGGATGATCTCTCCGGCGTGGCGGAGGCCCTGGCGGAGCTGGACCTCACGCACCTCGCCGAGCGCCCGGTCACGCGGCTCTCCGGCGGCGAGCGTCACCGCGTGGGCCTGGCCCGGGCCCTGGCCACGGGCGCGCCTCTCCAGCTCTGGGACGAGCCCGTGGCCCAGCTCGACGTGCGCCACGCGCTGGAGGTCATGCGCCTGGCCCGGCGCCTGGCCGATGGCGGCGGCACCGTCCTGGTGAGCCTCCACGACCTGCGCGCGGCCTACCGCTTCGACCGGGTGCTGGTGCTGGACCGCGGCCGCCTGGTGGGCAACGGGGCGCCCCACGAAGTGCTCACGGCCCCGCTCATCCGCACGGTCTTCCGGGTGGAGGCCACCTTCGTGGAAAGCCTCGTGCCGGAGCTGCCTCGGGACTGAGCGCCACCGCGTGGGGCCTTCCCTCCATTTGAAGCCCCGGTACCTTCAGATTGATTAGGCCCGGGGGCGACCACCAGGGACCACAATTCTAACCTTTCATTTTATCAATTAATTAACCAGTGGCCCAGATCGTGCAGTGACGCATAGGCGTCCCATGTTTTGTTCCACCTCGGTGGATCACGCAGCGTGGGGTCCAACTGCTTCTCTCTCCGCACCACCGCCATGGGCGGTATTGCGATCCCGCCCTGTCCGCCCTGGCTGTCCAGGGCCGCCCTGTTACGGAGTGCCCGTGCGATTCCCCCTGGCCTGCCTTCCCCTAGTCCTGGTCTCGGGGAGCCTGCTCGCCGCAGACGACCGGTCCGACTTCCATTGGATCCAGGTCCAGGGCGGCATCACCGATCACCGCACCAAGAACCCCGACCATCAGCAGCCGGCCATCGGCTTCGGCGTGGGAACTTGGGTGAACGGCCACCTGGGCCTCGAGGGTTCAGGCGTCCTCACCCATGTGAACTACGGCCACGGCTCGGCCAAGGAGGCCCACGCCACCGCCTCGCTGCTGATCAATCCCTTCCGCACACCGGCGGCCCTGCGTCCCTTCCTGCGCCTGGGCCTCGGCAGCACCACCATCGGGGCGCCGATCTCCGGCACCGGCTCAGCCACCACCCGCCTGAGTGGCGTGGTCGGCCTGGGCGTGCAGGCGCTCCTGGGGGACCAGATGTTCTGCTCGCTCGAAGGCCGCCTCGTCCAGATCGAATCCCAGGTCTCACGCAAGGAGGGTCAGGCGCTGGCCGGCATCGGGGTGCGCTGGGGCAACCGCAAGCCGGCCCCCGCAGCCTACATCCCGGCACCTCCCGTGGTGGAGGTGAGGGTCGAGGCTCCCCCGCCCCCGCCCCAGGTCATCGTCGTGACGACTCCGCCGCCGCCGCCGGAAGTGGTCTACGTGCCTGCCCCCGTGGTGCCCAGAAAGATCATCCTGGAGGAGGCCACCCTGCACTTCGCCAATGGCAGGGCCATCCTCAGCCCCGAAGGCCGAGCGGCGGTCAACGCCGTCGCGGCTGAGCTGAAGGAACTGAAGGCGCCCTTCCAGGTCGTGGTCAGCGGCCACACCTCCAAAGTGGGACGCGCTGCCTTCAACCTGCAGCTGAGCAAGGATCGCGCGGCCGCCGTGGCCAAGGTGCTGGTCGAGGCCGGCATCCCTGCGGCCGACATCCAGTCCGAGGGCCTGAGCTTCTCCCAGCCGCGGGTCCAGGAACGGACCAAGGCGGACCAGGCCATCAACCGCCGGGTGGAGATCGACATCAAGACCCGTTCCGAGAACGTGGAGATCCGGGCCAAGGAGACCACGGTCGTGGAGTAGGCCCGCATCCCCGGGTAGGTCGCAACTCAGCCATCCCTTCCCACCCATTCACTCACTCGCCTGCCACCAGAGGAGTTCGAGATGAAGCTTCGATTCGTTTACTTGGCAACCGCCGTGGCCATGCTCGGCTTGACTATGGGCTGTCTCTATCCCAACCACGGCCGGGGGCGCCCCCCGAGGCGCGGTGGACGGCGGGACGAGCGCCGCGATGACCGCCGGGACAGAGACCACGACGACAAGCGTGGACGCCAATCCGGCTCACTCCAGTAGCGTAGCCATGGGCCGGGCGTTCAGCTCTCCGTGCGCCTGCCAAGGACCCACCCCAGCCCCACGGGCCCGGCCACGGTGGTGATCAGCAGGGCGCCGATGATGCCGGCCTGGACCTCGGGGCTGAGCAGGGGCACGCCGTTCAGGTGGAGCTGGGCGCCGGCGGCCACGAAGATGAGGCCCACTTCGCCGCGGGGGACCATGCCCCAGCCCACCACGGCGGCGCGGATGCCCCGGCCTCCGCCGTAGCCGGCGACGAATTTGCCGATGACACCCAGCAGGGCCAGCACCAGGGCGAAGCCCAGGGTGGCGGGCTTGAAGAGGGCGCCGGGATCCACCTTGGCGCCCATGAGCACGAAGAAGAGGGGCGAGAGCACGGTCACCAGCGGGTGCACCAGCTCCTCCAGCGTGTGCCGCTCGCGGTGCTCCAGATCCAGGATGTGGGCCGGCTCCAGGATGAGTCCGGCGGCGTAGGCCCCCACGATGGAGGCCAGCCCCGCGAGGTTGCCCAGCCAGGCCAGCAGGAAGGCGAAGCCCAAGCCCAGGGGCAGCAGCACCTGCTCGCCCCGGAAGCGGCTGGCCAGCTGGAAGAGCCTCGGCGTGAGCAGGCGGCCCAGCGTCAGCGCCGCGGCCAGGAAGCCCAGGGCCAGGGCCAGGGTCTTCGCCAGATCCGGGCCCACGGCGCCGCCTCCGGACGCAGCGCCCACCATGCCCGACACCGCCACGAGTACCAGGAGACCCAGCACGTCATCCACCACGGCCGCCCCCACGATGATGCGGCCCTCCAGGGAATCCGAGGCGCCCTTTTCCCGCAGCACCTGGGCGGAGATGCCGATGCTGGTGGCGCAGAGGCAGGCGCCGATGAAGAGGTCCAGGACGAAGGGCGAGCCCTTGGGCAGCAGCAGCCAGGCCCCGGCGAGCCCCGCGGCCATGGGCACCACCACGCCGATGAGGGCCACCCGCAGGGAGGCCACGCCCACCTTCAGCATCTGCGGCACCGTGGATTCCAGGCCCACCGCGAACATCAGCACCACCACGCCGAGGCCGCCCAGCAGCTCCGTGGCGGGGGAGGCGGCCACGTCCGGGAACAGCGGCCAGGCGCGGTGCAACGCCGTGAGCGCGAGTCCCACGGCCAGCTCCCCCGTGACCGCGGGGAGCTTCAGGCGTACCGCCAGCTCGCCACCCAGCTTGGCCGAGAGCCACAGCAGCGCCAGCAGCATCAGCGTGCCGGCGATGGGATCTTGCATCAGGAAGGCGAAGGGCATGGGACCCCCGGGGAAGTGCCTCCATTGAAGCATGCGGGCGGATTCACCCCTCCGCCGCCGGTCCGTCCGACTGCTTCAGCCAGGGGAGGTGGTGCACGAGGATCCGCCCGTCGAAGGTCACGCGCAGGCCGTCCTCGGCCGCGTCCTGGTGGTTGAGCACCGAGCCCTTGGCCCGGGTCTGGTCCAGGACCGCCAGGTCGATGTCGCCCACCAGCACCATCTCGGAGTTGGGGGCGGCCTCGGTGGCGATGCCATCCATGGGAAAGGGGAAGTCCGAGGGCGTGTAGACGCCGCTCTGGGCGTACTGGGCCGTGAGGTCGGTGATGAGGGGCAGGCTCCCCACCATGCCCGCGGTGACCACGTAGATCTGGTTCTCCACGGCCCGGGCCCGGGCGCAGGTCGTGACGCGGCTGTAGCCGCGGCGGTCGTCCGTGAGGTAGGGCACCACCAGCAGCTGGACCCCCTGCTCGGCCTGGATGCGCGCCACCTCCGGAAACTGCACGTCGTAGCAGATGGAGACGCCCATGCGGCCGAAGTCGGTCTCGATGATGTGGATCTCGTGGCCGGGCTCGAAGCGCCAGACCTTCCGCTCCGTGGGGGTGAGGTGCAGCTTGGGCTGGTGCACCGGCGCGTGGCCGGGGACGAAGACCGAGGCCACGTTCTGCAGCTTCCCCTCCACGAAGCGGGGATGCGTCCCCGCCACGAGGATGCGGTCGTACTTGGCCGAGAGCCGGAGGAAGAGGTCCTCGAAGCCCTCCGTGAAGGTCTCCGCCAGGCACCGCATGGCCTCCGCCGGAGCGAAGTCCCGCGTCACGCAGCTCAGGAGCTGGACCGCCAGGAGCTCGGGGAACACGATGACGTCGGCATCGTAGTCGTCGCCCACGTCCACGTAGTTCTCCACCTGCTCGGCGAAGGCCGAGAAGTCCTTCACCGGGCGCAGGGAGTACTGGATGCCGCAGACCCGCACGGGGCGGGACAGGAAGGGCGTGGGGGCCGTGAAGCGCATGTCGCCTCCTTGGGGATGCCGTGGTCAGAGCGTCAGGACGATGAGGGCCGCATGGCCCAGGGTCTCCACATCGGGCGCGTAGTCCCGCAGGACCCCGCGGACCCGGAAGCCGATGCGGAGCTGCTTGGACAGAGTGGGATCAAAGATCCGCCCGGCGGCCACGGCCTCCACATAGGCCTCGGGGCTCATGGCCTCCGCCACCTGGTGGTAGCCGGGGATCCGCGCCCCGGCCACGAAGGCCCGGCAGCCCAGGCGCCGGGCCAGGGCGATGCGCGCCTCGTACAGGAGGCGCCCCACGCCGCGCCCCTGCCAGGCCGGATCCACCGCGATGTTCACGCCGTAGAGCGCGTCGCCCCCGGGGTCGTGGGTGGACAGGGAACCGCGCCCGGTGATCTCCGACCAGGTATGGGGGACCAGGGCCATCTCGAGGGGGATGCGGTGGGTCGTGGCCGTGCCCACCAGGTTCCGGCCGGCTTCCACCACCAGCTGGCCCTCGTGGAAGTGCTCCAGGTGGCGCAGGAGGTTCTCGGCGGACCAGATGGCCTCGGGCCCGTGGGGCGGCGGGTAGACCCGCACCATCAGGTCCCGGATCTCCGCCACGTCCTCCGGCTGGCGAAGGCGCAGGAAGGGCCCCTCTGCAACGCGCTCGTCCATGGGATCTCCCGGGTGCGTCCGCCTCCAGATTACCCCGACCCACCAGCTCCAGCCTTCGGGCTAGGCTGAAGCATGGTCTGGCTGGAAGCGGCATCCTGGGGCTCGACGGGGATCATCCTCGCCGCGCTGGTCCTCCTGCGCCGCCACTGGTCCCGGCTGCCCGAGCTGGAACCGGATCCGGCACTCCCCCCGCAGCCGCCATCGGTCTGCCTCTGCATCCCCGTGCGCGATGAAGCGGCGGAGCTGCCCGCGGCCCTGGACTCCTGGCTGGCCCAGGACTACCCGACCCTGCAGATCCTCGTGGTGGACGACGGCTCCACCGACGGCAGCACGGAGATCCTCCGGCACCGTCAGGCCACCCGGCCGGAGCGCCTGCGGGTGCTGCGCAACGATGCCCTGCCGCCGGGCTGGCTGGGGAAGAACCATGCCCTGGACCTGGCCTCGCGCCAGCCGGAAGCTCTGGCCGCGGACTGGCTGCTCTTCGCCGATGGCGACGTGCAGGCGACGCCCGGCCTGCTGCGCCGGGCCATGGCCTCCGCCCAGGCCCAGCCCACGGACATCCTCGCCCTGGTGCCCGCCATCGATGCCGTCAGTCCGGCGGAGCGTGGGGTCCTGCCCTTGGCGGCCTCGGCCTTCCTCCTCCTGGTGCCGCCGCACCAGGTGCCCAATCCCCGCCACCCTTCTTTCTGCGGCGTCGGCGGCTTCACGCTGGTGCGGCGGGGGGCCTATGACGCCGTGGAGGGCCACGCGGGGGCGCCGCTGGAGGCCATCGACGACATGATGCTGGCCCGCCGCGTGAAGGCCGCGGGCTTCATCAACCGGGTGGCCAGGGGTGGCCCCGACCTGCACCTGCGCATGTACCACGGCCTGGGGGAGCTGGTGCGGGCCATGCGGAAGAACGCGGCGGCCCTGCCCTTCTGGTGGCTCCTGCCCCCGCTGCTGCCACTGGCCCTCCTGATCGGGCTCGCACCGCTGTGGCTGCCCTGCGCCGGCCATCCCATGCTCGCGCTCCTGCTCTGGCTCCTGGTGCCCGCGCTGGCCGGGGACGTGCAGCAGCGCATGACCGGGCGCCCCATGGACCTGCTCTGGGCCCTGTGGCCCCTGAATGCGCTGGTCTTCGGCGCGGGCACCGCCTGGGCCCTGTGGGACCGCGTCCGCGGCGTGAACCACTGGCGGGGCCGGGACGTGCCCCTGGGCTGATCAGGCCCCTTCGAAGAGGCTCAGGGTGTCATCGAGGCGGCGCAGGATGCCGAGGATCTTGAAGGGCTCCACCACCACGTAGTCCACGCCGCCCGCGGCAACCGCGTGGTGGCGCTTCTTCGCCTCCTCCTCCTCGGTGCCCAGGAGGATGACCGGCACGGGGCAGCCCTCCTGCTCGACGAGCTGGCGGCAGAGCTCCAGCGGGCTGGCCAGACGCAGCTGGTTGTGGATGAGCACCATGCGCACGCGCCCCCAGCCCCCTTCGCCGCCGCCGGCCCCGCCCAGCTGGGTCTTCACGGGCCCTTTGATGTGGTCGAGCGAGGCGAGTCCGAACTTGCGGCTGAGGGCCTCGCCGAGGCGTCGGGCGAAGTCCTCCTTCTCGGTGAGCAGGAGGATCAGGGGCTCGCGATCCACGATGAGCTTGAGGGTGGGCAGCGCGGCCGCCCGGTTGATCCGCGCCGTGGCCTCCTGGAAGCCGCGGGGCGCGAACTCCTCTTTGTCCTGCTGGGCCTGGAGGAGCTGCTGGTCCTGGATCCAGGTGCGGTACTGGTCGAGCATCCTCGGATCGGCCTGCTTGGTGAAGCGCAGGCCCACGAGGTTGTCGCCGAAGTAGGCCACGGTGGTGGTCGCACGGAGGCGGAGGTCGCCCTCCAGGGGGACATCGAGGAGCGACTCCTCCCCCATGCGCAGCAGCTCCCGGATGTCCTGCTTGGTGTTGCGCAGGACCAGTTCCAGGCCCTCCTCGCCGAAGCTCTGCACGGTGCCGTCGATGAGGGCATTTCGGGTGTTGGTGAAAGTGGCCGCGTGGGCCTGGCTGGGGGGGCGGTCGGGGATGAAGTCCGCCAGGCGGTGCAGGTCGGACCGGCGCAGCACCCGGGGGATGGTGGCCAGGCAGGCCTCCACGCCGTCCAGCACCTCCTGCCCGGCGCAGGCCACCACGCAGTCATACTCCAGCCCCCGGTCCTTGAGCTTCACCGCCAGGTTTTCCCCCGGCTTCAGGCCCCAGGCGGCGATGTCCTCGTGGGGCATCCGGAAGGCGAAGCGCTCCCCGTCCTCGGTGAGGATCGGGTAGGCCGCCCGCTGTGCCTTGTAGGCCACGTCGAGGCGGGTGCCCGCCACACAGAGCCGCTGCAGGGCCATGCGGATGCCCGTGGCATCTTCGAGGAGCGCAGCGGAGCGGCTCATGCCGGCCCCCCGGTCAGGGGCGCCACCGCCCCCACGGGCAGCCACAGGGACAGGGCCCGGTGGAGGGCCTCGGCGCGCACTGGCTTGGCGATGTAGTCATCCATGCCCGCCTCCAGGCACTTCTCCCGGTCGCCGACCATGGCATTGGCGGTCATGGCCACCACCGGGATCCGGCGGCTGCCCCGCTCCCGCTCGCGGATGCGCCGGGTGGCCTCGAAGCCGTCCATCTCCGGCATCTGGCAGTCCATGAGGATCAGGTCGTAGGCGACGCCCATCAGGGCATCCAGGGCCTCGACGCCCGTGGCCACCACGTCGGCCTCGAGGCCGAGCTTCTGGAGCATGATCAGCGCGACCTTCTGGTTCACGAGGTTGTCCTCCGCCAGCAGGACACGCACCTTCATCGGGCCTTCCCGGGCGGGCACCGGATCGGCGGTGGCCGCCCGGGCGACGCTCAGGCCCTTCGGTTCGAGGAGTCCCCGCAGCTGGCTGGGGCGGATGGGGAGGGTGAGAAAGCTCTGGATGCCCCGCCGGGCGGCTGTCTCCCGCAGCTCGGGCCGGTAGAGGGGGCTCGCGAACACGAGGGCGCAGTCCCCGGCCTCGGCCAGGGCCGCATCCAGGGCCTCCGGCCCGGCCAGGAGCAGGGCCCCGGGGCAGCGGACCTCGCGCAACCAACCGCCCACCTCGGCCTGCGGTGGCGCGATCCGGGAGGGCACGCCCCAGGCGGCGAACTGCTCGGCAACCATGCGGCCCACCGCCTGCGGCAGGCCCGCCAGCAGGACGGTGGCGGGCCCGGGGCGCACGGGCGCCTGGCAGCCCCGGGCCTCGAGACCGAGGGTGAACCAGAAGGTGCTGCCCTCGCCCGGCGCACTGGTCACGCCGATGCTGCCGCCCATGAGCTCGGCCAGCCGCTTGCAGATGGTGAGCCCCAGGCCCGTGCCGCCGTACTTCCGCGTGGTGGAGCTGTCGCCCTGGAAGAAGGAGGTGAAGAGCCGGTCCACCACCTCGGGCTTCATCCCGATGCCCGTGTCCCGGACCTCCACGCGGATCAGGGCGTGGCCATCCTCCTGGGATTCAGGCCGCACGCGGACTTCGACGGAGCCCTCCTGGGTGAACTTGAGGGCGTTGTCCATGAGGTTCGTGAGGATCTGGCGCAGCCGGGTGGGATCGCCCGCCACCTGGAGCGGCGTGGCCGGATCGACGAAGATGCCCAGCTCCACACCCTTGGCCTGGGCCTTCACGCCCAGCACCGCCTGGACGTCCTCGATCACGGCCAGCAGGTCGAACTCCAGCGTCTCGAAGACCAGCTTGCCGGCCTCGATCTTGGAGAAGTCGAGGATGTCGTTGATGAGCGTCAGCAGGGCCTCGCCGCAGGACCGCACGGTCTCCGCGTACTGGCGCTGCTCGCCGCCCAGGGGCGTGTCCAGCAGCAGGCCGGTCATGCCGATGATGCCGTTCATGGGTGTGCGGATCTCGTGGCTCATGTTGGCCAGGAACTCGCTCTTGAGGCCCGACAGCTCCAGGGCCCGGTCCCGGGCCACCGCCAGCTCCCGCGCCGCCTCCTCCAGCTTGATCTCGGCCCGCCGACGGTCCGTGATGTCGTGGAACTGCCAGAGGTGGCCCAGGTATTCCTCGCCCACGGCGATGGGCACGAAGTCCATGGCCATGATGCGGCCGTCGCGCAGCTCGAACTCGTCGCCCTGCGAGGGGCAGCGGGCCACGCCCAGGACCTCGAGGCGGGCCAGGAAACCCGCCCGATCCACCAGCAGGGGCAGGCACTCTCTCAGCAGGTCCCGGGAGTCGCTTTCCACCAGCACGTGGGCGGGCACCGGCACCTGGAACATGCGGCAGAAGGTCTCGTTCAGCAGAGCGATCTTCCGCCCCTCGGTCTCCACGAGGATGCCCGCCTGCATGTTCTCGATGAGGGCCCGCAGGCGGCTGGTGGCCACGCGGAGGACGATCTCGGTGTGCTTGCGCTCCGTGATGTCGCTGAGCGTGCCCGATACCCCCAGGACCACGCCCCCCTCATCGAAGGCGATGCGCTGGTGGGCCGTCACCCACTTCACGTCCCCGGCCTTGGTGGGGATCCGGAATTCGCCTTCGAAGACGGCCTGCCCCGTGTCCACGGCGTAGGTGAGCATGTTCAGGTAGCGGGGGTTGTCGGCCGGGTGCAGGTGGCCCAGGAAGGACTGCCCCAGGCACTCCTCCACGGCGAAGCCCGTCAGCTCGGTCCAGGCGGGGTTCAGGAAGGCCCACCGGCCCTGGCGGTCGATCTGGAAGATCACTTCTTTCAAGTCTTCGACCAGGCTCCTGAAGCGGTCGGCCTCGGCCTGGACCGAGGCCAGCCGGGCCTCGAGGGCGGCCATGGACAGGCTGGACTGGGAGACCTGGGCGTCGGTGGACATGCCTGTTCCTCTTCGGCCGGGTTGGGGCGGGACCTGAAAAAAGATTTCTTGTTTTTTTCGCTTTTTGCACCAAACTGGAAAGCACCCCTTCCGGAGGAACCCATGGCCGCATCCGACCAAGATGATCGCCTCAAAGCCCTGACCCGCACCGTGGCCGACATCGAGCGGGCCTTCGGCAAGGGTTCGATCATGAAGCTCGGCGACCGCATGAGCCCCTCCGAGGGCATCGAGGTCATCAGCACCGGCTCCATCGCCCTGGATTCCGCCCTGGGCGTGGGCGGCGTGCCCAAGGGCCGGGTGGTCGAGGTCTACGGGCCGGAAGCCAGCGGCAAGACCACCCTCGCCCTGCACATGGTGGCCCAGGCCCAGAAGAAGGGTGGCCTGGCCGCCTACATCGACGCCGAGCACGCCCTGGACCCCGAGTACGCCCAGAAACTGGGCGTGGACGTGGCCAACCTCTTCATCAGCCAGCCCGACAGCGGCGAGCAGGCCCTCGAGATCTGCGACCAGCTGGTGCGCAGCGGCGCCCTGGACATCATCGTGGTGGATTCCGTGGCCGCCCTGGTACCCAAGGCCGAGATCGATGGCGAAATGGGCGACAGCCACGTGGGCCTGCAGGCCCGCCTCATGAGCCAGGCCCTGCGCAAGATGACCGGCACCATCAGCAAGACCCACACCTGCGTGGTCTTCATCAACCAGATCCGCATGAAGATCGGCGTGATGTTCGGCAGCCCCGAGACCACCACCGGCGGCAACGCGCTGAAGTTCTACGCCTCGGTGCGCCTCGACGTCCGCAGCATCCAGAGCATCAAGGGCAACACCAACGACCCCCTGGTGGCCGCCAAGGACGAGGACTCCTCCGTCATCGGCAAGAAGACCAAGGTGAAGGTGGTGAAGAACAAGGTCGCGCCACCCCTCAAGGTCGCCACCTTCGACATCATGTACGGCGAGGGCATCAGCCGCACCAGCGAGCTGGTGGAGCTGGGCACTCAGCTGGAGATCATCCAGAAGAGCGGCTCCTGGTACAGCTACAAGGACAGCCGCCTGGGCCAGGGCGCCGAGAACGTGAAGAAGCTCTTCAACGACAACCCCGAGCTGGCGGACGAGGTCGAGGGCCTCATCCGGGAGCGCCTCGGCATGAAGGCCCTGGTCGAAGCCTAGAACCCATCAGCTGCGGCCTTTTGGAAGGGGTCGGCAGGCGGCGGCGGTGTCCTTCGGGGCCGCCGCCGTTTTGTTTCCATCAGGCACCCCGGAGGCAATACCTGTCGCGTCAGCTATCATGGCCGGTCCCTCCGAGGTGCCCATGGCCAGCCCCGCCTTCCAGGTCGAAACGGTCCACCTCTCCCAGTTCCGCGAGGGCACTGCCAAGGACCGCGCCGAGTTCATCCGCGTGCTGGGGGACAGCTTCCGGCACACGGGCTTCGTGAAGGTGGCCGGCCATCAGGTGAAGCCGACGGATGTGGAGGGTGCCTACTCTGCGGCCCGGGCTTTCTTCGCCCTGCCCGAGGAGGCCAAGCGCCGCTACCTGGTGCCTGGCTCCGGTGGGGCCCGGGGCTTCACGGCCTTCGGCAGCGAGCACGCCAAGGACAATCCCGTGGGCGATCTCAAGGAGTTCTGGCACGTGGGCCAGGAGCTGCCCGCGGAGCATCCCCTCAAGGCCGCCTATGGCGACAACCTCTGGCCCGAGGCCGAGGTGCCGGGCTTCAGGGCCCACACCCTGGCCCTCTACCGGGCCCTGGAGGCCTGTGCCGGCACCCTGCTCGAGGCCCTGGCCCTCTACCTGGGCCTGCCCGAGCGCCACCTTGCGGACATGATCACGGACGGCAACTCCATCCTGCGCATCATCCACTACCCCGCCCTGCGGGATCGGTACATCCCGGGCGGCGTGCGCAGCTCCGCCCACGAGGACATCAACCTCATCACCCTTCTGCCCGCGGCCACGGACTCGGGCCTGCAGCTGCTGGACCGGAACGGAACCTGGCGCGCCGTGGACGGCCTGGCCGGCGAGATCGTGGCCGACGCCGGCGACATGCTGAGCCGCCACCTGAACCTCAAGATCCCCAGCACCACCCACCGCGTGGTCAATCCCGACGATCCGGAGGCCGTGCGCTACTCCATGCCCTTCTTCTGCCATCCCCGGCCCGAGGTGGTCCTGGACTGTCCTGAGTCCCTGCTGGAACCCGGCGAGGCCCGGCGCTTCGAGCCCATCACCGCCCACGCCTTTTTGCTCCAGCGGCTCCGGGAGATCGGCCTGATCTGACCCGGCTCAAGTCACTCCGAGTCCTGCACTCCCAATCCCGCGCCCTGCAGGTGGCGCGGCAGTGGTGCGGCGCCCTGGGAATTGAAAGGCGCGCCAGGACCGGGGCCGGGTCGGGGCGCGGCGCCACGGTTGCCCGCCGGGGTCTGGAGGGACTTCATCTGCTCGGCGGTGGCGAACTGCTCCAGGCGGGACAGCTGGTCGGCCGTGGGGAAGCCCTCGTAGCGCACGCGCCGTGGCCCCCAGATGCTGACTGCCTCGCCCTTGAGCTCGTGGATGCGGGGCAGGGTCTGGCGGGTGAAGATCCCCAGCGGCTCGCCATTCCTGGCCGAGAAGGCGATGAGGTCGGTCTCGGGCAGCAGGATGGGTGCGCCTTCGTTCCAGAGGGCCATGGTGAGCGGCTTCCCCTGGCTGGTCTTCACCATGGAGACCGTGGCGGGCAGGCCGAGGGCGGGATCCAGATCCAGTTCCTGCTGGCGCAGGGCCTGCAGCAGGTCCATGTGCTTCAGCTCCCGCTGGGGCGCCGACATGGGGTGGGGATCCTGGAGCCGGGCGGTCATGAGCTTGTCGTGGATGCGCTCGATGACGGCCAGCTGCAGCGGCTTCGCGCCGGACTGGAGGCTGCGGCCCACCTCGTCCATGAGCTTGGGCAGCAGGATCTGGGGCACGGCCAGGAGGGTGTCGGCAGAGGGGATGGCGAGAAAGGGATGCTGGTCCTTGAAGAGGCCATGCCAGAGCTCAGGAAGCAGCAGCCGGGCCGCGTCCAGGCCATCCCGCCAGGGGCTGCGGTAGGCGCCCGAGGGCAGGCGCTCGAAGCTGCCCTCGCTCCGATGCTTGAGGTGATCCAGCGCCAGCTCCAGCACATCGTCGGCGGACTGGTCCCACAGCGTCAGCCAGGCGGCGGGCATGACCCTGTCGCCCACGCGGATCCGCTGGCTCAGGCCATCGATGAAGCCCCGGCACCAGAGGCCTTCGCGCTCCGCCTGCCAGGCGGGCACCAGTTCCGGAAGGAGGTGGTCCTGGGCCTCGACCCAGGGTTCCGGCAGGGGCAGGTCCTGCCCGTGGAGCTCGGCCACGGCCGCCACCCAGGCCTCCCGTTCCTCCGCCTTGCGATGGGCCTCGAAGCCCGGGGCCAGCGCCGCCAGCCCGGGCAGTTCCCCGGGCAGCCCCCGGGCCTCCAGCAGGGCCGCCAGACCCGGCAGAGGCGCCTCGTCGGCGCGGGAGAAGAATCGATCAAACAAGCCCATATCTGCGTATCCGTCCAAACAATCCATTGTGACCGCACGGGGGGATTTATGCTTGTGGGATATGCAGCCCCTCGACGCCCTGGGTCGGCCCCTCAAGGCCCTCCGCCTCTCGGTCACCGACCGGTGCAATTTCCGCTGCACCTACTGCATGCCCCGGGAGGTCTTCGGCCCGGACTACGCCTTCCTGCCCCGGGAGGCCCTGCTCAGCTTTGAGGAGATCACGCGCCTGGTGCGGATCTTCACGGGGCTGGGCGTCTCCAAGCTACGCCTCACGGGGGGCGAACCCCTCCTGCGCCGGGAACTGCCGGCCCTGGTGCGGATGCTGGCCGCCCTGCCCGGCATCGAGGATCTGGCCCTGACCACCAACGGGGTGCTGCTGCCCGAGCTGGCGCCCGCCCTGCGGGCCGCTGGCCTGAAGCGGCTCACCGTGAGCCTGGACACCCTGCGGCCGGACCGCTTCCAGGCCCTCAGCGACACGGACCTGCCCCTGGCCCGGGTGCTCGCGGGCCTCGAGGCGGCCCGCTCCGCCGGCTTCGGCCCCCTGAAGCTCAACTGCGTCCTGCAGCGCGGCGTGAATGACGACGAGATCCTTGATTTGGCCGCCTTCGCCCGCGAGGGGGGCCACACCCTGCGCTTCATCGAGTTCATGGACGTGGGCACCACCAACGGCTGGCGCCTGGAGTCCGTGGTCCCCGCCGACGAAGTGCATCGCATCCTCCACGCCCGCTGGCCCCTGGTCCCCCTCCACACCGCCCAGGGCGCCGTGGCCCGGGGCTGGCAGTACGCCGACGGGAAGGGCGAGGTGGGGCTCATCGCCTCCGTCACGGCCCCCTTCTGCCGCAGCTGCGACCGCGCCCGCCTCTCCGCCGACGGACACCTCTACACCTGCCTCTTCGCTGAGGGGAGCCTGGACCTGAAGGGCTTCCTCCGGAGCGGCCACGGGGACACCGACCTCGCCTCGCTGCTGGCCTTCCACTGGAAGCGCAGGGCCGATCGCTATTCCGAATTGCGGCGCAGCGCGACCCCGGGCCTTCCCCGCGTCGAGATGTCCCGCATTGGCGGCTGACCCGAGGAACCCTATGCGACTTCCCAGTTCCCTGCTCCTGGCGGCCCTCACCACGCTCCTGGTGGCCGCCCCTCCAGCCGCGGTGGTCCACGGCGGCGCCGGCAGCCCCCGCCTTCGCATGGATGGCACGGACCGCGCCGCGGCCAAGGCCCTGGCCGAACTGAAGGCCGGGCGCGGCGCCCTGGACGCGGCCCTGGCCGGCGTGGTGGTCCTGGAGGACGATCCCCGCTTCAACGCGGGCACCGGCGCCAACATCCGCCTGGACGGCAAGACCATCCAGATGGACGCCGCCTGCATGGAAGGCGGCACGGGTGGGTTCGGCGCCGTGGCGGCCATCGAGCGGGTGAAGAATCCCGTCCTGGTGGCGCGGAAGGTCATGGACACGCCCCACCTCCTCATCGTGGGCGAGGGCGCCACGCGCTTCGCCCGGGCCATGGGCTTTCCCGACTACGACCCCACCTGCCCCGAGAACCGGGCCCGCTTCAAGCGCGTGAAGGACATCCTCCAAGGCAGCGACCCGCGCCAGATCGAGGCCTGGAAGCGCTACGACTGGCAGAAGGGGTGGAACTTCCCCACGCCGCTGAAGGAGGCCCTGGGCTCGCCCGACACCGTGGGCTGCGTCACGCGCGATGCGAAAGGCCACTTCGCCGCGGCCATCAGCACCGGCGGCACCACCATCACCTTCTACGGCCGGGTGGGCGATGTGCCCATGTTCGGCGCGGGCATCTACGCGGGGCCGAAGGGCGCCGTGGCCTGCACGGGCAACGGCGAGGACATCGTCAGGCACCTGGTGGCCAAGGCCGCCTATGATCTGCTGGCGAAGGGCCTTCCCGCCCAGGAGGTCGTGGACCGCACTCTGGCCGCGTTCCCGGAGCGCATCGACCTCGGCCTGGTCGCCATCGGCCCCGACAGCACCGGCGGCGGCTGCAACTTCTCCGCCGAGAAGAAGCAGTTCGTGAAGGACTACAAGAACCAGATGGCCTGGAGCGTGGCGCAGTAGCGCCACTACGGCTCCCGGATCATCTGCGCGATGAGGAAGGCCATCTCCAGGCTCTGGCTGCGGTTCAGCCTCGGGTCGCAACCGCTGCGGTAGGCCCGCTCGAGGTCCGCCTCGTCCAGGCGCTCCATGCCGCCGGTGCACTCCGTGACGGGCTCGCCCGTGAGCTCGAAGTGCACCGCGCCCATGCGCGAACCGTGGGCGCGGTGGAGGGCCGCGACCTCCTGCAACTCCTGGAGGATGTCCCCGAAGGCGCGGGTTTTAAGACCACCGGCCGCCTGGCGGCCGTTGCCATGCATGGGATCGCAGCTCCACAGGACGGGGTGGCCCTCGGCGCGGGCCGCCTCGATGAGGGCCGGCAGCACGGCCTCGGCCCGCCCCGCGCCGAAGCGCGTGATGAGGGTGAGGCGGCCGGGTCTGCGCTCGGGGTCCAGAATCGACAGTGTTTGCCGCAGGGCCTCCGGCGTCATGGAAGCCCCCACCTTCAGGCCGATGGGATTGGCGATGCCCCGGATGTACTCCAGGTGAGCGTGGTCCAACTGCCTGGTGCGCTCGCCGATCCAGAGGAAGTGGGCCCCCAGGTTGTAGTGGCGGTCGAACTCGGGCACGAAGCGGGTGAGGGCCGTCTCGAAGGGCAGGTGCAGGGCCTCGTGGCTGGTGAACAGCTCGCCGGTGCGGAGGTGCTCCGGCAGCCCGCCCAGGCGCTGGACGAAATCCAGCGAGTTCCGCACCTGGTCGAGGGTTTCCAGGTAGTGGCCCGCGTCCTCCCGGCTCCAGGTCAGGTCCCAGTGCTCGGGATGCTGCAGGTCCGCGAAGCCCCCATCCACCAGGGCCCGCAGGTGGTTCAGGGTGGCGGCGGCCCGGTGGTAGGCCTCCAGCAGGCGGGCGGGGTCGGCCTCCCGCTGATCCACCCCCAGGCCGTTGATGAGGTCGCCCCGGTAGACCGGCACCTCCTCCCCGTTGACCAGCTCCGTGAGGCCGCTGCGGGGCTTGGCGTATTGCCCGGCGATGCGTCCCAGGTGGATGACCCCGGTGCGCCCGCCGTGGGTGATGAGCACGGACATCTGGAGCAGCACGCGCAGCTTGTCCTGGATGATGGGGCCGCGGCAGTCCCGGAAGGCCTCGGCGCAGTCGCCCCCCTGCAGGAGGAAGCGCTGGCCCGCGGTGGCTTCCGCCAGCAGCTTCTGGAGGGAGTCCACTTCCTCGGCCACCACCAGGGGCGGCAGCTCGCGCAGTTCCGCCAGCACGGTGTCGACGGCGGCGGGATCGCCGTAGACGGGCTGCTGAGCGGCAGGCATCCCCCGCCAGGAATCGGGGGTCCAGGGCTTCATCGCGCACCTTCCATGGGGGCCTGCGGGTAGCTGCCCAGCACCTTCAGGGAGGCGCAGGCGCTCTGGAGTTCGACGAGGGCTTCGGCCATGGAGGCATCCTCCGCATGGCCCTCCACATCCAGGAAGAAGGCGTACTCCCAGAGCTTCCGCCGGGTGGGCCGGCTCTGGATGCGGCTCAGGTTCAGGCCGCGACGGGCGAGGGGTTCCAGCAGGCGCAGCAGGGCGCCCGGACCATCCTGCGCCATGGCCAGCAGGGTGGTCCGGTCCCGGCCTGAGGGCTCCGCGGCCTTGGGCCCCAGCACCACGAAGCGGGTGGCATTGGCGGCGAGATCCTGGATGCGCGTCTCCGCCACGCGGAGGCCGAAGAGCTCCGCCGCCAACTCCGAGGCCACCGCCGCCCCCTCGCCATCCTCCCGGGCGAGCCGGGCCGCCTCGGAGGTGGAAGGTGCCTCGATGCGGTCGGCCTGGGGCAGGTGGGCCTCCAGCCAGCGGCGGCACTGGCCCAGGGCCTGGGGGTGGGAGTAGACCCGCCGGACGCTGCCGAGATCCAGGCCCGGGTGCACCAGCAGGGCCTGGTCCACGGGCAGCAGGATCTCCGCGCAGATGCGCAGCGGGCTGTCGAGGAAGGCGTCGAGGGTGGAATCCACGGCCCCTTCCGTGGCGTTCTCCACGGGCACCACGCCGTAGTCGGCGCGGTCCCGCTCCACCGCCTGGAACACGGCCTGGATGGTGCCCTGGGGCAGGGCCTGGCTGGAGCCGCCGAACTGCTGCCGGGCCGCCAGGTGCGTGAAGGTGCCTTCGGGCCCCAGGAAGGCCACCCGCAGCGGCTTCTCCAGGCTCAGGCAGGCGCTCATGATTTCCTGGAAGATGGTGCGGACGGCGGCATCCGGGAAGGGCCCGGCGTTCGCCGCCTCCAGCCGCGCGAGGATCTCCCGCTCGCGCCTGGGAGCATGGAAGAGGGCCTCCGGGGCCGCCTCGGACTTCAGGCGCCCCACCTCCGCGGCGAGGCCAGCCCTTCGGTTGAGCAGGGCCAGCACCTGGTCGTCCACCGAGTCGATGGCCTGGCGGAGGTCGGCGAGGGACTGGGGATCAGGCTGGGTCATGGCTGCTCCTGAATGCGAAAACCCCCGAGCCGTGAGGTCTCGGGGGCGATGGCGGAAGCGGTTTCGTTCTAGACGCCGCCTGGCCTCGCACCCGAGGTGCGGAAGCTAAAGGTGAAGTTGCGGCGGGAGGTCGACATATCAGTCCTGACACCTTGCCTGAACCGAGGCGCTTCCGCAAGGGGAGGTGAAGACAGTTGACCGCGAAACACACGAAACGCCTTCCGGGCGCGCGAAAAAAGGCCCGAAGGTCGGATGAAGCCGCTCCCCTTTCGCGCCCTTTCGCGTTTTTCGCGGTTCCTGGTTTTATGCGCCGAGGTGGGTCAGCGCTTCCTGCAGGCAGGCGGCCCACACGTCGTCCGGAGTCTCCTCCAGGAAGAACTCCACGGCGTGGCCCGCCGGCCGGGCTTCGGGATGCCGGGACCAGGCCTCGAAGAGGGCTTCCAGGGGGGCGGCATCCAGGGGGTTGTGCCGGAACTTGTGGGCCTTGCGGGTGCGATCCGGCTCGGGGCCGCGCAGGCAGACGCCTTCGCGCTTGGTGGCCACGAAGGTGAAGGCCTGGACCCACTTCCCCCCCATGAGCTGGTTGAAGTGCAGGAAGGCTCCGTGGTGGCTGCGGGAATAGTCGAAGAGCCGGTGCTTCCCCTGCCACTTGGCGGCCCACTGGGCGAGGATGGCCGCCAGGCGGGCCCGCTCGGAGGGGTGCCTCAGGCAGCTCTGGGCGTAGGGCAGGAATTCTTCAAGCAGATCCACGGCGGTCTCCGGCGTCCTCCACCCTACCGCACGCACGGCGGGTGAAGGCCCCACCTCCTGCCCTTGCCCCCCGGAAAGACCGCTACCATGAAGCGATTCCCGAGCGCCTAGATGCCCGTTTCCCACGACACGTCCGTCCCCGAGACCCACACTCAGCGCCCCTGGGTGCCGACCCTGGCCGTCCTGCTGCTGAGCCTGGCGGTCACCCTGGTCGCCTGGCACAACGCCTGGCAGAACCAGCAGCTGCGCGACCAGGCCCGGCTGAACCGGTTCGTCGGCCGCACGGAGCAGAGCCTCCGGAACCGCCTGGGCCGCTACGAGGACATCGCCCGCGGGGCGCAGGGCTTCTTCGTGGGTGGGCAGTCGCCCCTGGCGGTCGAGCAGTGGCGAACCTATGTGGCCGGCCTGGATCTCCCCGGCCGCCACCCGGGTCTGACCAGTCTCGCCTTCATCGCCCCGGTCCCCCTTTCCGAGCTGGACGCGTTTCTGCAGCGCCGGCCCCAGCTCGCGGGCCGCTACCACCGGCCCATCGCGGATCCCATGCCCCTGCATGCCCCCGGCCAGCACGGGAACCACCTGATCATCGAGCTCTGCGAGCCCGGCGAGCGGGCCGCCGCGGGCCTCGCCCTTGATGTGGGCACCAGCCGCACGCAACGCCTGGCGGCGGAGCGTGCCCGCGACACTGGGCAACCCGCCCTGTCAGGTCTGCTCTACTTCACCCGGCCAGCGGCCCGGGAGGATGCCGTGGCCCTCTTCGTGCCGGTCTACGAGGGCAACCCGGAGGATCCGGAGCAGCGCCGGCAGGCCCTGCGGGGCTGGATCTCCGCCGGCATCCTCATCAAGCCCCTCATCGAGGATGTGCTCCGGGGGGAGGACCAGGGCGTGACCTTCGAGGTGGTGGATGCCTTTGCCGCCCAGGGCCCCCAGTGGCTGTACGCCACCCCCGACTGGCCCAAGGGCGGCCAGGCCGATGTCGTCCGCACCCTGGACATCGGCGGACGCGGATGGCAGATCCGCTACGCGGTCAAGCCCGTCTTCTACCAGGTTGAAGGCCGGAACCAGCCCGTGCTCCTGCTGCTCGGAGGCCTCCTGGTGAGCGTCTGCCTCGCGGCCGTGGTCTGGTCCCTGGCGGGTACCCGCCGGCGGGCGGTGGAGCTGGCCCGCTCCATGAACGCCTCCCTCCGCGAGGCCCTGCAGCGGAACCGCAGCCACCTTCTGTACACCCCCCTGGCGGTCATCGAGACCGACTCGATGTTCAGGGTGAGCGAGTGGAACCCGGCCGCCGAGCGCATCTTCGGCTTCTCGCGGGAGGTCGCGCTCGGTCAGGATCCCCAGGCCCTGGTCATCCCGCCCGAGGGACAGGAGGAGGTGCCCCTGCGCCGCGAGGCGCTGCTGGCCAGCGAGACGGGCACCCGCATCACCATGGAGAACCTCACCCGCACCGGCCAGCGGATCCTGTGCGACTGGTACAACACGGCCCTCCGGGACGAACAGGGACGCTTCATCGGAGCCATCTTCCTGGCCGATGACGTCACCGAGCGCCGCCACGCCGAGAGCGCCCTGCGCCAGGCCCAGAAGCTGGAGAGCCTGGGCGTGCTGGCCGGTGGCATCGCCCACGACTTCAACAACCTGCTCACGGCCATTCTCGGGAATGCCGAGGTGGCGCTGGACCGCATCCCGGACGACCCCCCTCTGCGCAGCGCCCTCCAGCGCATCGAGGCCACCACCCAGCGCGGCTCGGACCTGGCCCGCCAGCTCCTGGCCTACGCAGGGAAGGCCCATTTCGCCGTCCGGCCGCTGGACCTGAACGCCATCATCCTCGAGATGGGCGAGCTGCTCTCCGTATCCATCTCCAAGAAGGTCAAGGTCCTGACCGACCTGGAGCCGGGGCTGCCGCCCGTGGACGCCGACAGCGCCCAGTTCCAGCAGGTGGTCATGAACCTCGTGATCAACGCCTCCGAGGCCATCGGGGACCAGCCCGGCCAGGTCATCGTCCGTACTCGAAGCGTGGCCTACAGCCGGGCCGAACTGGCCGCCACCTTCCCCGGGCAGGTGCTGGAACCGGGCCCCTACGTGCGCCTGGAGGTGGAGGATGATGGCTGCGGCATGGACGCCGAGACCATCGGCCGCATTTTCGATCCCTTCTTCACCACCAAGTTCACCGGGCGGGGCCTGGGCCTCTCCGCCATGCTGGGCATCGTCCGGGGCCACAGGGCCGGGATCCGCGTCGAGAGCAAGCCGGGGGAGGGGACCACCTTCATCCTGCTGTTCCCCGCCTCTGAATCCACCGTCGCCCAGATCATCCCCGAGGCCGAGCCCGCCGTACCGATGTCCGGCACCATCCTGGTCGTGGACGACGAGAGCATCATCCGCGACCTGGCCAGGAACGCCCTGGAGCACGCCGGCTTCAGCGTGCTGGAGGCGCGGGATGGCGTCGAGGCCCTGGAGCGCTTCGACCAGGAGCAGCGGGCCATCGACCTGGTCCTGCTCGACATGACCATGCCCAGGATGGGTGGCGCTGAGACCTTCCGGAAGTTGCGGGGCCTGGCGCCTGGCATCAAGGTGCTCCTGACCAGCGGCTACACCCAGAAGGAGTCCCTGGAGTCCCTGGCGGAGCTGCCTCCGGACGGGTTTCTGCAGAAACCATTCAGGGTTCGCGAACTGGTCGGCAAGGTGCGGGAAATCCTCCGCGACCCAGGTGGCAAGTCCAGGAACAGATGAGCATTCTGGAATACCCAAAACGAGAGCTAAGTCCTTGCGATAACAGCCTCCTGTGCCATGGATCACAAGTGGTCCCAATTAGGTTTTTAGACACAGAATTCGCCCCTTGACCATCGCATGCTGAACGGATCTGGAGGCATTCATGTCCGAGTCCGCTCCGCTGCTGATCAGTTCCGGCAACCTGCCCGCCCCCAACTGGCATGCCACCCACGAGGAGGCCCAGAACCGGCTGACCCGCATGGCCGAGGCCCTGGGGACCGGGGACTGGAAGGAGGTGGACAAGGGCGCCAAGTGGATCTACGAGGTGCTCCGACCCCACAACGAGGCCGAAGAGCGCGAGCTGTTCCCCCTGCTGGAGGAGATTGGCGCGGAGGCGCTGCAGCAGCGCCTGTTCGAAGACCATCGCCAGATGTGGGACCTCACGCTCCAGCTGCTCACTGAAATCAGCGAAGGCTCTGTCCGCGCCCCGCGCTCTCTGACGCTTCTTGGCCAGCGCCTGGTGGATCTCATCCGCGACCACATCGAGGCGGAAGAACTGCTCATGCTGCCCCTGCTCAAGGGCAAGTCACTCTACTGCTCCGACGACGAGACCCAGGACGGCTACCTGATCCTGGAGAAGAAGCTCGTCGCTCCCGAGACCTGGTCCTTCATCGTGCAGGCACCCCAGGTGGCCCGGGGCCGCAAGCCCGGCCAGTTCTTCATGGTGGCCCCCTTCCCCGAGAGCGAGCGCATCCCCCTCACCCTGGCCGGCGGCGATGCCCGCAAGGGCTACATCCACTTCATCATGCAGGAAGTGGGCTCCACCACCCAGGCCATGGGCAAGCTCAGCGCGGGCGACCGCCTCTATGCCGTGGCCGGCCCCATGGGCGCCCCCACCGAGCTGGTGGAGGAGGGCACCATCGTGCTGATGGCGGGCGGCTACGGTTCCGCCGCCATCCTCCCGGCCGCCGAGGAGCTCCACGCCAAGGGCCGCCGCGTCATCACCATCCTGGGTGGCCGCAGCAAGGAGCGCGTACTGCTGGCGGACGAGCTGGGCGCGGCCTCGGCCGAGCTCATCGTCACCACCGATGACGGCAGCCTGGGCCGGAAGGGCCTGGTCACCGATGCCCTCGCGGATGTCATCGCCCGGGAAGCCATCGCCGAGGTGGTGGCCGTGGGCCCCCTGCCCATGATGCGCGCCGTGGCCGACCTCACGAAGCCCCACGGCATCTTCACCCTGGTGAGCCTCAACGCGCTCATGGTGGACGGCACGGGCATGTGCGGCGGCTGCCGCGTCAGCGTGGGCGGCGAGACCAAGTTCGCCTGCTTCGACGGCCCCGACTTCGACGGCCACAAGGTCGACTTCGCCATGCTGCGCAATCGCCAGGATTGGTACAAGGCGGAAGAGCAGTGCGATCCCAGCGAGTGCAAGATCGGGCGCGTGGCCGCCACCGGCCCCGTGGACTACTCGCAGTACCTGAATGCCCCCGTCACCGACCTGGCCGACTGGCAGAGCCTGGACCTGGGCGCCATCAAGCCCAGCCAGAAGATGAAGATCCCCCGCCAGGAGATGGCCTGCCAGCCGCCCGAGCTGCGCGTGTGCAACTTCGACGAAGTGAGCCTGGGCCTCTCCCCCGAGCAGGCCAAGCTGGAAGCGGCCCGCTGCATCATGTGCAAGCACCCCGCCTGCATCGACGGCTGCCCGGTGAGCATCAACATCCCGGCCTTCCTGCAGCAGATCGTCAACGGCGATCCCCAGGCCGCGGCCCGGGTCATCAAGGAGAGTTCCTCCCTGGGTTCCGTCTGCGGCCGCGTCTGCCCCCAGGAGAAGCAGTGCGAGATCAAGTGCGTGGTGGGCATCAAGGGTGATCCCGTCTCCATCGGCCGCCTGGAGCGCTTCGCCGCCGACTCCATGCTGGGCTCCACCGAACTGCCGCCGGTCGAGGCGTCCACCGGCAAGAAGGTGGCCGTCATCGGCGCGGGCCCCGCGGGCCTAACGGTGGCCGGCGAGCTCATCAAGAAGGGCCACCAGGTCACGGTCTACGACGCCTTCCACAAGCCCGGCGGCGTGATGCTCTACGGCATCCCCGAGTTCCGCCTGCCCAACGCCATCGTCGACCAGGAAGTGGACACCCTCCGCCGCCTGGGCGTGAAGTTCGTCATGAACACCCTCGTGGGCCGCAGCATGACCATCGAGGACCTCCGGAAGGAGAACGACGCCATCTTCATGGGAACCGGCGCGGGCCTGCCCAAGATGATGGGCATTCCTGGCGAGGAGTACAAGGGCGTCTACACCGCCAATGAGTTCCTCACCCGCATCAACCTCATGCGCGCCGACCTCTTCCCCCAGTACGGCACCCCCGTGACCGTCGGGAAGAACGTCATCATCGTGGGCGCCGGCAACACCGCCATGGACGCCGCCCGTGCCGCCCGCCGCATGGGCGCCGAACACGTCACCATCGTCTACCGGCGCACCATCAAGGAATCCACCGCCCGCAAGGAGGAACTGGAACACGCCCACGAGGAGGGCGTGGAGTTCAAGTTCCTGACCACGCCCGTGCAGCTGCATGGCAACGACAAGGGCTGGATGACCCACGCCGAGTGCGCCGTCATGGAGCTGGGCGAACCCGGCCCCGATGGCCGCCGCAGCCCCAAGATGACCGACGAGCGCATCATGATCCCCTGCGAGACCCTGGTGGTCGCCCTGGGTTTCGATGTGAACCCCCTCCTGGCCATGACCGACAAGGGCCTGAAGACCCTGAAGGGCGGGGTGGTCGTTGTGGACAACGAGACCGGCGAGACCTCCATCCCGGGCGTCTTCGCCGGCGGCGACGTCATCACCGGCGGCGCCACCGTGATCCTGGCCATGGGCCAGGGCCGCCGGGCCGCGGCGGCCATCCATCACCGCCTCATGGGGGAGCCCCAGACCGCGGTCTGACCACTGGACCAATTGTGATCAAATCGACCGTTTCATCAGGTATGATAAGGCAGGCACGAACCCTGTCCCGATCCCCATTGCCGGAACCCCGTTAAGGGCCCCCGGAAGGAGCGCACCATGAGCACACGCGTCATGAAGACCCTGGATGGGAACGAGGCCACCGCCTCGGTCGCCCATCGCCTCAGCGAGGTCATCGCCATCTATCCCATCACGCCCTCCTCCAACATGGGGGAATGGGCGGACGAGTGGAGCTCCCAGGGCAAGACCAACGTCTGGAAGACCATCCCCTCCGTGGTGGAGATGCAGTCCGAGGGCGGCGCCGCTGGCGCGGTTCACGGCGCGCTCCAGGCCGGCAGCCTCACGACGACCTTCACGGCGTCCCAGGGCCTGCTCCTGATGATCCCCAACATGTACAAGATCGCCGGTGAGCTGACGCCCTTCTGCATGCACGTGTCGGCCCGCACCCTGGCGACCCACGCGCTGAGCATCTTCGGCGACCACTCGGACGTGATGTCCTGCCGCATGACCGGCTTCGCGATGCTCTCCTCCGAGAGCGTCCAGCAGGCCCACGACTTCGCCGCCATCTGCCACTCGGCCACCCTGCGCAGCCGCGTGCCCATCCTGCACTTCTTCGACGGCTTCCGCACCAGCCACGAGGTGGCCAAGATCGAAGTCCTCACCGACGAGGACCTGCGCCACATGGTGCCCGACGAGCTGGTGGCCAAGTTCCGCAAGATGGCCCTGACGCCGGACGCCCCCGTCCTCCGCGGCACCGCCCAGAACCCCGACACCTTCTTCCAGGCCCGCGAAGCCGGCACGCCCTACTACGAGGCCTTCCCCGCCATCGCCCAGCAGGAGATGGACCGCTTCGCAGCCCTGACGGGCCGCCAGTACCGGCTCTACGAGTACTTCGGCCACCCCGAGGCCGAGCGCGTGGTCATCGCGATGGGCTCCGGCTGCGACACCACCCACGAGTACGTGGAGTGGGCCATGAAGCAGGGCGAGAAGGTGGGCGTCCTGAAGGTCCGCCTCTTCAGGCCCTTCGCCATCGCCGAGTTCGTCCGCGCCCTGCCCGCCTCCGTGAAGAAGATCGCCGTCCTGGACCGCTGCAAGGAGCCCGGCTGCCCCGCCGAGCCCATGCACATGGACGTGGTGTCCGCCCTGCGCGAAGGCCGCGAGGAAGGCTACACCACGCTTGATCCAATCGTCGTCGGCGGCCGCTACGGCCTCTCCTCCAAGGAGTTCACCCCGGCCATGGTCCAGGGGATCTTCGAGAACCTGACCAAGGACAAGCCCAAGAACCACTTCACCATCGGCATCGTGGACGACATCAGCCACAGCTCGCTGACCTACGACGCCAACTTCGACATCGAAGCCGCCGATGTGACCCGCGCCCTCTTCTACGGCCTGGGCGCTGACGGCACCGTGGGTGCCAACAAGAACTCCATCAAGATCATCGCCGAGGAGACCCCCAACTACGGCCAGGGCTACTTCGTCTACGACTCCAAGAAGTCCGGCGCCATCACCATCAGCCACCTGCGCTTCGGCCCCCGCCCCATCAAGAGCCCCTACCTGGTGACCAAGGCGAACTTCATCGCCTGCCACCAGACCAGCTTCCTCGACAAGTACGAGATGCTCGAGGCCGCCGTGCCGGGCGCCACCTTCCTCATCAACACGCCCCACAACGCCGAGAACGTCTGGGAGACGCTGCCGAAGGAAGTGCAGGAGGCCATCGTCGAGAAGAACCTCCGGTTCTACGTGATCGATGCCTATGAAGTGGCCAAGAACACCGGCATGGGCGTCCGCATCAACACCATCATGCAGACCTGCTTCTTCGCCATCTCCGGCGTGCTGCCCAAGGACGAGGCCATCGCCCAGATCAAGAAGGCGATCAAGAAGACCTACGGCAAGAAGGGCGACGCCGTCGTCCAGCAGAACTTCAAGGCCGTGGACGAGACCCTGGCCAACCTCTACGAAGTGAAGGTCCCCGCCACCGCCACCTCCACCCGCGTGCGCCCCCCCATGGTGGCCGCCGGCGCCCCGGACTTCGTCCAGCGCGTCACCGCCGTGATGATGGAAGGCAAGGGCGACCTGCTGCCCGTCAGCGCCTTCCCCGTCGACGGCACCTGGCCCATGGGCACCACCAAGTGGGAGAAGCGCAACATCGCGCTGGAGATCCCCGAGTGGGACAGCGGCATCTGCATCCAGTGCAACAAGTGCGTCCTGGCCTGCCCCCACGCCGCCATCCGCGCCAAGGTCTATGACCCCGCGGAACTGGCCGGCGCTCCCGCCACCTACAAGTCCATCGACTACAAGGGCCCCGAGTACAAGGGCCAGAAGTACACCATCCAGGTGGCGCCCGAGGATTGCACAGGCTGCACCCTGTGCGTCGAGGTCTGCCCCGCCAAGGACAAGAGCAACCCCAAGCACAAGGCCATCGACATGGTCCCCCAGGCTCCGCTGCGCGAAGCCGAGGCGGCCAACTACAGCTTCTTCCTCGATCTGCCTGAAGCCGACCGCACCACAGTGAAGATGGACGTGAAGGGCACCCAGTTCCTCGAGCCCCTCTTCGAATACAGCGGCGCCTGCTCCGGCTGCGGCGAGACCCCCTACGTCAAGCTGCTCACCCAGCTCTTCGGCGACCGCGCCCTCATCGCCAACGCCACGGGCTGCTCCAGCATCTACGGCGGCAACCTGCCCACCACGCCCTACACCACCAACAAGGACGGCCGCGGTCCCGCCTGGGCCAACAGCCTCTTCGAGGACAATGCGGAGTTCGGCCTGGGCATGCGCCTCTCGGTGGACAAGCACCAGGAATTCGGCCTCGAGCTGATGCACCGCCTGGGCTCGAAGCTCGGCGATGAGCTCGTCGCCGGCCTCGCCACCGCCGACCAGACCACCGAAGCCGGCATCAAGGCCCAGCGGGAACGCGTCGAGATCCTCAAGCAGAAGCTGTCCGTCCTCGCCGAGCCCGAAGCCAAGATGCTCCTCGACGTGGCCGACTACCTGGTCGACAAGAGCGTCTGGATCGTGGGCGGCGACGGCTGGGCCTACGACATCGGCTACGGCGGCCTGGACCACGTCCTCGCCTCGGGCCGCAACGTGAACGTGCTGGTGCTCGACACCGAGGTCTACTCCAACACCGGCGGCCAGGCCTCCAAGTCCACGCCCATGGGCGCGGGCGCCAAGTTCGCCATGGCCGGCAAGAGCATGCCCAAGAAGGATCTGGGCATGATCGCCATGTCCTACGGCGGCATCTACGTGGCCAAGATCGCCTTCGGCTTCCGCGACGCTCAGACCGTCAAGGCCTTCCAGGAAGCCGAGTCCTTCAACGGACCCAGCCTCATCCTGGCCTACAGCCACTGCATCGCCCACGGCTACGACCTGTCCCACGGCTGCGACCAGCAGAAGCTGGCCGTGGACTCCGGCCACTGGCCGCTGTTCCGCTTCGACCCCCGCCGCCTGGACAAGGGCGAGGCGCCGCTCCAGATGGACTCTGGCGCCCCCAAGGTGCCCATGCTCCAGTACGTCCGCAACGAGACCCGCTACCGCATGATCGAGCAGCAGAACCCCGAGCACTTCAAGAAGCTCATGGATCAGGCCCAGCTCGATACCACCAACCGCTATTCCGTCTACGAGCAGCTCGCCAAGCTGTCCGTCACGGCCAAGCACAGCTGAGGGTGACGACATGAACCTCTCGACCACCTACCTCGGCCTCAAGCTCGCCCACCCGCTCATGGCGGGCGCCTCCCCCATGGTGGATGACATGGGCATGGTCAAGCGCCTGGAAGACGCCGGCGCCTCGGCCATCGTGATGCACTCCCTCTTCGAGGAGCAGATCACCCGCGAAGAGCAGGGCACCATCATGGACATGCAGCTCAGCGCCAATTCCAGCGCCGAAGCACTCTCCTACTTCCCGCAGCCCGATGATTTCCGCCTGGGGCCCGAGAAGTACCTGGAGCAGATCCGCCGCATCAAGGATGCCGTGTCCGTGCCCGTCATCGCCTCGCTGAATGGCACCACGCCCGCGGGCTGGCTTCACTACGGCAAGCTGATGCAGGAGGCCGGCGCCGACGCACTGGAACTCAACGTCTACTACATCCCCACGGACGCGAAGGAGTCCGCCTCCGAAGTGGAGAAGCGCACCCTCGACATCGTGCGGGCCGTGAAGGCCGAAGTGAAGATCCCCGTCTCCGTGAAGCTCTCGCCCTTCTTCTCCGCCCTGGCGCACTTCGCGGTGGAGCTCGAGGGTGCGGGCGCCGATGGCCTGGTGCTCTTCAACCGCTTCTTCCAGCCCGACATCAATGTCGAGGAACTGGTGGCCGAACCCAGCCTGCAGCTGTCCGGCCCCGCCGACCTGCTGCTCCGCCTGCGCTGGCTGGCGGTGCTCCATGGCCACGTGAAGGGCAGTCTCGCCGTCACCGGCGGCGTGCATGACGGCATCGGCGCCCTCAAGGCGGTCATGGCCGGCGCGGACGCGGTGCAGATGGTCTCGGCCCTGCTGATCCACGGCCCCGACCGCCTGGCCCAGAGCCGGGCCACCCTGGCCGAGTGGCTCGAGGAGCACGAGTACGAGTCCCTGGCCCAGGCCCGGGGCAGCATGAGCCTGGTCAAGTCCCCCAACCCCCAGGCCTTCACCCGCGCCAACTACATGCGCATCCTGAACGGATGGAAGCCCTGATCGAGGGTTTTTCCCCAAGAAACCCCCGGGCGACCGGGGGTTTTGCGTATTGTGCGCGGAATCACAGTCTTTGGATGTGATTGACCTAAGGATCGTCTATTATTTTCTAATCTCTGTCTCATCCCAATTCCACAGCGCAGGTGACCATGCTTCCTCTGTCCCAGTCCTCCGGTTACGCGGTCCTGGCCATGAGCTGCCTCGAGGACCCAGGTGGCAAGCCCACCCTCGTCGTCGATGTGGCTGCGCGCACCGGCTTTCCCCGCCCCTACCTCTCCAAGATGATCCACAAGCTCGCCAAGGTCGGTCTGGTCATGGCGAAGCGCGGCAACAAGGGAGGTGTGGTTCTGTCCCTGGCCGCCAAGGAGATCACCCTGGATCTCATCGCCGAGGCCGTGGATGGCTCCGAGTGGCGTAACCAGTGCCTCCTGGGCTTCAAGGACTGCACGGATGAGCGCGCCTGCCCCTCCCACACGTTCTGGAAGGCCGAACGGGATCACATCTACCGCTGCCTGAAGGACATCACCCTCGAAGAGATCCGCACCTTCGAGCAGCAGAGCCGCGGCTGGCGCCTGGCGGATGCCTTGCCCGAGAAGAAGCTCAAGCCCCGGGTCAAGAAGGCCGCCAAACCCGCCGCCAAGAAGCCGGTCGCCCCCAAGAAGGCTCCCGTCAAGAAGGCCTGATCCAGGGCCCTTCTGCCGCAAGTAAGAGGCCGCCTGTTGGCGGCCTCTTGCGTTGGAACGGAAGGCTCAATCAATGCACGCTGGCGTGCTCGCATGGGCAGGCCGCCGCATGAGGCTCATTCACGAGGCCATGGGTGGCCCGGAACCGCTCGACACCCGGATCGTGATTCTGGGCCAGGTCCGCCAGGGTCACCGAGCGCAGGCGCGCCATGATCTGGTCCAGCGTGGTGTGCCAGAACTCGTGGAGGACGCAAGGGGAGTGATCCGAACAGCCCAGCAGCCCCATGAGGCATCGGTTCCGCCAGGCGGAGCCGTCGATGGCATCGGACAGATCCTCGAGCGTGATCTCGGTGCTGGGCCGGGCCAGCACCACGCCGCCGTGATGCCCCCGGCGGGCGACCACCAGGCCCCGTTTCGCCAGCTTGTGGATCAGCTTCGACAGGTAGGACCGGGGGATGCCCGTGTACTCCGCCACCTCCTCCACCAGTACCGGCTGCCCGCCAGGCTCCTGGAGGCAGCGCAACGCCCGCACCGCATAGCCCGTGGTCTGGGACAGTGGGAGCATCGGAACCTCCATGAAAGAGCTTGCCAGAAAAGGCCTTGTTAATGAAGATGCTCCGGTAATCTAACGAGTCAACCCCATTGTGATCTGCGTCACCCCTGGGAACGGCCGGAACGTCACTTAGAAAAAACATAGGCCCCGGCGGGGGCCATGGCCCCCGAGAGTCGGCAGCCTCGGGGAGGTCCGTTCCCGCCTCCCGTACGCAGCAAGGCCGGACCATGCCGAGGCCCGGCCTGCACGTGTCCCTGGGAAAGCCTGTGGCTATTTCTTCGCGGCGGGCTTTTTGACGCTGGGCGCCGGCGACTGCCTCGCCACGACCTTGTCCTTGATGGAAGCGTAGACCTCCGCCGAGACGATGTTCTGCGTCACCAGGCGGGCCTTGGTCGGATAGGGACGCCCGGCCACGATCTTGGCCGCAAGCCCCACGTCGATGCCGAGCATGAAGGAGATCTCCTCCTTGGTGGCGCTGTTGATGTCCACCGGCTTGAGCTTGCCCTTGGTGCGTGTCATGGGCGCCACGGGCTTGGCCGGGGCCTGGGCCTGGAGCATCAGGCCACTGCCCAGAAGCAGGGCGAGGGCACCGACAGTGGAATGGAAGCGGGAGCAATTCATCGAAGACCTCTTGGAAGCGGCAAGGCTGTTGAGCAAACGAACCTGAAGCATACAAAGAAACAACCCGGATACGGTGAGGCATCCGGGTTGTTCGGTTCAAGGGGAGGAGCGGGTCACCCCGCTCCTCCCGGGCTGATGACTACTTGTGGATCTTGACGGGATCGAAGTCGGAGCCGGCGCCATGGCAGACGGCGCAGGATTCGCCCGCGATGTTCAGGCTGCTGCGGGTCACCTTGATCTGGCCACCGTTCAAGGTCATGTGGGCCTTGGCGGGAGCGCTGTCATGGCAGGTGACGCAAGCGGCGGTGAACGGGGTGATCATGATGTCACCAACGTTGGAGGTCGCCAGGGCGGCCTTGGCCAGGACGGTGGTGGTCATGCCGGCAGGATTGACGGCCTCTTCCCGGGTGGGCAGGAGGGCGCCGGAAGTCGGCACGTTGTAGCCGTTGTAGGTGTGGCAGCTCTGGCAGTTGCTCAGGATGCCAGGGAAGCCGATGGCACCGCCGTCGATGACGTTGACAGCGCTGGGGGTCCGGTCACGCACGATCTTGATGGGGCTCGTGCGGTCCTTGCCAGCGTGGATGCCGTGGATCATGTCCTTCATGTTGTTGCTGGTCTGGGGGAAGGCCAGAGCCACGTTGGTGCCGCCCGCGGTGACGGGGTTCACGCTGAAGTCGACGCCGGTCCAGGTGGTCAGGGTCGCCTTCTGGTCGGTGGTGAAGTTGGGGTAGAAGGCCGACAGGTTGGCATCGGGCATGCCCTTGCCGCTGGTGACGAGGCCAGGCACGTGGCACTGGACGCAGATCTGGACGGAGAAGACGCGGTTGCCGCCGTGCCCTTCGAACCACTCGTGGCAGTTCGCGCACTTGTTGTTGTCGATGACGACGCGGCGGGTGGTGTCGCCCGTGATGGTCCGGACCACGGAGATGGCGTGGCGGGCGGCCGCGGGGGCGATCTGGGTGAAGTAGCCCTGGAGGCCCACCTGGCGGAGCTTGGCGCCGGCAGGAATGACGCGGGTGGGGCCTACGATGGTGGCGGTGTAGTAGCCCTGGGCATCAGGGGCGGAGAGGGTTCCGTCCGTGGCGGCCTTGGCGGTGTCCAGCAGCGCGGCGATGGAGACGGAGCGGGGCTGGTAGTTCGACGCAGAGGGCGCGCCGTCGTTGGCCAACAGGTTGTTGAAGTCGGCGGGGGCGGCGATGCCGTCCTGCTGCATGCTCCAGGCCAGCTGGAAGCTGGGGGAGCCGGTGAAGCCGGCCAGCGGGTTCGCCATGGGGGTGGCGGCGGGCAGGAAGACCACGGGCGCGGGGGTGGAGCCGTCCGTGGACTGCATGATGCGGAACTTGATGACCACGTCGCCGCCGGAGACGGTCTGGGTGGCGCTGCTGATCTCGTAGGTGAAGTTCGTCAGGCCCGCGGCGACCGTGGGGTTGTGCTTGGTCACGTTGACGGTCTGGTGGTAGGTGGCGACGTCGGCGGGCAGGTGGCAGATGGCGCAGGCAGCGTCATCGTTCTGGGCGGGGACGCCGGGGCCGTGGCCGGTGGCGAAGGCCACGCCGTCATGGCAGGTGCCGCAGGCCAGGCGGGTGGGCTTGGTCTTCCAGTTGGCGGCCTGGGGGACATCCGAGTGGCACTTGGCGCACATGCGCACGCCATTGTCGAGCATCGAGTAGCCGAGCTTGTCGAAGAGGACGCCGGCATAGGCGTAGCCGTCCTTGGACAGGCCGGTGCCCATGTGGATGCGGTGGACCATGGCGGTCATCTCGCCGGCGGCGGCGCCACCGATCTTGCGGGTCTCACCGGAGTAGCCGGTGGCCGTGGTGGTGGCCTCGGCGTACCCGTACTTGCGCTGGTCGGTGTGGCAGACCACGCAGTAGCGGGCTTCCACGCGGCCGCCGCCATGGAAGGCGAGCTTGTCGTGGCACTCGTTGCACTTGTTGATGGAGACGACGTCGCGGATGTCCGTACCGGCAGCCACAGGCAGGCCGGTGGCGGGCACGAAGTCGTAGTTCACGTTGATGGGGTTCTCCATGTTCACGGAGGTGGCCACCGTCACGCCGTCGGGCGTGTTGCTGCCGGTGCCGCGGGCCGCGCCAGCGAACTGGAAGGCCATGCGGTGGACCAGGTTCGGCTGGTAGGTCACATCACCGAGATCGGCGCGGCTGTTGGGGGCCGTGAAGGTGTAGGCATCCAGGAGGCCCTGCACCTGCGTGATGTTGCGGAAGAAGGTGTAGGTGTAGGTGCCATCACCATTGCCGACCATGGTGCCGGTGGTGTCGGTGCCGGGGCGGCCGGGGGTGCCGGTGGCGCCCATCACCATGTAGCTCACCCACTTGCTGGGGGCCTTGGTGGTGGCATCTTCGGGAACCAGCTTCGCCACGGCGAAGGCGAAGTTGCGGTAGGTCTTGACGCCAGCGCTGGTGGAGTAGAAGGCTTCCAGGCCCTTGATGCCATTGCCGGCAGCGTCGGTGATCCGGAAGTTCACGACCGGCGCACCACCCATGGTCACACCGGTGATGGTGCCCACGGGCTTGAGGGCGGCCCACTGCTCGGGGGTGAGCTGGGCGGCGTCGACGGTGGAAGTGGCGGCCGGGCCGGTGGGGCCGGTGGGGCCGGTGGGGCCGGTGGGGCCGGCAGGGCCGGCGGCGCCGGTGGCGCCGGTGGCGCCGGACTTGCCGTTGCAACCGATCAGCACGAGGGCGATCGCTGCGGTGGCCAGGAGCCCGCAGAGCTGTTTCAGAGGACGGTGCTTCATGGTCTTGTCTCCCTTGAGGTTTTGGGGGTGGAGCGTGATGTGAAGGTTCAGATCAACTGCAGGTCACTTTGTTCGGGATATCGCACCTCCTGTCGGAGCAGGGTCCCTCAGGGGGCCGTGGTGGGCAGGATGCGGATACCGGCAGGCGAGGAGATGGTCGTGCTGTGGCACATGGTGTCGTTCAGGCAGCCCGGGGCGGTGCCGGCGGGCGGCGTGGTCAGCGGGTGGACGGTGGAGTTGGCGCCGGCCGCGTGACACTTGAAGCACTCGGGGACATTGGCCTGATCGGTGAAGATGTGGTTGGTCAGGGTCGCGGTGGTGCCGGTCCAGGGCTTGTCCGGATGGGGCGCCTTGGTGTGGCAGGCCTTGCAGGAATTGGCGACGCCGCCGGCGTAGGTGGCGCCATGGCACTTGGCGCAGTGGCTGAAGCCCACCATGGCGATCGGATTGGCACTGGGCGCCTGCTTGGCGGCCAGGCCATGCTGGGCGGGCGCAGCCCACCCGGCCGGGTGGTTAACACCGCCGGTGTGGCAGGTGAAGCAGCTGACCTTGGAGATGCCGCCGGCCAGCGCGGAATCGGTGGTGGAGCCGTGGCAGGTCTGGCACTGCTCAGGCGTCGCGATGTAGGAGGCGTAGTGGACCTGGATCCAGTTGGCCGGGTGCTGGCCCTTGATCTCCTCGAACGGGACGGCCTTCTGGGCCTTCCCGGCGCAGCCCCAGGCCAACAGGGCCAGGGCCATCGCAAAACAACTGCCCGCCATCCATTTAACGTTGCGCATCGTATTCCCCTTCGAGACTCAGCGGATGACTACCGATGACAAGCGCGGCACTTGTCGTTGTTGGCGCGGCCGTGGCAGGTGTAGCAGCTCGACGGATCCATCTTCCCTTCCAGCTTGTGGAGGGTCAGGTAGTCGCCACGGTGCGGCGCCAGGCGATCCGGACTGTCGCTCAGCTTGATGGCCGGCTTCATGGGCACCTTGCCGCCGTGGCAGTCCGAGCAGAAGGACTGGGCATGGCAGGAGGCGCAGGTGTTGGCGTCCTGGTTGGCCTGATACTTGTGGCTCTTCACGAACGTCTGGGTGTGGTCGAAGGAGGCGTAGGGCTTGAGCGCGCCCTTGGACACATCCGTGGTGTGGCACTCGGAGCACATGGGCCGGCCGGCACCCACGCCCTCGGGGTGGGTCGCCGCGAAGCTGGTCTCAGGCGAGATCAGGCTGCAGGCCATGAGCAGGCCCAGGCCGAACAGGACACCGACAAACTGGAGGATGGACTTGCGGGCCATTACTGACCTCCCTTCTTACCAAAGCCGAACCGATACTCGGCACGCAGCAGACCACGGGTCTCGTCCTTGGCCACCGGCGTGCTGCCGCGGCTGATGTCGCCCGACACCTTCAGGTTCTCGGTCGCCTTGAAGCCCACCGAAGCCACCACCTCGTAGAGGCTGGTGAGCCCGTTCAGGTAGGGGTTGCCTTCCTTGTACTGCTGGACGATGCCGTCGAGGCTCAGCGAGAGCCGCTTCCGCTCGATCATGGTGAAGGCGCGGAGTTCCGTGTGGGACAGGCTGCGGCCGGGGGCCGTGGGGTCCACCTGGATGGTCTTGCTGGCGCTCACGGAGCGAACGCCCAGGCCGGCCATGTAGTGCTTCTCGGTGGAGGCGTAGCGGAGCTCGCCGCCAAAGCGGTTCACGTCGCCGAAGGACTCCCGGTTCATGTGGCGGAAATCGGCGACCAGCTGCAGGTTGCCCGTGGCGCTCACCGTCAGGCTGCCGCCGTAGCCCTTGTACTTGTCCTTCTCGTCCTGCCGGAACAGCGAAGGCAGGTTCGTGCCCGCGAAGTAGGCGTAGAAGTTCCGCTCGGCGACGTTGGCCGTGAGGGTCACCTTGGAACCGAACTTCACGATGGCCGTGTAGTCGTGCTCGGCGATGTTCGAGGGCTTCTCGGTCCCCGCGGGCAGCGCCGCGTGATCGGCCACATCGAAGATCGTCCGGCCGCGCAGCTGGAACGCCGGCGCCGGCGCGATCAGGACATCCACGCCCATCTGCTTGCGGGTGTAGTCCACCGGGGTGGGCAGCGGCAGGTCCTTGGCGGCCTTGGTGCCATCCTGCAGGTAGGAGACGCCGATTTCGCCGAGCTTGGAGAGGCGCCAGCCGAGCCGGGTCCCGAAGATGAAATCGCGCTGGAAGTCGTAGTCCTTCTGGGCGGTGGGGTCCACCGTCTTATAGAGGACCGGTCGGCCGCCGAAGGCCGACACGGTGAAGCCACCGCGGAGGTCCGTCCGCAGGCTGATGCCGTCCACCTGCTCGAAGCCCGTGCCCTGGCTCACCGTGAAGCGGCCCGCCTTGATCTCGGCGTTCGCCTGGTTGAACCGGTACTGCAGGTACCCGAAGTTCAGGTAGCCCGAGGTCTTCGAGCCATCCAGGTTGCTCGAATCCGACAGGTCCGTCCGCCCCCATCCGAACAGGTGCAGGGAGAGGTTGTCGGAGCCCAGCTTGTTGGCATCGATGCCCAGGTACTGGGTCGCCGGCGTGTAGGTCGCCTTGTCCAACCCCACCTCCGACTTCCACATCTGCGCCATGGTCGTGCCATACAGGCTGACCTCCTGGCCCCAGGCCGTCGCTGACATCAGGGTGGCTAGCAGGGCCACAAGGTTGTGTCGTTTCATGGTTCGCCTCATCTCGCAGTGCGCTTTGCGTTTGGCAGTTTCAGAAGACGAGTGGTGCCTGGGACGGAATTTTCGGAAGGGCGGGGATCCAATTGATCTTCGGGTCAGGATCGACAGTAGGCCGCTATTTAGCCGACCTCAAGAGAGAGAATGCATAATCCAGTATTCTTAAATGGTTCTATAGTGTGGTGTTATCACGCATTCGTGACAATTGAAAACATTTCATAACATCATGTTAATTATCAACAATATGATAATTGAAATATTGGTTAAAAATAGGCATTCATGCTGTTTTGCAGGTATTTTCGAAATCACCCTGCGGACAAAGTTGTGACCTGTGGCACTGGGAAAGGTTCCCGGGAAATTCCCCTCCCTTTTTGGCTCCCCCAGATGGCTCTGTGACCCCGCGCACACGGGGCCGTCCGTAGAGACCCGTGTGACCCCTGACACGGGCCGGGCCCCACATACTTCCCGGCTGGAATGAAGGTGGAGGTTGACATGGCTCAGGGGACCCTGGCGCTAGGCGTGGAGGCGGTGGGCTGTGCGGCCTTCGATGCCGGCATCAAGGGCGCGTTCGGTTACCCGGGCACGCCGTCCACCGAGGGGTTCGAGTTCGTGGAGGCCATGATCCAGGCCGAACCCGAGGGCCGCGTGGCCCAGTGGGCCGCCAATGAAAAGGTGGCCTACGACCTGGCCCTGGGCGTCAGCTACGCCGGTCACCGCACCCTGGTGACCATGAAGCACGTGGGCCTCAACGTGGCCATGGACGCCTACGCCAACTCGGCACTCACGGGCGTCCGGGGCGGCCTCGTGCTGCTGGTGGCAGACGATCCCGGCATGCACAGCAGCCAGAACGAGCAGGACAGCCGCCGCCTGGCCAAGTTCGCCTGGCTGCCCGTCCTGGAGCCCAGCACCGTCCAGGAGTGCTACGACTTCACCTGGCGCGCCTTCGAGCTGTCCGAGTCCCTCCAGGTGCCCGTCATGGTGCGCCTGGTGACCCGCCTGGCCCACTGCCGCGCGCACCTCGTCCGGCGCGACGTGCTGCAGCCCACCGGCCTGGGCGTCGCCCCCAAGGAGACCATCCAGGACTGGGTGCTCATCCCCTCCAACGCCCGCCGCCGCTATGTGGACCTGCTGGCCAAGCAGCCGCGCATGGTGGCCGAGCTCGCCCCCATGAACCGCGTCGTGGCGGGCACCGGCCGCCGCGGCGTGGCCCTGGCTGGCATGGGCCGGGCCTACTTCGAGCAGCTGGCCCTTGAGCACCCCGAGCTGCTGGACATGCCCCGCCTGGAGGTCGCCGCCTACCCCATGGACCCGGGCCTCGAGCCGGTCTTCCTCGGCCTGGTGGACGAGGTCTTCGTGTTCGAGGAGGACTATCCGGTGCTGGAGGAGCGCCTGACCTTCCAGCGGGCCGGCACCATTCATGGCCGCATGGACGGCGCCTTGCCCCGCACGGGAGAGCTGACCCCGCGCCTGCTCAAGGATGCCCTCGGCCTGCGCACTGCCGATGGCAAGGCCGCCAGCACCCTGGACCTGCCGATCCGCGCCCCCCGGTTCTGCGATGGCTGCGGCCATGTGGATGCCTATGAAGCCATGCAGGAGGCCCTGCAGAACCTGGGCCTGCCCGGCACCCGCGTCTTCGGCGACATCGGCTGCTACACCCTGGCCGCCCAGGAGCCCATGAGCGCCATCCACGCCGTGGTCGAGATGGGCGCCAGCATCAGCATGGCCGTGGGCGCGGCCATGGCCGGGCAGACTCCCTCCGTCGCCGTCATCGGCGACTCGACCTTCGGCCACAGCGGCCTGCCCGCGCTGCTGACCGCCGCCGATTCCGGTGTGAACGTCACCATCATGATCCTCGACAACCGCGTGGTGGGCATGACGGGCCAGCAGCCCAGCCAGGCCCTTGATCAGGTGGAACGCATGGTGCTCGGCATGGGCATCCCCGCCTCCCAGGTCCAGGTCCTCACGCCGCTGCCCAAGCAGCACGAGGCCAACGTCAAGGCCATGGAAGCCGCCCTTCAGCACCCGGGGCCCTCGGTGGTCGTCTTCCGGCGGGAGTGCATCCAGTCGCTCCGCCGGGGCGTCCTCAAAGAACACGACCAGGAACTGAAGGCCTGCGCGGAGCAGGCCTGCTGCAGCACGGAGGCCCGCCCATGAGCGAACCCCGCATCCACGGCATTGTATTAGGCGGCGTCGGCGGCCAGGGGGTCCTCTCCCTCGCCCAGATCGTCCTCGAAGCGCTGCGCCGCAGCGGCCTCCACGCGCTGCAGTCCGAGATCCACGGCATGAGCCAGCGGGGCGGCAGCGTCCACGCCCAGGTCTGCTTCTCGGAGGTTCCCCTCAGCTCGCCCATCATCGATGAGGGCTGCGCCAACCTGCTCATCGCCCTCGAGCCCCTGGAGGCCCTGCGCTACGTGGCCATGCTGCGCATGGATGGCCACCTGGTCGTGTCCGAGGAACCGCAGGTGAACATGGAGGGCTACCCGCCCTTGGATGACGTCTATGCCGCCCTGAAGAAGGTCCGCGGCTGCCACCTGGTGGACACCGAGGACCTGGCCCGCAAGCTCAAGCACAAGCAGGCTGGCGGCATGGCACTCCTGGGCATGGCCTCCAAGTTCCTGCCCGTCTCCGATGCCGTCTGGCACGACGTCATCACCGACCGCTTCGCCGCCAAGGGCGCCCGGGTCACCGAGAAGAACATCGAGGCCTTCAACGCGGGCCGGGGCCTGGTCCAGGAAGCAGTGGGAGTCTGACATGCACACGGCCACGGGATTCCTCCACGAGGGGCGGGCCTACGGCCTGCTAGCCGCCGCGGGACTGCGCGTGCCCCGCCACGGGTTCCTGGAGGCCGGGGCCCTGCCCTTCTCGGCTGGCGAGCCCATCGTGCTCAAGGGCATCGCGGACCAGCTCTGGCACAAGTCGGACCGCGGCGCGGTGCACTTCGGCCCCTTCGAGGTGGCTGCCCTGAATGCCGAAGCGGCGGCCATGCGCCAGCGCGTGGCCGAGCACCCCTGGATCGGCGGCCTCGTCTGCGAGAAGGTGGCCTTCAAGAAGCTGTCCGGCCTGCCCACGGAAGCGCTGGTGTCCCTCAAACGGGATCCTGACGCGGGCTGGCTGGTGGTCTTCGGCATCGGTGGCCTCCAGGCCGATGCCTGGGCCGCGCTGGCGCCGCCCCTGATCTGGCCCATCGCCCTGACCACGCCGGACCAGGCCCTCGCGGACCTCTGCTCCCACTGGCTGGGCCGCACCTGGCTCGGCCGGCAGCGCGGCACCGAGGCGCTCACGGATGAGGCGAAGCTGCTGGCCTTCCTCCAGGGCCTCTGGCGCGCCGTGGATGGTCTGCAGTGCGAAGGCGTCACCCTGCTCGAGCTCAATCCCATCGTGCTGGACAGCGAGGGCCTGCCCACGGCGCTGGATGGCGTGGGCACGCTGGAGAACACCACACCCGCGACCATCGTGCCCCCCGATCCCGCCTGGTACCAGGCCCTGGTGAATCCCCAGCGCCTTGTCATCGCCGGGGTCTCCAGCCGCGAAGGCACCGTGGGCCGCATCATCCTGGAGAACGTGCGGAAGTCGAAGCTTCCGGAATCCTCCCTGCGGCTCATCAAGCCCGGCGCCACGGAATTCCTGGGCCTGCCCTGCCTCGCTTCCGTAGCGGATCTCGCGAGCGCCCCGGCGGATCAGCTCATCCTCTCCCTGCCCGCAGTGCAGACCCTTGAGGCCGTGGAGCAGCTTTGCCGCCAGGGCGGCGGCGCCACCGTGGTCTACCTGGTGGCCGGCGGCCTGGGCGATGGCGCCGATACCGAAGGCCTCGGCAAGCGGCTCGTGGCCTGCCTGGAAGAACATCGCCGCGCCGGGAAGTGGACGCCCGCCGTGGTGGGCCCCAACGGCCTGGGCCTCTTCAGCCCCGACCTGGCCCTCAACACGCTGTTCATCCCCGACATGAAGCTCCCCCTCACCGCCAAGCCCGGCCACCTGGCCCTGGTCAGCCAGAGCGGTGCCTTCCTCATCACGCGCCTCAGCCGCCGCCCCGAGCTGGGCCTGCGGGCCGCCATCGCCATCGGCAACCAGATGGACGTGCGCTGCTCGGATTTCCTGCGCGGCTTCGCCACGGACGCCGCCGTGAGGGTGGTGGGCGCCTACCTGGAAGGCTTCGCCCCCGCCGATCTCCAGGCCACGGCCCAGGCCACCCGCGCACTGCGCAAGGCCGGCCGTCGCGTCCTCCTCTATAAAGGGGGCCGCAGCCAGGAGGGCATGGCCGCCGCCAGCAGTCACACGGGAGCCCTCGCGGGCGACCACGCCCTGCAGGCCGCCCTGCTGCGCCGCGCGGGTGCGATGCTCGCCGACCGAATGGAAACCTTCGACGCGGCCCTAGCCTGGCTCGGCGCCTATCCCGAGGGCCGGCCCACCTCCGTGGCCATCATGACCAATGCCGGCTTCGAGTCCGTGGCCTCCGCCGACCTGCTTAGCGGACCGTTCCGGGGCGCCAGGTTGTCGGAGTCCGAAACCGCGGCCCTGGCGGCCACCATCGAGGCCGAGGGCCTGGCGGGCCTGGTCAGCGCCCGGCTGCCCCTGGACCTCACGCCCATGGCCAACGAGTCCGCCTACCTGGCCGCTGCCAAGGTGCTTCTGGGTTCCGAGGCCGAGGCCGTGGTCGTGGGCCTTGTCCCCCTGACAGTGCGCCTCGACACCACCCAGCCCGAAGCCATCCGGGCCTTCGCCTCCGAATGGGTCCGCCTGGCCCAGGCCTCCGGCAAATGGCTGGGCGTGGCCGTGGAAGGCGGCGCCCTCTTCGACCTCTACCGCCAGGAACTCCGGGCTGCGGGCCTGCCTGTCTTCCTCACCATGGAAGAGGCCCTGGAGGGCCTGCGCCTCATCGCCTCCGAGGTGTGACCGGGCGCATGGCCAGGGGCCGCTGGAGGGGTCACACTCTATTTCGGAGTATCGATACCGAAATGACCAAGTGGCTGCCCCCCCTGCGCTCCATCCTGCCCGCCGAGCACGGCGCCTGGTTCATGCTCGGATTCCCGCTGGTGCTGGGCCTCCTGCTGCGTCCCAGCCTCGCCGGACTCTGCCTGGGTCTCGCGGCGCTGGCCTTCTTCCTGAGCCGACCGCCCCTCCGGCGCGTGCTCCAAGGGCAGAGGGACCCCGCCCAGATCCTGGCCCTCCTCCTGCTCGGCGCCCTTGCCATCGCCTTCGGCCTCCTGGCCCTGGCCATGACTGGTGCCCGGTTCCTCATTCCCCTGGCCTGCGTCGGCCCGCTCGTGTTCCTCGCCCTGCGGGCGGACCTGACCCGGACGACCCGCTCCCTGGCCGTGGAGATGGCGGCCCAGGGCGCCTTCGCCGGACTGGCCGCCGCCATGCTCGTGGCGGGCGGGGATCCGCTGTCCGGGGCCCTCCGCGCCTGGTGGTTCGTCACCCTCGTCGGCAGCGCCAACCTGGCGCACGTGCGCCGGTGGCTGGGGCACGCCCACGGGCTCGTCGCCGCCGAACTCCGCCATCGCCTGGTCATCGTGCACCTCCTCCACGCCCTCCTGGTCGGCACCTCGGCCCTCCTGCTGGCGTCTCGGGGGCTGGCGGGCATCCTGTGGACCGCCTGGACGGCCCTGCTCTACCTGCGGGCCCTGGCCCCGTACCGCCTGGTACCGGCCCGCACCCTCGGCTGGCGGGAGGGCGGCCTGAGCGTCATCGGGCTCGCGCTGCTCTGGCGCGCCCTGCTCTGACCCCAAGCTAGGATCTTGGTCACAAAGGGCTGGACTCCTGAATCGTTGGGCTGGATGCTCGATTCAGAACAAGGATTCCTGAATGCTCTTCTCCACGGCCACCGGCTATGCCCTCCGCGCCCTCGCGGCGCTCCCCGAAGACGGATCCTTCAGCCTGGCGAAGGACCTGTCCTCCAAGCTGGAGCTGCCCGGCCCCTACCTCGCGAAGATCCTGCAGGGCCTCGTCCAGGCCGACATCCTGGAATCCGTGCGCGGCCCCAAGGGCGGCTTCCGGTTCACGCGTCCCTCCCATCACATCACCGTTGGTGAGGTGGTGGCGGCCCTGGAGGGCCCTGACGCCATGGAGGGCTGCATCATGGGCTTTCCCACCTGCGGCGGCGACCATCCCTGCCCGCTGCATGATGCCTGGGCCGCCGTGAAGACCCAGGTGAGTTCGTCCATGACCGAGGCCACCATCCGGGATCTCCAGCTCATGGACATCCGCCACCAGAAGGAAGCGGAAGGGCGTCCCCCGAAGCGCGCCTGAGATCACGATCCGCTCACGGCCCAAGCGGAAAAGCGCCGGCGAATCCAAATCGCTCCCTATCATCGAAGACATGGCGATGAGCTGCGACCACCCCGATCTGCTGCCGCTGGAGGAAGCCCTGCGGCGCCTCTGGGAGGCCCTGCCCACCCCCACGGTGCCGGAGGTGTGCGCCGAGCGGGACGATCCCGCCACGGACCGCGCCAGCATGGACGGCGTCGCCCTCAAGGCTTCGGAGGGCCGGGCCCCCCGCCGCATCCTGGGCACCCTCTTCGCCGGCAGCGATCCCGCGGCCTTCACCGTCACGCCTGGCACCGCCGTGCGCATCATGACCGGTGCGGCGCTGCCCAGGGGCGCCGATGCCATCGTGCCGGTGGAGCAGCTCGAACCCACCGGGGAGCTGGTTCTCCCGACGATCGACCCCGAAGCCGGCGACCATGTGCGGTGCCAGGGCGACCAGGCCCGCGCTGGAGACTTGCTGCTGCCCGCGGGAACCCCCTTCAATGCCGCGCGCATCGCGCTTCTGGCGCAGGAGGGGCAGCCCATTCCCAGGCGATCCCGCATCCGCGTGGGCGTGGCGTCCACCGGCGACGAGCTGGTGCCGTCGCCGGCCCCGTACCAGATCCGGGATTCCAACGGCCCCATGCTCGCGGCCCTGGCCCATACGCTCGGCGCGGACGTGGAGCTCCGATCCGCCTTGCCCGATGATCCTGCAGCCTTGGCGGCCGCCCTCCGCAATCCCGGCGACATCCGCATCCTGCTCACCTCCGGGGGCGTGAGCATGGGAGACCACGACCACCTGCCTTCGGTACTGAAGGACCTCGGCGCCAGGATCCTCTTCCACCGCATCCGCCTCAAGCCCGGCAAGCCCATGCTGGCCGCCCTACTGGGGGACCTGCTGGTGCTGGGCCTGCCGGGGAACCCCGTGTCGGCCTACCTGAACGCCCTGCTCTTCCTGCGGCCGGCCCTGGCCCGACTGGAGGGCCGCGAGGCCCAGGATCCCTGGCGCCGAGCACGCCTGGTCACAGCCGTGAAGCACAAAGGCGACCGCCCCCTGCTCCATCCCTGCCGCCTGGCGGAGGGGCGCCTGGAACCACTGCCAGGCAAGGGCTCCGCCGACCTGGTCACCCTGGCCAGGGCCGATGGCTTCGCGTGGATCGACAGCCCCGGCCAGGAGCCCGGGGCCAAGGTGAGATGGCTGCCCGTCATCTAGCCGCTCTCTGCTCCAAAAAGACTGCGCGTCTTCGGAGCCGCGGCTTCAGCCCTTCGCGTAGCGCTGCAGCTTGCCCAGGTCGAGGATGCGCACCACGGGGAAGGTGCTCTGGATCAGCCCGAGGTCTGTCAGCAGGCGCAAGGCCCGGCTGAAGGCCTCGCGGCTGGCGCCGATGCACTGGGCCAAGTCCTCCTGCGTCTCCTGGAACTCCACCAGGGACCGCATGGGATTCGCTTCGTGGGCCTCCAGCAGCAGCTGGGCCACCCGCTCGGGGACGCTGTGCAGGCTGAGGGTCTCGACCAGGGTCACCAGGTGGCGAACCTTGGCGGTGAAGTGGTGGATGATCATCTCGGCCACTTCCGGGTGGCGGTGGACGATCTGGCGCAGCGGCGCCGCGGGAATGAGCCAGCACTCGGTCTCGCCATGGGACTCGGCGCTGGAGGGCGTGGGGCCGCCATCGAAGACTGGAACTTCGCCCACGCAGTCACCCACCTTGAGGAACTGGAGCACCTGGACCCGCCCCCGGCCATCGGTGCGGAAGACCTTCAGCCCGCCCTTGACCACGACGTAGATCCCCGAGACCAGATCGCCCTGAGTGTAGATGCGCGCGCCATCCGGGAAGCGACGGAGCTCGGCGATGCTGGCCATCTCCTCGGCTGCGTTCATGGGCAGTCCGGCCAGGAACTCGATCCTTCTCAGGTTGAGGACTGCTTGAGGCATGGGGCTCCACCGGGTGAACAGTCAGTTATCGCATAATTCCCGTCCGATTGTGACCTGAGTCACGCCCCCGGGAACCGACCGACCAGTACTTTACCGCGGGGTTGGAATTTCGTCCGGGGAAAATCAGAAAGGACAAGGCCTCGGCGGCTTCTGCCTACCCATCCTTAATCGGCATCCGGTCAGGTCACCTTGAAGGTGATTAATCCAATCCAGAGCTGATCAGGCCGTCTCACCCCAAAACCCGGGCCGGGTTGGCCCGCCTTACCGGTCCTGAGGCCCGCCCGCTACTTCACCCGCTCCATGAAGGTGCGATCCACCGTGTTCACCCGGATCTTTTGTCCAGCCTCCATGTAGGGGGGAACACCGACGGTGATGCCGTTGTTCAACTTCGCGGGCTTGTACGAACCCGTGGCATTGGCGTTCTTCATGACCGGATCGGTCTCCAGGATCTCCAGGACCACGCTGGGAGGCAGGGTCGCGCCCATGGCCTGGCCCTCGTAGAACTCGATCTCCACCTGCATGTTGGGCTCGAGGAAGACCATGTCGTCGCCCAGGATGTCCTTGTTGACCTCGAGTTGCTCGTAGGTCTCGTTGTTCATGAAGATGAGGTTGTCGCCGTCCTCATAGAGGAACTCCAGCACGTGCTGTTCGAGGCTGGCCTTGTCCACCTTGTCGGAGCTGCCGAAGCGGTTCTCGCGGTTGATGCCGTCCTTCAGGCGCTTCATCTTCACCTGGACCCGGGCCGGCAGGTTGCCGGGGGTCTGGTGCTCGACGCTGATGACGCGGCAGAGCTCGTTCTCGAAGTTGACGATCATCCCGGCGCGGACCTGGGTGGCGAGGATCAGAGGCATGGGGGCTCCCGAAGGATGGAGGAATGACAGGAGAATGAGGAGAGGCGGGAAGAAGAAAAGGCCCCGATCACGATCAGGGCCTTGGCTTGGAGTGGTGGGCGTACCAGGATTCGAACCTGGGACTTCTACCGTGTGAAGGTAGCACTCTACCGCTGAGTTATACGCCCGCGGTCGATCAGAATACCGCAGGATGGGGGTCTTTCCAAGCCCGACGTTGGATCCCCGACAACGCCTGCGTTGGCGGGGGAATCAGCGAACCGACAGGACCTGCCTGAGCGCCTGGGCGAAGCGCGGTGCCTCCGAGGCCCGCAGGCCGCAGAGGCCCACGCGCAGGCCCTCGGGCAGGGGCACCGTGAAGACGCCCTGGGCCTTCAGCCGGACGCAGGTGGTCTCGGGGTCGGGCACGGGCACACAGACGAAGAAGCCCCCCATCCAGTGGATCGGCGGCATGGCCGCCTCGGCGAGGGCCGCATCCAGGGCCGTGGCCCGGGCCGACAGGACATCGGACCAGTGGCGGTGCTCCGCGGCCAGGCGTTCTTGCGCCTTGCCATCCTTCGCCAGGCGCAGGAGCAGGGCCTGGGGCGCCTTCGGGCAGTTGGACCAGGTGCCGCGGCAGGACTGGGTGAGCGCGGCCTGCAGGGCCGGGTCCTTGCTCCAGGGGAAGGCCAGGGCCCCGCAGCGGGCGCCATACAGCGTCATCGACTTGGACAGGGACATGGAGGCCCCGACCAGGATGCGGCCTTCGGCGCCCAGCGCCGCGTAGTCGGCCAGCGCAACCGCCACGGCGGCCGGGTCGCGGGTGTAGTCCAGGTAGGCGAAGTCCAGGAGCATGGTGATGGGCCCCAGGCCAGAAGCCGTGTGCAGGATGTCCCTCAACGCCCGGCGATCCGCGTCGCCCAGGCTGCGCCCGGTGGGGTTGTGGCAGGGGTCGTTGAGGATGAGCAGCACCCGCCCCTGGGCCTTGAGCAGAGCCTCGAGGGCCCCGGCCCAGGCGGCTGCATCCAGGGGCTGGCCTGCTTCGGGCCAGGGGACCGTGGCCAGGCTCAGGCCGTTCTCGGCAGCCATGGTGGCGTAGGGTCCCCAGAAGGGGGCCGTGGTGAGCACCTGCTGGCCGGCCTCCAGAAAGTTGCGCATGGCGAGGGAGATCGCCCCGCTGCCACCTGGCGTGGCGCAAGCGGCCCCCGCCGAGCGCAGGGAGGGCCAGTGCCTCTGCACCAATGCGCTCAGGAAGGCGGGATCCCCGGCGATGGGGGCATAGGGTGCCACTTCGAGAGCCGTCAATTCCCGCCACAAGTCCATGACTGAATCGAGTACCACCAGCTGCCCGGAGTCATCCAGCAACGCCCCCACCGTGGCATTGAGGATCGACTCGCCCCCGGCCTTGCGGGCCTGGGCCTCGGCATTCAGCGCGAAAATCGGGTCGTCCGCGGGGAAGCCGCGCCGGGAGGGGATGAGCTGCTCGGTCATCCCTCCAGGGTACTCTGAAGGCTGAAGGCCGTCCGCGCCCGCTTTCCCTGCCGACTCAGACCCCGGAGCACGCATGATCCGTCCTTTCCAAGGCATGGTCCCGAAGCTGGGCAGCCGCGTGTTCATCCCCGACAGCGCGCTGGTCCTCGGCGACGTGAACATCGGCGACGATGCCAGCATCTGGTTCAACTGCGTCCTCCGCGGCGACGTGAACTGGATCCGCATCGGCGCCCGGACCAACATCCAGGATGGCTGCTGCCTGCACGTCACCAACGGGAAATGGCCCCTGCTCATCGAAGCGGAGGTGAGCATCGCCCACCATGTGATGCTGCATGGCTGTACCATCCGCCAGAACGCGCTCATCGGCATGAGCACCACCATCATGGATGGCGCCGAGATCGGCGAGGGCTGCCTGGTGGCCGCGGGAAGCCTGGTGCGCGAAGGGTTCCAGGCCCCACCGCATAGCCTGGTGGCCGGCTGGCCGGCGGTGGTGAAGGGGCCCCTCAGCGAGGAGCAGCGCCAGCTGGTGGGCAGTGTCTGGACCCGCTACGTGCGCTACAAGGAAGCCTACTTCGCCGACGGCTGGCCCATCGCCGAGGCACCGAAGATCGATGCCCCCCGGCCCGGCTTCGCCGAGGGGCATCCGTATCCCTGACCGTCAGTCCTTTTGCGGTGCCGGTTCCACCGGCGGCTGGACCACTTCCCAGCCATCCTCGGTGCGGCCGTGGACCTTCTCCTGGGTGTGGGTGATCACCTCGGCCTCGATCGAATGTTCCTGCCCACCGCGCCGGATGATCCCCCGGAACTTGATGGACCAGGTGGTGACGCCGTCCACCTCCTCCATATCCGGATAGACCGTCACGGTGCCCGGCACCCCCTCCCTTCCCCGCTTGAAGGCCGGTGCCGAGGGATTGTAGGGGTTCTTGAAGGCCTGGATGCCGGGGTCCCGCGACAGGGCCTGGATCACCGCATCCTGGGAGGGGACCTGGCCCGGGGCCTTGGCGTGCAGATCCGCCACGATAGCCTCCGCCTGTTGGCGGGCGGTTTCGACCATGGCCTGCACGGCCATTTCCCGGGCGCGCTCGCGCTGGCCCAGGAGGGCCGGGATGGCGATGGCGCTGACGATGCCGACGAAGGGGAGCATCAGGACCGGGAGCACCAGCCCGATGATGCCCGTCACCAGGCCCGTGGCCGGCACGGGCAGGTAGGTCTGCGGTTCGGCCTTGGCGAGGCGCTTGGCCTTGGCCTGCTGCACCAGCGCGACGATGCCGAGGACGATGGCGATGGGGAAGCCGACGCAGGTCAGGGCGAAGACGATGGCCAGGATGCCGCAGAGCTTGGCGGCCTTGGCGCCGGGGGCGGGCGTCAGGAAAGCATCGGACATGTAGATCTCCAGTGGATGCCTCCAGCATTCCACGAAATGTCCGGCCAAGAGCATCCCCTTCCCCCTCCATTGAAAGGACGGGTAGACTCTCCGGATCATGTCCCCCCTGCTGATCCTCCGCGTCCACGCCGATCTGCGCCTTGGGCTGGGCCATGTGGCCCGGGCCCTCGCCCTGGAGGAGGCCTGGCGCGGCCTCGGCGGCCAGGCCTGCCTCGCCATCACGGGCGATGACCGCGCGCGCCGCGTGGGTGGCGGCACCCATCCCTTCCTGGACCAGCCTCTGGCCTGCGAGGCCATCTACCTCGGCGAGGACCTCCTCGCGCCGCTGCCCGCGGACCTCAAGACCCGCGCCGCAGTCGTGCTGGTGGACCAGTGGGATACCACCGCCGGCTTCCTCCAGGCCCTGCGCCCGCTGAAAGTGGCCGTGATGGAGGACGACACCGACGCCCATGAGTCGGCGGACCTCCTCTTCCAGCCTTTCCTGGAGGGCGTGCGCTGGCCTGATCACCCCGTGAAGGTCGTGAACGGCTGCAAGGTGCGCCCCTTTGAGACCGCCTCCGGCGCCTGCCGCGTGCTGAGGGGTTCGCACTTCATCGTGGTGGACCAATCGGCCTTGGCGCTTCGGCCCAAGCGGATGCCGCTCCAGCCCCTGGCCGTCCATAAGCTGCTGGTCACCTTCGGCGGCAGCGACGGGCCGAACCTGGCCCAGAAGGCCTACGACACCCTGGCCCGGCTCGCCGCCGAGGACCGCTGGCGCGGCGCCTGCACGGTGCTCGCGCCCAACGGCATCCAGGGGGACCCCTTCCCCGGCTGCACCGTGGCCCGCAGCCTGCCGGGCCTCACCCGGCGGATCCCGGACTTCGACGCCCTGTGGTGCTCAGCCGGCGTGACCCTGGCGGAAGCCTTGTGCCTGGGTGTTCCCACGGCCGTCTGGGGCCAGAACGAGCGCCAGCACGGCATCCTGTCTGACCTGGCCATGGCCAATGGCTGCTTCGACCTGGGCGTCGGCCCCGAGGCGGACCTGCCCATCGTGCGGGAGGCCCTGGCCCAGTGGCTGGGACCCGAGGGCCAGGACAACCGCCAGGAACAGGTGCGCGACGGCATGGCCCTGGTGGACGGCATGGCCGCTTCCCGCATCGCCCAGGAGCTGTGGCAGCTCACGGGAAGCTCCAGGTAGAAATCCCGGCTTGACCCTCCGGCCCGCCAGCGATAAGCTTTCCCTTCTGTGAATTCTCCGCCCATGGGGTGGTGTGTTTGCGGTTCGATCGTGATCCCGGAGCAGGCCATGAGCACGTACTTCCCGAAAGCCAATGATGTCAAGCGCCAGTGGTTCCTGGTGGACGCCACGGGCGTCGCCGTGGGCCGCCTGAGCACCACCGTCGCGGACGTCCTATCCGGCAAGAACAAGCCGACCTGGACCCCCTTCCTCGATACCGGCGACCACGTCATCGTCATCAACGCCGAGAAAGCCGTGCTGACCGGCAAGAAGGGCGTGCAGAAGATGTACCGTCGCACCACCACCCAGCCCGGCTCCATGAAGGAAGTCCGCGCCGAAGTGCTGAAGGCGACCTTCCCCGAGCGCATCATCGAGAGCGCGGTCAAGGGCATGCTGCCCAAGGGCCCCCTCGGTCGGGCGATGTATCGCAAGCTCAAGGTCTACGCGGGCCCCGAGCACGACCAGTCCGCCCAGCAGCCCCAGATCCTGACCATCCAGAAGTAGAGGCGAGGACATCATGGCCATTTCCCAGAACTACGGAACCGGTCGCCGCAAGAGCGCGGCCGCCCGCGCCTTCCTGCGCCCCGGCACCGGCAAGATCACCGTCAACGGCCGCACCCTGGAGAACTACTTCCCCAACGCCGTGCTCCGCATGATGGTCCACCAGCCCCTGGTGCTGGCCGACCTCGACGGCAAGTTCGACATGATCATCAGCGTGTGCGGCGGCGGCCCCGCCGGCCAGGCCTCCGCCATCCGCCTGGGCATCTCCCGCGCCCTGCTCGGCTACAACGACCAGCTCAAGTCCCTGCTGCGCGGTGCCGGTCTCCTGACCCGTGATCCCCGCATGAAGGAGCGCAAGAAGCCCGGTCGCAAGGCCGCCCGTCGCCGCTTCCAGTTCAGCAAGCGCTAGTCCGTCTCTGGAAGGGGGATCCTCGGATCCCCCTTCTGTTTTTCCGGCCCGCGCAAGCGGGCGATTCGGGCCGAGGGAACCAACCCAACGCCTTTCATCCCACCCGCGGCGCCTTCGCCGCTTGACCAGGGAGGCCAGCATGGCTGCCATCCAGATGAAGGAACTCCTCGAGGCCGGTGCCCATTTCGGACACCAGACCAAGCGTTGGAATCCCAAGATGAAGAAGTACATCTTCGGGGCCCGCAACAGCATCTACATCATCGACCTCCAGAAGACCCTGCGCCTCTGGAACACCGCGGCGAACTTCCTCACCAAGTCCGCCTCCGAAGGGAAGAACTTCCTCTTCGTGGCCACCAAGCCCCAGGCCCAGGAGCTCATCGCCGAGCAGGCCGCCCGCTGCGGCGCCTTCTACGTGAACAACCGCTGGCTGGGCGGCATGCTGACCAACTTCGCCACCATCAAGAAGAGCCTGGAGAAGTTCCGCGAGATCGAGGCCACCCTGGCCGATCCCGCCCGCACGGCCCTGCTCTCCAAGAAGGAACTGCTCACCCTGAACCGCACCCGCCTGAAGCTGGAGGCCTCCTTCCACGGCATCCGCGACATGCGCGCGCTGCCTGATGTCATCTTCGTCATCGATCCGCACCGCGAGGACATCGCCGTCACCGAGGCCAAGAAGATCGGCATCAAGGTCGTGGGCATCGTGGACACCAACTGCGACCCCGACATGGTGGACTACGTGATCCCCGCCAATGACGACGCGATCCGCTCCATCCTGCTCTTCTCCGAGCGCGTGGCCGATTCCATCCTCGAAGGGCGCCAGTCCTTCCGGGACAAGGGCGACAGCGACGACATGAAGAAGATGATGGCCGAAAAAATGGAAGTCGAGGGCTAGACCCAACCCACCCATTCGTCAGCCATCGGTGGTTCCCCCGCTGATGGCTGATGCTCTGAATCCCCAACGATCAGGAGACGACATGGCATTCACCGCCCTAGACGTGAAGGCACTGCGCGAGAAGACCGGCCTCGGCATGATGGACTGCAAGAAGGCCCTGGAAGAGAGCAACGGCGACATGGAGCAGGCCAACGAGTGGCTGCGCAAGAAGGGCCTGGCGGCCTCCGCCAAGAAGGCCGACCGCATCGCCGCCGAAGGCATCGTGGAAGCCTACATCCACCCCGGCGGTCGCGTGGGCGTGCTGGTCGAAGTCAACTCCGAGACCGACTTCGTGGCCCGCAACGAGGCCTTCCAGCGCCTGGTCAAGGAGATCGCGATGCACATCGCGGCCGCCGATCCCGCGCCCCGCTTCGTCACCAAGGACGAGGTCACCCAGGACTTCCTCGACACCGAGAAGCGCATCGCCACCGAACAGGCCCTGGCCACCGGCAAGCCCGCCAACATCGTCGAGCGCATCGTCGAGGGCAAGATGAACAGCATCTTCAAGGAGGTCTGCCTCCTCGAGCAGCCCTTCATCATGAACCCCGACCTCACCATCCAGCAGTACCTGTCCCAGAAGACCGCGGAGATCGGCGAGAAGCTCAGCATCCGCCGCTTCACGAAGTACATCATGGGCGAGGGCCTCGAGAAGCGCAGCGAGAACTTCGCCGCTGAAGTGGCCGCCGCCAAGTAAGGTTTTGAATCAACCAGGCGAGGGCGGCATCCGTGCCGCCCTTTTTTTGGGCTAGGCTTCATTTATCAACTCCCGGGGTACCCATGAAATTCAAACGCATCCTCCTCAAGCTCTCCGGCGAGGCCCTCATGGGCGAGCAGAAGGGCGGCATCGACCCGGCCGTGGTGTCCATGATCGCGGACCAGGTGAAGACCATCCGCGAGATGGGCGTGGAGGTGGGCCTGGTCATCGGCGGCGGCAACATCTTCCGCGGCGTGGCCGGCGCCACCAAGGGCATGGACCGCACCACCGCCGACCACATGGGCATGCTGGCCACCATGATCAACGCCCTGGCCCTGCAGGACGCCCTGGAGCACAAGGGCGTGCACACCCGCACCCTGTCCGGCCTGGAGATGCCCAAGGTCACCGAGACCTACATCCGCCGCCGCGCCACCCGCCACCTGGAGAAGGGCCGCGTGGTCATCTTCGGCGCGGGCACCGGCAACCCCTACTTCAGCACCGACACCGCCGCCGCGCTGCGGGCCAACGAGGTCAACGCCGAGGTGGTGATGAAGGCCACCAACGTGGATGGCATCTACACCGCCGACCCCAAGAAGGATCCCACCGCCACGCGCTTCGACCACATCAGCTTCCAGGAGGTGCTCGAGAAGGGCCTCAAGGTCATGGACGCGCCCGCCATCGCCCTGTGCATGGACAACAAGCTGCCCATCCTCGTCTTCGACATGAACAAGCCCGGCAACCTCGTCGCAGCCGTCAATGGCGAACCCGTGGGGACGCTGGTCAACTGAGCGACCCATATACCCGTGCGAAATGAGCGTGATTCGCTCCTCACCGGGTCCCGACTTCACGGGCTCCCCCGGAGCCCGTTCCGTCACCCGGTGGTCGCGACATGAACAAGCCCGGCAACCTCGTGGCGGCCGTCAATGGCGAGGCCGTGGGAACGCTGGTCAACTGACCGGGAGGCAGGTCAGCCCAGCACCTTCCCCACCGCCGCCAGCAGTTCGTCCCCACTGAACGGCTTGCGCAGGAAGGGGGCCTGGGGATCCGGTGCCGCCTCGTTCAGGGCGTACCCGCTCCAGCGGATCACAGGGCCGGCGAAGCCCAGGGCCCGCATGTCCCGCAGAGCCTCCTCGCCCCCCTGCCTGGGCATGGTCAGGTCCAGCAGCACGAGGCGCAGTTCCTGCCGATGGGCGCGGACGTGCTCCACGGCCTGCACGCCATCCTCCGCGACGATGACTTCGAATCCAGAGCGTTCCAGGACGCGCCGGGCAAAATCGCGGATGCCCGGTTCGTCATCGGCCACCAGCACGAGGCCGGCACCGACCACCCTGGTCTGGGCCAGCGCGGGTTCGGCGGGCCCGGTCGCAAGGCCCCTCCCGGTCTGCGCGGGCAGGTAGACCCGGAACAGGGTTCCCGCTCCTGGCCGGCTCTGGATGTCCACGCCGCCGCCGTGGCTTCGTACGATGCCCTGCATGGCCGCCAGGCCGAGACCCCGGCCCGTGAACTTGGTGGTGAAGAAGGGATCGAAGATGCGGGCCTGGGTCTCCCCATCCATCCCGGCCCCCGTATCCACCACCTCCAGGAAGACGAAGGAGCCCGGGCTCAGAGCCTCGGCCACGCGCAGGCCGGACACCTCCGTCTCGCCGAGTTCCCGGACCCCGGAACGCAGGGTCACGGTGCCCTCCGCCTCGCCGATGGCCTCCGCCGCGTTGGTGACCAGGTTCATCACCACCTGTTGGAGCTGGGCGGCATCGGCCGAGACCGGGGGCAGCGCCTCGGCCAGGTCGTACCTCAGCGTGATGCCCTTCGCGATGGACACGCTGAGCAGCTGCGCGATGTCCTGGATGAGGCGGTTCAGATCGAGCAGCTGGAATTGGACGGTGCCCCGCCCCGAATAGGCGAGCATCTGCCGCACGAGGTCCGAGGCCCGCCGGCAGGTCTCCTCGATGTTCCAGAGGCAGGTCCGGGCCAGCTCAGGTTCATTCACGGCCTCGCGCACCATGCCCGCATTGCCCTGGATGACCGTCAGGAGGTTGTTGAAGTCGTGAGCCACCCCGCCAGCCAGCAGGCCGAGGCTCTCCAGCCGCTGCGCCTCCAGCAGCTTGCGCTCGACCTTGAGGCGGGCGTCATTGGCCTTCACCCGCTCCGTGACGTCGAAGGCCGTGCCCAGCCCATACACGCGCTCCCCCAGGGTCACCGTCCCCGCCGCGAAGTCGATCCAGCGGGTCTCGCCCTGCTTCGTCTGGATCCGGAACTCGTATCGGAGGGGCACGGAATCGCCCCGGAGCCGGGCCCGGGCCCGGGCGGACACCAGCTCCTGGTCCAGGGGATGGACCAGCTTCAAGAAGGGCAGGCCCACGATCTCGCCCAGGGGGTGCCCCGTGATCCTGGAACCGGCCTCGTTCATGTACTCGATGCGGTCGGAATAGATGAAAATGCCGCAGGAGGCCGTCTCTGCCACGGACCGGAACCGGGCCTCGCTCTCCTGGAGCTGGTGGGTGAGCCCCTCCAGCTTGGAGCGGCTGTAGGCCAGGAACAGGGTGAGGCCAAAGGCCAGCAGGCTGACCAAGGCCCCCCCCAGCGCCACCGTGCGGGGCCGGTCAACGAGGGCTCCCGTCGCGGTCGGCACGAAGCCCACCACCAGCGTCCACCGCTGGCCCCCCACCGCCAGGGGCGTGTGCCGAGCCCCGGACCGGAACGCGGTGGCCGAACCCAGCATGGCCACACAAAGATCCCGGTCATAGAGCAGCCCCTCTGCCCGGCAGGAGGGATCATCGTAGATCTCCACATCCAGGTCGGCGATGGGGCTGACCCCGTACATGGCGCGGAACATCTCGTGGCTGTCGGCCAGACACACCACCAGGCCCTGGAAATCCGCACGGCGGGCGGCCTGATCGCCGGGAACGGCGAAGCCGCGGAAGACGGGGAACACCAGGGCGATGGAGGGCACCTGCTCGCCTGGGAGATCCAGCCGCTTGGAAACGGTGAGCTCACCCAGGTCCCTGGCCCTGCCCGCCACCTCCTGGAAGGCGGGAAGGCTCAGCAGGCCCATGCCCTTGGACCCCAGCAGGGCCGCGTTTCCCTCGTCGCCCAGGAGAGGCAAGGCCCCCGGCCGACCCTCGAGGACACTGCGGGGCACGAACCCAAGCAGGCGCGTCCCCGGCGAGAGGCGCCGCAGGTCCAGACTCGCCACGAAGGCCCGCCAGTCCTCCGCCACGAGGTGAGGCCGGCCCACCACCAGGCCCTGGGCCCCGAGCAGCAGCTTGGTCTGCTCCTCGATGCGGTGCTCCACGGCCTCCCGGGTCTGGGCCAGGGCCCCATCCAGGCGGCTCGCCTGGAAGGAGCGTTCCTGGAGCGTCAGGGTCCGCCAGGCCCAGGTGGTCCCCCCCAATCCCAGCAGGAGCACCAGCCAAGGCGTTACCTGGCCCAGGGCCTGCAAGTACCGGCCCCGGCGGGCCCGGGGGGACGGCGTGTACGACGGCGACATGAGGGCCAGCTTACCTGCGCCACACGGAATCCGGCACACTGGAAAGATGGATGCCTTCATGGAAATACCCGAGGCCAGGGTCCTCACGGATCCGGACGACCTGGTGCCCTTCCTCGAGGACGAGTCCCATCTGCGGGGCGTCCCGCCCCTGGCGGTGGTGAAGCCCCACGGCCCCTCGGCCCTGCGCGAGCTGGTCCGCCGGGCCAAGGCGGAGGGTTTCGGGCTCGTGCCCCGGGGCGCCGGCACTGGCAAGGCTGGAGGCTGCCTCCCCACCGAACGCACTGTGGTGGTGGACTTCTCCGAGTGGCCCGGCGAGATCCAGGTGTCGCCCCAGGACCTCTGCCTCAGCGCCCCGGCCAGCGCGCCCCTCCGCGAGGTGAAGGCTGCCGCGGAAGGCCACGGGCTCTTCTATCCGCCGGACCCGAACTCCTGGGAGAGCTGCGCCCTTGGGGGCACCCTGGCCACCAACGCTGGCGGTCCGAACGCCTGCAAGTACGGCATGACGCGGCACTGGGTCCTGGCCGTGGAAGCCCTGCTCGAGGATGGTGAACTCCACACCTTCGGCATCAGCAGCGTGAAGGCCAACGCCGGCCCCAGCCTGGGGCAGCTGCTCATCGGCAGCGAGGGCCTCTTCGGCTTCATCACCGGCGCCACCCTGCGACTCACACCCCTGCCCCGGGAGTTCACCACCCTCCTGCTGCCGGTGAAGCGCTGGGAGGACCTGCTGGATCTGCCGGGACGCCTCTGCGGCGCAGGCTACCTGCCCAGCGCCTTCGAGTTCTTCGATCCCGCCGTGCTGGCGGAACTGCGCGCCCACGGCCCCGAGGAGGCCCGGCGCCTGCCCGGCGAGGCCCTGGCCATCCTGGAGTTCGACGAGCGCGGTTGCACCTCGGAGCCCTTCCTCGACGGCCTGCTTGACCTGCTGGGTCCCCTGGCCGACGGCCTGGAGGTCGCCTCGGACGCGCGCCAGCGCCAGGGCATCTGGGCCGTCCGCCGCATGACCAGCGTCTTCCTGAAGGAGCGTCATCCGAAGAAGGTCAGCGAGGACATCGTGGTGCCCCGCAGCCGCCTGCGCGAGTTCTTCGCGGGCGTCGAACGGCTGGGCATCCCCGCCGTCACCTACGGCCACCTGGGCGACGGCAACCTGCACACCAACCTGCTGGCCGCCGGCGAGACGGACCCCGCCACCCTGGACCGCCAGCTCATGGACCTGTTCCGCCTCGCGCTGAGCCTGGGCGGCACCCTCAGTGGTGAGCACGGCATCGGCCTGGCCAAGCGCAAAGCCTTCCTGGCCCTGGCTGACCCGGCCCACCTTCGAGCCCTGCGCACCCTCAAGCAGGCCCTGGATCCGCAGAACATCTTCAATCCGGGTAAGGTTTTGTAGCTGCGCTTGGTCTAAAGTCCAATTTTTTATATAGACATTTTTGACCCCAGCCCCCACCTTCAAACGTGTCGAGGTGAAGCATGCAGGTGCTCCAGGCCCAGGGGGTCGGCAGGCGGTTCGGAGCCCGCTGGGTCATCCGCGGCCTGGATATGGTCCTGGAGGCCGGAGAGAGGGTTGCCCTCCTGGGGCCCTCCGGCTGCGGCAAGACCACCCTCTTGAATGTGCTGGGCGGCCTGGACCGCCCCGATGAAGGCAGGGTCCTGCTGGAAGGCGAGGCTCTCGATCAGGCCAGCCCGTCCCGCCTCGCGGCGCTGCGGCGCACGCGGCTGGGCACCATTTTCCAGTTCTTCCACCTGATCCCCACCCTCACGGCCGGGGAGAACATCGAGCTGCCCCTGCGGATGCTGGCCTGGCCCGAGGCGGCGATCCAGGAACGCTGCGCGACGCTCATCCAGGCGGTGGGGCTGGAGCACCGCGCTGCCGCCTGGCCCGCCGAACTGTCGGGTGGAGAGATGCAGCGGGTGGCCGTGGCCCGGGCGCTGGCGGCGCGGCCCGCCGTGCTGCTGGCCGACGAGCCCACCGGGAACCTCGACCGCGCCTCGGGGCGGGCGGTGCTCGCCCTGCTCGCCGAGCTGACCGAACGCGAGGGCTCAGCCCTCGTGATGGTCACGCATTCCGAGGCCGCCGCCGGAATCTGCCACCGGGTGCTGCGCATGGAGGACGGCCAGTTCCTGGGCGGCCCGGCGTGACCTGGCTGTCCCGCCGCCTGGTGATCCGGGCCCTGCTGCGGGAGTGGGGCCGGGCGCTGCTCACCCTGCTCACGGTGGCCCTGGGCGTGGCGGTCTTCCTCTCCATCCGCCTGGCCAACCGCGCCGCCGTGGCCAGCTTCGAGCAGTTCACCCAGGGCGTGGGCCAGGGCTCCGACCTGGTCCTGCGGGCCGAGGCGGGCCCCCTGCAGGAGGCCCGGCTGCCGGCGATGCGGCCCCTGCTGGCCTGGGGGTGGATGCGGCCGGTGATTGAGGGCAGCTTCGCCCGGAAGGACACACTGGAGGGCTTCCAGCTCATGGGTCTGGACCTGGTGGGCCTGGGCGCCGCCGCGCCTGACACCGCCCCGGCCGCGCCGGACGCAGGCCCCAGGGATCGCACCACCGCGGACTTCTACCGAGTCATCCAGGATCCGCTGGCCGTGCTCATCTCCGCGACCCTTGCCGCCGATGGGCTGCCGCCGGGTTCGGTGTTGGAGGGCTTCGTCCAGGACCGTCCCGTGCAGCTGCGCGTGGCGGGCATCCTCCCCGATGCGCCCAACCGGCCTCGGCTGCAGCGGAACCTCCTGGTCATGGACCTGCCGGCCGCTCAGGGCCTGCTGGCCCGCGAGGGCGAGCTGGATCGCGTGGAATGGGGCCTGCGCGCCGGCGTCCGGCTGGCGGAACTGGAAGTCCAGGCGCGGCGCCTGTTGACCCCGGGCCTCGTGCTGGAGCCCCCCGAGCAGCGGGCCGAGAGCGGCCGCACCATGACCGCCGCCTTCCGGTTCAACCTCACCATCCTGAGCCTCATCGCCCTGGCCGTGGGGGCCTACCTCCTGTTCCAGGCCTTCGACGCCTCCGTCAACCAGCGCCGCGAAACCTGGGCCACGCTGCGGGCGCTGGGCCAGCCCCCGGCGGCGCTCCTGCGGCTGGTGCTGGGCGAGGCGGCCCTGCTGGGGGTGCTGGGCAGCCTGCTGGGCCTGGGGCTGGGCTGGCTGCTGGCCCAGGGCAGCGTGCGGGCCGTGAGCCAGACCGTGAACGCCCTCTACGGGGCCAGCGCGGCCCGCAGCGCGGGGCTCCACGGGGGCGAGGCCGCCGGGGCCCTGCTCTTCGGCAGCCTGGCCTGCCTGGTGGCAGCCTGGGTGCCCGCCCGCCGCGCCGCCCGCACGCCCCCCGTGCAGCTGCTGGCGCGGGAGGGCGGTCCCCTGCCGGTGGCGACGCTCCGCCTGGGCCTCGCGGGCGGTTTCACTCTGCTGGTGGGCCTGGCCCTGGCGTATGGCATCCGCCTCGCTCCCGGCGGGGCCTGGCATGCCTACGGCGGCTCGGTGCTGGTGCTGGTGGGCGGCTCCCTCGTGGCGGTGGCGCTCCTGCCGCTGCTGGGGCTGCCGGGGCGCTCCACGCGCCAGTGGCAGCTGCGGCTGGCCCTGCGGCCCCTCCTCCGTCCCACCAGCCGCCACGGGTTCGCTGCCGCGGCGCTGGCCGTGGCCGTGGGCATGACCACGGGCATGGGGGTGATGGTGCAGAGCTTTGAGCGGACGGTGCTCGCCTGGATCGGCAGCAGCCTCCAGGCCGATCTCTATATCGCGCCGGTGGGCGCCGCCGGGGCCGCCAGCCAGCACCGCCTGAGCCCCGAGACCGCCGATGCCGTGGCCGGAGACGCCGCCGTCGCGGCCGCGGACCGCTTCCAGATGCTGCCCATCACCTTCCGCGGCCGGCCCACCTTCCTGGGAGCGGGCGACATGGCCATCCAGGCCGCGCGGGGCGGGCTGATCCTGGCGGCGGGCGGGCCCTTCCCGGCGCCTCTCCTGGCGATGCGCAGGGGCGGCGCGGCAGATCCCGGCGTGCTCGCCTCGGAGACCTTCGCCCGGCACTTCGGCGTGCGGGTGGGGGAGGCGCTCGACCTGCCCACCCCCGCGGGCACACGGCGCGTCACCGTGCGGGGCATCCTCGCCGACTATGGCAACGAGCGGGGCAGCCTGATCCTGGACCGGCCGGTCTTCCTGGCCTGGTTCCAGGATGCGCGCGTGGCGAGCCTGGCCCTGTACCTGAAGCCGGGCGAATCCGCCGAGGCCGTGGCCACGCGGCTCCGCGGACAGCATCCGGGCCTGCAGGTCCGCAGCAATGGCTCACTGCGGGCCCAGGTGACCACCATCTTCCATCAGACCTTCGCGATCACGTACGCCCTGGAAGCCATCGGCCTGGTGGTGGCGACCCTGGGCCTCGCCCAGGGGCTGACGGGGCTGGCCCTGGCCCGGCGGGGGGAGATCTGGTCCCTGCGGGCCCTCGGGGCCACGCAAGGCGACCTCACGCGCATCCTGCTGCTCGAGGGTCTGGGAGTGGCCTTGGCCGGGCTGGTGGCGGGCCTGGGGCTGGGCCTCCTGCTCTCCCGCATCCTCGTCGACGTGCTGAATCCCCAGGTCTTCGGCTGGACCCTGGGCTTCCATGTGCCCGGGGGCTTCCTGGCCCTGGTGGCCCTGGTGACCCTGGGGGCGGCGGCCCTGGCCCTGCTGCCGACGGCGCGCTGGGGCGCGCGGCTCGGGGCCGACCGGGAAGCGGAGGAGGGCGCATGAGGACGCTGCTGATGGCCCTGCTCACCCTGGCGGCCCTCGCGGCCCCGCCCCCCGGGCCGGAGGCCTTCGCCATGGCGCGCCCCGGCTACGCCTTCACGTTCCCCCGCGACCACGGCAGCCACCCCGCCTTCCGCACCGAGTGGTGGTACTTCACGGGCCACCTCTGGACGGCGGATGGCACCCGCCGGTTCGGCTACCAGCTCACCTTCTTCCGCCAGGCCAGCCCGCCCTCGCCGTGGAAGGGGCTGCCGGCCTGGCGCAGCGATCAGCTCCACCTGGCCCACGCCGCCCTCACCGATGAAGCCGGCCGGCGCATCCTGGTAGACGAACGGCTGGATCGCGCCGGACTGCTGGCGGGCGCTTCCGAAACCGGGCTGGAGGTCTTCCAGCAGGATTGGACCGTGGCACAGGACGCCTCGGGCATCCTCCAGCTCCACATGACCGTGCGGGGGGCCACCCTGGACCTCACCCTGAAGGCGACCACCCCACCGGTGATCTTCGGGGAGGACGGCGTGAGCCGGAAGGGCGCCGATCCCAGCGCCGCCAGCCACTACATCACCTTCCCCCGCCTGCAGGCCCAGGGCAGCCTCCGCCTGCCTGAAGGCGACACCCTCGCCGTCCAGGGCCTGGGCTGGATGGATCATGAATTCAGCTCCAACCAGCTTTCCCCGGACCAGGTGGGTTGGGACTGGGCGGGCATCCAGCTTCGGGATGGGCGGAGTTTCATGGTCTACCGTCTGCGGCGCGGGGATGGCAGCCAAGATCCTTTCTCCACGCTCGCGGAGGTGGATGCGCGGGGCCGTATCCGCCGGAGCACCGGGACTTTCACGCTGGCCGCAGGCGGGTCATGGCGCAGTCCCGCCAGCGGCGCCACCTATCCGCTGCCGCTGCGGCTGGAAGCCTGGGGCGAGTCGTTCTCGCTCGTACCCATCCTGCTGGACCAGGAGCTGCGCACGGGCCGCAGCACCGGCATCACCTACTGGGAGGGCGCCTGTCGGGTGCTCGATGGCGCTGGCCGCGAAGTGGGCGAGGCCTACGTGGAGCTCACCGGCTACGCCCATTCCCTGAAGGGGCGATTCTGAGGGAGGTCCCGGGCAGGCCCTCGGCGCGGCTGGCGGGCCGTCGACAGGCAGCACCCGAGCCGGGAGCGGCACCCCTCACATGGCCAGGCAGGCCTTCCACCGGGCGAAGCGCTCGGGATCATTCAGCACATGGGGATGCAGACCCCACCGTCCATCGGCGAAGATGCCCGCGGTCTTGCCTCCGCCATGGCGGGCATCCGCCAGGTGCAGCGCGGCGGACAGCGGGAAGCCCTCGCCTCCCGAGGGTGGCGCGTGGTGTTCCCGCACGGGGCGGCAGAAGGAAGGCGGCAGGCCCCAGAGGCTGAGGAGGTGCGCGCCGACCTGGGCGTGGTCCACGCCGTAGGTGTCGTGCTCAAGCACCGCCAATGGCGTGCGGCTCGTCTGCGCCTGCTCGAGGATGGCCCGGTAGCGACCCGCCGGATCCGTGGCCAGCACCACCAGCCCGATGTCGTGCAGCAGCCCCGCGGAGAAGGCGAGGTCGGCGAGCTGTGTCTCGCCTTCGAGCACCACCAGCTTGCGGACCCCCGTGGCCACCTCGAAGGAATGGAACCAAAGCTTCTCCAGGTCCAGCCCCTGGGGGCGCGGGGAGTCGGCGCCGGAGATGATCCCCCGGAACAGCACCAGGGAACGCAGCGAGTCCACGCCCAGCATGGCCACCGCCCGGCCCAGCTCCGCCACGGGCCGATCCGAGGCGCAATGGACCGAGTTGGCCAGCTTCAGCACCTGACTGGCCACGCCGAGATCCCTGCGGATGAGGCGGGCCACCTCGTTCATGCCCGCGTCTTCGCGCTGGAGCAGCGCCACCAGCTCGGAGTAGAGGCTCGGCAGGCTCGGAATGCGGCCCAGGCCACCCACGAAGGCACGGATCGCCCGGACATTCGTCTCGTCGTCCTCAATGTCGAGGCTCTCCACCACACCCAGGAGGAAGTCGGGCTCCAGGGGCTTGAGGAAGAGCCGGTGCAGGGCCCCTTCCGCCGGCTCCTGCCCCTCGGCCAGAGGCGAGTCCGCCAGCGCGATGCGCACGGCGCCAGGCTGGAGGTCCCGAACCTGGTGGATGAAGTCGACGCCCGCCATGTCCGGCAGCCCCAGGTCCACGATCACGATGTCCACAGGGTCCCGGGCCAGTACCTGGACCGCCTCGGCCCCGGTCTGGGCCAGGAGGACCTCCCAGGCGCGGTGGCGCTTCCAGAAAGCGCGCCGGATCGCCTGGAGCAGGTCCCCATCACCATCCACCACCAGGATCCGCATCCTCGATTCCTCTCAGACCCCCTCATCGGCTGGGCCGGACCAAAGGTGGAATCCCGTGCGGGGGGCCCCGGCTGGGCGCGTTTCCAGGCAGAATCAACCTCTGCTCCGGGAGTCGCCATGCCCTCCACCCGTTCCCTCCTCCTCGGCCACCGGGGGCTCTCCTCGAAGCACCTGGAGAACAGCCTCGAGGCCTTCCGCGCGGCCCTGGCCGCGGGCATGGATGGCTTCGAGCTGGACGTGCAGCCCACGCGTGATGGCGTCTGCCTGGTACTTCACGACGAGGACCTGTCCCGCACGGCCAACGGCTCCGGCCTGCTGCGCCAGATGAAGGCCGCGGAGCTGCCCCCCCTGAAGAACGGCGAAGCCCTGCCCCGCCTGGCGGACGCGCTGGAACTGCCCGCCAAGCTCATCAACGTCGAGCTCAAGGGCGAGCCTGGCTGGCAGCAGGCCCTGGCCACCGTGGAGGCCGCCGAGGCCCTGGAGCGCGTGCTCTTCAGCAGCTTCGAGCACAGTGAGGTGCTGCAGCTGTGGGCCGCCTGCGAGACCGCCCGCTGCGGCTTCCTCTGGGAGACCGACGAGGCCCTGGACCTCACGGCGGAGGAGCTGGCCGACCTGCCCGGGGCCCTCTGGTTCCACCCGCCCTTGAAGGCCGTGAAGGCCCGGCCCGAGCTGTGGGCGCCCTATGCCGACCGCCTGGCTCTGTGGGGGATGAAGACGGCCGCTGAAGCCAGGGACCTGCCATTCATCCCGGCCGTGCTCATCACGGATGGGCTCTGACCCGGGTGACACCGCCCCAACGGCTTACTGGCCGGATGGGCCTTCAGAGCAGCCTCCTCCGCAGCGCCCCCTGATCCGCAGCCAGGGGTTCGTTGAGCAGCGGCAGTTCCAGCAGGTCGCTGAGCGACTTCGGCAGGGGAATGTCGCGGCCCAGGGCCGGGGCCAGGGCCTCGCGGAACTTGGCGGGGTGGGCGGTGGCGAGGAAGACGCCCCGCTCGCCCTGGCGCAGGTTGGTCTGCAGAACGCGGCACGCCACGGCGCCATGGGGATCAGCCAGGTAGCCGGCGCGATCCAGGTCGATGACGACCCGTTCCGTCTCTGCATCGGTGCAGCTGCCCCAGCGCAGGGCGGCGGCCATGGCCTCGTGGTCGCCGCCGAACAGCGCGAAGATGCGCTCCCAGTTGCTGGGTGAGCCCACGTCCATGGCGTTGGACAGCGTGGCCACGGAGGCCTTGGGCTGGTACACGCCGGTGTCGAGGTAATCCGGCACCACGCGGTTGGCGTTGGTGGCGGCCACGAAGGCGGCGATCGGCGCGCCCATCCGCTGCGCCCAGAGCCCCGCCGTGAGGTTGCCGAAGTTGCCGCTGGGCACGGCGACCACCAGGGGCGCGTCACCTTCAACCTGCGCGGCGGCCTCGAAGTAGTAGAGCGTCTGTGCCAGGAGCCGCGCGATGTTGATGCTGTTGGCGGAGGTCAGGCCCAGGCGCACCACCAGCTCCGCATCCTCGAAGGCGCCCTTCACCAGCCGCTGGCAGTCGTCGAAGGCGCCGTCCACGGCCAGCGCCAGCACATTGCCGCCGCAGGTGGCGAACTGGCGCTCCTGCAGGGGCGACACGCGACCGGCTGGATAGAGCACCACCACCTGCACGCCGGGCAGGCCGTGGAAGGCACTGGCCACGGCGGCGCCGGTGTCGCCGGAGGTGGCGGTCAGCACCGTGCGGCGCTGGCCTTCAGCACCCAGCGCCAGCACCCGGGCCAGGAAGCGCGCACCGAAATCCTTGAAGGCCAGGGTGGGCCCGTGGAAGAGCTCCAGGGCACCGATTCGCCCATCCACCGGCACCAGCGGCGCGGGGAAGGTGAAGGCGGAGCGAGCCAGCTGCTCGACCACGGCGCGGGAGAACTCGTCACCCAGCAGGCGGTGGAGGATCTCCGCCGAACGGGTGGCGAAGTCCAGCCTGAGCAGATCGGGCACATCCGCGAACCGCGGGATCGCCACCGGCACGAAGAGGCCGCCATCGGGCGCGAGCCCCGCCTGGGCGGCCTCCACGAAGGTGGCGCCAAGCTCGGGGGTGCGGGTGCTGACCAGTCTCATGGGTGGGCCTCGCGCGACGGATGATGCGAACCGGGGGTGAGCACGCGGGCGCCGTCGGGATCCAGGGCGCAGATCCATTCCTGGCTCTCCAGCCCTGCCCCGGCGAAGGCCCTGCGGATGGCCTCGGCGATGGCCGCGGCCTGGCCTTCGTCCTCGGCCACGGCGAACACCGAGGGGCCCGAGCCAGACAGGCTGCAGCCCAGGGCGCCCAGCTGCCTCGCCGCGGCCTGGGCGGCGCGGAACCCCGGCACCAGCGGCGCGCGATGGACCTCGACGATGGGATCGCGCAGGCAGCGGCCAAGCAGGGCGCGGTCCCCACTGTGGAGGGCCTGCACCAGGCCCGCCAGGTTGCCCGCGAAGTCCACGGTGGCGTGCCAGTCCGGGCGCTCCGGCAGCGCGCCGCGGCTCTTCGCCGTGGACAGCTGGTAGGCCGGATGCACCACCACCAGCAGCAGATCCGCAGGCCAGGGCAGCCGGCGGGTGGCGGGCGCGCCATCCCGCCCGGGCACCACCAGCTGGAGGCCACCCAGCAGCGAAGGCGCCACGTTGTCGAGGTGCCGGCCACCACTGGTGAGTCCCTCGGCGCGGCCTGCCAGGTCCAGCAGGTCGGAGCCGTTCAGGGGCTCGCCACAAAGGGCCTGCAGCGCCACCAGGGTGGCCACGATGGAGCTGGCGCTGGAGCCCAGGCCGCTGGCCACGGGCAGGCGCTTCTCCAGGGTGATGGCGAAGGGACCGACCTCGTCGCCCTCCGCCCGGACCGCCTCCACGAAGAGGTCGCGGGCCCGCAGCGCGAGGTTGGGGCGAGTGTCGTCTGCCAGTGCGGCGGCGAAGGGGCCCGTGATCTGAAAGGAGGGCTCCTTCGCATGGTCCACGTGCACCAGGTCCCCCAGCAGGCTGCCGTCCAGGGGGGCCAGGGCGGCGCCCAGCAGGTCGAAGCCCGCGGCCAGGTTGCCGATGCTGGCCGGGGCGTAGGCCACCAGGCCCGTGGCGGACAGGTCCGCAAGGCCCGCCATCACAGCCTCCGGGCCGGGCGGGCGCCGGGGGGCACCAGCCTCAGGATGTCCGCCAGCACGCCGGCGGCCGTGACCTCGGCACCGGCGCCGTAGCCCCGGATGACCATGGGATGGGGCTGGTAGCGCTCCGTGAGCAGGGCCAGGGCGTTCTCGCCGCCCTTGATGGCGGTGAAGGGGTGGTCCGCATCCACGGGGAGCAGGCCCACGCGACAGCCACTGTCCGAAAGGGAGCCCACATAGCGCAGGGTCTTCCCCTCGACCTTCAGCGCGGCCAGCCGTTCGCGGAAGGCCGCGTCCAGCTGTGGCAACCGCGCCATGAACGAGGGTATGTCGCCCGTCGCGTCGAACTCCGCCGGCAGCAGCCCCTCCACCACCACGTCCTCCAGCTCCAGCTCCAGACCCAGTTCCCGGGCCAGGATGAGCAGCTTGCGGGCCACGTCCATGCCGCTGAGGTCGTCCCGGGGATCGGGTTCGGTGAAGCCGCTCTCCTTGGCCCGGCCCACGGCATCGGACAGCGCCACGCCCTCGCCCAGCAGGCCCAGGATGTACGACATGGAGCCCGACAGGATGCCCTCGGCCCGCAGCACGCGGTCCCCGGTCATGACCAGGTTCTTCACCGTGTCGATGATGGGCAGGCCCGCGCCCACGTTGGCCTCGTAGAGGAAACGCAGGCCCCGCTTCGAGGAGCGGGCTCGCAGCTCGCGGTAGAAGCCCTGGCTGCTGCTGTTGGCCTTCTTGTTGGCCGTCACCACGTGGCAGCCCGCGTCGAACATGTCGGGGTAGCGGGCGGCCAGCTCGCCGCTGGTGCTGCAGTCCACCAGCACGGACAGGGCTGGCGGGCCGGTGCGCACCGATTCCAGCAGCAGATCCAGGTCCATGGGATCGCCCTGGGCCAGGTCCTCCCGCCAGCACGCCAGGTCGAGGCCCTTCACATTGGTCTTCATGCGCCGGCTGGTGGCCACGGTGGTCACGCGGAGGTCCAGGCCCAGGCCCAGCAGCTGCTCGTGCTGGCGCTGGATCTGGCCCAGCAGGCTGCCGCCCACGTTGCCCGCGCCCAGCAGGTGCACGTCCACCACCACCTGGGTCTGGAAGAAGCGCCGGTGGATGTGGGCCATGGCCCGGGCACCAGCGGCCTCCTCCACCACCGCGGAGATGATGCGCTCGCTGGCGCCCTGGGCGATGGCCACCACGTTGCACCCCACCTCCGCCAAGGCGTCGAAGAAGGTGCCCGCCACGCCGGGGCGCGTGCGCATGCCATCCCCCACGATGCTGAGCACCGCGAGGCCCGGGCGCAGGAGCACCGGATCGATGAAGCCCGCCGACAGCTCCGCCGGGAAGGCCTCCTGGATGGCCGCCACGGCGCCCGGGCCATCGGCCCGGCGCACGGCGAAGCAGATGGAGAGCTCGGAGGAGCTCTGCGTGATGAGCACCACGGAGATGCCCCGCCGGGCCAGGGCACCGAACACGCGGCCCGCGATGCCGGGCACGCCGGGCATGCCCGGGCCCGTGAGGTTCACCACCGTGAGGTCCCGCAGGAAGGAGAGGCCGCGCACGCCGCTGGGCGGCGGCGGCACCTCCTCGCGGATCACGGTGCCCGGGTGGAGGGGATCGAAGCTGCTGCACACGCGCACAGGGATGCCCCGCTCCCGCACGGGCGGGATGGTCTTCGGGTGGAGGACCTTGGCCCCGAAGAAGGACAGCTCCATGGCCTCCTCGAAGCTGGCCTCGGGCAGCGGGAAGGCCTCGGGTACCAGCGAGGGGTCGGCACTGTAGAGGCCGGCCACGTCCGTCCAGATCTCCAGCAGGTCCGCCTTCAGGGCCGCCGCGGCCAGGGCCGCACTGTGGTCCGAGCCTCCTCTGCCCAGGGACAGGATGCGGCCCTGGGCGTCGCCGCCGAAGAAGCCCGGTAGCACCCAGAGACCGCCCGCGGCCGCGACCACGGCGAGGAAGGCCGTCTCGATGTCGGCCATGCGGGGCCGGGCCTGCAGGGGATCGCCCTCGACTTTGATGTGCTCGGTGGGATCGAGGTACCGGGGTGCCAGGCCCCGCGCCTTCAGCAGGGCCGTCAGGATCAGGGAGGAGGCCCGCTCGCCGAGGCTGGACACCTGGGCCAGGACGGAGGGCGGCCCCTCCTCCAGCAGGGCCATCCCGTGCAGGAGGCGGCGGCCCACGGCCTCGAGGTCCTCCAGCTCGCCCCGCACCGGGCCGGCCTCGGCGCCCATGTCCTGCGCCAGATCCGCCACCACCCGGGCGTGCCGGTCCCTGAACGCCTCCAGCAGGCGGTCGGCCTCGTCGCGGTTGGGGACGCGTCCCCCGTGCAGCAACAGGTTCGTGATGCCCGCCATGGCCGAGGCCACCACGCAGACCCGGTGCGTGGCGCAGGCGGCGGCCACCAGATCCGCCACGGTGCGGAACCGGTCCGCATCGGCCAGACTGGTGCCACCGAACTTCATGACGCGGATGGGGCTGGGCTGCATGGGGGCTCCGGGTCGAAACGAAAAAGCCCCGCGTGGGGTTCGCGGGGCTGAGATCTGAAGGGTGGGATCAGGTCAGGTGCCCCGCACGGCGGTGTGCGTGGTGGTCATGCCAATGGTATTGACCATGCGGAGGCTGCCCTCGCCAGCGGGGCTGACGGACCGGGGCGGCATGGGGATCAACGAAAACGGCATGTCCGCCATCATCCGGGAAGCCGCTGAAAAGTCAACCCGGATCCGCGGCGGCCTTCGTCTTCACGTGACGTCCGAGGACCAGGCTGCTCCCGATCCACAGGCCCGAGCAGCCCACGGCCGCCAGTGCCACGGGAACGGCCACGACCGCCAGGGCCGTAGGGGCCCACACGCCCAGCAGGTCCCCGCCGCGATAGACGAAGGTGTCGATGAAGGGCTTCGACTTGTAGCGCTCCTCAGGGCCCAGCGGAATGTACAGGAGCTCCCGGGCGGGGCGGTCCACGGCGTAGTGCAGGCCGCGGCGCAGCACCTGGAAGAGGGCCATGACGCCGAAGGTGGGCCAGATCCACAGGGCGCCGAAGCCCGCCAGGGTCAGCACCGGCAGGATCGCCAGCACGAAGGGAATGCCGAGGGCGGTGATGAGACGCCCCGTGAGGAAGAGCTGCGTGGCCAGGGTGAGCACGTTGACCCAGAGGTCGATGCGGGCGAAGGCCGCCGTGCGGGCGGCGGTGCCGCTGAAGGCGCGCTCGACGATGCTGCCCTGCTGCAGGTAGAGGAAGGTGCTCGTGATGGTGAAGAGCAGCATGTAGGCGCAGATGAGCTGCAGGTACCGCGAGGTCGCGATGAGGCGCAGGCCTTCGAGCGGCCCCGGCCCCGGCTCGCGGCTCCCGTGGGCCGTGTCGCCCAGCTGGAAGATGGCCGCCAACCGCTTCACGCACTGCACCGCCAATTCCAGGGTGAGCATCGACACCAGCAGCAGGGACAGGGGATCCACCTTCACCGGGAGCCCGCCGAGCTGGAAGCCCTTGGTCAGGGCACCCGTGAGCGCCGCCCCCGCGATGGCGCCCAGGGTGCCGCCCGTGGCGATGAAGCCGAAGAGCCGCTTGCCCTGGCCCTCGGACCACACGTCGGACATGAGTCCCCAGAACACCGAGACCACGAAGAGGTTGAAGACGCTGAGCCAGATGTAGAAGGCGTAGCCCAGGGCCGCGCCGCCGCGGTGGGGGAGGAAGCGGAAGGCCAGGAAGAAGGCCAGCATGTTGAGGGCGAAGAAGCGGTAGACCCGGGGGATGAAGCGCCGGCGGGGCAGCTTCGACACCAGGGTGGCGAAAGCGGGATTGGCCAGCACCATGGCCAACAGCGTGCCCGTCATGAGCCAGGGCAGCTTGTCGGCGCCCCGGGCGATGCCGATGGCTTCGCGCACGGGCCGCAGCAGGTAGAAGCCGAAGAGCAGCAGGAAGAAGTAGGCCGTGGACCAGAGCAGGGCCGAGGCCTCGCCCTTGTCCAGCAACACAAGGCGGCGAAGGAGGCGGCTGGGGGTCGGGAGCGTCATGGGCGATCCGGAAAAGGTCTTGCGGGGGAAACGGAAACGAGTATATATCGGTTTACGATGCATCAACCCCAACCCCTGTCGGAGGTCCCATGACCGTCTCCCGCCGCGAGTTCATCCAGTGGTCCGCCGCCGCCACCGCCCTGGCGACCACGGGGCTCGACCTGTCCGCCGCTCCCGCCAAGGTGGCCCCGAAGAAGATCCTCATCCTCGGCGGCACGGGCTTCCTGGGCCCCGCCACCATCGAGATCGCCCAGGCCCGCGGGCACCAGGTGACCATGTTCAACCGCGGGAAGACGCGCCCCGACCTCCTCCCCGGCGTGGCCCGGCTGCACGGCGACCGCGACCCCAAGAAGGGCGAGGGCCTGAAGGAGCTGGAGACTGGCACCTGGGACGCCGTCATCGACAACAGCGGCTACTACCCCCGCATGGTCGGCGCCTCCGCCGCCCTGCTGGCGCCCCGCGCCAAGCAGTACCTCTACATCTCCAGCATCAGCGCCTACAAAGAGCCGAACCCCGAGAACGGCACCGAGGACGCGCCCCTGGCCACCATGCCCGACCCCACCCTCGAGACCATGGGCAAGAACTACGAGTACTACGGCGCCCTGAAAGCCCTCTGCGAGCAGGCGGCGGCGAAGGCCATGCCGGGCCGCACCACCATCATCCGCCCGGGCTACATCGTGGGCCCCGATGATCCGACGGGCCGCTTCACCTACTGGCCCGTGCGCTTCGACAAGGGCGGCGAGATCGCGGTGCCGGGCGCCCCCACGGATCCGGTGCAGATCATCGACGTGCGGGATCTGGCCGCCTGGCTGGTCCATCTGGTCGAGCAGGGCACGACCGGCGCCTTCAATGCCTGCGGCCCCGAGAAGAAGCTGCCCTGGGGCAGCCTCATCGCGGACTGCCAGAAGGCCGGCAACCCCAAGGCCCAGCCCGTCTGGATCCCCGCCGAGTTCATCGTCAAGCAGGAGGGGATCGACTTCCCCATCTGGGCCCCCTACCTGGGCGAGACCAAGGGCTTCTCCACCTGGCGCAACGACCGCGCCGTGAAGGCCGGCCTGAAGTTCCGCCCCGCCGCCGAGACCGTGAAGGACACCCTGGCCTGGTTCAAGACCCAGGAGAAGGTGGAGAAGGGCCGCACCCGGCTGGCAGGTCCCACCGCCGAGCAGGAGGTCAAGGTCATCGCCGCCTGGCGGGAGGCGAACAAGCCCAAGGGCTGAGGCGCTTCCATCCGGAAACGGAAAGGGCCCGGCATCACCCGGGCCCTTTCTTCGCCTCAATTCTGGATGTAGGACACCAGCTGCTCGATGGTGAACTTCTGGTGGGAGATGGTCTCCTTCACCAGGTCGCCGATGGAGATGATGCCCAGCACCTCCTGGTTGGCCCCGATCACGGGCAGGTGGCGGATGTGCTTGTCCGTCATGAGGGCCATGCACTCCTCGACGGTCTGGTTGAGGGTCACGCAGCTGAGCCGGTCGCTCATGATCTCGCGCACCGGAGTGTCCTTGGAGGCCTTCCCCTTCAGGATGATCTTGCGGGCGTAGTCCCGCTCCGAGAAGATGCCCACCAGCCGGCCCTGGTCCAGCACCAGGAGGGCACCGATGTCGAACTGTGCGAGCAGGTTCAGCGCGGTGAACACACTGTCATCCGGCCCCACCGTGACGGTGGATGGCTTGCCTTCAATCAGCTGTTTCAGTGGCCGCATGTGCGCCTCCAGGGCCCTTCGTGGTGGATTGAGATTCGTGGTTCTGACTATAAGGCGAAGCGGGAGGCACGCCAGGGTGAATCCGAGACCAGGTCCGGCCGAACCGTGATGAATGCCTCAGCCACCCCCTGGCATAGTTTATTTCAGATGCTTGAGTCATCTTATTATCTTCAAGCTGGACCAGCTTCTTGCTTCAAACACACCGCCGAGGATTTTCCATGTCCCTGCCCAAGAAGATGAAGGATCACGCCGTCCGGCACGCCGAGGCCACCGAGCCCCACCCGGCAGCCGCCGCCAAGCAGGCGGCCCAGGGCAAGCTGCTGGCCCGGGAGCGCATCACGGCCATCCTGGACCAGGACTCCTTCCATGAGTACGACCTGTTCGTGGAGCACAAGTGCTCCGACTTCGGCATGGAGAAAAAGCAGCTGCCCGGCGACGGCGTCATCACCGGCACGGGCACCATCCTGGGCCACCCCGTGGCCATCTTCGCCCAGGACTTCACCGTGGCCGGCGGCTCCCTGGGCCTGGCCCACGCCCGGAAGATCACCAAGATCATGGACCACGCCATCAAGCTGGGCATCCCCCTCATCGGCATCAACGATTCCGGCGGCGCCCGCATCCAGGAGGGCGTGAACTCCCTGGCGGGCTATGGCGAGATCTTCTACCGCAACACCCTGGCCTCGGGCGTCATCCCCCAGATATCGATCATCCTGGGCCCCTGCGCCGGCGGTGCCGTGTATTCGCCGGCCCTCACGGACTTCGTGTTCGTCGTGGACAAGATCTCCAAGATGTTCATCACCGGCCCCGAGGTGATCAAGACGGTCCTGGGCGAGGAGATCTCCATGGAAGACCTGGGCGGCGCCCGGGTGCAGGCCGAGCTGACGGGCAACGCCCACTTCTACGCCCAGAGCGAGGCCGAGTGCTTCGAGCAGGTGAAGCGCCTGGTCACCTACATCCCCTGGAACAACCGCAAGAAGGCCGACTCCTTCAGCGTCATCCCCTCCCGCAGCGAGGTCGATCTGGAGCACATCATCCCGGCGGAATCCAACAAGCCCTACGACGTGCGGGACGTGATCCGCGCCGTGTGCGACGGCTCCGACTTCATGGAGGTCCAGGCCCTCTGGGCGGCCAACATCGTGGTGGGCTTCGCCCGCATGGACGGCCGCACCGTGGGGATGGTCGCCAACCAGCCTGCCGTCCTGGCGGGCGTGCTGGACGTGGACAGCTCGGACAAGGCCGCCCGCTTCATCCGGTTCTGCGACGCCTTCAACATTCCGCTGGTGACCTTCGTGGACCTGCCGGGCTACCTGCCGGGCATCGACCAGGAGCACGCCGGCGTCATCCGCCACGGCGCCAAGCTGCTCTACGCCTACAGCGAGGCCACGGTGCCCAAGATCACCGTCATCCTGCGCAAGGCCTACGGCGGCGGCTACATCGCCATGTGCTCGCGGCACCTGGGCGCCGACTTCGTCTTCGCCTGGCCCTGCGCCGAGATCGCCGTCATGGGCCCCGAGGGCGCCGCCAACATCATCTTCAAGGGCGAGATCGCCGCCGCGGCGGATCCCGAGGCCTTCCGCCGGGAGAAGGTGAAGGAGTACACCGAGAAGTTCGCCAGTCCCTATGTGGCCGCGGCCAACGGCCATGTGGACGCGGTCATCGCGCCCCACCAGACCCGGGACTTCCTGCTCCACGCCCTGGAGATCAGCGCCGAGAAGCAGGAGCTGCGGCCGGGCCGGAAGCACGGCGTGCCGCCCTTCTGATTCAGGTCCAACGTCAATGGGAACGGATCACCACGAAGACGGAAAGACCACGAAGAAACACCCCCTGAATCGAGTCCCATCTGCCCTTCCTGTCTTCCTGTCTTCGTGGTGAATCCTTTTGCCTTCCAAGCCCGGACGACGCCAGATTGCGAGCCCCCATGACCCCCGCCCAGAAGCCCGCCCGCCAGACCATCCGCCTCAACGACACGGTGTACGAGACCACCCTCACGAAGAAGTACGCCCAACGGAAGCCCTACCAGCCCAAGGATCCCAGCCGCCTCACGGCCATCATCCCGGGCCTCATCCTCGAGCCCATCGCGCGGCCCGGCGACCAGCTCCGCCGGGGCCAGGATCTCCTGATCCTCGAGGCCATGAAGATGCAGAACCACATCACCGCCCACGACGATGTCACGGTGAAGGCCGTCCACGTGGCCCCCGGCGATACGGTCACCAAGGGCCAGCTGCTCATGGAGTTCGAGCCGGTCCCTGACGCTTTGTAAATCCCAAGCCCGGCATGGTGTTTTCAAAGGGCTGGGGTGACGGCTCAGCGCTACTCTGGGCCCTACACCTGTTCCGGAGGACCACATGGCCGTCAACCTCAAGGGTCGCAGTTTTCTCACGCTCATGGACTTCTCCCCGGAGGAGGTGCGCTACCTCCTGGACCTCTCCCGGGATCTGAAAGCGAAGAAGCGCATGGGCGTCTTCAACTACCTGCTCAAGGGCAAGAACATCGTGCTGCTCTTCGAGAAGACCAGCACCCGCACCCGCTGCGCCTTCGAGGTGGGCGCGCTCGAGGAAGGCGCCCACGTGACCTTCCTGGACAGCGCCAGCTCCCAGGTGGGCAAGAAGGAATCCATCGAGGACAGCGCCAAGGTGCTGGGCCGCTTCTACGACGGCATCGAGTACCGGGGCTACAAGCAGGAAGTGGTGGAGGCCCTGGCCAAGCACAGCGGCGTGCCCGTGTGGAACGGCCTCACCGACACCGACCACCCCACCCAGATCCTCGCCGACTTCCTCACCATCGAGGAGCACGTGGCCAAGCCGCTGCACAAAGGTGAAGCTGGTGTTCTGCGGCGACATCCGCAACAACATGAGCTACGCCCTGATGTACGGCGCCGCCAAGACCGGCATGCACATGGTGGCCCTGGGGCCCAAGGAACTGGCGCCGGATCCGGCCGTGCTCGCCGCCGCCCGCGAGGCCGCCAAGCTCACCGGCGCCACCATCGAGGTCACCGACAATGTCGACGAGGCCGTGAAGGGCGCCGATGTCATCTACACCGATGTCTGGGCCAGCATGGGCGAGGAGGACCAGATCCCCGCCCGCGTGAAGCTGCTCACCCCCTTCAAGGTCACCATGGAGATGATCCAGAAGACCGGCAACGCCGACGTGAAGTTCCTCCACTGCCTGCCCGCCTTCCACGACTTCGAGACCAAGCTGGCCAAGGAGATGAAGGCCCAGGGCCACGACATCCGCGAGGTCACCGACGAGGTCTTCCGCAGCCGCCACAGCGTGGTCTTCGACGAGGCCGAGAACCGCATGCACACCATCAAGGCGGTGATGGTGGCGACCATCGGGTAGGCCGTCCTCCACTCGCGCGGAAATGGCCCCGGTCGGGGCCATTTCCACGTTCGGAGGTATGATCTCCGAACCACCCCCCTCTTACGGAGATCCCATGCGCTCAGCCCGGCTGTTCCTCGTCCCCGCCTTCGCGGCCCTGTCCCTCGTGGCGCAGGACGGCTCACTGTCTGGCACCTGGAGCCAGGTCCGGGCCGACGACATCGCGGCGGCCATCAACACCACCGTGGCGGACATGAACTTCATCAAGCGCCCCATCGCCCGGGGCCGCCTCACCAAGCTGAACCCCGCCTACAGGAAGGTCGTCATCACCATTTCCACCCAGGAAGTGCTCATCAAGCTGGACGAGCGTGACGCCATCCACATGCCCCCCGACGGCAAGTCCGCCCCCTGGACCCGCGAGGACGGCGACAAGTTCCAGGTGGCCGCCCAGGTCAGCAAGGATCAGCTCATCCAGACCTTCAAGAACGACGAGGGCGAGCGCACCAACCTCTTCAAGCTGAGCCCCGATGGCAAGTCCCTCACCATGACCGCCACCGTGAAGAGCCCCCAGCTGCCCAAGCCCCTGACCTACTCGATCACGTTCGGGCGGTAGGTCGCCCGAGGGCCAGCCATGCCCGCCCAGGCCTTCTTCCCGGCCCACCCGCCGGCCATGCCGGCCCATGTGAGCCTCGTCTGCCCGCAATGCACCCACCTGGCCAGCTTCGAGCCCCCGTACTGGGCGGTTCTCCAGGGGGAGCCACCGCCTGGATCCGGAGCACTGATTGAGTGGAAGGGGCGTCTGGTGCAGGCTCGCTTCCCGGGCCAGGTGCCCTGGGACGACCCCTGCAATGCGGCCTGCCGCCCCGCCGCCCGGTCGAAGACCCTCGGCGTGGTCGTGTGCGCAGCCTGCGGGCTGGTCCGCAGGCACCTGCTCGACTGGCCCGGCGATGCCTTCTTCAAGTGCGACATCCAGGGGCGGACCTTGTGGGCCTGGAACCGGAGCCACCTCCAGGCGATCCAGGTCGCGCTTCGGGGCGAGCGCGGGTCGCGGGAGCCCTCCGCGTTCGGGCCCGTCAAGGTTCCCCGCCACTTCCTGATCGCCAAGCACCGGGACCTGGTCCTCGAGGCCACCGCCAGGCTCCTGGAATCCATCCGCGCCTGAACCCCTTCCTGGAGTTCCCATGCCCTCCGTCATCTCCCCCTGGCAGGTCGCGGCTTCGTTGACGGAGCTCTGGTCGCCGCGCGTGGTGGGCGAGGTCGACGAGGCCTACATCAAGGTGGCCAAGGTGCAGGGCTCACTGGTGTGGCACAGCCACGAGGCGGAGGACGAGCTGTTCCTCGTGCTCAAGGGTCACCTCCGCATCGAACTGGAGGACGGCACGGTGGAGCTGGACGAGGGCGAGCTGTTCGTGGTGCCGAAGGGCGTGCGCCATAACCCGGTGGCCGAGCAGGAATGCCACCTCCTGCTCATCGAGCGGAAATCCACCCTGCACACCGGTGCGGAGGTCACGGAGCGGACCCGCTCCGTCGCCGAGCAGCTCCGGCCGCTCTGAGGTCCGCCGGCCGTGGAAACTACTTCGTCAGCGTGATGGCGTCCAGCTCCCGGCCCTCGGCGTCGAGCTGGCGCACCGTGAGGGTCTTCGCGGCCACGTCCAGCACCGTGAAGGAGTGCTTGTCGGCGATGAAGGCCCGGGTCCAGGGCTGCCAACTGGCCCTGGCGTCCGTCTGCCAGGGGTCGTAGAGCTCGGCGCCGCCGGCGCCCGTGACGATGTGGATGGGCCCCCGGGCCCGGGTCACCGTTTTGCCATCGAAGGCCTCGTCCACCGTGAACTCGCCCGCCACCGGCTTGCCGCGCAGGCCGACCTGGGTGGGTTGGAAGCGCAGGGGCGCCGTCCGCTGGTAGTTGTGCACATGGCCCGCCAGCACCAGGTCCACGCCGTACTTCTCGAGAAGTGGACTGATGGTCCGCATCCACTGGTCGTCGAAGTGGCTCCGCGCGCTCTGGAACAGCGGGTGGTGCAGGGCCACGATGCGCCAGGCGGCCCCCCTGGCGGCCCGGAGGTCCGCCTCCAGCCAAGCCTTCAGCTGGGGGCTGTCCCAGTCTGCGTAGCCGTTGGAATCGAGCACCGTCCAGTGGACCCGCCCGTAATCGAAGCTGAAGCTGGCCATGCGGGGGAAGGCCGGGCCGGAGGCCGCCACGATGGCATCGTGCTCGCCGGCCTTCACCGGGGCGGCGTTCTTTTCACCGGGCCGCAGAGCGGGACCGTTCAGGGGCTGGGACCAGTAGGCGAAGTAGGCCGAGGCGTCCGGGAAGCCGGGAAAGGGCACGTCGTGGTTGCCCACCACGCCCAGGAAAGGCACGCGGCGCATGAGCGGCACTGCCTCGCCGTTGTAGACCGGGAAGAAGCGCGCCCGGTACTCCGCGGCGCGGCCCCGGCCATAGACCAGGTCGCCCGTGATGAACACTGCATCGGGTTGGACCGCGGCCACCGCCTTCGCGATGGCGGCCTGTTCCTTGGAACCATCGGCCGCGTCGCCGAACACCACCATGCGATGGGCCCCCGGCTTGCGAGTCTGGGCCTCGGCTTCGAAGACGACCTCACCATTCCGCGTCACGCGGTAGGGCACGGTCGCGCCAGGTCTTAGGTTCCGCAGCGTGGCCCGGTAGATGCGGTGGGGGGGCAAGGGCCGGGCCTCCAGCCGGCGGAAGGCGGGTGCCGCCTGGGTCATCCAGCCCTTGGACCCGCGCACTTCCACGGACCAGGCAGCGTCCTCGTCCCCCGCGTGCCAGAGCAAGTCCAGGCGTTCCTGGGCCGACAGCCTGGGCGCGTCGCCGAGCTGCAGGTAGGGCTTCACCAGGAAGGCCTCCTGGGCGGGCAGCAGGGTGCAGAGAAGGCAGAACAGGAGGCTTCGCATGCCTCATTATCCAGGAACGCAAAGGGCGCCGAGGCGCCCTTTGCTGAAATGGACCCTGATGCCGCTAGTGCGCCCCCACCTTGGATAGCAGGCGCGAGCCGGTGGCATAGCAGGTCTTGTGGGTGATGTGATGCTCGAACTCGTGGCGGAACTTCTGCAGGGCCGAATCCACGGGCCCGCAGGCCGCGTCGCCCAGGGGGCACAGTGTCCGCATGCCGATGCGCGGTGTGAGGCTGGCGATGAGATCCAGGTCCTCCATGCGGCCCTGGCCGTGCTCGATGCGGTGGAGGATCATCTCCAGCCAGTTGCAGCCCTCACGACAGGGCGTGCACTGCCCACAGCTCTCGTGGGCGTAGAAGCGGATGAGGCGCAGGGTGGCCTGGACGATGCAGGTGTCCTCGTCCATGACGATGAGCCCGCCAGAACCACCCATGGAGCCCCGGGCCCGCAGGTTGTCGAAGTCCATGGGAACGTCGAAGTCCTTCTCGTCCAGCATGGGACAGCTGGCCCCGCCGGGGATGATGGCCTTGATTTTCTTGCCGGTGCTGGAGCCGCCGCAGAGCTCCTCCACCAGGAAGTTCATGGGCGTGCCCATGGGCAGCTCGTAGATGCCGGGGCGCTTCACATGGCCGCTGACCCCGAAGATGCGGGTGCCGGAATTCTTGGGCGAGCCAATCTTGGCGTATTCGGCGCCGCCCATGCGGAGGATGGGAGGCACAGCGGCCAGGGTCTCCACATTGTTCACGGTGGTGGGCTGGCCGAAGGCGCCCTTGGCCGCCGGGAAGGGCGGCTTCACGCGGGGCTCGCCGCGGCGGCCCTCCAGCGAGTTCAGCAGGGCCGTCTCTTCGCCACAGATGTAGGCGCCAGCGCCGCGGTAGACCAGGATGTCGTAGTCCCAGCCTGTGCCCAGGATGTTCTTGCCCAGGTAGCCGGCGTCGCGGGCCTGCTGGATGGCGGCTTCGAGCTTCTCGATGAGCCACAGGAACTCGCCGCGGATGTAGACGTAGCCCATGGCGCACTGCATGGCCCAGCCGCCGATGATCATGCCCTCGATGAGCTGATGGGGGTTGTACTCGAGGATGACGCGGTCCTTGAAGGTGCCGGGTTCGCCTTCGTCGCCGTTGCAGACCAGGTAGCGGGTGAGCTTGCGGTCCGCCGTGTCCTTGGGCATGAAGGACCACTTGAGGCCCGCGGGGAAGCCGGCGCCGCCGCGGCCACGGAGGCCCGAGGTCTTGACCTCCTCGGTCACGGCCACAGGTTCCATCTTCAGCGCGGCCTTCATGGCCACGTAGCCCTCGTGCTGCTGCTCGTAGACCTTGAGGTGCCAGTTGTTCAGGTCGCCCGCGCCCCGGAGCATGAGGTTCGGGAACTTCTCCGAGCCGAAGCCGGGGAAGGTGTAGGTGTGGTGATCAGGCTTGGTGCGGATGGCGGCCATGGTCGTTCCTCCGCTACTCAGCCCAGGGGCGGTATTCGCCCCGCTTGCAGGCTTCCATCACGTCGATCAGCTTCTGCTCGTCCACCAGCTCCTCGTAGACATCGTGGTTCACCTGGACGCAGGGTGCGACGCCGCAGCCGGCCAGGCACTCCACCTCCTCCACGCTCCACATGCCGTCGGGGCTGGGGCCCGCGCCAGGCTGCACGCCGGTCTTCTCGCAGACCTTCTCCAGCAGCTGGGCGGCCCCACGCAGGGCGCAGCTGATGTTGGTGCAGACCGAGAAGTGGTACTTACCCACCGGCGCCTTCTGGTACATGGTGTAGAAGGTGGCGACGCCGAAGACATGGCCCTCGGGGATGCCGATGGCCTTGGCCACGGCCTTCATGGCCGAGAGGCTCACGAAGCCGAACTCGCGCTGGGCGATGTACAGGGCCGGCAGGGTGGCGGCGAGCTTGTCCGGATACTTGGCCATGATCGCCTGGATCTCGGCGATGGCTTCGGGGCTGAGCTCCCTGCGCTCGGATTCAGGCAGCCGCTGGCCCGGGGCCAGGGGTTCCTTCGAAGTTTCGGGAGGCTGGGGATGGTTCATGGGCGCGCTCGCATGAGGGGCCAGTTTAGCCCGAAACGGAAAGGGGACACCCAGCCAAACCGGGTGCCCCCCATCACGACCAGACCGCTCGCCCTTACAGGCTGCAGTGGCTCCCGTCGCAGAACGGAGCGGTCTTGGTGTGCTTGCACTGGCAGAAGGCCTTCTTGCCAGCCTCCGCCACTTCCACTTTCAGGGGGCGCAGGTCGCAGGCCTTGTGGGCCCCGTCGCAGAAGGGCTGCTTGGCGCTGAGGCCGCAGGTGCACCAGAAGTAGGTTCCAGGCTCCAGATCCAACACGGCCGGGACCTTGGCGGGGACCTTCGGGAATCCTTCGCTCATATGCCCCCCCTTACTTCTTGGGTTCTTCGACCTTGCCCGCCTCGATGTTCAGGGTGATGGCCACCTCGTCGCCCAGGGCGCCAGGGTAGGTCTTGATGCCGTAATCATTGCGGTTGATGGTCACCGCACCGTCGATGAAGCCGGCCACGATGGCCCCAGGCTTCATGCCCGGTCCGGTGCCCGCGTTGGTGATGGGGAAGGTGATCTTCTTGGTGACGCCGTGCAGGGTGAAGTCACCTGTCACTTCCAGCTTGCCCTTGGCCACTTCCTTCACCGAGGTGCTCTTGAAGGTGATGGTGGGGAACTTCTCCACATCGAAGAAATCCGGGCCCTTCAGGTGCTTGTCGCGACCTTCGTTGTCCGTGTTGATGCTGGCCGCATCAATGCTCACCTCGACGCTGGACTTGCTGAGGTCAGCGGTGTCCACCTTGATGGTGCCGCCGAACTTGGCGAAGCGGCCGCTGGTCTTGGCCAGGAGGTGGCGGATCTTGAAGCTGATCTCGCTGTGGACAGGGTCGATCTTGTAGGTGTCCTGGGCCAGGGCGGGCAGGGCCGCCAGGGCGAGGACCGCAAGAACGGCACGGAAGGGGTGGCGCATGGGACCTCCGGGGGATAGGTGTTTCACCATGCATTCGAGTCTAGGCCGAAATTCGAGAGTTGCAACTTCTTTTTTGGAAAATCTGTCATCCTGCTTTCAACGGAGCCGGTCATGCACATCCGCGAGGAACTCCAGATCACCAAGCCCCTCGAGCCGGGCCACGAGGTGGCCCTGGCTCTGCTCCTCACCCGGGAATACGTGGCTCGACTCTTCGACGCGTGCCTCTACGAACCCGAGGGGCTCTCGGACCAGCAGTTCAACGTGCTCCGCATCCTCAAGGGCGGGCCGAAGGATGGCTACCTCGTGAAGGAGCTGCGCTGCCGCATGATCTACCGGTTCGCGGACGTGCCCCGCCTCGTGAACCGACTGGAGGCCCGGGGCCTGGTCAAGCGCTGCGAGAACCCCGCCGACCGCCGGGGCAGCCGCGTCCAGATCACCCCCAAGGGCCTGGCCCTGGAAGCCAAGATGCATGGACAGCACCAGACGCTCTGCCAGCAGGTGGATCGCTGCCTCTCCAGGGAGGAGTGCGAGACACTGCTGGGGCTGCTTGAGCGACTGCGCAACGACCATCGGGAGCAGCTGGCGGAGCTGCAGAGGGGGTAAGCGGTTTGTGTCAGTAGAGACCCTTAACCGCAGATGTCGCAGATTCACGCAGATGAAATACCTTGAATCATCTATCCGCGGCTTCTGCGGTTAAAAATCCTTCCTGCGTGCGACGAGGCTTAACGATCCAGCTCGCCTGCAATCACATTCATCGCGCCGAGGACGGCAACGGCGTCGGCAATCAATCCGCCCTTCACCTGGTCTTCGAAGCTGCTGAAGATGGGGAGGCAGGGAGGACGGACGCGGATGCGGTAGGGGTTCTTGCCGCCGTCGCTCACGATGTAGAAGCCCAGCTCGCCGTTGGCGGCCTCGGTGGCGCTGTAGACCTCGCCCACGGGCATCTCCATGCCGTGCATGATGAGCTTGAAGTGGTGGATGAGGCTCTCCATGCGGGTGTAGACCTTCTCCTTGGGCGGCAGGGCGATCTTGGGATCGTCCACCATGACGGGACCCGGCTCCAGGCGGTCCAGCACCTGGCGGATGATGCGTAGGCTCTGCCGCATCTCCTCGGTGCGCACCAGGTAGCGGTCGAACACGTCACCGGTGGTGCCCACGGGGATGTCGAAGTCGTAGGTCTCGTAGCCCAGGTAGGGCTGGGCCTTGCGCAGATCCTGGGGCACGCCCGCAGCGCGGAGGCAGGGGCCGGTGTAGCCCCAGTTCACCGCGTCCTCGGGGCTGATGGCGCCGATGCCCTTGGTGCGGTCATGCCAGATGGGGTTGTGGGTGAGCAGGTTCTCCATCTCGTCGAGGCTTGCCTCGCACTCCACCAGGAAGCGCTCGGTGAGGGGCACGAAGCCCTCGGGGATGTCCCGGAAGAGCCCGCCAATGCGGGTGAAGCTGGTGTGCAGGCGCTGGCCGGCGGCCATCTCGAAGAGGTCGTAGATGGTCTCGCGCTGACGGAAGAGGTAGAGGAAGGCCGTGAAGGCGCCGATGTCCACGGCATTCACGCCCACGCACACCAGGTGGTCGGCGATGCGGGCCAGCTCGGAGACCAGCACCCGGATCTGCTGGGCGCGCTTGGGGATCTCGATGCCCAGCAGCTTCTCCACCGCCGTGGTGTAGCCCACGTTGTTCATGATGGAGCTGCAGTAGTTCAGCCGGTCCGTCAGGGGGATGAACTGCTGGTAGCTGAGGCTCTCGCCCAGCTTCTCCACGCCGCGGTGGAGATAGCCCATCTCGGGGGTGGCCTTGGTGATGGTCTCGCCCTCGAGCTCCAGCACGATGCGCAGCGTGCCGTGGGTGGTGGGGTGCGAGGGCCCCATGTTGACGATCATCTTGTCGCCGTCGAGCTGCTGCCGGGTCATGGCGATGGATTCCATGGTCTAGCTCCGTTCGCCGTTGTTGTAGGGGGCGGTGCAGCCTTCCATGCAGAAGACGTCGCCGCCATCCAGGGGGAAGTCCTTGCGCAGGGCGTGGCCCTGGAAGTCGTCCCAGGTCAGCAGGCGCCGAAGGTCCGGGTGGCCCTCGAAGCGGATGCCGAAGAGGTCGAAGACCTCGCGCTCGAACCAGTTGGCGGTCTTGAACAGGCCCGCCAGGCTGGCGACGGACGCGCCGTCGGCCACGGGCACCTTCACCCGCAGGCGCTCCTGGCTGGCCAGGTTCAGCCAGTGGTAGACCACGTCGAACCTCTGCTCACGCTCGGGCCAGTCCACGGCGGTGATGTCCACCAGGAACTGGAAGCCCTCGCGGTGGAGCAGGTCCACCACGGCCAGCAGGTTCTCCCGGGCGATGACGATGGTCTGGTCGCCCCGGAAGTCGTGCCGGTCGGTGACGGTTCCGGGAAGCTGGGCGTCGATGTGCTCGATGATCATGTCGTCCCCCGCCCTAGAAGATCGTTCCCACGCCGCGCTCGCCGGCGTCCATCAGCATCTCGCGGATGGTCTGCTGGCCCGTGAGGCCCTTCTGCGCCTGCAGGGCATCCTGCCGCTCCAGGCTTTCGTAGAACCGCGCGATGTGATCCTTGCGCATGGAGAGCGATTCCTTCTCGATCTGCTCCTGCAGCTTCATGACGCCGTAGATGATGCTCTCGGGGCGGGGCGGGCAGCCCGGGACGTAGACGTCCACGGGGATGATGCGGTCGATGCCCTGCAGCGTGGCGTAGGTGCGGTACATGCCGCCCGAGGAGGCGCAGACGCCCACGGAGATCACCCACTTGGGCTCGGCCATCTGCGCGTAAATGGTGCGCAGCACCGGAGCCATCTTGTTGGTGATGGTGCCGAGCACCAGCATCATGTCGCTCTGCCGGGGGCTGAAGCGCATGGCCTCGGCGCCGAAGCGGCTGAGGTCGTACTTGGACGACATCATGCTCATGAACTCGATGGCGCAGCAGGCCACGCCGAAGGGCATGGGCCACAGGCTGTTCTTGCGGCCCCAGTTGACCACCGCATCGAGACGGGTGGTCAGCACGGCATCGTTGATGTCCAACTCGGCCATGTCAGCGCTCCCACTCGAAGGCACCCTTGCCCCAGGCGTAGATGAAGCCCACCAGCAGAGTGGCCATGAAGCTCAGCATGGCGGCGAAGGTCCAGAGCGCCGTCTTGAAGTTCACGGCCCAGGGCAGCAGGAAGGCGGCTTCCACGTCGAACAGGATGAAGAGCATGGCGGTCAGGTAGAACTTCACCGAATACTTGTGCCGGGCGCCGGTCTGGAGGGGCGGCACGCCGCACTCGTAGACCCGCAGCTTGGCCTCCTGCGGATTGTTCGGCTTCAGCATGGGCAGCACCCAGCCCGACAGCACGAGGATGGCGGCGGCCGTCACGGCGGCGACCAGCAACAGGATCAGGACCGACAAGAAGGGCGATGCGGGATGGGCCATGGCGCTCTCGGGCGGAGGATTCCGCGAGGGTCCAGCTTAGCGCCCTTTGAACCGCCGGGAGCGCTGTCAAGATCACAAGGGACCTGGACCCCGGGGTTCGGGATAGAATCAGCCCTTCCACCTTTCTGCCAGGAACCCCATGAGCGACCTCAAGCTGCGCGTCAAAGAGATGATCATCGAGCGCCTGAAGCTCGAGGGGATGACGCCGGACCAGATCGAGGACGGAGCCCCCCTCTTCGGCGAGGGGCTGGGCCTGGACTCCATCGACGCCCTGGAGCTGGTGCTGGGCATCGAGCAGGTCTTCGGCGTGAAGATCGAGGACGAGGCCGCGGGCCTCAAGGCCTTCAAGTCCGTCCAAGCCCTCACCGATTTCATCGCCGAGCACGCCAAGGCATAGCCATGACGGACATCCCGGCCCACCTGCCGCATCGCTACCCCTTCCTGCTGGTGGACCGGGTGCTGGAGCGCGAGCCGGGGGTGCGCGTGGTGGCGGAGAAACTCGTCACCTTCGGCGAGCCCTACCTCCAGGGCCACTTCGAGGGCCGCCCCCTGGTGCCCGGCGTGCTGCTGCTGGAGATGCTGGCCCAGGCCGGGGGCTTCCTGGAGGCCGAGCCCCTGCACGGGGCGGCCATCTTCCTGGCCGGCGTCCAGGATGCCCGCTTCAAGGCCCCCGCCCTGCCCGGCGACCGCCTGCGCCTGGAGGTCCGGGCCGACGGCGCCTTCGCCGGGATGATGAAGCTCCGGGGCACCGTGAGCTGCGAGGGCCGGGACCTCTGCACCGCCGCCCTGCTGGTCAAGCGCCTATGAGCAGGGTGGTCGTGACCGGCCTTGGCATCGTGTCCTCCCTGGCCCTGGACCGGGAAGGCACCTGGTCCGCCATGCTCGAGGGGAAGGATGGCCTGGCCGCCCTCACCCGCCTGTCCCTCCCTCTGGAGCCAGCCCAGCTCGCCGGGCAGGTGGCCATGGACCCGGGCCGTCACCAGACCCTCTGCGAGCGCATGGCGCTGCGCGCCCTGGAGGAAGCCCTGGAGGGCTTCCAGCCCATGGGCGATCCCGAGCGCATCGGCGTCTTCCAGGGAGCGGGCACCAGCGGCCTGCCCGTGGCGGAAGCCTTCCTGGAGGAACGCCTGGCCGGACGCCGGGGCCGGGCCTCCGAGCCCGCCTACCAGAGCCCCAGCACCGTCACCGATGCCCTCGCCTGCCGGGTGGGCGCCCAGGGTCCCCGGGGCACGGTCATGAACGCCTGCTCCTCCAGCCTGCTGGCCATCGGGCAGGCCTGGGAGCGACTCGTGGCCGGCGAGCTGGACCTGGCTGTGGCCGGGGGCGCCGAGAGCCTCTGCCGCACCACCTACGCCGGCTTCTCCTGCCTCAAGGCCGTGGACGCGAAGAGGTGCCGTCCCTTCAGCCGCGACCGGGCGGGCCTGAACCTGGGGGAGGGCGCGGTCCAGCTGGTGCTGGAGACTCTGGACGGTGCCCGGGCCCGCGGCGCCATGATCTACGCCGAGGTGCTGGGCTACGGCGCCAGCATGGACGCCCACCACCCCACCGCCCCCCACCCGGAAGGTGAGGGCGCGGCCCGGGCCATGGCCATGGCCCTGCGCACCGGGGGGCTCATCGCCTCCGACATCGACCTGGTCTCCGCCCACGGCACCGCCACTCCGGCCAATGATGGCGCCGAGTGCCTGGCCATCCGCCGCGCCCTCGGCAGCTTCGCCGATGCCGTCTCAGTCACCAGCACCAAGAGCCAGTTCGGCCACACCCTGGGCGCCGCCGGGGCCTTCGGCGCCGCGGCGGCCATCCTCGCCCTGCGGGACCAGGTGGTGAGCCCCACGCTGCGTCTGGAGGAGCCCGATCCCCAGTGCGATCTGGACTGCACGCCGAGGGAGGCGAAGCAGCGGCGGCTCCGAGCGGCGCTGGTCAACGCTTTTGCGTTTGGCGGCAACAACGTGTCGCTTTTGCTCCGCCGCTGGGAGGGCCAGTGAGCGGCGCCGACCTCGTCATCACGGGCCTGGGCCTGGTGCTGCCCTGCGGGGATGGCCTCGAGGCGGCTCGCGCCAGCCTGGCTTCTGGCACGCCCTGTTTCGCGGAGCTTCCTGAAGCCCTGGGGCAGGGCCGCGGCGCCGCCTGCACGACCTTCAACCCGGGGGGCATCATCCCACCCATGCAGCTGCGCCGCCTGGACCGGCCGTCGCGCTTCGCCTGGGTGGCCGCCCACCAGGCCTTCGCCGACGCGGGCCTCGATCCGAGGGCCATGGGCGAGCGCGTCGCCGTGGCCGTGGGTTCCCTCACGGGCGGCAGCGAGGCCAGCGAGGCCTTCATGCGGCCCTACCTCCAGCGCGGGCCCGAAGGCGCCTCGCCCCTGGTCTTCCCCAACTGCGTGGCCAACGCCGCCAGCGGGCACCTGGCCCTGGCCTATGGCCTCAAGGGCCCCAGCGCCACCATCGTGGACCGGGAGAACGCCACCTTCGCCGCCCTGGAACAGGCCACCCGCTGGCTCCGCCTGGGCCTGGCGGACGCCGCCCTGGTGATCGGCACGGACGGCCTCTTCCCCCTCCTGCTGGACTTGTGCCGGGGGGCCCGCATGCTGGCCCGCCACGGCGCCCCCGAGATCGGAAGCGGCCGGGGCTTCCTGCCCGGCGAAGGCGCCCAGGCCTTCGTCCTGGAGTCCCGGGACCACGCCCAGGCCCGCGGCATCCGCCCGCGGGCCGTGCTTCGCGCCCTGGCCTCCAGGTCCTCCTCCGACGACATGGCACCGGGGCGCAGCCAGGCCCTGGCCCGCGCCGTGACGGCACTGGGCGAGGCCACTCCCCGGCACCGAGTGGGCGGCGCCAACGGCCTGCCCCGCCTCGACGCGCTCGAGACCAGCCTGGCGGCCGCCCACCCGGAATGGCCTGCGGTGCAGCATCCCAAGCGGCTGTGGGGCGAGTTCGGCGGCTCCGGGGGCCAGCTGCTCGCGGCCGCCCTCCTGGAGTCCTCGGACCTGACCCTCGTCACCGCCCCGGCCAGCAGCGGCAGCCAGTTCGCGGCGCTCCTGGAAGAGGTTAGGCTGGATCCTCGATGAGCCAGCGCGACCAGATCAGCATCCAAAGCCAGTCCCTCCTCTGGGTGGCGGGCGTGGGCGTGGGCCTGCTGACCCTGGCCTTCGTCCTGGGCGTGCAGGTGGGCAAGCAGAGCGCGGCCCTGCGCCGCCCAGCGCAGAAGGGCGTGGAGGAGGAGCTGAAGGACCTGCCAGAGCCCCTCCTGGATCAGCTCAAGATCTTCGAAGGCGAAGGGCCCGACCGGCTGGTGCCCACGCCAAAAGTGGACGCCACCGCCCCGAAGGATGAGTCCAAACCCGAGCCGAAGGCCGAGACCAGGACTGCGGAGAAACCCGCCGAACCTGAAGCCTGGACCCTCCAGCTGGTGGCCACCGCCGAGGCCGCCGAGGCCAAGCGGGTGGCCGACAAGGCCAAGGCCGCCGGCTTCGCCACGACCACGGTGAAGGAGAAGGGCCAGCTGAAGGTACGCCTCACGAAGACATCGGATCGCGCCACCGCCGACAGGACCGCCGAGAAGCTGAAGAAGGCGGGCTTCAAGCCCTTCGCGGTCAAAGTGGAATAGGCAACCGGGAAAAGCCACTGCATCTATCCGCAGATGACGCAGATGGGCGGAGATAGAAAGACTTTTGCTTCAAGGTTCCAGATGGAAGGTGACAGGCGCTGAAGCGAAGTGCCTGGTGGATTGTTCAGGGCTAATTCATCTGCGTCATCTACGCCAGCTGCGGTTTCAATTCCTTGTCCTTGGAATTATGGTTTGGGATAGACGCGAATCCCCACCCACTTCTTGAGGATGACCTTGCCTGGCGCGAAGCCCCGGGGCTTGCTGATGTCGGCGATCCGGGCCATGTGGACCTCCACCTTGCCGCCGTCCCGCGCCTTGCTGTGGTAGGCGGCCAGCTCGGCGGCGCGCTCGATGACGCTGCGGGGCAGGTCGCTCAGTTTGTCGGGGTTGCGGATCACCACATGGCTGCCGGGCACGCTGGCCACGTGGAACCAGAAGTCCAGGTTGTCGGCCACCTTGAAGGTGAGCTGGTCGTTCTCAGCGTCGCCCTTGCCGATGAGCACCTCGAAGCCATCCACCATGACGCTGCGGAAGGCCGTGCCCTTGCCATCCTTGCGCTTGCCTTCACCCGCCTGCATCCGCTTCGTCCCCCTGTCCTTCGTGGGCTGCTTCCCCTTTGGTTGTCGCGCAGGCGGCGCCTCCGGCGCAAGGCCTTCCGCCTCCAGCTCCGCGCGCTTCAACCAGGCGGCCCGCTCCCGGGCGAGCTCGCCTTCGAGCTCGTCCACCCGGGCCAGGCCCCGCTCGGCCTTCTTGACCGCCGTGAACCAGGCCTGCACCGCATCCTCTGCGGTGATTCCCTCAGGCAGGGTGAGGCGGCTCCCATCCAGCAGGACGGACTCCCGGGTCGCCCCCTTCAGCCGGTAGAGCTCCGCGGCGAGGCTTCGGGCCTGCAGTTTCAGGGGCAGCTGCGCTTCATGCTTCGCGCGATCCCGGGCCAGGGCCTGGGCGAGGCGGTCCAGGCGCGCGGACTCCGCCTGCCGTTTGCGTTCTTCGGCCGCCTTCGCGGGCCCGAGGATCAGCGCCTCGGCCCGACCTTCGGACCAGCCCCGATGCCGCGACAGCAGGTCCCCCTCGCCGTCCAGCACCTCGGGAAGATCCCCGGCCATGGCGGCTTCCAGCTGGCCACCCCAGCGCTCCCGCCAGCGCCGGAGGGGCGGCGGCTCATCCAAGGGCTGGGGAGGGGCCGCGGGAAAAGGCACGCCCAGTCCCAGCCTCGGCACCTGGGTGTCCACGCCGTCCACGCGGATCCCGGGTCGCCCGGGAATGGCCTGGAAGGCCAGCCGCAGCGACTCCAGGCGCCCGGTGATGGCGCGCCGCTGGAAGTGGAGGCCCACCCAGCGCTCGCGGGGATCACCCTCCACGGCCCGCAGCCTCGCACCCTGGAACCAGGGGCTCCAGAGCTTGCCGCTGTCCCTGGGCGCCTCAGCCTGCAGGCGCTTCCAGGCCGGATGTTCCACCCCCAGCAGCCACAGCTCCGGCTTGGGCTGCAGCAGCAGCACCCAGCCCTCAGCGGTCCGGCGCCCGGCCCACTTCAGGCCCAGGGCCCGACCAGAGGCCCAGACCGCCTCCACGGGCAGGTCGCCCCGCTCCCGCAACCACGCGCGGGTGAGGGCGAGCAGCAGTGGGGCATCCATGGCTAGCGGTTCTCCTTATTCATCGCCTCATCCCTTGTCGATTTTCGAGATCCGCGGTCATGATGGGGCGTACTCCTCGCTCCAGCATCCCACGGTCGTGCCTTCCATCCGGGGATCCCATCAGCTCATGGGGCAGCCCACCTTGATCGAAAAACGGTACTTATGACAGCCATCACGCCGAAGGGTCCCCAGTCGCTCCAGGTCCTCCTGGTGGACGACAACCCCATCCAGCTGAGCCTCCTCCGGCACCTCTTCCAGCGCCACGGCCACCTGACCATCGAGGCCCGCAACGGCGCCGAGGCCCTCATCGTCCTGGCCACGGAGTTCCCGGATGTGGTGGTGAGCGACTGCGTGATGCCCCTCCTCGACGGCTACCAGTTCTGCCGCCTGGTGAAGGACGACCGGGCCACGCGCCACTTGCCCGTCCTGCTCCTCACCGCCCAGGGGACCGGCTTGGCGCGGTTCTGGGCGAAGACCTGCGGCGCCGACCGCTTCCTGGTCAAGGGCCGCGACCTGGACCACGTGGTGGAGGTGGCCACCGCCCTGGCCCAGCAGCACGCCCGGCCCCACGCGGCCCAGGCCGTTCCCAAGCTGGCCCAGGAGAACTTCGGGGTGGATGCCATCCAGCGCCGGCTGGCCATGGCCCTGGAGCAGCGGCTCATCGAGACGGCCCTCCGGGATTCTGTCGCCCGCCTCTACACCGCCGAGCACGACACCTCCCGGCTCATCCAGGGCTTCATCGAGATCCTCCAGGAACTGGTGCTGCCCGGGGCGCTGATGGTGACCTACCTGGGCGAGGACGGCCTGTGGTGCCACGGCGTCCACGGCTCCTCCGCTGGTGCTGAAGACCGCCTGGCCCTGCAGCAGGCCGTGGCCGACCAGGGCTTCTTCCAGGTACCGCCGGACTGCCACTGGCACCCCGCCGCGGACGAGGACGAACGGCGGCGGAGCCTCCGTGATCCCATCCTCCGCGTGTTCCCCGCCAGCATGCCCGGCTATCCCGTCATCGGGGCGCTGGCCTTCATCACCGAGCGCCGGGCGGCCGAAGACCACGAGCGGCTCTTCGAGATCGCCGCAGAGGAGCTGGGCCGTCTGCTGAGCCTTGAGGACTCCCGCCTGCGCCTCTACCACCAGGCCATCCGCGATCCCCTCACGGGCCTCTACAACCGGAAGCACATCCTGGACATGCTCGGCATGGAGCTCGACCAGTGCGGGCGCTTCGGCCAGGGAGTGTCCGTCATGCTGGTGGACCTGGACCACTTCAAGGCCGTGAACGACCGCTATGGTCACGCCGCCGGGGATCAGGTGCTGGGCGTCATGGCCCAGCGCATGGCCTTCGGCCTCCGCAAGGTGGATCAGCTGGGCCGCATCGGTGGCGAGGAGTTCCTGGCCTACTGCCCCCAGACCGACCTGGAGGGGACCCGGGCCCTGGCCGAGCGCCTCCGGGAACAGGTGGCCACCGACCCGATCCCCGGCCTGCCCGCCCACGACCGCGTCACCCTGAGCATCGGCCTCGCCACCTGGGAAGGCCCCGAAGACACCCCGGAACGCATGCTCTCCCGCGCCGACAAGGCGCTCTACCAGGCCAAGGCCGAGGGGCGGAACCGCGTCATCGGCTGAGGCCCCGATTCCCGGGTTGAAAGATCAGAACCAGGAAGCTGGCCGCGACCAGCAGCTCTTGACAGCCTTCCATTCATCGCTGACCATTCCATACGCTTCCGTATGGAGTTGCCATGGAACCCCAGGTCCCGCAGGATCCCGTCGCCCCGCCTGAGCTCGCCGAGCGCGTGGCCCGCCTGGAAGCCCAGGTGGCCTGGCTGCTGCAGCGGCAACAGGCGCCAGCGGCCCCGGCTGCGGTTCCGGTGCCCCAGGCCGCCACCGCGGCCCGCCCCCTGCCGCGTCCCATCGTGCGCCCCGCCGTCCCCCGCAAGGAGATCTCGCCGGTGGTGTGGATCGCCGGCATCGCGGCCTCCATCTTCCTCATCGGCACCATCTTCTTCTTCCGCTGGGCCATCCAGCAGGGCTGGGTGGGCGCGGAGCTGCGCTTCGTCCTGGGGCTGTTGGCGGGCGGCGCCATCGCCGCCTTCGCCGCGAAGCTGATCCTGGGCGACAGCCGCCGCCTGGGCGTGGCCCTGCTGCTGGCGGGCCTCGGCACCCTGCAGTTCACCTTCCGCGCCGGCGCCATGGAGTACCACTTCTACGCTGCACCCATGGGCCTGGCGGCCACGGCCCTCGTGACCCTGCTGGCCGGCGGGCTCGCCGCCCGGGGCCGCAGTGGCGGCGCCCTGACCGTGGCCCTGGTCTCCGGCCTGGTGGCGCCCCTGGTGTTCAGCCAGGGGGGTCACCACGAGGTGGCCCTGACGCTGTACCTCGCCGTGCTGCTGGCCGCCGCCCTCGCGGTGCCCTACCTGGCCCGTACGGGGGGCTCCTGGCACGGGGCACGGTGGACAGCCCTCGTGGGCGTGTGGCTCCTGCTGCTGCCCGCCTGCGCCGAGGTCATGAAGGGCGATGCCGCGACCCTCGCCCTGCTCCTCGTCCTCCACCTGGCGCTGGCAGGCCTCTGGGCCTGGCTGCCGGGCACGGAGGAGCTTCCCGGCACCCCCACCGTGCTCTGGCTCGTGGCCTCCATCCTCGCCACCTCGTACGGCTGGCTGCTCTGGAAGCGCATGGGCTTCGCCATCGAGACCTTCGCCGCACCTGTGATTGCCGTGGCGGCCCTGAACCTGCTGCTCGTCCAGCCACTGCGGCGGCGCATGGGGAGTCGTCGGGCCGACTGGGGACTGCTGGCCCTGATCGCCGGCCACCTGGCCCTGGCGGTGCCCGTGGCCCTGGCGTGGTCCTGGGTGGGCCCGCTGTGGGGCGCCTTCTCTCTGGGGCTGGCCTGGGCTTCGCTCAGGGCCGAGGAGAGCGCCTTCGCCGAAGAGGCCGCCGCGCTGCGCTGGCTCGCCGCGGCCCTGGCCCTGGCCACCACCCTGCGCTGGGCTTTCCACGGCCTCGACGGGCTCTTCTTCCGCAGCCAGGCGCACACGCCCTTTCTCAATCCCGCCTTCGCCGAAGGAGCCCTGGCCGCGGCGGCCTGGTGGATGCTGACGCGCCGAGGCGGCCCCCTGGGCGTGATCGCCTTCCTGGCCCTGCAGGTCACCGCCAACGTCACGCTGGCCTTCGAGGCCGCGCGGCTGGTCCAGCGGCTCCAGACGCCAGCCCGCCCCGGCTTCGGCTATGGCCCCTCCCGCGCCGCCTCCATCGCCATGACGCTGGTCTGGGCGCTGTCCGGTGCCTGGCAGTGGATGCGCGGGCTCGGCTTGCGCGACGAAGCCCGCCGGGCCCTGATGATCGCGGGCTACGCCTGGATGGGGATTGCCAGCTTCAAGCTCATCGCCGCGGACCTCGACCAGGCCGACACGCCCCTGCGGGCCCTCGCGTTCCTCGGCGTCGGCGCCATCGGCATGGCCGCGGCCATCCTCGCCAACCGGAAGCGGCCTGGAGAGGCGTCATGAAGCGCGCCGCTCTCCTGCTCCTGCTGCTCGTCGGCTGTGCCCGGGAGGACCGGGCCTCGCTGCACCGCCGCCCCATCTCTCCCGCGCCCGCCAGCGGCTGGGCGCGGCTGCCCCTCGATGCGGAAAGCCAGCGGCAGCAGGCGGGCGCCTGGATCGGCGATGCTGCGGGCCGCGCCATCCCCTTCATCGAAGCCCGCGAAGGCCTGTGGGAATCGCGCAGCCTCCCCCTGGAAAACCTGCTGACCGGCAAGGACGGCGAAGGCCATCCCACCGTGGAGTTCTCGATGAGGCTTCCCGAGGGCTGGCAGGTGGGAGAGCGCGAGTCACTGAAACTCGACCTGGACCTGGAGGGCGCGACCCCCTGGGTGGCGCAGGTGAAGGCGGAACGGCAGCGCGAGGGTGGCGCCTTCATCGCCTACGACCCCCTGTCGCCCCTGCACCTCTACGATTTGTCCCCCTCCGGCAGCCGCCGCAGCCTCGACCTGCCCTGGGACGGCCAGCGCTACCGCTTGACGCTGCTGGCCTCGCAGGGCCAGGCCCCCCGGATCCGCGGCATCTCCGTGCGGGCCGAGGCACGCCCCGAGGCACTGGAGGCAGAGCTGGCCCTGGATCCCGCGCTCATCTCGGAACCCGGCCAGCCCCGCACCTGGCGGCTCAGCCTGCCGGACGAGGATCGCATCGTGGGCCTGGATCTGGTGCTGGTCCCACCCGCCGCGCCCCTGCGGCCGGAAATCCGGCTCAGTGAGGGCCAGAAGGAATCTCGGGATGTCTACTGCAGCGACCTGGTCTGGAACCTCCCTGCCCTGAACTCGAAGGCCAGCCGCATCGCCCTCGCGCCGGTGCAGGCGAGGACCCTCACCTTCACCTTGCCGGAGGGTGCGACCCCCCTGAGCGCACGCATCCTTGTGCGGCGCCAGACTCTGATCTTCCCCGCGGAGGCTGGGCAGGCCTATGCCCTGCACCTGGGCGGCGAGGCCAAGCGCGCGCCCGGCAGCCTCGGCGCCCTGCCCTCCATCCGAACCCTGGCCAGCCGCGCCCCCCTCAGCCTCGGTGTCCGAGAGCCGGACGACCAGGGCCTCCCTCGCATGGAACGCACCGACCAGCGAGCACGGCCCTGGATGCCGTGGGTGGCGGGGCTGGCGCTGCTGGTGCTGGGTGCTGCGGCCCTGCGTCTGTTCCGGCCCGAGGAGAACCGGAAGGCCTGAGGCCCCGCTTCAGAACCTGGCCTTGGCCTTCCGGAAGACGAACCGGATCGCCTGCCAGGCCTGTTCCAGCTCCGCCTTCTCATGCTCCCACTCGGTCTCGACGGAGTTCTTCAACCGCAGCACCTGGGCGCTGGCCTCGTTCCTCCGAAGCTGAAGTTCATCCGTGATGTGGTCGAGTGCCAGCCGGTCCGGAGTTCCCAGGCGTCGGGCGCCGGCCCGGTACTGGCCGATCAGCGCGGTCCACTCCGCCACCTGGGCTTCGTAGCGTTCGAGGTCCGCTCTACGGCTGGCCAGGCTGGTCGTACTCGCTGGCGTCGACTCTTCGATGGTGCGCATGGGCCTTCCCCCTCCTCGGCCGATATGGCGGCACTGGCCGATCGATGACTGGACGGACCGCGCCGGTACCTCTGGACTGGAGTGGCTCGATCCGGGCCGATCCATCTCGAGGTGATGAGTCAAGTCACATGCCAACGACGCTCCAGGCTGACGACAAGTCGGATATCACTGGAGATGCTCATCTTGGGCAGCCCCAGCTCGGGCGCCTGAATGGCCCTGCGATCCAAGCCACCGCGCCATGAGGCGGAATCGTCAAATGCGACGGAGGGTGCGCCCCTCAGGGACGGTGGATGCCCTCTTTGCGCATGCGGCCCCGGAGGGTGCTCGGGTTGATGCCGAGGATGTGGGCGGCGCCGTTGGCGCCCTCGATCCTCCAGTTGGTACTGCGCAACACCTGGCTGATGTACTCCCGCTCCAGGTCCACCAGGGGCATGGTGTCGCCCTGGGGAGTCACTGGTCCGGGAGCGTTGAAGTGGTCCAGCACCTGCAAGGTGGCCCCCTGGGAGACGATGGCGGCCCGCTCGATCACGCTTTCCAATTCCCGGATGTTGCCCGGCCAGGCATGGGCCCTGAGACGGTCCATGGTTTCATTCGTGACGTTCCGCAGGTTCTTGCCCAGCTTGCGGTTGAACTTCTCCAGGAAGTACTCCACGAGCAGCGGGATGTCCTCGGCCCGGTCGCGCAGGGGTGGGAGGGTGATGGGGAAGATGTTGAGCCGGTAGAAGAGATCCTCGCGGAAGCGCCCGAGTCGCATCTCTTCGTAGAGGTCCCGGTTGGTGGCGGCGATGATGCGGACGTCCACCTTCACGGTCCTGGAGCTTCCCAGGCGGCTGAACTCGCCATCCTGAATGACGTGGAGAAGCTTCGCCTGCAGTTCGAAGGGCAGGTCGCCGATCTCGTCCAGCAGGATGGTCCCTTTGTCCGCCAGTTCGAAGCGCCCCAGCTGCTGAGCGCTGGCCCCGGTGAACGCCCCCTTCTCCCGGCCGAACAGCTCGCTTTCGATGAGGCTCGCGGGGAGGGCCGTGCAGTTGACCATGACAAGGGGTCGGTTCTTCCGCAGGCTCCGGTTGTGGATGGCACGCGCCACCAGGCCCTTGCCGGTGCCAGTCTCCCCCAGCAGCAGCACCGTCGAATCCTGTGGCGCCACGGCCTCGACACGGAAGAACACGTTTTCCAGGCAGCGGCTCTGCCCGATCACCTCGCCGAAGTGGTAGGTGTGGTTGACCTCCGGGAAGGGATAGCTGTCGGCGGACTCGATGCGGTCCCTCAGGGCCTGGATCTCCGCGTTGGCTTTGTGCAGATCGTTTTCCACCTGGCACCGGAGGGCCTTCTCCCGAGTGAGGAGATCCTCGCCCGGAGCGAGCGCGGGCGAGGACGGAGAGGCATGCCTTCCCCAGGTGATGTCCGAGTGGATGGCGACGGCGCCGATGATCTTGCCCTTCGCCAGGATGGGGGCCGCAGTCACCTTGAGGGTGAGTTCCTCTCTGGTCTCGGCATGGATGGCCAGCACCACCTCCGTGACCCGCTCCCCCTTGAAGGCACGCGTAAGGGGATGCTCCTCTTCGCGCAGGGGCAGCAGGTTCTTCGGCCAGCGGAGCAGGAACCCCTCACCCCGCCTTCCGTACCTGCTCCGCAGTTCGTTGACCGAGGCGACTCCCAGCATCCGCACTGCGGCCTTGTTGCAGCGCGTGATCCCGTCCCGAGTGAGGATGAACACGGCATTCGGCGTGGTGTCCAGGATCGCGTTCATCTCTGTGCGCTTCAGGAGCAGCGCTGAAACCCGCGCCGAGAAGGACCTGCGCTTTTTCACCGGGATCACTTCGGAGTGACCCCCGGCCGCGGCGACGACCCGACGGATGATGCAGGGAGCAGTCTGCGTAAGCATCAATGCCTCAACAGATCCGTTAATTACTCAACGGTCATTAATAAGTGTAGGCCTTTCCCTCTCCAGGAAACCCCACCGAGCAAACTTTCTCGAAGTTCAACGTAGGCCGCCTTCCAGGCTGATCTCCGTCGCGCCCGTCGCATTTGACGGTTCCGCGCCAGGGCGCGGTGGGGAGATCGCCAAGGCTGCCCAAGGCCCTGTTGGGAGGTACCTCAAAGCCAATCTTTCTTACAGATGGTGACTCGCCTCGATTCCACTTTTTTGGCACGCAACTTGAGATGTTTGATCCGCAGTGGGTCGAAGCCCCTTTTCAAACGGATGTCGTTCCCCCGTTCCACTTCCCGATCGGATGCGCCCAATGGCCAACAAGAAAGCCATGTTGATCGACGTCTCGCTCTGCGTGGGCTGCAATGCCTGCCAGACGGGATGCAAAGAGGAGAACGGGCTTCCCCCCAACGAGGAGAAGCACCTCTCTCTGACGGCCTTCACGGCACTCACCAAGCACAACGACCTGTACGTCCGCCGCATGTGCCAGCACTGTGACGTCCCCACCTGCGTGTCAGTGTGTCCCGTGGGTGCGCTGACGAAATCAGCGGCCGGGCCCGTGTCCTACGATGGCGAAAAATGCATTGGCTGCCGCTATTGCCTCCAGGCCTGCCCGTTCCATGTTCCGAAGTACGAATGGAGCAGCACCAAGCCTTCGATCCGCAAATGCAAATTCTGTCCCGACCGGATCGCCAGGGGGCTGCAACCCGCCTGCGCCGAGGCCTGCCCCACCGGAGCCACGATCTTTGGCGACCGGGACGAGCTGCTGATCGAAGCGGCCCGCAGGATCCAAGCTGAACCGGGAAAGTACGTCACCAGGATCTACGGCGAGCATGACGTCGGGGGAACGTCGATGCTGTACCTCAGCCCGGTGCCCTTCGAACAGCTGGGCTTCGATTCCCGGCTGGGGAAGATCCCCATGCCCATGCTGACGATGAGCGCCCTGTCCAAGGTTCCCAACGTGCTGTCCGTGGGAGGCGTGCTGCTGGCGGGCATCTGGTGGATCACCAACCGCCGCACCGAAGTGCAGGCCCACGAGTCCTCTCTGAGGAACGAGAAGACGCTGCCGTCGGAGGACGAAGAATGAGCATCCTGAGACTGCCACGCCTCACAGGCTGGCGACCCATCGCCACCATCCTCATCGTGACCGGGGTCATCGCCGCCGTGGCGCGCTTCACCCTCGGTCTCGGCGCCACCACCAACCTGACGGATGAGTTCCCCTGGGGCCTCTGGATCGGCTTCGACTTCCTGGGCATCGGCCTCGCGGCATCGGGCTTCACGATCGTCGCCGCCGTGCACCTCTTCCATGCCGAGGAGTACGAACCCATCGTGCGGCCGGCCATCCTCACCGCCTTCATCGGGTACCTCCTGGTGGTCCTGGTGCTGATCATCGACCTCGGCCGGCCGGACCACTTCTGGCACCCCCTGGTCATGTGGAACCCGCACTCGGTCATGTGCGAGATCAGCTGGTGCCTGATGCTGTACACCACGGTGCTGTCCCTGGAGTTCGCGCCCATCATCCTGGAGAAATTCCACATCCATTCACCCATCAAGTGGATCCACGCCGTCTCCCTGCCCTTCATGATCTTTGGCGTCCTCCTGTCGACCCTGCACCAGTCCTCCTTCGGCTCGCTCTACCTGATCGTCCCGAACCGCCTGCACGCGCTTTGGTACACGCCGCTGCTGCCGGTCCTGTTCTTCATCTCGTGCATCGCCTCCGGGCTTTCGATGATCGTCCTGGAGTCGCTCATCTTCTCCAGGAACGGCCAGCCCTTCCTCCCCACGCGCCTCCGGGCCAACCTCGCCAAGGTCATCGCCCTGGCCCTGGCCGTGTACTTCGTGGTGCGGATCCAGGACCTGCTGTCCAGGGGTGGGTGGCGGGACATGACCACCCTGACCTACTACAGCGTGGCGTTCTGGTCTGAGCTGCTGATCGGCTTCGTCATCCCCTTCGCCCTCCTGCTCTTCGAGAAGGTCCGGGTGTCCCAGTCGGGCCTCTATTCCGCGAGCCTGATGGTGGTGCTGGGTTTTGCCTTCAACCGGATGAACACGGCCATCACGGGGCTGGAGCACTACCCGAGCCTGACCTACTTCCCCTCCCTCATCGAGATCTTCATCATGCTCGGCATCACGGCCAGCGGCTTCTGCGCCTTCTCGTTCATCGCCGAACGCCTCCCCATCTTCCGGACCGAGGGATCGGCCAGTCACCACCGCGAGGCCCCGACCGGCGAGCAGGAGCCGCCGATCCCGTCTCCCGCCTGCGAAGACCTGCGTCCTTCGCAAGCGGATCCCGTCTCCCACGCACAGCTCCATGGAGGTTGACATGTTCGATCTCGCCAACTGGCGGAACCCCGAAACGCTCTTCCTGAACATCACCAACGGCCTGCTCGGCATCGCCACCATCGTGCTGGTGGTCTGGATCTGCGGTTCGGCCATCTATGAACACAGGGCCCTCAGCCACAAGCCGAATGTCAAGCATTAGCCGAAGGGGGCCGTCATGACCGTTCTGCTCGTCATGTTCCTGTTCCTCGCTTTCATCGGGACGGATCACGTCGTCCGCCTGGCGTCCCGCCGCGCTGCCTCCAGGCGCGCTGAAGCCAAGGCCGGGGGGACCCCCCGGATCCTCCCCCACCACTACGCGGAGCTGTCGAAGCGCACCGCCCACTGAACCCGCCCTTCAGCGCCGAGCGCAGCTTCCAAGGTCACGATTCCGAGGGCAGCTTCCCGGTGGTCGGTGTCTGCCGCAGCTGCACCAGGGCCACGGCGGCCAGGATGATGGTCATGCCGAGGATCTCGCGCAGGCCGAACGCCTCGTGCAGGATGAGGCTGCCGAGCAGCACCGCCACCAACGGGTTCAGGTAGGCGTAGGTGCCCATCTTGGCCGGCGGCCAGGCCTTCGCCAGATAGATGTAGGCAGAGAAGGCCAGCAGGGAGCCGAAGAGGGCCAGGTAGCCCACGGCCCACAGCGCCTTGGCCGTGAGGGCTCCGCGGAGGAATCCCCCCGACAGCGGGGCCACGGCCAGTCCGATGAGGGCCGCGGTGAGCATCTGGATGCCCACGTTGGTCATGAGGCCGCCACCGTGGACGAAGTGCTTGCCGTGGAGGGTTCCCCAGGCCCAGATGAGGGGCGCCGCCACCATGGCCGCCAGGCCACCCGGATGAATCCGCAGGCCGCCGCTGGGCCAGACCAACACGGCCACGCCCGCGATGCCCAGGGCGATGCCCGCCCAGCCCTTGGGTCCGAGCGGTGCCTTCGCCATGGAGAACACCGCCAGCCACAGCGGAACGAGAGCGGCCAGCACGGCCACGAGGCCCGTGGATACATGCAGCTCGGCATAGGACACCAGCGCGTTCGAACCGCCCAGCAGCAGGGCGCCCACCACCATGAGGTGGACCACCTCGCGCCGGGGCGGCCAGGCTTCGCCACGGAGCCGGCCCAGCCCCAGCGCCAGCACCGCCGCCACGGAGAACCGCGCGGCCACCATGCCATAGGGCGTGAAGGAGGCGAGTCCCAGGGCGATGGCGAAGTAGGTGGAACCCCACACCACGGCCACGGTCAGGTAGGCGAGCCAGGCGAGCATCAGCGCGGAACCATGCCGTACTGCCGCTCCACCCGGCAGACCCGCAGCTGGAAGTCCGCATACCAGCGGTCCCACCCCAGCCGCTGGGCCGCGGCGTGTTCAGCCTGGGCCTTCCAGGCGGCGATGGCGGCCTCGTCCTTCCAATACGACACCGTGATGCCGAAGCCCTCTGAATCCCGGACGCTCTCCACGCCCAGAAAGCCCGGCTGCTCCCGCGCCAGCTCCACCATGCGCTCGGCCATGGCCCCGTAGCCCTGGTCCCCGTCGGTGCGCTGGTTGCTGAAGATCACGGCGAGGTAGGGCGGCTCCGGCGTGGCTGCGATCACTTCTTGACCTTCTTCATCGCACCTTCGATGGGGAAGGGGCTCGGGCCGGCCTTCTCCCAGTGCGTCTCCAACACCATGGTGGTGCGGGTGGTGACCATGAGCCCCAGCACGCGGATGCGGCGCAGCCGCTCGGCGATGCCCGCGGGCGTGTCCGCCACGATCTTCAGCAGCAGGGCGTCGTCGCCCGCGATCGTGTGGGCTTCCAGGATGTCCGGCTCCTCCTCCAGAGCCTTGATGAAGCGCTGCTCGATGGCCTCGTTGTTGTCCTTGTAGCGCACCGCCACGAAGGCCACCGTGGGCTTGTTCACGGCGGCGGGCGACACCCGGGCCGCGTAGCCGCCCAGCACGCCATCGGCCTCCAGGCGCTTCACCCGGTCGATGACCGTGGGCCGGCTCACGCCCAGGCGCTCGGCCAGCTCGGCGTGGCTCATGCGGCCGTCCTTCTGGAGCAGGGCCACCAGGCGGCGGTTCAGGTCGTCTTCCATCAGCAGCTTCGCCATGGGGGCTCCGGACAAGTGGGGACAGGACACTGGTGGACATTATGACAGTGGTTTCAACAGGAACGATGACAACCCGTCAATGCGCCCGGCGGCGTTAAACTGGGGAAGAGGTGCCCATGGACTTCGCCCGACCCTTCACCGACCAGAGCTTCTTCCTCATCGCGGGGCCCTGCGTCATCGAGAGCCGGGAGCACGCCCATCTCATGGCCGGCGCCCTCCGGGACCTGGCCGAGGCCCGGGGCATCCCCTTCATCTACAAATCCAGCTTCGACAAGGCCAACCGCACCAGCGCGAGCAGCCACCGCGGACCGGGCATGGAGGGCGGCCTGGACATCCTCGCCGAGGTGCGCAGCCGCTATGGGGTGCCGGTGCTGACGGACGTGCACGAGAGCGACCAGTGCGCCCCGGCCGCCCAGGCGGTCGACGTGCTGCAGATTCCGGCCTTCCTCTGCCGCCAGACGGACCTGCTCGTCGCCGCTGCGGCCACGGGCCGCACCGTGAACCTGAAGAAGGGCCAGTTCCTCGCCCCCTGGGACCTGAAGCACGGCGTGGAGAAGCTCCAGTCGGTCCCGGGCCACGGGCCCGTGTGGGTCACCGAGCGGGGCACCACCTTCGGCTACGGCAACCTGGCCGTGGACTTCCAGAGCTTCCCCCACCTCCGGAAGACCGGCTGCCCCGTCATCTTCGACGCCACCCACAGCGTGCAGAAGCCCGGCGCCCTCGGGAATGCCACCGGCGGCGCCCGGGAGATGATCCCCACCCTGGCGCGGGCGGCGGCCACCTGCGTGGACGGCTTCTTCTTCGAGGTGCATGACTGTCCCGAGAAGGCCCACAGCGACGGTCCCAACGCCATGCACCTGGACCGCTTCGGTGACCTGCTGGACCAGCTCCTGGTGCTGTGGCGCGCGGGTCGCACGGCGGCCCTGCAAGATCCCGCCGGCAAGTGAGGGCCGGGGTCATGGCCGCCGCCCTGGGAGCAGGCCGCGGCCTGGCGCTGCGTCCGCTGAACCTGCGCGATGCGAAGGCCCTCTTCGCCCTGGTGGAGGCCAATCGCCCCCGCCTGGGCCGCTGGCTGCCCTGGCCCGCCACCAACCTCTGCGTACAGGATTCCCGCGCCTACATCCTGCGGGTGCGGGCCCTGGCCCGCTCGGGCCTCGGCCAGTCCTTCGGGCTCTGGTGGCAGGACCGGCTCGTGGGCATCGCCGGCTTCGTCTGGATCGATGCCGCCCACCGCAGTGGTGCCATCGGGTACTGGCTGGCCGAGGAGGCCGAGGGCCACGGCCTGATGACCGCCGCCGTGAAGACGCTGCTCCGACATGGCTTCCGCACCCTGAAGCTCAACCGCATCGAGATCCGCGCCGGCGTGCGCAACCACCGAAGCCGCGCCATTCCGCGCCGGCTGGGGTTCCGCCACGAGGGCACCCTGCGGCAGGCCGAGCGCCTCGGCGACCGCTTCGTGGATCACGCGGTGTACAGCCTGCTGGCATCCGAGTGGCGAGGTCGCTAAACCCCGGCAGGGGCCGCCCGGTAGCCTCACCATGCGCCGACTCCTGCCCCTCCTGCTGCTAGCCCCCCTCCCCTTGGCCGCCCAGTCCACCCTGGTCTCGGTGATCCGCCAGCCCAGGGCCACGGCTGCCGAATTCACCGTGCCCATCACCGAGCTGCAGGTGAAGGACCGGGGCGAGTTCGCCCACCTCCACCTGGGCGTGGGCCTGGGGGTGCGGCACTGGGACGATGGCGACAACGCCCTGCGCTTCGTGGCGGACGCCAATGCCACCGCCAACGAGCTCTTCCTCGGCCTCGGCGCCATCGTGGAGGTGCCCCAGGGCGAGGGCGCCTTCCTCGGTCCCCGCCTCCGGGTCGGCTGGGCCTTCCACCCCCGCTGGGTCGTCAGCCTCGAGGGCGAGCACCTGGAGCGGCCCTTTACGAGCGGCCTCACCCCCAGGCGACGCAGCAAACTGGGGCTGGTGGCGACTTTCCGGTTCTAGAATCGCCCCCTACTCCAGCCCCGCCGCGTAGGTGAGATTCAGCAGGGCCATGGCCCGGGTGACTTTGCCCACGCTGTTCTTGGTGGTATCCGTGTAGGGGATGCCCCGGCGGGTGAGCGCCTCGTAGTCGAAGTTGCCCTCGCCACTCAGGTCGAAGCAGAGGGCACCGTCCTTGATCCAGTCGGTGTTGATCTGGTAGCCCGGGGCCGGCACGGCGCTGACGATGACGTCGGCCATGCGGATGAAGCCCTCCAGGTGGGCCGGGTTGGTGTTCGCGTGGCAGAGGATGGGCGTGGCCTTCAGGTTGGCCACCATGGCGGTGAGGGGCCGGCCGATGCGCAGGCTGTCGTTGATGACGAGCACGGTCTTCCCCGCCAGCCAGGCCTCCCCGAAGCCGCGCTTCAGGGTCTTCACGATGGCCCTGGCCGTGCACGGCGTCATGCAGCGGTGCTGGGTGCCATCGTCCATGCGCTTCCGGTACTTGTTCAGGAAGCCGATGTTGATGGCGTGCAGGCCCTCGATGTCCTTGCCGGGATCGACCAGGTCCATCACCTCGTCGTCCTTGATCTCCTGGTAGCGCAGGGGGTAGAAGATGAACACGCCGTGGGTCTTCTCGTCCTGGTTGAGGCGGGCCACCAGCTTCACCAGCTGCATGCCGTTCTCCACGCGCAGGTCCGAGGCGTTGATGCCCGCGTTCTCGCAGTCCTTCATGAGCCAGCGCTGGTAGGTGAGGCTGCCGGTGTCCTGGCTGCCCAGGACGATGGCCAGTCCGGGGGAGAAGCCCAGCTTCTTCACGTTGGAGCGCACCAGCTCGAAGTAGTGGCGAGCGGTTTCCTGGCAGTCGAGCCTACCCGTCAGGGTGGTGGGCATGGGGCACCTCAAGTTATCGGTTCCCGAATCCTACCGCCCTCCCGGCCCCGGCGCCCTCCTATGCTGATTCCATGAGCCTTCCGAAGCCCAAGCCCAGCGAGCTCCAGCGGCGACTCCGGGCCGCCTATCCCGACGCCCGCTGCGCCCTGGACCACGGAGACCCCTTCCAACTCGTGGTGGCCACCATCCTCAGCGCCCAGTGCACGGATGCCCGCGTGAACCTCACCACGCCAGCCCTCTTCGCCCGCTTCCCCGATGCCGCGAGTCTGGCGGAGGCCCCGTTGGAGGAGCTTGAAGGCCTCATCCGCTCCACAGGCTTCTACCACAACAAGGCCAAGAACCTCATCGGCCTCGGCCAGGCCCTGCGGGCGCGCCACGGCGGGGTGGTGCCGTCAGATCCGGCGGCCCTGGGCGCCCTGCCGGGCGTGGGCCAGAAGACCGCCAACGTGGTGCTGGCCAACGCCTTCGGCGTGCCCGCCCTGGCCGTAGACACCCACATCTTCCGTGTGGCGCGGCGCCTGGGGCTGTCCAAGGCCGCCACCCCCGAAAAAGTGGAGGCCGACCTCTGCCGCCTGTTCGCCCGGGAGGACTGGATCGAGCTCCACCACCAGCTCATCTTCCACGGCCGCCGCGTCTGCGATGCCCGCCGCCCCGACTGCGGGGCCTGCACCCTGCTGGATCTCTGCCCCACGGGCCTGGGGAAGGTGAAGGATCCGCACCTGGGGGTCAAGCTTCAGGCCCCGGCCCCTGGCCTCCCGGCCAGCGCCATCAACCCTCCGCCCCCGACTTCCAGCGGCACCCTGCGCATCGTGAGCCTGGTGCCGTCGGTCACCGAGCTCCTGGCGCAGTGGGGCCTGGCCGCGCAGCTCGTGGGACGCACCCGCTACTGCATCGAGCCCCGGTGGATCCGCAACTCCGTGCCCACCGTCGGGGGCACCAAGGATCCAGACCTCGGCCGCATCCGGGACCTGGCGCCTGATCTGGTGATCCTCGAGCGCGACGAGAACCCGAAGGCGGTGGCGGAGGCCCTGACGGCCCTGGGACTCCCCTGGCTGGCCCTCGAGATCCGCAGCGTGAAGGACGGCGCCGCGGCCCTGCGGGAACTGGGCGCGAGGGTGGGCATGGCCGAGGCCGCCGAGTCACGCGCAAAGGCGCTGGAGGCCTCCCTGAGGGGACGCCGCCGCAGGGGCCCCCGCACCCTGACCCTGATCTGGAAGGAACCCTGGATGAGCGCCGGGCCGGACACCTACGTGGGCGACCTCCTGCGCCAGGGGGGCCTCACGCCCATCGGCCCCGACCGCTACCCGGTGCTGTCCGAGGCGGACCTGCAGGGCCTCGCCCCGGAGCTCATCCTGTTGCCCAGCGAGCCCTACCGCTTCAACCACCGCCACCAGGCCGAGCTGCAAAAGCGGTTCCCCGAGGCCGAGGTGCGCCTCGTCGACGGCCGCGCCCTCACCTGGTACCTGAGCCGGACGGAGGAGGGCTTGGAGCTCGTGAGGTCCCTCTAGTCCGCTCACGAAGGATGTAGCGGAAGGTCATGTCGAAAGTGGCGTTCACCTTCTGGCCACGGAAGATGCCGCGGCCGAAGCGCCAGTGCTTGACTGCCCGCATCGTCTCGGCTTGAAGGGCCTCGGGCCCCTCCTGCAGTTCGGTACGGATGGGGACCCCCTTTTCGTTGATCGTGACCCGCACCACCACATCACCCTGGATCCGCCCCCACTCCGCCAGGAGGGGGTAGGAGGGGATCTCTTCGTGGAGCACCTCCAGGTCGTTCAGGTCCAGGCCTGGGCTCAGCCCCGGCACAGCTCGGAACATGGCCCGCCCCGAGCCCTTTGAGAAGCCCCTCCCATCACCACGCCCTGAGCCGGTCGCAGACCCCGGTCCAGCCTGGCCGCCCGCGGCCGGAACCACCGGCGCGAGGCGGGCCTCGGCTGGCTCCGGCAGATCCTCTGACACCTGGGACATCGGCAGGATCAGCTCCGAAACGCTTGGCGCCGGAGCGGAAGCGAAGGCCCGTAAAGCCTCCGCCGGGGCCGCGCCGCCACCCTGGATCGAGGGAGCCAGCTTCAGGGCGGCCGGGGCCGAGGGCTCCTCGAAGAGGAGTGTCATGGTCTGCCGGGGGACCTCCCTGAGTGGTTCGGTCCCGGCGCCTGGACGCAGCCAGACCCAACCCATCAGCAGCAGCCCCGCATAGACATTCAGGGTGACCAGGGCGCTGAGCCGTCGGTCCCGAGGGGGTGCCGCCTGGAAGATGGCCGCGGGCTGGAGGGTGGGGGGAAGCTCCAGGGCACCGGCGGCGAGGTCGGGAGCGACGCCCGCCCGGGTGGAGGGGAATGGACTGGTTGCCGTGCGAGCCACAGGTGCTTTCCAGGGTGTTGGATTTCCATAGGATAGACGCCTCCATGGCCAGGGCCGAGAAAGCTGGTCCCTGCCCTGGGAATTCGCTAGGCTGGGGCATCCCCAGCCAGGAGGTCGACGATGCCACGACGCTTGATCACCAGCCTGCTTCTCGGCCTCACCGCCTCCGCCCTGGCCGCCCAGGGGATCTTCACCAACGCCAGCAAACCAAGTGATGCCATTTGCCCGCGGGTAATGGAGGACAAGACCGAATTGGAATTCAAGAGCCAGTACGGGCGCAACCAGGCCGATGCCTCCCACGCCCTCTATACCCAGAAGGGCGACTGGCTCTTTCCCCCGGCCGAGCGCAAGGATGTCTCGGCCTTCGCCGCCTATGATGCCAAGAGTAAGTCCACTTCCATTTCGAGCCTGAAAGGGAAGGTGATCCTGGTGGGGCTTTGGAGCACCCGCTGCGACCCGTCCGCCAAAATGTTGATGGAATTCGCCAGCCTCTTTCCCAAGAAGGACCAGTTCGGCTTCGAGCTCCTTGCCGTGAACTTCGACGAGAATCAGCACGGCGGTGATGCATTCCCAGGTGTGGAACTGGGCGTGGAAGGCGGCTGGCGGGCCATCAACAAGTTCATGAACCGCAACCGCCAGTTCTTCGAAGCCAGCAAGATGCCGGTCTTCACGCCCGGACTGGGCAAGGAGGGGCCCTCCAACTTCATGGACATGGTCTACTCCGTGCCTGTGCTGTTCGTGGTGGACCGCCAGGGGAAGCTCGCGGAGATCCACATCGGCTACAGGGAGGGCTTCGTCGGCGAGGCCGTCATGCGGGCCCTGCGGGAGCGCCCCCAGCCGGTGGCAGCTCCTCCTGCACCGGTGTCCGCCGCCGAGCCGGCCAAGCCCGCCCAGCAATAGCCTCAGCATCCGATGTATCCTGTTCCGCGAGGCCCCGCCGCCTCCCGGAGGACGCATGCCCCTGCCCCTGATCTTCCTGATGACGGCCCTGCCCGCGCTGCAGGCCCCGGCCCCGGCCGGCGAGGCCCAGGCCATCCTGGACGCGGCCCGCGCCAAGGCCAAGTCGGTCATGGAGGCCCGCGCCGCCCACATCCAGGCGGGGAAGAACACCAAGGACTTCCGCGGCGACTGCACGAAGGAGCTGGCGGACCTGGAGGCCCGGCTCGGCGCCGAGAAGCGGCCCGAGGTGCGCCAGGCCCTGCTGGTGAGCAAGCTCTACCACCTGCAGCTGGCCAAGCTGGACCGGACCCCCGCCTTCATCGACCAGGTGCAGAAGGAGGTGCCGGCCACGGCCACCGCCTGGAGCCTGGAGGTCCCCCTGATCCTCGAGATGGCCGACGAGAACGCGAAGGGCTGGGGCCCCTACCTGACCGAGGCCAGGGCCAAGCATCCGGACCCGGCCATCCGCCGCCACCTGCTCTTCGAGTACTTCTGGGATCGGCTGGATGCGAAGGACGAGGCCGCCTGGAGGTCCGCCTTCGACATCCTGCAGTCCGAGTTCGGCGACACGCGGCAAGCCAAGCAGGCCAAGGAGCTCCTCGAGGCCGAGCAGAAGACCGCCATCGGCCGGCCCGCACCTGCCTTCAGCCTGAAGGCCCTCGGGGACGCCAAGACCACCTACACCCTGGACAGCTTCAAGGGCCGCTACCTGCTCGTGGATTTCTGGGCCACCTGGTGCGGCCCCTGCCGCGTCGAGATGCCCTCCCTGCACGCCGCCTGGGCCAAGTTCAAGGCCAAGCCCTTCGACATCCTGTCCCTCTCCTTCGACCGCAAGGTGGAGCACATCGCGCCCTTCCGGACCCAGGCCGCCACGCCCATGCCCTGGAAGCACGCCTTCATCGAGAACGGCTTCCAGAATCCCATCAGCGACGCCTACGGCGTGAAGGGCATCCCCAAGCCCCTGCTCATCGCCCCCGACGGCAAGATCGTCGCCAGCGGCGGCGACCTGCGGGGCACCAACCTGGAGAAGACGCTGGAGAAGTTCCTGGGGAAGTAGGCGTCACCTGCTGAGTTCGCTTTGCGAATTCAGCTAGGAAAAGGGCCCGCAGCTGCGGGCCCTTTTCATTTGCCTTCGAGCCAGGCTTTCATCGTCGCGGGCTTCTCGAAGCCCAGGAGGCGGCGCAGCTCGCGGCCCTCGGCGTCCAGCAGGATCACCGTCGGGTAGCTGCGGATCTGCAGCTTCGCGGCCAGGTCCTGGCGCTTGGCGTCGGTGTCGATGCGGACGGCCACGGCGTTCTGGGCGATCCACTGCTTCACGCCCGCATCGGGCCAGGTCTTCTCGTCCAGTTCCTTGCACTGCGCGCACCAGTCCGCGTAGATGTCCACCAGCACGAGCTTCTTCGCGGCCTTGGCCTGGGCCAGCGCCCCTTCCAGATCCTGCTCCAGCCAGCCAGCGTGCTCCTCCTTCGCCGCGGCGGAGGCGCCGCCCCGGGGCAGCAGCTCCACCTGGAGGAAGCTCTCCACCGCGCGCACAGAGAGCAGCACACCCAGGGCCAGCAGGAGGATCGCCAGCCCTTTGCGGAGCTGCCCGAGGAGGTTCTCCGCCGATTCGAAAAGGCCGAAGACCGCCGCACCCGCCAGCATCACCAAAGTCCACATAGCGAAGTTGCCCCAGGCCGGCACGATGAGGCGCACGTTCCAGGCGGCGAAGCCCAGCACCAGCAGGCCCATGACCTGCTTGAAGCGCGTGAGCCACTCGCCGCTCTTGGGCAGCCCTGCGGAGAAGGTGCCCACGGCCATGAACAGCACGCCCATGCCGAGGGAGAACACGAAGAGCTGGAGGCCGCCGAGGAAGACCTCGCCCCGTTGCGCGATGCCGATGAGGACGGTGCCGATCACTGGGCCCACGCAGGGGGCCGACAGCGGACCGAGGACCATCCCCATGAGGAAGGCGCCGCCAAGCCCCTTGCGTGAACCGTCCCCTTGCAGCTTCATCGCCAGACTGGGCGGCAGGGAGATCTCGAAGGCGCCGAAGAGGGACAGCGCGAAGGCGCCGAAGATGAGGGACACGGGAATCAGGAAGGCGGGCTTCTGGGCGAAGGCCCCGAAGGCGGCGCCGCTCTTGGCGGCCAGCACACCCAGGGTCGTGTAGGTCACGGCCATGCCCAGCACCAGGGCCAGGGACAGCATGAAGCCCCGGGCCTTGCCGCTGCCCTTGGCCCCGACGATGGCCATGGTGATGGGGATCATCGGATAGACGCAGGGCGTCAGCGAGGCCCCCATCCCGAAGAGGAAGACGATGGCCAGGGACAGGAGCAGCCCCGTGCGGGCCGGCGCGGCCGGGGCATCTGGCTGCGAAGTCGGCACCGCGGCAGGCACCACGGGGGCCTCAGGTTTAGGGCCATCCAAGGCTTGGTCCACCGGTAAAACCGCAGGCTTTGCCGCGGGCGACGCGACGGGAATCTCCGACGCCTTCACCTCCAGGGGCCTTGTGGTGGGCGGGTAGCAGACGCCGCCCTCGCCCTCGGTGCAGGGCTGGTAGGTCACCTGCAGGGTCACGGTGCCGCTGAGGCCCTCGCCGCTGACGGGCACCTTCACGCTGCCGTGCCAGATGCCGTCGCCGACCTCGTCCTTGGCGGTGGTGGGGGGCAGCTTGCCCATCTTCACCGTTCCGGGGCCGGCCTTCTTCGTCACTTCCATGAAGGAGGCCTTCAGGTGCGACCCGGCCGGCGCGGAGACCACCACGGCGCCCTTCTCGAAGCGCAGGCTCACATCCTTGACGGGGTCGAAGCCGGGATCCGCACGCTGGGCCAGGGCTGGCAGGGCCAGGCAGAGGCTCAGGAAGATCGGTGTCAACAGGCGCATGGAGGCTCCGGACCAGAATCCTCCATGGTAGCGCCCCGGAGGTTCCTCCCCGGTGGCAGGTCCCGGTGCACTAGCCTATAAGCATGCCGCTCCCCTTCGCGTATCCCTGGTATGTCCCCCTCATCGCCCGCCTGAAGGCCCACCTGGCCGCCGAGCCCGCCCCCCGGGACGCCGCCCACGATCTGGGCCACATCCTCCGCACCGCCACCCTGGCCCAGACCCTGGCCCAGGCGGAGGGCGCCGACCAGGAGGTCTGCCTGGCGGCGGCCCTGCTCCACGACCTGGTCTACCGGCCCAAAAACCACCCGGAGTCGTCCAAGACGGCCCAGATGGCCGCGGAGCTGGTGCCCATCTGGTGTCGGGAGACCCCGGGCCTGGAGGACAAGGCCGAGGCCGTGGCCGCGGCCGTGGCCAGCCACAGCTGGAGCGGCGGCGGCCGGCCCCTCAGCCTGGAGGCCGCGGTGGTACAGGACGCGGATCGGCTGGAGGCCCTGGGGGCCATCGGCGTGGCGCGGGTCTTCGCCACGGGCGGCAGCTTCAACGCGGGCCTCTGGCACCCCCTGGACCCCTTTGCCCGGAACCGGGACCTGAACGACAAGGCCTGGACCCTGGATCACTTCGAAAAGAAGCTCCTGAAGCTCCCCGGGCTCATGAAGACCGCCACCGGACGCCAAATGGCGGAACCCCGCCAGCGCGTCATGGAGGACTTCCTGCGGGCCCTGCGCATCGAGATCGATCTGGAGTTCCGGGGAAACTAGAAGGGCTATACTTCCCCATGTCCTTCACCCTCTCCCTGCACCGCGCCTTCGTGGCCGACCACTTCCATGACCTCCCGGGCTTCCAGGAGGATCGCCACGGGCACAACTGGGAGGTGGAGGCCGCGGTGGAGCTGGCCCTGGCGGCGGACGAGCCCGCCTTCGCCGAGGCCCTGGATGCCTGGGTCCGCGGCGTGGACTACCGGCTGCTGAACGAGCTGCCCGCCCTGGCCGGTCGCAACCCCACCGCCGAAGTCCTGGCCGAGTGGGCCCTGCGGGAGCTGCAAGCCTCGGCCCTCCAGCCCCAGTGGGTGAAGATCCGGGAGAAGGCCAACTACTGGGCCCTCTGCAGGGTTCCGGCCGCCAGCGTGGATCGATGAGGATTCTTCAAGCCGGGGCCCTGCTGCTGGTGCTGGCGGCCTGTGGCCGGACCGACCGATCCGAGCAGCCCGCCGATCCGCCCACGGCCCAGGCTCCTGCCCCCGGCGCCTGGACCTGGCATCCCATCGGCGGCCTGGCCGTGGTGGAAGGCGAGGTCTCCGAGCCCACCGAGCTGGTCCTGGAGGGACGCTCCATCCGGGAACGGCGCTTCGCTGAAATCGGCCCGGTGCGGTGGGAGTTCTTCCGTCCACCCGAAGGGGAGACGGCCGTGCTCCGCACGGCGGAGGGAAGGGAGCTGGCCCGTTTCACCTTCTCCCTGGCCCCCGCACCTCCCCGGTCCGCTCCCATGGCCGCGCGTGGCCCGGAAGCCCAGGCGGCCCGCCCAGCCCATTCCCGCTCTGCCCCCTCCGGCCCCACGCCTGGCCCAGAAACCCGAGCCCCCGGCCGCGACCAGTCCCGCTCCGTCCCCCGCCGCACCGGCTCCGAAGACCCGCGCGGAGGCCCGGCTGCGGCCCCTGCCCGTGACGCCGATTCCGGATCGCAAAGGCCGCGACCTGCCCAGCGCCTCGGAGGCTCCGAGCGGGCTGCGCCCCCGGGCCTCGCTCTTCACGCCGCTCACCGTGGAGCCCGTGACGCCCCGGGTGGCCCCCGCGCCGCCACGACCGGCACCGCCACCGCCCGCCACCACCGCCGCTCCCGTCAGGATCCCCGCGAGCACCAGCTCCACCTGGCCCGGCGTGGGCGAGGCCCTGAACCTCACCCGGGGTCCCGGGGGGCAGAAGCGCATCCTGCTCAGCTTCGACGGCGGCTCCAGCGCCGAGGTGGCCGCCGAGGTGCTGGACCTGCTCAGGGCCCGCGGCGTGCGCACCACCCTGTTCCTCACGGGGGCCTTCATCCGGCGCTATCCCGCGCTGGTGAAGCGCATGGCCGCCGAGGGCCACGAGCTGGGCAACCACACCATGAACCACCCGCACTTCGCCCCGGGCATGAAGCGCGACCCCAAGTGGACCCGGGAGCGCGTGCAGGCCGAGTTGCTCGCAGCCGACGCGGCCCTGGTGGACCTGCTCGGACGCCCCATGGATCCCTACTGGAGGGCCCCCTACGGCGAGCACACGGCGGAGATCCGCCGCTGGGCCGAAGAGCTGGGCTACCGCCACGTGGGCTGGAGCGAGGGCGCCGACACCCTCGACTGGGCCACGCCCAAGGAGCGCAAGCTCTACCGCAGCGGCGAGGCCATCGTGGCGCGCCTCCAGCAGCGCCTGAACCGCGATGGCGACGGCCTCATCGTCCTCATGCACCTGGGCTCGGGCCGCGAGGAGGGCGACCGCCCCACGGACGGCCTCGGCGCCTTCATGGATCGGGCCCGCAGAGAGGGGTGGACCTTCGTCTCCGCGGGCACCATCCTGCGCGACCTCGGCAAGCCCGCCTGGGACTCCCAGCACCGCCTCGCCCTGCTGAACGGAACCCTCGCGCAGGCCCGCTGAATCTGCGGCCGGTGGGCTACACTGGGGTTCAATTCTGGGAGTCGCGTTGCAGGGGATCGGCCGCTGGATGCTGAGGGCGAGCTTGGGTTTCACGGCCCTGCTGCTGCTGCTCTCCCTGGCCAGCTACCACCCCCTGGACCCCCACCCCTTCACGCAGGGCGCGGCGGTGGCGGCCGTGCAGAACCTCTGCGGCACCGTCGGCGCCACTCTGGCGGGGCTCCTGCAGACCCTCATGGGCATCGGCGCCTGGATCGTGCCTCCCTACCTGATCTGGGAGGCCTGGCCCCGGGAGGGCCGCCGCTGGCCCGGCCGGCTGGCCTGGCTGGGGCTGGCGCTGTCGTCCTGGACCGCCCTCGGTGCCTTCGGCAACCGCATCTGGACCGGCCTGCCCGAAGGCGGCACCCTCCAGCTCCGCTGGGGCGGCTGGCTGGGCAGCGCCCTCTGGCCCGCGGAGCGCCGCTTCCTGGGGCCCGTGGGCCTGCCCCTGCTGCTGCTCATCGTGGTCACCCTCTGCGCCCTGGTGCTGGCGCCCGCCCTGACCCGCGCCGTGGGCCGCCTCCTCACGCGCTGGTTCGGAGAGAAGGCCTGGCCCTGGATGAAGCCCATGCCCGCCAAGGGCTTTCAGGGGTTCCTGTCCATGGTGAAGCGGCCCTTCCTGCGGGGCCGGAACCCCGACCAGCTGGACATCGACGCCGGTGATGCCGTCGCGCTCCAGGCCCTTGCCCAGCGCCAGCAGGCCCTGGAGGATCAGCGGGAAGCCCTGCTGAAGGCCGAGCTGGAGACCGCCGAGGCGAAGCGAAAGCAGCCCCTCATCAGGGCGGAAGACCTGCTCCCTCCCATCCAGTCCATGAACCTGGATGCAGCCTCCACGATCCTCGAGGCGCAGACCCTGCCAGCGGCCGGACCGGTGGCCACGGGCGCCGAGCCCACCGCCGCCTTCCGCACCAAGCTGCTGGCCGCCGCGCCGCCTCCGCCCAAGCCCAAGCCCACCGTGGCCCGGGCCCAGGTCATGAAGGATCGCTTCGGCCGGGAGATCGTCCAGCCGCCCCTGCCCCTCACCGAGCCCACGCCCTCACGGCCCCTGCCGCCCCTGCCGCCGGAGCCCGCCCAGCCCTCCGTCACCGAGCGCGAGACCCTGCCGCCCCGCCGCCTCTTCGATCCGCCGGGCCAGCACGCCAAGGTGAACCTGGCCTCGCTGGAGGTGATCAAGGAGAAGATTGGACAGAAGCTGTCCGAATTCAAGATCAAGGGCGTGGTCACCGGCATGCAGCCCGGCCCCGTGGTCACGGTCTTCGAGTTCCAGCCCGATGCCGGCATCCCGCTGTCGCGCATCCTGGGCATGGAGGAGGATCTGGCCCTGGCCCTGCAGGCCGAGGCCGTGCGCATGGACCGCATTCCCGGCAAGAACCTGGTGGGCATCGAGGTGCCCAACCCCAAGCGGGAGATCATCACCTTCCGCGAGGTCATCGACAGCCCCGCCTTCCGGGACGCGGGCGGCCTGCTGCACCTGGCCCTGGGCAAGGACATCGCGGGGCGGCCCGTGGTGGCGGACCTCAACAAGATGCCCCACCTGCTCATCGGCGGCAGCACGGGCAGCGGCAAGAGCGTGGGCGTGAACGCCATGATCTGCTCCTGCCTGGTGCGGGCCATGCCCGACGAGGTGAAGCTCATCCTCGTGGATCCCAAGATGGTGGAGCTGGGCGTCTACGAGGACATCCCGCACCTGTGGGCGCCGGTGGTCACGGACATGAAGGAGGCGGGCCGCGTCCTCAAGTGGGTGGTGGCCCAGATGGAGGACCGCTACCGGCGCCTGGCCCTGCTCAGCGTGCGCGACCTCAAGAGCTTCAACGCCAAGATCGCCGAGGCCGGCGGCATGATGGACCTGACGGACCGCACGCCCAACCCGCGCTGGCCGGACCGGCCCGCGGTGCTGGAGCACCTGCCCTACGTGCTGGTGGTCATCGACGAGCTGGCCGACCTGATGATGGTGGCCCGCAGCGAGGTGGAGGACAGCATCGCCCGCATCGCCCAGAAGGCCCGGGCCGTGGGCATCCACCTCATCCTCGCCACGCAGCGGCCCAGCGTGGACGTGGTCACGGGCGTCATCAAGGCCAACCTGCCCAGCCGCCTCAGCTACCGCGTGCGCACCAAGATCGACAGCCGAACCATCCTGGACTGCAGCGGCGGCGAGCAGCTGCTGGGCGCGGGCGACGCTCTCTACCTGCCCAACGGCGCCAGCCATCCCAAGCGCATCCACGCGCCCTTCCTCAGCGAGGAGGAGACCCTGCGCCTGGTCACCTGGCTGCGCGAGCGGGGCCGCCCGGACTACAACCAGGCCCTCATCAGCGCCATGGAAACCGAGGAGGAGACCGCCCTCTTCGACGAGACGGAAATGAACGGCGTGGATGACATCTACCAGCGCGCGCTCGCCGTCGTCCGGCGCGAGCGGAAGGCCAGCACCAGCCTCCTGCAGCGCAAGCTGAACCTGGGCTACGGCCGTGCCGCCCGCCTCATCGATCGCATGGAGGAGGAAGGCATCGTCGGCCCCGACCGCGGTGCCGGCAAGCCCCGCGAAGTGCTGGTCGAGGCGGAGTAGCCGTTCTGGCGCGGAGGCTCACTCGACCTCAGTGAGCTGGAACGCAGAGATCGCCGAGGAAAGCAGGGTCGGGCTTTGCCTGGCCCCGCCCAGGTGGCGCTCAATCCCAGGGGGGGCCTGGCGCGGCTCAGTCCGCTGCGTCTGGCACAACCCGCTTGGCCCGCCAGCGACTGCGCTGGGCGGGATCCGCCATGCCCTCGGCATGGCAGGTCCGGCAGGCTTCCAGGTGGGGGTCCTGGCCGCGCCAGTAGACGCGGGACTCGCCTCCGAATTCGGGGCGGCGGTCCATGGGAACGCGGGCCCAGTAGAAGGTCAGCGTCGGCCCGGATGCCTTCAGCTCCAGCGCGTGGATCGGACCGGGTTCCGCGCTGGGGCGGCCCCATCGGTCCTCGCTGGAGCTGAGCACCACCAGGGCGCCCGACGGCAGCGGCTGGCCCGCCCGGTAGGCCGGAGCGGCCTCGGGGCTCACCCACGCCCGGATCCACCGGCCGCCGTGGGCCGGGGACTTCACGGGCTCGGGGTGGATGGCCTCCAGGGAGGCGTAGTCCAAGGCGCGGACCGGCAGCGTGCTCTCCGAATCCAGGGCGGGCTTCGGCACGGGCGGCGCGAGGGCAGCCGCCACCGGAGTCGGGGGACGGAGGGAATCATGGGCCAGGCGGTAGCCACCCTCGCCAACCACCAGCAGCATGGCGCACCACCCCAGCCCCAGCAGCAGGGCCCGGAAGCCCAGGCTTTCATGGTCCTTGCGTGGACGGTTCATGGCCCAGGTGGCGCCGATGCCCACGAGGAGCGAACCCAGTCCCCAGAGGGCATGGCGGAAGAGGAGTGATTCAGGCCCCGGCCCCTGGGGTGGCACGGGCAGAAAGCGGTGGGGCGGAATCAGCGCCAGGAATCGGGCCGTGGCGAGGCCGCTCACGAAGGCGCAGAAGGTGCCGAATAGTCCCGCCCAGCCCAGGTAGCGGGCCACGGTCCACCAGGGACGGATCCCCCGCCCCGGCCGCTGGGCGGCGAGCAGGGCCCAGGGCAGCAGCAGGCCCGCGGCCACGGGAAGGTGGGACAGCAGCGCGTGCTTGAGGGCGAACCAATCCATGGGGCCTGAACCTGTCGATGGGCATTCACAGGCAGTCTGCCAGCCTCCGCCGGATCTAGGGAGGAGATTTGCTGTCACAATTGCCGCCATGAAACAGACCCTTCTGCAGCACGTCCAGGCGGCCATCCAGCTGAAGCAGGCGTTTTTCGACCGGGAGCTGGATCGCATCCTCGCCCAGGCCGACGACATGGCCGAGCGCCTCCGCCGGGGCGGTCGGATCCTGGTCTGCGGCAACGGGGGCAGTGCCGCCGACGCCCAGCACCTCGCCGCCGAGCTGAGCGGGCGCTACGTCAAGGAGCGACGGGCCCTGGCGGGCATCGCCCTCACCACCGACACCTCGGCCCTCACCGCCATCGGCAACGACTACGGCTTCGACCAGATCTTCTCCCGACAGGTGGAGGCCCTCGGGCGTCCGGGCGACCTGCTCATCGGCATCAGCACCAGCGGGAACAGCCCCAACGTGATCCGGGCGGTGGCCTCGGCGAAGGAGCTGGGCCTCCGCACGCTGGGCCTGCTGGGCCGCGACGGCGGCCAGCTTGCGGGGCTCATGGACGAGGCGCTGGTGGTGCCCTCCACGGTCACGGCCCGCATCCAGGAAGTGCACCAGATGGTCTACCACTTCTGGTGCGAGGCCCTCGATGCCCACTTCTGAGACCGGCCGGTGATGGCGGCGACGGGACTGCTGCTCCTGGCCCTCCTGGGTCAGCCGCAGCCCCGCACCTACTACTGGCGGGATGCCGCCGGCCAGACGCACATCACCAACACGCCGCCCCCCCCGGACGCCCAGGTACTGGAGGCACCGCCCCCACCCGCCGTGGAGCCGGGCCATGGGGGACGCCCGGAGGTGCTCCGGCAGAGCAGTGGCAGGGATGGTCGCCGCCAGGCCCAGCTCAGCCCGGCCCAGCAGCAGGCCTGGGAGGCCCTGAACCGGCGCCTGGCCAAGGCGCGCGCCGAGGGGGACCGCCCCACCCTGGAAGCCGTGGCCAATTCCCTCATCCACGACTGCCTCTGGGGCAACGGGCTCTGGGCGATGCCCCTGGCACCCATCCTCTCGGTGCTCCTCATGGGGCTCCTGGGCTGGTGGCTCGCCCTCGGCTTCAGGACCGGCCCCAAGCTGCCGCTGGTGGCGGGGTTCATCCTGCTGGGCGTGGGCTTCGGCCACATGGTCCTGAACGCCTTTCTCTACCATCCCCAGGCGGCGCGCCTGCGACAGAACCTGGAGCTGCTTGAGCAGAACCTGGGGACGGACCGGCCCCTGCGCCCCGAGCACCGGATCCTCCTGCAGCAGCGCTACCAGGCCCTGGAGCAGGCCGCGGGCCCCCTGCAGGCCCCCTGGCGCTTCCCCGCCGAGGTGAAGGCGCTCCGCCAGGCCCTGAAGCAGGTGATGGTTGAACCCTGAGCTCGATCGCCGGCTGCCGGAGCTCCAGAGGGCAGCCCAGGCTGAGCCTCTGGGCCTCTACCTGCACGTCCCGTTCTGCCTGGACCGCTGCACCTACTGCTCCTTCACCACCACCCGGGACCAGGCTCTCCAGCCGGCGACGATCCGGCGCCTCATCGCCGAGGTCACGGCCTGGGGCTCGGCCCTGGGCCGACCGGCGGTGGACACGCTCTACCTGGGCGGCGGCACGCCCTCGCTGTTGGCACCGGAGGAGCTGGAGGCGCTCACGGTGGCCCTGCGGCAGGCTTTCGACCTGGGGCCGCTGGTGGAGGCCACCTTGGAGGCCAACCCCGGCACCGTGGACCTGGCCTGGCTGAGCCAGGCCCGCGGCCTGGGCTGGGACCGCATCAGCCTGGGCGTCCAGGCCCTGGACGACACCCTGCTGGCCCGGCTGGGGCGCATCCACGGCTCGGCCCAGGCCCTCGAAGCCCTCGACCTGGCGGAGCGGGCCGGCTTCCAGCGCCGCAGCGCGGATCTCATGGTGGGCATTCCCGGACAATCGCTGTCGAAGGTGGTGGCGGATGCCCGCACCCTGGCGGCCACCGGCCTCGAGCACCTGAGCATCTACCTCCTCGACCTGGACAAGGCCTGCCCCCTGCGGGGCGAGATCGACGCGGGGCGGCTGGCCCTGCCCTCCGAGGACGAGGTGGCCGACGTGTTCGAGGCCCTGCAAGCGGAGTTGCCCGCGCAGGGGCTCCAGCCCTACGAGATCAGCAACTACGCCCGCCCCGGCGCCGAGTCCATCCACAACACCCGCTACTGGGAACGCCGACCCTACCTGGGCCTGGGCCCCAGCGCGGCCTCGCAGCTGGGCCCGCTCCGGTGGATCGAGTCCGGCGTCATCCCCGCCTGGACCGAAGGCCGCGGCGACACGGAGGTTCAGGAGCTGGACCCCGCGGAGCTCCTGTCCGAGATCCCCCTGCTGGGGCTGCGCATGCACCGCGGCATCGACTGGGGGGCGCTCCGGCGCGAAGCCGACCGGCGGAACCTCCGTCCCCTCTGCGATGCCTGGGAGGCCCACCTGCGCAACCTCGCCAAGGAGGACCTGGTGATCTGGGAGGGCGACCAGGTGCGCCTCGGAGCCCGGGGCATGCTCATGAGCAACGGCATCCTGCAGATGTTCGTCTGACGCGGATGTCTCATTGGCATCGTATGATGATGTGTTCGGCCCCCGCCCACTTGGGGAACGCAGCGGAGTCCCCTTGCCCTACCTCGGCGAAAGCGCCGCCCTCCTCACCTCGCTCTGCTGGTCCCTGAACTCCGTCTGCTTCACGGTGGCGGGCCGGCGCGTGGGCTCGGCGGCCGTGAACCTCGGGCGCCTGCTCATGGCCTGGGTCACGCTGCTCCTGGTGCACCAGGTGGTCTACGGCAGCCTCTTTCCCATGCAGGCCGGCGGCGCCCGCCTGGGCTGGCTGGGCGTGTCGGGGCTCATCGGCTTCGCCCTGGGCGACGCGGTGCTCTTCGAGGCCTTCGTGCTCATCGGCGCCCGGCTGGCCATGCTGCTCATGACGCTCTCGCCCCTCTTCAGCGCCCTGCTGGCCTGGCTGTTCCTGGGCCAGGACCTCAGCCTGCCGAAGGTCCTGGCCATGGCCGTCACCCTGGGCGGCATCGCCTGGGTGGTGTGGGGGGGCGGCGACCATGAGGACCACCCCCACCTCTGGCGGGGCATCCTCCTGGGCATCGGGGGCGCCCTGGGCCAGTCCATCGGCCTGGTCTTCAGCAAGTTCGGTCTGGCCGGCGACTTCCCGCCCATCTCCGCCAACCTCATCCGCGTCACCGCCGGCGTGGCGGCGCTCCTGCTGTGGTTCGGCGCCACGGGCCGCCTGCGGGGGACGCTCGGCGCCCTGCGCGATGGCCGGGCCACGGCCTTCATCGGCCTGGGCGCGGTGACCGGCCCGGTGCTGGGCGTGGTGCTCTCCCTCATCGCCATCGCCAAGGCCCCCATGGGCGTGGCCGCCACGCTCATGTCCCTGTCGCCCATCCTCCTGCTGCCCGTGTCCCACTTTGTCTTCAAGGAGAAGGTGGGTGGTCATGCCATCCTCGGGACACTGCTGGCCCTCGCCGGGGCTGCGGCGCTGTTCTTCGTGTAGGGGTTGCCCATGTCGCTGCGCAAGGATCCCGTCAGCTGGCTCTATCCGCCCATCGAGCCCCACCGGGTCCAGCGGCTGAGGGTGTCGGACCTGCACGAGTTGCACGTGGAGGAGAGCGGCAACCCCAGCGGCAAGCCCGTGGTCTTCCTGCATGGCGGTCCCGGCGGCGGCACCAGCCCCAAGCACCGCCGCTACTTCGATCCGGAGAAGTACCGCATCATCCTCTTCGACCAGCGCGGCTGCGGCGCGAGCACGCCCTACGCCGACGTGCGGGAGAACAGCACCTGGGATCTCGTGGCCGACATCGAGCGCATCCGCCAGCACCTGGGCCTCGAGCGGTGGATGGTCTTCGGCGGATCCTGGGGCGCCACCCTGGGCCTGGCCTACGCCGAAAAGCACCCCGAGCGCGTGACGGAGCTGATCCTCCGCGGCATCTTCCTGCTGCGCCAGCGCGAGGTGGACTGGCTCTACCAGGAAGGCGCAAGCCGCATCTTCCCCGATGCCTGGGAGCCCTACCGCGACGCCATCCCCGAGGCCGAGCGCGGCGACTTCATGGGCGCCTACGCCAAGCGTCTGCTGAGCGAGGATCCGGCCGTGAACCTGCCCGCGGCCAAGGCCTGGAGCATCTGGGAGGGCGCCAGCAGCAAGCTCATCCCCGATCCCGACTTCATCGCCTCCTACGGCGACGAGGCGACGACGCTGGCCTTCGCCCGCATCGAGTGCCACTACTTCCTGCACAAGGGCTGGATGGAGGAAGCCCAGCTGCTGCGCGACGCGGGGAAGCTCAAGGGCATTCCCGGCGCCATCATCCAGGGCCGCTACGACATGGTCTGCCCCATCGAAAGCGCCTGGGCGCTTTCCAAGGCCTGGCCCGAGGCCGATCTCGTCATCGTGCCGGACGCCGGCCACAGCGCTTACGATTCAGGCATTTCGCGCGCGCTCGTGGCGGCCACGGACCGCTTCGCGCGCTGAGACTGTGATGAAGTAGCCTTCAGCCCGGGTATATAGTCAGGCACCCCACAGGTGCCAGCGATGTCGAACCCGGACCGCGCGCGATCCCTATCGGATTCCACATCCGCCGGCCTGAGCCACGACCGCATGCGGGCGCTCCTGGCCTACTCCTGGGACATCCTGTCGCTCCTCGACGCCGAGGGCCGGCTCATCTACAACTCGCCGGCGGCCCAGCGTCTGCACGGCTTCAGCCCCGAGGAAATGGATGGGCGCAGCACCTTCGAGTTCTTCCACCCGGAGGACGCGCCGCGGGTTGCGGGGGCTTTCCAGCAGTGCCTCGCCCAACCCGGGCATCCGGTGCGGGCCGAATACCGCTATGCACGCAAGGACGGCTCCTGGATCTGGATGGAGGCGGTGGCCGTCAACCTCCTGGACACGCCATCCGTCCAGGCCATCGTGGTCAACTCGCGGGACATCAGCGAGCGCATGGAGGCGCAGCAGGCGCTCCGGGACTCCGAGCGCTTCGCGGACCGCATCCTCGATGCCCTGCGGCACAACCTCACCGTGCTGGATGGCGAGGGCCGGATCCTGAAGGTCAACCGGGCCTGGCAGGACTTCGCCTCGGCCAACGGCCTGCCCGCCAGCTTCCCGTGGGAAGGCGTCAACTACCTGGAGGTCTGTGCGCGGGCAACGGGAGCTGATGCCGACACGGCCCAGGCCATGGCGGACGGCATGAAGGCCGTGCTGCTGGGGGAGCTGCCGGAGTTCGCCCTCGAATACCCCTGCCACGCTCCCTGCCAGCAGCGCTGGTTCCAGGCCCTCGTCACCCCCTTCCAGGGCCACGGTCCGGCCCGCCTGGTGGTGTCCCACCTCGACATCACGACCCTGCGGCAGGCCGAAGAGAGCCACCTGCAGCTCGAGCGCCAGCTGCAGCGCTCACAGAAGATGGAGAGCCTGGGGAGCCTCCCCGGCGGCGTCGCCCACGACATGAACAACGTGCTCGGCTCCATCCTCGGCATGGCCTCCATGCACCAGGAGCTCCAGCCGCCGGATTCACCGGCCCAGCAGGCCTTTTCCATCATTGCCCGGGCCTGCCAGCGGGGCGGGGGCCTGGTCCGCCGCCTGCTGGACTTCGCCCGCCAGGACCTGTCGGAAAACAAAGTGGTCGACCTGAACATCCTGATCCAGGAGGAAGTCCAGCTGCTGGAGCGCACCACCCTCGGCCGGGTCCGCTGCTGCACGGAACTGGCGCCGCAGCTGCCGCTCATCCGCGGGGATGCCAGCGCCCTCGTCCATGCCGTCATGAACCTCTGCCTCAACGCCGTCGACGCCATGCCGGAAGGCGGCGAGCTTCGTCTCCGCACCCGCCTGGGGCACCGGGGCTGGGTCGAGCTCGAGGTGGAGGACACGGGGACCGGCATGCCCAGGGAAGTGCTGGAGCGGGCCATGGATCCCTTCTTCACCACCAAGCCCCCGGACAGGGGCACGGGCCTGGGGCTGTCCATCGTCTACAGCACGGTCAACGCCCACCAGGGCACCATGGACCTGGAGAGCGAGCCCGGACAAGGCACCCGGGTCACCCTCCGATTCCCCGCCATCGACTGCACGGCGGCCGAGGAGGCCCCGCCACCCCGGGGCGGGCCGGACGAGGCCGCCCGGCCCATGGACATTCTGCTGGTGGACGATGATGAGCTGATCCGGGCCACCCTGGAGCCGGTGATCCGCTGCCTGGGGCATCGCATCGCCCTGGCCACCAGCGGCGAGGAGGCGCTGGAGCGGCTGGCCACCGGGCCACTGCCCCAGGTCGTGATCCTCGACATGAACATGCCCGGCCTCGGTGGGCAGGGCACCCTCCCCCTGCTCCGCCGCCGGCACCCGGACCTGCCGGTGTTCCTCGCCACCGGTCGCGTCGATCAGGCGACGCTGGAACTGGCGCGCGCCTACCCCAGCGTCACCCTCGTCCCCAAGCCCTTCAGCATGCGGGACCTGAAGGAGCACCTGGACGCGGTGGCGGCGGATCGGTTCGCGCGCTAAGCGAAACACTGGAACACTGATTCCTTCACCCTGGAGATCCCATCCCCATGGACCTGCTGCGCACCGCCTTGCATTTCCTCAAGCGCCTGACCGACCCAGCCTCCCTCGCCGTGCTCACCGGAGAGATGGGTGTGTGGGTGTACGTGCTGATGTTCGCCATCATCTTCTGTGAAACGGGTTTGGTGATTCTCCCCTTCCTGCCCGGCGACAGCCTGCTGTTCGCCCTGGGCGCCCTGGGCGCCATACCGGGAATTCCCCTGAACCTCTGGCTCATGGCCGGGCTGTTGGCGATCGCCGCCATCCTGGGCGACGCCCTGAACTACACCATTGGCCGTCGCCTGGGGCCCGCTGTCTTCCACCGGGAGGATAGCCGGTGGTTGAACCGGAAGCATCTTGAAGCGGCCCACGCCTTCTACGAGAAGTACGGCGGCAAGACCATCATCCTCGCCCGCTTCGTGCCGATCGTGCGCACCTTCGCTCCCTTCGTGGCGGGCATCGGGAAAATGGATTACCCGCGCTTCGCCCTGTTCAATGTCACCGGAGCCCTTCTGTGGGTTGGATCCATGATGGGCGCGGGGCGGCTCTTTGGCGGCATCCCCTGGGTCCAGCGCCATTTCGAAGCGGTGATCCTCGTCATCATCCTCATTTCCGTGCTGCCCGCCGTCTTCGAATTCCTGAAGGCCCGGCGCCAAGGGAAGAACGGCCTGTGAGTTCGATGAGATAGTGGAGCCATGTCCGAGGATCTCGTCCGCAACCGCAAGGCCCTGCACAACTACCACGTCCTCGAGACCTGGGAGGCGGGCATCGCCCTGCAGGGCACGGAGGTGAAGGCCCTGCGGGCGGGCCTGGGCCAGCTGCAGGACGCCTACGTGGATGCCATCGCCGGCGAGCTCTGGCTCAAGCAGGCCCACATCTCGCCCTACGAGTTCGGCACCTACGCCAACCACGAGCCATTGAGGGCCCGCAAGCTGCTGCTGCACAAGGCCGAGATCACCAAGATCACCGCCAAGGTCATCCGCAAGGGCCTCACCATCATCCCGTTGGCCATCTACCTGAACGAGAAGGGCATGATCAAGGTCAAGGTGGCCCTGGCCGAGGGCAAGGCCGTGGGCGACAAGCGCGAGGCCCTGAAGCAGCGCGAGCAGAAGCGCGAGATGGACCGCATCCGCAAGGGCGCCCGGGAGTAGCAGATTCCCGCGACTTCAGGGCTTCCCGGAAGGTCCTGAGGGCGGACCGGGCACGCCGCGTTCGAAGGTCATGCGGACCAGGCGCGCGTCCGGCCCGAACTCCAGCCGCACTGCCCGATGGCCGGGAAAGGGGATCGCCACGCCGCCTCCGTAACCACCGGCGGCGAAAAAGCCCCTCACCTCGGTCCACCGGTAGACGAGGACCCTTCCACCCTCCAGCACCTCGTCGGGTTCTCCCAGGCGGAGCAGCACGTCCTCCCGCGCAGCCTCACCCACCTTCAGGGGTTCGGCGTATTGCGGCGTGATCCGCCCCCGTCCAGCGATCAGGTCCCCCGTGGGGAAGGGCCAGATCAGGCAGCCAACCTGGGTGGAAAGCACCAGGGCGCCGAGCAGCAGGCTGATCGGGCGCCTCATTCCGACACCACCAGGCTGTGGCGGGCCAGCCGGCCGTCTGGCGCGAAGACCAGCACCAGGTTGCCGACGCGGTGATCCCGGTACAGAGGCAGCGCCTGTCCTTGGCTCACCGTGCGAAGCTCCCGGTCCCAGGAGCCTGAGACCCGTCTTGCGAAGACGTAGGTGAGGATCCGCTCTCCCTCAAGGTGGGCGCTGGGCGTCCCGAGCCGCAGGAGCACCTCCTCCCGGGTGGTCCTCCCGACCACCAGGAAGGCGAGCCGCTCGACTTGTAGTTCGGCGGGCTGCGCCTGCCTCAACTCGGGCGGCGCGCAGCCTGCCACCAGTGCCAGCACCAGCAGGACGGCCCGCAGCCGTGGGGGCTGGGAGCGGTCCGGCCTCGCGGCCTGGCTGGTGGGGGGACAACCCAAGGGGAACTCCTACGGAGCCTGGCCCGGTGGCGAGGAGGCGGCTTCCCTGGGTGCGGACTCGACCAGGCTCTGGTCTTTCACCAGGCTGTGGCGGACCAGCCGGTCATCCGGTCCGAAGACCAGCACCAGGCTCGAGGCGCGCCCGCGACCGTACTGCCACTCGGCCTGGGGGCCGCTGCCCATCCGCCGCCATTCGCCGGAGGCGTCGAGGATGAAATCGAAGGTGAGGATCCGGCCCCCCTCGAAGGACGCGGCCGGTGTGCCGAGTTGGAGCAGGGCCTCCTGGCGGGTGGTCCGCCCATCCTGGATGCTCGACAGCAGTCCGGCTTCGAACACCCGGGTCCTCTCCTGTACCACGGCCGGGTCGGCACAGCCGATCCCGAGGGCCAGGCCGAGGAAGAGGACGAAGCATCGGGCTCGCGTGCGCACGGGTGCCTCAGAGCGGTGGTGGTGGCGGGTTCCGGAGCCACTGTAACGCCCGGGGGCGGTGGGGTCAAAAGCCCCGCCCGGCGCCAAAGCCACAGCTGGAACCGCGCGTCCGGATCAACCGTTCCACCCACCCTGGGCGAACTTGGCCAGCTTCTCGTCGCTGCCCCGCAGAGCCAGGGCCCGGGCCACGAAGCGGCCGATGGGATCGGCCTCGAGGTTGACGGCGCCGCCCGGGCGCAGGCCGTCCAGGGCGGTGCGCTTCACGGTCTCGGGGATGAGGGCCACGGTGAACCAGTCGCCGCCGCAGTCCACCACCGTCAGCGAGATGCCATCCACGGCGAGGGAGCCCTTGGGCGCGGTCATGGGCGCCAGGGCGGCGGGCAGGCTGAAGCGCCAGAGGCCCTCGGCCAGGCCCTGCCCGCCCTGGGGCCGCGACACCAGCTGGCCGATGCCATCCACATGGCCCGAGACCAGGTGGCCATCCAGGGGATCACCCACGCGCAGGGCCGGTTCAAGGTGCAGCGCCGCGCCCATGGGCAGGCGGCCCAGGGTGGTCTTCTCGAGGGTCTCCTCGCTGAGCTCCGCCTCCCAGGCGCGGCCATCCACCGCCACGCTGGTGAGGCAGGCGCCGTTGACCGCGATGCTGGCGCCCTGCTCGGCCCGGGCGAGCAGATCGGCCGGGGCCGCGATGCGCAGCCGCGCCCCGCCCGGGCGAGGGGACCGGGATTCGAGGATGCCCAGATGTCGGATGAGGCCTGTGAACATGGCGGAAGCTCCCCGTCCATCATCGCTCAGATGGACGCCCCAGACGGCTGTGCCGGGCGCTGTAGAGGAAGTAGGCCAGCAGCCCCATGGCCAGCCAGATCCAGAAGCGCTCCCAGGTGTGGCGCGGCAGGCCCAGGGCCAGCCAGAAGCAGAACAGGATGCCCAGGGGGGCGGTGAGCCACACCGCCGGGGCCCGGAAGCGCCGTTCCGCGTGGGGGCGCTTCACCCGCAGCACGAGGATGCCCGCGCAGACGAGCATGAAGGCGAACAGGGTGCCGATGTTGGTGAGTTCGATGATCTCGTCGATGTTCATGAAGCCCGCGGGCAGCAGCACGATGACGCCCGTCAGCAGGGTGGCGTTCAGGGGCGTGCGGAAGCGGGGGCTGACCTTCCCGAACCAGGGCGGCAGCAGGCCGTCGCGGCTCATCACCATGAAGATGCGGGGCTGGGCCATCTGGTAGACCAGCAGGGCGCTGCCCAGGGCCACCACGGCGCCGATGCTCACGATGGCCGAGATCTTGTTCATGCCGATGGCGGTGAAGGCGTGGGCGATGGGATCGGCGACGCCATGGTAGGCGCTGTAGGGCAGGATCCCCGCCACCACGGCGCAGACGCCCACGTAGATCACCGTGCAGATCACCAGGCTGCCGATGATGCCCCGGGGCATGTCCCGGGCGGGGTCCTTGCATTCCTCGGCCGTGGTGCTCACGGCATCGAAGCCGATGAAGGCGAAGAAGATGATGGCCGCGCCGGCCTGGATACCCCGCCAGCCGTTGGGCGCGAAGGGGTGGTAGTTCTCGGGCTTCACATAGAAGGCGCCGATGGCGATGACCACCAGGAGCAGGGCCACCTTCACCGCGACCATGATGGAGTTCGCCCGCACGCTCTCCTTCACGCCCCAGACGCAGAGGGCCGTAATGGCGATGGTGATGAGCATGGCCAGGAGGTTCATGCCGACGGGAAAACCGCCCACCAGGGGGGCCGTCTTCAGGGCCGCCCAGTGCCGGAACACCGCCGCCCCGTCGAGGGTCCCGGCATGGGCCTGGGCGAGGTAGTGCAGCTTGTCTCCCAGGCCCAACGCACCCTGGTGGGCCGCGGCGAAGGCCTCCGTGGGGAAGAGCATGGTCCGCGGATCCATGCTCAGCCAGCGAGGAATGTGCAGGCCCAGGCCCTGGAGCAGGTTGTCCATGTAGCTGCCCCAGCTGATGGCGACGGCCACGTTGGACACGGCATATTCCAGCAGCAGGTCCCAGCCGATGATCCAGGCCATCAGCTCGCCGAGGGTGGCGTAGGTGTAGGTGTAGGCGCTGCCTGAGGCCGGGATCATGCTGGCGAACTCGGCGTAGCAGAGGGCCGTGAAGCCGCAGGCCAGGGCCGTCATGAGGAAGCTGATGATGAGGGCCGGTCCCGCCGCGGGCCGGGTGACGCCGAAGGTGGCGTCGAAGCCCCCGGCCAGCCCCGTGCCCAGGGCCGACAGGATGCCCGCGCCGATGATGGCCCCCACGCCCAGCAGAGCCAGGTCCCAGGCCGACAGCGTGCGCCGCAGCCCCCCGTGCTCAGGTTCCTCCGCGTTGGCGCGGATCTGCTCGATGGATTTCGTGCGGAAGAGGCGCTCGAACATGGGGACCTTGGGCGAAGCATCATGCTATCAGGCGGGCCTCCAGCGTTAGGCTGGAGGCCATGCGGCTCTGGAACGATCGCCACCTGCGCCTGTCCCTCACGGGGCTCGGCCTGCAGTACCTGCTGGCCCTGCTGGCGGTGGGCGCCTTCTCCGTGAATACCGGCAACAACCTGCTCTACCTGTTGTTCTCCCTCATGCTGGGACTATTCCTGGTCTCGGGCATCCTGAGCCGCCGCGCCCTCCAGGGCCTCCGGCTCACAGCCGTGGAGGAGGGCAACCTCTTCGCCCGGGTGCGGGGCGGCCTCCGGCTGCGCTTCCAGGACGCCGGGAATGGCCGCCTCCGGGGGCTGGAGCTGCATCTGACGCTGGACGACGGCACCGTGGAGCCGGGCTTCCTGGGCGCCGCGCACCGCGAGGGGGAGACCACGGTGGTGCTGCAGGCCCGGGCCGACCGGCGGGGCTGGACCCGCCTCCGCAGGCTCGAATTCCGGACCCGCTTCCCCTTCGGACTCCTGGAGAAGTCCCACTTCCTCGAGCTGGATCAGCAGGTCCTGGTCCTGCCCCATCCCCGCACGCCACCCGCCCAGCCGGCCGCCTGGCGGGGCGAAGGGCATCGCACCCTGGCCCTGGAGGGAACCAGCAGTCCGGAAGGCGCGCGGCCCCTGCGGCTGGGGGACTCGCCCGGCCGGGTGCACTGGAAGCGCACCGCCCAGCGCAGCCAGCCCTGGGTGCGCACCTTCGAGGAAGAGCGCCCCGTGGGCCTGCATCTCCGGCTGGACCTCTCGGCCTGGGGCCCGGGCCGCCCCTTCGAGCGGGAGCTGGAGCGCCTGTCGGGGGCGGTGCTGCAGGCCCGGCTCCAGAAGCGCGACATCAGCCTGGAGCTGCAGGGACCGGAGGGAATCCGGGAGGTCCACGGCCATGGTCCCTGCTGGCGGGCACTCGCCATGACCCAGGCCGCCGGAGCCGGGGAGGGCGTGATCCCGGCAGCTCCGCTAAGCTGAGAGGCCGTGGAGGCCCCTGGTGTTCGATGATCCGCAAGCCCCGGAGTGGGCCCCCCTGCTTGATGCCGCCTGGATGGCCCGGAGCCATGCCCACGCCCCCTACTCCCGCTTCCAGGTGGGGGCGGCCCTGCTGACTGCCACCGGCACCGTGATTGGCGGCTGCAATGTGGAGAATGCCGCCTACCCGGTGTGCCTCTGCGCCGAGCGTGGCGCCCTCAGCGCGGCGGTGGCCGCGGGGCTGCAGCCCGGAGGCCTGGTGGCGGCGGTGGTGGTCACCGATGTGGCGGAGCTGACTCCGCCCTGCGGAGCCTGCCGCCAGGCTCTGGTGGAATTCGCGGGGGCCCTGCCGGTGCTCCTGGCCAACCGGCATGCCCGCCAGCTCCACAGGCTGGAAAATCTGCTGCCCCACAGCTTTACGGGTGGACATTTTCGCTAGGTCCGCGCGGCCCCCCGGGCCTAAACTTTCCGAACTCCAAGACCGGCATCCCGAGGCAGCTGAATGGCCATTGATCGCGTCAAAGTCAAGAAGGAAGCCGACAAGCTCTTGACGGCGGGCAAGGTGGAGCGGGCCATCGACGAGTTCCAGAAGCTCGTCGACGACAATCCGAAGGACTACAACACCCTGAACCAGATCGGTGATCTCAGCGTGCAGATCGGCCGGGTGAAGGAGGGCGTGGAGATCCACAAGCGCCTCGGCGGCGCCTACGAGCGGGACGGGTTCCATGCCCGCGCCGCGGCCATCTTCCAGAAGGTGGTGCGCAACGCCCCTGAGGACATCGACGCGGCCCAGCGCCTGGCGGACCTCTACCGCCAGATGAACAAGACCAGCGACGCCGTGAAGGTCCACCTCCAGGTGGCCGAGCACTTCCAGAAGAAGGGCCTCATCAAGCGGGCCCTGGAGGAGTTCAACAAGGTCGTCGACCTGGACCCCAAGAACCTGAAGATGAAGGTCAAGCTCGCGGACCTCTACAACAAGGAGGGCATGAAGGACCGCGCCGCCGGCATCTACCTCGAGGTGGCCGAGTCCCTGGCCATGGAGCAGATGCACGGCGAGGCCAACCAGATCCTCGAGCGCGCCAAGTCGATGATCTCCACGCCCCAGGTCTACCTGACCCAGAGCCGCCTCGGGGTCATCCAGGGGGACTACACCACCGCTGCCCAGCACCTGCGCGAAGGCCTCGCCAACAACCCCCGCAACACCGAACTGCTGGAGGCCCTGGCCGAGATCGAGCTGCGCAGCGGGCACCCGGACCGCGCCCTCGAAGCCCTGGCTGAGGTCGCCCAGCTCCCGGAGAAGTCCCTGCCCCTCTGCGAGAAGGCCCTGCGGACCCTGGTCAACGGGGACCGCGCGGAAGAGGGCCTGCGCCTCTTCGCCCCCATCGCGAGGGAGCTCGCCCGGCGCGGCTCCGGCGATGTCATCGGCCGCAGCCTGCGGAACGCCCTGCAGGGAAACATCGGCATCGAGGCCTGGGTCCTGCTCGCCGAGATCGCCCACCAGAGCGGCAACCGCACGGATCAGGTGCAGGCGCTCCAGAGCGCCTACGGCATGGCCTACCAGAACAACGACCAGGCCCTCATCAGCCACCTCGCGGGGCAGCTTCAGGGCCTGGGCGTGGTGCCCGGGGCCGCCGCCCCGGCACCCGCCACCTTCGCCCCCTTGGGCCTCCCCCCGGGCTTCGAGGCCAGGTCCCCCCAGGAGATCACCCGCCACGGCGGCGAGACCGAGGTGGACCCCGTCAAGCGCCTGCGCATCGAGCAGTTCGCGCGCGAGGCCGAGGCCATGATGCGGAGCGGCAGCCCCGAGCGGGCCATCGAGACCTACAAGAAGGCCCTGGAGCTGGATCCCGCCGATCTCACCATCATCGAGTCCATCGTGGCGGTGCACCGGACCACCGGCCGCCTCACCCAGGTGCAGATGCAGTACGTGCAGAGTGCCCAGGCCCTGGTCCAGCTGGACCGCAAGCGCGAAGCCGCGCACCTGCTGGACCTGGCGGAGCAGCTCTTCCCGGGCTCCACGCGCATTCACCGCCGGGCCATGGGCCTGCCCGAACCGGGCGTGCTGCCCCCACCCGCCACCCGCGCGCCCATCGCCCTGCCCGCCCCGGTGCCGCCTTCAGCTCCGACGCAGCCCATCGTCCCGCCGCCGGCGGACGACCTGGACATGCTCATCGGCCTCGACCTGCCGGGCTTCGAGGTGCCACCCCCGCGACCCGCCGCCCTCCCGGCCGCTGAGCCCATCGCCCTGGGCGATGGCCTGGGGGAGAGCCTGCCGCTCCTGCCGGACCTTGCCGAGCTGCCGCCCGATCCCTTCTCGCCGCCCCTTCCGCCCCCAGCCCCGGCTCCGCCGAGCCAGGACCACCCCGCGCTGGAGCCTTCCGACCTGAGCTGGATGGACGCGACGCTCACGGACCTCACGGACCTCACGGCCGACGCGGCGCCCTCCACCTCCGCGCCCACGGCGCCCCTGCCCCCCATGCCCACGCGGCAGCTGGAACCAGAGGTCATCGACGCCCTCTCCGCGCTGCCCGAACTGCCCGAAGTGGAAGCCCCGGGCACGGTGCCGGACCCGGCCACCCCCCCGACCCCCGAGCCGATGGCCGAGGACCTTGAGAGCCTGCTGGGCGACATCGACTTCCAGCTGGACTATGGCAGCCCCGAGGAAGCCAAGATCGAGATCGAGGCCGCCCTCCAGCAGTACCCGGGTCACCCCGAACTCCAGGACCGCCTTGGCCGCGCGGAAACGGCGCTGCAGAAGCTGGGGCACGTCCCCAAGGCCAGTGCCCTCGACGAGAGTGATTTCGCCAATTCCTTCTTCGACCTCACGGACGTGCTCGGCACCGCGCTGATGGACACCGGCGAAGGCGAGGAGATGCACGACGCCACCCACGTGGTGGAGAAGATCCAGAGCGTCGACGAACTGTTCAGCGCCTTCCGCGAAGGCGTGGAGAAGCAGGTCAAAGGTGATGACTACGACACCCACTACAACCTGGGCATCGCCTACAAGGAGATGATGCTCATCGACCCGGCCATCGAAGAATTCAAGATCGCCATGGGCGACCCCGAGCGCACCTTGGAGTGCTGCTCCATGCTCAGCATCTGCGAGCAGGCCCGGGGCGACCTCGCGGCGGCCGTGGAATGGCTGCGCCAGGGCGTCCTGGCGCCCGGGTTCCCCCCCGAGGACAGCATCGGCCTGCGCTACGACCTGGCCGAGATCTACCTCCAGCAGGGCCACACGAGCATGGCCGCCGAGGAGTTCAAGGCCGTCCACGAGATGGATCCCGACTACCGGGACGTGGCGGCGCGGCTGGCCTGACGGCTACCCGGCCAGCACCTTCTGGAGCTTCGCCGCCAGCGCCGAGATCTGATAGGGCTTGGCCAGCATCCCCCGGGCCCCCAGCGTCAGCAGCTCCTGCACTTCCTCATTCTCTCCGTAGCCGGTGCAGATGATCACGGGCACGGTTGGATCGATGCGACGGAACTCCAGAAAGGCCTCCCGCCCCCCCACTCTCGGCATCTTCAGATCCAGGAGCACCGCGCAGAGCCGATCGTGGAGGCGGCTGAAGACCTCGATGGCCTCCTTCCCATCCCTCGCCGGGACGGGCTCGTAGCCCAGGGACTCGAGGGCAGCGGCCCCCAGTTCCCGCAGCAGCTGCTCGTCCTCCACCAGCAGGACGAGCCCCTCGCCCCGGGTCCCTCCGGAGCTCACGCTGGGCTCGGCAGGAGCCATCGAACCCACGGGCAGGAACAAGCGGAACATGCTCCCCTTGCCCCGGCTGCTGGTGACGGTGATGGCGCCGCCGTGCGCGCGGACGATGCCGTAGGCCGTGGCAAGACCGAGGCCGGTCCCGGACACGCCCGAGGAGTTCTTGGTCGTGAAGAAGGGCTCGAAGATCCGCTGCTGGATCTCCGGGGTCATACCCAGGCCCGTGTCGGACACAGCCAGTTCCACGTACCTTCCCGCTGAAACCGGCAGGCCCGGGTGCGTGGCTTCGGACACCGTCCGGACCCAGGAGGACAAGGTCAGGACTCCCCGCTCGGGCATGGCCTCCACCGCATTGATGCACAGATTCACCAGCACCTGGTGGATCTGGGAGGGATCGCCATCCACCGTCGGACAGTCCGTCATGGCCACCACCACCTGGAGATCGTGGCTCATGGATGGCCTGATCATGGCCAGGCAATCCTCGACCATGGCGGGGAGGTCCAGGGGCTCCACCCTGTTCTTGCCCCGGCGCCCGAAGGCCAGGAGCTTCTGGGTCAGCTCCGCCGAGCGGGAGGCCGCCGCCAGGATGGCCTTCAGGTACTTCTGGCGGATCGGATCGCCTTCGCCTGCCAGGAGAAGGTCCGCGTAGCCCATGATGCCGCCGAGCATGTTGTTGAAGTCGTGGGCGACGCCTCCCGCCAGGCTCCCCAGGCTTTCCATCTTCTGGGTCTGCTGTTTCTCCTGCACCAGGAGCCGGGCGGTCTCCTCGGCCCGCTTGCGCTCGGTGATGTCCCGGTGGAAGCACAGGATGACCGGCCGCCCGGCCGTGGACACGAGGCTCGCCGACACTTCGAGCGGGAAGACATGCCCATCCTTGTGGCGGTGCTCCACCTCGAAGGTCAGCGATTCCCCCGCCATCAGGCGCTGCATCCCGTTCGGGTGACAGGTTGAAGGAATCCGGGGCATCCAGGTCCTCCAGGCTCAGGGCGAGGATCTCCTCGCGGGTGTAGCCGTGCATCCGGGCCAAGGCCTCGTTGACCTCGAGCAGGCTGCCCTCGGGCGAGACGGCGAAGATGCCCTCGCTCGCCCGATCGAACTGGGTCCGGTAGCGCTCCTCGCTCTCGCGGATCGCCTCGCTGGCCCGCTTGCTTTCCGTGATGTCGTGGGCCACGCCCATGTATAGAGGTTCCCCCCCGGCTGCGGAGAGGCGGGTTCCGTTGGCCTTGAACCAGCGCCAGGACCCATCTGCGTGCTGGACGCGGTAGGGGGGGCTCGACTCTCCCTGACCCGAGCTGAGGACGCGGGCGAGGTGCTCGGCGCAGGGCTGGACATCCTCCGGATGGATGAAAGGCGCGAAGGGCTGCCCGAGGACCTGCTGCACGGGAATGCCGAAGTGCCGCTCCCAGGCGGGCGAGGCGAAGAGGAAAGCCCCTGCGGCATCGAGGGTGAAGATGACATCGATGGACTGCTCGATGTAGGTCCGGAACTTGGCCTCACTCTCCCGCAGGCGGTCCTCGGCCTCCTTGCGCTCCGTGATGTCCCGGAAGACCCCCAGCACCTGCAGTGGCTCGTCCTCCCGGCCAACCCTGGGCGTGGCGGTGACCAGGAGGGTCCGGAGCGCTCCATCCTCTCGCCGGATGAGGAGCTCGTAGGTACTCGCAAGCCCCAGGCACCTGAGGTTGGTCTCTTCGTGGATCAGCGCCTGCTGGTCCTCCGGGAGGAAGTCGAAGAGCGAGCGGCCCACCAGACTTCCGGGGGGCACGCCGAAGATCTGCTCGGCCACGGGGTTGGCCATCTGGAAGCGCTCCTGGGCGTCGACCATGGAGAAGCCCTCGCCCTGGCGCTCCAGGAATTCGCGGTGCATGCTTTCGGATTCCGCAAGCCGCAGGCGCTCCCGGTCGAATCCCTTCTGGATCACCCAGAGCATGAGGGCGCAGATGGGCAGGCAGATGAAGTAGCCGGCGACCAGGTCCAGGGTGCGGTCCGCGACGCTCTTGAAGGGGGTGACCAGTTGGGGCCATGCCTGTTCGACGAGAAGCAGGCCGAGGATGTTCGCCAGCAGCAGGATCAGGCCCGCGGCCCGGGCCGCGCCCCGGAAGAAGAGCACCGGGAACAGGATGGCCATAAAAAAATAGAGGCCGATGCTGCCCTGGGAACCCCCGTTGAAGAACCAGAGGAGGTCCAGGCAGATCACGAAGGCCAGCAGCATCGTTTTCAAGCAGTAGTGCCCCCGCTTCGCCGCCCAGGCGATGCCCAGGGACAGGAGCCCGAACACGGTGATCCCCCGGTTCACCCAGGGGTTCAGGCCCTGATAGTGGTTCACCGGGAGAACCACCAAGAGCGAGACCGCCCCGCCGAGCAGGCAGAGCCACTGGAAGAACTGCCGCTCCAGGGGCAGGGACGGATCCGGGGCCACCCAGTCCTTCCAGGCTGACCCGTGCCCCCGCACCATCTACCTCCACATGTTCCCAGCCAAGGGGAACCTGACCATCACGAACGCCGGAAAGATTCGATACGACTATATAAGACCCTTCGGCAGCCTCAACGGTTTTCGAGAGTGACGCAGGTCTCAGGCTCCCGTCGTCCCAAGCAGCCGGCTGCCACTGGCGCCCCAGGGTTGCAGAGCCTGCAGGGCCGGCTGGACGGGCTTGCCGGGCCGCTGGAGCAAGGTGAGTTCCAGGGCGCCGTCCGCGGTGGTGAGCCAGGCGCCCTCCCTGCCCCAGACCAGCTGGCCCGGCTCGCGGTAGCAGGTGCGCAGGGCGCCCACGCCACAGACCTTGAGGGCCTGGCCTTCCATCTGCAGCTCGGCGCCCGGCCAGGGCCACAGGGCCCGCACTTGGCGATGCAGGTCAGCAGCGGGCCGGCGCCAATCCAGGCGACCCATCTCCTTGCGCAGCTTCGGGGCGTAGGTGGCCAGGGCGTGATCCTGCTCCACGGGCGTGGCGCTGCCACCCAGCAGCAGGGGGAGCTGGTCCATGAGCAGCTCGGCGGCATCTCCGGCCAGGGCGGCCAGCAGGGACTCGGCCGTGTCCTCCTGGGCGATGGCCCGGTGGCACTGGGCCAGCACGGGACCCTCGTCGAGCCCAGCCGTGAGCTGCATGAGGCTGACGCCGGTCTCCTCGTCCCCGGCGAGCAGGGCGTGGTTCACGGGGGCCGCGCCGCGCCAGCGGGGCAGCAGGGAGAAGTGGAGGTTCCACACGCCCTGGGGGCAGGAATCGAGCAGCCACTGGGGCAGGAGGTGCCCATAGGCGACCACCACGGCCAGGTCGATCTGCAGGCTCTCCCACAGTTCCCGGGTTTCCGGTGCCTTCCAGCTCAGGGGCTGATGGGTGGCCAGCCCGAGTTCCTGGGCGGCCACCTTCACCGGTGGAGCCTCCAGGTGGCGGCCCCGGCCCGCGGGCCGATCCGGATTGCAGAAGACCGCCCCGATCCCCTCCTCGGCCAGCGCCTTCAGGGCCGGAACGGCCACCTGGGGCGTGCCGAGGAAGGCGATGCGGGTCATCCCCGGGCCTGCTTCTGGTACTTCTTCTGGAGGAGCTGCCGCTTCACGGGCCCGAAGTACTCCACGAAGAGCCGCCCCCGCAGGTGGTCGATCTCGTGGCAAAAGGCCCGGGCCAGCAGGTCCTCGCCCACCAGCTCGTGCCAGCTGCCGTCCTTGGCCCGGTTGCGGAGGGTCACCTTCTGGGGACGCTCCAGCACTTCGCGGATGCCGGGGATGGAGAGGCAGCCCTCTGGCCCGATCTGGGAACCCTCCTCCCGCGTGATCTCGGGGTTGATGAGGATGATCTGCTGGGCCGGGTCCTCGCCGCAGGAGCAGTCGATGACCGCCAGGTTGAGGTTCACCCCGACTTGGGGCGCCGCGAGGCCGACCCCTTCTTCGTCCAGGGCGGTCGCGAACATGTCCGCCACGAGCTGGTCCAGCTCGGGCGTCCAGTCCCCGACATCCTCGCTGTTCTTCTTGAGGCGGGGATCCCCCCAGGTGAGCACGGGCAGAACGGCCATTCAACCTCTCCAGCATTCCAGTGTAATCGATGGCCGTTCCCTTGTTAATCTGGGAGGTCCGTCTGGAGCCACGCATGCTTCGTTCTTTCCGCCAGGTCTTCAAATCCAACCGCACGCCCATGGCCGCGGTGATGATCGTCGTGCTCCTGGGCCTGGTGGCCTACCTGGCGCCCACCGGCGGGGCCGTCTCCCGGGACACGGTGGTGGCCCGGGTCTACGGCCACGAAGTGACCATGCAGGAACTGGCCGACCACATGCAGGAGCTCTACCAGCGCTACGGCAAGCAGGCCAGCCCCGAGGCCCTGAAGCCCTTCGTCCAGTCGCAGGCCCTCCGCGACCTCATGAACCAGAAGCTCATGGAGGAGTTGGCCGAACGGCACCACATCGTGGTCACGGATGAGGAAGTCGGAGCCCGCCTGCGGGCCTTCCTCCGCCAGTACCCCATGCTGCTGGATCCCAAAGGCAGCCTGAAGTCCACCGCCGAGCTGAAGCAGATCTTCCAGGAGACCGGGTTCAACCCCGCCATGCAGGAGCGGGCCATCCGCTCGGAGCTGCTGCGCACCAAGCTGGTCCAGCAGGCCGCCCTGCAGGTGCCCGTGGACGAGGCCTGGATCGGCCAGGAGCACCGCCTGCGCAACGAGAAGGTGGCCTTCCAGCAGGTGGCCCTGCCCGTGGATGCCAGCGCCGTGGCCGACCCCGGCGACGCCACCCTGGAAGCCTTCTACAAGGCCGGTGGCGAGCGCTTCCTCCAGCCGCCCCGCCGCGTGGTCCAGTTCGTGGCCGTGGACCGCGCCGCCCTGGGCAAGGACATCGAACCCGACGAGGCCGCCCTGAAGGCCGCCTTCGAGGCCCGCAAGGGGGACACCACCGAGTTCAAGGCCCGCCACATCCTCTTCAAGGCCGAGGGCGACACCCAGTTGCAGGAGGCCACCACCAAGGCCCAGCTGCTGCGCCAGCGCCTCGTCAAGGGCCTGGACTTCGCCAAGACCGCCGAGGAGCAGAGCGAGGATCCCAGCGCCAAGGGCAACGGCGGCGACCTGGGCTGGTTCACCGCCTCCAAGATGGTCAAGCCCTTCTCCGAGGCCGCCGCGGCCCTGAAGCCCGGCGAGATCAGCCAGCCGGTGCGCACCCAGTTCGGCATCCACCTCATCAAGCTGGAGGGCCGCCGCGAGAAGCAGTTCGAGGACGTGAAGGCCGAGTTGGCCCGCGAGATCTCGGACAGTCGCTTCAACGCCCGGGCCCAGGAGCGTCTGGAGCAGATCCGCAAGCGGGCGAACGGAGGCGACCTCGCCGCCGCCGCCAAGAGCCTGGGCAGCCCGGCCCAGCTCAGCCAGCCCTTCAGCAACGAGCCCTCCGCCCAGGTCGAAGGCCTGCCCGAGCTGGCCCAGATCGCCGCCGAGGCCTTCCGCCTGAAGGTGGGCGATGTCTCGAAGCCCCAGGCCATCGGGGCTCGCCACCTGCTCTTCCGGGTCCAGGAGGAGCTGCCCGAGGCCGTGCCCCCCTTCAAGGAAGTCCGCGCCAAGGTCCTGGCGGCCTACCGCCTGGACGAGGCCCGCAAGCAGGCCGTGGCCAAGGCCCAGCAGGCCCTGAAGGCCGGGGGGCTCCAGGCCGTGGGCCCGGTCACCGATCAGCCCGCCGCCCCCCTCAGCGGGGTGCGCGATTTCGTCACCCATCCGGGCATCCGCAAGGCCCTCCTGGACACCCCCGTCGGCCAGGCCACCCCCGTGCTCTGGACACCGGATGGCAAGCTCTGGGTCGCCCGCATCACCTCCCGCGAGCCCGCCCCGGCCCTCACCTTCGAGACCCGGCGCAGCCTCATCCAGGATGTGCAGACCACCGAAGCCCAGAAGCTGCTCTCCGCGGAGCTGCAGTCCCTGGATCGCCAAGGGCGGCTCCGCCCGGGCTTCAGCAGCCTCTGGGGCCACTTCGGCGGCATCTACGTGAACACCGCCGCCGTGTCCATCCAGTTGGAGGATTAGGCCTCAGCGGCATTCAGCCGGGGCGCGGCCGCCGAGAGCTCACCCAGGTGGGGGTGGGGCGGCCTGGACAGCAGGGCCCCGGTTGGCCCCTGGCACAGCGCCTCGCCCTCCCGCAGCACGAGCAGCTGGTCGCAGAGGATCCGCACCACCTCCAGGTCATGACTCGCGAGAAGCAGCGCCGTGCCCTCGGCCTTCAGGGCGACCAGCAAATCAAGCAGGTGGCACCCCAGGGTCGGGTCGAGGGCCGAGAAGGGCTCGTCCAGCACCAGCAGGGCCGGCTCCAGCATGAGGGCGCGCGCCAGGGCCAGCCGCTGGGCCAGCCCGCCGGACCAGGCCCCGGGACGCTGAGCCAGGGCCACTTCCGGGAACTTCACCTTGGCCGCCATCCGGGCCGCGGCCTCGCGCCGTGAGCGCAGGTCGCCACGCTTCCAGACATGGAGAGGCTCCTGGAGGATCTCCCAGCCCGTGCGGTGAGGCGGCAGGCTGGCCAGGGCATCCTGGAAGACCGCCTGGATGAGAGGACGCCGCAGCCTCCGCTCCCGCTCAGGCAGGGGCGACCAGGGCCCGCCCTGGAAGGTGATGCGCCCCTCGCTGGGCTCCAGCAGGCCCAGCAGCAGGTTCAGCAAGGTGGTTTTTCCGGAGCCGCTCGCGCCGATGACGCCCCAGGCTTCGCCCGGGGCGATGGAAAAAGACACCGCTTTCAACACCCGCTTTCCCTCGCGCAGAAGGCCCAGCCCCTCGGCGCAGAGGAGGGAGTCTTCCCTCAGCGGATCACCTCGGCACCCATGTAGGGCCGGAGGGCTTCGGGCACCAGGATGCTGCCATCGGGCTGCTGGCAGTTCTCCAGGATCGCCACCCAGGTGCGGCCCACCGCGAGGCCGCTGCCGTTCAGCGTATGGGCGAAGACGGGCTTGCCCTCCCTGCCCTTGGCGCGGATGTTAGCGCGCCGCGCCTGGAAGTCGCCGAACCAGCTGCAGGAGCTGATCTCACGGTAGGTGTTCTGCGAGGGCAGCCACACTTCCAGGTCGTAGGTCTTCTGGCTGCTGAAGCCCATGTCGCCGGTGCAGAGCAGCACGCGGCGGTAGGGCAGCCCGAGGGCTTCCAGGATGGCCTCCGCATCGGCGGTGAGTTTTTCCAGCTCGGCCTCCGCCTGGTCCGCCGCCGCGAAAGTGACCAGCTCCACCTTGTGGAACTGGTGCTGCCGGATGATGCCCTTGGTGTCCTTGCCGTAGCTGCCCGCCTCGCTGCGGAAGCAGGGCGTGAAGGCGCAGTGGCGCAGGGGCAGTGAGTCCGCGTTCAGGATCTCGTCGCGGTAGAGGTTGGTGACCGGCACCTCCGCCGTGGGAATCAGGTACAGCGCGCCTTCGCCATGGGGGGTCTTGAAGAGATCCTGCTCGAACTTGGGCAGCTGGCCGGTGCCGTACATGCTCTCGGCGTTCACCAGGTAGGGCGGGATGACTTCCAGGTAACCCGCGGCCGTCTGCCGATCCAGCATGAAAGCGATGAGGGCCCGCTCCAGCCTGGCGCCCTGCCCCTTCAGCACCGAGAAGCGCGCGCCGCTGATCTTGGCCGCCCGGTCCAGGTCCAGGATGCCGAGCGTCGTGCCCAGTTCCACGTGATCCTTGGGCGCGTCGATGCTGGGGGCCTGGCCCCAGCGCTTGATCTCGACATTGGCGTGCTCATCGCGGCCCGAGGGCACGCTGGCGTGGGGCGGATTGGGGATGCCCGCGAGGAACTCCTTGAAGGCCGCCTCGACTTCGCGCTCGGCCGCTTCCAGCTCCTTCAACTTGTCGCCCACCTCGCGCTGCTGCGCGATGAGGTGGTCCGCGTTCTCCTTGGCCCGCTTGAGGCGGCCCACTTCCTCGCTCACGCGGTTCCGCTCGGCCTTCAGGGCCTCGGCCTCCTGCAGCACAGAGCGGCGGCGCTGATCCAGCGCCTGGTACTGGCCGCGATCAAGGGTGTAGCCCCGCTCGGACAGGCGGGCCGCCACGGCGTCGAGGTCGTTGCGGAGGAGGTTGGCGTCGAGCATGGTCTGGTTTTCCCGGAAACCTTCATTCTAACTGGCTCCAAGCGGGCCACAGGCGGGTTTGGAGCTGGCCTTCGCCTGAAGGATCAAGCCTGGGGCCAGGCTCCCTCGGGCGTGGGCTCGCCGGCCCAGGCGGCCGTGAACGCCTCCCGGGCCTCGGCGACTCCGCCCCCGGCGCCCAGCACCAGGCCCAGCTTGGCCAGGGCGGCCCAGCGGGTGTGCAGGCCGCCAGAGATGGCGCCCAGGTCCTCCAGCTTCCGCCCCATCTCGTAGGCGGACAGATCGACACCGCCATGGGGGCACTGTGAGGTCACCACCACGGGCAGCCGGCGCTGGCGGCAGTCCTCCAGGAAGGCCTGCAGATCCCGCCGATCCATGGGCAGGTTGCCGGCGCCGAAGGCCTGGATGAGGACGGCCCGGGCCCCGGCGGGCGCGGGGAACCAGGCCATGCCCGGATGGGGCGTGACCGTGCGGACGGTGAGGTCCAGCTCGGCACCCAGCCCTGCGGGCACTTGCCGGGGGAACTGCCCCGCCTCGGGGTGCAGACGGATTTCAGCGCCGATCTCCGCCAGGGGCGGCAGGTTGGGGCTTTGGAACGCCTCGAACTGGCTCACGCTCAGCTTGTCGGCGGCCACGCCACGCAGCCAGTGAGTGCCGAAGCAGATGCCCACTTCGGGAATGGCGCGGCAGGCCAGGTCCACGGCGTTGACCAGGTTGCTGCGGGCGTCGCTGCGCACGAAGGCGAGCGGTCTCTGGCTGCCCGTGAGCACCACGGGCTTGCCCAGATCCGCCAGCAGATAGCCCAGCACCGAGGCCGTAAAGGCCATGGTGTCGGTGCCATGGATGATGACGAAGCCGTCGAAGGCGACCGCCGCCTCGCGCACGCGTCGGGCCAGCGTGAGGATGTGGGGCGGTTCCATGCAGGCGGAGTCCTGGTTGAAGGGCACCTCCACCGACAACTCCGCCAGCTGGCCCAGCTCCGGCACCTGCTCCAGCAGGTGGTCCAAGAACTTCCCGGGCGCCAGCGAGGCGGGTTCCCCGCTGGGGGCCATGCCGAGGGTGCCGCCGGTGTGGAGGAGGAGGATTCTGCGCATGGATGAAGAATACAGTCTGGAGTCTGGAGGCTGGAGACTGGAGGCAATGCTTTCTGGGGCGTCGCAAGCGCCGCGCCTGCTTTTAGAGCTGGCGCCGACCCACCGGTTCGCGGAGCCCAAACCCAAACAACACATGGCGGCCGAAGGCCAACAGAGATCCTTGCCTCCGGACCCCGGGCTCCAAACACCAGTCACCAGCCTGAACACATCGTCCCGACCCAGTAGACTGAAGCATCGATGCGCCGCATTCCCCGCACCATCCAGCTGATCGTGGCCCGCTACCTGCGTGGGCTGCTCAGGAACCGCCTCGACGGCCAGCAGCTCCAGGCGGCGGTGGAATCCGCCCTGGCCACGCTACCCATCCAGGAGAAGCTGCTGGTGCGGGAAGGGGCGCTGCGCTCCGAGACCCTCAACCGGCAGCTGGCCTGGGCCATGGCCTTTGTGGCGGGAGCGGTGAACGCGGGCGGCTTCCTGGCGGTCAGCCACTACACCTCCCACATGACCGGCGTCGTGTCCTCCATGGCCGACGAACTGGCCGCGGGGGACCTCACCACGGCCCTGGCAGCCCTGGCCATGATGCTGAGCTTCCTCGGCGGCGCCTTCGTCTGCACCACCCTCATCAGCTTCGGCCAGCGGCACCGCATGCGCAGCCGCTACGCCCTCACGCTGGCGCTGGAGGCCGTGCTGATGCTGATCTTCGGCTTCATGGGCAACCGCCTCCAGCAGGAGATCCAGTTCACGCTGCCCATGACCGTCATGCTGCTCTGCTTCATCATGGGCCTGCACAACGCCGTGACCTCCATCATCTCCGGCGCGGCCGTGCGCACCACGCACCTTACGGGCACCGTGACCGACATCGGCATCGAGCTGAGCCGCCTCAGCTACGTGAACCTCCACAACCGTCACGGCCGCGAGCGCATCGTCGCCAACCGGCAGAAGCTGACGCTGCTGCTGCTTATCCTGGCGTCCTTCCTTGGTGGTGGCGTGGTGGGTGCCTTGGGGTTCCGGCACATCGGCTTCAAGGTGACCGTGCCTCTCGCGGGGTTCCTCTGCTTCCTGGCGGCCCGCCCGCTGCTGCTGGAGCTGCGACTGCTGCTCCACCGCCTGAAGCGGCAGTGGGCTCCGTCGGAATAGGACGCAGCGCGACGGCTCAGACCAATCAGAGCACTTCCAGCCCGATCATCCGCTCGACGCCCTCGATCTTCCGCGTCCGCACCGCGCCCTGGCCACCGATGAGCAGGTGGCAGCCTGCCGGTAGCCGGTCCTTCAGGTCCATGAGCAGGCGCCGGGTGGTCTCCCCGGAGCTCTGGATGGACAGGCTGATGGCCACGCGATCCACCTTCAGGGCCCGGGCTGCCTGGGCGATGCTCGCCACGGGGAGGTCCACGCCCAGGAGCTCGGTCCGCACCCCCTGGGAGGCGTAGGCCAGGGCCGCCATGAGCAGGCCCAGGCGGTGGCGCTCGCCAGGCAGGGTACTCAGCAACACGGAACCCAGGCCCGGCAGGATCCGGCAGTCCAGGCGAAGTTGGCGGAGCAGATCCTCCAGCACCTCGGTGACCAGGTGCTCGTGGTGGATGTCGATGGCCCCTTCCGCCCAGGCCATGCCCACGCGGTCCAGGAGCGGCGCCACCACCTGCTGGAGGAAGGGCTTCCAGCCCAGCTCGTCGATCGACTCCTTCAGCAGCCCGCGCATTCCGTCCGTCTCCAGGGTGGTGACGGCCTCGAAGAGCCGCTCCACGCGGGGATTGTCCTTGGGGATGAGCAGCCGCTTCAAGGCCGCCTCCCCGGTCCTGGCCACCAGCGAGGGACGGTGGCCCTGGGCCACGGCCTCGGCCATGAGCCGCAGCTGGTGCAGGTCCTCCTGGCGGTAACGCCGGTGGCCCGAGGGCAGTCGGACGGGCACGGGGAAGCCGTAGCGGCGCTCCCACACCCGCACCACATCTGCCGACAACCCGGTCTCCGAGCAGATATCACCAATGCTCAGCAGTTCCGGCTCGACCTTGGCCATGATTCCCCCGTCCAGGGCATCATGGTATCTCAATTACGAGTTTGTCTAATTTATTATTTAGACATTCTAGGAAGCCAGGATGGTGGTCTTGACCTCGTCGAAGCCCTGGTCACTGCTGCAGGTCACCACGACGGCGCACTGGCCCGGCTGGCTCGGAGGCAACTGCACCTCGCCCTCGTAGGAGCCATCGACGCCCGTCTTCCCTGAGAGCAGGCCCGTGGCCTTCTTGAGGCTGGACACGAGCTTCACCGACACCTCGGCGCCGGAGACCGGGCTCTGACTCTGGCAGAGCCGCGCGCGCACCTGCACCTTGAACAGGCTTCCGAAGGCCGGCTTGAGCGGCTGATCCAAGACCAGTTCCAGGGTGTCCACATCGCCTTCCTGCTGAAGGAACTCCAGGATGGCCTGGTCCAGGGGACGGTCGTTGAAGGCCTGCTGCTCCAGAAGGTCGGGCGGCGTGAGGTCGTACTTCCCGTTCTTGATGTCCCGGATGACCGCGCGGTGCTGCTCGTCCATGCGGCTCTGGATCACGGATTCAGTGACCGGCGGGGCCACCGTCAGGTCTTCGTACGAGGATCGGTAGCTGTCCAGGATCTCGCCCCCCACGTAGATGAGGGTTTCGATCTTGGGGTTGGACAGCCCCTTGTCCTCCGTCTGCACATGGAAGACCCGGTTCCCGTGGCGCACATCCGTGTTGTAGCCGGTGATCATGAGGGGAACCTGGAGGACAGCCTGGGACTCAGGGGAGCGAAGCGCTTCATGCGCCTATCGTTGCAATCTTCCCGCCAGATCCGGCATGACTTCCCAGGCGATCTCCCGAAGCACCTGGTCGCCCATCCGGGCCACCACGGCCTTGACCAGGGCATCCACCAGCACCGGGTCGGCCAGCAGGGCCTGCAGGAGGGCCTGCGCCTGCTCGGGGGAGGCTGGCGCCGCAGCACCGAGGCCAACCTGACCGGGAGCGGCAGGTACCTGACCACCTGCGGCAGGCGGCACAGCCTCGACGGGCACCGGCAGGACCGGAACCGAACTCACGGGCGCTGGCTCCAGGGCCTCGGGAGCCGGGGCTTCCAGGTTCGCCGACGGGGTCGGGACGACCTCGCCGATCAGGGAGGCGGCATCTGGAAGATCAGCGAAGAGGTCATCCGCCACCGCCTCCGGGACGGGCTCGGGCTCGGGCTCGGGAGGCGGGATGGTCGGATGGACATCAGCAGGCACGGCCTCCAACTCTTCGAGGCCGGAAAGGGTGACCAGGTCTTCCTCTTCGGGGAGCGCCGGCTCGAGGTCAAAGGCGGGGAAGGCCGGCTCGGGGCCTGCGTCGAAGGCCGGAGGCAGGGCCTCGCTGGTCAGATCCTGGAGGCTGTCCAGGTCCAGTTCCTCCAGCTCCAGCTGCACATTCGGAGGCACCGTGGCGGCCAGGACCGGCTCGGGAAGCACGGGCTCAGCCTCCTCTGGCCAGAGATCCTCGGCCGTCAGCACCAGCAGATCGTCGTCGGGTTCAGGCAAGAACAGGTCGTCCATCGCCGCGACGCCGGGCGCTTCCGGCTCCGGCCTCAGCTCGGGCAGGGCCGCCTCGGCCCGCTTCACCAGCTCGCTGGCCGGGGTCGCCGGCACGGTGCTGAAGGGCGAGGGGGCCACCACCACCGGTGTGGCCAGCAGGGCCTTCACCCGGTCACCCAGCTCCCGCAGCTCGATGGGCTTTTTCAGGAAGCCCTGGATGGGGGCTTTCGCCAGCTTGGCCGGATCGACAGGGTCCAGCACGCCCGCCATCAGGGCAATGGGCATCTGAGCGGTGGCATCCATGGCCCGCAGGCGGGTCAGCAGGGTCCAGCCATCCATGCCGGGCATGGCCGTGTCCACCAGCGCCACGTCGAAGCGTTCGCCCTGCTCAAGACGGTCCAGGGCCTCTGCGGCGGAATCCACGCAGGTGAGCTCCACGTCCGTGGGAGCCAGGAGGGATTCGGCAATCCGGTGAATGCTGGGATTGTCGTCCACGAGGAGGAGACGCGGCATCGGAAACCTCGGGAAGCCGGGAGGAAGAGAGAGTGGCTGGGCACAACGCTACCAGAAATGTGCACTTCGATAGCAACGGATCGATCAGCGCAGCAGCTTCCTAAGCGTCCGGATCCGTTCCACCTCCACGAGACGGACCATCAGCACCCGGTCGCCCACCCAGATCCAGGCCACACCGAGCGGCTCCCGCAGCGCGACCTCCGGGCCTCGCGGCAGCCAGCCCTTCACGGAAGCCCGGAGCTCCATGGCCGCGCGCCACTCGGCGCGGTAGGTTTCGAACAGCGCCTGCCGCTGCCGTTCCGGTGGCAGGGAGCTCTCATTCCAGCGCTGGTCCCAGGCGTCGACGGCGCCGGTGTCGCGCCAGGCCCAGGCGGCGTCCCAGGCCGGCCAGGGCAGCGCGTCGGCCGCCACCTCGGTCCAGTCGGCCCGGACCAGGGAGCTGAGCTTGCGGACCATCCCCTCTTCCGGGAGGGCCTCCACCAGAGCCATGCGCTGGGGCGGGTGGGCATTCAGCATGCCGGGGCCCGCCGCCAGGCGTCGCCAGCGGCCGCCCTCCAGGGCCCAGAGGGTCCACCCCTGGGAGCCACCATGCCAGAGGCGGCCCCCGGTCGGCATCCACACGCGGTCTCCGGCGCGCCACGGGATCTCCAGCCGCAGGCCCGGGAGGTCCCGGCCATCCTCGGACAGGGCCTCCAGCTTCGTGGCGATTCCTTTTGGTGGCGGTGGCAGGCCGACCTCATCCCAGGCCGCGAGGGTCGCTTCCCCGGGCTCCGCGTCCATGGGGAGCGCACTGAGCAGCAGCCGCGACTCACCGGGTTCGAAGAAGCCCACCAGCACCGCCCGGCCATCCCAGCTGAAGCGGCTCCAGGGACCGGACTGCGCGGACCAGAGGACGCGGCCCTCCGGCACTTCGAGCAGACGGGTCTCGAAGCGGCCCGGCCCCATCTGCAAGGTCACGAGCAGGCGGTTGCCCTTCGCCGGATCCAGTCGGGCCGAGCAGAGCGGGGCGTCGAAGCGGTAGTGCCGCCACTCGAGCCCTCGCCATAGCACCACCTCGCTACGGCCCTCCGGGCCATTCAGCGCGAGCCCCTGGTCTGCCAGGTACGGGGAGGCCGGCTCCCAGGGCGTGCCAAAGCCGCCCTCGAAGGGCCAGGCATCCGGCTGGTCCGGATCCTGGGCGCCCTGGAAACGGGGCGCCCAGCCGTCCGTCAGACGATATTCCGACTGCGCCTCATAGCCACCCAGGTTCATGATCACCGGAGCCTCCGGGGCGCCGACGCCCCCCTCGCTGACCGGACGCGGCGCCTGCACCACCGCGAAGAGCAGCAGCATGGCGGCGATGAAGAGGCTGGCGATGATGTACCGTTGGGGGATCACAAGGGGTCCGGTGCCTTTGCACCATCATGCCCCAGCCCGGCGGGAGGCCGGTCCCCGATGAAGCACAAATCCCCCATCGAGACCGAGCTGAAGCTGCGCATCCCGGCCACCGGCCCTTACCGCGCCCTGCTGGAAGCCCTCGGCTTCCATGAAGTCCATCCGGCCCAGGCCGAGGTGAGCGTGCTCTGGGACCGGAACGGGGAGCTCCGCGCCACGGGCTCCGCCCTGCGCACGCGGTCCTACGCGGGCCAGTCCCGGCTCACCTGGAAGGGCCCCAAAGTGCCGGACCCCATCCTGAAGATCCGCCCTGAACAGGAAAGCGGCATCGAGAACCCTGAAGCCCTGGATGCCATCCTCCGCGCCCTCGGCTACGCCCCCGTCCTGCGGATGGAGAAGTCCCGCGCCGTCTGGGAGCGGGCGGAGCTGGAGGCCTGCCTCGATGAGACGCCCTTCGGCTGCTACCTCGAGCTGGAGGGCGAGCCTCAGGCCATCCGGGCCGCCATGGAGAGCCTGGGCCTCGCCCCCGATCGCGCCGAGCCACGCAGCTACCCCGAGCTGTACGCCGCGCATGGACTTGGCTAAAAGGGCTGGTCGCGGGAAACGTGGAAGGCGCGGAAAATCGACGGTCCCCCATTCGCGGTTTCTGCGAATTTCCGGGCCTTCCGCGACCAGGCTTCTAGACCTTCAACACCCGATCCAGATCATCGATGAGGTCACGCACATCCTCCACGCCCACGCTGAGGCGCAGCAGGTTGTCGTTGATGCCCAGGCGCTGGCGGTCGGCCTCGGGCACGCTGCCGTGGGTCATGCTGGCCGGATGGCAGACCAGGCTCTCCACGCCGCCCAGGCTCTCGGCCAGCGCGAACACCTTGAAAGTGGAGGCCATGCGCCTCGTCCGCTCGGCATCTCCGGTGTCGAAGCTCACGATGCCGGAGAAGCCCTTCATCTGCTGCTTGGCCAGGGCGTGCTGGGGGTGGGATTCCAGGCCGGGGTAGTAGACGGCTTTGAGGTCCTTGCGGCCCTCCAGCCAGCGGGCGATGGTGAGGGCGCTGGCATTGTGACGCTCCATGCGCAGGTGCAGGGTCTTGGTGCCGCGCAGGATGAGCCACGACTCCATGGGGGAGAGGATGCCGCCGGCGGCCTTCTGGTGGAAGCGCAGGCCCTCGGCGAGGTCCTCGCGGTTGGTGATGGCGATGCCGCCGATGGAGTCGCTGTGGCCGTTGAGGTACTTCGTGGTGGAGTGGAAGACCAGGTCGGCGCCCAGCTCCAGGGGCCGCTGGTTGTAGGGCGTGGCGAAGGTGTTGTCCACGGCCAGCACGGCGGTGCAGCCCATCAGGGTCATCACCTGCCGCACACCGGGGATGTCCGTGAGGCCGAGCATGGGGTTGGTAGGCGTCTCCAGCATCACCAGCTTGGTGTTGGGCCGCAGGGCGGCCTTGAAGGCCGCCAGGTCGCCGGTATCCACCTGGGTATAGGTGAGGCCGAAGCGGGTCATCACCTTGTCCAGCAGGCGGAAGGTGCCGCCGTAGACGTTGTCACCCAGCACCACGTGATCGCCGCTGGAGAGCTGCTCGAAGATGGCCTGTACCGCCGCCATGCCGGAGCCGAAGGCCATGCCGTGGGCGCCGCCTTCGAGCGCAGCCAGGTTGGCCTCCACCGCATCGCGGGTGGGGTTGCGCACGCGGGCGTAGTCGAAGCCCTTGTTGAGGCCCAGCCCTTCCTGGATGTAGGTGCTGGTGAAATAGACGGGCGTCATGATGGCCCCGTTGGTGGGATCCGGCGCCTGGCCGGCGTGGATGCAGAGCGTGTCGAAGCGGCCTTTGTGGTCCATGGCGCTATCCTTCCGTGATCGTCCAGTGTGATGGGGTGGGAGCATGAGGAAAAGGATTGCGTCGGTTTGCGTCCTGACGGCCCTCGCGGCTTGCCGATCCGACAATCCCGAGGCCCAGGTTCGGAAGGCCTTCGAGGCCTGCCGGGCGGCCGTGGAAGCCGGGGACGCCGGCGCCGCCGGGGCGCCCCTGGACCCGGCCTTTCGCGGTCCGGACGGCATGGACCGCGCCATGGCCCGGATGTTCCTTCTGAGCACCCTCCGGCGGGAGAAAATCGGGGTGACCGTGCTCCGCAATGAGGTGGCCGTGCAGGGGAACGAGGCCACCCAGGAGGTGGACTTGGTCCTAACCAGCCGCAGTGGCGGGCTGCTGCCTCAGGATGCCTCCCACCGCGGCTTCCGCCTGACCTGGCGCAAACGCCAGAGCGAGTGGCTGCTGCAGGAGGTTCAGTCCCTCTGAACCCGCCCCGGCCAGGCCCCCTGCCCCGGTCGCATCGTACCCACCGGCAGCTCGGCGGCCAGGGATTCGCGCACCTCCAGCGGCAGACGGCGCTCCCGCCGCTCCTCCCGCAGCATGGCCTGGAAGGAGGAGAAGGCCAGCAGTTGGATCGGCCTCACGCCCTGCTCCCTGCCGGCGGCCAGGACGCCCGGCATCTCCTGGTAGCGGCCCAGTCCGTAGAGCGCGACGGCCTTGAGGGCGTAGGCCCGGGAGTTCGTGGGGTGTTCCCGGAGCACGCGGTCGCACTGGGCGAGGCTGCCCTGGGGTTGATCCACCATGCCTCTGGCGGCCTCGTTGAGCAGGTCCGCCACCTCCAACTCCGATAGGCGCGGTGGGACCTTGACCCTTGAGTTGGTCCCGGGGGTCGCCTTGGGGGCAGGCGCGCCCCCTCGGGGCTCCGGCTTCGTGGCCTCCGGCGTCGAGACAGATGGATCCGGAATGGATGTGGCTGGAGCCGGCAGGGTGATGAGCCGCGGCGCCTTCGCCTGGTTCAGCCAGGCCCAGGTCCCCACGCCGCCGGCCAGGAGGGTGGTAGCCACGGCGATCCAGGGCCACGGATTGCGGGGTTTCCGCCCGAGAGCCGCCGCGACGGGTGGCGCCGAAGCCCTGGGCAGGGTCCGGGTGGGCTGGGTGCCCGGCATGCCAGCCCAGGCGGGATCCGTCGCATCGCGCAGGGCGCGGGCCATGGCCTCCCCGGACTGGAAGCGCTGGGCCGGATCCTTCGCCAGGGCCTTGGCCAGCAGCTGGCCCACCTGGGGGCTGAGGCCGCGGAGGTCCCCGGCTGCGAGGGGCGACGGCTCTTCGTTCACCAGGCGGTAGAGGATGGTCGCGGTGGTGTCCCCCTCGAAGGGGCGGCGCCCCGCCAGGGCCTCATAGAGCATCACCCCCACGGCGAAGAGGTCGCTGCGCGGGTCCGGCGTGCCCGTCTTGATGTATTCCGGCGCCATGTAGCCGAAGGTGCCGAGCAGGGTGCCCGTGCCGGTCATGTCGGAGCCCGCCACCCGGGCGATGCCGAAGTCCATCACCTTGGCGTGGAGGCGATCGCCTTCTCGGCGCACCCGGATATTGCTGGGCTTGATGTCTCGATGCAGCACGCCTTTCTGGTGGGCGTAGGCGAGACCGTCGCAGACCTGGGCGAGCACCTCCAGGGCCTCCACCGGGGCCAGCACGCGATCGCGCAGCATGGCCTCCAGGTCCACGCCGGGCACGAACTCCATGGCCAGGTACAACACGCCCTGGTCCTCGCCAAATTCGTGGATGGTCACCAGGTTCGGGTGGCTCAGCGTGCCCGCCGCCCGGGCCTCGCGGGCGAAGCGCTCCCGTGCCTCCGCGCCCTGGGCCGCTTCCCGGTGGATGGTCTTGAGGGCCACCTCGCGACCGATGGCGGGATCCAGCCCCAGGAAGACCTCCCCCATGGCTCCCTGCCCCAGACGCTTCAGGATCTCGAACCGGCCCAGCCGTTGCTGCATGTCACCACCTGAATGCCATGGAGCCCAAATCACCCCCTGCGGTTGCCCGGCACGGAAGCTTCAGAGCCCCAGGTACTCCATGAATTCGCCGTGCATATCGAGGGGCAGGCGGCAGGTCTGCATCTCTTCCGCCACCACCTGGTTGCAGCGGGGCACGGCCCGGAGCTCCGCCGAGGGGATGCCGCGGTCCCTGGCTTGGCGCAGGGTCTGCATCACTGCATCGAGGCGGCCCAGGCGGTAGTGGGTGACCAGGAGCATGGCGTGGGCCTTGGCATTTCTGGGGTCGATCTGCAAGGCCTGGAGCAGCTGGTTCTTGGTGGTCTCCAGCACATCCTGGCGGACCTCGGCGCGACCATAGGGGCCGGTGCCCGAAGGGGCCTGGGCATCTCGCGCGGGCGCCCGGGACGCCGTCACGGGCCGGACGATCGCCCCGGAGCCCGTGACCCCCTTCGGGCCCGGCGCGGGACGAGGGGTGGGCCGCACCACCGACACGCCCCGGGGCGGAGTGGGCGGGGTGGGGCCGCGACCGGGAACCACCAGCCCCTTGATCTTCAGGGCCACGGTGGGGCGCTCCTGCTCCCAGCGCCAGGCCGTGTCCTTGGCCGCACGCAGCACGGCCGCCAGGTCCTCCGCGGTCTGGAAGCGGTTGGCTGGGTCCTTGGCCAGGGCGTGGTGGAGGATGCCCTGCACATCGCGGCTGATGCCCTGGAAGGCCGTGGGGGGCAGCGGCGTGGGGTTCTCGTGGAGCAGGCGGTAGATGACCGAGCCGGGGCTGGGGCCGTCGAAGGGCGGAATGCCCGTCAGGGACTCGTACAGGATCACGCCCACCGCGAAGAGGTCGCTGCGCGAGTCCGGCTTGCCGCTCTGCAGGTATTCCGGCGCCATGTAGTTCACGGTGCCGAAGACGGTGCCCTCGTCCGTGGTGTCGGTGTTGATGATCTTGGCCACGCCGAAGTCCAGCACCTTGGCCTGGAGGCTCTTCCCGTCCCACACCACCCGGATGTTCGAAGGCTTGATGTCCCGGTGCAGGATCTGGTGACGGTGCGCCATGGCCAGGCCATCACAGACCTGGGCCAGCACCTCGAGGGTGTCCTTGGGAGACAGCGTCCCGGCCCGGATGAGCGTGCCCAGGTCCTCGCCCTTCACCAGCTCCATGGCCAGGTAGAGGACGCCCTGCTCCTCGCCCAGTTCGTGGACCGTCACGATGTTCGGATGGTTCAGCACCCCGGCGGCGCGGGCCTCGGTGGCGAAGCGCTCCCGGGCCTGGGGCCCCATGCTGGCCGCCGTGTGGATGACCTTGATGGCCACCTCGCGGCCGATGATCGGATCGCGGCCCACGTAGACCTCACCCATGCTTCCCTGGGCGAGCAGCCGGACGATTTCGAACTTGCCAAGACGCGTCAGCACGGGGCTTTCCGGTTGATGGTCCCCCGATCATCGGACGGGCCCGCCCCCCAGTCCAGGTCTTTTTCCCCCGTTGACAGAGCGTCCAGGATCAGCCCTCCAGCCCCCGGAGCCAGGCCTCGTCGCGGATGGGGATGCCCAGGGCTTCGGCCTTGGCCAGCTTGGAACCAGCCTTCTCGCCGGCCAGCAGGAGCGTCGTCTTCGGCGACACGCTGCCCGTGACTTTGGCACCCAGCCGCTTCAGCCGGGCCTCGGCCTCCTCCCGGGACAGGCTCGGCAGCGTGCCGGTCACCACCGCGACTTCGCCGGAGAGCGGCAGCCCCGCAAGATCCCGGGGTGCGGGCGGCGCGGGCCGCACGCCCAGTTCCGCGAGTCGCGCGGGCAGCTCCGGATGCAGCGCCACGAAGGCGCGCAGCGCTGCGGCGACCTTGGGCCCCACTTCCTCCACGGCCTGGAGGCGTTGCTCGTCCGCGGCCCAGAGCGCCTCCAGCGTGGGATGCGCTTCCGCCAGCAGCTCGGCCGTGCGGGCGCCCACCATGGGGATGCCCAGGGCGTGGATCCACCGCGCCAGCGGCTTCCTGCGCGCCGCGTCGAGGGCCTGCAGCAGGTTCTGGGCAGATTTTTCGGCCATGCGTTCCAGGCCAGAGAGGTAGGCCAGCCCCAGCAGAGGCTCCTGCAGCAAGCTGAACAGCTCCCAGGGTTGCTGGAAGCGGTTGGAAGCCACCACCTGCTCCACCAGCGCCTCGCCCAGACCCTCGATGTCCAGGGCGGAGCGGCCGCCGAAGTGGAGCAGCCGTGCCGCCAGCTTGGCAGGGCACTCGGGGTTGAGGCAGCGGATGGCCACTTCGGCATCATCGGTCTTGCCCACCTCGCCGGCGCACTCGGGGCAAGCAGCGGGGATCTCCGTCGCCGGCAGGTCCCGCGCCTCCTCGCCCGGCACCAGAGCCACCACCTTGGGAATCACCTCCCCGCCCTTCTCGATGAACACGCGGTGCCCCACCCTCAGCCCCAGGCGCGCCAGCTCGTCGGCGTTGTGGAGGGTGGCCCGGCGCACGGTGGAGCCGGCCACCTCCACCGCCTCCAGCTCCGCCACGGGCGTGAGCTTGCCGCTGCGTCCCACCTGCCAGGTGATGCCCAGCACCGTGGTGGTCACCTGGGTGGCGGGGAACTTGAAGGCGATGGCCCACCGGGGCACGCGGTCGGTGGTGCCCAGGTACTGCTGCAGCGTGGGATCGAGCACCTTCAGCACCACGCCATCCGTGTCGAAGGGCAGCCGGAGCCGGGCCTCGGCCTGCCCCGTGATGAACGCCAGGACGTCCGCCAAGTCGCCCTCGCCATGGGCTGGCATCACGCCGAAACCCCAGGCGCCCAGCCGTGCCATGGACTGCGCGTGATCACAGGCCTCGCCTTCGCTCCAGAGGACCTGCCAGGGCAGGAAGGACAGGCCCCGGGCCGCCACCTCGCGGCTGTCCAGCAGCTTCATGGTGCCGCTGGCGGCGTTGCGGGGATTGGCGAAGCGCGCCTCGCCACGGGCATCCCGCTGGCGGTTCAGCTCCTCCCAGCGCTTGCGGGACAGGAAGACCTCGCCCCGCACCTCCAGCCGACCGGGTGCCTCCGGCGGCAGCCGAAGCGGAATGTCCGCGATGGTCCGGGCGTTCTCGGTGACCAGCTCCCCGGTCTCGCCATCGCCCCTGGTGAGGGCCTCCACCAGCTCGCGTCCTTCATAGCGCAGCGAGAGGGACAGGCCGTCCACCTTGAGCTCGGCCGCGTAGCGGGGTCCAGCCTCCGGCGCGAGCTTTCGCCACTTCACTTCCCACTCGCGCAGCTCGGCTTCCGAATAGGCGTTGTCGAGGCTGAGCATGGGCGTGGCATGGCGGCGCTTCTCGAAGGCCTCCACTGGCGGCGCGCCCACTCGACGGGTGGGGCTGTTGGGGTCGGCCAGGTCCGGGTGAGCCTCTTCCAAGGCTCGGAGCTCGCGCTCCAGTGCGTCGTACTCAACGTCCGAAACCGTGGGCTGATCCAGCACATAGTACCGATATCGGTGCGCCCGAACCTCATCCGCCAGGTCCTTCATCCGCTGCCGCAGGTCGGTCATGCCACCCTCGCCCTCATTTCACCCTCGCCCGGTGCAGCACGCCCATGATCAGGCCCAGGGCCAGGAAGAAGCTCAGGGTACTGCTGCCGCCGGCGCTGAAGAAGGGCAGCACCATGCCCTTGTTGGGCAGGGCCCCGGCCACCATGCCCACGTTCACCAGGAGGTGCAGCGAGAAGATGCCGGCGGCGCCGGCGCAGAAGTAGGCCTCGGCGTAGGTGTGCGCCTCGCGGGCCGCGTCCAGGATGCGGCTCAGCAGCAGGCCGAAGAGGCCCAGGGCGAGGAGCACGCCCAGGAAGCCGCGCTCTTCCGCCCACACGCTGAAGGCGAAGTCGGTGGTCTTCACCGGGAGGAAGTTGAGCTGGGTCTGGGAGCCGCTGGTGAAGCCCTTGCCGATGAGCCCGCCAGACCCGATGGCGATGCGGCTCTGGTTGACCTGGTAGCCCTTGCCCTGCAGGTCGGCGGATGGATCCAGGAAGATCAGGACCCGCTGCTTCTGGTAGGGCTTCAACACGAACTTCCAGGCGCCGACCCCGCCAATGCCCACCAGGAGCAGGAGCGCCACCACCCACCGCGCGCGCAGCCCCTTCATCAGGGGGATGACCAGCAGGATCGGCAGGAAGCTGAGGGCCATGCCCAGGTCGGGCTGGCGCTGGATGAGCAGCATGGGGAAAACCACCAGCCCCACGGCGCCGAAGATCTCCAGGCGGCCGATGCTGTCGGCGCTCTTGGAGCCCAGGCGGTGGGAAACATAGAGCAGGGTCACCCACTTCATCAGCTCCGAGGGCTGGAAGGTCTGCCCAGCGAGGACGAACCACCGGGTGGAGCCGCCGATCTTCTTCCCCACCACCAGCACCGCAACCAGGGCCACGAGGCCCAGCAGGTAGGCGGGGAAACTGAAGCGGAAGAGGCGCCGGGGGATCCACCGTGGCCAGCAGGAGCATCAGGACCAGGCCGATCAGGTTCCAGAGGCTCTGCTTGAGCCAGATCGCCGCATGGGGCGTGTTCCGGCCGGCCGAGTAGAGGGTCAGCGTCCCCAGGGCCAGGAGGGCCAGGATTACCCAGAGCAGGCGCGAATCCAGAGCGCGGAGGCGTTCCCTCATTCCGGGGCCTCCGCGGGCTGGGGCGCGAAGGGATCCACCATCCGGCCCCGGGGTGCCGGAAGGGGTGCAGAGAGCCGGTCCAGGCACCAGTACTTCACCAGCTTGGCCGCAATGGGCGCCGCGGCGGTGGAGCCGAAGCCCGCGTTCTCCACCACCACGGCGAAGGCGATCTGCGGATGCTCGCGGGGCGCGTAGCCCGCGAAGAGGGCGTGATCCTTGAGCTTCTTGGCCTGGCGCGCGTAGTGGGCCTTGTCCACGAAGGTGGCCACCTGGGCGGTGCCGGTCTTGCCCGAGAAGGGGGTGATTTTGGCGATCTCGCGGATGAAGGGGTTGGCACCGGCCGTGCCGCTCAGCACAACCTCCGCGAGGCCCTCGTCCAGGATCGCCCAGTGCTTCGGATCGAGGGGCGTGTCCTTGAAGGTGGGGGCCGGCGCGGGCTGCAGCTCATTGCTCTGGTCATCCCGGAAGCCGTAGAAGAGGTGGGGCGTGAGCAGCTTCCCCTTGGTGGCCAGCAGGGCATAGAAGCGGGCCAGGGCGACGGGCGTGATGCCCACGGCGCCCTGGCCGATGCCCACGCTGATGGTCTCCCCCGCGTACCACTTGGGATCCTTGGGCACCGCCTTCTTCTTCCAGGCCCGGCTGGGAATGCGGGTGCGCTTCTCCTGGGGCAGGTCGATGCCGGTGCGCTCGGTGAGGCCGTACTTCTCCGCCGTGGCGTAGATGTCGTCCACGTCCATGCGCGCGGCCAGGTCGTAGAAGTACACGTCGCAGCTCTGGGCGATGGCCTGCACCATGGCGAGGGTGCCGTGGCCCGTGGGCTTGTCGCAGCGGAAGTCGCGGCCGTAGTAGTTCTTCTTCCCCGCGCAGTAGATGGCCGTCTGGGGCGTGGCGATGCCCTTCTCCAGGGCCGCGAGGGCCACCAGCAGCTTGAAGGTGGAGCCCGGTGCGTAGATGCCCTGGATGGGCCGGTTCACCATGGGCCGGGTGAGGTCGTTGGCCAGATAGCGGTCCACCATGTCCTGGCTGAGCCGGTTCAGGAAGAGGTTCGGATCGTACGAGGGGCTGGAGTACATGGCCAACACGCCGCCGTCCCGCAGATCCAGCACCACCACGGCCCCGGCCTCCTGGCCCATGGCCTCCTGGGCGATCTTCTGCATGCCCGCGTCGAGGGTCAGGTAGAGGCTGCGGCCGGCCGTGGCGTCCTCCTGCCCGAAGTTGGCGACTTCCGTGCCGAGCTGGTCCACCAGGATGCGCTTCTGGCCGTCCACGCCCTTCAGCTTGTCGTTGCCGCTGGCTTCGAAGCCCTCCTTGCCGATGGTCTCGCCCAGCCGGTAGAGGTCGGGCTTGGCCTTCATCAGCGGCTCGTCCACCTCCCCCACGTAGCCCAGCACGTGGCCCGCCAGCTCGTCGCCGAGGTAGACGCGGCGGGGTGCCACCTCCACGCCCAGGAAGGGGAACCGGGCGCGGATGCGCTCGGCGATGGCGATGCCCGCCTCGTCGAGGTTCTCCTTCAGCACCAGGGGCCGCCCCTTGCCGGCCAGGCGGTAGCTCTGGATCTTCCGAGTGAGGGCGGCCGGGTCCACCTGCAGCGCTGCGGCGAGCGAGGCCACCACCTCGGGCCGGGTGGGCAGGTCCTCCCGCTGGATGACCAGGTGCAGGGCCCGGCGGTTGTCCACCAGGCGGTGGCCGTTGCGATCCAGCACCAGGCCGCGCGGCGCCGGGATGGGCCGCACCTTCACCGCCTGCTGCAGGGCGAGCTGCTTGAACTCCCAGTAGCGGACCAGCTGCAGCCAGGCGTAGATGAGGACCAGGCAGGCCACCAGGCCCCAGGTCATCACCTTGAAGACCCCGAGCCTGCGACGAAGGATGGGACGCTGCCGCGGATCCATGGCTCAGCGCCGTCCAGGTCCCGTGCCCGCATGGAGCAGGCGCCAGGCCAGCCAGCCCCAGGCGGGCACGCTCAGCAGGGCCCAGAACCAACCCCAACCCCAGGGATGCGCGGTGGTGGCCACGCGCACGGCCCCGTGCACCAGGAGGGCGTGGAGGACGCTCAGCGCGGCGAGGCGGGCCAGCCAGCCCTTGAGGCCCTCCAGGGGCCAGCGCCCGGCCATCCATCCAGCCAGCAGGGCCAGGGTCAGGTCCGCCCAGGCCGTTCCGCCGAGGTGGGGATAAAGGCGCAGGGAGCCCTCCAGGGTCCAGCCCGCCGCCAGTGCCCACAGGGCGCCGAAGAGCGGTGAACCGGCCCGCGGGGCCAGCGCCAGCACGAGGGCGGCATGGAAGACGGCCTGGAGGGCCGGGAACGGCGCGCCGAGCGCCACAAGGCCCAGCGCCGCGGCACACAACAGGTTCTGGCGGGTGAGGCTGGGGGCGGCGAGCCTCATGGCGCACCCCGTTTCCGCGGCTGGGCCTTCGGTTCAGGCGCCAGGAAGGGTGGCTGGACTTCCAGGGGCGGCTGGGGGGGCAGCACCAGGACGGCATGCAACCGGTCGAGGGGCGCCGAGAGGTTGACGACCACCCGCAGCTCGAGATCGCCCTTGGCCACTTCGGCCACGTAGCCCGCCAAGAGGCCCCGGGGGAAGACCCGATCCAGGCCGCTGGTGAGCACCGCCTCGCCCACCTGCACGACCTCCTGGTTGCTCACATAGCGGATCAGCGCCCGCCCCGAGCCCAGCCCCTGAAGCACGCCCGTGGCCCGGCTGCGCATGAGCATCACGGCCACCGAGGCGTTGGGGGCATCGGCGGGCAGCACCTTTGACTGGGTGGGGCCCACCGACCAGAGGCGACCCACGATGCCTTCGGGCACCAGCACGCCCTGATCCGGCTCCAGCCCCAGGTCCCTCCCCCGGTCCAGGATCAGGCCGCCGAAGGTGGCCGGCCGCGTCGCGAAGAGCACCCGGGCCGCTTTGAGCTCGAGCGGAATCTGCTGCTTCAGGCCCAGCAGCCGCACGGCCTCGTCGGCCTCGGCCAGGCGCGGGGCCCGCTGGGCCTGCTCAGTGCGGAGCTGGGTCAGTTCGGTCCCCAGCCGCGCATTCTCGGTGCGCAGCTCCGCCAGGCTGCGGCCGGAATCCCGGCGGGCGGCCCGCCAGCCCTCCCAGCGCGCGGCGATGGCCTGCGAGGGGCGCGAGAGCAGGTCCAGGAAGGTCATCCAGTGGCGGGCCGGATTCGGCCCCAGCAACACCCAGGTGCCGTGGCCCAGCCAGAGGAGGGCCAGCGCCAGGCGCTGCCAGGCAGCCCGGCTCAACCCCCACCTGGCCGTACGGACGACCATGCGCCCTCCCAGCTAGTCGAGAATCTGGATGCGGCGCAGGAGCGGGATGTTCTCCAGCAGCAGCGCGGTGCCCCGCACCACGGCGGTCTGGGGGTCCTCCGCCCGGAACACAGGCAGGTGCGTTTCCTTCCGCAGGCGCTCATCCAGGCCCTGGATGAGGGAGCCCCCGCCCGTCAGGCAGATGCCACGGTCGATGAGATCCGCCGCCAGCTGGGGCGGAGTCTCGTTCAGGGCCTTGCGCACCAGGTCGATGATGGCGTTGATGGGCTCGGCCAGGGCCTCGCGGATCTCGGCGTCATTCAGGGTGAGGGTCTTGGGCAGGCCCTCGAACTGGTCCCGGCCGCTCACCTCCATGGTGCGCGTCAACTCGGAGGGGAAGGCCGAGCCCAGCGTCCACTTCACCTCTTCTGCGGAAGCCTCGGAGATCAGGACGTTGTACTTCTCGCGGATGTACTTGACCACCGCCTCGTCCATCTCGTCGCCGGCGATGAGGATGGAGTCGGAGAACACCTTGCCGTTGTAGCTGATGACGGCCACGTCCGTGGTGCCGCCGCCGATGTCGACGATCATGCAGCCGCGCTTCTCGTTGATGGCGAGGCCCGCGCCGATGGCGGCCACCATGGTCTGGTCCACCAGGAACACCTCGCCGGCCTTGGCGTCGTAGCAGACCTGCTTCACGGCGCGGCGGGCCACCTGGTGCGCCCGGGGGGGTACGCTGACCACGATGCGGGTGCGGGCGATGCCCCGGTTGGGGCGGGCCTTCAGGATGAAGGCGGCCAGCATCTTCTCGGCGGCGTCCACCTCGAAGATCATGCCGTCCTTCATGGGCCGGATGGTGCGCACGCCCTGGGGGGCGCGGCCCAGCAGTTGCTTGGCCTCGTCGCCCACCGCCTCCACCTCGTGGGTGAGGGTGTTCACGGCCACGATGGAGGGCTCGTAGATGACGATGCGCCCGGCCTGCTTGGTGTGGATCAGGGTCGAGGCCGTGCCGAGATCGATGGCGAGGTCGGAATTGAACAAATTGGACCAGAACTGGCTGGAGAAAATGCTGGCCACAGAAGACTCCCGGAGAACCTCCTAGGGTGCCACGAACGGCCGGACCCCACCACCGCAAGCCGGAAGCAGGCGGGTTACCTGGCGGCCGTCAGCAGCTCCTCCACCAGCAGATCCCCATCCAGCCGCGGCCCTGGCGGCCCGGCCGCCAGCAGCTCCTCCACCAGCAAATCCCCGTTCAGCCGCTGGGGCAGCTCCTTGTGGTAGCCCCGGACCCAGCGCCCCCCATTCACCAGCACGAAGGGAATGGCCCGCTTCCCCGTCTCGGCCTCGAGCTTCTCGGCGGCCCCTGGCACGGTCTCGATGTCCACCTTGGTGTGGGCCACCTGATGCTCCGCCAGCCAGGCCTCCAGGCGCCGGCAATCCGGGCACCAGGTGGCACTGTAGACCGCCAATTCCAGGCCTTCGAGATCGCTAATTCGGCTCATGGGATCCTCCTGGACCTGTCATTCTGGAGCTTCTGATGCCTTTCGGAGAGCTTCCATGTCCATGTTGACCCGCCCCGCCGTCCTCCTCGCAGGCTCGGCCCTCCTCCTGTCCCTCGCCTGCAAGACCAGCAAGCCGGACGCCAGCCGGGTGATCGCCAATGTCGGCGGCGAGAAGATCACCGAGGCCGAGTTCCAGGACGTGGTTCGGACCCTCTCCCAGGATCCCAAGGAGGCCCAGGCCTTCCTGACCGATCCCGCCGCCCGGGAGGAACGGGCCAACCTCGCCAACCGCCTGGCCACGTCCCGGGCCATCAGCGCCTATGCCAAGCAGACCGGGCTGGACCAGGATCCCGCCGTCAAGCGCCAGCTCGAGCAGCAGCAGGCCACCGTCTACTTCCAGGCCCTGGCGAAGCAGCGCACGGTCACTGCCGAGCCCACGGATGAGCAGCTGCTGGCCTTCTACAAGGAGCAGATCGAGCGCATGAAGGCCGCGGGCCAGGCCCAGGGCATCCCCCCCTTCGAGGTGGTGAAGTCCCAGGTGGCCCAGGGCTACAAGCAGAAGCGGATGGCCGATCTCCAGGCCAGCATCCTGGCTGAGGTCAAGGCCAAGGTGCCGGTGACCCTGGCCGATGACTACCGGCCCGCGGGCGAGTAGGACCTCATCACTCCCCTGAAGCAGAAGGCCCCCGCGACGGGGGCCTTGTGGTCTTCCGGAGGCTGGGTCAGGGCTTTTCGAGCACGTCCACCAGGTTCAGAAGGTCCTTGAGGGCCTTCTTGACCCCGCCTCGCCTGGTTCTTCTTCTGGCTCTCCTGGAGCCGCTTCAGGGCCTCCTGCACGCCCACGGTCGCCAGGGTGTGCCGTCCCTGGTCCCCGTCGATGACGGGCTGGAAAGCCCCGGCCACGGCAGGCAGGGTCTTGAGCTGGCCTGAATCGACGAGGCACCAGGCCAGCATCGTCGTCCGTTCCGCGTGCGCAAGATCCAGCTGGCGGGACCGGCTCTGGATGCGGCTCAGGGCCTTGGAGATGCCCAGGGCGCCCACGGCCTGGCCGCGGGGCGACATCTTGGCCATGGCCTTGACCTGCCGGTCGATGGCGACGGCCTCGGCCTCTCCCAGGGCCTTCAGCAGCTCCGGCCGCGCCTGCTCCCAGCCTGCCTTGCCCGCAGCCACCAGGCCCGGCATCGCGCCACGCTTCCCTTCAATGAAGGCCTCGGGAACCGCCTTGAACAACTCCTGGACCCGGTCCACGGACTTGGCCGTCGACGCGGGGGCCTGGGCCACCAGGGCAGGCAGGACTAGCAAGAGCAGGGGCATGGAATCTCCGTCGCGCAAATGGTGTCAACTAAGCCCATCCCGATTCCTCCGTCAAGCACAGGGGCAGGAAGCGATGGCCATCCCGTTTCTCCTAAAGTTAAGGCCCCCTAAAACCGGAGGCCTTAAACATGGTGCCTGGAGACGGAATCGAACCGCCGACACATGGATTTTCAATCCATTGCTCTACCAACTGAGCTACCCAGGCACGAACGAACATCGTAGCAGGCGGGGGCGCATTTTCAAGTGCCGGAAAGGCGGGGATTGGTGCATCCTCAAGGGTCCGTCTGATGGTTCATCCAAGAGGTTCGTCATGGCCCGCCCCAGCAGCAGTCGAGAGATCCAGGTCCAGAAGCCCGCGCAGAGCCTGGCTCATTTCCAGACCAAAGTCGCCCAGGGACAGGAAGAGGATGGGGGACTGCTGAAGCCCCTCCTCGTCGGTGTCGCCTCGCTGGTGGCCCTGGGCATCGTCTACGGGGCGTGGAATGCCTGGCGCAGCTCGGTCGCCGACAAGCACGAGGCCGCCCTCTCCGCCCTGCAGATGGAAGTGGAAGGCGACGGCCTGGTGCCCGTGCCCGCCCCTGAAGTGGAGAAGCGGATGAGGGAACGCCTGGGCCGCCTCGAGGCCCTGGCGAGCAAGGCCCCCTCCTCCCGAAAGGCCGCCACGGCCGGTCTGCTCGACACTTGGCGTCTGACCCTCGACGGCAAGGGGCAGGTCTCCGCGAAGCCCGCGGATGCCTGGGGTCAGCTGCGCCTGGCCCAGCGCGCCATCGCCCTGGGCCAGCTCCAGGAGGCCCGCACCCAGCTGGATCCCCTGCGAGCCAAGGCCACTCCCGGCGAACCCTGGGCCGAGGCCTACTGGGCATGCCAGCTCGATGCCGACCGCCTCGCCGGGGACCGCGCCCAGGCCCTGAAGGACCTGGCTGAATACAAGGCCCGCTTCAAGGGCCGGGGCGACGCCTCCGCCCTGGAAAACCTGGTCCAGAGCATCTAGCCCCTTCATAGCGAGGAGTCATCCCATGCGGATGTACGACCTGATCTACACCAAGAAACTGGGCGGAGCCCTGTCCTCCGACCAGATCGACTTCTGGGTGAAGGGTGCCGCCGACGGCAGCATTCCGGATGAGCAGAGCGCGTCCCTGCTCATGGCCATCTGCTGGCGCGGCATGAACACGGAGGAGACCCTGGCCCTCACGCTCGCCATGCGGGATTCCGGCAAGCGCCTCGACCTCTCCGCCGTGCCCGGCCTCAAGGTGGACAAGCACAGCACCGGCGGAGTCGGCGACAAGACCACCCTCATCCTCGGCCCCATCGTGGCCGCCTGCGGCGTGCCCTGCCCCATGTTCAGCGGGCGTGGCCTCGGCCACACCGGCGGCACCGTGGACAAGTTCGCAGCCATCCCCGGCCTCAAGGTCGAGCTCACCGAGGCCGAGTTCCTGCGCAGCCTGGCCGAGACCCGCTTCGCCAATTCCGCCCAGACCGGCGACATCGCCCCCGCCGACAAGAAGCTCTACGCCCTGCGCGATGTCACCGCCACCGTGGAGAGCATCCCCCTCATCACGGCCAGCATCATGTCCAAGAAGCTGGCCGGTGGCGCCGACGCCCTGGTGCTGGACGTGAAGTGCGGCCCCACCGCCTTCATGAAGACCCTGGAGGATGCCACCACCCTGGCCGAGAGCATGGTGGCCGTGGGCACGGCCCACGGCATGCAGATCCGCGCCCTCATCACCCGCATGGACGCCCCCCTGGGCTGGGCCATCGGCAACGCGCTCGAGGTCATGGAATCCGTGGAGATCCTCCGCGGCGAGCACGGCGATTCCGAGCTGGCCGAAATGAGCTTCCGCCTGGCCGCCGAGATGCTGATCATGGGCGGCGCGGCGAAGACGCTGCCCGAGGCCCAGGCCAGGATCCAGGCCTGCATCCAGGACGGCTCCGCCCTGGAGACCCTCCGCCGCTTCGTAGCCCTCAACGGCGGCGACGCCAAGGCCCTGGATGACTTCAGCCGCCTGCCCCAGCCGGGCCAGGTGGTGGACGTGCGCGCGGCACAGGATGGTTACATCGCCGCCATCGACGGCCGCGCCCTGGGCATCCTGGCCATGGACCTGGGCGCCGGGCGCCGGGACCGCACCGATGTGCTGGATCTCGGGGTGGGCATCCGGGTTCTCGCCCGGGTGGGCCAGAAGGTGGCCAAGGGCGACCTGCTGTTCCAGGTCCTGGCCAAGGCCAACCAGCCCATTGTGCCGGATTTATACTTGACGACCCTCGAGTTGACTATGGCCCCACCCGAGCCCAGGCCCTGGCTCCTGGCCGCCATCGGGTGCTGATGTTGCCAAGAGCAAGAGTGGCGGGTGCCGGGTCCGGGGACATAGTTCCCGGAAATCTTCTGGTCTGACCAGATTCCCTTGTGCGTTCTGGTAAAGTTACTCTCCTGTCTCCAAGATCTTTTCCACCGTCTTCAATCCCGTCATCAGTAGCCACACCCATTCGCGGCGGTGGTCCTGTGCCACCCCCGGATTGAGGATCTGTTTTTTTCCCTCGGGACCCCCCCAACCACAAGTCCCGACTTTCTGGAGGATGCTATGCATCTCTTGAACAACCGCCTGGGCCGCATCACGGCCCTCATCGCCCTGGGCGGGGCAGCTCTGTATTCGCAGGGCACGCAGACCGCGAACATCACCGGCACCGTCGTGGACGCCGCTGGCGCCCCCCTGGCCGGCGTCGTCGTCCGCCTCACCTCCCCCGCCCTGCAGGGCGTGCGCACCTACACCACGGATGCCTCGGGCAAGTTCATCGCCCGCCTGCTGCCTCCGGGCTTCTACACCATCCAGTACACCAAGGATGGCCTCGAGACCCGCAAGATCACCGAGCAGATCGGCATCGACCAGACCTTCAGCCCCCGCGTCACCATGAACAAGGTTGGCGGCGCCGTGGTGGAAGTGATCGCGGCCGCCCCCGCCGTGGACAAGACGGAACTGAAGACCGCCTCCAACTACCGCAATGACTCCGTCGACCTGCTGCCCAATGCCCGCTCGATGGAAGGCGTGGCCCTCCTCACCCCCGGCGTCACCGCCGGCGTGGGTGGTCGCGTGCAGATCCGCGGTGCCATGACCTCCGGCAACCTCTACCTGCTCGACGGTCAGAACATCGCCGACAACGCCTACAACAACCGCGGCCTGTCCGTGATCGACGACTCCATCGAGGAGACCCAGGTCATCACCGGTGCCATGTCCGCCGAGTACGGCGATGTGGATGGCGGCGTCATCAACTCCATCACCCGCTCCGGCGGCAACGAGTTCAGCGGCTCCCTGCGCTGGGAACTGAGCAACCCGCTTGGAACGCCACACCCCCGGACAGGACCGCCTCGCCATCGCCAACACCCTGGGTGAGACCAAGACCCTGTCCCTCAGCGGCCCCATCCTCAAGGACAAGCTCTGGTTCGCGGGCTCCTACTTCAAGACCGACCACCACCGGGTCACAGGCGCCACCACGGTCACCAGCAGGACTACGGGCTCTGGCCCAGCCGGCACGAACCTCAACGGCCCTGGAAGGCCTCAGCGCCGGCTACACGGCGCCACGAAGAGATCCGCCGCCAGGCCAAGTTGACCTGGGCCGTCAACCAGGATCACACGGTCATCGCCTCATTCCGGAACCCTGCCATCAACGATGTCAACCGCAACTACTCCGCTGGTGAGCTGCTGGCCCTGGTGCCCCAGATCTCCACCTCCGATTTCTGGAACGTGGCCCTGCGCTCCGCCTGGACCACGAACTTCACCACGGAAGCCCGCATCGGTCGCAAGAACCAGATGCTGAGCGCCGGCGGTTCACCCAACGGCCAGAGCCCCATCTACTCGGACGACACGGGCCTGTTCTACAACAACGGCATCTTCAACAGTGCCGATGGCGGCGACAACCGTGGCAACAAGACCCTGAACATCAAGGCCAGCCTCTTCTGGAACGCTGCTGGCAGCCACCAGACCGACTTCGGTATCGATTACTACGAAGGCATCCGCCAGGCCAAGAACGAGCAGAGCCCCACGAACCTGATCTTCGAAGCGGCCGGCGTGAACCTCGCCACCCGCACCGGCATCCCCACCTCCATCTGGATCTACACCAGCACCGCAGGCGAAGCCAAGAACTTCTCCTATGGCCTGTACGCCAATGACAAGTGGAGCCTCAACCAGCACTGGAACTTCCAGATCGGTGTGCGCTTTGACACCTACAAGGCCGAGAACGAAGGCGGCGCCAAGACCGCCGGCGCCTCGGGTCTCTCGCCCCGCCTGGGCGTGAAGTACGACCTCTTCGGCGACAGCAAGCACATCTTCGGCCTGAGCTACGCCAAGTACAACGGCAAGGTGCTGGAGGGCATCACCAACTCCGTCACCGGCCAGGGCAACCCCACGGAGTGGATTGGCTCGACTACCTGCGTCGCTCACACCGGCTTCGGCCCCTCAACGACGGGTCCCTGATCGGCTACTGGAACCCTGCGGACCGCGTCACCTTCGCGCAGATGCAGAACCCGAGCCTCTACGCCATCAACAGCGCGGATCCCAATGCCGTCTCCTACTACAACAACCCCACGCTCAACGTGCGCCTCAACGACAAGATGAAGGCCCCCACGGTCGATGAGATCCAGGCCAACTACGCCTACTCCTTCAACTTCGGGGAATATGGCGATGGTTACGTCAAGGTCACCGCGGTAAGCAAGAAGTGGAACAACCTGATGGATGTGAGTGTCGGCAACAACGGCACCGTCACCGATCAGTTCGGCAAGGTCTATTACGTCAAGCAGTGGGACAACAGCTCCGACGCCAAGCGTGAGTACAAGGGCCTGGAACTGGAAACCCAGCTCAACCGCAACCAGTGGAGCTATGTCGGCAGCGTGACCTGGAGCAGCCTGAAGGGCAACTACGAGGGTGAAGGCACCAACACCCCCGGCCGCGGCGAGACCATTCACAATTTCGATGTCCAGAACGGCACCTACATGTATGACTACAACTGGACGGCGCCCTATGGCTACCTGAGTGGCCATGTGCCCATCCGGATCCGCTTCACGGGCAGCCGGCTGTTCACCAATACCTTCGGCAAGACCTCCGTCGGTCTGGTCTACCGTTTCGACTCCGGCTCCCACTACAGCAATGCCCGCAGCATCACCAAGAACCGCCTGAATCCGGGCCTCAGCGGCCAGTGGGGCACGAGCGGCACGCAGTACATGGATCAGGAACGCGGCGCCGGCGTCTACAACGCTGCCGCCTACCTGGATCTGGCCATCACCCACGACTTCCCCCTCTTCAAGGTCATGGGCAAGGATGTGACCGCTTTCGGCAAGCTGAACATCGCCAATGTGTTCAACCACCAGCAGCTGATCACCTTCAACACCGGCTGGAACGGCGCCACCGGCACCTACCCGACCGCGGTGAACTCGCCTTGGGTCAAGCGTTCTGCCTCTGCGACTTACACCGGCTTTGGCAACCCCTCGGGCAACGTCAACTACGGCGCCCCCCGCACCATCACTGCTTCCGCCGGCTTCCGCTTCTAAGCGACTCCGGTACCACCCGAAACGAGGCCCGCAAGGGCCTCGTTTTGTGCCGGAGCACGGGCCGGCCTTCATTCATCAGGACAAGCGGGGTTGCATTAATGCCTCATATACTGATGTTATTGAACACTCCCACGGAAAATAATTTGTGTGTCCCGGGGAACCTGGCCTATTCTTTCGACACTCCCCCCGATCTTTGGTCGTCCTCGTGACATTTGCCCCGGGCCTCGCCGCTGCGGGGGATGCTGCGTTGGGACAGGCCGAACTTCATCACGCCTTTTTCGCGGCCCCCCCGCCGCCCACTCCCAAGGAGTCCCTATGCATCGAACCTTCACGCGGCTCGGCTTTACCGCCGCAGTCCTCGTCGCCGGGAGCGGCGTCGTCGCCTTCGCGCAGACGGCCACCAGCGGCGCCGTGTCGGGCACCGTGTCCGACAAGAATGGCGCGGCCCTGGCCGGGGCCACCGTGCGGCTGAGTTCTTCCCAGACGTCGCGCACCTTCCTCACGGGCACGGACGGCTCCTTCCGCCTCGGCCTGCTGAATCCCGGCACCTGGACGGTGGAAGTCACCAAGGCGGGCTTCCAGAAGATCACCCAGACCATCACCGTGCTGGTGAACCAGACCCAGCCCGTGACCTTCAAGATGGCCTCCGAGGCCGCCACGGTCGTCGAGGTGCTGGGCACCACCACCACGGTGGACACCACCACCACCCAGACCGGCCTCACCACCACCATGGACAACCTCGCCGCGATCCCCAAGGGCCGCGACATGAGCTCCGTGGCCTTCCTGGCCCCCGGCGTCGTGGCCTCGGGGTTTGCCGGCCGGGATGACCCGTCGATCGGTGGCGGCTCCGGTGCCGAGAACTCCTACATCGTGGATGGCCTCTCCACCACCAATACCAGCCGCGGCTTCCAGGGCACCCAGCTCGTCACCGACTTCATCGACCAGGTGGAAGTGCAGACGGGCGGCTTCAAGCCCGAGTTCAGCGCCCTGGGCGGCGTATTCAACGCCGTCACCAAGTCCGGCTCCAACGAGCTGAAGGGCTCCGCCTGGCTCACCTGGGATGCCGTCGGCATCCAGGCCGTGCCCAAGCAGACCCTCCTCGCCAAGCAGGGCAATCCCGACAGCCGCTACGATGTCGGCGTCGAGCTGGGCGGCCCCATCATCAAGGACAAGCTCTTCTTCTTTGTGGGCCTGGACTCCAACCTCAGGGAAGCCCCCAGCTCCCTGGCGAACAACACCGGCGAAGTGGACGGGAAGCGCAAGGTCAACGCTCTGCAGGCGCTGGCCAAGATCAACTGGATGATCACCCAGGACCACCAGCTGACCTTCACCGCCAACATCAACGACACCAAGGACGACTTCCCCACCCGCTTCCCCGTCACCGGCAACGGGAACATCGGCTACAACCAGAAGGACACAGTCCAGAACTTCGGCCTCAACTATGACTGGACCATCAGCCCCAGCCTCTTCTTCAGCGCCAAGGCGGGCCGCACTGAGTTCAAGACGGTCTTCAGCCCTTCGGACAGCACCAGCGTCGCGGTGACCGACAACATCTACTTCACTGCCGGCCCCGGCAGCACCACCCCCCCTGATCCGCCGTCTCCCCTGGCCGGGCTGCCTTTCCGCAGTGGCGGCGCGGGCTACTACGCCGGCCTGGACAAGGTCACCACCACGCAGTATCGCGGCGACCTCAGCTGGTTCCTCGGCGATCACAACATGAAGTTCGGCATCAGCCAGACGACTTCCGATTACAACGAGAAGGCCGCCACCTCCGGCGGTGAGCGCATCACCATCCGCAGCTCCGGCGGCGCCTTCAACGGCATCGACCGCCAGTTCTTGTCCACGGATGCCACGGTGCAGGCCATCTTCCAGGCCATCTACGCCCAGGACACCTGGGACATCGGCAAGGGCGTGAAGCTCATGTTCGGCTTCCGCTATGAGATCCAGGACCAGAAGGACCTGAACGGCAAGTCCTTCATGAAGTTCGACGACTTCAAGGACTATGTCCAGCCCCGCCTGGGCTTCACCTGGGACGTGAACGAGGATGGCAAGACCAAGGTCTCCGGCAGCTACGCCAAGTACTTCGAGCAGATCCCGCAGCGCTTGGCCATCCGGGTCTATGCGAACGAGGTCTACACGCGCTATCGCTATGGCGCGAGCAATTCCTCCTACAACCCGGCCACCGGCGCCTACGCCTACGGCACTGTGGACCCGACCAACTACCGCCTGACGGACTTCGCCACGCCCTTCAGCTTCGACCCCATTGCTGAAGGCACC
>JADKCH010000004.1 GCA_016714685.1 Candidatus Geothrix odensensis
GATGGTCGCGGCCATCCTCGCCTGCCCCTCGCCCGGGAAGGGCTGGTCGCCCAGGAGCAGCTCCCAGGCCACCACACCCAGCGAGAAGACATCGCTGGGAGGGCCCACCCGCTTGCCCCGCATCTGCTCAGGAGAGGCGTAGGTGGGGCTGCCCATGAAGGTGCCCACCTCGGTCATCTCTCCCCAGCTCGATGGCTGCGAGGGAGAGCCTGGTTCCGGCCCCAGGCTGGTCTGGGCATCCGCGCGGAAGGCGGCCGTCTCCGCCTGGGTGAAGTCCCCCCGAGCCGGGTCAGGGATGCCGGACAGGTGCGGGACGTTGTCCGTGGAGACCGCGCTCGGGTCGGAAGCGGAGTCCACCAGGCGGGCCAGGCCGAAGTCCAGCACCTTGACCTCGCCGCCGGCATCCAGCATCACGTTGCTGGGCTTCAGGTCCCGGTGGACGATCCCCTTGGCGTGGGCGGCTTCCAGCGCATGGGCTATCGACCGCAGGGCCTCAAGCTTCTGCCGGAGGTCCATGCTGGGGGCGCGGGCGGAGAGGGTCTCTCCCTCGACGAACTCCATGGCGATGTAGGCGCTTCCGCCGGCCTCCACCCAGTCGTGGACCTGGCAGACGTTCCGGTGGTTGAGCTGGGCCAGGGCCATGGCCTCGCGACGGAACCGGGCGGTGCTGGCCACTTCCCCGGCCTGGCCCAGACGGATGGCCTTGAGGGCGACCTTGCGCTCCAGCACCGGATCCCAGGCCAGGTAGACCGCCCCCATGCCGCCCTGACCCAGCAGGGAGCGCACCTGGAAACGGCCGACCCCGGTGCCCGGGGCGAGCTTGTCCCGCCCAGGCCTCACGGCCGCTACCTCAGGCCGCGGCTCTGCGCCGCCTCGATGAGCTCCTTGATGCGGCGGGCATCGGCCTTGGTGTGGCCATGGCTGCTGAGGGGGTCGCTGCCGCCGGTGCTCTCGACGGTGAGGTCGGACCAGAGCAGGCCGGTCTCGATGCGGACGCTGGCCACCTTCGACAGGTGGATGCTGATCTCGTTCACCGTGAACCAGGACCGCTTGCGGCGGATGACGGCGGCCTCCGTGACCTCGATGACGGTGGTGAACAGGTGGTTGCCACTGGTCCAGCGGCTGGCCTTGAACGTCTCGGTGGCCATCAGAGTGAACCCTTCGCGGCGGCGGCCACGGCCTGGGGGGTGACCCCGTAGGCGGCCAGCAGCTTCTCGGGCTTGCCGCTCTGGCCGAACTGGTCCTGCACGCCCACGCGGCGCACGGGCATGGGGTGGGCCTCGCCCAGAATCTCCGCCACGATGCCGCCCAGGCCGCCGTGGGCCTGGTGCTCTTCGCAGGTGACCACGGCCTTGTGGGTCTTCGCCAGCGCGATGAGCGTCTCGCGGTCGAAGGGCTTGACGGTGGGCGCGTGCAGCACGGTGGCCTCGATGCCTTCCCCGGCCAGCAGCTCCGCGGCTTCCAGGCAGATGGAGGTGCCCAGGCCACAGCCCACCAGCAGCACGTCCTTGCCCTCGCGCATCATCACGGCCTTGCCCATTTCGAAGTGGTAGTCCTCGGCATGGATGCGGGGGAACTTGTCGCGGGTGAGGCGGACATAGACGGGGCCCTGGTGGGCGTAGGCGAACCGGATGGCCTGCTTCGTCTCGATGGCGTCGGCGGGGGAGATGATGGTCATGCCCGGGATCATGCGCATGAGGGCCAGGTCCTCGAGGCACTGGTGGGTGCCGCCGTCCTCGCCCACGGTGAGGCCCGCGTGGGTGGCCACGATCTTCACGTTCTGGTGGCCCACGCCCACGGCCTGGCGGACGAACTCATAGGCGCGGCCCGTGGCGAACATGGCGAAGGTGCTGAGGAAGGGCACCACGCCCGTGGTGGCGGCCCCGGCGGCGGCGGCCACCATGCCCTGCTCGGCGGCGCCCATGTTGAAGAAGCGCTCCGGGAAGGCCTTGGCGAACTTGCTGGTGCGGGTGGAGCCGGCGAGATCCGCGTCGAACACGATGAGGTTCGCGCCCTCATTGCCCAATTCCACGAGGGTGTCGCCGTAGGCGTCCCGCAGGCTGTCCATGACGCCGCCCACCTTGCCGCCCACGCCCGCCGTTTCCATGCCTGCCATGACCACTCCCGTCGAATTCTCCATTCTACGCGAGGCGCCTCGGAAGCGCTGCCGCTCGACGACGGCGGCGAGCGGATCGCCGGGCGATCCGCAGGAACGGGCCCGGAGGCCTTAGGCTGGAGATATGGCCAGGCTTACCCGCCCCTCGTCCCTGCTCTGGGGACCCTTCCTCGCCCTGGGCGGAGTGGCCCTGGCCCTGCGTCTGCGGGCCCCCGGACATCCGGCTCTGACCTGGATCACAACTTCCCTGCTGGCGCTGATGGCCCTGCGGGTGGTGGCCCTGGTCCGCGACTGGCGGCGGGGACGGATCCCCGGCACGCGGATCCTGCTCCCGGCCCTGCTTCCGGTCGAGGGACTGGGACTGGTCCTCACCCAAGCCTCCCGCCTGGCCCTTCAGTTGCGCCTGGGCACGGCCCTGGCGCTTGAACTGCTGCTCCTGATCCTGGCCGTGCGGGCTTTGCGAAACGCCCGGTCGCTTCCTGGTGCCTGGCCCGAGGACCGCATCGCCGCCGCCTTCGAGGCCTTCGTGCCGCCCCGAGCCGCGCGCCTCATGGCCCTGGAGCTGGTGATGCTGGGCAGCGCCTTTCGGTTCCTCCTCGGCGGCTTCCGCGAGGCTGCCCCCGCGGGCTTCACCCACCACCGCGAAGCCGCCCTGCGCGCCATCCTCCCGGCCGTTCCGCTGATGATTCCCGGCGATTTCCTGTTGATGAAGGCGCTCTCGACGGGGCTGGCGCCCTGGCTGCGGTGGCTGCTGCATGGCTCCACCGTCTACGCGGTGCTCTGGCTGGTCGGGCTCTACGCCACGCTCAAGGCCCGGCCCCACCAGATCCGCGAGGGCTGCGTCCAGCTCCACCTGGGCCTGATGAAAGCGTGCAGCTTTCCGGTGGCCCTGGTGACTTCCGCGGCGCCCCTGCCCGAGTTCGAGGACGACTGGGCGCGCCACGCCTACATGAAGGGCGTGCCGAAGCTGGTGGCCAAGGGGAATGCGGTCCTGGAGCTGAGGCTCTCGGAACCCATCCGGGTGAGGGGATTGCTGGGCCCGGGCCGGCCCACCCAGCGCCTGGCCGTGTCCGTGGACGCTCCCTCCGCCTTCCTCGCCGCCCTGGATCGGCCATGCGCCTGAGCCTGCCCATCGACCCCCTGCTGCCGCAGCTCCTCGAGAGCCTGCGGGGGAATCCCAACTTGGTCCTGCAGGCCGATCCCGGCGCGGGCAAGACCACCCGCGTGCCCCCGGCCCTGCTGGAATCCGGCCTGCTGGGGGAGGGCGAGTGCTGGATCCTGGAACCCCGCCGCCTGGCCGCGCGGCTGGCCGCCACCCGCGTGGCGGACGAGCTGGGCGAGGCGCTGGGCCAGCGGGCGGGCTACGCCGTGCGCTTCGAGCAGAAGGTGTCGAAGGCCACTCGGCTGCGCTTCGTCACCGAGGGTCTGCTGCTGCGCCGCCTGCACGGCGATCCCCAGCTGCGCGGCATCAGCGCCGTGGTGCTGGACGAGTTCCACGAACGGCACCTGCACACGGACCTGGGCATCACCCTGCTGCGCCGCCTCCAGCGCGAGTCGCGGCCCGATCTGAAGCTGGTGGTCATGTCCGCCACCCTGGACCCGGGCCCCGTGGCCGCCTACCTCGATGCGCCGGTCATGAAGAGCGAGGGCCGGGTCTTCCCCGTGGGCACGGCCTTCCTGCCACGGCCCGATGACCGGTCCATCGAGCAGCAGGTGGCGGATGCCCTGGAACGCCTCTACGACGAAGGCCTGAAGCAGCACACCCTGGTGTTCCTGCCGGGGGCCGCCGAGATCCGGGCCTGCCTGAAGGGCTGCGAGGCCCTGGCGGCGCGGCGCGGCCTGAGCCTGCGGCCCCTGCATGGCGAGCTGTCGCCCGAGGCCCAGGCCCACGCCCTCGAGGTCACCGGCACGCCCAAGGTCATCCTCAGCACCAACATCGCGGAAAGCTCCGTCACCCTCGACGGCATCGGCGCCGTGGTGGATTCGGGCCTGGGCCGGGAGGCCTCGCACTCGCCCTGGTCGGGCCTCTCGGGCCTGCGCACCGTGCGCATCAGCCAGGCCCGCTGCACGCAGCGCACAGGCCGCGCAGGCCGGACAGGGCCGGGCCGCTGCCTGCGCCTCTACACCGAGGCCGACTTCGGAGCCAGGCCCGCCTTCGACATCCCGGAACTGCAGCGCTCGGACCTCGCGGAACCATGGCTGACCCTCCATGGCATGGGCATCGCCGATCCCGCGGGCCTGGATTGGTTCGAGGCGCCGCCCATGACCTCGATCCGCGCCGCGGAGGACCTTCTGGTGCGCCTCGGCGCCCTGGAGGATGGGAGGCTCAGCGCCATCGGCCGACGCATGGCCGACCTGCCCCTGCACCCGCGCCTTGCGCGCCTGGCCGTGGCGGGCAAGGACCTGGGCATCCCCCAGCTGGCCCTCCGCGCCGCCGCGCTGTTGGAGACCGGCAGTCTTTCCGCCCGCCAGGGCTTGGATCGGACACCTGTGAAGACGGGACACGGCGCGGATTCGGACCTGCTCCTGCGACTGGATCAGTTTGAAGAAGCGGAACAGGCGGGGTTCGGCGCCGGTGCCTGCCGGGCCGCTGGCCTGGATGCCTCCGCCGTCCAGCGGGCGCGGCGGGCGGTGCAGTCCCTCTCCAGGTTCCTGCCCTCGCCCGTGGAGCCAGCCGACGCAGAAGCGCGCCTACTGAAAGCCCTGCTCCTGGCCTACCCGGACCGGGTGGGCCAGCTCTCCGCCAACGGCACCTGCGCCTTCGCCGGGGGTGGGGGCGCCAAGCTGGATCCCGCCAGCCGCGTGCGCCGGCCCGGCCTGGTTCTGGCCCTGGAGGCCGAGGCCGTGAAGCAGGGCACCGGTGGCCAGACCCTCATCCGCCAGGCCTCTCGTTGCGAGGCCGACTGGCTGCTGGAGGCCTTCCCCGAGCGCCTGGAGGATATCGATGAAGTGGTGTTCAACGCCTCCGCCGGGCGCGTCGAGCGCAGGACCGAGATCCGTTACGACGGCCTGACCATCGACGCCGGCCGTGGTCCCGCAGATCCGGCGGATTCTCGGGTGGCGGCGCTGCTGGCCGAGGGACTGCGCGACCGCCCCCTGGACGAGGTTCCGACCCGGTTCCTCGCCCGCCTGGCCTTCCTGAGGAAGCACCGTCCCGAGCTGGAGCTTCCGGAGGATCTGCAGGGCCCGCTGCTGGCGGGCGCCTGCCGGGGTCGGTCCACCCTGCGGGAGGTCCAGGATGTGGACTGGCCCGCGGCCCTGCGCCAGGCTTTCCCGGCCGAAACCCTGCGCCTGCTGGACGCCTGGGCCCCCGAGGCCATCCAGCTGCCCAAGGGACGGCCCACCAAGGTCCACTACGAGGACGATCCCCCCTGGATCGCCTCGCGGCTGCAGGATTTCTGGGGCCTGAAAAAGTCCCCTGCCGTGGCCGGCGGGGCCGTGCCGCTGGTCCTGCACCTGCTGGCCCCCAACATGCGCGCCGTGCAGGTCACCACCGATCTCGCCGGCTTCTGGCAGCGCGTCTACAAGGAGTTGCGACCGGGACTCTCCAGGCGCTATCCGAAGCATCACTGGCCGGAATAGGCTGGAGGCACGGCCTTCGGCCGCGAGGCTGGAGTCTGGAGGTACGAGCAGGACTCGGTGAATCCAACGGCCGCTCCCACCTGAATGGCCCAGAGACCATCACTGGTTCGGCCCTCAGGACCGCATCAGAACGCCGTACCTCCAGACTCCAGACTCCTGTCTCCAGACGCTTTCAGCCCCGCAACTCCGCCAGCATCCCCCGCGCCCCGGCCGCCAGCAGGGTGGTGTCCAGGCCCGTGGCCAGCAGGGTGAAGCCCCGAGGCACATGGGTGAGGATCTCTGGAGCCGTCATGCGGAAGATGCCGAGGGGCATGCGGACGCTCCGGCAGGCCTCCACGATGGTGTCCACGGCCGCAAGGAAGGCTGGATGGTCGAACTGTCCGGGGATGCCCAGGCTGTCGGTCAGGTCGTAGGGGCCCACGAATACGGCGTCGACACCCGGCACCCGGGCGATGGAGCTGATGCTGGCCAGGGCTTCCCGGGATTCGGCCTGGACCACCACCAGGCCCCGCCCCCGGACCTGCCGGACGGCCCCTTCGGCCTGGGCGGCCGTATCCACGTGGGGCAGGATGAGGCCCTCCGCACCGCAGGCGGCCACGGCCTCGAGGACATCCGCATCCAGGGAGGGCACCCGAACCAGGCAGGGCACCGAAGCCCCGAGGGCGCGCAGGGTGGCGGCCACCTCGGCGGGGCCGTAGCCGCCGTGCTCCCCATCCAGGAAGAGCCAGTCGAAGCCCTGCCGGGCGAGGTGGACGGCCACCTCAGGCTGGGGAATCTGGACGAGGGTGCCGAGCAGCCGCTGGCCAGCCTGAAGGCGGTCCCGAAAGGCAGTTCCTGGCATGGCATACCCCCCTTCCAGCTTGGCCTGGACCCGGCCCCCGTGGGAGGCCTTTGGGTTACCGTAAGAGCCATGCTGACGTTCCGACCGATCCGCCCCGAGGATGATGCCGCCGTGGCGGCCATCATCCGGCGCGTGATGCCGGAATTCGGCGCCGATGGACCCGGGTTCGCGCTCCACGATCCCGAGGTGGACCACATGAGCTCGGCCTACGCGACGCCCGGCGCGGCCTACTTCGTGGTGGTGGATGAGCGGGACCGGGTGGTGGGTGGTGCCGGCATCGCGGCCCTGGAGGGCGGCGAGCCTGGGGTCTGTGAGCTGCGGAAGATGTACTTCCTGCCGGAAACCCGCGGCCAGGGCATGGGCGAGACCCTGCTGCGGCACTGCCTGACGGTGGCCCAGAGCCTGGGCTACCGGACCTGCTACCTGGAAACCCTCTCGGGCATGGACCAGGCCATCCGCCTCTACGGCAAGCTCGGCTTCCAGCCCCTCTGCTCGCCCCTGGGCCGCACCGGCCACGGGGGCTGCGACCACTGGTTCGCCCGGGAGCTGGCGTCACCCGGCGAGGAGGGAATCATCCAGGGAAGGGCCGGAGCATGATCGTTGGAATGGGCACAGACCTGTGTCCCCCCAGCCGCTGGCGACACCTGGTGGGGCGCTTCGGCGCGGAGAAGTGCGCGGGCCGGATCCTCCATGCTGAGGAGGCCGCCTACCTGCTGGGCGGCAACCGGGAGCGCCTGCCGGAACGCCTGGCCGGGCGCTGGGCCCTGCGGGAGGCCTTCGGCAAGGCTCTGGGCCAGGGGCTGGACGGGTGGTCCTGGAAGGAGCTGCGCTACGTCAACGGCCGCCTCTGGGCCGTGGGGGAGCTGGCCGATCTGCTGACCTCCAGAGACATCCGGGTCCTGCATGGCAGCGTCAGCCACGACGGGGACCTGGCCCTGGCCGTGGTCATCCTGGAGCGGTGACCGGACGGAAACTCAAGGGTCCCGGATTCAGGCCGATCCCGGGGGCAGGACGACCCGATGGATCCCCTCCAGGCCAAACAGCAGATGACCCTTGCCGAGTTCCGGAGCCTCCGGGACTTCATCTATGCCAAGTCGGGCATCTTCTTCAGCGAATCCAAGCAGTACTTCCTGGAGAACCGCCTGAGCAAGCGCATCGGCGAGCTGAAGCTGCGCACCTACGGGGACTACCTCTCCCTGCTGCAGGGCAGCCAGGGGGCCGCGGAGCTGAAGCGGCTCTTCGTGGAGATCACCACCAACGAGACCAGCTTCTGGCGCAACCCGCCCCAGATCGAGGCTTTCCAGAACATCGTGCTCCCGGACGCGGCCAAGCAGGCGCGCGAGCGGGGGCAGAGCCGCCTGCGCATCTGGTCGGCCGCCTGCTCCAGCGGCGAGGAGCCCTACACCCTGGCCATGATCTGCCAGGACCTGAAGGACACGGTGCTGCGCGGCTTCACGGTGGAGATCCTGGGGACGGACATCAGCGAGAAGGTGCTGGCCCAGGCCCAGGATGGCGTCTACAACAGCTACACCCTGCGCAACCTGACGCCGGACCAGCTCCAGCGCCACTTCATCCCCCTGGGCAAGGACCTCTTCCAGGTCAAGCCGGAGTTGCAGCGGCTCACGAGTCTGCGGAACTTCAACCTGGTGGACTATCCCGCCTACCGGCAGCTCGGCGCCTTCGACATCATCTTCTGCCGGAACGTCCTCATCTACTTCGACGAATCCGTCAAATCCCAGGTCCTCAAGGGTTTCCACGGCCAGCTCCACCCCAAGGCCTACCTGCTGGTGGGACACAGCGAAAGCATCCATGCTTTCAACACCGGTTTTGAGCTGCTGCACTTCAGCAAAGCCATGGGTTACCGGAAACGGACCTGAATCGTCGGGAGCGGATCATGCCCATCACCCCCCAAGAACTCATCGCCAACCTGGGAGACCTGCCGCCCCTGCCGCAGGTGGCCTCCCAAGTGCTGCGAGTTTCTGCGGATCCCGATGCCAACGCCGACGACCTCCGCAAGGTCATCAGCATGGATCAGGCCCTCACGAGCCAGATCCTGAAGATCTCCAATTCGGCCATGTTCGGCATGGTGCGGGAAGTCACCACCCTGACCCAGGCGATCATGACCCTGGGCTTCTCGACCATCAAGAGCGTGGTCATCGCCAGCTCCGCCAAGAACCTCTACCACCGGGGCGCCGTGGGCCTCCAGGAGCGGCTGATCTGGGAGCATGCGCTGGTGTCGGCCATCGCCAGCCGCGCCTTCGCGAAGAGTCTCCGCTTCCCGCGGATGGAAGAGGCCTTCATCGGCGGTCTGCTGCATGACATCGGGAAGTCGGTCATGGGCGTGAAGTTCCCGGAGCGCTACGGAGCCCTGCTGCGCACCGTGTACAACGAGCAGGGCGTCTGCCTGGACCTCGAGCTGGATACCTTCGGCTTCGACCACGCCATGGTCGGCGAGGCCCTGGTGAACCGGTGGAACCTGGCCCCCAGCCTGCAGGCAGCGGTGCGCTTCCACCACGACCCCATCCATGCGCCCGCGGACTACCAGGAGCTGTCCGCCATCGTGGCGCTGGCCAACCATCTGGCCCTGGAGGAGAAGGTGGGCATCGGCAGCCCTCAGCACCTCGAAGGGGCCTCCCTGCAGGCCATGGAGATCCTGCAGCTGGGCCCTGAGGCCCTGGCGGGCATCAAGGAAGGCGTCCGGGCGGCCATCGAGCAGGACAAGTCCATGATCGCGGAGTTCTAGCATGATTTCCCGGGAGCAGTTCACCTCGCGCCTGAAGGCCAAGACCCTGCCGAGCCTCCCCCTGACGGTGGTGGCCCTGGGTGAGGCCGTGCAGGACGAGCGCTGCACCGTGGACCGCATCCTCGGCATCCTTTCGAAGGACCCCTCCCTGTCCGCCACCCTGCTGCGCCTGGCGAACTCCGCCCTGTATTCCGGCACGGATTCCGTCATGGACCTGCGCACGGCCGTGCTGCGCCTGGGCTTCGATGCCGTGGCCAACCTCGGGACCGGCGCCGCGGTCATCAAGACCCTGAAGGGCGGCACCCACCTCGACGCGCTGAAGCTCTGGCAGCACAGCGTGGCCGTGGGCCTCACCGCCAAGGGCGTCTGCATCCTGGCCAAGCGGCACGGGCAGGCGGAGACCGCCTTCCTCTGCGGCCTCCTCCACGACATCGGGAAGATCGCCCTGGATACCTGCTTCCCCGAGGCCTATGCCGAGGTGCTCAAGGCCGTGGCCGAGGGGGCCTACTTCGTGGATGCCGAGCGGGCGCTGCTGGGCATGGACCACGCCGAGGCCGGTGCCCTGCTCGCGGCCGACTGGTCCTTCCCCGAGACCATCGTGGAGGTCATCCGCGGCCACCACGACCCCAAGCCCGAGGACTTCCTGCCGAACCTCATCCACCTGGCCGACCTGCTGGTGCGCACCCGCATTCCCATGGGCCCCGCCGACGAGCGGCTGGTGATCTCGCTCGAGGACCTCCCGGCCTTCAAGGCAGTGCTGGCTGGCGCCCTGCACAAGGACCTGGACGTGGAACGGATGACCTTCTCCATCGACGACGAAGTGGATCACGCCCTGGCCTTCGTCGAAGTGGCATTCCAGGCTTGAGGCGAACCCATGACGATCCGGATCCTGGTGGTGGACGACAGCCCCTTCATGAGGAAATCCCTGCAGAAGATGCTGGAGGAGGCACCGGACCTGCGCGTGGTCGCCACGGCCCGCGACGGCATCGATGCCCTGGAGAAGATCCAGGAGCACAAGCCCGACATCGTGACCCTGGACATCGAGATGCCGCGCATGGACGGCCTCACCTGCCTGAAGAAGATCATGGCGGACTTCCCCATGCCGGTCCTCATGGTGTCCAGCCTCACCCAGGAAGGCGCCCAGGCCACCCTGGACGCGCTGTCGCTGGGCGCCCTCGACTTCATCCCCAAGGAGAGCGGCTTTGCCAGCCTGAGCATCCTGCAGATCCAGCACGATCTGCAGGAGAAGGTGCGGCGCCTGGCCACGAGCCCGCGCTTCCACAGGGCCGGACCTTCCTCGTCGGCCTCGCCCACCCACGCCCCCTCGACGCCCCCCCCCCCCACCGCGGGCGCCCCGGCCAAGCCGGCCGCTCCACCCAAGGTGGCTCCCCCTTCGGGGACGAGCCTGGGGTCCCCCCAGGCTGACCTGCTGCTGATCGGCAGTTCCACCGGTGGCCCCAAGGCCCTGCAGGACATCCTGCCAACCATCCCCGCCAACCTCCCGGTGGCCTGCCTCATCGTCCAGCACATGCCCAGCACCTTCACCAAGCCCTTCGCGGACCGCCTGAACGGCCTCTGCCAAGTGCACGTGAAGGAAGCCGAGCAGGGCGAGCCGCTCAAGGCGGGCACGGTCTACATCGCCCCCGGCGGCATCCACATGACCTACGGGGCCCGCGGCGCCAAGGGCTGCATCGAGCTGAGCGCCGAGCCCGTGTCCTCCCTCCACCGCCCCAGCGTGGATGTGCTCTTCCTCAGCGTGGCCGAACTGTTCAAGGGCCAGGTGCTCGCGGGCATCCTCACCGGGATGGGCGCGGATGGCGCCAAGGGCATGGAGCAGCTGAAGCGGAAGGGGGCCCACACCCTGGCCGAATCCGAGGAGAGCTGCGTGGTCTACGGCATGCCGCGGGCCGCCGTGGAGCGCGGCTGCGTGGATGTGGTCGCCCCCCTGGGCGACATCCCCGGCCACCTGCGGCGCCACTTCCACATCTAGGAGCAAGCCCACATGCTGACGCCCGCGATCCTGGGGTCCCTGCGGATCCCGGCCTCCGCGGCCCCCTCCGCGCCGGCGCTCGCGAACGCCCTCGCTGGGCAGACCATCGAGGCCACGCTGGAGGCCGTTCTCCCGGATGGCCTCGTGCTGCGCCTCGCAGACGGGAAGCAGCTGCAGGCCCAGGGCAGCCTGCCCTTCCCACCCGGCAGCACCCTGGGGCTACGCGGAGTGCCATTGCCGGAGGGAGCCGGCATCCGCCTCCAGGTGGTCCGGGCCACGCCGCCACCCAGCCCGGCCCTGCTGGCCCCGCTGGCCTTCGGCGAGGCCGCTCCCCTGCTGGCGCGACTCCAGTCCAGCGCCGCCCAGACGCCCCTCGGCCAGATGCTGGGCCAGCTGCTGCAGGCCGGCCTGGCCGTGGCGGAACAGCCCGAGGTCTGGTCGGCCTGGCTGAAGGGGTCGATGGAGGCCCTGGCGGATCCCGGCACCTCCCCAGCCGAGTCAGCCTTCCACCGATTGCAGGCCAAGGAGGGTACGGGCTGGTTCGAGATCCCCCTGCCCTGGGCGCCGGGCGCCGAACCCCTGCGGCTCTGGATCGAAGGGGAAGGAGCCCCCGCTGGAGTGGATGCGGACACGGTCCATCGCGTGTTCCTGAGCGTCCCCTTCTCCAGCCTGGGCGAAGTGCGGTTGGGACTGGAACAGCGCAGCGCCGGGCTGAGGGTCCGCCTGTGGCTGCAGGATCCCGCCCAGGCCGAGGCCCTCGGCCCGGACCTGGATGCGGAACTCCGCTCGCTGGGACGCCCCGTGGATCTCCAGGTGCTCGCCCTTCCCCCGGACTCGCCAGATCTGAGGGCCCTGGCTGGCGGCAGCCCCCTCCAGGCCATGGGGTGAGGCCATGGGCGCCTCTGTCATCCAGCCCCTGCCTGAAGGCCACCGGAAGCGGTACCTGGACCGGCTCATGGAGGTCACGGGTGCCGTCCCCTGGGAGATGGACGCGGACACAGGCCTCTGCACCTACCTGGGCCCTGGCGCCGAAACCCTTGCCGGCTGGCCCCTGGAGCAGTGGCACGCCCTGCCGTTCTGGAAGGGGGTCGTGCACCCGGAGGATCAGGCCACCTTTCAAAAGTACCTGGACGAAGTTGGAGGGCCCGACGGCGGCGATCAACTCGAGTTCAGGCTGACCCTGGCGGGCGGCGGCTGCCACTGGGTGCGCGTGACCGGTGGGATGGAGACCGGGGATGGACCGCGGCGGGTCCTGGGTTTCCTCTTTGACATCCACGTCCACAAGGTCGCCAAGGAACATGTCCTGCTGGCGAACCTGAGGGAGAAGGACCTGCTGCTGCGCGAGATCCATCACCGGGTGAAGAACAACCTCCAGGTCGTCTCCAGCCTGCTGCGCCTGCAGGCCTCCACGCATGAGGATCCGGTGGTCCACCTCGCGCTGCAGGAGGCTCAGGAGCGGGTCCAGGCCATCGCCCTCATCCACCAGAAGCTCAAGCACGCCCCCGACTACTCCCAGCTCGACCTGCCCGGCTATGTGCGGACCCTGGCGGAACGCCTGGTCCGCAGCTACGCCAGCGTGCCCGCCCTCATCGACCTGAGGGTGCAGGTGGCCCCCGTGGAGCTGGGCCCGGACGCCCCGGTCCCGCTCGGACTGATCCTGAACGAACTGGTGGCCAACGCCCTCCAGCACGCCTTCCCGCCGGGTCAGGGCGGCAGCCTGGACATCGAGATCGGACCAGCCTCCCAAGGTTGGATCACGCTCCGGGTGGCCGATTCGGGCCAGGGTCTGCCGGAGGCCGTGGACCTGGACAGCGGCGGCCTGGGATTCCAGTTGGTCCGGGCATTGACCGATCAGCTGGGAGGAACCCTGGAGCTTGAACGGCGCCGGGGCGCCTCCTTCCTCCTGAGCTTTCCCCCCAGCCGCCAGCCATGAGCCAACCCCTGATCCTGATCGTCGAAGACGAGGCCATCGTGGCCATGGACCTCCGGCTGCACCTGCAGGACCTGGGCTACGCCGTGTCCGGACTGGCCTCCACCGGCGAGGAGGCCGTGGCCATGGCGGCCCGCACCAGGCCCTCCCTGGTGCTCATGGACATCTCGCTCGGCGCAGGCATGGACGGCATCGAGGCCGCCCACCACATGCAGGGCATGGGCCTGCCCGTGGTGTTCCTCACGGCCTTCGCCGACGAGGCGACCCTCACCCGGGCCAAGGAGAGCGGCCCCTATGGCTACCTCCTCAAGCCCTATGACGAGCGGACCCTCCACTCCACCATCGAGATGGCCCTCTACCGCCACCGCATGGAGCAGGAGCTGAAGGCCAGCGAGTCCCGCATGCGGGCCATCATCGAGCACGCGCTGGACCTGGTGGTGATCCTCGATCAGTCCGGGCGGGTCACCTACAGCAGCCCTTCCGCGGAGCGGGTCCTGGGCTACCGCCATGGGGAACGGTACGGCACGCCCGCCGCGGAGCTGGTTCACCCGGATGACCTGGGGCCCTACGCCGCGATCCTGCGGGAACTCATCCAGGCGCCTGGCGAATCCAGGGCCGTCGAGATCCGCATTCTCCACAAGGACGGCACGCCGCGGCTCATGGAGGCGGTCGCCCACAACGCGTTCGAGGTGCCGGGGGTCCACGGCATCGTGATCAACGCCCGGGACATCACGGAACGACGCCAGGTGGAGCTGGACCGGCAGGCCATGGAAGCCAAGGTGCAGCAGGCGCAGAAGCTCGAGAGCCTGGGGGTGCTGGCGGGGGGCATCGCCCATGACTTCAACAACCTGCTGATGGGCATCATGGGCCACGCGGGGCTGGCCCTCATGGACCTCCAGGAGGACAGTCCCCTCCGCCGGCGCCTGCACCAGATCGAACTGGCCGCCACCCGCGCCGCGGAGCTCACCAACCAGCTGCTGGCCTATTCCGGTCGGGGCAAGTTCCTGGTCGAGCCGGTGTCCCTGTCGCGCCTGGTGGATGAGATGGAGAGCCTGCTGGAGACGGTGATCTCCAAGAAGGCCGTGCTCGAGCACCAGTTCGCCCCCGACCTGCCCCTGATCGACGGAGACGCCACCCAGCTCCGGCAGGTGATCATGAACCTCATCACCAACGCCTCGGATGCCCTGGGCGAACGGACCGGCAAGATCACCCTCTCGGTGGGCACCCTGCCGACCGGCCCCCTCACGCCGTGCCTGGCGGGCACGCCGCCGGAGGGAGAGTCGGTCTTCCTGGAGGTGAAGGACACCGGCTGCGGCATGGCTCTCGACACGCTCGGCCGGATCTTCGATCCCTTCTTCACCACCAAGTTCACGGGGCGCGGACTCGGGCTGGCCGCCGTCCTGGGCATCGTGCACGGCCATCACGGCGCCATCCAGGTGCTCAGCGAGCCCGGCCTCGGCACGACCTTCCGGCTGCTCTTCCCCCGCTCCGAGGAAACCCACGGCCATGACCTCTGGCAGGACCGCCCCACCCTGGCCTACTCAAGCCAAGGGACCATCCTCGTCGTGGACGACGAGGAGACCGTGCGCAGCGTGGCTGCCGCCACCCTCGAGCGCTGCGGCTTCCAGGTCGAGCTCGCCACCAACGGCCGCGACGGCCTCCGGGCCTTCCGCCACCGGGCCGCCGACATCCGCGCCGTGGTGCTGGATCTCACCATGCCCATCATGGGCGGGGACGAGGTCCTCGCGGAGCTGCGCTCCGGCCCCGGGCCGGGGGCCACGGTGCCCATCCTGCTCTCGAGCGGCTACAGCAGCTCGGACGTGGCGGGGAACCTCCAGCGCTTCGCCCCGATCCAGTTCCTCCAGAAACCCTACAACCCGGCCGACCTCATCCAGAAGATCCGGAGCTGCCTCGGAGAGTGATCAGAAAAGAGCAGTCGCGAAAATCGCGACAGACAACCATTTCATGCCCTTTTTCGCATTCTTTTGCGCCTTTCGCGGTTCCTTCTTTTTCAGCCCTTCCTGAGTTGCTTCATGAGCCGCGGCAGCCGGTTCAGGGCGGCCTGGGCCTCGGTCCACTCCTTGTGGGGGCGGGCCGGGAAGCCGGTGACGAAGCTGCCCTCGGGCAGGCTCTTGGCCACCACGCTGTTGCCGCCCACCACGCTGCGGCTGCCGATCTCGATGTGGCCCACCACGCCCACCTTGCCGGCGAGGGTCACGTAGTCGCCCAGCTTCGTGGAGCCGCTGATGCCCGTCTGGCTCACCAGCAGGCAGTGGCTCCCCACCTGCACGTTGTGGCCCACCTGCACCTGGTTGTCGATCTTGGTGCCGGCCCCGATCCGCGTGGGCCCCAGCACGCCACGGTCGATGCAGACACAGGCGCCGATCTCCACGTCATCACCCACCTCCACCCAGCCCACTTGGGGGATCTTGGCGTGGCGGCCCTCCACCAGCACGTAGCCGTAGCCGTCGCTGCCCACCACGGAGTTGGCGTGGACCGCCACGCGGTTCCCCAGCTGGGTGCGGCGGTAGAGCACCGCGCCGGAGAACAGCTCGCAGCCCTCCCCCAATACGCAGTCGTCGCCGATGTGAACGCCGGGGTGCACGATGCAGCCCTTCCCCAGCACGGTGCGGGCCCCCACCGTGGTGCCCGGGGCGATGCGGCACCCCTCTCCCACGACAGCGGACGGGTCCACCGGAGTGTCACTCCAGCTCGGCGTCGGCTCCGGATGCAGCCAGCCGATGGCCTGGGCAAAGGCCCAGTAGGGATGCTTCACGCGCAGCACGGGGCGGTCCCCCATATCCACGGTGGCATCCACGAAGATCAAACCCGCTCCGCTCTCCTTGGCCTTGGCGGCGTATTTGGGGTTGGCCAGGAAGCTTGCGGAGCCCGCCCCAGCCTCTTCCAGGGGCTTCACTTCGGAAATGGGGCGATCCGGGGGACAATGCTCCAGGGCGCCGCCCAGACGTTCGGCCAGATCCTGCGCGGTCAGGGTCGTCACGGTCCGGGACATGGGAATCTCCTCTTCAGTCTTCAGTCTTCAGTCTTCAGTTTCCACCATCCGTTTGGAATCCAGCATGCATCCTGTCCTCTTCGAGATCGGCTCGTTCCCCCTGGGCACCTACGGGCTGCTGCTGGCCATCGCCTTCTTCGCCGGCACGGGCCTGGCCAAGCGGCAGGCGCGGCTGGACGGCCTGGAACCGGCGGCCATCACGGACCTGGCCATCGCCATGCTCATCTCCGCCATCCTGGGCTCCAAGCTCCTCATGGTGGTGGTGGACTTGATCGGCGGCGCCCCCCTGCGGGAGGTGTTCTCCTTCGCCACCCTGCGGGCGGGCGGCGCCATCCACGGCGGCATCATCGCCGCCACGGCCGTGTTCTTCTGGAAGCTCCGCAAGGGCCAGGGCCTGCCGCTGCGGATCACGGGTGACGCCCTGGTGCCCGGCGTGGCCCTGGGCCAGGCCATCGGCCGCCTGGGCTGCTTCTCCGCAGGTTGCTGCTACGGCACCGAAAGCCACGCGTCCTGGGCGACCACCTTCACGGATCCCATCGCCCACGCCTTCAGCGGCACGCCCCTGGGCCTCCCGCTCCATCCCGTGCAGATCTACAACGCCCTGGCCAACCTGGCGGTGATGGCCGTCCTGCTGCTGGCCCGGCCCAAGCGGGCCTTCCAGGGCCAGATCTTCGCCCTCTACTTCCTGGTGGAGGGCCTGGGCCGGGTGGTCACCGAGACCTGGCGGGGCGACGTGGACCGCGGCACCGGCTGGCTGGGCTGGGTGTGGCTGAGCACGGGGCGTCTCACGGGCATTGCATTCATGTTGCTGGGACTGGGCCTCTGGCTGGTCTGGAGCCGGCGTAAGGAGACGAAGTGAAACTCATCGCCGAAGAAGGCGCCCCCCGCCTGGATCGCTTCCTGGCGGACCGCTTCCCCGAGATCCCCCGCGCCCGCTGGGATGCCCATGTGCGCACGGGCGAGATCAAGGTGAACGGCGTGGCGGTGACCAAGGGCGGTGTGAAGCTGCGTCCAGGCGACCTGATCGAAACCGAACTTCCGGCGGTGGCACCCCCGGCCGCGCATCTCGAACCGGAAGCCATTGACCTGCCTACGCTCTTCGAGGACAACCAGCTGTGGATCGTCAACAAGCCCACGGGCATGGTGGTGCACCCCGGCCCGGGCCACCAGGGCGGCACGGTGGTGAACGCCCTCCTGCATCGCCTCAAGACACCGGTGGTGGTCGAGGTCGCCGAAGATGACGAGCCCGGCGAGGACACTGAGGAGCTCTCCTCCGGCTGGCCCGGGCTGGTGCATCGCCTCGACCGCTACACCACGGGCTGCCTCTGCCTCGCGAAAACCGCCGAAGCCCAGCGGGCCATCCAGGATCAGTTCAAGGCCCGCACCGTGGAGAAGCGCTACCTGGCCATCGTGCGCCACTCCCCCAAGCTGCCCCAGCTGGGCAGCCTGCTCATCGACGAGCCCATCGCGCGCCACAAGCGGGACCGCCTGCGCATGGTGGTGGCCGCGGGTGGGCGCTCCGCCCAGACGCGCATCCGGGTCCTGGCCCGCACCACCAGCGCGGCCCTGGTGGAGTGCGAACTGCTCACCGGGCGCACCCACCAGATCCGCGTCCACCTTGGGCACCTGCGCGCGCCGCTCATGGGCGATCCCCTGTACGGTGGCCCCGGCAGGTGGAAGGACGTAGATGGCCAGGCCCTGCTGCTGCCCCACCCCGCCCTCCATGCCTGGAAGCTCTCGGTGGATCATCCCCTGACAGGCCTCCGCATCGACGCGGAGGCGCCCATCCCGGACGCCTTCCGTGCCCTGGCAGTCTCCCTGGGCTTGCCTGGTTTCTGAGGCTGGCGCATCATCCGGGCAGGGCAACCGCCTTGGGGGTTCCATGTCCGGCACCGTGCTCGCTCCCACCACCCTCGAAGCCTGGCTGAAGGACCATCCCCACCTGCCGGGCTTGCTCCTGGCCGGGGTCTGCCTCCTGATCCTGCTCCTGGTGGTGCTGCCCCGGCTCGCCTCCTGGCGCCGCGGAAAGGGGCGGCCGATCCTGGAACCGGTGCAACTGGAGGAGCTGATCAACGGACCCGGCGCCCTGGTGGTGGACCTGCGGAGCGCGGAGGACTTCCGTACGGGACACATCAGGGGCTGCCTGCACGTGCCCTTCGAGGGCCTGGACCAGCGGTTCGCAGCGCCGGATCCCAAGGCCCGCCGGGCCATGGTCCTGGTGGATGAGACCGATGAACTGTCCCACCAGGCCTTCGACCTGCTCACCCGAAGGGGCTTCACCTGGCTCTATGTCCTGCAGGGCGGCATGAAGGCCTGGCGCCGGACCCACCGGCCGGTAGCGAAATAGGGGCTATGGCTTCGGCCCGTCGGCCGCTTTCTTCGCCCCTTCAGGTCCGGGCTGCTTGGGCCCGTCCAGGGTGGCGGCGAGAGCCTCTGTCGGGGTGCTCTGGAAGGCCAGGTGCATGATCCACCAGCGCTTGCCGTCGAAGACGCACTGCAGGGCGTTGATGCCCGTATACAGCGCGGGACCATCGGCCTCCAGCCGGATCTCGTAGGGCGACCAGACCTGGGCGACGCCCTCCTGTTTCGTGACGGTCACCGCCGTGCCCTTTTCGAAGAAGCCCTTCTCCCACTGAGGAATCGCGAAGGCCAGGAAGGCCTCGAGGTCCATGGGGCGCATGAAGGCGCCAATCTCGGGGTGCTTGGCCGCCACCGCGAGGCGGGACTGGAGGTGGAAGAGGGCGCGGATCTTCTCGATGCTGCGCTTCTGGTCCTTGGGACCGGAGATGAAGGCGTAGAACGCCGCGGTCAGCGCCTCCGGGGTACCGACCTCCGCCGCACTCAGGTCGGCCCGCACCAGCTCCTTGATGGGGCTCGAACTCGGGGCCGGCAGGGTGGGCAGGTCCGCAACCTTCTTCTTGGCAGGGGGTGGCCCCTGGGCGACCAGGGACAGGGCGGTCAGGCAGAGCAGTGAACGGATCACGGGACCTCCGGAGACATCGACTTTGTCACGACTCGGACGCTTCGGGGAGTCCCCACCGATCCCAGAGCAGCAGCAGCAGCAGGCCGGGGATGGCCGCGGCGGCGCAGAGGGGGAAGTAGAGCGTCCACCCCACGCGGTCGGCCAGGAATCCCGTGCCGCCTGCGAAGAGGGTGCGGGGCAGCGCCATGAGGGCGCTGAAGAGGGCGTACTGGGTGCCCGTGTATTTGAGGTTGCAGCTGCCCATGAGCAGGGCCGCAAAGGCGCTGCCGCCCATGCCGTAGGCCAGGTTCTCCAGCGAATTGGCCGCCACCAGCAGGGGCAGGTGGCGGCCCAGCAGGGAGATGGCCCAGAAGCCCAGGATGCTGCCCGCCTGCACGAAGCCGCAGATCCACAAGGCCTTCCGGAGGCTCATGCGGGTCAGCATCCAGCCGCCGAGCAGCCCTCCCAGGATGATGGCCACCATGGCCGTGGTCTTCTGCACGCTGCCGATCTGCATCTTGGTGAAACCCATGCCCCGCAGCAGGAAGGGGATCGTCATGGACTCCGCCAGCCAGTCGCCCAGCTTGTAGAACACAGCGAAGGCCAGGAGGTACCCGATGCCCTTGCGCTCAAGCAGGTCCCTCAGCGGTCCGGTGATGGCCTCCCCAAGCGAGCGCGGGGCCGCCGCCACGGCATCCGTGTTCTGCGCGAGCCAGGTGCCGGCCATGCCAAGCACGGTCAGGAAGGCCATGCCCAGGTAGGTGACCCGCCATCCATAGGCCTGGGCGACGATCAGGGCCAGCCCCCCGCTCACCAGCATGGCGACGCGGTAGGCGGCAATGTGGATGCTGTTGCCCAGCCCGAGGTGCTTTGGCTCCAGGGCCTCGGCCCGCCAGGCGTCCACGGCGATGTCGAAGGTGGCGCTGGCCACGGCCACGGCCAGGGCCAGGATCACCACCCGCAGGAGGTCGAGATGCGGCTCGCTGCGGGCCAGCAGGACCAGGGCCAGGGCCATCGCCGCCTGCGTGGCCAGCAGCCAGCCCCGGCGGCGCCCCAGCCCCGGCAGGGCATAGCGGTCCACCAGGGGCGCCCAGAACACCTTCAGGCTGTAGGGCAGGGTCACGAAGCTGAAGAGGCCGATGGTGCCCAGGCTGAGGCCCTCGTCGGTCATCCAGGCCTTCAGCGTCGAGCCCGTCAGGAACAGGGGCAGCCCCGAGGCGAACCCGAGCAGGATGAGGACCAGGAGGCGGCGAGAGGGCATGGCTGATGGTAGCGGGTGCGCAGGGTCCTAGCGAACGCCGGTCTCGGGCCTGGCATGGGTGTGCAGGTCATGGACCAGGTGTCCGCCGAGATGCCCCGCGCGGGCCAGGGCGAGCACACCCCCCGCCGCGAGGAACAGCCAGAAAACCAGCAGGCCCAGCTCGACATGCGGGGCCAGCGCGCGCCTCCGCACCAGGGGGGTCACCCACAGCGCTGCGAAACCAGCGCCAAGCAGGCCGAAGATCAGAGTGGCCTTCTGTGCGGCCAGTTCATGGTCCCGCAGCCCGCCCAGGAGAGCCGGGGTCGCGCGGGCGAACCGCTCCACGGCCTCGCCACTTTCCATGGCCAGCAGGAGTGCGCCGAAACCGAGGACCAGCAGGATCAGGGCGGCCGCATGAAGGCCCCGCCGCTGGCCCGGCCAGAGGAGGCCCACCAGCACCAGCAGTGGGGCCACCATCAGCAGCGCGATGGGAAAGTGGACGATGGCCGGGTGGAGGTGGTTCCAGGGCGGCAGCATGGGAACTCCAGGAGCGATGTCTCGATCATGCCGCATGGCGCCGGAATGGGAAGGCTGGATGAACAGGCATGCCGAGTAGGGCCTCCCCCGGGAAGGCAGAAGGCCCTGCCGAGGCTGGGGGGGGGGGAGAGGCCCTAGCGAGGCACGGCTCGGCCGGGCTGAGCGAGGGGGTCCGGGGGTGTTCGCGCAGCGGAGCGGAGCGAGGAACCCCCGGAGAGTATCAATCCGCGAGCGTGCTGAGGTCGCCGGGATCCTGCCCCATAGCCTCGGCCTTGAGGGCGCGCCGAAGGATCTTGCCTGAGCGGGTCTTGGGGAGGCTGGCCCGGAGCTCGATATCAGCGGGCACCGCGATGCCGCCCAGATCCTCGCGGACATGGTCCTTCAGGCTGGCGATGAGGCCAGGGCCCGTGGAGACACCCGCCCGCACCACCACGAAGGCCTTGATGTTCTCCCCCTTGATGGGATCAGGGATGCCCACCACGGCGCTCTCGGCCACGGCGGGATGGCGGATGAGGGAGCCTTCCACATCGGCGGTGCCAATGCGGTGGCCCGCCACGTTGAGCACGTCATCGGACCGGCCCAGCACGGCGATGTAGCCGTCGGCATCGCGGACCGCCACGTCCCCCACGGTGTAGTAGCCCGGGATCTCCTTCCAGTAGTCCTCGTAGCGCTTGTGATCGTTCCAGACAGTCCGCAGCATGTAGGGCAGCGGGAACTTGATGACCAGCAGGCCGCCCTGGCCATCGGGCACCGGTGAGCCGTCCTTGTTCACCACCGCCAGCTGGGCTCCGGGCATGGCCTTGCCCGCCTTGCCCGGCCGCACTTCGAAGGTGGGCAGGGTGCCGATGACGGGGCCGGCGATCTCGGTCTGCCACCAGTTGTCCACCACCTGGCCGTTGCCCTGCCCCACGAGGTGCTGCTGGGCCCAGCGATGGGCCTCGGGATTCAGGGGCTCGCCGGCGCAGGCCATGAGGCGCAGCCGGCTCAGATCGAACTTGCCAGGGGCCTCGGCGCCATGGCTCATCCACATGCGGACGGCCGTGGGCGCGGTGAACATCACGTTGACGCCAAAGCGCTCGCAGATCTCCCAGGTGACGTCGGGGCTCGGATAGTCGGGGGCGCCTTCCCGGCAGAGCACGGTGGCACCAATGCTCATGGGTCCGTAGACGATGAAGCTGTGGCCCACCACCCAGCCGATGTCCGACGTGCTCCAGTAGATGTCCCGCTCCTGGATTTGGTAGAAGGCCTTGCTCAGGTAGTTCACGCCCACCAGGTAGCCGCCCGTGGCGTGGACCACGCCCTTGGGCTTGCCGGTCGTACCGCTGGTATAGAGGATGAACAGCGGGTGCTCGGCATCCACCATCTCGGGGTCGCAGTGGATCTCGCGCCCCTGCTGGATGTCGTAGAAGTCCTTCTCCCGCTCGCTGGCGAAGGTCACGGGCGCGTCGCCGGGGCGGGAGCCCCGCCGGTGGACGATGACGTGGTCCACCGAGGTCAGGTCGCGCACGGCCTCGTCCACGATGGGCTTCAGGGGGATGGCCTTGCCGCGGCGATAGGTGAAGTCCGAGCAGACGATCACCTTGGCACCGGCATCCTCGATGCGCGTGCGGAGGGCCAGGGCGCCCATGCCCGCGTAGACCACGCTGTGGATGGCGCCGATGCGGGCGCAGGCCAGCATGGAGATGATGCCCTCCGGCGTCAGGGGCATGTAGAGGATGACGCGGTCGCCCTTCTTCACCCCCAGCCGCTTCAGGGTGTTCGCGAAGCGGTTCATCTCCCGGTAGAGGCGGTTGTAGGTGTAGGAGCGCTCGTCACCATCCTCGCCCACCCAGAGCAGGGCCGCCTTGTTGCGCCGGTCGCTGTGCACGTGGCGGTCGATGCAGTTCACCGTGGCGTTGAGCTTGCCGCCCAGGAACCAGGCGTGGTTGGGGGGATTGAATTCCAGGACCTTCGTCCAGGGCTCGGCCCAGTCCAGGGCCTTGGCCTTCTCGCCCCAGAAGGCAGCGGGATCGTCCTCGGCCAGGGCGCGCTCCACTTCATAGTTGATGGCCGCCTGCTTGGCCAGCCAGCCCTTCATGGGAATGGGGGCCTCGCCCTTCTGCAGGGCCTGGATGGTCTTTTGCTGGGTGATGCTGATTTCCACTTCGCTCATGGAAGGCTCCGAGAACGGGACGCGGTGGATGGGATGGGATTGGTTGGGAGGGAAGGTAGCACAGGGCGAGGCTGATGGCGGAGAATCGATGACGGTCATCACAGCTACACTGGGCCCGGAGCCCCACCCATGGCGAACACCACCCATCCGGCCCCCTACGACCTCCATCCCAGCGTGGCCCATGTCCAGGCCATCCTCGCCAACTTCAAGGCCAAGACCGGGCACACCCTGGAGGAATGGGTGGCCCTCCTGCGCCGGGAGCAGCCGGCTGATCCCAAGGGCTGGCTGAAGGCCCGGGGTCTGGGCACCAACCAGGCGGGGTTTGTCCTGCAGCGGGCCGGGGCCGCCCCCGGCCACGCCTTTGATGACACGCCGGAGGGCTACCTGGCGGCGGCGCCGGGCCATGTCGCTAAGCAGTACGGTGGAAAGAAGGCCCCGCTCCGCCCCCTCTTCGAGCAGCTCGTGGCCCTGGCCCGCGGCCTGGGAACCGAGGTGAAGGTCTGCCCCTGCGAGACCCTCGTCCCTTTCTACCGGAAACACGTCTTCGCCGAAGTGAAGCCCTTCGTGTCCCGGCTGGACCTGGGCCTGGCCCTGGGCGATCCCAAGGGAGTTCAGGACCCCAGCGGGGGCTTGAAGGACACCGGCGGCTTCGCCAGGAAGGACCGCATCACCCACAAGCTCGAGGTCACCTCGGAAGCGGATCTAAAGATCGCGCTGCCCTGGCTGAAACGGGCGTACGAGGGGGATGCGGACTGACCCTGCCCGGCGGGCCGGGGCACCTCAGGACTTGGGCCGGGGCCGGCTGGCGGGCGGCACGATGCCGTTCATGCGGAGGTACTCCACCATCTGGCCGTAGTGGTCCATGCCGTGGAAGGCCAGCAGTGTGGCCATGCCGATGGGCGTCAGGTCCGGCCCCTGGCCGAAGGGGTTCTTGATGGAGCGGCTGCCGTTCTGGGCCGTGAGGCTCTGGATGGCCTTCCGGGCGTAGGCGAAGGAATCCGTCAGGTACTTCACGATCTCGGCCTTGGTCTTGAGGCCGTCCGGTCCCATCTCCGGATTGCCCACCTCCGCTGGGGGCTTCTCGCCCAGGATCGCGGCCGCGAGGTAGAAATTGATGGCGGCCACGTGCTTCACCTGCTGGGCGAAAGTCTTCACCCCCTTGAACTCGCCCTGGGTCGGGGCGAAATCGTACTTGTCCCCGGGCATGGCCTCGGCGGCACCGATGAACTGCATCGGCACCCACTGGTAGGTGCCATCCATGGCCGCGCCGACCGTGGGCTCGGCGGCGGGGGCGGCTGCGGGGGCTTTGGCTGCCGGGGCCTGGGCCGCCAGCGGCAGGGTGAGCAGAAGGGGAAGGAACCTCATCTTCATGGCGTGCTCCTTGGAAACGGAGGCCATCCTACACCTGGAGGCTCATTCCTGTCTCGACAACCACAATCCGTACGGAAGCACCGGGGTGGCGATCAGGAAAGGGCGACGCTCACGCGGTTCACCTTCAGCACCTTGTCCAGGTCCTTCGGATCCAGCCCCACCAGGAAGCCCCGGCTGCCCCCGTTGAGGTAGATCCGCCCAAGGGCGAAGATGCTGGCCTCGGCATGGATGGGCATGGCCTTTTTCGTGCCGAGGGGACTGGTGCCGCCCACCAGGTAGCCGCTGTGCCGGTTCGCGACCTCGGGCCTGCAGGGCTGCACGGCCTTGGCGCCGATCTGCCGGGCCAGTTCCCTGGTGCTCACCTCGCGGTCGCCGTGCATGAGGATGATCAGGGGCGCGCCCTTTTCGTCCTCCATGACCAGCGTCTTGATGACGGCGTGCTCCTCCACGCCGAGCTCCCGGGCGCTGACCTGGGTGCCGCCGTGGTCCTCGTAGCGATAGAGGTGCTCGGTGAAGGGCACGCCCGCCTGCTTCAGGGTCCGGGTGGCGTTGGTGGAAGGCGCTTTCGACATGGCATCATCATTCCATGACTCAGCACGTGGTGATCGCCGGCGGCACGGGAGAGGTGGGCAGGCAGCTGCTTGCCCTGCTGGCGCAACGCCCGGAGCTGTCCGTGCGGGCCCTCGTGCGCAGGCCGGGTTCGCTCCCGGTGGCCTCCAACCTGGAAGAAGTCACCTTCGACTTCGAGGACGCTGCGGCCTATGGCCCCCTCTTCGGACCGCCCTGCGACCTGCTCCTCATCGCCCTCGGCACCACCCGGGCCAAGGCCGGCAGCACCGAGGCCTTCCTGCGCGTGGACCGGGACTACCCGCTGCGGCTGATATCGGCCTTGGCCACCACGCGCCCCGGGGCCAAGGTGGGCCTCGTGAGCAGTGTCGGGGCCGATCGCGGGAAGGGGCTGTATCTGGGCGCCAAGGCCACGGTGGAGGGGGAACTGGCGACCAGCGGCCTGGCCAACGCCATCGCGCGGCCCTCCTTCCTCCGCAGCGACCGCCGGGAGTTCCGACTTCTGGAAGCCCTCGTCAACCGCCTCATCGCGCCCCTCTGGCTGGCGCTTGGCCGGGCCGCCTTCGCCGGCAGCCCCGGCTGGTGGCGCTGGGCCCCGGTGCATGTGCGGGAGGTGGCCGAGGCGCTGCTGGAAGCCAGCCTGAGCCTCAAGCCCGGCCAGCGGCGGGTGCTTGAGGGCCCTGACCTGCACCCGGGCCCCGTGGCCCGGTGGGGGAGACCATGACCCAGCCCATCGCCCTCGTCACCGGGGCCTCCCGCGGTCTGGGCCGGGAGGTGGCCCGGCGGCTCGTGGCCGAGGGGTACACCGTCCTGGCGGGCATGCGGAACACCACGCCTCTCCCGGGCGCTGAGGTGATCCCGCTGGATGTGACGGATGAGATCGGGATCCTGGCGGTAGCGGATGCGGTGAAGATCCGGCATCGCCGTCTGGATGTGCTGGTGAACTGCGCCGGCATCCTTCTCGATCAGGCCGGCGATGCCTGCTCCATCGAGGCCAGCCGGCTGCGCCAATCCTTCGAAACCAACGCGATCGCCCCCCTGCGCCTGGTCCAGGCCCTGGTTCCCCTCATGCCGCGGGGCGGCCGCATCGTGAACGTGAGCAGCGGCGGTGGCCAGCTCTCGACACCCGCCACCTGGGCCCCCGCCTACTGCATCTCGAAGACCGCCCTCAACGCCGTCACGGTCCAACTCGCGGAGTCGTTGCGGCCCAGGGGCATCGCCGTGAACGCCGTGTGCCCCGGATGGGTGCGCACCGACATGGGCGGGCCCGAGGCGCCCCGCAGCCTCCAGCAGGGCGCCGACAGCATCCTGTGGCTGGTGCTGCAGGCCGATCCTGGACTCACGGGAGGGTTCTGGCGGGATGGCGAGCGGATCCCGTGGTAGGGAGCCCTCACCGCCCCGCTGAATCAATGTTGGAGAATCCCCGCGATGGATGCCCCCGCTCCCGAACCACCACCCCCCTCCCCGGCAAGCACCGATCCGGCCTTCGCGACCAAGCCCTGCCCCGCCTGCGGGTTCGTCCAGGAGCACTGGGCCAGGGTCTGTCCGAGCTGCGAGTATCTCTGGCCTGAACCCCATCAGGACCCCGAGGGGGCCGAGGCGCGCCTGACGCAGTTCCAGGACCAGCTGGCGGCGAAGGCGCCCTTCCCCGCCCTGACCATCGGCATCCTCTGCGCCAACGTCGCCATCTATCTCGCGATGCTCCTGGCTGGCGTCCACTTCCTCAAACCGGAGGTGCCAGACCTCCTGACCTGGGGTGCGAACCTCGGCTCGGCGACCACCTCGGGCCAGTGGTGGCGTTTGTTCACCTGCACCTTCCTGCACATCGGCCTCATCCACATCCTCTTCAACATGTACGTCCTCTGGGACATCGGGCGATTCGTCGAGCGCCTCCTCGGCTCCCTTGGCTTCGCCGTGGTCTACCTCCTGGCCGGCCTCGCGGGCAGCGTCGCCTCCATGTGGTGGAACCCCTACGTCGTGTCGGCGGGCGCGTCGGGGGCGATCTTCGGGCTCTATGGCTGCCTCATCGGGTACCTGCTGGCGGGTGCCCGGGACATTCCCGGGGATGTGGCGAGGAACCTCAAGAAGAACGCCCTGGTGTTCCTGGGTTACAACCTGGTCTGGGGACTCACCCAGCCTGAGCTGGACATGGCGGGCCATCTGGGTGGCCTGGCGGCGGGCCTGGCCTGTGGATTCGTGATGGCGAAGCGGCTGCCTGCGCATGCCCTTGGAGCCAGGGCCCGGATCAACCTCCAGGTGCTGGCCATCGGGTTCGCCATCCTGGCCTTGGCTGCGGCCCTGCGCCCGAAGACGGTGGACCTCCAGCAGGAGCTACGCAGGTTTTCGGACATGGAGAGCCGGGTCCAGGCCAGCTACGGCCAGGCCCTCGAGAAAGCAAGGTCGCAGGCCCTTTCGGATGCGGATTTCGCCGATCTCATCGATGCGGAGGTGATCCACCCGTGGCACTCGGCACGGCTTCGACTTGAAGGCATCCATGGCGTTCCAGACGGCCAGGCCAGGCTGCTCTCCCGGATCGGGCGCTATGCCGAAACCCGCGAGCGGGCCTGGGCGAGGCTTGCGGAGGCCCTCCGGCTTCGGGATCCCGATGGCATCCAGCAGGCGAACGCCCTGCACGCGGATGCCGACCGGCAGGCCAAGAGCCTTCAGGAGTAGATCCCGGCAAACAGGAGCGGTCGCCGGTTTCCTGACAAATCAGGTCCTGAGGCCGCGGCGCGAAGGCAGCTCGGGGTACATCCTCGCCATGCACTCCGGGCAGATCCCATGGGTGAACGTGGCTGCGGAGTGGGCCTGAACATAGGACTCGATCTGGTTCCAGTACCCCGCGTCGTCGCGGATCTTCTTGCAGCTGGCACAGATGGGCAGCAGGCCGCGCAGTTCCTGGACCTCCTCCCGGGCCCTCTCCCGCTCGCGTTTCCAGGCCCGGTGCAGCAGCCAGGCCAGGCCTGAGGTGAGCAGGGTGAACAGGCCGGCCAGGCTCCAGCTCCAGCGCGCCACCGTCCGCCAACGGGCCAGGTAGTCCTCGGAGCCCAGCCCCACGTGAAGGTACAGCGGGTGCTGCCCGACCTTGGCGAAGGCGAAGGTCCGTTCCACGCCATCGACCCCACCCCGGGCCTTGTACACGCCTGCTGTGCGCCCCTGCTGGAACAGGGCCTGGAAGGCAGGGGAGATGTCACGCCGCCCCACCACCTGCCCGAGGGCCTTGTTCACGGGGTACTTGGCATAGATGTCCAGCTGCCCGCCCCGCAGGGTCACGGTGCCGTGGGGGCCGAGGTCCATGCGCGACATCGACTGGGTGAACTGTTCCAGTGTGGTGGCCGCGTAGGCCACTCCGGCGAACCTGCCGTCGGGACGTTCCACCCTTCGGGCGAAGATGAGCACCCACTGCCCGCTGATGCGCCCCACCACGGGCTCGGAGATCAGCAGGCCGGCCCCTGGGTTCCGCCGGGCTTCGGCGAAGTAGGCCCGGTCCGCCACGCTGAAGGCACTGCCGGGCTGGACGCCGATGCCATGGTCGATGCGTCCTTCGGCATTCGCGGTCCGGATGGAGCTCAGCTCCGGGAACTGGGTGAAGAGGCTCGCGATGTAGGCGTTCAAAACTGCATCCCGGATGCCCCCAGTGCTCATCTGGCGGGTCATCTCGCCCCGAAGGGCGAAGAGAGCCAGGTCGATCCGCTGGAGGTCCCCCGACAGCTGGCGATCCAGCACCTGGGTCAGGTTCTGGGCGGTCCGGGCGGCATCTTCCTCTGCGCGATGGAGGTGCCACCGCAGGATCGCCACGGTGATGGCCAGCACCAGGAGGTTCACCAGGAGGAGGACGGCGACGACCATCCGGATCCCCCTGGACGGATGGTCCGGAGGTCTCGCTGCCACCGAAGGAAACGCCAAGAAGCCTCCCTGGTCCAGCGGCCGGGGGTCGCCGGACCTCAGCCCTGCATTCAAGTCATCGACGGACGGCCCAACTTCTTTAGGAGTCTGGCGACCATCAAGGAGGTCCGACCCGCTTGGACTCCAGGGCCCTGAAGGCCGTTCCGTCCCCCACCTCGATGCCGAAGACCTCGCGCAAGATGGGGATCACCTCCTCCAGCGCCAGCTCCCGGCCCACCACCTGGTCGCCGCGCAGCTCGGCGTAGGCCCGGTTGCGGAGGATGCGCCGCACCTCCGGCCCGGGCAGCTGGGCGGTGAGCGTCTGAATGAAGCGCGAGCCGGGATGGGTGCTGGTGTAGTGGCTGGCCAGCTCGAAGTCCACGGGGAAGCGCTGAGTGGGCTCGAAGGCGTAGAGGTCATCCCAGGCGCCGTGGTGGAAGGACTGGAGCACGCGCAGACCCTTCTCCACGACCACCCGATAGGTGTTCTGGAACTGCGCATGGGGCTCCCCATCCAGGGGCACCGGCCCGAGCAGGCCCTCGCCTCCGAAGCCCACGTCGGCCAGCCAGTCGCCCCCATCCAGCCGCACCAGCAGCAGCATGTGGGTGCGGGGGAGCAGCACCGGGGCGCCCAGCCGCACCCTGGCCTCGCACGCGATGGCCTCGAAACCGATGGCTTCCAGCGCGGCCTGGAACAGCGTGTTGTGCTCGAAGCAGTAGCCCCCCCGTCGCCGCTGCACCAGCTTGGCCTGCAGGGACGCCAGATCCAGCCGGATGGGCAGGCCCACTTGGACGTCCAGGTTCTCGAAGGGGATGCTCGTGGCATGGGCCAGGTGCAGCGCCCGCAGGCCCGCCAGGTCCGCCTGGGGAGGCTCCTGCAGGCCGATGCGCCCCAGGTAGGCGCCCAGGTCGAGCTCAGCGGCCATGCTGCGTTCCGCCGTGGCGGGAAGACCAGGCTGCGAGGTTGCGCCGGATCTGCGCCGCGTGGATCTCCAGGTGCTCTCCGTAGCTCCGCAGCCAGTCGTCGGTGCTGTAAGGCCCACTGTGGGTATGGCGACCCACCCTTCCCCAGGCCTCCTCTGGCAGCCGGTCGAGCATGGCCGCGGTGTGCGCCCGCGTCGTCTCGATCAGACGCAGGGCCAGCTCGGGGTCGGAGGCGTGGTAGTCGAAGCGGTGCGCCCAGGTGGTCTCGTCGTAGCCCACGATGAGGGGCTCGGCCTCGGCCAGCAGAAGCCGGATGCGGGTCGCCGCGTAGGTCTCCGAGTCGGCGCAGTGGACCACCACCTCGTGGGCACTCCACCGGCCGTCCCCGGGACGCCACCCGCGCGCCTCGACGGGGACCTCGTCCCAGGCCTGCCGCAGCAGCGCCGCGCCCTGGGCATAGCGGCGGAGGAAGGATTCCCGCGTGACGGCGTCGAAGGACATGGGGCACCTCGGTTCCAGCATGGTCGGGTCCCGGGAAAAATGAAGCCTCATCTTGCGAGGCAGCCATGGTTACATGGGAACCACTGCCCGGAGTTCCCATGCGCCTTCCCTCTGCTTGTCTCGCCCTGGGCTTCGTGGTCATGTCCCTGCATGGCGGCGACCGCGTCACCGGCCGCGCCTTCGCCACGCGCTCCGAGGTGGCGGCCCAGCACGGCATGGCCTGTACCAGCCAGGCCCTGGCCACGCAGATCGCGCTCGATGTTCTGAAGCAGGGTGGCTCCGCCGTGGATGCGGCCATCGCGGCCAACGCGGCCCTCGGCCTCATGGAGCCCACGGGCAGCGGCATGGGCGGCGACCTCTATGCCATCGTGTGGGACGCGAAATCCAAGAAGCTGCATGGCCTCAATGGCAGCGGCCGCTCGCCGAAATCGCTGGGCCTCGACCACTTCAGAAAGCTCGGCCTCAAGCACATCCCGCCCCATGGGGCCCTGCCCGTGAGCGTGCCCGGCTGCGTGGACGGCTGGTTCGAGCTGCACAAGAAGTTCGGCAAGCTGCCCATGGCCCAGGTGCTGGCCCCCGCCATCCGCTACGCGAAGGAGGGCTTCCCGGTCAGCGAGCTCATCGCCTACTACTGGGACCGCAGCGTACCCGTCCTCGGCAAGTTCCCGGGCTTCCTGGAGACCTTCACCGTGGACGGCAAGCGCGCCCCGAAGAGCGGTGAGGTCTTCCGCAATCCCCGGCTGGCGAAGACGCTGGAACTCCTGGCGAAAGAGGGCCGCGACGCCTTCTACAAGGGCGAGATCGCCCGGAAGATCGACGCCTACATGAAGGCCAACGGCGGCTTCCTCAGCTATGAGGATCTGGCTGCCCACCGCTCGGACTGGGTGGAACCCGTGAGCGTGAACTACCGCGGCTACTACGTCTGGGAGCTGCCTCCCAACGGCCAGGGCATCGCCGCCCTGCAGATGCTGAACATCCTCGAGGGTTACGACTTCTCCAAGATCCCCTTCGGCAGCCCCCAGCACGTGCATCTGTTCACCGAGGCCAAGAAGCTGGCCTTCGAGGACCGGGCGAAGTTCTACGCCGATGCCGAGTTCATGAAGGTGCCCCTGGCCTGGCTCCTCTCCAAGGACTATGCCGCCCAGCGTCGGAGCCTCATCGACGAGGGCCGCGCCGCGCGCCGCCTGGAGGCGGGCCACCCGCCCCTGAAGGAAGGCGACACCATCTACCTCACCACCGCCGACGGCGAAGGCAACATGGTGAGCCTCATCCAGAGCAACTACCGGGGCATGGGCAGCGGCATGACGCCCGGCGACCTGGGCTTCTGCCTGCAGGACCGCGGCGAGCTGTTCAACCTGGAGGAGGGCCACGCCAACACCTACGCCCCCGGCAAGCGGCCCTTCCACACCATCATCCCGGGCTTCATCACCAAGGATGGCCAGCCCTTCCTCAGCTACGGCGTCATGGGCGGCGAGTTCCAGCCCATCGGCCACGCCCAGATCGTGATGAACCTGATCGACTTCGGCATGAACGCCCAGGAGGCCGGCGATGCGCCGCGCATGAGCCACGACGGCTCGCCGGAGCCCACCGGCGAGAAGGGCAGGCTGCCGGGCACCATCCAGCTGGAGAGCGGCTTCCCCTACGAGACCGTGCGCGAGCTCATGAACCGGGGCCATGGGGTGGGCTGGCTGTTCGGCGGCTACGGCGGCTACCAGGCCATCCGCTGGGAGCCCAGGCAGAAGGTCTATTTCGGCGCCTCGGAATCCCGGAAGGACGGCCAGGCGGCCGGCTACTGAGGACCACGGCCACCTTGTGACCGCCGTCCTCGGCAGGCCCGGTGGTCGTGTTCTAGACTGCCCTGAGTCCCCCTCCCCACTCCACCGAAGCCCCCCTCCCAGACAGGGCATGATTCCCCTTCGCCGCCTCCTCGCCCGCCAGCTGCTGAGCATCCAGATACCCCTCGTGGCCATTCTCCTCGGGCTGGTCTGGTGGGGGGCCCGGACCCTCCTGCTGGGGCAAGCCCAGCGCGATGGCGAGGCCCGGCTGCGCATCGCCGTTCAGGCCATGGATCGGCGCCTCGCGGTGGTGGAGCGCAGCGGGTCCCTCGTGCACGGCTACTGGACTCAGGGGAGGCTCCCCTTCGATAGCCCCGAGGCCAATGCCTCGCTGCTCATGCCCTGGCTGCACAGCCAGGAGGATTTCCGCCTGCTCAACTTCCTGGATGAGGAGGGGCATTCCCTGCTCCTCATGCAGGGCAAGGATGGCTGGCATGGCCGCGTGATCCGTGAGGTCTCCCCCGGTCGTTTCCAGCTGGGCTGGCAGAAGGCCGGGGCCCTGGGGCTCGAGCCCCCGGCTCCCGGAGCCTATCGGGACCTGAATGGCTACGATCCCAGGAGCCGCCCCTGGTACCAGGAGGCCCGGAAGCTCGAGGCACCCCGCTGGTCCGTGCCCTATCGCCTGGGCGCTCCGGAAAACCGGCTCGTCATGACCTGGCTGGTGCCCCTGAGGGAACCCGGGAGGCCGCTGGAAGGAGCGTTGGGACTCGATCTTGTGGCCGAGGACCTCCAGGACTTCCTCGAGCTGCTCCGGCCAACCCAGGGCAGCCGGCTGTGGCTCCTGGACCAGAACGGTCAGGTGCTGTCCAATGCCCACGGATCCCAGCCGATGGTGGCCCTGCCGCCACCGGGCCCAGCCTCGGCCACCCTTGGCGGGCTCCGCCACCGGATCCTGCGGAGCGATCTCCCCCGCCACCCCGGAACCCAATGGCACATGGTGATGGCGATCCCGGAAGGAGACCTCCTGGCGACCGTCCGGTGGAAGCTGCTGGGGTTCACGGGGGCGGCTTTCTTGGTGATGCTGCTGCCCATCCTCTGGGGCCTCCGCGTGGGGCGAAGGCTCTCCGACGATATCCAGGACCTCGCCAAGGCCGCAGGAGAGGTCGGCGCGGGCGTCGCCCCGCACCGACCCACAAACGAGGTGCTCGAGTTCCAGGTCGTGGGCCAGGCCCTGCAGTGGGCCCATGCGGAAATCCGGGAGCGGCACGCCCTCCAGGAACAGCTCCAGCACAGCCAGCGGCTGGAGACCCTGGGCACCCTGGCCGGTGGCATCGCCCACGATGTGAACAACCACCTGAGCGCCATCCTTGGGCAGATGCATCTGGTCCGGGAGGCGCTTCCAGAGGGGCATCCCGCACATCAGCGGATCATCCTGGCCGAATCCTCGGCCACCAGCTGTGCGCGGACCACCCGAACCCTGCTCGCTTTCAGCCGCCACGGCAACCCGGACCTGCGTCCCCTGGATCTCCACGAGCTGGTGTCAGCCGCCGTGGACTTGTTGGGCTGCATCCTGGGGGGGCTGATCCAGGTCTCCGCGGAACTGGAATCCGGGCCTGCAACCATCCAAGGGGACCGCCTGCAGCTGGAACAAGTACTCATGAACCTGGCCGTCAATGCCCGCGATGCGATGCCCCAGGGGGGCCGACTCACCCTGCGGACCCGCCGGACCGGGGACGGACGCATCGAGCTCGCAGTGGAGGACACGGGGCAGGGCATCCCCGAAGAGGCCCTGCCCCGCATCTTCGAGCCGTTCTTCACCACCAAGGCCGTAGGCCAGGGGACGGGGCTCGGCCTGTCCATGGTGCACGGGATCGTCCAGACCCACGGGGGGACTCTCACCGTGGACAGCCAGGTGGGGATCGGAACCCGCTTCACGCTGAGCCTCCCCCTGGCTGAATCCGGAGCCCCTGACACCCTCCCATTGCAGCCTGAATCAAACCCCACCGAATGCCTCCTCGGACTGCGGATCCTCGTGGCCGAGGACGAGGCCTTCCTGCTCGACATGCTGGAGAGCGCCCTGGCCGCGGCCGGAGCCCATGTCAGCCGGGCCGCCTCCGGAGACCGGGCCTGGGAGGTCTTCCAGAGCCAGGCCTTCGACCTGGTGCTCAGCGACCAGCGCATGCCCGGCTGCACCGGCGTGGAGCTGTTCCAGCGCATCCGCCGCTCGGGCTCACGGGTTCCGTTCATCCTCGCCAGCGGGCAGTCCCTGGAGGATTTCCAGGCCGCCTTCGCTGCGGATGCCCGCGCCCACCTGCTGAGCAAACCCTTCGCCATCGACGACCTGCTGACCCTGATCCGGGGGCTGACCGCCCATTGAGCCCCTGGGCTCCAGGGCGGGATCCGGAGATCAGGCGCGGAGGTAGTCCAGGGGGTCGAGACCCCACTCGGCCGGCTCTTCGAAGGATTCGATGTGCTGGTCTGAGCCCAGGAGGTTGAGATCCTTCGGGGGCAGGCCGTAGCCGCGGGCGGCGTCGTAGATGACCCGCACCATGGGGCGCAACAGATCCTCCTGCTGTTCCACCACCACGGCCAGCTTGTCGTCCGAGAGGCGCACCAGACTGCCCACCGGGTAGATGCCCAGGGCCCGGATGAAGAGCTGCACCAACTCGCCATCCAGGTGGTCGCCGCTCCATTCCAGCAGCTTCTTGAGGGCGTCGGAGGGCTCCATGCCCTTGTGGTAGACCCGGTTCGAGGTGAGGGCATCGTAGACATCCACGATGGCGGCCATGCGCCCCGGCTGGGAGATCTGGTCCCCCCGGAGTCCCAGGGGGTAGCCGCAGCCGCCCATCTTCTCGTGGTGCTCTGAGGCGATGCGGATCACCGTCTCCGAGATGCCGGGGGTACCCTGCAGCAGCTCCCGGCTGAGCGCTGCGTGGGACTTCATGATGGCGAACTCCTCCTGGGTGAGCCGCCCGGGCTTGTTGAGGATCTCATTGGGGATCTTCATCTTGCCCACGTCATGCAGAAGGCCGCCCAGCCCGACTTCGCGGACTTCCTCAGCATCCAGGCCAAGGGCGTGGGCGAAGCTCACCAGGAGGGCGCAGACACTGACACAGTGCTGGAAGGTGTAGGTGTCCGCCTGCTTGATGCGGCCCAGGCTGAGCAGGGCCCCAGGGTTGCGCAGCATCGAGGCGTTGATCTCATCCACCACGGGCATGGCCTTGGCGGGATCCACCTGCTTGCCCAGGCGGATGTCCTGCATCATGTCCTTCACGACGCCTTGCGCCTCGCCGAGGATGCGCTGGGCGGCGACGGCCTCCGCCCGCTGGGGCACTGGGGCCGTGGGCAGCATGGCCTTCTGGGTGCCGGAGGCCTCCAGCTGCTCCTGCAGGACCTGCTGCACCTCGGCCTCAGTGGGCGCGCCGGGCAGGTCAGCCCCCTTGCCGGTGTCGATGTAGACGTCGTGCATGCCCTGGTGGTGCATCTTCTCAATCTGGCTCTGGGACTTGAGCAGGAACTGCTGGCGGAGGAACCCGTGCTGCAGCCAACCACAGTTCAAGTCGTGGATGTACATGCCCGGCCTGAGTTGGTCAATGCGCACCCGCTTGATCGCCATCCGCTCCGCCCCCTGCCTTCCTCCCTGGATCGGCCGGATGCCCGGGAGGTTGAGTCGCGTCGCCCTACCGGGAAGGAGGGGCCCGCCCCGGTGACGGCGGGATGTAGAATGGCGGTTCGGACCGCGCCCAGCGGCGCTCTCAAGGGGGTCGACCGTGCTTCAAGCCTATCGCCAACATGTCGCTGAACGCGCCGCCCTCGGCATCCCGCCCCTGCCGCTTACCGAAGCGCAGATGGCCGAACTCGCGGACCTGCTCGCCCACCCGCCTGCCGGTGAGGAGGCCTTCCTCCTGGACCTGCTTACCCACCGCGTGCCGGCTGGCGTGGACGATGCCGCACGGGTGAAGGCCGCCTTCCTGGCGAATGTTGCCGGCGGCAAGGAAAAGGTTGCCCTGGTACCCCGCGAAAAGGCCACGGAGCTGCTGGGCACCATGCTGGGCGGCTTCAATGTGAAACCCCTCATCGATCTGCTGGACGACGCCCAGGTGGGCGGCATCGCGGCCGAGGGACTCAAGAAGACCCTGCTGGTCTTCGACGCCTTCGCGGAGGTGAAGGCCAAGGCCGACGCCGGCCATGCCCACGCCAAGGCCGTGCTGAAATCCTGGGCCGAGGCCGAGTGGTTCACCAGCCGCCCCGAGGTACCCCAGAGCCTCACATTGACGGTCTTCAAGGTCACGGGCGAGACGAACACCGATGATCTCTCCCCCGCGCCCGACGCCTGGAGCCGCCCCGACATTCCGCTCCATGCCGTGGCCATGCTGAAGAACCCCCGGCCTGGCATCAATCCCGATGAGCCTGGCAAGGTGGGCCCCCTCAAGCAGCTCGAAGCCCTCAAGGCCAAGGGCCACCTCATCGCCTACGTGGGCGACGTGGTGGGCACGGGCTCCAGCCGCAAGTCCGCCACGAACTCGGTGCTCTGGTTCACGGGCGAGGACATCCCCTTCGTGCCCAACAAGCGCTTCGGGGGGGTGTGCCTCGGTTCCAAGATCGCCCCCATCTTCTACAACACGATGGAGGATGCGGGCGCCCTGCCCATCGAGCTGGACGTGAACGGGATGGACATGGGCGACGTCATCGAGCTGCGTCCGTACGAGGGCAAGGCCCTGAAGAACGGCCAGGTCATCGCCGAGTTCAAGGTGAAGTCCGACGTGATCTTCGACGAGGTCCGCGCCGGCGGCCGCATCCCCCTCATCGTGGGCCGCGGCCTCACCGCCAAGGCCCGCAAGGCCCTGGGCCTGCCCGAGTCCACCGTCTTCCGTCTGCCCGCCATCCCCAAGGACACGGGCAAGGGCTACTCGCTGGCCCAGAAGATGGTCGGCAAGGCTTGCGGTGTGGCGGGCATCCGTCCCGGCACCTACTGCGAGCCGAAGATGACCACCGTCGGTTCCCAGGACACCACGGGCCCCATGACCCGCGACGAGCTGAAGGATCTGGCCTGCCTGCAGTTCTCCGCCGACATGGTGATGCAGTCCTTCTGCCACACGGCGCCCTACCCCAAGCCCGTGGACGTGAAGACCCACCGCGAGCTCCCGCCCTTCATCACGAATCGCGGCGGTGTCTCGCTGAAGGTGGGCGACGGCGTCATCCACAGCTGGCTGAACCGCCTGCTGCTGCCTGACACCGTGGGCACCGGCGGCGACTCCCACACCCGCTTCCCCATCGGCATCTCCTTCCCGGCCGGCTCGGGCCTGGTGGCCTTCGCCGCCGCCACGGGCGTCATGCCACTCGACATGCCGGAATCCGTGCTGGTGCGCTTCAAGGGCGAACTCCAGCCCGGCGTCACCCTGCGCGACCTGGTGAACGCCATCCCCTACTACGCCATCCAGCAGGGGCTGCTCACCGTCGAGAAGAAGGGCAAGAAGAACATCTTCAGCGGCCGCATCCTCGAGATCGAGGGCCTGCCCAAGCTCAAGGTCGAGCAGGCCTTCGAGCTCTCCGACGCCTCCGCCGAGCGCTCCGCCGCTGGATGCACCGTGCGCCTGGACCAGGAACCGATCATCGAGTACATGACCTCGAACATCACGCTCATGAAGTGGATGATCGCAAACGGCTACGAGCACCGCGAAACGCTGGAGAACCGCATCCGGGCCATGCAGGCTTGGATCGCGAAGCCCGAGCTGCTGGCGCCGGATGCCGACGCCGAGTACGCCGCCGTCATCGAGATCAACCTGGCGGACGTGAAGGAACCCCTGCTGGCCTGCCCCAACGATCCCGATGACGTGAAGCCGCTGTCCGCGGTGGCCGGCGTGGCTGTGGATGAGGTCTTCATCGGCTCCTGCATGACCAACATCGGCCACTTCCGCGCCGCCGGGAAGCTGCTGGACGGCAAGACCGACATTCCCACCCGGCTCTGGATCGCCCCGCCCACCAAGATGGACGAGTACATCCTCACCCAGGAGGGCTACTACGGCATCCTCGGCCGCACCGGCGCCCGCCTGGAGATGCCCGGCTGCTCGCTCTGCATGGGCAACCAGGCCCAGATCCGCAAGGGCAGCACCGCCGTGTCCACCTCCACCCGCAACTTCCCCAACCGCCTGGGCATCGACACCCAGGTCTACCTGGCCTCCGCCGAGCTGGCCGCCATCTGCGCGCTGACCGGGAAGATCCCCACCGTGGCCGAGTACATGGCCCAGATCGGCGTGGTGGACGCCAAGGCCAAGGACATCTACCGCTACATGAACTTCGACCAGATTCCCGATTTCCGCGAGATCGCGGACACCGTCACGGTCTGAGGACCAGCCTCCAGCAAGGGCCCGGGGGGTGATGCCGCCGGGCCCTTTTGAATGTGGCGATTAACTTCAGGTATGGTAGTCTCTTCAGTTCTTACACCACCTTTCGGGGGGTTCCCATGGGGATCTTTGAGGGCCACATCCGCGTGCACGAGGGCGATCGCTTCGCCCTGGTCGCCTCGCGCTGGAACGACTTCATCGTGGAGCGCCTCATCGAGGGCGCCAAGGACTGCATCCTCCGCCACGGCGGCACTGAAGATCAGATGGACCTCATCCGCGTCCCCGGGAGCTTCGAGCTGCCCCAGGCGGCCAAGCTGGCCGCCACCAGCGGCCGCTACGCCGGCGTCATCGTGCTGGGCACGGTGATCCGCGGCGGCACGCCCCACTTCGACATGATCGCCGCCGAGGTGACCAAGGGCGCCGCCCAGGTGGCCCTGGACACGGGCCTGCCCCTGGCCTTCGGCGTGCTCACCACGGACAGCGTGGAACAGGCCATCGACCGGGCCGGCGCCAAGATGGGCAACAAGGGCTGGGAAGCCGCCCAGAGCGTCCTGGAGATGGTGGATCTGGCCCACACCCTTGGCGGCAAGAAGGGAAAGAAGTAGATGGGAGTTCGTCGTCGCGGGCGTGAATACGCCCTGCAAATGTTGTATGCCATGGACCTGACCGGCTACGCGCCGGACCAGGTGTTCGCCGGCTTCTACGCCATCCAGGATCTGAACCGGGACGCCTTCTACTACGCCCGGCGCCTGGTGGACGGCGTCCATGGCCAGATGGAGGAGATCGACGGCGTGCTCACCAAGTACGCCGAGCACTGGAAGATCCACCGCATGGCCGCCGTGGACCGGAACCTGCTCCGCCTGGGCCTCTACGAGCTCATGTTCGTGAAGGAAGTGCCCTTCCCCATCGTCATCAACGAGGCCCTGGAGATCGTGAAGGAATTCAGTGACCAGGAAGGCACACAATTCCTCAACGGCATTCTCGATGCGGCCCGCAAAGAGTTCCGACCGGAAGAAAACGGCCCGCGGGCCAAGAAGAAGGTCCCCGTGGCCGAACCTTCTGAAGAATCGTGACCTGACCGACTCTTTCTGGTTTGGTATGCTCGATCCCTTCCCCAGCCTGACCTGATCGTTGGAGCCTTGATGAGCACCTCCCGCAAGCCGTCCGCTGCCGTGAAGAAATCCGCGGCCTCCCGTCCCGCTGCCAAGTCCAAGGCCACTCCTGCCGCGTCAAAGTTCGCCGCGCCTGCCGCGAAGACCCCGGCCAAGGCTTCGGTCCAGACCATCGGGCTCGAGGAGATCAAGTCCCTCATCGCCCTCGTGGGCCGCGAGCCGTTCCAGGAATTCGAGTTCGAGGCCGGGGACATGCGCTTCCGCATCCGCAAGGACGGCCCGGCTCCCGTGATCCAGGCCCCCGTGGCCGCCCCCATCGTCATGGCGGCGCCGGTTCCCCAGGTCCACCACCCCATCCCGTCCGCGCCCGGCACCGCGCAGGCGGCCGCGGCCCCCGCGGACGAGCCCGGCATCCACTACGTCACCAGCCCCATCGTCGGCACCTTCTATCGCGCCTCCAATCCCACGGCCACGCCCTTCGCCTCCCCCGGCGATTTCGTGAAGCCTGGCCAGACGCTCTGCATCATCGAGGCCATGAAGCTCATGAACGAGATCGAGAGCGACGTCGCGGGCGAGGTCGTGAAGGTGCTGGTGGAGAACGGCACGCCGGTCGAATACGGCGAGCGCCTGTTCGCCGTGAGGATTGGGTAGGCCATGGGCGCCATCAAACGCAAAGCCTCTGCCGCCGTCGCGGCACCCATCGACACGCCCCCCTTCAAGAAGATCCTCATCGCCAACCGTGGCGAGATCGCCCTCCGCGTGATCCTGGCCTGCAAGGAGATGGGCATCCAGACCGTGGCCGTATACTCCGAGGCCGACCGCAACGCCCTGCACGTGCGCTTCGCCGATGAGGAGGTCTGCATCGGGCCCCCGCCCTCCTCCAAGTCCTACCTGAACATCCCCCAGGTGATCGCCGCCGCCGAAGTCACGGGCGCCGAGGCCATCCACCCCGGCTACGGGTTCCTCAGCGAGAACGCGCACTTCGTGGAAGTCTGCCTGGCCTGCGGCATCACCTTCATCGGCCCCAGCGCCGAGATCATCCGCAAGATGGGCAACAAGGCCCAGGCCAAGGCCACCATGCTGGAAGCCGGCGTGCCCCTCATGCCCGGCAGCGACGGCCTCGTGGAGACCGTGGAAGAGGCCCTGGTGGTGGCCGAGCAGATCGGCTACCCCGTCATCGTCAAGGCCAGCGCGGGCGGCGGCGGGCGGGGCATGCGCATCTGCAACAACCCGGAGGAATTGCCCGACCTCTACAACACGGCCCGCACCGAGGCCAAGGGCGCCTTCGGCGACGACAGCGTCTACATGGAGAAATACCTCCTGGAGCCGCGCCACATCGAAGTCCAGATCATGGGTGACCTCTTCGGCAACGTGGTGCACCTGGGCGAGCGCGAGTGCTCCATCCAGCGCCGCCACCAGAAGCTCATCGAGGAGAGCCCCAGCGCCGTGCTCACGCCCGAGCTGCGCCAGCGCATCTGCGACACCGCCGTGCGCGCCGCCAAGGCCGTGGGCTACTACAACGCCGGCACCATCGAGTTCCTGCTCGACAAGCGCGGCGACTTCTTCTTCATGGAGATGAACACCCGCGTCCAGGTGGAGCATCCCGTCACCGAGCTGGTCACGGGCATCGACATCGTGAAGGAGCAGCTGCGCATCGCCGCCGGCCAGAAGCTCAGCTTCCGCCAGGAGGACGTGGTCCAGAAGGGCCACGCCATCGAGTGCCGCATCAACGCCGAGGATCCCTTCAAGTTCACCCCCAGCCCCGGCCGCATCACCGCCCTGCACTTCCCCGGCGGTCCCGGCATCCGCGTGGACACGGCCATGCACCAGGACGCGGTGATCCCGCCCCACTACGACTCCATGGTGGCCAAGCTCATCGCCTACGGCGCCAACCGCACCGAGGCCATCGCCCGCATGCGCCGCGCCCTGGACACCCTGGTCATCGAGGGCATCAAGACCACCGCCCCCCTGCACCGCCGCATCATGGACCACCCCGACTTCATCTCCGGCGCCTTCTCCACCAAGTGGATGGAGACCTTCATGGAAGAGCTGAAGCGGAATCCAGTCGGGGACCCGCGCTAGGGAAAGAATCCGATAGACTGGAATCCGTGCCGCCTTAGCTCAGTTGGCAGAGCATCTGATTTGTAACCAGAAGGTCGCCGGTTCAATTCCGGCAGGCGGCTCCAGTCCCCCCATTGGCTGGCGATGCGGGTCGTTCAGCCCAGCCACGCCCCCCAAGCAAGGCCCGCCGGGCCCCGAAGCCTGGTGATGCCGACCGCCGGGGGGGCAGCTCTCAGGTCTGGCCCTGCAGGCTTGAACCCCGACCAGCCTCGGCTTCGCAGTGGGTCTGCAGCCAGTGGATGAACACCATGTCGGCCGTCTCGAAGTGGTAGGTGAAGCTCTCCCTGGCATGCTGGATGAAGGCGGGGACAGGCTGGTCGCCCTTGACCACCCGCCGCAGGGATTCGATGAAGGCCTTCCGCATGGCCTCATGTTCCTGGGTGTGGCCGGCAGTTCCGGCGTAGCCCCACGTCTGCATCATCTGCTCTTCACGGGCGAAGTGGTCGAACGTGTGCTCGAGCAGCTCGTCCAGGAGGGGGTTGAGTTCCTCGATGTCCCCGGCGCGGCGGTGAGTGGCCATGCGGTCGAGAAGCTTGAACAAGCCGAGGTGGTCCGCGTCAATGCGCGGATCCATGGAACTGAAGGCTATCTCCCTGCGTCGTCTCATGAGCCCACCCCCTGATTTCGGGGAGAGTGTTCATCCTAGTGCGGAAGGCGACCTGCGTTCTCTGAAATATCCGGCATTCCTGCTCCTTTTCCAGGGAACTTTTCGACGGGTTCGTAACCACCCTGCACCCTGGAAAAGGCAAGGCAGGAAGGCTTCTGGCTCCCGGCCCACGCTATCCTCATGACCATGCTCAACCTTCCGTATCCGGCCGTGCCGCGCGCCGTGGATCCCGCGGGCCTCGACCTGCTGACCCAGGCATGAGCGGAGGTCCGGGCGCGCCCAGCCTGCTCCGGTCCGCGGGGATCGTCGGGCTGATGACGCTGCTGAGCCGGCTCACGGGCCTGGCCCAGACCTTCTTCCTGAGCCACGTGCTCGGCGCGGGCGCCGCGGCCGATGCCTACGTGGTGGCCTTCCGCCTGCCCAACCTGCTGCGGCGGTTCACCGCCGAAGGCACCATGACCGCCGCCTTCCTGCCCACCCTGGCCGAAGCGGAGGCCACCGAAGGCGAGGCCGCCCTGAAGGCCGTGGCGGCGCGGTTTCTCGGCACCCTCCTGGCGATCCTGCTGGGGGGCGTGGCAGTGGTGCTGCTCGTCATGGGGCCCCTGGCGGGTCTGCTCATGGGCGGCCGGCCCGAAGCCCAGAGCCAGCTCACTGCCCTGCTGGGCCGCATCATGTTCCCCTACCTGGCCCTGGTGAGCCTCACCGCGGGCTTCGCGGGCCTGCTGAACCTGCGCCACCGCTTCGCCCTGGCCGCCTCGGTCTCGGTGTTCTGGAACCTGGCCTTCATCGCCTTCGGCTGGTCCGCCCTGAAGGTGCTGCAGCAGCAGGGGCCCGTGCCCTTCGAGACCGTGGCCGTGGTCTGCGCCTGCGCCGTGCTGGCGGGCGGCGTGCTCCAACTGCTGGTAGTGCTGCCCGCCGTGCGGAAGGAGGGCTTCGGCCTCGCCTTCGGCCTGCACCTGAAGGACCCCTGGGTGCTCAAGGCCCTCAAGCGCATGGGGCCGGGCCTGCTGGCGGCGGGCATCTACCCCATCAACGCCCTCATCAGCACCATGCTGGCCTCGCGGCTGCCGAACGGCGCCCAGACCGTGCTCTACAACAGCGGGATGATGGGCGAGATGGTGATGGGCCTCTTCGCCATGAGCCTGGCCACGGCGAGCCTGCCGGCCCTGTCGCGCCAGGCCGAGGCCCGGGACTGGCCTGCCATGCACCGCAGCCTCATCCAGTCGATCTCGGCTTCGGCGCTGCTGGTGCTGCCGGCCTCCGTGGGCCTGGCGGTGCTGGCGCGGCCCATCTGCGCGCTGCTCTTCCGCACCGGAGCCTACGGGCCCGCCGCCGCGGACTGGACCGCCCTCACGCTGGTGTTCCAGTCCCTGGGCCTGGTCTTCGTGGCCGCCCAGCGCCTGGGCAACCAGGCCCTCTACGCCCTCAAGGACTACCGCGGCCCCGCCACCCTGGCGGGCTTCACGCTGCTGCTCAACGTCGCGCTGAGCCTCGCCTTGCTGAGCCCCCTCGGCACCGGCGGCCTGGCCCTGGCCAACGGACTCGCCAGCCTCGCCGGCCTGCTGCTCCTGCTGGTGCGCCTGCGCCCCCGCCTGCCGGGCCTGGACCTGGTCCCACTGCTGTGGGCCACGGCGAAGGCCCTCGCGGCCTGTGTCCTCATGGGCCTGCTGGCCTGGGCCGGGGCCCGGTTCCTCGCCCTGGACGAACCTCACGCCTTCACGCGCCTGGCCCTGGGCCTCCGCCTGCTGCCCCTGGTGGGGCTCTGTGCGCTGGCCTATGGTCTCGCGGCGGCGGGATTGGGGCATCCCGAGGCCCGGGAGCTGGCAGCCAAGATCCTGCGCCGGCTCCGGCGAGGCTGAGGGTTCCTACCCCTCGCTGGCGGCGGGCAGGCGCAGCTCGCGCCGGAGGGCCTTCCCCACGGCGTTCTTGGGGATCTCCGCCAGGAACTTGAAGCTGGTCGGCACCTTGTAGTTCGCCAGCAGGCTGCGGCAGTGGGCCCGGATCTCCTCGACGCTGAGCTCCTTGCGCAGCACCACGAAGGCCCGCACGGCCTCGCCGGTGTCGTCGCTGGGGATGCCCACCACGGCCACGTCCGCCACGTCCGGATGCTGGGCGATGCAGGCTTCCACCTCATTGGGGAAGACGTTGAAGCCGCTGACGATGATCATGTCCTTCTTGCGGTCCGTGATGTCGAGGTAGCCCTCGGCGTCCAGGCACCCGATGTCGCCCGTGCGGAGCCACCCATCCTGGAGGGCGCGGGCCGTCTCCCCGGGCTGGTTCCAGTAGCCCTGCATCACCTGCGGACCGCGCACGAGGATCTCGCCGTGCTCGCCGGGCTGAAGGTCCTTGCCAGCGTCATCCACGATGCGCACATCGGTCCCCGGCAGCGGGAGGCCCACCCCCCCCACTTGTTTCATGGTGCGCCGAAGTCGGCCCCCATCCCGGACCGCAGCGTTGTAGGTGACCAGGGGGCTGGTCTCGCTGAGGCCAAAGCCTTCGATCACCAGGCAGCCCGTGACCTCCTCCCAGCGCTGCAGCACCGCCGGGTGGGTGCGCATGCCGCCGGCGAAGGCGCCGAGCATCTTCCGGGTCAGCTCGGGCTTAAACCACGCCTCGTCGGGGAGCGCCTTGAGCAGTGTGTTCACCGCCGTCATCCAGGTCATCTCGTGGTTCTTGAAGGCCGCGCGGAGGTTCTTGAGGGGCCGCGGGTTGGGCACCAGGATGCTGTGGCTGCCGGAGTGGAAGGCGAAGAACAGGTTGATGGTGAACGCGATCACGTGGTACATCGGCAGCACCGTCAGCACGGTCTCCTCACCGTAGGTCAGGTAGACCTTCGTGATCTCGGCGATCTGCTCCAGGTTGGCCAGCAGGTTGCCGTGGCTCAGCATGGCCCCCTTGCTGGTGCCGGTGGTGCCGCCCGTGTACTGGAGCAGTGCGAGGCTGTCCCGGGTGGGGGTCGGGCGCTGGACCGAAGCGGGGAGGAGGTGTTCCTTGGCCCGGTACAGAGCACCCTGGTGCAGGGCATGGGGCAGGCGCGTGCTGGGCAGGCCCAGGGCCGGCACCGCCCCGGAGAGCTTCAGCTTGGCCTTGATGAGGGCCCGCGAGAGCAGCGGGAAGAAGTCCGCGATGCCCGTGACCACGATGGTCTTCACGGCGGTCCTGGGGACGACGGCCGTCACCTTGTCGCCGAAGTGGTCGAGCACCACCAGCACCTCGGCCCCGCTGTCCTGCAGCTGGAGCTCCAGTTCCCGGGGCGTGTAGAGGGGGTTGGTGTTGACGACGACGCAGCCGGCCTTCAGGGCGCCGAAGGCGCAGATGGGATAGGCCAGGCAGTTCGGCAGCAGGATGGCCACGCGGGCACCCGCTTCGAGCCGGAGGCCATGCCGCAGGTAGGCCGCGAAGGCATCGGAGAGGTGGTCGATCTCCTGGAAGCTGAGCGAGGCCTCCATGCCGTTGGGGAGGACGAGGGTCTCCGCCTTTCGGTCTCCGTACCGCTCCGCCGCGTGCCGCACCAGCTGGCCCAGGTTGTCGAAGGGAAAGGGCTGGGCATCGCGGCCCACTCCCGCCGGGTACCCCGCCCACCACACACGCTCACTGTCCACGCAACCGCCTTCATTCATGAATTTCGACACAAACGATCCTCAGCCAGCCCCGGCCCCACCCCGAAGGGAGGTCTCTCAATCTTAGCCCGACCGGGCATGAAAACGGCCGGGCAAGCCCGGCCGTTCCTGGATCAGTGCGCTTCAGTTCTGCAGTTCCACCGTGACCACCGCGCCGCCCATCTGGGGCATGGTCGAGACGGTCTTGAGTACCTTGCGGGTGGCGGTGTCCACCCACATCGTGGTGCTGCCGGGATCGCCCTCGGCGGAGCTCAGCTCCACCTTCCAGGCCTTGAAGCTGCCCGCAGGCACCTTCACCTCCTCCTGGGCCAGGACCTTGGCCTGCTTGAGCTGGACCTTCTGCTTCTGCATGTCCACGTTGCGGAACGTGACGCTGTAGCCCGCCGCGAGGGGCAGGCAGGCCAGCGAATCCTGGGAACCCGAGCCATCCGCGTAGGCGCCACCACCCAGCTCGATGCTGAAGGGCTTCGGCTCGGCGCCCATGGCCATGGTGCCCGTGACCTTGCTGCCCTCGAAGGCGATGTCGAGGGTGACGGGTCCCTGCTTCACCTGCCGCTTCTGGGGCGCCAGGGTGTCCTTGGCCATGGTGGTGGAGTCCACGGCCTCGCCCATGGGCAGCTTGGCGGTGTCAGTGACGACCCAGGAGCCGCCCTCCTCCTTCACGGTGCGGACCATGGAGATGGGCATGCTCTGGGGCCCCATGGTGATGGTGCCGGCATAGGTGAAGGTGCCGGCCGTGGGATTGGCCACGGGCTTGGGCACGCCGACGGAGGCCGCATCCGCCTTCTTGGCCAGCACCACGGTCTTGGGATCCACCGTGATCTCGGGCAGGCGCTGCATGACGTCGGGCTTGCCGCCCTCCTGGTAGCGGGCGTGCAGGTACTTGGCCAGGAACTTCTCCGCGGCGGCGAACATGGCCTGGCTGTTGACCGGCCGGGCGAAGCCATGGCCCTCGTCCGGGGCGCAGAGGTACTCCACGGGGAAGCCGCGGTCGCGCAGGGCGATGACGATCTGGTCGCTCTCGGCCTTCTTCACCCGGGGATCGTTGGCACCCTGCACCACGAGGAGGGGCGTCTTGATCTTGGCCGCGGAGTTCAGCGGGGACTGGCGCTCCAGCTGCTTCTTGCCCTCGGGGGTGCTGGGGTTGCCCATGCGGGTGTGGAAGATGATGCGGAAGGATTCCCAGTAGGGGGGGATGGTCTCCAGCAGGGTCAGGAGGTTCGAGGGCCCCACGATGGGCACCGCCGCGGCGTAGAGGTCGGGGGTGAAGGTCACGCCCGCCAGGGCGGCATAGCCACCGTAGGAGCCGCCCATGATGCCCACCCGCTTGGGATCGACCGTGCCGTTGGCCACCAGGTGCTTGACGCCCCAGGTGATGTCGTCCTGCATGAGGTCGCCCCACTGGTTGTTGCCGGCGTTGAGGAACGCCTTCCCGTAGCCCGTGGAAGCGCGGAAATTGGGCTGGAGCACGGCGTAGCCGCGGTTGGCCAGGAACTGGGCCATGTTGTTGAAGCCCCAGCTGTCCCGGGCCCAGGGGCCGCCGTGCGGCACCACGACCAGGGGGAGGGCCTTGGCGGGCACGCCCTTGGGCAGGGTGAGGTAGGCCGGAATGTCCAGGCCATCGCTGGACTTGTAGTGGATGGGCTGCATGGCGGCCATGTGCTCGCGCGGCAGGTCCTCCCGGGAGATGTACTCCAGGCTCAGCTTCTTGGTGCGGCGATCGAACAGGTAGCGGGTGCCGGGATCGCGGTCGCTGTAGGCGGTGACCATGACCAGCTGCTCGTCGGTGGTCATGGAGCCGAGGCCGATCTCGCGGCCCGGCAGCTTCTTCTGCAGCAGCTTGTAGTCGGCCTCCCAGGCCTTGTTCTTCCAGTAGATCCGGGTGCGCTCATCCTCGTAGGTGGTGGCCAGCAGCTCGTCCGTGAGATCGGAGAAGATGGCGCTGCCGAAATCCACCCGATTCTTGGGATCGGACTCGAGCTTCTTTTCTTCGCCCGTGGCGGGATCGAAGAGCACCAGCTCCGCGAGGTTGCGCTTCCCCTTGTTGGTCTCCAGGTAGACCTGCTTGCCGTCCTTGTGGAAGGCCACGGGGCCGGCGGATTCGAACACGGTGCACTCGTAGACCTTGACGAAGCGGGTGGGATCCACGCGCAGGATCTCGGTGTCGCCCTTCTCCGTGGTGCGCACGGCGAGGCGCAGGTTGGCCTTCTTGTCGAAGACCCAGCCGGCGATGCGCTCGGTGTTCTTGCGGATCAGGGTGCGCTCGCCCGTGGAGATCTTCACCTTGTAGACATCGTGCCAGGCGGCGTCCCGGTCGTTGAGGCCCACGTAGATCGTGTCGGGGTCGGCCTTGGGCACGGAGAGGATCTGCGCCCGGGCGCCCTTGGCGGCGGTCAGGTTGCGGGCTTCGGGGGCGTCCTTGCCGGGGGCCGGCGCCGCCGAGGGATCCACGGCGTAGACGTTGAAGTTCTCGTCGCCGTCCTTGTCCTGCACGAAGAGGATCTGCTTGCCGTCCCGGCTCCAGAAGAACCCGGGGATGGGGCGCTTGGGATCCGCCGTGATGAGGCGACCCTTGCTGTAGGGCTCGCCCACCTTCTTCACCCAGACGTTACGCGTCTCCTTGTAGGGCTTGAGGAAGGCGATCCACTTGCCGTCGGGCGAGAGCTGGGCCCCGGCGATCACGGGGTTCCCGAAGAACTTGTCCCGGTCGATGAGGGGCGGGAGTTCGCTCTGCTTGGCCTCCGCGGCCGGGGCTTTAGCGCCCTCGGCGGCCAGGGGCAGGGCCAGGGCCAGCGCGAGGCCCGGCCAGAGAAGGCGGGACAAGGACAAAGGACGGTTCATGGGGGGACTCCTTGAGAAAGATGGGGCGAGAAAATGAGGTTACGCCGATTTGCACCCACCGTTGAGTAGAACGGCCCGGGCGGGGCAGACCGCCGGCCCAGCGGCTGCCCCAGGCGGACCAGCGGTCTTGTGGCGGGGCGGATCAGGGGTGCAGGGCCTCGATCAGGGCCTTCCGCAGGGTACCCATCGAGTAGGGCTTCTGGATGAACCCGGCCAGCCCCTCCCCAAGGAAGGCCTTGACCGATTCCTGCTCGCTGAAGCCGCTGCACAGCACCACCGGCAGGTCGGGCCGGAGGGCCCGGAGGGCCTTGAAGCACTCCCGGCCGTCCATCCTGGGCATGGTCAGGTCTACCAGGGCCAGCCGGAAGGCTTCGGGGCCCTGCGAGAACAGCTCGACCGCCTCCCGTCCATCCGCGGCCGTTGCGACTTCGAACCCGAGCCGTTCCAGGGCCTTGGCCGTGACCTCCAGGATGGAGTCCTCGTCATCGACCAGCAGCACCCGGCCACTCAAGACGACGTCGGAGGGATCTGAATGCACCAGGGCGGCCTGCGGTCGAGGCGCCGAAGTCGCGGGCAGGTAGACCTGGAAGCTGGTCCCGCGGCCGGGTTCGGAATAGACCTTCAACCCGGCCCGATGCCCGCGGAGGATGCCCTGGATGGCCGAGAGCCCCAGACCGTGCCCCGTGGGTTTCGTGGTGAAGAAGGGATCGAAGATCCGGGCCAGGACTTCCGGCGTCATGCCGACACCGGTGTCCCCCACCTCCAGCACCGCGTAGAGCCCAGGTGTCAGGCCCTGGCTGGGGAAGGTGGCCGAGATGAAGGTCTCGTCCAGGGTCCGGGCGCAGGTGGTGACGCGGATCTCCCCTTCCCGATCCCCCAGGGCATCGCTGGCGTTGGTGACGAGGTTGAGGATGACCTGCTGCAGCTGGGCCTCATCCGCTTCCACCAGGGGCAGGTCCTCCTCCAGCGAGAAATGCAGGTTCGCCTTCTTGGCGATGGAAACCTTCACGAGGTCCGTCACCTCCCGAACGACAAGGTTCAGGTCATGGGGACGCACCACGAACCGGCCCTTGCCCGAGTAGGCGAGCATCTGGCGCGTCAGTTCGGCCGCCTTGAGGGCCGCCCCCTCGGTGGCCCGCAACCGCGCGGCCACGGGGCTGTCCTCGGGAACCCCGGCCTCCGCGAGGTTGAGGTTGGCGAGGATGGCGGTCAGCAGGTTGTTGAAGTCGTGGGCAATGCCCCCGGCCAGGACGCCGAGGCTCTCCAGCTTCTGCGCATGGAGCATCTGGCGTTCCAACTGGAGCCGGTCCTGCTCGGCCTTCTTGCGGTCGGTGATGTCCCGCCAGGAGGTAAAAAGGATGTCCTTCCCCCCCAGAGGGATGGGGATGAGCGTCACCTCGACGGGAAAGTCCTCACCGGACAGGCGCCGGTGCATCCACTCGAAGCGGTGCACGCCGCGGGCATGGGCCGTGGCGATCATGTCCCGGGCCTTCTCCTCGCTGGCGCGGCCATCGGGCTGGACCGGCGGGGAGAGCTCCCAGGGATGCAGCCGGAGGAACTCCGGCTCGGTGCAGCCCAGCAGGTCGAGGACGGCCTGGTTGCAGTCCGTGAAGCGATCCCCGTCCAGGAGGAGGAGGCCCTCCACGCTGCGCTCGAAGAGCAGCCGGAACTTGTTCTCGCTCTCCAGGAGGTGGCGCTCCTTCGCCAGCCAGGGTCGCAGGTCCACCAGGCTGCCCCGGACCAGGTCCCCGGCGGATCCTGGCAGCTTCAGCAGGCGCACTTCACAGGGGATGAGCTCGCCATCCAGGGCCTGGTGGGTCCACTCGAATTCCGCGGTCCCCTCGACCAGAGCCCGGCGGACATGGGCCGGAGCCGCCTCGGCGCTGGCACGGCCACCCGGCTGGAATTCCGGGCTGAGCTGGGAAGGGCCCAGCTCCATCAGCCGCGACCTGGCCGCCTTGAACAGCACCTCGGCCTGGGCGTTCGCCTCCACAAAGCGGCCGGTGGCGGCATCCAGGATCACGATGGCCTCTGGCGCATGCTCCACCAGGGACCGGAATCGCATCTCGGACAGGCGCAGCTGCTCCCGCTCCCGGGCCAGGTCGGAGATGTCCCGGCCCTCGGGCAGGAGGGCCACCACCCGCCCCTGCTCATCCAGGAGGGGCCGGATGCTGAAGCTCACCACCAGCACCCGGCCATCTGCCGTGGTGTGGGTCGTCTCCATCTCGAAGCACTCCCCCCGGGCGGCCCGCTGGATGCCGGCCTTGAGCCGGGCCTGCTCGCCCGGGTCATGGGCCCACCAGGGGGTCTCCCAGAAGGGCCGTCCCTGGACCTCGGCCATCGTGAGGCCCGCTGCCTGCAGCGCGGTCTTGTTGGCGTCAAGCAGTCTCCCGTCCGGCGAGAGCACCCCCATGAAGTGGTGGCTCGCATCGTAGACGGAGCGAAGGTTGATTTGGTCAGGTTCCCCCATGGTGCCGATGCATCGGCAACTACAGGTTCCCACCTGATAACGGGCCCATCCGGGAGGTCGTCCCGTGACCGTCGGGAGCCGTCATGGCAGAGTCAGGGGGAGGAGGCCCCCATGAAGGCCGTCATCCAGCGCGTGCAGCGGGCCACCGTGCGGAGCGGCGAGCTGGAGGCCACCATCGGCCCCGGCCTGCTGGTGCTGGTGGGTCTGGAGACCGGGGACACCGAGGAGACCTGCGCCTGGGCCGCCGCCAAGCTCGCCACCCTGCGGATCTTCGAGGACGCGGACGGGAAGATGAACCTGGGCCTCCAGGAGGTGGGCGGCGAGATCCTGGCCGTCAGCCAGTTCACCCTGGCCGGCAGCATCGCCAGGGGCCGGCGCCCCTCCTTTGACGGGGCCATGAATCCCGAGGCCGCCCGGGTGCTCTTCCGAAGGTTCCTGGAGCTGCTCAGGGCCCAGTACCCCCGCGTGAAATCCGGTTTCTTCCAGGAGCACATGGAGGTCGAGCTGGTGAACGACGGCCCCGTGACCTTCATCCTGGAGCGCTGAGAGCGCCGGAACTCTGGGCTGTGTTGCAGATCGACTCGGCGTGGCGCGGGCCCCGTGTGCGGGTGCAACGCGGCGCGTGCTGGATCCGGGAGGTCCCTGGAAATTCATGAGTCCTAAACCTCTGGCACAGCCCTGGCATATCCCACCCGTCTGACCTTTCCCCCATGGAGGCAACATGCGTGTTCGACCCACGGCGCTCTGCGCCCTCGCCCTCGGCCTGCCCCTGGCCGCGGGAAACTTCGATGTGCAGGCCCAGGTGACGCTGAACCAGCCCACCCAGGACCTGAAGACCGCCCTGGATGGCAAGCAGGGCTTCGGCCTGGGCCTCCACGGGCTGCACCGCCGGGGGCTGCACCACACCAGCCGCACCCGCTTCGACTGGAACGTGTGGGCCCAGGGCCCCTCCGTGAACGGCGTGAAGACCCAGGTGAGCAACTACACCCTCGCCTTCGATCATCTGTACCACGTGGAGGACCGGGACCAGGGCCTCTACCTGGTGGGCGGCCTGGGCGCGGTGCGGTGGTTCACCGAGCAGGAGTCTGCGCTGGGCTCCATCCGCTCCCACACCACCAAGCTGGGCGTCACCGCCGGCGCCGGCTGGCAGTTCACGCGCAACCTCGGCGCCGAGGCCCGGGTGCTGGTGAGCAGCATCAACCGCACCTACGACAGCACGCTCCTGCAGGGCGCTGTGGTGTTCCGGTTCTGAGGTGATAAGCCAACGCCCCGGCGGGATTCCCACCGGGGCGTTGGTCGCTCGCTTCTGATCAGAGCGACATGCGCTGCAGGCTGGCCTTGAGGCTTTCCTCGATGACGGCGAGGCAGTCAGCGAAGTGGGCCTTGGTCTCCTTGCTGAAGCCGGGCTTGGCCGGGGCGGCCTTGAGCTGGGCCTGCAGGGAGCGCAGGGATTCCCGGGCCAGGGCCCTCGAATCCGCGGGGGTGAGCGGATTGGCCCGGATGACCTGACCGCTCAGCTGGCGGAGGTGTTCCCGCTGGAGGTTGCGGCGCATGACAGAGACCTCGCGCCCGCTCTTCAGCTCGCTCCAGATGGCGGTCTGCAGCGTGTCGTAGAGCTCGGCAAGCCGGAAGGCCTCCTTGGGGTTCGCCAGCTTGTCCGGCGTGTCGAGGATCCGCTGTGCCACCACCGGCTGGAAGACCTGGGCCAATACCTGGGTCTGGGTGCGGAGCACCCACTGGGCGGGGGACGGATCGGCGTTGAGCGGCCCGTTGAACCGGTCCGTGGTGAGGCGGGACAGGAACTCGGGCTTGAACTTGAAGGCCTCCACCGAGAAGATCCCGGTCTCCAGCAGTTTCAGGGCCTGGCGCTGGCGCGCCGCGGGAATCGGCGTGAAGGGCGCCCGGCCGGAGCCCGCGTGATCGCGCAGGTGGACCACGCCGCCGATGTACTTCGCGCTCAGGTTGGCCGAGAGGCCCACCTGCCCCAGGGCGCGCATGAGCCCCCGGCGCAGGGACTGGTAGCCCTCGCCCGCCGGGAACGCCTTGGCCTGCAGGCGCTCCCACAGCTCCTTCGAGAGAGCCAGGCGCTTCTGGTAGAAGGCCAGCGGATCGGAGCCGAGGTCTCGGCGGTTCACTTCGGGGTCCATGCCCTCCAGCCCCATGAAGCCCAGGGCCTCCTCATCGGTGCCGTAGGCCAGCTGGGGCTCGGAGCTTCGCCCCGCGATCTGGGCCAGACTGGCCTTCTCGTCGGCGGGGGCGAGGGGCTTGTACCCGTACTCAATGGCCCAGTGGTCGTAGGGTCCGAGGGTGCTCATCACGTACTCGCCCTGGGATTCACCCTTGAGGGCGAGATTCAGGGCGTTGTAGTCCATGACGGAGCCGGTCAGGCCGTGGGTCCTGGTGTACTCGGCGTTCGAGATCTGCTCCAGGGAGTGGATGGTCGAGGCCCGGAAGTTGTGGCGCAGACCCAGGGTATGACCCACCTCGTGGGTGATCACGTCCTTCAGCACCGCCGCCACGTAGGCGTCCTCCTCGGGGCTGCCGGGGGCGATCTCCCCGCGGGATTCCAGCAGGTCAAGGGCGAAGCCCATCTCCTGGTGGGCTTCCGCCGCGTAGCCGCAGAGGTCGTGGTCGTGCCGGAAGGTGAAGGCCTCCTGGGCCCTGGGCGGCAGGGTCTCCCGGGCGTCGGTGCGGGTGCCGCGGGCCCAGACTTCGCCGATGCCGATGTCCGCGTCGAGGATCTCGCCGCTGCGGGGATCCACCTGGCTGGGGCCGATGGCGAAGCCGATGTCGGTGCCCGTGAGCCAGCGCAGCGAGGCATGGCGGGCATCGTGGGTATCCCAGTCGGCATCCTCAGGCTGCACCTTTACCTGCACCGCTTCCTTGAAGCCCTGCTTCTCGAAGGCCTTGTTCCAGATCAGCACGCCTTCGGTGATGGCCGGGCGGTACTTCTCCGGGATGTTGCGGTCCAGCCAGAACACGATGGGCTGCTTGGGCTCGGACAGCGCCGCGGCGGGGTCCTTCTTCTCCAGACGCCAGCGGTTGATGTGGTGGACGCGGGGATCGACGCGGGTGTCGTCGCCGAAGTCCCAGCGGGTGGTGGTGAAGTAGCCGACCCGGTCATCCGCGAGGCGCGGCGACATGGGCTGCTCGGGCAGCTTGGCGAAGGAGAAGTGCCAGCCCAGGAAGAGGCTGCGCATGTCCTCCAGCGTGCCTGGAGGCGGCATGAAGGGCATGGGCGGGGCGCCCGGCATCTGGAGCGGCGGCAGCATGATGCGCTGCAGGGCGTAGTGGGCCTGCACGCGGAAGGCGGCCTGCTCCTCGGTGCTGCGGACCTTCTCGAAGAAGCTGTTGGAGGGATCGAAGCCGTAGGGCTGGCGGTAGGTAGCCTCCAACCGGGTGGCTCCCATGGGGATGTCCCTCAGCAGCAGCGCGTTGGCCTCCACCAGGATGGACTTCCGCTCCGGGTGGGGCTGGCTGAGCACGGGCGCACTGGCGAGCAGGCTGTCCGTGAAGCCCTCGGCCACGGCGCGCGCCGCGGGCGAGCCGGCGGGGGCCATGAACGTGGTGTTCTTGGCCAGCATCTGCAGGGTGTTCCCCACGCGGCGGAAGCTGGCGAGGTAGCTGTCCCCCATCATGCCGCCGTAGAGGCCCCGCTCACCGGTGCCCCGGGTGCTGCTGATGGCGAAGAAGAAGGGCGCGTCGAGCTGGTCGGGCTTCACCTCGATCCAGACCTTGTCGTCCTTGGTCCAGAGGGTGAAGAGGCCCTTCGGTCGTGACAAGGCCCGCTGGGCCGTGGTTCGTTCTTCGGATGACCTCGGCGAAGCGGCTTCATGGCTCCGGGCGAGGGCCGGCGGGCGTCGCGAGCGGCGTCACGCTCGTCGCGCGGCCCGCACGGCCTGCGCGTTCCCCCCTTCGCTGCCCGGCGGCCGTCTGGGCCGCCAGGCTCAGGCAGAGCAGGGACAGGAGCGCGGTCAGGCGCGGACGACAAGGCATACGGATCCTCCTCACGGGTGGGTGTGCATATCACCTTACGATGCCAATTCTCATGAGGTTTAGGCAAGGCCCCGGCCGGCCGTTCAGGTTCCATTCGATGCGTCGGGATGCCCCGACCCTGGTTCAATGGGGGATCCCAGCCTGATCCCGGAGCCCCCATGACTGTCCTGACCGCGGCCACGGCCGGCGCGCGCCTGCTGCTTCCCGCCCTGTGCCTGACCCTCGCCGCCCAGGACCAGGCGCCCCCGGTGGATCCTGATGCCAGGAAGCCTCTGGAGTCGTGGGCGGCGGAGTCCCTCCCCGTGGCGCTGAGCCGGACGCCGGCTCAGGTGCGGGTCTTCGACGAGGACGACATCCAGCGCTCCGGCGCCCGCACCCTGGGGCAGTTCCTCCTGCGCGAGTTGCCCTCCCAGGTGCAGAACCAGGGCGGTCCCGGATTGCCCTCGCGCAGCTACCTGGGCGGTGGGCGGCCCCAGGACACGGTCGTGATGGTGGACGGCGTGCCGCGCATGGATCCGGGGCGGCTGGGCCAGAACCTCAACGAGGTGCCCCTGCTGGGGATCACGCGCATCGAGGTGATCACGGGCTCGCCGGGCTCTGCTGGCCAGGGCGGTACCATCGCGCTGTTCACGGGCCGCCCCGACAAGCCGGGCCTCTCCGGCGACCTGGGCGGCCTGGGCGGCAGCAACGGCCAGGGCCAGAGCACCGCTTCTCCTGGGTTCGCGTGGGAGGGCGGCTACCTGAGCGGGGGCAACCTCAGCGCCCAGGAGAAACAGACCACAGAAACCGACCGCCCCTTCCGCATGGTCACCAACTTCGTGGGGCTGGGCCAGAAGTGGGGCTCCACCCACTGGACCCTGGCCTGGCGGGGCACATTCTTTGGCGTTCCCGAGCCCTACCAGGAGGTCACCGAGACCACTCGCGTCTACGATGCCGCCCGCGAAAGCCGGCAGCGCAGTGATGCCGGCCACCTTCGCGTGGACTGGGACCTGGCACCGGGGCTGCGGCTGGAGACCACCCTCGGTCTCGCCCGCTTCCGGCACGAGCAGGCGCCGCAGGGCGCGTCCCGGCCCAGCCCCTTCGAGGGACGTGAGACCCGCTTCCAGTCGGCCCTGCACTGGGCCACCGGGGCCCGCTCGGACCTCAGCCTGTGCCTCGAGGGCCAGGAGGTGCGCCAAGTGGGGGACGAGAACCCGCTGGTGCAAGGCTCCGCCAACGGTCGCCGGCTGGGTCTCGGCGTCGAGTGGCGCTTCGAACCCAGGCCGGGCCTGCGCCTGCTGGGGACGGCACGAGGAACGCGGGAGCGGCAGTCGCTCCTGATAGGGGGCGTCGACACGGAGGTGCTCAACGCCTCGGGCCACACGCTGCGCCTGGGCCTCAACCAGGAGCTGGCCTACGGCCTGCGGCTCTACTCCGCCCTCGGCGGGGGACGCACCGCCCCCACGGTCCTTCAGCAGCTGCGCAACAGCCTGGTGCCCACCGCCGCGCCGCTTCGCATGGAGCAATCCACCTTCGTCCAGATCGGGCTCGGCTGGGGCCAGGGCAACTGGTACGGAAGGCTCGAAAGCCAGCAGCAGACGGGCAAGGACCTCCTCGCCTTCGACGGCCAGTCCTATGCGAACCAGGATCGGGTGCGGGTGCGGGGCACCGAGGCCGCCTTCGGCTGGCGCACGGCGCAGCAGGTGGGTCTCGAAGGCTTCGTCCGGGCCCAGGAGGCTCGGGATCTCAACGCCCCCGAGGGCCAGGCCCTCAGCACCCTGGCCTCCCAGCGGCGCCCCTTCTCCTCCCACGGGCTGAAGGGTTTCATGGGCTGGAGCCGCGTGCGGGCCGAGATCCACTACACCCTCCAGGGCCACCAGTACGCTGCCGCTGGAGACAGCGAGGGCGGTGGCACCCGGGCCAACGGCCTGCCGCCCACCATCCGCGCCACCCAGGTGGTCTACCGGGATGTGGGCCTGTCCACCACGGTGAAGGCGGGCCGGCACTGGACTCTGGTCATTCGCGGCGAGCACCTGCTCCAGCCCCGGACCGATGCCGCCGCCTGGGTGGCCCGGGCGCGGGAAGGCCAGAACGACGCCTCGATCATCGACGGCTACCCGGCGGCAGGCCCCAGCTACTCCGTGGAGGCGCGGTTCAGGTTCTAGCCTCCCTCATGGATAGATCAGCTGGTCCGTGGCGAAGCCCTGCGCCTTCGCCTGCGCAATCAGCCCCTGCAGCGTGGCGGGATCGAGCTTGGGTTCACGGGAGAGGATCCAGAAGTAGGAGCGGTCCGGACCGCAGATCATCGAGTAGCGCCCGGGGTCCAGGGCCATGACGGTGTAGGCGCCATAGAAAGGCCCGAAGAAGGACACCTTGAGGCGCCCTTCGGTGGCCGCGCCGATGAACACGGCACGGCCCTCGGCGACCTTCCACTGCCCCTTGGCGGCATCCCAGCCGCGGTTGAGCACCTTCACGCTGCCATCCGCGTTGAGGCTGTAGGTGGCCGTGACCTTGGTGAGCCCCCGCTCGAAGCGATGGTCCAGGCGGGCCACCTCGTGCCACTCGCCCAGGTAGCGCTGCAGGTCGAAGCCCGTCACGGGTGTGATGCCTTCGGGCAGGCGGGTGCATCCCGTGGATGCCAGGGCGACCACCGCGACAGTCATGGTCAGTGCTCGGTTCATGGCAACGCTCCCGGGAACACGGATCAATCCCCACGAAGGATCCGTGGAGACGCTCCCACACCTCGGACCCAGCCCCTAACGGTGGAATCTGGACAGCAGAAGCTCAGCGTCCCAGCCCTGCTTCAAAGGCACGCACGGCGACCAGGAAGGCTTCGGGCGCATCCCACATGATCCAGTGCTTGGCCCCGGGGAAGTGGATCACACGGAAGGCCGGCAGGCCCTTGAAGCCGAACTGGGCGAGGGTCGTGGCCTCCCGGGCGGGATCAGTTTCCCGCCGGCCCGCCGCCAGCTGCAGGACCGGCAGGCGCAGCTCACCCTGGCGTCCGCCGATGGAATCCAGTGTCAGGGCGCGCAGGTAGGCCTGGAGGGCCGCCGTGGGGATGCGCAGGGCCTCGGTGACCACCCGCTGGTTCTGTTCGGGCCCGTTGCTGACATGGCCCATGAACACCGAGAGGGTCACGGTGGCATTGGATTCCAGGCCCGTGATGGTGGGCTCCATGTAGGCCGCGGGGAGGGCGCTCAGGAAGCTGTCCACCAGGATCAGCCCCCGGAAGGCGGCAGGATCCTCGAGCACCGTCCGCGCGGCGATGGGACCGCCCATGGAGTGGCCCACCACCAGACAGGGCGCCAGGCCCTCCTTGCGGACCAGGGCGGCCAGGTCCTTGGCCAGGGCGCCGAAGTCCGCGCGGCCCGCCACCAGCGCCGGGCCGGGCGTCCCCCCGCTGCCGGGCAGGTCCACGCTCAGCACCGTGTGGTCCTGGGCCAGCTCCGCGGCCATGCCCGCCCAGACCTCCTTGTTCCCGCCGAAACCATGGATCAGCAGCACGCCGGGGCCCTTGCCCACCTTCTGGAACTGAGGTGGTCCCGCCTGCAGGCAGAGAAAGCTGAGGCAGAGCAGCAGGGCGCGGTACGGCATAAGGCCTCCAGGGCACAGCCACCCAGGATAGCTCTACCGTCTTAGACCCGGGGCGCCTCCAGCCCGAACTCCGCCCAGCCCTCCTTGGTGGGACCGTAGGTGCTGGGCACATGCAGCCCCGCCTGGCGCAGGAGGACGGTCATCTGGCCGCGGTGGTGGGTCTGGTGGCTAACCAGGACGTACAGGGCAAAGGCCCCGGTCCAGGTTTCGCCGTAGAGGCTGAAGTTGCGGCCCAGCTCGGTATTGCTCCAGCTGCCCACGTGATCCAGCAGGGAATCGCTCACGGCTCGGTAGGTGGCGGCGATCTCGGCCATGGTGGGGGGCGGCGGGGTGGCGATGAAGCCATCGGGCCCCAGCCCCACGGGCCCCTTCACCTTGAGGCCCAGGTTCTGGGGCAGCTCCAGCACGGTCTCCACCAGGTGCCAGGCGAGGCGCCGCAGGTCCCGGTGCTGGGGGTCCACCGCCTGGTGGGCCGCCGCATCGGGGATGGCCCCGAAGACCGCCAGGGTCTTCTCCGCCTCCTGCTGCCAGATGGTCTTGAAGTCGTCCACGCGACGGAACATGCCTGCCTCCTGGAATGCTGCCGGGAAGCATAGCGCAACGGGGCTACCGGAAATAAAAGGACGAGTGAAAGACACCCAATCAACCACGAAGACAGGAAGACCAGGAAAGTCATGATAGAAGCGCAGGCCGAGACTGTTCTCCGAGGGACCAAGCGGTCTCCCCCCATTGCACAGGCCGAAGAACCCGACTTGAGTTCTCCTTCGTGGTCTTCCTGTCTTCGTGGTTTTCTTTTCTTTTCACACAGGAGTAACTGCGCGGCGTTTCACGGGCCACACATCCCGGCGGCGGGCGCGGGCGAGGCGGGTGATGAGCTCGCCGCGCAGGTCGGCGGGATCCACGATGGCGTCCACGTGCAGGTCGGCGCCCAGCTTCTTCAGGTTGATGTCCTCGTTGTACTCGTCGCGGAGCTGCTGCACGTAGGCGGCGCGCTCCTCTTCGGGCTTCTCGGCGATCTTGTTGGCGAACACCGCGTTCACGGCGGCCTCGGCGCCCATGACGGCGATGCTGGCCGTGGGCAGGGCCAGGGTGGCGTCGGGATCGAAGCCGGGCCCGCTCATGGCGTAGAGGCCCGCGCCGTAGGCCTTGCGCACCACCACGCAGAAGCGCGGCGTACTGCAGCTCGCCATGGCGCTGATCATCTTGGCGCCGTGGCGGATGATGCCCTGCTTCTCCACCGCGCTGCCGATCATGAAGCCCGGCACATCGCTGAGGAACACGAGCGGGATGCCGAAGGCGTCGCAGAGGGTGATGAAGCGCGTGGCCTTGTCCGCGCTGTCCACGAAGAGCACGCCGCCCTTCACGCGGGGCTGGTTGGCCAGGATGCCCACGGGCTTGCCATTCAGCCGCGCCAGGCCCGTGACGATCTCGCCCGCAAAGAGCTTCTTCACTTCGAGGAAGCTGCCCTCGTCCACCAGCCCCTCGATGAAGTCCTTCATCTGGAAGGGGGCCATAATGTCTGTCGGCACGAGGGCCGTCAGATCCTTCGCCTTGGCCGACACAGGCTTGGGCTCAGCCACCGGCACCGCATCCTCGCAGTGCTGGGGGAAGTAGCCGAGATAATGCCGACAGAGGGCGATGGCCTCGGTCTCCGTCTTGCAGAGGAAGTCGCCGCAGCCACTCACGGAGCAGTGCATGCGCGCGCCGCCCAGGTCCTCGAGGCTGATCTTCTCGCCGATGACCATCTCGGCCATGCGGGGCGAGCCCAAGTACATGCTGGCGTTGCCCTCCACCATGATCACCACGTCGCAGAAGGCGGGGATGTAGGCGCCGCCCGCTGCCGAGGGGCCGAAGAGGAGGCAGACCTGGGGCACCAGGCCCGACAGCGCCACTTCCATGTGGAAGATGGTGCCGGCGTGGCGGCGGCCCGGGAACATGTCCAGCTGATCGGTGATGCGCGCCCCGGCGCTGTCCACCAGGTAGAGCATGGGCACCTTCAGGCGCAGGGCCACTTCCTGGATGCGGATGATCTTCTCCACCGTACGGGCGCCCCAGCTGCCGGCCTTGATGGTGCTGTCGTTGGCCATGAGCGCCACCGGTCGGCCCTCCACCGTGGCCGTGCCCGTGACCACCCCATCCGCGGGCAAGTCCTTGTGCATGGCGTTGGCGAAGAGGCCATCCTCCACGAAGCTGCCCTCGTCCACCAGCAGGCGGATGCGCTCCCGGGCGAAGAGCTTGCCGGCCTCGGCGTTCTTCTCATGGGCCTTGGCGGCGCCGCCCTTCTTGATGCGGACAACTTCCGAATGGAACGACTCCGGTTGCATGGGAACCTCGGGATGGATCCTCCAGCATATGCGATCCTCAATTGATGGCGGACGCGGAGACATCGAGGCGCAGCGGGTTCCTGACGGCGCCTTTCGTCCTTCTGTGCGCGTTCTACTTCCTGGTGTTCGCGGCCGGGTACCAGCTCTTCCCAGTGGTGCCCCTGCACCTGCGCGACCTGGGCGCGAGCCTGGCGGAGAGCGGGCGCTTCCAGACGGCCTTCATGCTGGGCTCGGGCTTCGGCTCGCTGTTCACGGGGCCCCTGGGCGACCGGCTCGGGCAGCGGCGGGTGCTGCGCGTGGCCTCCCTGGCCCTGGTGGCCATCCTGGTGACCTACGGCTTCCTGAAGGTGCGCTGGGTGTTCTACCTGCTCGCACCCCTCCACGGCGTGCTCTGGTCGGCGCTGCGCACCGCCTCCATCGCCAAGGTGGGTGCCATCCTGCCGCTCGAGCACCGGGCCCAGGGCCTGTCGCTCTTCGGCCTGACCGGACCGGGCGGCGTGGCCGTGGGCCCCCTGGTGGGCCTGTGGCTGATGCCCCACCTGGGCTTCGCCTGGATGCTGATCCTGCTGGCGGGCGTGTTCGCGGTGCTGCACGGGCTCATCGGTGCCCTGCCCCGGGAGGCCCCGCGCGAACTCGAGGCCGCGGCCCTGTTCCAGTGGCCCGACCGGGCCGTGTGGGGGACGGTGGCCGTGATGATGCTGGTGGGCCTGGGCTTCGGCCCCATGCCCCCGTACAGCGCCCAGGAGGCGAAGGCGCTGGGGATGGCCTGGCCCTCGACCTTTCTCACCTGCTTCGCCCTGGGCATGATGGCCATCCGGGGCCTGCTGGGGCTGACGGGCATGGGCCGGCGCCCCGTGGCCCTGCTGCCGTACATGATCGCCCTGGCCGCCTCCGGCTATGCCCTGCTGGCCTTCCTGCCGGGCGGCATGGCCCGGCACCTGCTCTCCGGGCTCATCTACGGGGCAGGCTACGGCATGGTCCATACCCTGCTGATCATGAACATCTTTGCCACCACGCCCCCCGAGCGCACCGGCGCCGCGGTGGGCGCCCTCTTCTTCGCCTTCGACGCGGCCACGGCCCTCGGCGCCCTGGGCCTGGGCTGGGTCATGGAGCACTTCAACTTCCGCTGGGGCTGGGCCATCGGAGCGGGCCTGATGACCCTCTCCATTCCCGTGGCCCGCCGCATCGTCCGGAAGAGCGCCGCGATGGCCACCGAGCCGGTCCCCTCTGGCATCCTGGAAGGATGAGCATGCAGCAGGAGCGGAGTGCCACTTTGGCGCAGCCGAAGCCCGCAGGGTGTGGCACAGGGAGGCTCCCCCTCGGCAAGCGGAGCGCGCCGGAGCAGGCACTGCGTGCGTTAGGCGGAGGTGCCGCATGAGCACGCAGCAGGAGCGGAGTGCCACTTTGGCGCAGCCGAAGCCCGCAGGGTGCGGCACAGGAGGTGCCGCATGACGGCTCTTTCGGAACCCAGAACGCGGCTCCTCACCCGCAGCTTCGCCCTGGTCTGGGCACTCACCTTCGTCACCTTCTTTGCCGCCTTCCAGCTCTTCCCCACGGTGCCGCTGCGCCTGCGGGAGCTGGGTGCGAGTCTGGCGGAGAGTGGCCGCTTCATGAGCCTCTTCACCGCGGGCAGCGCCATCGGAGCACTGTTCACGGGCCCCCTCGGCGACCGGGTGGGGCACCGGCGGCTGGTGGTCACCTGCGCCCTGCTCTACGCCTGCTTCCTGGGTGGCTATGCCCTGCTGACCTCGCGGTGGGGCTTCTACCTGCTGGCCTTCCCCCACGGCATCGTCTGGTCGGGCCTGCTGACGGCCACCATGGCCTCGCTGGCCCACGTGCTGCCGGAGGACCGCCGGGCCGATGGCCTCAGCCTCTACGGCCTGGCCAGCCCCGGCGGCGTCATCGTGGGTCCCCTGCTGGGTCTGTGGATCTTCCAGCACGGGGGCTTCGCGCCCATCGGCTGGTACCTGGCCGCCCTCTTCCTCCTGCTGGGCCTCCTGGGCACCACCCTGCCCGCGGACCATCCCCATGGCCGGGCGGAGGGCTTCAAGTGGCCGAATGCCGCCGTCCTCGCCCCCTGCCTGGTGCTGTTCTGCGTGGCCCTGGGCTACGGCGCCCTGGGCAGCTACACGGCCCAGGAGGGCCTGGCCCTGGGGATGCCCCTGCCCTCCGCCTTCCTCTCCTTCATGGCCGTGGGCATGGTGCTCATGCGCATCATCATGCTCAAGCGCGGCTTCGGCCGGCGCCCCATCCGCAAGCTGCCGGGCATGCTGGTCGGCGCCTTCGCCGGCATGGCCCTGCTGGCGCTGCTGCCCGGCGGCATGGTGCGGCACATGGCCTCGGCGCTGCTCTACGGCGCGGGCTACAGCATGCTGCACACCCTGCTCAACGCCAAGCTGCTGGAATCCGTGGATCCCCAGCGGCGCGGCTCCGCCTTCGGCGCCCTGCTCTTCGCCTTCGACGCGGGCATCGGGCTGGGCAGCTTCAGCCTCGGCTGGGTGATCGGTCACCATGGCTACCGGCTGGGCTGGGGTCTGGGTGCCGTGGCCATGCTCGCGGCGCTGCCCACGGCGTTGAGGCTGGGCAAGGACTGATCAGGCCCGCCGATGGACCTTGTGCACGGAAGCCTGGTCCAGGCACTTCACGAGCATCTCGTCGATGTTCACGTGGTCCGGCAGCATGAGGCACCAGCGCACACACTCGGCCACGTCGTTCGCCGTGAGGGGCCTGGTGCCCTGGTAGACCGCGGCGGCCTTGGCATCATCCTTGAGCCGCACGTTCGAGAACTCGGTCTCGGCCATGCCGGGATCCACGGAGGTCACACGGATCTGCTCTCCGCACAACTCCAGGCGCAGGCTGTGGGCCATGGCCTTCACGCCGAACTTCGACGCGCAGTAGACGCTGCCGCCCTCGTAGGGCTGGTGACCGGCCGTGGAGCCGATGAAGAACACGTGGCCCCAGCCCGCCTTGCGCAGGTGGGGGATGCCCGCGCGGATGGTCTTCACCACGCCCTCGACGTTGGTGCGCAGCATGGCCTCGAGATCCTCGTCCGGCGTCTCCCACATCTTGTAGGTGCCGCTGGCCAGGCCCGCATTGGCCACCAGGACATGCAAACCTCCAAGAGCCGAGGCGGCCGCCGCCACGAAGGTGTTCACGCTGGCGGTGTCCCGCGTATCCACGGCGCCCGCGAAGGCCTTGATGCCATGCGCCTGCACCAGCTCGTCGGCCAAGGCCTGCACGCGCTCGACGCGGCGCGCGCCCAGGGCCAGGTGGCAGCCCTGGGCGGCCAGCAGCCGCGCCATGGCCATGCCGAAGCCGCTGGAGGCGCCGGTGATGAGGACAATGGGATGGGCGGGACGCATGAATGCTCCTGGATGAGCTAGCGGAAGTTGCGGTGGAACACGCCGAGGGCGTCCACCACTTTCTGGATCTTCTCCGTGGGCGGCAGGATGGTGGTGCGGAAGTGGGCGGTGCCCTCGGCTTGGCCGAAGCCGGAACCCGGCACCACGCAGATGCCGGTCTGCTCAAGCAGGGCCATGGCGTAGTCGAAGTCCGTGCGACCGGCAGGCAGGGTGATGGCGGGGAAGGCGTACATGGCGCCCGCGATGACGTTGCAGGTGATCCCCTCGATGTGGTTCAGGCCCTCGGCCAGCAGGATGGCGCGCTGTTTCAAGGAATCGAGGATTCCGCCTTTTTCCGCGGCGAACTGCGCATGGGATGGCATACCGGGTCTGGGCGGGCGAACCATGGCATAGGTGGCGACCTGCCCGGCCAGGTTCGAGCAGAGGCTCACGCTCTGCAGCTTCAGGATCTGTGCCGCCACATCATCTGGCACATTCCGGTATTCGAAGTAGCCGCCCCGCACCCCGCACTCGCCCAGGTAGCCCTTGGAACAGGAGTGGAAGCTGAAGAGTGAAACGCCCTTCGCATCGACCTGGTGCAGCACCTTGGCAAAGGACACGAACTCATCACCCGGCAGGTAGATGTTCTCCTGGTAGACCTCGTCCGCCAGGATCGAGAGTCCGTGCGCTTCGGCGAAGTCGATGATCATGGCGATGTTGGCCTCGTCAAGCACCGCGCCCGTGGGATTCCCGGGGTTGATGACACAGATCGCCTTCACGGCCGTGCCCTCGCCCTTCGCTTTTGCCAGGGAGGCCTCCAGCATGGGCCGGCTCAGCTTCCAGCCGTTGGCCTCATCGAGGAAATAGGGCACCATGCGCCCTTCGTAAAGGGTGATGGTGGCCGAGTAGAGGGGGTACTGGGGGATGGGCACCATGATGCCGTCGGTGGGCTTGCCGATGAGGAGGCGCAGGATGGTCTGCACGCCCTTGCTGGCGCCGTCGGTCAGGAAGATGGCATCTGGATCCACGCCGATGTGGTCGCGCTCCAGGATGAACTCGGCCACGGCCTCGCGGATGAAGCGCACGCCACGGCTCTCGGTGTAGGCTCCGAGTCCGTGCTTCGTGCCCGCGAGGATGGCCTTGGCGGTCTCGAGGACATCCGCGGGGAAGGCGCCGGGAGGCAGGTCCATGAGCGCCGGGTACTCACAGAGGGCCAGGATCTGGCGGTTCCAGGTGAGGGGCTTCTGCCCCAGGGACTGGGGGTTGCCGATGTTGCAGTAGATGATCTCCCGTCCCTGCTTCTCGAGCTCGGCCGCTCGGGCCACGATGGGCCCCCGCACCGCGTACTCGGTGTCGAGGACGGCCTTCCCCAGGTCGGACAATCGGATGGTCATGGGCACTCCAACCGCTAAGTTTACCCTCGGATCGCCATGTGACCGACGTCATCCTACTCGGCGTCAGGGGCACCGGCCTTGGGCGCGGGGACGCGCGGAAGCTAGACTGGGGGTTCCGCTCCTCCCCCATTGCCACCCCCATCCTTTTCATGAAGAGGCTTGCATGCTTGGATTCACCCTTTCCCCCGAACAGCTGGCCGAGAAAGAACGGGCCCACACCTTCGCCGAGAAGATCATGCGCCCCGTGGCCCGCAAGTACGACGAGACCGGGGAGTGGGCCGTGGATGTCTACAAGGCCGCCTGGGACCAGGGCTACCTGCAGGCCCTGGTGCCCGAGGACTGCGGCGGCCCAGGGGCAAGCCAGGTGGATGAGGCCATCGTCTGCGAGGAACTGGCCTGGGGCTGCGCCGGCCTCTACACCTCCATCATGGCCAATGGCCTGGCCATGACCCCGGTACTCGTGGCCGGCAGCCCCGAGCAGAAGAAGAAGTGGCTGGGCATGCTGGCGGAAGAGCCCAAGTTCGCGGCCTTCTCCCTCTCCGAGCCCAATGCCGGTTCCGACGCCGGTGGCATGAGCTGCCGGGCCGAGAAGAAGGGTGACAAATACATCATCAACGGCACCAAGTGCTACTGCACCAACGGCGGCTACGCCGACTGGTACGCCCTCTTCGCCAGCACCGATCCCAGCAAGGGCGCCCGCGGTACCAGCTGCATCATCGTGCCCCGCGACACGCCGGGCCTGGTGGTGGGCAAGGCCATGGACAAGATGGGCCAGCGCGCCAGCAACCAGGTGGAGCTCTACTTCAATGACGCCGAGGTGCCCGTGGAGAACATCCTGGGCAAGGAGGGCATGGGCTTCATCATCGCCATGAAGACCCTCGACCAGACCCGCGCCGCCGTGGCCGCCGGGGGCGTGGGCGTGGCCCGCGCCGCCTTCGAGATCGCCCTGGACTACGCCAAGACCCGCATCCAGTTCGGCCAGCCCATCTTCGCGAACCAGGCCATCAGCTTCATGCTGGCGGACATGGCCAAGAAGATCGAGGCCAGCCGCCTGCTCACCTGGCAGGCCGCCTGGATGACCGACAACGGCATCAAGAACTCCAAGCAGAGCGCCATCGCCAAGACCTTCGCCACCGACACCGCCATGGAAGTCAGCACCGACGCCGTGCAGATCCTCGGCGGCAACGGCTACAGCCGCGACTACCTCGTCGAGAAGTGCATGCGCGACGCCAAGCTCCTCCAGATCTATGAGGGAACGAACCAGATCCAGCGCCTAGTGATTGCTAAAGAAATTCAGCAAGGAAACTGACCAATGGAGAACGGGAGACCACAGCGGGTCACGAGTGAACGCGCCTAAATGGCGCGTTCCGAGATTCCCTCCTCGCCGGATCCTGACTTCGCGGCCTCCACCGGAGGCCGCTTCGTCATCCGGCGGTCGGGACCCGCTGGTTCGCTCAAGCAACCAGGTTGGCCACGATCTCCATCGAAGCAGATTCAGCAGCGGAACTTACCAGGAGCGAACGGACGACCATCGTGGGGGCCCGAGGGTTCGCTCAAACCACCAGGTTGGTCACGCTCCTCATCAAAGCAGATCCAGCAGAGGAACTGACTCAGCCACCCCCAGACCAACTTTTTCGCCCATCAAAAATCTCGGTACCGCCGGTTTTTTTTGCCTTGAAGGGCCCTACAACCACCCCTAGAATCCCTACCAACCAACCATCTTTAACAGCCTCAGAGCCGTGAAGTGGGGGAGGGACTCCCATCGGGGATCCCGGTTTCTCCGGTGCGTAAGCCCCCGTGATCCGCAGGCCTGGCGCGGGTCGCGTGATCAACCTCCAGGCAAGCGGGGCCATGTCCCCAGGAAGAAAGTCATGTCCGAAGGTACCGTCAAGTGGTTCAACGCCGAGAAGGGCTTCGGCTTCATCACCCCGGATGAGGGTGGGGCCGATGTCTTCGTCCACTACTCCGCCGTGCAGACCAAGGGCTTCCGCACGCTGGAGGAGAAACAGCGCGTCAGCTACGACGTGGTCCAGGGCCCCAAGGGACCGCAGGCCGCCAACGTGACCAAGGTCTGACCGCACTCAGCCACGGGAGGAGCCCTGAGCTTCCAGGGCTCTTTGCGTGCAGGGCCGGTCCGCCACCCCGGGACCGGCTCATACTCGATCCATGACGGAATCTGCTCGACCATGGCTTCTCAGAATCTTGCTGGCATTGGTGCTATCCACGGCCGCCCTGGGCGGCATGGCCCTGCTCACCGCGCCGCCCGATGGCCTGGCTCCATGGCCGGCCCTGGCCCTCATCCTTGGAACCATGGGCCTTGGGGCCTGGATCGGAATCTCGCTCCGGACGGCGTGGGTGGACCGGCCCCGGCTCCACCTGGCCGAGCGGCGATGGGCCCAGGGTGACCATCCGTACGATGTGCTCCAGACGCTTGGGGCGGCAGTGTGGAACCGCGGTGAGCTCGGCTACCGGCTCCTCCTCCTCCGGAGTACCCTGCACCTCGCACTGGGCTTCAGGGACCAGGCCTGGCTGGACGGCCTGGAGGCACAACTCGCCCGCCTCCCGCTCTGGAAGCGGATGCTGGTGTCCCAAGCCTTCCGGAAAGTCCCGGGCACCCCTTCAGCACGCAGGCTGGCCTGGGGCGCGCGCCTCATGGTCATCGCCCCGCACATGGGCCGCCTCCGGCACCTGCAGGGCATTCTGCTGTTGCGGGTCGCCGAGCCGGAGGCCCTGCACCAGGCCTGGCGCCACTTCGAGGAGGCCCTGCCCCTCTCCTGGGAGGATCCCCTCATCCTGGAGGACCTCATGCTGGCCGGCCTGCAGCACGGCCGCGAAGACCTGGCGGAGCAGGCCCTCGCGATCCTCCTGTCCCGCCATGGGGATCCCCGGCTGGCCTGGGATCGCGGCGCCGCCGGCATGCACCTCCTCAGGAACAGCCGCTACGCGGAGGCCCTGGCCCTGGTTCAGAATCTCCCGCCAGAACGGCGCACCCAGCCCCTGCACTGGCTGGCGGAGACGGTCTCTCGCCGTCAGCTGGGGGACCGGGAAGGTGCCTGGCAGGTGATCGAGCGGGCCATCGGCCGCCTGCCTGGCGCCTTCCGTCTCTGGATGGAGCGCTATCAGATCGCCCTGGAGCTGCACCGCGACGAGGACGCCCTGCGGGCCCTCGAGCGGGCCTGGGACACCGTTCCCGAAAACGAGGAGGGCGACCCCTACCGTCAGGAATGGCACCTGCGCCGGGCGGAGTTCGCCTTCTGGTGGGAGGACCGCCCGGCCTTCGCCAAAGAGCTGCTGGACCAGGTTCCCGCTGGCCTGCAAGGGTGACCACCACCCGCCCCTGCGGCTCCAGATCCTGGTCGCCGAGGGCGAGTATGAGGCCGCCTATGCGGAGGTGCTGGCCCTGCTCAAGGAGCGGTCCCGGGGATGTGGACCTGCTGCTGCTGCAGGCGGACTGCCTGGCCGGCATGGCGGCTTGGGAGGCCCTGCTGCCATTCCTGGACAGCCTGGCGGAAGCCTGCCGCGAGCAGCCCGCCTTCTGGCACCTGCGTGGGCTGGCTCGCGCCAACCTGGGGGATTCGCTCCCCGCTCGGCTGGACCTGGAGCGGGCCGTGCGCATGGACCCGCATGGACTCCGCTTCCTGCTGGACGCGGGCCACGCCTGCGCCGAGTTGGGCGATTGGGACCGCGCCGAAGGCCACTGGCGGCAGGCCCTCCAGGTGGATCCGCAGGCGGAGGAGGCACTCATCCACTTGGCCGAGGCCCGTCTGGGGCTGGAAGACCTCGATGGGGCCCGCCGCTACCTCCGGGAATGCCTCCTGCACCACCCGGACAGCGCCGAAGCCCAGACCCGCCTGGCGGAGCTGGAGGCCAACTAGGAAGTGATTTCACCCTTGAGCAGCGCCAGCTTGGTGTCATAGCGGGTCTGCATCTCGGGCATGGCCCACTTGCGAGCCTTCTCCAGGGCCTTGATGGCCTCTTTCCGCTGCCCCTGGGCCAGGGCCAGACGGGCCTGGATCAGATAGAAGTCCGGCTCCTGGGGCAGCAGCTTGACCGCCTGCCGGATGCGCTTGTCGGCTTCCTCCCAGTTGCTGTCCTGCAGGGCCTCCTCCGCCAGGAAGGCATTGAAGAAGGGATCCCGTTTCCGGACCTCCAGGCCGCGCTCCCGGTAGACCTGCGCCTCCCCTTCACGGCCCTGGGCTCTCAGGAGGTTCTCCAGGTTGCCGCAGGGGGCGCCATCCTTGGGATCGGTCTCGATGGCCTTCAGAAAGGACTTCTCGGCTTCGGCCTCCTGCCCGAGGGTCCGCTGGACCACCCCGAGGATGTTCCAGCCCACGCCCAGGTTCGGATCCATCTCGATGGACCGGTGGGCGGAGGCCAGGGCCTCTTCCGAGCGGGTCTCCGCCATCAGCTCGACGGCTCGGTTGCTGTAGAACAGGGCCAGTACGCGCTTCGGTGCCAGGGGCACGATGAGCTGGGAATCCCGCCTGATCTCCGGAAGGAAGTCGGCCACCAGTTCCTGCCCAACCGTGCCAGTGGGGACTACGGCCACGACATGCCGCTCGTAGCGCACCGTGGTGCCCACCCGCCGCCACCGGCTGACCCTCAGCGACTCCCCGTACCGGGCCTCAAGGCCGATCGACTTGCAGGCCGCCACATAGAGCGCGGTCAGGGTCAGGCAGTTCGCCTTGCGATCCCGCCAGGCCTCGATGGGGGTGCGGGTGTAGGCATTGTCGTAGGTGATCCCGAGTCCGCCTTCTTCAGGGGCCGCGAAGAAGGACTTGAGCAGGTAGCCGACCTTGGTGGCAACCCCCATGTGGCCGATGGTCTGCTTCTGGGCGAAGGTTTTGAGCTCCGGCGGAGCCTCGAAGGGATCCTCCCCGGCCACCAGCAGGGCGGCACAGAACAGGAGGGGCAGAGGTCGCAGACGCATGGGAGCTCCCGACACAACATAGGTCTACGAACAGGGGTTTCAACCGATTATGCGATCCTGGAGAAGTTTCGAGGGGAAAACATGTCGAAGCCGACCGCCGTGGTTTGCGCCTATTCCAGTGTGGGAACCGCGGCCCTGGAAGGGCTCCTGGAGGCGGGGGTGGACGTGCGCGCCCTTTACACCTACGCCCAGGGGCCAGACGACCTGTGGTTCACCCCTCCGGCCGTGGTGGCGGCGGCCCAGGGCATTCCCGTGACCATGGCGCCCGCGTTCAACGATGACGGGGTGTACGACGCCATCCGTGCGCTCCGCCCGGATTTCCTCTTCAGTTTCTACTTCCGGGAGATGATCCAGGCCCGGTTCCTGGAGCTTCCGCGCCTCGGCGCCTACAACCTGCACGGCAGCCTGCTGCCGAAGTACCGGGGCCGGGCGCCCATCAACTGGGTCCTGGTGAAGGGCGAGCGCGAGACCGGCGTCACCCTCCACGCCATGACCCCCAAGCCCGACGATGGACACATCATGGCCCAGGCACGCCTGCCCATCGCCTGGGATGAGACCGCCCTCAGTCTCACGGACAAGGCCGCCGCCGCCGGGAGGGATCTGGTGCGGGATGCCATCCCGGGCCTGGTGGACGGTTCCTGCCCCCGCATCGACCAGAAGACCCTAGGCCCCTCCAGCTATTTCGGTGGGCGCAAACCCGCCGACTCCCGGCTGGACTTCGCCATGACCTCAGCGGAAGCATTCAACCAGATCCGCGCCGTGGCGGATCCCTGGCCCAATGCCTTCCTGGAGACCCCCCTCGGTACCGTCAAGGTCGCCTGGGCCCTGCCGACGGCCGTGTCCTGCCCCCCCGGGCGGTTCCGCCTCACGGGAGAAGGCACTCTGCTCGGATTTTCGGATGGTGCGCTGCGGCTCCACACCCTCAAGGTCCGTGGACTGAGGGTGGAGCGCCCCAGCGAGCAGGCGAACGCCATGCGCGAGCTCGGGCTGCCCGAAGCCTGATCTCTGTTGCCGACACTGCCCTCGAAGCCCACCTCGCCAATCCCCTCTCCACGAAAATGAGTTCTGCAGCCCATTCAGGGTCTCCGCGGGATATCCTTGCCCGAATCCCCGAAAGGTCATCCATGCGCAGCGTCATCACTGGAAGCGGCATAGGCGTGCCCTCCAACGTCGTCACGAACGAGGCGCTGTCGCGGCTCATGGACACCTCGGATGAGTGGATCCGCGTGCGCAGTGGCATCCAGGAGCGGCGTTATGCCGAGCCGGGCCAGGGCTCCAGCGACCTGGGCGCGATCGCGTCCCGGAACGCCATCGCCGATGCCGGCTTGACGCCCGCGGACATCGACGCCGTGATCTTCGCCACCATGACCCCCGATCACGTGCTGCCAGGCAACGGCCCCCTCCTGCAGGCGGCGTTGGGCCTGCGGGACATCCCCACCTTCGACATCCGGCAGCAGTGCAGTGGCTTCCTCTACGGGCTGGAGCTGGCGGACCTCATCCTCCAGAGCGGCCGCTACCGGCGTGTCCTCCTCGTGGGTGCCGAGGTGCACTCCCCCTTCATGCCCTGGCACCTGGGCTGGGACACGGTCATCGGGCGCTCCACCCGCGAGGTCACGGAATCGGAGCGGGCCGCCAACACCGCCATCCGGGACAGGACCGTGCTCTTCGGCGACGGCGCCGGGGCCGTGGTGATCGAAGGCCGTGATGGCGCGTCGGGCCTGGGCCCGATCCGGCTCCACACGGACGGCACTGCCGCAGGCGTTCTGACCATGCCGGGGGCCAGCTTCAAGCGGCGGCCCTTCGTGTCGCACGAGCAGATCGACGCGGGGGAGACGGTCCCGGTCATGTCCGGCAAGGAGGTCTTCCGGACCGCCGTGACCCTGATGCCCCAGGCCGTTCGCGAGGTCTGCGCCCTCTCGGGACTGGCCGTGGAGGACCTGGACCTGCTGCTCATCCACCAGGCCAACCTCCGCATCATCGAAGGCGTGCAGAAGGCCCTGGGCCTGCCCCCGGAAAAGGTGCCGCACAACGTCGAGCGCTGGGGCAACACCACGGCCGCCACCCTGCCGATCCTGTTCCATGAGTGCCGCCAGCAGGGGCTGGTCCGTCCGGGCATGAACGTGGTGTTCACGGCCCTGGGCTCCGGCCTCCACTGGGGTGCCGCGCTCTATCGGGCCTGACCACGTCGAGCACCACCCTGCCGGAGACGCCCCATGACGCTCATCAAGCCCGAGGACACCTGGTCGCTCTGGGCCTTCCTCTTCGCCTGGGCTGCCGTCAGCATCCACCTGGAGCAACGCTACCGCTGGGCCTCGGCGGTGTCCGGATGCATCCTGGCGCTCGGTGGCGGTCTCTTGTTCGCCAACATGAAGGTGGTACCCACCGCCAGCCCGGTCTATGACCACGTCTGGAGCTACGTGGTCCCCACGGCGGTGCCCCTGCTGCTGTTCTCCGCGGATATCCGGAAGATCTGGCGGGAGAGCGGTCGTGCCCTCGGGGCCTTCCATCTTTCGGCGCTGGGGACGGTCCTGGGGACGATCCTGGCCACGGTGCTGCTGGGCCATCGCATCCCCGAGATCGGGGGGATTTCGGCCATGTTCTCGGGCAGCTACATCGGGGGCAGCGTCAACTACGTGGCCATGTCGGAGGCCTTCCGGGTTTCCCCCGGGCTCATCAATGCCGGGCTGGTGGCAGACAACCTGCTGATGGCCCTCTTCTTCGGGGTGCTGACGGCCCTGCCGGGCTTTGCCTTCATCCGGCGCCGCTTCCCCACCCCGCTGATGGATCGGCTGGAAGGCCAGGCCGCCGAGACCAGCAACCCGGTCGCCAGCTACTGGGGTCGAAGCGAAGTCTCACTAAAGGACCTCTCCGCCGCCCTGGCCTGCGCCATCACCATCGTGGCCGTGTCCGTGCACTGCTCCGGCTGGATCAGTGCCAGCACTCTTCCGGCCGTCCTGAAGGGCTTGATCGGGCAGAAGTACCTCCTGATCACAGCCCTCACGGTGGGACTCGCCTCCACCTTTCCCAGGTTTTTCTCGGGTATCCGGGGGGCGCGGGAGATCGGCACCCTCCTCATTTACCTGTTCTTCGTGGTCATCGGCGTACCAGCATCGATCCTGAGCGTGATCCGCGAGAGCCCGATCCTGCTGGCCTACGCGGCCATCATCCTGGTGGTCAACCTGCTCGTGACACTCGGCCTCGGCAAGCTGACCGGCCATGACCTGGAAACCCTGCTGGTGGCCTCCAACGCCAATGTCGGGGGACCCACCACGGCCACCGCCATGGCCATCGGCAAAGGCTGGAACGAGCTCGTCCTGCCCGCCATCCTGATCGGCGTGTGGGGGTATGTCATCGCGAGCTACATCGGCTACTACATCGGGATGAACATCCGGCTCCTCTTGTGGTGAGCCACCGGCCAGGAGTTGCTGTCCTGTCGGGACCTGGGTTGCCCGGGTCCCGCGCAGGGGGCTAGAATTCGGACACCTCCCGGAGCTTCCATGTCTGCCCGCCCGTTCGCCTTCTGGCTTGCCTTGAGCCTGGCACCAGCCCTCGCCCTCTCAGGGGGGACGTCCAAATCCCACAAACAGGCTCGTGGCCTCGTGCGCAGTGCCGGGGAAGCCAAGGTCATTGCCGAGCGGGAGACCGGTGGGAAGGCCACTTCGGCCCGGCGCATCCCCCTGAACGGGGCCTCCGGCGGCTGGGAGGTGGAGGTCCGCATGCCCAGGGATGAAAAGGGCTGGCGCTGCATCATCGATGCGGACACCCGGATGGTCCACAGCAAGACCCGCATCGACCAGCCTGGCGGCAGAGGGCAGTCCGAAGGTCCCCTGCGGGTGGTCAAGGGAACGCGCTGACGACGGCTCCCCGATCCGATCCGACCGTTCACCGGTTTTTCCCACCGGACGTGCTGGCTGGCTTGCCAAGCGGCCTAGAATCGTACCCGTGGCCAATGCCACTAGGAGAACAACCCATGGGTCTGATGGACTGGGGCAAAGCCCAATTCCTCGACATCCTCGAATGGCTGGATGATTCCACCGATACGCTGGCCTGGCGCTTCCCCATGCGGGGCCAGGAGATCCAGAACGGCGGCCAGCTGGTGGTGCGCGAAAGCCAGGAGGCGGTCTTCGTCAACGAAGGCCAGATGGCGGACGTGTTCAAGCCCGGCACGCACCGGCTGACCACCCAGAACCTGCCCATCCTCGCCACCCTGAAGGGCTGGAAGTACGGCTTCGAGAGCCCCTTCAAGAGCGATGTCTATTTCATCTCCACCAAGCTCTACAACGACCTCAAGTGGGGCACCTCGAACCCCATCATGATGCGCGACGCCGACTTCGGCATGCTGCGCATCCGCGCCTTCGGCATCTACTCCCTCAAGGTCGTGGACAGCGCCACCTTCCTGCGGCAGCTGGTGGGCACCAACGGCGTCTACACCGTGCCCGACATCTCCGAGCAGCTTCGCAAGACCATCATGAGCCGCTTCACGGACATCCTCGGCGAGGCCAAGATCCCCGCCCTCGACCTGGCCGCCAAATACGACGAGATCTCTGATCTCGTGAGGCAGAAGCTGCAGGAAGAGTTCAAGACGATGGGCCTGGAACTCTCCAAGTTCTTCGTGGAGAACATCAGCCTCCCCGAGGAAGTGGAAGCCATGATGGACAAGCGCACCGGCGTGGGCATGATGGCCCCCGTGATGGGCGCCTACACGCAGATGCAGGTGGCCGATGCCATCCCTCTGGCCGCCCAGAATCCTGGCGGCGTCGCGGGCATGGGCATGGGCGTGGGACTGGGTTTTGGCATGGGGAACATGATGGGCCAGCAGATGGCCGGCGCCCAGCAGCAGATGGGCCAGCAGGGCTTCACCGCCGGCAGTGCACCCGCCGCCGGGGCGCCCGCGAAGTCGCTGAAGGAAGAGCTGACGGAGCTCAAGGAGCTGTTCGACGGCCAGCTCATCAATCAGGCCGAATATGATGCCCAGCGCGCCGTCATCATGAAGAAGCATGGGATGGGGCAGTAAGCTCCAGCCTTCAAGCCTTCAATGGAAAAACATGCGGCCGAGCGGCCGCATGTTTTTCGTGATGCGCAAGCTGAGGGGCAGCCGTCCTGTGGCCGTGGGCTCGTGCGAAGGGTTTGTCATCGGCCCTTGTACTGGGGTTTGCGCTTCTCGCGGAAGGCGGCCAGACCCTCCAGCCGATCCTCGGTGGGGATGACCCGGGCGTAGCAGGCCTCCTCCAGGGCCAGGCCATCAACCAGGTCCAGGTCCTGTCCCTGGTTGATGGCCTGCTTGGCCATGCGCACCGCGACGGGGCCGTTGGGGAGGATCTCCCGGGCCAGGCCCAGCGCCACTTCGAGGGCCTGGCCGGCGGGGACCACCCGGTTCACGAGGCCCAGACGACCGGCCTCCTCCGCACCGAGGCGGCGGGCGGTGAAGATCAGCTCCTTGGCCCGAGCCGCTCCGATGAGGCGGGGCAGACGCTGGGTGCCTCCGCCGCCGGGGATGATGGCCAGGGCCGTCTCAACCAGCCCCATCTTCGCCTCGGCCCCCGCCACGCGGAGATCGGCGGCCAGGGCCAGTTCCAGCCCGCCGCCGAAGGCGGCGCCCTCCATGGCCGCGATCACGGGCATTGGCAGCCGCTCTAGATCGGAGAAGGAGGCACGGATGCCCTGGACGAAGGCCGACGCCTCCGCCTGGGGCATCCCGGCCCGCTCTTTCAGATCGGCCCCCGCGCAGAAAACCCCCGCCACCAGGCTGTGGACCACCACCACCCGAACCGATGGGTCGGATTTCAGCGCGGCCAACGCCTCACGGAACTCCGCCAGGAGCTGGCGTCCCAGGGCGTTCTTGGCTTCAGGGCGGGCCAGTCCAACCAGGACGATGCCCGCATCGGGACCCTGGAGCCGCTCGACCTGGACCTCCATCAGCCCAGCTCGACGATCGGATCCCCTTCGTTCAGGAACTGCTCGGGGGTCACGAACACCTTCTTGACCGTCCCCTCCTCAGGGCTGCCCACGGGAATCTGCATCTTCTGGGCATCCCCTGCGGGGATACGCCAGGCCTCCACATCAGTCATTCCGCGCACGAGACACCTCACGCAAGTTCAACAATCGGATCCCCTTCGTTCAGGAACTGCTCGGGGGTCACGAACACCTTCTTGACCGTCCCCTCCTCAGGGCTGCCCACGGGAATCTGCATCTTCATCGACTCGATGATGACCAGGTCCTGGTCCTCGCCCACCGCATCGCCTTCGGCGACACAGACCTCCAGGACCTTCCCAGCCATCTCGGCCCGCACCACCGCCATCTGTCACCTCATGAGGAGAGGGTCAGTGTAGCGGTCCGGCCGGCTATTCGTCCCGTTCCGAGTCCCCGATCACCACCAGATCGTCATCCTCGTAGGCGAAGTCGCCCTCTTCGATGAGGATCTCGCGGACTTTGCCACCTTCGGGTGCGTTGATATAGAAGGAGGTGCGTGAGGAGTCCGTGCCCTCGAGGATCATCAGGGGCTCATCCTCTTCCACTTCCTGGCCGGGGCGGACAAGGACATCCACCACATAACCCGGCCATTCCGCCCGCACGATCATGCTGCCTCCCCTTCGGTTCCCTGTGACCTTGGCGGGGAGAGTATGGCGCCATGGGGATCCGCGCAAGTGCCGGAAGCCTTTCTTTTCGTCACAAGTCTTGTCTGGGATACTGGAGGGCTTGGAGGATGGAATGGCAGTCGCATGTGGCATCGTGGGCCTACCCAACGTGGGAAAGTCCACCCTATTCAACGCCCTCACCCGCGCGGGCGCGGCTTCGGCCAACTATCCCTTCTGCACGATCGAGCCCAACACCGGCGTGGTGGATGTTCCAGATCCAAGGTTGGCGCCGCTCGCGAAGATCGTGAACCCCCAGCGCATCCTGCCTGCCGCCCAGGAGTTCGTGGACATCGCCGGCCTGGTCCGGGGCGCCAGCAAGGGTGAGGGGCTGGGCAATGCCTTCCTGGGCCACATCCGGGAGACGGATGCCATCGTCCAGGTGGTCCGGTGCTTTGAGGATTCCAACGTGACGCACGTGGAGGGCGGCGTGAACCCCGAGCGGGACCTGAGCATCATCGAGACCGAGCTGGTCATCAAAGACCTCGACGCCATCGAGAAGGGCCTGGAGCGGCACCGCAAGATCGCCAAGACCGGCAACAAGGAGTCCCTGGCTCTGGTGGCGGTGCTGGAACCGCTGTATGCCGCCTTGAATGACGGCAAGTGGGCGCGGACGGTCGGCCTCTCGGCCGAGGACAAGGCCCTGGTCAAGTCCTACGGCCTGCTCACCCTCAAGCCCACCCTCTTCGTGGGCAACATCGGTGAGGAGGACATCCGGAACCCCGAGGGCAATCCCCACTACGTGAAGCTCCAGGTCCTGGCCGCTGAGCGTGACGCCCCCTGCATCCCCATTTGTTCCAAGCTCGAAGCCGAGATCCAGGACCTGCCGGAGGAGGACCGCCCCATGTTCCTGGAAGAGGCCGGCCTAGCCGAGCCGGGCCTCAATGTGCTCATCCATGCCAGCTATGACCTGCTGGGCCTCCAGACCTACTTCACCGCCGGCGTGAAGGAGGTTCGCGCCTGGACCATCCACAAGGGCGACACGGCCCCCCAGGCCGCCGGCGTCATCCATACCGACTTCGAGAAGGGCTTCATCCGCGCCCAGGTCATCGCCTATGAGGACTTCATCCAGTACGGCGGGGAGCAGGGCGCCAAGGACGCTGGGAAGATGCGGACCGAGGGCAAGGACTACGTCGTCAAGGACGGCGATCTGATGAACTTCCTCTTCAACGTCTAGGTTCTCCAGCTAGGATTCAATTCCCACGCCTCCCGGCCCGATGCCGTGGAGGAAGGCGGCGCGATGGACCTGGGGAACGTCAGCAACTGGACGGGGCGCGGTACTCCTCTGGAGGACCCGGTCCTGATCCGCCAGGCCATGCTGGACCTCCTGGCCCAGGAGACCGAGTTCCCCATCAAAGTGGAGGGTACCCACACCCTGCCCTACTCATCCCGGGTCCACCACGTCGATCTCAAAAAAGGGCACGTCCACCTGAAGCTCATCCGGCCGCTCCCCCATGAGCTTGCGGCCGGTGCGGCGTTTGACATGGTCTTCCTCCTGGGAGACCAGCGCTACTGGGCCCCCACCACCTACCATGGCCGCGAGAACTACCTCCTCTACCGGTTCACCATCCCGTCGAAGATGGCCCCCGCGGACCGACGGCAGCACAAGCGCTATCCCTTCCGTCCCCGGGAAAAGGCCTATGTCATTGCCCAGGATGGAGTCATCCCGGGTCATGGCATTTCCGGCCCCCTGGTCAACCTGTCCGAGGGGGGTTTGGCCTTCCGGGTGGATCGGGTCATGCGGCTCGACGATCACCTGCGGATCACCCCCGGGGTGGGTTTCTTCGAGCGTGGCAAATCCTTTCCCCTGCTCAAGGTTCGGGACCTGCCGAACCTTCCGCTGTTCGAGGCCCGCGGAGTCCTGGCCAACACCCAGGAGCGGGATGGGGGCATCATCCTGGGGCTCCAGTTCTTCGACCTCCGGGAAGCGGAGCTCAGGGAACTTCGTCTGGTCCTGGATATCCGCGAACGCATGCTGCGGGCCCCCGCCGGGACTTCCACCGATGCCCCCCGCACAGCGGGCCCCAAGAGCCTCGCCCTCGCCAAGGAACCCGCCGCCCGGACCGCCCCGGCAGGCAGCCAGACTCCCGATGCCCTCCGGCTGTTGGGACGGCGGTCCACGCGCCTGGTCCTGGCCATGGAGCCTGGGCCCGACCGGGATCTGTTGTGCCAGATTCTTTCCGCTGCCGGGTATGGCCGCCTGGAGGGCACCGGGAGCCTGGACCAGGCCCTCGAAGCGCTCCGCCTGGACCGCCACTCCAACTGCCCTGTGCTGCTCCTAGAATCCACTGGCGGGGATGCCGCCCCCCTGGACAGAATCCGGGACCTCCAGCGTGAACTGGGGAGTACCCGGGAGTGGTCGGTCGGCCTGATGACCAGGGACGGGGTCCCACCCGGAACGGATGATCCCCTCATCCGCCCCATGCCCTGGCCCACGGCCGGAGATGTCTCGTGGCTGGCCCTCCTGGACGAGTTGGCAGGGCTGGATTAGATCGGCGTCACCTTCACAAGATTGCCTCCGCCATCCACGCGGAGAAATCCGTCTTCAATGCGGTTGCCGCCCCGCATGACCGGGTCGGCGGCATCCTTGGCGAGCAGGACGCCACCCCTGGCATTGCGGCGAACCACGCATTCCTCGAGGGTGACGTCGGAGTCTTCCATGAGCAGGAGCCCGGTGTCCCGCCCTTCGTTCAGGCCGCACCGGACCAGCAGCAGGCTGCCCCCGGGCTCCACCTGGACGCCGGCCCCCGCATTGCCGGAGATCTCGCAGGTATCCAGGACCCCCTGGCCGCCGTCAGCGCAGTCCACGCCCACCGCCCGGCCTTCCGAGAAGGTGCAGGACCGGGCCTGTACCGTGGCCCCCCGGTGGATGAGCAGCCCGGCGCCCCCATTGGCCTGCACCTGGCACCCTTCCAGAGTGGCCAGGCCGCGATCCATGACGGCCACCCCGAAGCCCGGGTTGCCCACCAGGCGGCACTGGCGCAGAACGACATTGGCCCCTGCCAGAACGTGGACCCCGGCACAGGCGTGGTTGCCGATGTCCGAAGACTCCACGACCACCTGGCTGTGCTCCAGGGCCAGCAGCCCCGCGAAGCGGCTGTCCATCAGCCGGCAGCCCGTGAGCTGGGCCCGGCCTTCGGCCTCCACCTCCACGCCGCCGGATTCGCCCTGGAGGGTGGTCCCCACCAGGGTTGCCTGACCCCGCCCCCGGACCCGGAGGGCCGTGCCGGCACCAGGCCCGATGGCCACCTCCTCCAATGAGACCTGGGCCCCGGACTCCACCTCCACACCTGCATCCTGGAACCCCAGGATCCTGCCCCCTTCCATCCGGGCGGATCCGGACTTGACCTTCAGGACCGCTTCCTGCGCGGGCCCCTGGAGCGTGAGCCCCCGCAGGGTGACCGCCTGCGCTTGGACCAGAACGGCAGGCCCCGAGCTGGCCTGGATGATCACCTCGCCGGGCTCGCCCAGAGCCAGGATGGCCACGTCCTTGTCCACCACCAGGGACTCCCGGTACAAGCCGGGCAGCACCAGGATCTCACTGCCCGCCTTGGCCTGCCGAAGGGCCACCTTCAGGCTCAGACATTGGCCCAGCCCACCCTTGCCGACCCGGATGCGATGCCCGGATCCTTCCGGTTCGGGGCGCACTGGAGCGGGTTCGGGAACCACGGCGGCCGCCGGGGCCCCCACAGGCCCACGCAACGCCTCCCGGATGGCAATGCCCAGGCTTTCCGCGTCGGGGTACCGATCCTCGGGCCGCTTGGCGAGGGCGCGGTCCACCACGGCCACCAGGCTTCCCGGAACCTCCCTGAGGTCGGCGGGCCGGATCGGCTCCGGGGCGTGGCGGAGGATGCAGTTGAGCACCGAGGTGGTGCTCTCACCCTGGAACGGCTTGCGGCCACCCGAGAGGATCTCGTAGAGGATCACGCCGAGGGCGAAGACATCCGAACTGGCGGTGGCCCTGCCCGTATCCAGGTATTCGGGGGCCATGTAGCTCACGGTGCCCATCCAGACGCCGGACTGGGTCAAGCCTGAGGGCCCCATGTGGGCCACGCCGAAGTCCATGAGCTTGGCGTGGAGGCGCCTGCCCTGCCGGGTGACCAGGACATTCGCGGGTTTGATGTCCCGGTGGACCACGCCCCGGCCATGGGCGTAGCCCAGCCCATCGCAGACCTGGGCCAGGACCTCCAGCAGGTCGCCCTTGGGGGACTTCGCCTCCCGGATCAGGGCCTCCAGCTCATGGCCGTCCAGGAACTCCATGGCCAGATAGTGCATGCCATCGTCTTCCCCGAACTCGTAGATGGTGACGATGTGGGGGTGGTTCAGCAGGGCCGCCGCCCGGGCTTCCCGTTCGAAGCGCGCCTGGGCCTCGTCCCCGAAGGCGGTGCCGGCCGAAATGACCTTCAGCGCCACATCCCGTCCCAGCTTCGGATCGCGGCCCAGATAGACCTCGCCCATGGCCCCCTTGCCAATCAGGCGCACCACCTCGAACCTGCCCAGCCGATCCCGCATGGGACCCTATCGGCCGAATCGGCGGGACCTTTCAGTTCGGGCTGATCTTTCCCCGGGGTCCCTCGCAGCGCTCCGGCAAGGCCGGCCTGCTGCTTATCTCGCCTCGATGGGCATGCGCCGGAGGCGCTCCACCCGGACCGCCATGGGGGGGTGGGTGGAGAAGAGGCTCATGAGGCCACCTCCGCTCAGGGGATTCACGATCATCATGTGGGCCGAGGCCGGTTCCACATGCTGCATGGGCAGCTGCTGGTTGTAGGCCTGCAGGCGCTCCAGGGCTGAGGCCAGCATGTCGGGACGGCCCGTCAGGCGGGCGCTGTACTCGTCGGCCATGTACTCCCGGGAGCGGCTCACGGCCATCTGCAGCATGAAGGCCGCCAGCGGGCCCAGGATCATGATGGCGATGCTGGCGATGGGGTTGGAGCGGCCCTCCTCGTCCCGGGCCCCGAAGATCCCGGCGAAGCGGGACAGGAACATGATGGCCTGGGCCAGCACGGCCGCCAGGCTGCCGATGAGGATGTCCCGATTCTTCACGTGGCCCAGTTCATGGGCGAGGACGGCTTCCAGTTCGGGGCGGCTGAGGATGCGCATGATGCCTTCGGTCACGGCCACCACCGCGTGTTCCGGGTTGCGGCCCGTGGCGAAGGCGTTCGGGGTGTCCTCGGGAATGATGGCGATGCGCGGCATGGGCAGGCCCGCCCGCTGGGCCAGGTTCGCCACGATGGCGTGCAGCTCGGGGGCCTGGGCCTGGCTGACGGGCTGGGCGCCGTAGCTGGCCAGCACGATCTTGTCCGAGAAGAAGTAGCTCACGCCGTTCATGACCAGGCCGATGCCAAGCGCGAGCACCATGCCGGATTCCCCACCGATCATCCCGCCGATCCACACCAGCAGGCCGGTCATGGCCACGATGATGAGAAGGGTCTTGGTCTGGTTCATGGAACAGCCTCCGGTACCAGGATACGGTTCGGTTCAAGGACCGTTCAGCCCATGCGTTTGATGACCACGAGCGTCACGTCATCCCGGAACTTGCCTTCGCCCAGGTGCTGGAAGGCCTCCACCAGCAGGGCCTCGAACAGGTCGTCGGCGCCCGCTTCCGGCCGGCGAAGCACCACCTCGGCCAAGGGACCATCGCCCAACTCCTCGCCGGCGGCATTCTCAGCCTCCACTAGGCCATCCGTGAAGATCACCAGGACGTCGCCCCGGTCCATGTGGGCGCGTCCCTCCGCGAAGCTGACCCCGGGCAGGAGACCCACCATGGGCCCTGTGGGGGAGAGCCGCACCACCTCCCGGTTCGCCCGCACCAGGAGCGGCGGGTTGTGCCCGCCGTTCACGTAGCGCAGGTCGCCGTTGGCCGGGTTCAGGCTGCCCGCGAACAGCGTGGTGTAGCGGTTGCGATCACGCACATCGTTCATCCGGCGGTTCACCCGCTCCGCGAGACGCCCCCAGTCCGGCACTCGATGATCCGCCATGGCCCGAAGGAAGGCTGAGAGCTGGGTCATCATGAGCGAAGCGGGCAGTCCCTTGCCGGAGATGTCCCCCACAGCAAGGTGCAGGCGCTCACCGGTACCCTCGTCCCGGGCCATCCACAGGTCGTAGAGGTCGCCACCCACGGCCTGGTAGGGCAGGTTCGCGGCAGCGCACTGCCAACCGGCCGGTTCCGGCAGGGTCTTGGGCAGCAGGCTGCGCTGGATGTTGCGGGCCAGGTCCAGGTCCTTCTCCATGCGCTCGGCCTGGATCCGCGCCTCCCGCAGCTCGAGGCTGGACAGCTGGGAGGAGGTCAGGTTCAGCAGGGTGCGCAGGAAGACCAGGTCATCCTCGGACAGCACGCCCACGGCGGGTTCCGCCGCGTAGGCGAAGCCGTGGCTGTGGGTCTGGTCCACCAGCTCGATGGCGTGGACCAGCCCGCGAGCTTCCACCACATGCTGGAGCTGTTCTCCCTCCAGCGACTCGGGAATGGTCCCCAGGCCCTTGGCATGGAGCACCTGCCCCTGGGGATCCACCACCAGCAGCCGCATGATGCGGAACTCACCCATGAGCGTGTTGGCCATGAGGCGCACCAGGTCCCGCCTGGTTTCCACCACCCCCAGGTTGCGAGTCAGCTCGAAGACCGTGTTGAGCCGGGACAGCTGCAGGGCCAGGGCCTGGTTCTGGGAGCTGCGCCAGGCCTCGGCCCGGCGCCAGGCCAGGAGCGGTGCGCTGATGGACAGCAGGAGGGGCACGGCCTCCGGGAGGACGCTGGAACGCAGGACCAGGTGACCATAGAGCTCGTCCCCGTACTGCCAGGGGCGCACCTGCCAGCCCTCCCCTGGATGGGTCGGGAAGGCCGGAGCCGAGCCCCGGAGGAACAGCCACTTCCCGCCATCCCACAGGCCGCCTTGGCCCGCCTTGGCGATCCCCAGGGCGGTGACGCCCACCAGGTGGACGAGGTCCTCCTCGCTGCCTTGCTGGGGAAAGGCCTCCAGAAAATCGATGAGGGGCAGGAGCTCCTGCGCGCCCTCGGGAATCTTCAGCGCCAGATGGCGGAGGCGGTCGAAGGGATTGGTGGGCATGGCGGGTGAACCGGCAGGTTCAGCTGATCTTCTTGATCAGGCAGCACTCATTGCGACCGGAGACCTCGTCCGCCTTGAACTGAACCTCGTCCATGAACCGGCTCATGAGCAGGAGGCCCAACCCGCCCTTGCGCGGGTGCTTGATGTACTCCTTGGGATCGGGCAGCACCAGCTGGTCGCCGCGGATCCCCCGGCCCGAGTGCCAGATGTGGATCTCCAGTGCCACCTCGGTGAAGCGCAGCTCCAGCTCCACGCTGTGCTCGCCCTCGCCACCGTAGGCATGGAGGATCACGTTGGTCACCGCCTCGTCCACGGCGATGCTCACCTTGGCGGCGGTGGCGTCGTCGAGCCCGGCCACCAGCGAGGCGCGCTTGGCCAGTCCCGTCACCAGGTTCAGATAGCGGGTCTGGCTCGGGATGACGAGCCGGAACTGGGCGTGGTCCATCTTGGCCGCCACCCTCAGCCCTTCCGCTCCGGCGCGGCCGCCGCCATGGCCTGGTCCTCGTCGGCGAAGACCCGGTAGAGCTGGGTGAACCCGAGCGTGTCGAAGATGGCGAAGACATTGTCCTGCAGGTTCGAGAGCAGGATGTCGCCTCCGTGCTCCCGCACGGTCTCGATCAACCCCATGATGGCGCCCAGACCGGCCGAGCTGATGTAGTTGAGATCCTTGCAGTTGAGCAGGATGAGATAGCGGCCGTCCTGGACCAGCCCCTCCAGGGCTTCCTCGAACTCCCGGACGGTGTGGGCATTGATGAATCCAGCGGGCAACAGCACCGCCACTTCACCGACCTGCCGCACCGCAATGGAAAGATCCGCCATCCGACAACTCCAAGGAACCTGGGCCATCGTATCGGTTCCCACGAGCAAACACCAGCGCACGGGAAAAGCCGAGGATTGGGATACCCTTGAGTCCAACCTTCTTCGAGCCCCTGATGAGCGACTCCCGCCCCGTGGATCAGCCCCAGAACGATGCCCTCCGGACTCGTCTGGAGGCCTGGCTCAATCAGCAGAACCAGACCCTCCTCGAAGAGGTGATGGCCACCTGGCAGAACGCCCTGGGGAACTTCCATCCCGACGAGACCCTGCTCGCGCAGCTCCGGGAGGGTGCCGCCCCATCCCCCGTCCTTGCGCCGGCCGGACCCCAGGCCCCGGATCTGGCTCCCGGTCTGGATCTGCTCGAGGGCGCCGCCAGCCAGAGCGACCTGCTCAAGCGCCTGCTGGACGCCCTGGGCCCCCTGGCCGAACGCAGTGCCCTGTTCATCCTCAAGCAGGGGCTGGCCTCCCTCTACGCCCACCGGGGCTTCGAGGGCGATGCCCCCCGGAAAGCCGGCGCCATCGTCCCCCCCGAGGAACTCGAGGCCCTGATCCATGGGTCCACCCGGGCCATCCGCCGCAAGGGAGCGGCCTATACCGCCCTCCTTGGCGCCATCAGCCCCTTCGAAGCCTCCGACGCCGCCATCTTCCCCCTCCGGCACAAGAAGCGGGCCGTGGCCCTGGTGCTGGTGGACAGCGGGCTCCGCCCGACGCTGGACCACCCGGAGCAGGTGCGGGCCATGGTCCTGGTGGCCTCTGCCATGCTGGCCGCCCTGGCTGCAGGCAGGGAGGACGAGCACCCCCCGCAGCCGCAGCCGGAACCACACCCCAGCGCGCCCACCCAGGTCGTGCCCGAACCCATCGAGCCAGCCCCGCCCGTCGAACTGGACCCCCGGACCCGGGCCGCGGCCGAGCGACTGGCCCGCGTGCTGGTGGGTGATGTGGAGCTCTACTTTCCGGCCAAGGTCGCCCTGGCCCACACCAAGGGCAACCTCTACGGCCAGCTCCGGGACGAGCTCGAAAGAAGCCGGGCCACCTTCGTGGAGCGCTTCGGAGAAGATGTCGAAGCCAGATACCGGATTTTCACCACGACCGTCATCCAGCAGCTGTGCGATGGCGATGCCACCAAGCTGGGTGGCGCCCCCTGGGCCTAGGGTTGCCGATCACAAGGGATGACAACCGGGTCCGGATCTGGTAGAACCTTGTTCCTTTGGGTTTGGACGAGGCTTTGGACGGGGATGGGCAATGGCTGATCTTGGCAAGAAATTCACATGTTTCCAGTGCGCGGCGAAGTTTTACGACTTCGGGAAGCCGGAGGCCCTCTGCCCGAAGTGCGGGGCCAACCAGAAGACGGCCCCGGCCAAGCCGAAAGCCGTGAAGAAGGAGAACCAGGTCGGCCCGGGCCTTTCGCGTGACCGGGCCCGTAGCCCGCGCAGGGAGGATCCACCTTGGGTGAGCATAATGTCCCGGTGATGCCAGCACCTGCGCCGCCCCTCATCGACCGCCACACCCACCTCGAAGGCGGGCTGGATCCTGCCTGGGTTCGTCGCGAGTCTGGCCGCCGCGGCCTCGCCCTCCCCGCCACCCTGGAAGCCCTGTGGTCCGGGAGGTCGCTGCCCTTCGAAGGCTTCATCGAGGCCTTCCTCTTCGGCGCCGCCCTCCTGGACAGCCGCGAGGCCGTGCGTGAGGCGGTCCTGGCTGTGGCGCATCGAACGCTAGCAGGGGGCGGCACCGGCTTCGACCTGTGGACCTCGCCGCACTTTCTCGTGGTCCATCGCGGCCAGCTCTCCCTTGGTGATTTCTGGGATGGAGTGGCAGCGGGGCTATCCGAAGCGGAGGCCCTGGGGCTCCGCGGCTGCGTGGTGGTGGACGCCGTGAACCACTTCGGGCCGAAGCACGGGCACGCGGTCCTCGATCTGATCCTTCCGGCGCTGCCCCCCTTCGTGCGGGGCTTCTCCACCGGCGGGCTGGAGGGCTGCCCCTTCCGGGACTGGGCCCCGGTCTTCAACCGGGCTCGTGCGGCGGGCCTGCGCATCGCGGCCCACGCAGGCGAGAACGGCCCCGGGACCAACGTGCGCGAAGCCGTCCTGGACGGCGGCGTCTCGCGCATCGTCCACGGCATCCGGGCGGATGAGGCCACGCTCGAGCTGCTGGCCGAGCGGCGGATTCCCGTGGACATCTGCCCCAGCTCGAACCGGGCCCTGGCCGCAGAAGTGGATCCCCATCCCCTGCCCCGGATGCTGCGGGCGGGCGTCCGCTGCGCCCTGGGCACCGACGACCCCGGCGTCATCCCCTGCGACCTGGAGACAGAAGCCCGAGCCGCCCGGCACATGGGCCTGGATGAGGCGGCCATGGCCAGGCTCAGGCGCAACGGGGCCGAAGATGCCTGGTGCCTGTCGGATTGAACCTCGCCTTCCGGCGCACCATCCTGCCAACCCCAGGCTCGAGGCCACGGGCCTTCCAGGTAGACGGATGGCCTCCGCAAGCGAAGCGAGCGGGATGTCGCGCCCGACGGCGCGACAGACAGGCCACGGGCGAAGCTGGATAGCGCCTTCAGGACTCGGCGCTCTATTCAGCCAACCCAGGGCTCGAAGCCCCTCCCCTTTCCAGGTAGACTAGGGGATTCGGTGCGCGCCCATAGCTCAGCTGGATAGAGCATCAGGCTTCGAACCTGAGGGTCGGGCGTTCGAGTCGCTCTGGGCGCACCACCCCCTTTGACAATTCGGCTTTGCGAGCGTGGCGGAACTGGTAGACGCACTGGATTTAGGTTCCAGCGGTTCACACCGTGTCGGTTCGAGTCCGACCGTTCGCACCATTTCGCAGGATTGCGAAATAGGACGGAATGGCCGCGAAAGCGGCCATTGCCGCCCGAAGGGCGAGGGCACAGGACGTGCCCGAGTCACGAAGCGAGCTTCCACGGCCTTCACTGGAACCCCCAGTCGAAAGCTCGGATGCTTCGCTCGGTGACACGCCCGACGCGCGAGGGCACAGGAAGCGCCCTCGTCACGAAGAGAGCCGGCACGACCCCCTCTAACCAAAGCCGAACGACCCCCGCGCACTTCCCACGAACCACGGAGCACCCATGTCCGCCACCCTCCACCACAATTCCCCCACCCGCAAGGCCGTCGAAGTGACGGTGCCCGCCGCCGAGGTGAGCGCCGCCTTCAACGACGTGGTGGCCAAGATCGCCCCGAAAGTCCGCATCCCCGGCTTCCGCCCCGGCAAGGCGCCACGCCCGGTCCTGATGCAGAAGTACGCCCGCGAGATCCAGTCGGATGTGGCCCAGCAGCTGGTCGAGAAGCACTTCTGGAAGGCCGCCCAGGAGGCGGGCGCCCTTCCCATCTCCCACCCCTCCCTGGAGAAGCTGGACCTGAAGGAGGGTGCCGATGCCGTCTTCCGCGCCCAGTTCGACGTGGCCCCGGAAGTCACGCTGCCTGACTACAAGACCATGGCCCTCACCAAGAAGAAGCGCGCCATCGACGAGGCCACCCTCCAGGAGCACCTGGAAGGCCTGCGCCAGCGCGCCACCAAGTACCTGCCGGCGGAAGACGGCGTCGTGGCCACGGGCCTCATCGCCACCTGCGACATCCGCGTGAAGCCCCAGGGGCTCAAGGCCCAGACCTACCAGGACCAGGTGCTCGAGATCGACGCCACCCGGCCCTTCGATGCCGAGCTGGTCGGCATGAAGGTGGACGACAAGAAGACCTTCACCCTCACGCACCCGGAGAACGACGCCAACACGGTCCTGGCCGGCAAGAGCCTCGCCTATGACGTCCACGTGAAGGACCTCCGCACCAAGGAGGTGCCCGAGCTGAACGATGAGTTCGCGAAGGACATGGGCGCCTTTGAAAACCTGGAGGCCCTCAAGGCGGCCGTGCTCAAGGACCTCGAGGAAGCCGCCGAGCGCGACGCCGTGGCCCGGCTCCACGCCACCATGCTGGACACCCTGCTGGACGCCGCGCCCTTCGAGGTGCCCCGCTCCATGGTGGGCCTGCAGCTCGACGACTACTGCCAGGAGTTCGCCCAGCACGTCAGCCGCCAGGGCATGGACCCCAAGAAAGTGAACTGGCAGGCCTACCGCCAGTACCGCCTGAACGACGCCGAGCGGGCGGTCCGCAGCGGCTACCTGTTGCAGGCCATCGGCAACGCCGAGTCCATCGAAGTCCCCGAGGCGGACATCGATGCGGAGATCCGGCAGTTCATGGCCGAGAACCAGGTCCAGCAGCCCTTCGACGCTTTCAAGGCCGAACTGGACAAGCGCGGCAACACCACCGAGATCAAGGGCCGCCTGCGCACGGACCGCATCTTCGACCACCTGCTGACCACGGCGAAGGTGACGGAGGACCTCCTCGACAAGGCCGCCTTCGAGGCCCTGGTGGAGCTGGAGCGCAAGCGCGAGGCCGGCATCCCCGTGAACCGCTTCGACGCGGGCGGCCTGGAGGGCGGCGACCTGGAAGGCCAGGAGGGCGGTGAGCCCGCCGTCGTGGCGCCAGCCACCGAGCACGTCCACGGCCCCGACTGTGATCATGGACACGACCACGAGACCGAGGAGAAGCCTGCCAAGAAGGCCGCCGTGAAGAAGACCGCGCCCAAGGCCGAGGCCGAAGACACGCCCAAGAAGGCCGCCAAGGCCAAGGAGCCTGAGGCCGAAGAGAAGCCCAAGGCGAAGAAGCCCGCCGCGAAGAAGTAGTCTGCATCCCTTTCACGGAGAAGGCGCCGCCCGGCGCCTTCTTGCTATTCTGATCCATCAGCCGGAGGGCCCATGCCCAGCAGCTACTACCCCCCCATCGTCATCGAACAGACGCCCCGCGGCGAGCGCAGTTACGACATCTACTCCCGGCTCCTGAAGGACAACATCATCTTCCTGGGCACCGCCATCGACGACAACGTGGCCAACGCCATCGTGGCCCAGATGCTCTTCCTCGAGAGCGAGGACCCGGACAAGGACATCCAGATCTACATCAACAGCCCCGGCGGCAGCGTCACCGCGGGCCTGGCCATCTACGACACCATGCAGTTCGTGAAGAACGACATCGTCACCTACTGCATCGGCCAGTGCGCCTCCATGGGTGCCCACCTGCTCGCGGCCGGCACCAAGGGCAAGCGCTTCGCCCTGCCCAACGCCCGCATCATGATCCACCAGCCCAGCGGCGGCGCCCAGGGCCAGGCCACGGAGATCGAGATCACCTTCAAGGAGATCCAGCGCCTGAAGGACAACCTGGCCGCCACCTTCGCCAAGCACACCGGCCAGCCCCTGAAGAAGGTCATCAAGGACATGGACCGAGACTTCTTCATGAGCGCCGAAGAGGCCCTGGAGTACGGCATCGTCGACAAGGTCCTTTCCGAGCGGCCGGCCTGATGACGGCGAGCCTCTCCAGCATCCCCGGTTTCGAGCGGCTCTCCGGCATCCCGCTCTACGTTCCCGGCAAGCCCATCCAGGAGGTCCAGCGCGAACTGGGGCTCACCCGCATCGTCAAGATCGCCTCCAACGAGAACCCCTGGGGGCCCACCGAGGCCGTGAAGGCCCGCGTGGCCTCGGTGATCGCCGGCTCCGAGTTCGAGGGCCTGGGCCTGTACCCCGTCAGCGACGGCTACTACCTGCGCAAGCGCATCGCCGACCGCAAGGGCCTGACCGTGGACCGTGTGGTCCTGGGCAACGGCAGCAGTGAGATTCTCGAGATGGTCGCCAAGGCCGCCTTCCTGGGTGGCGGCAGCGCCGTCATCCCGAAGCACAGCTTCGCCATCTACGGCATCGCCACCCAGACCGCCGGCGGGCGCGTCATCGAGTCCCGGGCCTCCGCCACGGAACTGGACGTGGACGACCTCCTCCGGTCGGTGGCCGAGGACACCCGCCTCGTCTACCTGGGCCACCCCAACAACCCCACGGGCATCCGCCTGGAGCGCGCCGCCCTCGAGCGTCTGGTGCGTGACCTGCGCGAGGACATCGTGCTGGTGGTGGATCAGGCCTACGCCGAATACGAGGATCCCGCCGAATACCCGGACGCCGCCGCCTACCTGGATCAGCGCCCCAACCTGCTCGTCCTCCACACCTTCTCCAAGATCCACGCCCTGGCCGCCATGCGCATCGGGTACGGGCTCGGCTCGAAGGAGCTGATGGGCTTCCTCGAGCGGGTGCGCAGCCCCTTCAACACCAACCACCTGGCCCAGGCCGCGGCGGAAGTCGCCGTGCAGGACCTGGCCTTCGAGGCCTTTTCGCGCGAGAAGAACGTCGAAGCCCGCGCCGCCTTCGTCCAGGAGGCCGCGAAGCACCGCTGCCAGGTCTCGGGCACCAGCGGCAACTTCATCCTGCTGGAGAGCGCCTTCCAGGCCACGGAGCTGTTCAAGGAGTTGCTGCAGCGCGGTGTGATCGTCCGCCCCATGCACGGCTACGGTCTGCCCAACCACATCCGCGTATCCTTCGGCAGGCCTGAGGAGATGCAGGCCTTCTGGCACGCCGCCGGCCCCCTGCTCGACGGCGGCTGTTAGGTGGCGCAGGTCCCAGCTGAGATCGAGCGGCTCCGTGCCCTGCTGGCACAGGGCGAGTCGGCGGCATGCCGCCAGGGGCTGGCGTTGCTGCGCACCCGCTACCGCACCGAGCCCGGAGCCTTCAATGCCGAAGTCATCGCGGCGCTGAAGGACCTGGCCTCGGCCCTGGAGGCGCCTGCCGACCTGGAGTCGGCCCTCAAGGCCACCTTCGGCTACGACGCCTTCCGCCCGGGCCAGCGCACCATCATCGAGGCCGTGCTCTCGGGCCGGGACGTGGTCGGCATCATGCCCACGGGCGCCGGGAAGTCCCTCACCTACCAGCTGCCCGCGCGGCTGCTGGGCGGCGTGACGCTCGTGGTCTCGCCCCTCATCGCGCTCATGAAGGATCAGGTCGATGCCCTCACTGAGGCTGGGCTCCGCGCCACCTTCCTGAACTCCAGCCTCGACGCCGAGGCCCGCCGGGAGCGCATCCGCGCCCTGAAGAACGGCGAGCTGGAGCTGGTCTACGCCGCGCCGGAGGGCCTGGAGCTCTACCTGGCCGACCTGCTCCGCGAGGTGGACCTGCGCCTCATCGCCGTGGACGAGGCCCACTGCATCAGCCACTGGGGCCACGACTTCCGCCCCGCCTACCGGACCCTCGCCGGGCTGAAGCAGCGCTTCCCGCGGGTGCCCGTGCTGGCCCTCACGGCCACCGCCACGCCTGAAGTCCGCCGCGACATCGCCGCCCAGCTGGAGATGCGGAATCCGGTGGAGGTGCAGGGCTCTTTCTTCCGGTCGAACCTGCACATCAGCGCCTACCGCAAGGGCGCCGAGGGCCTGCCCCCGGTACGCGAGTCCCTGCTTCGCCTCGTTTTGGCGCGGCGCGGAGAGAGCGGCATCATCTACTGCCTGTCGCGCAAGGCGGTCGAGGCCACCGCAGCGTTCCTCTCAGGCGAGGGCATCCGCGCGGCCGCCTACCACGCGGGCATGGATCCCGCGGCCCGCTCCGCCGCCCAGGAGGCCTTCCAGCGGGACGACGTGGACGTGATCGTGGCCACGGTCGCCTTCGGCATGGGCATCGACAAGAGCAACATCCGCTATGTCATCCACCGCGACATGCCCAAGAGCGTGGAGGGCTGGTACCAGGAGATCGGCCGCGCCGGCCGCGACGGGGCCGATGCGGACTGCGTGATGTTCTACGGCTGGGGGGATGTGCTCAGCTACGACCGCTTCACGGACGGCCTGGACATCGCGCTGGCCCAGACCCAGCAGCGGCAGACCCGCGACCTCTTCCGCCTCGCCGAGTCCCTCCGCTGCCGTCATCAGGCCCTCCTGGCCCATTTCGCCGAGCAGATGGAGGCCTGCGGCGCCTCCTGCGACATCTGCTCCGGCGCGGATCCGCTCGAAGCCGCGCCCAGGCCCGGCAAGGCCAGGCGCGGCTCGCCGCGCGGCTCCCGGCCTCCGCTCACGGAGGCGCCGGTGGAGGGCGAAGAGGCGCTCTACCGGGACCTGAAAGCCCTGCGGAAGCGCCTGGCCGATGCCAAGGGCGTGCCCGCCTATGTGATCTTCAGCGACGCCACGCTCCAGCAGATGGCCCGCTTCCAGCCGGCCACGGAGGCCGAATTCTTAGCCCTCAGCGGCGTGGGGCCGAAGAAGCTTCAGCAGTACGGGGCCTCCTTCCTCGATCTGCTCGGCCGGCCGGGTTCGTGAAGGCCCCCGGACGGGCCGGGACATCTGTCACAACCTGGATCGAGGCTCCTTGATACCAAAGGATTTGCATCAAAAAGGACCCTGTTTCGCCCTTGCAGGCCCAGTGGGGGGAATTTAGGGTGGTGAGAGAGATTTCATACTTGAATGTCCAGTGGTCGAGCCCCTGGTGTTGGAGGTGGGTACATGAGCTTTTCGGAACGAGTCAGAGACTTGACCCGGCTGGTCTTCCAACTGGGCAACAACTGGATCTCCCTGGCGGGCGCTGCCATGACGACCAGTTCGGCCTTCGTGCTGGTCTGGTTCTGGTTCATGGAGATCACCAGCCCCCGGTCCATCCACCCCTACATGGGCATCATCCTCTTCCTGATCCTGCCCGCCCTGTTCCTGGTGGGATTGGTGCTCATCCCCATCGGCCTCCTCCGCGAGCGGCGCAAGCGCAAGGCCGCGGGCGAAGCCGCCCTGCCCCTCCAGGCCGTGGACTTCCGGCAACCCGGCGTGCGGCGCCTCCTGACGGTGGTGGGCGTGCTCACCTTCATCAACGTGGCCATCCTGGGCACGGCGGGCCTGAAGGGCGTGGAGTACATGGACTCCAACCAGTTCTGCGGCCTGACCTGCCACACGGTCATGAGCCCCGAGTACACGGCCTTCCTGGACTCGCCCCACTCCCGCGTGGGCTGCGCCCAGTGCCACATCGGCCACGGCGCCCCCGCCCTGGTGAGGGCGAAGATCTCCGGCTCGCGGCAGCTCTTCGCCGTGGCCTTCGGCACCTTCTCCCGGCCCATCCCCAGTCCGGTCGAGCACCTGCGCCCCGCCCGCGAGACCTGCGAGCAGTGCCACTGGCCCCAGAAGTTCACCAACGACAAACTCATCGTCCGCACCAAGTTCGCCGAGGATGAGGCCAACACCGCCACCACCAGCATCCTCCTGCTGAAGATCGGTGGCCACACGCCCAACGGCACCACGGGCATTCATGGCCGGCACCTCGACGCCATGGAGCGCATCAGCTACATCACCACCGACGCCCGCCGCCAGGAGATCCCCAAGGTCATCTACCGCGACGACAACGGCCAGATGGTCGAATACGTCACCGAGGACTTCAAGAAGCTGCCGAAGGAGACCGTCGACAAGGCCACCGTCCGCAAGATGGACTGCATCGACTGCCACAACCGGCCCACCCACGCCTTCCACCTGCCCGACCGCGCCCTGGACAAGGCCCTGGCCGAGAAGCGCATGAGCGCCGAGCTGCCCTTCCTCAAGAAGCAGGCCCTGGAGCTCCTGAAGGTCGACTATCCCGACCAGAAGACCGCCGCCGCCAAGATCCCCGTGGCCCTGGCCGAGTACTACCGCACCGCCTATCCCGAGATCTACAAGCAGAAGCGGGCGCAGGTGGACACGGCCGGCGAGGTGGTGAAGGCCATCTACCTCCGCAATGTGTTCCCCGAGATGAAGATCACCTGGGGCACCCACCCCAACAACATCGGCCACGAGGAGGCCGTGGGCTGCTTCCGCTGCCACGACGGCAATCACACCGCCACGGACGGCCGCACCATCAAGGCCGACTGCGACACCTGCCACACGATCCTGGCGCAGGACGAGAAGGACCCGAAGATCCTCAAGGACTTCGGCATGAAGTGATGGAATGGCGTGGAGCGGCCGTCCAGAATGTTGGGATGACCGCTGCCGCCCTTCCCCTGATCGCGATCGACGGCCCGTCTGGCGTGGGGAAGTCCACCACGGCCAAGCGGGTCGCCGCGCGTCTGGGCTGGCAGTACCTCGATACCGGCGCCATGTACCGGGCCGCCGCCCTGGCCCTCCACCGGGCCGGCGTTGACCTCACCGAGCGGGCCGCCCTCGAGTCGGTCCTGGCCCGCCTGGACCTCTCGCTGAACGAGGGGCGGACCTACCTGGCGGGCGAGGACGTCAGCGAGGCCATTCGTGGCCAGGAGGTCACGCGCCTGGTCACGCCCGTGAGCGCCGATGCCCGGGTGCGCGAAGTGCTGGTGGATCAGCAGCGCCGGATCGGCGACCGCGGCCGCTGGGTGGTGGATGGTCGCGACATCGGCACCGTGGTGTTCACCAGGGCCTGCTGCAAAGTCTTCCTCACGGCCAGCCCCGAGGCCCGGGCCCAGCGCCGCTACCGCGAGCTCCAGGCCAAGGGGCAGTCGCCGGATTTCGAGGCGGTGCTCGCCGACCTCCAGCGCCGCGACCTGGCCGACAGCACCCGCGCAGCTTCCCCCCTGCGCAAGGCCGAGGATGCCACCGAGCTTGATTCCAGCGACATGAGCCTCGACCAGGTGGTGGACTGGATCGTGGCGAGGCACCAGGCCCACCCGTGATCGCGCTGCCCGAGTCCGTGCAGGCGGCCCTGGACGAGCCCTGGCGCCCCGTCGGCACCGCCGGTCTCGTGGGGTTCTCCATCGGCTCCGGCCTGCTCTTCCTGGCCGCGCTCACGGCTGAAGAGGGCTGGATCCCCCTGCTGGACGGGGTGAACCTGCTCTTCCACGAGGCGGGGCATCCGCTGTTTGGCATCTTCGGCTGGGAGACTCTGGCCATCCTCGGCGGCACCCTGATGCAGCTCCTCGTGCCCACGGTGGTGGCAGCCTCCTTCTGGCTGCGGCGGGATGCCTATGGGACTGCCGCAGCTGGCCTTTGGGCTGGTGAGAACTTTCTGAACATCGCCCGCTACGTGGCCGATGCGAGGGCCCAGGTGCTGCCGCTGGTGGGTGGCGGAGAACATGATTGGGCCACGCTCCTGAGCCAGTGGGGCTGCCTGGCCTCGGACCACCGCATCGCCCAGGCTCATCCGGACCTTCGGCTGGCTGGGCATGCTGGCCTGCTGGGGGTGGCTGGCCTGGCGCTGGCAGGTTGCACGACGGGCATAGGGCTGAGCCAGGATCAGAAGGTCTCCCTCACGCGCAGGTAGCGGGCGAATCGGGGCAGGCCCTTCCTAGTCAGGCCCTGGTAGGTGTAGGTGATGACCGTTCCCACGGCGGGCGGATGCTGGCGCGCCGCATCGGTGAATCCGCTCCCGATGACGAACCGTTTCCCATCGGGCATCTCCACCCGCAGGGCTCCCAGCAGGCCCTGGTATTTGCCTTTGCCGGGGATCTGTTCCACGACCACCGCTTCGGTATCGCTCAGGGGCTTCAGCTTCAGCAAATCATCACTGCGACCCGTGGTGTAGGGGGCGTCCGCCCGGTGAAGCATCAGGCCCTCCCCGCCCCCGCGAATGACCTCGTCCAGCTTCCCCATGAGTTCAGCGCGGTCCTTTACCCGGAATTGGGGGACGGCCACCAGCTGCGGCCACTGGCGTTCCACGATGATGTCCCGGATCCGCGCGGCGCGTTCCGTGAAGGGACCCGGCCCATCGGGCAATTCGAACACCAGGTACTTGATCTGCCGCCATTCCGCATCCTCGGGCTGAAGCTTGCGAACGAATCCCGAAAGCTCTTCAAAGCGTCCCCGCGCCAGCCACAGCTCCCCATCCAGGGGTTGGGATGGAAGCTTTTCCGTGAACCATGGGGGCGCCGCTACCTCCCGGCCACTGCGGAATTTCAGTTTCTTGCCGTCCCAAAACGCCCGCACACCATCGAACTTTTCACTGACGAGGTAGTCGGCCGGGTTCACGCTCGGGCCAAGCACATTGGCCAGCAGCAGGGCCGTGGGCGTAGGCCCGGATGTCGGTTGCTTCGCGAAGCCGCTCTGGTTTGGGCCGAGCAGGAGAACCACGGCCGCGGCGGAATGGCAAAGCCTCGACACCCACTGCGGAATGCCCATCAGTACCCTTCCCCTTCCCCCGCCGCCTTCACCTTGCCCCGGTGGAACCGGAAGAGGAAGGCGGCGTAGCCGACGGCCAGGGGGAATCCGATGAGCCACCAGACGAGGCCGGTGCGAAGACCATGGTGCCCCACACTGGCGTTCAGGGCCGTGAGGTTGAAGGCCGGATCCAGGGTGGACCTGAGCATCACGGGATAGAGGCTGGCGGCGCTGGCCGCGAGGATCCCGAGGATGAAGGCGCCCGAGCCCAGGAAGGCCAGAAGGTGGCGCTGCCGCCGCAGGCCCAGGAAGACCAGGCCCAGCCCCGCGACGAAGAGGGCCGTGAAGACCCAGGCCAGGGGCGAGGCGGCCAGCCCCCGGAAGATGCCCGGGTTCACCACGGACGTGGCCCCGGTGGCCAGCACCCAGAGGAACAGCACGAAGCCCCAGAGCGGCCCGGCCAGCGCCAGCGAGCGCTCGTGCACGGCCCCCCCAGTCTTCCAGGCCAGGAACAGGGCGCCGTGCGCGGTCACGGTCACCAGGGTGAACACGCCGATCAGCACGGTGTACCAGTCCAGCACGCCGGGCTGCGGGCCCAGCCGGAAGGTGGTCCACAGGGGCACGGAGAAGTAGCCGCTGGCGTCCAGGGGCACGCCCCGCAGCACGTTGCCCAGGGCCGCGCCAAAGAGCACGGGCAGCAGCACGCTGGCCACGGCGAAGGTGCCGTCCCAGAAGTGGCGCCAGAGGCCATCCTGCACATGGGAGCGGAACTCGATGGAGATGCCGCGCAGCATCAGGCACCAGACCACCACCCACATGGCCAGGTAGAACCCGGAGAAGCCCGAGGCCAGCACCTTGGGGAAGGCCAGAAAGAGCGAGCCGCCGCCCGCCAGCAGCCAGACTTCATTGCCATCCCAGAAGGGACCGATGGCGCCGAGCACCTCCCGGCGCTCCTCATTGGTCTTGGCCACGGCCAGGTGCAGGATCCCCGCGCCGAAGTCGAAGCCATCCATCACCACGTAGATCGCGAACATCACGGCGACCATCCAGAACCAGAGCAGCTCCATGGCGGTCTCCTAGTGCTTCACGGGGCCGTGGGCGAGCTCCCGGCCGATGAGATAGAGGAAGAGGACGCTCAGCACCACGAAGATGCCGGCGAAACCCAGCGTGGTGAAGGCCGTCTGGCCCGCATGCACCGTGGGGGAGGCGCCCTGGCTGGTGCGGAGCACCCCGTGGATGAGCCAGGGCTGCCGGCCGAATTCCGCCACGGCCCAGCCAGCGGTGGTGGCGATGTAGGGGAAGGGGAAGGCCAGCATCAGGGCCCACAGCATGGGCCGGTTGGTATCCAGCCGCCCCCGCCAGAGCAGGAGGGCCGCCACGCCCATCAAGGCGATCATGAGCGTGCCCAGGCCCGCCATGATGTGGAAGCTGTAGTAGAGCAGCTCGATGTTCTGGGGCCACTGGTCCTCGGGGAAGGAGGACAGGCCCTTCACGTCGCTGCTGAAGGTGCCGTAGGCGATGAAGCTGAGCACCGCGGGCAGCTGCACCGGGTTGTCGATCTTCCGCTGGGCCACGTTGGGCTGGCCGATGAGGGTGAGTCCGGCCCGGGGACCGCTCTCGAAGCGCCCCTCCATGGCGGCCAGGGTGATGGGCTGGTGCCGCGCCACAAGCTTGCCCTGGAGGTCGCCGGTGGGGAAGGCCACGAGCACGCTGAAGATCAGGCCCATGACCGTGCCCATACGCAGGTTCAGGCGGGCCTGTTCGGTGTGCAGCCCCTTGAGGGTCCAGAAGGCGCCCACGGCGGCCACCACGAAGGAACCCGTCACCACCGAGGCGATCATGGTGTGGGCGTACTGGCCCAGGGCCCAGGGGTTCAGGAGGAAGGCCCAGAAGCTGGTGAGCTGCAGGGTGCCATCCGCGGCCACCGCGTAGCCCACCGGGTGCTGCATGAAGGCGTTGGTGGCCACGATGAAGTAGCCGGACAGCCAGCTGCCCAGCCACAGCGCCACGGCCGCGCGGAAGTGCCCCTTCGGCGACAGCTTCTTCTCCCCCCAGATCAGCAGCCCTAGGAAGCTGCTCTCCAGGAAGAAGGCGAACATGCCCTCCATCCCCAGCGTCTGGCCGATGATGCCGCCGGACAGCTGCGAGAATCGCGCCCAGTTCGTGCCGAACTGGAACTCGAGGGGGATGCCAGTCACCACGCCCACGGCGAAGTTGATGCCGAAGATCTTGATCCAGAACCGCGCGGCGTCGGCGTAGCGGGCCTCCCCCGTGCGCAGGCCCATCGCCTTGAACAGCACGATGATGAGGGCCAGCCCCATGGTGAGCTGGGGGAACAGGTAGTGGTAGGTCGCCGTGAAGCCGAACTGCAGCCGGTGCCAGAAAAGTGGATCGCCCATGGTCCCTCCGGTCACGACATCAATCAGGCGACGCCGGAGATCCAGTATTCCACGACTCAGGCCACCCAAACACGCGACAAACTGCCGCAACCCATGTGAAAGCTCGACATATCTTGAGACTTGCAGGTAGGGAAACCCTCAGGCCTCGACCACGGTCTCCAAGGTGATGGGCACCGCGGGCCGCAGCATGGCGGACTTCAGGAGAGCAGGGTGGAGAGGCGGCGCCAGGAACCCAGGTTCGCCACCTCGGCGAAGCCCGCGCGCTTGAGCAGGGAGACCGCGAAGCCGCTGCGGCTGCCGGTCTCGCAGCACACGAGCACCGGCCGGGCCTGGTCGAGTTCCCGGGTCCGGCCCTCCAGCTCATCCAGGGGGATGTTGATGGCTTTCGGGTGCGCGCCAGCCTTGAACTCGGATCGGGTGCGCACGTCCACCACCTGGGCGCCCCGGCCCAGCAGCGCCTGCACATCCGTGACCGAGGCCGACCGGCGGCTCCACCACAGGTAGCCGATGGCCGCCAGGGGGAGGAGGTAGTACCAGTGGTCGAGCAGCAGGGACATGCGCCCTCCGGATCAGGGTGAGTGGTGCCAGGTGGCCTAGCGGGACAGTGCCCAGAGCAGGCCCATGAAGGCACCGTAGCCGATGCCCCGCAGGGGCGTGGCCGTGAGCGGACAGGCTCCGGTACTGCACCCCACGAGGCGGTGCCAGCCGTAGCCCAGGAGGCCGCCTATGAGCAGCCCCAGTGCCAGGCGGATGGCCGTGGCCTTCAACGCGAGCAGCCGACGGCGGAGCCTTCGGGCACCCCCAGCCGGCGCAGGATGGAGGACATCAGGCACCAGTTGGTGAGCCCACTCTGCAGCAGATTCGCGCCCACGAACGCGGTGAACCAGAGCCAGTTCGGGCTGTGGAAGTGGGCCAGCGCGAGGCTGCCCAGGATGAAGGTGCCAGCGACGATGTGGACGATGCGATCAACGGACATGGGTTACTCCTCGGAGGCGGCAAGGACCGCCTGGCGTTGCAGGTTGGCGGCATGGCCCCGGCGGGCCACGAGGTAATAGAGGACAGGGACGGCGATGCGGGAGAGCAGGGTGGCGGCGACTTCGCCAGCCATGAGGCTGATGGCCAGGCCCTGGAAGATGGGATCCGCCAGCATGACGGCGCTCCCCACCAGCACGGCGGCGGCGGTCAGCAGCATGGGGCGGAAGCGCACCACGCCGGCCTCCTCCACGGCGGCCTCCAGGGCCATGCCCTCCTTCAGCTTCAGCTCGATGAAGTCCACGAGGATGATGCTGTTGCGGACGATGATGCCCGCCCCGGCAATGAAGCCGATCATGCTGGTGGCCGTGAAGAATGCCCCCATCAGTCCATGGGCGGGGATGATGCCGATGAGCGAGAGCGGGATGGGCACCAGGATCACCCAGGGGATCTCGAAGCTTTCGAACCAGCCCACCACCAGCACGAAGATCAGCACAAGCACGGCCGCGAAGGCCATGCCGAGGTCCCGGAAGACCTCCAGGGTGATGTGCCACTCTCCATCCCACTTCAGCGAGAGGGATTCGGTGTTCTCGGGGTGGGCGAGGCCCAGGCGGGGCACGGCGGCACCGGCTGTTCCCTTGAGCGCATCGATCTTCTTGTTCAGGGCCGACAGGGCGTAGACCGGGCTTTCGATGGTGCCCGCCAGGTCCGAGAACACGTAGGTCACTGGCATGAGGTTCTTGTGGTGGATGGCGGCTTCCTCCACACCCTCCTTCACGGTCACCAGCTCGCGCACGGGGATCATGCCGCGGACGCCCGGCACGGTGAGCTGCAGCAGCTGATCGAGGTGCTGGCGCTTGCCGGCGGCCAGCTGCACCACCACGGGCACCTGGCTGGAGCCGCGCAGCACGTGGAAGGCCCCGGCCTGGTGGCCGTAGCCTGCCATGGCGAGCGTCTGGATGACATGGGCGGGTGCCACCCCGTGGAGCGCCGCCTTCTCCCGGTCCAGCACCAGGCTGACCTTGGGGTTGGTGGCATTGAGGGTGGAGTCCACGTCCACGATGCCCTCCACGCTCTTGAAGGCCGCGAGGACTTCACCGGAAAGGCGCGTGCGCTCGGCTTCGCTGGGCCCGTAGATCTCCGCCACGATGGTGTCCATGACGGGCGGTCCCGGCGGGATCTCCACGAGCTTCATCCTCGCCCCAGCTGGCTTGGAGAGCTTCTCCAGCTCGGGCCGCAGACGCACCACGATCTCGTGACTCTGTTCCTTGCGGTCCCCCTTGGGCACCAGGTTGACCTGGAGGTCCACCATCTCCGCCTCCTGACGGAGGAAGCTGTGGCGCACCATCCCCACGAAGGTGAAGGGTGCGGCCTCTCCCGCGTAGACCTGCACGTCCTTGACCGTGGGTTCCTTCAGCAGGCGGCGGGCGAGGTCCTGGCCCACGGCCAGGGCATCCTCCCTGGGCGTGCCGGCCGGCAGGTCCAGCTGCACCATGAACTCCGACTTGTTGTCGAAGGGCAGCATCTTCACCTTCACCACGCCGAAGCCCACCAGGGACATGGCGCCCAGCAGCAGGGCGACCACCCCCCCGAAGAAAGCCCAGCGCACGGAAGCGCGGGTGAGCAGGGCGCGCATGACCTTGCGGTAGAGGGCGGTCATGCGGCTGTCCGGCGCCACCTCGGGGTTCTTGTGGGGCCAGTCGTGGACGGGCTCGGGCGCGGCCGTGTCGGGCGTGGCCGGGTGCAAGCCCGTGGGATCGGTCTCCGGCAGGTTGGCTTCTTTCTTGAAGACGATGAGGCTCGCCCAGGGACTGATGACGAAGGCGATGATGAGACTGAAGAGCATGGCCAGGCTGGCACCCACGGGGATGGGTCGCATGTAGGGGCCCATGAGCCCCCGCACGAAGGCCATGGGCAGGATGGCCGCGATGACCGCGAAGGTGGCCAGGATGGTGGGATTGCCCACCTCGTCCACGGCCTCCACCACCATGCGGGCGAAGCTCTTGCGCCGGCCCGGCAGGTGCATGTGGCGATGGATGTTCTCCACCACCACGATGGCGTCGTCCACCAGGATGCCGATGGAGAAGATCAGCGCGAAGAGCGTCACGCGGTTCAGCGTGTAGCCGAACAGGTAGGTGATGAGCAGCGTGAGGGCCAGGGTCACGGGCACGGCGATGCCCACCACCACGGCGCTGCGCCAGCCCATGGCCAGCATGATCAGCGCGATGACGCTGAGGGTGGCGATCATGAGGTGCTCAATGAGCTCGTTGGACTTGTCCCCGGCGGTCTCGCCGTAGTTGCGCGTGACCGTGAGCTTCAGGTCCCGGGGGAGGAGGCCGCCACGCAGCGCCTCCACCTTGGCCAGCACCTGTTCGGCCAGGGCCGTGGCGTTGGTGCCGGCGCGCTTGGAGAGCGTGACGCTGACGGCGGGCTCAAAGCCCTGCACCCCGCCTCCGGCGAAGAGCACCACCGGTGGTTCCGGATCCGGCGCGTCCACGATGCGGGCCACATCACCCAGGTAGATGGGGCGCTGGTTGCGCACGCCCACCACCAGCCGTTTCAGCTCGGCGGCCTGGAGCACGAAGCCTGTGGCCTCCACCTCGGTGCGCCGGCCACGGTCCACCAGCACCCCGGCGGGCAGCTGGGCCTCGGCGGACTGGAGGGCGGGTTGCAACTCGGCCAGCGAGAAACCCAGCGAACGCATGCGGTCGGGATCGGGCTCGACGCGCACCATGCGGCGGGCGCCGCCGACCACCTTCACCTGGGCGGTGTTGGGCACGGTGGACAGTTCCTGGCCCAGCACCTCGGCCACCTTGCGGAGGCCGCCAGGGGTCTGGTCCTGGCCATGGAGCGTCAGCACCAGGAAGGGCACATCGTCGATGGTCTGCAGCTTCACGATGGGCTTCATGGCCCCGGGGGGCAGCAGCTGCGGGTTGGCCGCCAGCTCCTGGTGGACCTTCACGAGGCTGGGTTCCTGGGGCTCGTTCACCTTGAAGCGCACGGTGATGAGCGCCATGCCGGGCCGGCTCATGCTGTAGAGGTACTCCACCCCGGGGATGCCCCAGAGGCGCTTTTCCAGCGGCGTGGCCACCTGGCTTTCCACCTCCTTGGGACTGGCGCCCGGGTAGGGCACGTAGAGATCCACCATGGGCACGACGATCTGGGGTTCCTCTTCGCGGGGCGTGAGCCACACGGCCAGCAGCCCCAGCAGCAGAGAGGCGAACACCAGCAGGGGCGTCAGCTTGCTGCGGAGGAAGCCCTTGGCGAGGCCTCCGGCCAGTCCGAGCTTCAGGTCATCCGTCTCCCTACTTGACACGGTTCACCCCGCCGGCGATCTCGATGGGCTGGCCATCCTGGAGGCTGCCCGGCCGGTCGATGACGCGGTCCTCGGCCTTCAAACCGGAGCGCACGGGCAGGCTGTCGCCGGCCCCGTCGCCGAGGGTGATCCAGCGCAGCTCCGCATGGCCCTCCTTGGCCAGAAAGACGCCCGTCAGCTCGCCCCGGGTCACCAGGGCGCTGCGGGAGACGGTCAGCCCCTCGGCCTTGGCGCCCGGCACGAGGATGCGCGCGAAAGTGCCCTGGCGCAGGCCCTTGGGAGAGAGCACCCGGGCCCGCAGGGTGCCCTTGTGGCTGAAGGCGTCGCCCCCGGGGGAGAGGGCGGTGACCTGGGCTTCGCCCGTGGCTCCTTCGGCCTCGAAGCGCACCTTCGTGCCCTGTTTGAGCGCCTTGGCCTCGCCCTCGGAGAGGGTTGCCACCAGCTCCTGCTCGCCTTCGCCCACCAGCTCGAGCAGCGGCATGCCGGGCCCCACGAAGTCGCCTTCGTTCACCTTGCGGGACTGCACCACGCCGGAGAACGGCGCGCGGATCTGGGTGTAGGCGAGGTTGGCCTTCAGGGAGGACACCCCGGCCTGGGCCTGGGCGAGCTGGGCCTGGGTCTGCTCCAGCTCCGACAGGGTGCTGGCCTTCTGCGCGAAGAGCGCCTGGATGCGGCGATGGTGAGCCTCGGCCGTGGCCAGCCCCGTCTGGGCCGCCTTCAGCTGAGCCTGGAGGTCCTCGTCGCCGAGGGCCATCAGCAGGGTGCCGCTGGCCACCCGCTGGCCCTCCTGGACCAGCACCCGCTTGACCTGGGCCGCCATGCGGGTGGCCATGGTCGCGGTGCGCGTGGACTGGAGCGTCGCGGCCACCCAGCTGCCGCCCTCCGCCTGGGTCTGGGCCACCAGGGACACAGCCACCTTGGGCAGGGCCTTCGCATCAGGGGTGGCTTCCTTGTGGCCGCAGGCCAGCGTTCCGAGCATGAGGCCCGCGAGGGCGAGGGTCATGGACACCTTCATGGGGTGACTCCTTCGATGGGGGCGCCGGTGGCCAGGTCGAGGGCCGCGCGGGCGGTACGCAGGTCATAGAGGCTCTGGAGCAGCAGGGTGCGGGCGCCCTGCCGGGCGGCCTCCGCATCCAGCACATCGGTGAGGGGCGTCAGGCCTTCACGGTGGCGGGCCTCCCGCAGCCGCTTGGATTCCTCGGAAGCGGCCAGGGCCTCCCTGGCGGCGGCATGCTTCGCCTCGGCGGCCCGCAGGGCCTCCCGGGCCACGCGCACTTCGTGCTCGGCCTGCTGCTGCTTGAAGGTCCGCATGTCCTCGGCGGCGCGGGCCTGGGCGTGGGCGGCGTTGGACTTGGCCCGGTCCGGTCCCGAGAACACCTTCCACTTCACGCCCACGGCGGCCCAGGTCCAGGTGCCGCCCTGATGCCAGGACTGGCGCAGGGTGCCGGCGCCCAGCTCGAGGCCGACCTCGGGCTTCAGGTTCCCCGAAGCGGCCTTCGCGGCCTGGCCCGCCGCCTTGGCCTGCAGCTCGGCCGCCTGCAGGTCGGCGCGCACAGGCGTCAGGGCTGAGCCATCCCGCGCGGCACCTTCCGCCTGCAGCGGCGTGGCGAGGGGGCTTCCACCGGCGCGCTGCCGGTCAGGAGCCCCAGGCCCGAGCGGGCGGCCCGCACCTGACGCACCACCTCGGCCTTCTGGGCGTCCACCTGGGCGTGGACCGCCTTCAGCCGCTGCAGCTCCGATTCAAGCATGAGCCCCTGCTGGACGCGGGCCCCCACGAAGGCCTCCAGGCCCAGGATCCAGGTGCGGGTGTCCTCCACCCACAGCAGGGCCTGCTCGGCCACCTGGGCACCGAAGTAGGCCTCCACGATGGCCATGGCCGTCTCCTGCTCGCGGCGCGTCTGGCTGGCGGACTCGGCCTGGGCCGCGTACTCACCGGCCCACTTCGCCGCCGAGATGCGGCCGCCGGCGTAGAGGGGCTGCTGCACCACCGCCGAGCCGCCAAAACCCATGATGGCGTCCGGCTTGTTGAGGCTGGCGGGATTGAAATCCATGGCCGTGATGCGGCTCTGGTTGAGCCGCATGCCAAAGGCCTGCATGGGCTCGTCCGTGCGCACGCCCTGGGCGTTCAGAGTCAAGGTGGGCAGCTTCAGCGCGGCGAAGCCCGCGGCCTCGTCCCGCTTGCCCTCGACCAGGGCCCGGCCGGCCCGCAGCCCGGACTGGTCGCGCCAGGCCGTGCGGATGGCCGTGGCCACCGTGAAGGGTTCCTGCGCCAGGGCGGCGGTTCCGGCCACCAGGCACAAGGTCAGGCATTGCATGGTTTTAATGCTCATAAAGGAATACTCCAGGCCAAAAAAAGGGCTCCGGCCCTTTCACTTCAGCGCCTTGTAGGTCACCCGGGCGCGATCGCTGACATGGCCGCACACCAGGTCGCAGAGCTCGCCCACCAGGGGCATCACCGGGGCGAAATACACCGCGTTGCCTTCGGGCTCTCGGCTCACCAGACCCACGCGCACCAGGCAGGCCAGGTGCTTCGAGGCATTGGCCTGGGACAGGCCCGAAGCCTCCGCGACCGCGCCCTGGCTGAGGGGGGTCTTGGAGTCCAGGAGGGAGCGCAGGATCTTCAGGCGGGAGGCATCCCCCAGGGCGCTGAAGAGGCCACTCACCTCGTCGATCATGGGATTGCTGAGCTGGTGGGTCACGAAATCAACTCCATGCGACTATGATCATTCAGTTTTGATTCATGTCAAGTCCAGATTTTTGAAATCCCAATGAAAACTGTATACCCATTGGGGCATCCAGCAACCAAAGCTTCCACTTTGGTGCGGATTTCGGTCCGGGTCGTGACGACCGTCATGCCCGGCGCCCCGGATTTGCTAGGCTGGCAGAGGGAGATGCCGTGGACGACCTGGACCTGCGCGCCGCCAAGATCCGCCTGCTCTGCACCGACATCGACGGGGTGCTCACCACCGGCGCCCTCCACTACGGGAAGGAGCCCGGCCACACCAAGGCCTTCCACGTGCGCGACGGCGCGGCCATCAAGTGGCTGCAGCGCTCAGGCATCCCCGTGGCCTTCATCTCGGGACTCGCCTCCGACGCCACGGTGAACCGCGCCCGGGATCTGGGCGTGGAGGACTGCTTCGCCGGCCACCTGGACAAGGGGCCCGTGCTGGACCAACTCTGCGCCAAGTACGGCCTGGCCCTGGACCAGGTCGCCCACCTGGGCGACGACCTGCCCGACCTGCCCCTGCTGCGGCGCGTGGGCCTGGCCTGCTGCCCCGCGGACGCCGTGGCCGAAGTTCAGGCGGCCTGCCACTGGGTGACGCCGGTGGAGGGCGGTCGGGGCATGCTGCGCCTCGTGGCCGAGCGCATCCTCAAGGCCCAGGACCGCTGGCACGCCATCCTCTCCACCTACGAGGTCCGTCCATGAAACTCCGCACCCTGCCCCTGCTGCTGCTGGCCGCCCTGCCCCTCGCCGCCCAGGACGCCGCCATCGGGCTCAAGGTCCATGGCCTGGCACCCATGAGCGACCTGCGCAACCTGACCAATGGCCAGATCGGGCTCGGCGCCTCCGTGTTCGTGGACATCCCCCTGGGCGAGGCCTTCCGCCTCCGCCCCACCATCGGCGCCCAGCAGATCCCCAAGGGCGACACCCTGGGCCTGGCCGGCACCAAGACCAGCGTCACCTCCGTGGACCTGATGCTCGACGCGCTCTGGTACCCCGGTGAGGACGCCCAGCGGGGCCCCTACCTGGTGGGCAGCCTCGGCGGCCAGCAGTGGCGCGTGAGCGCCACTGGCACCAACCCCTCAGCCACCTCCGCCACGCGGCTGGGCGTGGCGGGCGGCATCGGCTACCAGGCCTCCCCCCACCTCGGCGTCGAGGTGAAGGGATTCTGGAGTCCCATCGATAAGAACCTCACGGCCACGGGGCTCACCGTGGGCGCGACCTGGCGGTTCTAAGGCTTACCTCGGCTTACTTCAACCCCCGCTTCTCGAGCAGCGGTCCCACCTTCGGATCGCGGCCGCGGAAGCGCTGGTAGAGCAGCGCGGGATCTTCCGTGCCGCCCTTCGAGAGCACCTCGGCGCGGAACGCCGCCGCCGTGGCGGGATCGAAGAGGTTGCCCTTCTCCTTGAAGGCCTGGAAGGCGTCCGTATCCAGCACGGCGCTCCAGATGTAGCTGTAGTAGCCCGCGGCGTAGCCACCCATGATGTGGTTGAAATAGGGGCTGCGGTAGCGGGGCGGAATCTCCTCGATGAGCCCCCACTTGGCCAGCGAGGCCTTCTCGAAGGCGGCCGTGTCCTGGGGCTTGTTGGTAGTCAGCGTGTGCCAGTCCATGTCCAGCAGGGACGCGGCCATGTATTCCACCGTGGCGAAGCCCTGCCCGAACTTGGCGGCCTTGTTCATCTTCGCCACCAGAGCCTCGGGAATCACCTCGCCGGTCTTGTAGTGTTTCGCGTAGAGCTTCAGCACCTCGGGTTCCATGGCCCAGTTCTCCATGACCTGGCTGGGCAGCTCCACGAAGTCGCGGGGCGTGCCTGCCGTGCCGCGGTAGCGGCCCTTGTAGAAGAGGCCGTGCAGGCCGTGGCCGAACTCGTGGAAGAGGGTCTGCACCTCGTCCGAGGTCAGCAGGGCGGGACGGTCGCCGGAAGGCGGGGTGAAGTTGCAGACATTCACCACCACGGGATCCACCTGCTTCCCGTCCTTGACCCAGGGGGACCGATAGCTGCTCATCCAGGCTCCGCCCCGCTTGCCGGGCCGGGGATGGTAGTCCACGTAGATGAGGCCCAGGTGCCGGCCGTCCTTCTCCTTCACCTCGAAGCAGCGGACATCCTTCTGGTAGATGGGGAGGCCCTTCACCTCGGTGAAGGTCACGCCGTAGAGCCTGCTCGCCACCGCGAAGGCGCCCTCGCGCACCTGATCCACGGCGAAGTAGGGCTTCACGGATTCCTCATCGAAGTCGTACTTGGCCTGCTGCACCTTCTTGGCGTAGAAGCGCCAGTCCCAGGCTTGGAGCTTCTGGCCCGGCAGGTCCTTGGCCATCATGGCCTGCAGCTCCGCGCGCTCCTTCTTGGCCACTTCCAGGGCCGGCTTCCAGATCTGGTCCAGAAGGCCGTAGACGCCCTTGGGATCCTTGGCCATGTTCTCTTCGAGGACGAAGTCCGCCCAGGTCTTGTAGCCCAGCAGCTGGGCCTTCTCCACGCGCAGAGCGGCGACCTTGGCCACGATGGCGTTGGTGTCCGTCTCGCCGCCCTGGTTGCAGCGCTCCAGGTAGCCCGTGAGGATCCGCTTGCGCAGGTCGCGGTTCTCCGCGCTCTCCAGGAAGGGCCAGATGCTGGGGCCGTCCAGGGTGAACAGCCACTTGCCGTCCAGCCCCGCCCGCTTGGCGGCGGCGGCGGCGGCCATCCGGGCGCCCTCGGGGAGGCCCGCCAGGTCCGCGGGGTTCTCCACCACCAGCTTGAAGTCCTTGGTGGCCTTGAGCAGGCGGTCCCCGAAACTGACCCCCAGGTTGGACTGCTCGGCGTTGATGGCGCGCATGCGGGTCTGCTGGTCGGCGGTGAGGGCGGCGCCCGAACGGACGAAGCCCTTGTAGGTGCGCTCCAGCAGCCGGGCCTGGTCGGGGTCGAGCTTCAGGGTGGCCCGGGCCTCCCACACGGCCTTCACGCGTCCGAAGAGCTTGGCGTTCAGCTGGATGTCATCCCGGTGGGCGGCCATCAGCGGCATGAGCTCGCGGTTCACGGCCTGCAGCTTCGGGTTGGTTTCCGCGCCCGTGAGGTTGAAGAAGACGGAACCCACACGGTCCATGAACTGTCCTGACAGCTCCAGCGCCACGATGGTGTTCTGGAAGGTCGGAGCCGCCTTCGCCTCGGCGATGAGGGCCACTTCGGCCTTCTGGCGGGCCATCCCCTCCTTGAAGGCGGGAAGGAAGTGATCCTCCTTGATCTCTGCGAAGGGCGGCACGCCGAAGGGCGTCTTCCACTCTGTGAAAAAGGGGTTGGCGGCGGGGGCCGGGTCCGCGGCCAGGGCGGGCAGCGTCATGAGGGCGGCCAAAGCAGAAGCGGTGCGCATGGGGACTCCGGGAAGGGCATACCGTACCGTAGCATCATCTTACGAGGGAAGCCAGGGGGCCGCCTCCGTGGGACACTCCCTCCTCCCCCGCCAGGAGCCCCCATGCCTGTCAGTCCCAGCCCGTTCCTCTGGCAGCGATGCTGTCTGGTGGCGCTTTGCCTGGCCCCGGCCCTCCCACTGAAATCGCAACCCGCGGCGAAGGTGGCCGTGGGCTTCCAGGTCACCGTTCCCGCCACGACGCCCCGGGATGCCGCCCTGCACGTGGCGGGCAACATGAACGGCTGGAACCCGGGCGATCCCCAATGGCAGCTCCGGCGACAGGCCGATGGCACCTGGTCCGGCCAGTTCCTCCTCGAGCCCGGCTATGCCCTGCAGTTCAAGCTCACCCGGGGCAGCTGGGAGACCGTGGAGAAGGACGCCAAAGGTGGCGAGCTTCCCAACCGCACGGTGGAGGTGGGCCCGGCCACGACCGTCCGAATCCAGGTGGCGAGCTGGCGGGACCAGGCCCCGGGGGCAGCGGTCACCCACACGGTCAGCGGCGACCTGCGGCTCATCGAGGACTTCGCCATGCCGCAGCTGGCCACGACCCGTACCCTGCGCATCCTCCTGCCGCCGGGCTACGAGACCTCCGGCCGGCGCTATCCCGTGCTCTACATGCACGACGCCCAGAACCTGTTCGACGCAGCCACCTCCTTCGCGGGCGAGTGGAACGTCGACGAGACGCTGACGAAGCTGAGCGCCAGCGGGGAGCTGCCCGCCATGATCGTCGTGGGCATCGACCATGGCGGGAAGGAGCGGCTGGCCGAATACTCGCCCTACCGCGACGAACGCATCCCCACCGCGAAGGGCGACGCCTACGCGGACTTCCTCGTGCAGACCCTGAAGCCCTGGGTGGACCGCACCTACCGCACGAAGCCCGAGGCCACCCACACCGCCCTGGCCGGCAGCTCCCTGGGCGGGCTCATCTCCCTCCACACCGCCCTCCGGCACCCCGGCGCCTTCGCCAAGGTCGCCTGCTTCTCCAGCTCTTTCTGGGTGGGCGAACGACAGATGCTGAAGGAGGCCGCTCACGCGAAACCGGCCCCCGCCCTGCGCCTCTACCTCGACATCGGCGACCGGGAGGCCGGGGCCCCCGCCCACAGCCGCCAGGCGGTGCAGGACACGCAGGACGTGGCCACGGCGCTGCAAGGGCGGGGCCTGGGCGCGGAGCGCCTGCGGGTGGTGGTGGCCCCGGGGGCCCGGCACACGGAGAGCGCCTGGGCGGCGCGGTTCCCGGCGGCGCTCCGGTGGCTGTTCCAGGCTGCGCCCTGAGCCGCCGGGCACCCCGAGAAATAGGCAGGCATTCAAAATGATCGACTAATAAAAACGGTCATCACAGGTAATGGGTCCATGCTGAGCCAGGGTCCGAATCCCAATGAACCGGAGACCCGCGCACAGAGGACTCATGTCCAACGACAAGAAACCCAAGAAGGCCAAGCCCGCCGTGATCCACGGCGCCACCCACAAGGGCGCGGGGCTGAGCGGTGCCCTGGCTGAGATTGCGAAGCCCGCGGTGCTCTCGCCGGCCAAAAAGAAGAAATAGGGTCCAGCGGTAGCCGACCGCTACCGGTCCACTTCCGGGTATTCCCTCCGCAGGCAGTCAGGGCAGATGCCGTGGCTGAACTTCGCTTGGCTGTGCGCACTGACGTAGGACTCCACGCGGGTCCAGTGCCCACGGTCATCCCGGATCTTGCTGCAGTGCGCGCAGATCGGCAGCAGGCCCGAGAGGGTTCGGACCTTGGCCAGCGCCTCCTGGAGCTCAGCGATGAGGCGCTCGCGCTCCAGCTCGACCTGCTTGCGGTCCGTGATCTCCTTCGAGATGCAGACCACGGAGGAGATCGCCCCGTCCGGCCCGGGAATGGGCCTGACGGAGGTGATGTAGTGGCGGTCGCCCGCGGGCGTCGGAACCCGCACCTCGAACACGATGGTCTCGCGGGTTGAGAAGGCCCGGCGGACGACACTCATGCGCTTCTCGGCCTCCCCGGGTTCGAAGAGGTCCCAGATCCGCCGACCGATGACCTCTTCCGGCGTCCTGCCGAAGGGCCCTGCGAAGGCGGCGTTCACGTAACGGTAGGTGCCGTCCTCCAGGATGTTGAAGATCGGGTCGGTCGAGGCGTCCAGCACCGTCTGCATCACCTCGACCCGATCCGGCCAGGAGGAAGGACCCCCTGGGCTCGGATCGGTCTTGTCGATGTCGTCCATGGTGGCCCCCGACGGTCGGCCCTTCGCGCCCGTGCCCGTCTCTGACGGATCGGCCTGTCGGGGCCGACGAGTTATTTCCGGTCCTTGTCGAAGGCCAGGTTCCGCACCAGGTCCTCGGTCTTCCAGGGCGCCGCGCCACCGCCCAGGTACTTCTGGAACCACTCGAGGTGGGCGTTGTAGTAGACGGGCATGGACTTCAGGTTGTCGGGCCAGTGGCCATCGTTCTTGAAGACGAGGAGCCGGCTGGGCACGCCCATCGCCTGCAGACCCGTGAAGAACTGCAGGCTCTGGGTGTAGGGCACGCGGTAGTCCCGCTCACCGGTGATGACCAGGCAGGGCGTCTTGAAGGCCTTCACGTGGCTGCTGGGGTTCATGCGCTCGTAGGCGGCGGCCTTGTCCCAGGGCGTGCCCGTGAGGTCGTGTTCGGGGAACCACAGCTCTTCGGTGGCGCCGTGCATGGAGCGCAGGTCGTACACGCCCATCATGGCGGCCAGGGCCTTGAAGCGCGTGGTGTGGCCCTCCAGCCACATCATGGCGTAGCCGCCCCAGCTCCAGCCCATGGCGCCCATGCGGTCCTTGTCCACGTAGGGCAGCGCCGCGAGATGGTCGGCCACCTTCTCGATGTCGGTCATCACCTTGCCGTCCCAGTCGCCGCTGATGGCGTCGGTGAAGGCCTGGCCATAGCCCGTGGAGCCATGGGGATTGGGGAAGGCCACGATGTAGCCCGCGCCGGGATACACCTGCCAGTCGCCGCGCAGGGTGTCCGACCACATCATCTGCGGGCCGCCGTGCACGTTGAGGATGAGCGGGTACTTCTTCGCGGGGTCGAAGCCGTGGGGCTTCACGAGGAACACGTGGATGTCCTTGCCGTCAGCGCCCTTCACCCACTGCTCCTCGGCGGGGCGGAAGTCCACCTCCTCGGCCACGGCCTGGTTGAAGCTCGTGTAGCGCGTGAGGAACCCGGTCTCGAAGTTGCCCCGCCAGATCTCCACGGGCTCTCCCACCCGGCTCTGGGTGAAGAAGACCGCCTTCTGGTCGCGGCTGACCTGGAACTCCCGGATGCTCAGGCCTTCGAGCGCCCGCGTGATCTCGCCAGTGGCCACGATCACCCGGTGCAGGGGCCAGCGGCCCTTCTCCTGGACCGTGAACCAGAGGGCCTTGCCGTCCGCCGACCACTGGAAGCCGTCCACCCAGTTGTCGATGCCCTCGGTGAGGACCTTGCGGGTCTTCGCCTGCCGGTCGTAGACGGCCAGGCGGAAGCGGTCGGACTCATGGCCCGCCTTGACCTGGAACTTGTAGGCGATGTAGCGGCCATCGGGCGAATACTGCGGGTCCTGGTCCGCGGCCGGGTTGTCGGCGGTGATGCGTCGCGGCGTGCGGTCGCCCTCCAGGGAGATGAGGAAGAGGTCCTGGTTGGTGCTGCGGGCCTGCACCGCGTCGGTGTTGGTGGTGACGCAGACCTCCTTCCCATCGGGGCTCAGGTCCCAGCTCTGCCAGAAGCCCGGGTAGTCCTGCTTGCCCCCGGTGAGCGCCTCCACCTTGCCTTCGAAGGTGGCCGTGAACAGGTGGCTGTACTGGAAGTCGCGCCAGCCGGTCCAGTGGCGGTAGAGCAGCTCATCGGCCAGGTGGGCCTGCACCGGGCCGTTATCCAGCTTGTCGCTGAGCTCCTTGTGCCGGGCGCCGTCCGTCATGGCCTCCGGAAACACCGAGGCCTCGAACACCACCTTGCCGCCGCCGGGCAGCAGCTTCGGGGCGCCCACGCCCGCCTCGAAGGAGGTCACCTTGCGGGCCTCGCCGCCGCTGGCATCCAGGGCCCAGAGCTGGCTGCCCCCGCTGCGGCTCGACAGGAAGGTGAGGGTCTTCCCGTCCTTGGACCACTGGGGCGCGGTGTCCGACTTGCCCGAGAAGGTGAGCTGCTTCACCTGCCCCGTGGCCACTTCCAGCAGCCAGAGCTGGGTGGTCCGCGTGGACGCCTTCAGATCCTGGCTGGACACCTCGAAGGCCAGCTTCGAGCCGTCCGGGCTGAGGGCCAGGTGCTGCACGCCCTTGAGGCGGTACAGGTCCTCGATGTGGAAGGCCCGCTTCTCCGCCGCCGTGGCGGGCAGGGCGAGGATCAGGGCGGGGACCAGGAATCGATGCAGCAGGGACACAGAAGCCTCCGATTGCGAGGCATCAGCTTCGCACAGGCAGACGGGCAACCACCACCCCCAGGCCGACGAGCCCGGCTTGCTATCCTGGGCCATGCCGACTCCCGCGCTTCCCGACAGTTCCCCCGGCCGCGGGATCTTCTGCAACCGGACGCTCAACCTGCGCTCCGTGCGGGCCATCGGCTACGACATGGACTACACGCTGGTGGACTACCGGGTGGAGGCCTTCGAGCGCATGGTCTACGCCCAGGCCCGGGCCCGGCTGGCCGCCGAGGGCTGGCCCATGGAGGGCCTTGATTTCGACGGGTCCATGGTGACCCGGGGCCTCGTGATCGACACGGAGCTCGGCAACCTGGTGAAGGCGAACCGCTTCGGCTTCGTGAAGCGGGCCATGCACGGCACCCGCATGCTGGATTTCAAGGAACAGCGCGACGCCTACGCCCAGACCCTGGTGGACCTCTCCGAGCCCCGCTGGGTGTTCCTCAACACGCTCTTCTCGCTGTCCGAGGGCTGCCTCTACGCCCAGGCCGTGGATCTGCTGGACCGGGGCGCCCTGCCCCGCCCCTTCGAGTACGCCAGCCTCTACCGCCACGTGCGCTCCGGGGTGGATGCCCAGCACATGGAGGGCCACCTGAAGGCGGAGATCGCCGCGGCCCCGGAGCGCTACGTGGTGCAGGATCCCGAGGCGGCCCTGGCCCTGCTGGACCAGAAGGCCGCGGGCAAGAAGCTGCTCCTCATCACCAACTCCGAGTGGAGCTTCACTTCCAAGATGATGAGCCATGCCTACGACCGCCACCTGCCGGAGGGCATGACCTGGCGGCAGCTGTTCGATGTGGTCATCGTCGCCGCCCGCAAGCCCGCCTTCTTCGTGGAGCAGGGCCCCTTCTTCGAGGTGGTGGACGAATCGGGCCTGCTGCGGCCCCTCATGGGGCCCCTGAAGGCCGGCGGCATCTACCTGGGCGGCTCCGCGCCCCAGGTGGAGCGGGACCTGGGCATCGCCGGGGACGAGCTGCTCTACGTGGGCGACCACATGTTCGGCGATGTCCACGTGAGCAAGCGCACCCTGAGCTGGCGCACGGCCCTGGTGCTGCGCGAGCTGGAGGCCGAGGTGGCCGCGCTGGAGGGCTACCGCCCCACCGAGCTGCGCCTCATGGCCTTGATGCGGGAGAAGGAGGCCCTGGAGGCCCATCTCTCCCAGGCCCGCCTGGCCCTGCAACGCCTGCATGCGGGCTACGGTCCCGCCGCCCAGGGCGATGCGGCCACCGCGGAGGCCCGGGTCCACGGCCTCCGGGGCCAGCTCCTGGCCCTCGACGCCGAGATCGGCCCCCTGGCCCAGGCCGGCGGCGAGCTCACCAACGCCCGCTGGGGCCTGCTCACCCGCGCCGGCAACGACAAGAGCCACCTCACCCGCCAGATCGAGCGCTACGCCGACGTCTACACCAGCCGCGTCTCGAACTTCCTCCACGCCACGCCCTACGCCTACTTCCGCTCGCCCCGGGGCAGCCTGCCCCACGATCCCGTGGGCACGGCGACCGGAGCCTGATCATGGGCGGCCGCGGCCTTTTTGCGCACACCTTCACCGTCCTCGAATCCGCCATCGACGTGAACGGCCACGCCAACAATCTGGAGTACCTGCGCTGGATGCAGGAAGTGGCCACGGCCCACTCGGATGCCTGCGGCTGGACGCTGGCCCGCTACCAGGAGACGCGCACCACCTGGGTGATCCGGTCCCACGCCATCGACTACCTGAGGCCCGCCTTCGCGGGCGAGACGCTCAAGCTGCTCACCTGGATCGGCGGCTTCGAGGATCAGGAATCCCCGCGCCACTACCTGTTCTGGCGGGAGCGGGACCGCAAGGTGCTGGCGCGCGCCAAGACCGTCTGGGTGTTCATCGATACAGAGGCCGGCAGGCCCCGGAGCATCCCCGAGTCGTTCCGCGCGGCCTTCGACGTGGTGGCCGACGAGCAGGAGGCGCTGCGGGCCCTGCGGACGGGCGACATCTGATCCCCGGTCACTTCCCCGCGTAGACCGTCGCCCCGTAGCGCTCCTGGTCCCAGGGGGCCCGGCTGTTCCAGCGGCCGTAGGCGTGGCTGTCGTCGGTGCGGTAGCGCAGGGTGTAGGCGCCCTTGGGCAGGCTGACCCACTCGTCGCTCACGCGGTTCTTGCTGGCACCACCGGCATGCTGGGTGCGGCCCCGGTCCATGACCCAGACCTGCTTGCCCGCGGCATCCTCGATCCAGGCGAAGTCCGCCATCTCGTCCCCGCTGCCTTCGCCAATGGCGTAGACGCGCACGGACTGGGCCGAAGCCAGGCTGAAGGAAACGGACCGGTCCTGGTCGTTGCCCACCCGCACGGTTTCCGCCAGCACGGTCCAGGCCAGGGGCTTGGTGGCGGTGAAGGCGGGCAGCTCCTTGTCGGCGGGTATGGCCAGCGTCAGGCCGTAGGTGCCGGGGTCGGCGGGGGGCGCGGCATTCCAGTCCACGGGCGAGTGCGAGTCATCGGTGATAAAGGTGGCCTCGTAGTCGCCGGCGGGCAGCTGGATGGTCTCCACCTGGCGCCGGTTCTTCATGGCGCCCCCGGCGAACCTGGACTTCTCCATGTTCATCTCCCAGACCCGGGTGCGGGTGCGCACATCGGTGATCCAGCCGCAGTCGTGCATCAGCCGCCCGCTGCCCTCTCCCTGGGCATAGACATGCAGGCTCACGGGCCGGGCCAGATGGAAGGGCTGGGTCCAGTGGCCGTCATCGGTGGTGGCCGCCAGGGACACCACGATGTTCCGCCAGCGCAGAGGGGCCTCGAAGAGGTTGATCTCCTTGGGATCGCCGGAGGGCAGGTAGATCTCCATGCCGTAGTTCCCCACCTGCTCCCGCCAGTGGCGGACCAGGCTGGCGTCATCGGCCCCGATGGCCTGCAGGAAGCGGTGGTGGCGATCTTCCTGGACGGCGGCCAGGGAGCGGCGGTCGATGTTGCGGAACCACTGGGCGAAGAGCAGGCCCTGGCCGAACCCGTGGTTGCTGAAGTAGGCCTCGTAGCTGCCCGCCGGCAGGTCCAGGTACTGGTCCGAGACCCGGTACTCCCAGTTGCGCTTGGTGTTCATGCCATCCATCTGCCACACCACTTCCCGGGTGGTGGCGTTCAGGATCCAGCCGTGGGCGAAGAAGGGGTGCTCCCGGGCGATGCGGGTGGGGAAGCGCAGCCCCGCGCCCTTGGCATAGACGTGCACCTTCATGGGCCGGGGCAGGGTGAAGCCCTGCGAACGCACCTCTGCGGCCGTCAGACCGTGCAGGGCCACGATGCGGGGCTCGGGACGGGACTCGGCACCGTGCAGCGCCGCCGGCGCGAAGGCGGTCATCAGCGCGAACAGGGCCACGGCCTGGACCACGCGGATCAGGACGGCGGCTTCGGACAACAGGAAGGACAACATGGGGACTCCGGGACTGACTCCAAGCTAGTCCCCCGAACGGCCGTCCTTCAGGGGGATCGGCGAATGGAGGGCCCCCACCGGCGAACGGCTACCACTGCTCCAGGAACGCCTGGGCCTGCTGCCAGGCCGGGGGCGACAGGTGGGCAAACCGCATGAGCCGGTCGTTGAATTCATAGTGCAGCTCCCGGTCCTCCTCCAGCAGCAGCTCCAACTGCTCCCGGTGGATGGCCTCATCCGCCAGGAAGCGCCAGAAGATGGCCTCGGCCACCTCCTTCAGCCCCGCGGCCCTCGCCTCCCAGTGGGTCCGCAGGAGGGTGCGCCACCCCACCTTCTTCATGGCGCTGTCCGGCGCGATGGCCTCCTGCCAGACCGGTCCCGCCCAGGCCTGGACCAGCTCCACGGCCGCAGCCTCATCCCGGCGGGCGAGGCTGAGCACCAGCTCGCCCAGGTCGTAGATCACGGTCTCGAACGCGAAGGCGATGCCCTGCCGGGCCGCGAGGCGCGCGTAGTGCAGGAGGTGGCGGGTGGCCTCGTGCATCCGGTCCGGGTCGGCGTGGAAGGCCTCGATGAGCAGGCGGTAGTGGTAGGACAGGTTCTGGAAGCGCCGCAGGTCCTTCTCCTCCAGGGCCTCCCGCAGGAGGGTGTTGAAGGTCATGACGTGCAGCTCGATGACGGGCTCGGAGCCGGTGGCGCAGGCCAGTCGGGCCGTGTCCACCAGCCGGGCGGCCAGCTCCGAGAGCAGCTCATGCTGGCGGCGGTTCGCCACCTCGGCCACCTTGAGGATCTGGGCCAGGACGTAGGCCTCGGGCCAGACGCGCTCGCGGCTGAGGAAATCCTGCCCCTCCCTGGCCAGGCCCGGCACGAACCAGGGCCGGGAGCCGCGCCAGGCGGAGAGCTCCGGCCCCGCGCACTGGATGATGCCCTCGAGTAGCGCGTGCAGGCTCTTCAGGGCCAGCATCACCAGCTGCCGGTCCCCGCGGGCCATGCCCGTGAGGGCCACGTTGGTCACCACGTCGATGGTCTCGAACAGCTCGTCCTTGTTGGCTTCCAGGCGGCGCCCCCGAGACAGCTCCTGGAGGCTGCGCAGCCCCTTCCGGGTGAGCATGGGCATGAAGAAGCTGGGCCGCAGGAAGCGGCTGATGCCGAAGAGGTAGGGGAGGACCCCCGCGAGCACCACCAGGTAGGTGAAGGCGATGACCCAGATGCCGACCCGCACGAAGGCGTGCCCCGGCGGGAAGAAATGGAGGGCCATCAGCAGCAGGTTGCTGAAGACGAGGATCGACAGCCCGCTGACGATCAGCGGGTGCGCCACGTAGAGCTTCACCAGCCGGGGCGTGTAGAGGTTCGCGGTGAGGGGCAGGATGAGCGCGATGCTCGTCATGGTCACGGACATGATGGCGTTGAGGGTGCGGCTCGCGGTGGCGATGCCCGCGGGCTCGAAGTCCCGGATGCTGCCGAAGTGGGTCGTCACCCAGCCCAGCACCGCCGCGGCCAGGAAACAGCCGACGGCCACCATCGTCGGACGGTGGCCACTCCAGAGGCTGACGCTCCTTGTCTGGGCCATGCCAGCCTTTCGGCGGAAAGCCGGAAACGGCTGAGTCTCCACCGCCTTGCCGCGCCCACCGGGCTCTGGGATGCTGGAGGACCCCAACGATCCCAAGCCTTTCGACACCTTTCCGTCCCGCCGACGAGGCCGCCCGCCCGGAGCCCCCATGAACCATCTCCTTCCTTCCCTGCTGGCCCTGCTGAGCCTGGGGACACCTCTGCCCGCCGGCGCCCAACCGCCCAAGACGCCCCAGAAGAAGGCCGCAACCCCGCCACCGGAGGCCGCCAAGGCCTACGACGCGGCCTACGCCGAGCTGCAGAAGAAGGCCTACGCAGCCGCCCTGCCCCTCTACGAGAAGGCCTTGGCCCTGGCGCCGGACCGCGCCGAGATCTGGAACGAGTACGCCATCTGCCTGCGGAACCTGCGGCGCTATCCCGCCGCCGTGCGCGCCGGGTGGCGGGCCATCCAGCTGGATGGCGGCAAGACCATGCAGCCCTGGAACGCCCAGGCCAACACCCTGATGGAGACCCGCGAGTGGCAGGCGGCCCAGGCCTGCCTGGAGAAGGTGGAAGCCCTGCACAAGGACCGCGCCTTCGTGGCCAAGGGCTGGCTGAACCTGGTGTTCCGGATGATGGCCGCCGGGGAGGCGAAGGGCATCGTGGAGCTCTGTCGCCGGGCCACGAAGCTGGACCCAGGCAGCTCCCTGGGCTGGATCGACCTGGGCCAGGCCCTGGCCTTCGCCGGTGGCGAGGCCAAGGAGGCCGCCGCCAGCGTGGAGAAGGGCAAGGCCCTGGCGGAGCAACAGAAGGATCCGGCCCGGGTGGAGTACGCCACCCAGCTGCTGAAGAAGCTGCAGGCCGGAGGGCCCGTGGCGCCGCCGGTCTCCCCGGGCACGTCCTGGCAGAGCCTCCCCCCCGCCCTGCATGCGCTGCCCGAAGCCAACGCCAGCACCGTCGCCCTGCCCGCGCTGGTGGACCACCACTTCGTCCTGGCGGGGGGCGGGCAGGTCAGCCTGGCTGTGCCCGAGCCCTGGGCCTTGGCGCCGGGCACCGCGCGCCCCGAGAGCCAGTTCACCGTCACCTTCACGATCCCCGGCACCGAGGGCTTCAAGGTGTTCTTCAGTCCCATGAAGGCCCCCGGCAACCCTCTCGGCGTGAAGGCCATGGCCGAGGGCGTGGTGAAGCGGCTGCTGCCCATCTCCGCCGAAAAGGAACTGCCGCTTCAGGAGCTGGCCTCGCCCCACATGAAGGGCTACTGGGTGCTCTCCACCGACAAGAAGTCCCTGGACAAGGAACCCGCCAAGGGCGACTACCGCCACCTCCTCACAGCGCTGCTGGATGTGGACGGCCTCTCCTGCGTGGGCACCGTGCTGACGAACTCCAAAGCGCCCGCCGTGGTGGATCCCTGCGTGGCGATGTTCGCGTCGGCGAAGAAGGTGGGACCAGCGGTGAAGAAGTAGTTAGGCATCCAAGGCGAAAAATGTGCCAGACCTTTTGGGGAAAACCATGAAATGGCGTCTGTGGTTGAAGATCACAATCGGCATTCTCGCAATGGTCGTGGTACTGATCTTTGCAAACGGCGTGATCGATTCCCAAAGGGCCCGGGTTAGCCAGGCTCAGGATCGAGAAGGGAACAGAAATAGAGACAGTTTCGCCCCGCAAGAACTATACAAAGCTGCGAGCCCATTTGCCGGGCTAATGGAATCCATTCGGCCCATCCCAGACTCTCGCGTGTCGATGAAAAGTGTGGGGCTCTCCCTCCTGGAATCATCGGACAAAACGGATGCCGTGGTCCAACAACCAGCATCCTCCCCACTCAAACTGATACGGACAAGCCAAGTTTCAATTGAGGTTCCGGATTACGAAAAGGCCGCGAAGGATCTCGGGAAGGTGATCGAGAGCCTAGGTGGGTACATCGCGGATACACAGGTTCATCGGAATCCATCTGGCACACGCTCTGGGACCATTTCTTCGTTGCGGCTCCTATAATGATGGATCGAAGATCCGGTCGCTTGGCAAGGTCATGTCTGAAAGCTCCAACGTCCAGGATGTCACCAAGGCCTATTCCGACCTTGAGACACGCCTGCGAGTCAAGCGCGAGGCCCTGAATCGCATTCGTGAACTGCTTCGAACGAAGGCAGGCAACCTGAAGGAAGTATTGGAGGCTGAAAAGGAGATTTCACGAATCACGGAGGAGATCGAACACGCTGAAGGTGAGCGTCGGTATTTCGATCACCAGATTTCCCTCTCGACCATCGTCGTTGAGCTGACGCGAACCCTTCCCGCCCCAGTTCCTGGTGGGCACTTTCTGAATCGCTGCGTGATTCCGCCGCCATGATCGCGGGATCCCTGGCCTTCATGCTTCGTCTCATATTCATCCTGCTCCCCTGGGTTGGTGCAGGTTGGTGTGCTCTGGTCTGCTTCCGTTGGGTGCGCACAAGACGGAATCGTCGCAGCGAAGTCTTGGTGCCAGGTTCGTCTCACAGTGAATCACCAAACGAGACGAAGGAATAATCGAAACCCCGGATCGTGGACTCCTGACCTCTTGTGGAACCAGGGCAAGGGCGCAAGGGCCCTCCCCCGGTGCCTTCCCTTCCTACAGCCCCGCCCACTCCACCAGCACCCGCTGGGCCTGGAGGATGGGGCCGTCGGCGGTGCCCTGCACGGGCAGCCGCACGGCGCCGTCGGGACTGAGGCTGGCGCCCTTGGTGCGGCCCACCCAGGCCATGAGCTTGGCGGGGTCCAGGGGTGTCTGGGGGCTGAGGCGGAACTTCAGCTGGCCCTTGTCCAGGGCCACTTCGGAGACGGCCAGCACCTGGGCGCGCAGCTTCACCTTGAGCAGCTCGAAGAAGCGCAGGGTCTCGGGATCGTCGTCGGCGATGCGGCCGAAGCGATCCTCCAAATCCAGCCGGTAGAGTTCGAGATCCTTCTCCTCGCGCAGCCGCGAGATGCGCTTGTAGGCCACCAGGCGCTCGCTGGCCTGGTCGATCCAGCGGCGGCCCAGCTGGGCGCCGGGGGCCAGGTTGTCAAGCTTGACCTCAAAGGTGCCGCTGGGCTGGCCCTGCAGCTCGGACAGCGTCTCCTCCAGCAGCTTCACGTAGAGCTCGAAGCCGATGTCGTGGATGTGGCCGCTCTGCTCGCCGCCCAGCAGGTTGCCCGCGCCACGCAGTTCCAGATCCATGGCCGCCACCCGGAAGCCCGAGCCCAGCTCGGAGAAGTCCTCCAGGGCCTGCAGCCGTTTCCGCGCATCCTCGCTGATCTCGTGCTTGGGCGGGATCATCAGGTAGGCGTAGGCGGGCACGTCGCTGCGGCCCACACGGCCCCGCAGCTGGTAGAGCTGGCTGAGGCCGAAGGCGTCGGCGCGGTGGACGATGAGGGTGTTGGCGTTGGGCACGTCCAGGCCGTTCTCCACGATGGTGGTGGCCACCAGCACATCGATGCGCCCCTCCATGAAGCCGAGCATCACCTGCTCCAGCCCCTCGTCCGTGAGCTGGCCGTGGCCCACGCCCACGCGGGCATCGGGCACCAGCTCGCGCACCCGCGCGGCGATACTGACGATGGACTCCACGCGGTTGTGCACGAGGTACACCTGCCCGCCGCGGCGCAGCTCGAACTGGATGGCGGTCTGCACCAGCTCGTCGCTCCAGGGGGCCACCACGGTCTCGATGGCCAGGCGATCCTTGGGCGGCGTCTCGATGAGGCTGATCTCGCGGAGGCCCGTGAGGCTCATGTGCAGGGTGCGGGGGATGGGCGTGGCGCTGAGCGCCAGCTGGTCCACCTTGAGGCGCAGCTTCTTGAGCTTCTCCTTGTGGCCCACGCCGAAGCGCTGCTCCTCGTCGATGACCACCAGGCCCAGGTCCGCGAACTTCACCTTGGCGCCCAGCATCTGGTGGGTGCCCACCACGATCTCGATCTTGCCGTCGCCCAGCTCCTGCAGGATGCGCTTCTGGTCCGTGGCGTCCACGAAGCGGTTCAGCATCTCGATGCGGATGGGGAAGCCCGCGAAGCGCTCCTTGAAGGTGCGGAAGTGCTGGAAGCAGAGCACGGTGGTGGGACACAGCACGGCCACCTGCTTGCCCTCCAGCGCCACCTTGGCGGCGGCGCGCATGGCCACCTCGGTCTTGCCGAAGCCCACGTCGCCCACCAGCAGGCGGTCCATGGGGCGCGGCGATTCCAGGTCGGCCTTCACCGCCTCGATGGCCTCGACCTGGTCCGGCGTGAGGGTGAAGGGGAAGCTCGTGTCGAAGGCCGCCATGTCCGGCCCGTCCGGGGGATAGGCATGGCCCTTCTCCAGCTTGCGCTGGGCGTAGAGCTTCAGCAGCTCGTCGGCCATGTCGCGGATGGCCTTCTTGGCCTTGCGCTTGACCTTGGCCCAGGAGGCTCCCCCCAGCTTGTCCAGGGGCGGCAGGTGGCCCTCGGCGCCGGTATAGCGCTGCATGAGGTCGGCCCGCTCCAGGCTCACATTGAGCTGCCCGCCATCGGCGTAGCGCAGCTGCAGCACCTCCTGCTCCTCGCCACCCACGGTGAGCGTGGCGAAGCCCACGAACTCGCCGATGCCGTGGTCCAGATGCACCACGCGGTCGCCGGGCTTGAGGTCCCGCAGGTCGGACAGGAAGGCCGAGCTCCGGGATTTCTTCGGCGCCGCCTGGACGGCCTTGCGCCCGAAGACCTCGCGCTCGGTGAAGATCACCAGGCCCGGCTCCTTCAGGTGGAAGCCCGCGCTCAGGGAGAGGTGCAGGGCGCGGCAGCCCACCTCGGTGCCGTAGGCCTGGGGCAGCTCGTGCTCGCGGATGAACTCCTGGAAGCGATCCCGCATGCCCGGCGTGGAGCCTGCCAGGAACACGCGATGCCCCGTGAGGGCGAGGTCCTGCAGGTGGTCCGCCAGGTCGGAGAGGCGGCCCTGGAACTCGCGCACGGGCTGGGCCGCCAGGGGCACGGTGGCCTCGCTCTGCCACTCGGTGAGCAGCAGCGTGGACCGGCTGGGATCCGCAGGCAGGAAACGATCCTCGAAGTCGGGACAGACCACGCCGCCCCGGCGCAGCATGGCCAGGCCCTCCTCGATGCGGGCGCGCTCCGCCTCCCGCAGGGCCTCCTCCCAGGCTGGGTCCAGACGGACCCGCAGGCAGGGCGGCACCCAGTGGACCAGCTGGCCCTTCGGCTGCGCCAGCAGGGGATGGAACAGCTCCTCCCCCGGGAAGTGGCCGTGGGTGGCCAGGCGCGCGCGGCGGAAGGCCAGGTCGTCCCCGGGTTCCTGCGTGAGGCCGGCGCGGGAGGCCACGGCGGCCAGCAGGGCCTCGCCATCGCCCCGGTCGCCCTCGTAGCGGGGATAGAGCGTCAGGGTCTCCAGTGCCTCGCCGGTGCGGCGCTGGGTGTCCGGGTCGAAGGGGCTGAGCCGCTCCAGCTCGTCACCGAAGGTCTCCAGGCGCAGGGGCTGGTCGAGGTGGTCGGGCCAGAGGTCCACCACCATGCCGCGGGAGCTGAATTCCCCGGGGGCGGAGGCCAGCTCGGTGCGGCGGTAGCCCAGGGCTACAAGCGTCTCCAGCAGCAGCTCGCGGGGCACCTCGGCGCCCTTGCGCAATTCCAGCTTCTGCTTCTGGAACCAGGTGGGGTGGGGCAGCTTCTCGCAGGCCGTGAGCGGCCCCGTGACCAGCACCTGCACCCGGCGCTCCAGCAGGCCCACCAGGGTGGACAGGCGCTCTCGCAGCACCATGCCCGGAGGACTGCTCTCGCCGCCCGCGTAGGCCGCGAAGCCCGGAAAATGGGCCACGCCCCCACCGGGCAGGAGGGCCTGCAGGTCCTGCGCCAGAACGCGGGCCTCGGCCTCGCTGGGGGCATCCACCCAGAGGGTCTGGGGCCTGCCCTCGCGCCCCACCCACCGGGCCAGCACCAGGGCCAGAGCCGCGGAGGACATCCAGCGGAGCCGGGCTCCCGGAGCCCCGAGATCTCCCGCAGATCCAGCGGTCCTCAGTAGTTCCCGCAGCTCATGACCCGTATCATTCATAGATCCTTCCAGAGTGCCCGAGGAACCCGTAAGTGTCTGTCAGAAAGGTCAGAGTTCATGTCTCTTGCAGGGTCCATGAAACGCAGATGGAGCCTCGGCACCCACCTGACCTGGGTGGTGCTGCTCGCCCTGCTGCCGGCCCTCGCCATCCAGTACGCCTCCAACCTCGAACGCCGCGATGACGCGAAGGTCCGGGCCCAGGAGCACCTCCTCCAGGCGGTGAGCGACCTGGCCAGCCAGCAGGAGCAGGTGGCCAGCTCGGTCCGGCAGATGCTGACCACCCTCTCCTTCCTGCCAGAGCTGCGGCGCGGGGACGGCCCCGCCTTCAGCCGGATCCTGCGGGCCCTCCAGCAGGAGGATCCCCGCTTCGTGAACATCTTCGCCCTGGACCCGGAGGGCGTGGATGTCGCGGCGGCCATCCCCGGCCCCGCCATCCCGCGGAAGGACCGCAAGTACTTCCGGGAGGCGGTGGAGACCCGGCGCTTCACCGTCGGCGAATACGTCCTCAACCAGGACACCGGCACGCCAGTGCTCCACTACTCCCTCCCCGTCATGAACGAGCGGGGTGAGCTCCTCGCCGTCCTGGGCGCGGCCTATGACCTGCGGACCTACGCGGAGCTGTTCAACCGGTCGGGCCTGCCATCCGAAACATCCCTGGTCGTGCTGGACCACGCCGGCACCGTGCTGTTCCACTTCTCCCACATCGCCGGCCGCTACGGAACCCTGGTGGGCAAGCCCCTGCCACCGGATCAGGCCCGGAAGGTCATGGGGGCCGAGCGGGAGGGCACCTACTGGGCGCCTCGGCGGGACGGTCAGCCGGCCCTCTTCGCCTTCCACCAGATCCGCACCTCCGACCAGTCGAGACCCTACCTCTTCCTCCAGGTGGGGCGACCGGAGTACCAGGTGCTCGGCGAGAGCCAGCGGGACCACCGCCGGAACATGCTGCTGCTGGTGGTGACGGGTCTGCTGGCGCTGGTGGCCGCCCGGGCCATGGGGAACCGTGTGATCGCCGACCCCATCCGCCGCCTCGTCCACGCCTCCCGCCACATCGGCCGGGGCAACCTCTACCACCGCCCCGAACTGCGCGGCGCCTCCCGGGAAGTGGCCCAGCTGGGGGACGAGCTGGGCCGCACGGGCCTGGCCCTGGCCCAACGCGAGGAGGAGCGGCTCCGCAACCAGGAGGCCCTGCGGAACACCCAGCGGCTCGAGAGCCTCGGCGTGCTTACGGGGGGCATCGCCCACGACTTCAACAACCTGCTGGCGGCCGTGCTGGGAAACCTAAACCTGGCCCAGATGCGGCTCGATCCGGCGGATCCCGCCCGCCGCTCGCTGGACCAGGCCGAGAAGGCCGTCCAGAAGGCCACGGACCTCACCCGGCAGATGCTGGCCTACTCCGGCCGCGGGCACTTCGTGGTGAAACCGCTCAGCCTGAACGAGGTGGTCTCGGAGATGACGCACCTCCTGCAAGTCACCCTGGCCAAGCAGACGGAGCTGGACCTCGAGTTGGCTCCCGGGCTGCCCCCGGTGCTGGCAGATGCCGCGCAGATCCAGCAGGTGGTGCTGAACCTGGTGACCAATGCCGCGGAGGCCATCGGCCAGGAGGAGGGCTCCATCACCGTCCGCACCCTGGCGGAGGTCTTCGACCGGCCGCAGCTGGAGGCTCTCTGCCCCACCCAGGGCCTGGAGCCGGGCCGCTACGCCAGCCTCGAGGTGACGGACACCGGCTGCGGCATGGGCCCCGAGCTGGTGGAGCGCATCTTCGACCCCTTCTTCACCACCAAGCCCAAGGGCCATGGCCTGGGCCTCTCCGCCATGCACGGGATCCTCAAGGCCCATCGGGCCGGGATGGTCATCCGCAGCGTGCCCGGGGAGGGCACGACCTTCCGCATCCTGTTCCCCGCCACTGACGGGGAACTGGTGCCGCTCCAGCCCGAGGACTCGGGCCCGAGGCAGGTCTTCCAGGGCCTGGCCCTGGTGGCCGATGACGAGCCCATGGTCCTGGAGTTCGCGGCCTCCGCCCTGGAGTCCATGGGCTTCGAGGTCATCCGCGCCCGGGACGGCGCCGAGGCGGTGGTCCGGTTCCTCGACCACCGGGATCGCATCCGCCTCGTCCTGCTGGATCTCACCATGCCCCGCATGGATGGCATCGAGACCTTCACCGAGCTGCGGCGGCTGCAGCCCGGCCTCCCCATCCTCCTCAGCAGTGGCTATGACACCGATGCCGCCGCCCGGGACCTGGTGGCCCAGGGCGAAGTCCTCTTCCTGCCGAAGCCCTATCCGGTGCGGGACCTTCGAAAACTGGTGGGTGAAGTCCTGGCCCCGGATGGGGCGTTCAGAGCTCCCGGACCACCCAATCCCGGGGCATGAGCACCCGGTCCCACCAGACGCCCTTCTCGCCACGCCTGCCCACGGCAAGGAACATGTTCACCTCGGCATTCCCGGGCAGGCCCAGCAGGGCCTTGGCCCGCCAGGGATCGAAGCCCTCCATGGGGCAGGTGTCGTAGCCCTCCGCCCGCAGCGCGAGCATGAAGGTGGCCGCGGCCAGGGCCGTGCTCTTGTGGGCCATGACGCGGAGATCCGCGCGGGACATGAGGTTCGGCGTGGGCTTGAAGAGCGAGGCCACGCGGCTGATGACCCGCTTCAGCGGTCCGAGGAGACCGAAGGGCCCGGTGGTGTAGACCAGCGGGATGATCTTCCGGTAGTACGAGGCCTGGCTGGGCCGCAGGGGCCCCCGGCCCTCGAAGATCCGCAGGATCTCATCCCGGTTCCGGCGCCAGGTGTCCCGGTGGGTCACCAGCGCGATGAGCACCGGAGCGGTCTTGGCCGGGAGCTGGTCCAGGCAGGCGGCATTGGCCGCCTGGCGGACCTTCGGATCGCGGATGACCACGAACTCCCAGGGCTGCAGGTTGCTGGAGCTGGGGGCGAGCCGGGCCGCATCGAGGGCGCGGTCCAGCACCTCCTGCGGCACAGCCTCCGGAAGGAATTCCCGCACCGTGCGCCGGGATTCCACGGCCTCATAGAAAGCTGGCTCAGGCATCCGGCGCCTCTGCCAGGGGCGGGAGGGGCACCGGCTCGGCCACGGTCATGCCGAGGCGTCGGCGCGTCCAGGCCCAGGCCTTGGCCAGGGTGAAGTCCTCGAGGAGCTCGAAGAACACCGGCACCACGATCAGCGTGAGCAGGGTGGAGGTGATGAGGCCACCCACCACGGCGCGGGCCATGGGGGCGCGCATCTCGGCACCGGCGCCCAGGGCCAGGAAGAGCGGGAGCATGCCCCCGATCATGGCGAAGCTGGTCATGAGGATGGGCCGCAGCCGCACGGTGCCCGCGCGGATGATGGCCTGGCGGCGCGAGATGCCCTCCTCGCGTTCCAGGTGCAAGGCGTGGTCCACCAGCAGGATGGCGTTCTTGGTGACCAGGCCCATGAGCAGGATCATGCCGATGCTCGTCATCATGGACATGGAGTCGCCCGTGACCAGGAGCATGAGCACCATGCCCACCATGGAGAGCGGCAGGCTGGCCATGATGGCCACGGGCAGCTTGAAGCTCTCGAACTGGCTGGCCAGCACGAAGTAGATGAAGAACACCGCCAGCAGCAGCGACGTGCCCATGTAGCCGGCGGTCTCCTTGCTGTCCCGGGTCTGGCCCAGGAACTCGACCCGCACGCCCTCCGGCAGCTGGCCGCTGGCCTTCAGCTCCGCGACCTTCTTGGCGGCTTCGGCGCTCACTTCGCCCAGGGTGGAGCCGTCGAAGTTGGCGTTCACCTCCACTTCCTCCATCAGGTCGTGGCGCTGGAGCTTGGCCGGGGCGAGGCCCTCCTCGAAGCGCACCACCTGGTTCAGGCGCACCAGGGGGTGCTTGCCGCCGCCGAGGTCCTTCGTGCTCACCACGGTCATGTTGGCCAGCTGGGTGGCGAACCGGCGCTCCTGGTCGGCCAGCCGCACGCGCACATCGCGTTGCTCGCCCTTCTCGTCCTCGTACTTGGCCACCTTCTCGCCATCCACGAGGGGACGGACCATCTGGGCCACCAGGGCGGGGCTCACGCCCAGGTCCGAGGCGGCCTTGCGATCGATGACGAGGCGCAATTCCGGCTTGCCGCTGTCCAGGCTGGTGGTGACGTCCACGGCGCCGGGGACGCTCTTCAGCGCCTCCTTCACCAGGGGCACGGCCTGGATGACCGCATCCCGCTCCGGGGCCTGCACGGCCACCATGATGGGGAAGGCCATGCCCCAGTCGCTCACGGGCCCCACGGCCGCGTCCACGCCGGGCACGGCGCGGAAGCCCTCGCGGATCTGGCGGCGGATCTTCACGTGGTTGGGGCGGCGCCCCTCCTTGAGCTTCACGTAGATGCCGCCGGAGTTGACGGTGCCGTTCAGGCCCGTGCCGATGGTGGTGTAGGTCAATTCCACCCCGGGGACATTCTTGATGGTGGTCTCCAGGGCCAGGGCCTTCTCTCGGGTCGTGCTGAGGCTGGCGCCGGGCTCCGTCTTGAAGGTCACCTGCAGATCGCCCCGGTCGAAGTCGGGCATGAAGTTGTTGCCGAGCAGGCCCGAGAGGGCCATGGCCAGGAAGAAGCTGGCGCCGCCGGCGCCCATGACCGTCCAGCGGTGCTGGAGCGCCCACTCGATGGCCTTCTTGTAGAACTGCTCCCAGCTGTCGAGCACGCGGCCGAAGGCCTCCACGCTGCGCATGATCCAGTTGCGGCCCCGGTAGTGGACGTGGCCGTCGGCGCTCTTCTCGTGCTCGGGATCGGGCCACACGGCGCTGAGCATGGGATCCAGGGTGAAGCTCACGAACAGCGAGACCGCCACGGCGAAGGCCACGACGATGCCGAAGGGGAAGAAGAACTTGCCCACGATGCCGCCCATGAAGGCCACGGGCACGAACACCGCGAGGATGGACAGGGTGGTGGCGATGACCGCGGGGCCGATCTCGGCCGTGCCCTCCCGGGCCGCCGTGACGTGATCCTTGCCCATCTCCGCGTGCCGCGTGATGTTCTCGCGGACCACGATGGCGTCATCGATGAGGATGCCGATGGCCAGGCTGAGGCCCATGAGGGTCATGGTGTTCAGCGTGAAGTCCAGGGCCCGCATGACGATGAAGGTGGAGATCACGGAGACCGGCAGCGTGAGGCTCGTGATCAGCGTGGAGCGCCAGCTCTTCAGGAAGAAGAACACGATGATCACCGTGAGCAGGCCGCCCACGTAGATGGAGACGTTCACGTCCTCCACGTTGTCGATGATGAAGCGGGCATTGTCCTTGGCGGTGACCACCTCGACGCCTTGCTTCTGCAGCTCGGGCTTCAGCTCGTGGAGGGCCTTCTCCACGGCGGTGACCATGGCCACGGTATTGCCGCCGACCTGGCGCTGGATCTCCAGGGCGACCACGTCCTTGCCGCCCAGGCGGGCCAGGCTGCGCTTCTCCTTGATGCCGTCCACGATCGTCGCCACTTCCTGCAGCTCGATGGGCCGGCCGGCCTTGTTGCCCACGATCACGTGGTTGAAGTCGGCCACGGACCTGGCCTTGGCATCCACCTTGACCGAGACTTCGCGGCTGCCCTGGAGCAGGTTGCCGCTGGGGATGGCCAGCGTGTCGCTGGCCAGGGCGCTCTTCACGGCCCCGAGGGCCAGGCCCTGGGCTTCGAGCTTCTGGGGATCGATCTGGACGAGGATCTCCCGGGTGCTGACGCCCGCCGGCTCCACCTTGCCCACGCCGGGGATGTTCTCGATGCGGCGCTTGAGGAAGTCCTCGGCGATGCGGGTGAGCTCCCGGTCGTTCATGCCCTGGTGCTTGGCGTCGGGCTGCACCACCAGGGAGAGCACGGGCAGCGAGGCCGGGTCGAACTTGGAGATGACGGGTTCCTCGATGTTGCTGGGGAGGTCGCGCCGGATCTGGCCGATCTTGGTGCGCACGTCGTTGAGCGCGTTGTCCACGTTGCGGCCCAGGTGGAACTGGATCACCAGGGTGCCCAGGCCCTCCTGGCTGGTGGAGCTGATCTCCTTGATCTTCTCGATGGGGTTGACGGCCTCCTCGATCTTGCGCACCACGTCCTGCTTGACGGACTCGGGGCTGGCGCCGGGGTAGATGACGGAGACGGTGACGGTGGGGATGTCCGTGTTGGGGTACTGGTCGATGCCCAGGCTCCTCACGGAGAAGAGGCCCAGCACCACCAGGGCCAGCATGATGCAGACGGTGAAGACGGGTCGGCGGATGGAGAAATCAGACAGGAACATGGCTCACTTCCCCCCGGCGGCGGGCGTGGCGATGCGCAGGCGGCTGCCCACGGCCACCAGGTCCTTGCCGCTGTCGATGACCTGGGCGCCCACGGGGAGGCCGGTGATGGGACGGTAGCCGTCCTGTTCCGCGCCCAGCGCCACCTTGCGGCGGGCGGCCACCCCCTGCTCCGCGATGAAGAGCTCGGCGTCACGGTCCTGGGCCTTCAGGAGGGTCGCCGGCAGGGCGGGGCTCTTGGTCTCGCCCTCGCCCAGGATCACGCCCTCCACGAAGAGCCCGCCCTTGAGCTCGCCATCAGCATTGGGAACCTCGACCCGAACGCGGAGGGTGCGGCCATCCTGGGAGAGGCTGGGGCTCACCTGGGCCACGCGGCCCTCCACCATGCGGTTCAGGCCGATGGCGCGGAAGCTGGCCCGCTGCCCCACCTTCACCTGGGCCATGGCCTCGGTGGGCAGGTCGGCACGGATCTCGAGCTTGCGGTTGTCCACCACCTCGAAGGCGGTCTGGCCGGGATTCAGCATCTCGCCGGGCTGCACCAGGCGCCGGGCGACCTGCCCTGCGAAGGGCGCCACGAGGCGGGCCTTCTTCAGGCGCAGGCGGGCCAGGCCCAGGTTGCTCTCCGCGGCCTGGGCCGCGGCCCTGGTGGCGTTGAAGACCGTCTCGGCCTGCTGGGCCGCCTGCCGGGTGATGCTGCGCTTCTCGAGCAGGGCCACAGAGCGGTCAAAGTCCCGCTGGGCCTGCAGGGCCTGGGCCTTGGCCTGGGCCAGCTGGGCCTCGGCCACCTGGACGCCCAACGCGTAGTCGTCTTCATCCTGAGCCCCCAGCAGGGCACCGGCAGCGACCGTGTCGCCCTCCTGCACCGCCACGCGGGTGACCCGGCCGGTCACTTCGGCCTTGAGCTCGGCGCGGTTCACGGCCAGCAGGGTGCCGGTGAAGGCCACGGCGGGACGGAAAGCGCGCTCCTGGACATTGACGAGGGTGACGGCCACCGTGCCTTCCCCCTTCACGGTGGCCTGGTGGCTCAGCTCCGTGTTGCGCTGGGTGCGGTGATAGACGGCTGCCCCGGCGATGAGGGCGACGGGCAGGGAGATGTAGAGGATGGTCTTGAGGTTCATGGTCGGCTCCAAAAATTCGTCAAAGTCAGAGGGGGCAGGCCCAGAGACCTGCGCTGATCGAAGCGGGCGGACCAGAGGCCCAGCTCGGCGCGGCGCCGCTGGCTTTCGGCCTGGCGTTCCGCGCGCTCCGCCTGGAGCAGGTCGAGGGAGGTGATGAGGCCCTGGTCGAAGGATTCGCGGCTCATGCGCAGCGCCTCCGCCGTGGCGTCATGGGCGCGGCGGGCGGCCTCGTTGAGGGCGATGGCCTTCTCCAGCTCGCGGTCGGCGGTGCTCTGCTCGATGGCCACGGAGCGCTCCCGGTCCACGCGCAGCTGCTTCACCTGCTCGAGCTGGGCGGTGTTCTGGGCGCGCTTGCCCGAGCTGCGCAGGCCGTCGAAGACCGGGAACTTCATGGTGAGGCTCACCTTCCAGGTGTCGTAGGGTTCCTTGAAGAGGTTGTCGGACTTGCCGGCCTGGTAGCCGTAGCTGGCGCTGAGGTCGAACTTGGGGCGCAGGTCGGACTTGATGATCTTGTCGTTGGCCCGGTACATCGCCTCCTGCTGCTTCAGCTGGGCCAGCTCGCTGCGCTCGGCGCCCTGGGGCTTGGCGGCGGCCTCTGGCAGTCCCAGGCCGGCGAGGGCGAGCGGCGTCTTAGGCTCCAACCCCAGCTGGCCATTCAGGACTTCGAGGGCCCGCTTGACCTGGGCCTCGGCCTGGAGGGCCTCGGGGATCACCGCCAGGAGCTCGCTCTCGGCCCGGAGGCGGTCCAGCTCGGTGGCCGTCTGGGCCTCCAGCCTGGCCTTCACGTCGGACACGAACTGCTCGGCGGTCCGGCGCCGGCTCTCGATGACTTCCTGCTCCGCCTGGGCGGCCAGGACGCCCAGGTAGGCCTTGGCGACGCCGTGGAGCACGTCCAGCTCCGAGGTGGTGTAGGCGAGGGAGGCTTCCTGCTCACCCATCAGGGCGATGTCCACGGCCGTGCCCAGCTTGCCCCAGTAGAAGAGGGGCTGGGTGAGATTGGCCTGCGTGGTGTAGAGGCTGCGGGTGCTCACCAGGCTGCTCACCGGGAGCCCGATGGCGGGCGCCAGCTCCGCGAAGCTGCTGTTGAGCATGGAGACATCCCGCATGCGGGTGAAATCGCCCACGAGGGTCAGCTGGGGCAGCGCGTCCGCCCGGGTGCTGGTGATGAGGCCGCGGCGCTCATCGATCCGGGCCTTGGCGGCGCGAAGCATGGCGTTCTCGGACCGGGCCCGGGACAGGGCGCCTTGGAGATCCAGCGAGAGAGGGGCCTGGGACCTCTCCGCAGGAGGGGGCGTCAGGATTGGGGCCTGGAGCGCTGGGGGCGAGATCAGGAGCATGGTCAGTTCCTCGGCTGCGGGAAGGCCTCGGGGACGCCAAGTCCCCGCAGGCTGAAATCGATGAAGTGCTGGATGAGTTTTTCCGCGTCCTCGGGATAGGCCGGATTGCCCCGGATGAGGCGGATGATCCCCAGGGAATTGCGGAAGTGGATCATCAACCCCTGGATGCTCACGCCCATGGCGAAGAGCGCCTCCTCGTCCAGGTCGGGCCGCAGGATCTGGAGGCAGTTCGTCAGGTAGGTGACGTAGGGCCGGATATGCTCCAACAGCAGGGCCGAGGAGGCGGGCCGGGGCGACTGCATCTCCCGGGTCATGAGGACCATGGCCGCCTCGTCGACGGGGTCGGCCCCCTGGCAGGACAGGATCTCGGTGGTGAAGGCGCGCATGTAGTCCTGAAAGCCCTGCAGGGCGGCCTTCCGCGCCCCGGGCGACCCGGCCGGCGGCAGATCCGCCAGCAGGGACACCGGCGAGACCTTCCGGGAGAAGATCGCCCGCAGGGCTTCCGCGTACAGGCCTTCCTTGCCGCAAAAGTGGTAGGCCACCAGGGCTGAGTTGGCGTTGGCGCTCTTGGCGATCTCCCGGATGCCGGCTCCGTCGAAGCCCTTGGAAGCGAAGTGGAGGATGGCCGACTCGATGAGGCGGGTGCGGGTATCGGCCTGCAGGGGAAGTAGGTTCATGGGGAGCCTCAAGGTATAAATCAATCGAATGATTAAACCATTCATTGATGTTAATCAACCGTTTGATTCTGTCAACCCCCGAATTTTGATTCTGGTCGCCGCCCCCCGTCCGGTCCTTCATGGCATGCTGGATCCCTTCGGAGTCAGCCCATGCCCTTCCTGGTCTTCTATTTCATCCTCTTCGTCGTCCTCATCTTCCAGGGCACGCACGTGGCTGGCGAGATCAAGACCCCGCTCGGCACCCTGCCCGAGGAGGTGGGCCAGAACCCCGTGGCTGCCGCCCGCTGGGGAATCCTGCTCATCACTGTCGGTTTCTTCGGCGCCATCCTGGGTCTCTTGGGGTTCCGCGCCCCTGGCCTCGCCGCCCTTCGTCCTGCCTTCATGGCGGTGGGCCTCGGTGTCCTGGCCCTGTACGGCCTGTGGGTGATCGTCCTGGGCCGGAGGCCCGAGTTCATCGGCAAGCCCGCCGCAGCTGACGACCACGGGCACGGCCACCACTAGGGTTTCGACGCCAGGCCCCAGCTTCGGAGGCGCCGGTCGGCCCACGCCCTCCAACCGCCGGGCACCTTGCTACCCGCCTCCAGGTGGCCAGCGCCAGGCACGATGGTGAGATCCGGGTGGTTCCAGGCAATGGCCTGGACTCCAGCAAGGGGCGTGATCGGATCGGCATCCCCGGCCAGCAGGGCCAGGGGGGTGCGGAGTCCACGGCTGGCCCGGACCGGGGAGACCGCCGCAGGATCGAATCCCGCGATCCGGCCCGAGCGCCAGAGTCCGATCCACTCCGCGGGCCGGGCGAGGACCTCGAGGCTGCCCAAGGTTCCCCGGAGGTGGTTGCGCGCGGCATCCTGGAGATCCATGAACGGGCTTTCCAACAGGGCTCCCGCCAGGGGGGCGCCCTGCTGTTCCAAGTCCGCCAGAGCCAGGATGGCCACGCCCGCACCCTGGCTGGATCCCACCAGGAGCTGGCGGCTCCGCGGCCAACCCGCCCCCTCCAGGAAGCGGACGACCGCAGCCACATCCCCGCGTTCATGGCCACCCAGCGTGCTCGGGGTCTCGGGCACCAGGTCCCGTCCCCGGAAGGTGAAGCAGAGGACATCCAGACCGGGGAGGTCGCGCAACCGCGGTGCCGTGCCCAGGGCATCATCGCCAAAGCCGTGGAGCAGGATCGCCGCGCCCTTTGCGTTCGGCCGGTGGAGCCAGTGGACTCGCAGGGTGACACCCACTCCGCTCGGGACGGAGTGGACCGTCCAATGCCCGGACTCCCCGGCCAGGGCGGCGAGGCTGGCCTCGACTTCGCCGGAGGGCCGGTCCGGCAGCGGCGCATCCAGCAGCAGGCTGGGTAGCCACCAGCCTGCCAGAAAGGAGGCGGACCAATAGAGGATGGATAAGGCGAGCCCCGCGCGGAGGAGGCTCCGGCTGGCGGCGGACATGGGCGCTCCGGGTAATGGATGCCTTACGGCCCGCTCTTCCGCAGCGATTAGCACCCCAAACAAACAGGCGGTCCCGAAGGACCGCCTGTTTGTTGGAACGAAGGTAACTAGAGCTTCTGGACGTTGGTGGCCTGGGGGCCCTTCTGGCCCTGGGCCACTTCGAAGCTGACGCGCTGGTTCTCGTCCAGGGTGCGGAAGCCGCCGCCCTGAATGGCGGTGTGGTGGACGAAGAGGTCAGCGCCGCCCTCGTCGGGGGTGATGAAGCCGAAGCCCTTCTCAGCGTTGAACCACTTGACGGTGCCTTGAGCCATGACTGTTTCCTGCAGTATGTCTGGTGATGTCGTAGCGATGACTTTCCCCAGACAAGGCCGTCATAGCATGGCGTGAGGTCCGCCCCTGGCGGGTCACGCGAACAGCATGACAGGATTGCCCCGGTCCATTCTTTTTTTTTGCAACTTATTCCTGCCTGGACGCATCGGGGTTGGCGCCGCTTCAGAAGCGGAGCACCAGACCCAGGCCCGTCAGCTTGGAATCCGCGCGGAGGTCCAGGTCCCCATGGGTGGAGCCGGCCGGCGCCTTGACCGTGCCAGCCTCGTAGAAGGCCCTCAGCCCGAAACGGGGGTAGAGGTACGCCCGGGCGTCCACGCCATAGCGGGTGCTGGTGGCCCCATGCAGCCGGAAATAGCGGTAGAAGACCCGCGATTCCAGGAGTCCTCCGGCCCCGGAGGACCACCCAGAGATGCCCACCTGGGGGAGGGCCACGGTGGGACTGAGGGCCTGCGAGGCCTGGGGACCGGAGAGGGTGAGGGCCGAGAGCTCGGATTTCAAGACCTGCACGCCCAGGTCAAGTCCGATCCAGGCGTCCGCCTGACGGAGGAATTTGTAGGTGTAGAGACCCTCGAGGACCGTGAGCTTGGCCTTCGACCGGAGACCCGTCCCGGCCGAGTAGGTCACGCCATCCAGTTGGATGGTCCTCGTCAGGGTCCGTTCCCCTTCGAAGCGGAGTGCATCGTAGCCCAGCCGAAATCCATGCGCCTGCCCCGAGTACTCCAGGAAGGCGCCGCCGGGGCTGCCGGAGCGGCCAAGTCCGAGATCCGCATCCGTATCCACCAGCGAGGCCCTGCCATCCTTGGTGCCCACCGCCGTGGCGGAGAAGGTGGGCTGGCTCCGATGGACCCCGAAGGTCCAGTCCAGCTGGGGGTCCGCGCCGTACTGCGGCGAGCTTCCGATCTGGGCGAAGGCGGTCACCCCTCCCAGGCAGAGCAGGACCAGAACCTTGCGCATGAGCCCTCCGGACATGGGCCCATCCTAGCGCTCTTCATCGTTCAGACCGCCATGAGCTTCCGGTAGGCTTCGAGGAAGTCCTTGGGCTGAGGGAGGATCTCGTCTTCCAGAGCGGGGTAGTAGGCCACCCAGGTGTCCTTGGCCGCCACCCGGCGCACGGGGGCGTCGAGGTGGAAGAACAGCTCATCGGCGATGCGCGCCGCGATCTCGCTGCCATAGCCCCAGCTGAGCGTGTCCTCATGGGCCACGATCACGCGATGGGTCTTCTTCACCGTGCGCTCGATGGCGGCCCAGTCGTAGGGATTCAGGCTGCGCAGGTCGATGATCTCGACGGAGATGCCCTCCTTCTCCGCCTCGCGGGCGGCCTGCACGGCGCGGTGGACGGTGCAGCCGTAGGTGATGACGGACAGGTCGGCACCCTCGCGGACGGTGCGCGCCTTGCCGAAGGGGATCATGAAGTCGGGGCCGGGATCGTTGCCCTTGTTGTGAGTCTGCCGGTAGAGGTGCTTGGGCTCCAGGAACAGCACCGGGTCATCGCAGCGGATGGCCGTGCGGAGCAGGCCCGCCGCGTCCAGGGCGTTGCTGGGGCAGATCACGCGGAGGCCGGGGATGTGGGTGAAGGTGCTCTCGCCGCACTGGCTGTGGTAGGTGGCGCCGCCCATGAGGTAACCGGCAATGGGCACACGGATCACCATGGGCGCCTTGAAGGCCCCGTTGGAGCGCCAGCGGATGTTGGCCAGCTCGTCCCGCAGCTGCTGCATGGCCGGCCAGATGTAGTCGAAGAACTGGATCTCGGCCACGGGCTTGAAGCCCCGGGCCGCGAGGCCGATGCCCCGGCCCACGATGGTGGCCTCCGCCAGGGGCGTGTTGAACACGCGGTGGGCGCCGAACTGCTTCTGCAGCCCGTGGGTGGTCTTGAAGACGCCGCCCTTGCCCTTCACCTCGTCCAGGATCTCCTCGCGGCTGGCATCGGCCACGTCCTCGCCGAAGACCAGGATGCGGGGATCCCGCGCCATCTCATGCTTCAGCGTGGCATTGATGAGGTCGAGCATGGTCTTCTTGCCGACTTCCTGGTCGCCCGCGGCGTGCTCCGTGTCGAAGGCGGCGGAGGTGGGATCGACCTCCTCGCTGTAGAGGTGCCGATAGTAGCTGCCGGGCTCGGGCCGGGCGGCGGCGTCAGCCTCGTCCCAGGCCGCGTCGATCTCGGCCTGTACTTCCTCCTTCAGCATCTGCAACTGGGCTTCGGTGAGGTCGCCCGATGCCACCAGGCGCTGGGCATAGGTGATCACCGGATCCCGCTGGGCCTCCGCCTCGCGCTGGGCCTTGGACTTGTAGAGCTGCTCGTCGTCGGACAGCGAGTGGCTGTAGGGGCGGATCACCTTGGCGCGCACCAGGGCGGGCCCCTTGCGTGAACGGGCGTACTCGGCGGCCAGCTTCAGGGCCTCGTAGCTGGCGATGGGATCGCAGCCATCCACCTCGTCGAGGATCAGCAGGCCATGCTGCGCATAGCCCTGCAGCAGGGCGGCGACGTTGGCGCCGGGATACTGCACCTCGCTGGGGGTGCTGATGGCGTAGCCGTTGTCCTCCACCAGGAACACCACCGGTGCCTTCAGGTTCACGGCATTGCTGATGGCCTCCCAGAACTCACCCTGGCTGCAGGTGCCGTCGCCCGTGGTGACCAGGGCCACTTCGTCGGCCTTGATGCCGAGCTGCTCCGAAACGCCGCCCTGCTCGGCGCGCACCACCGCCTCGACGGCACCCACGGCCTGCAGGAACTGGCTGCCGGTGGGGCTCGAGGTCGTGAAGATGTTGAGGCCCTTGTGGCCCCAGTGGCTGGGCATCTGGCGGCCGCCGCTGGCGGGGTCGTCCACGGCGCCCACGGAGCCCAGGAACATCTCCTTGGCCGTGTAGCCCAGGCCGTAGGCCAGAGCGCGGTCCCGGTAATAGAAGAAGAACCAGTCGTGCCCCGGGCGGAACACCAGGGCGGCAGCAGCCTGAACGGCCTCGTGGCCCACGCCGTTGATCTGGAAGAAGACCTTGTTCTGGCGCTTGCCCGTGATCTCCTTGTCGTCGATGCGGCGGGCCGCATAGATCGTTCGGTACAGGCGGACGCGCTGTTCCCGGATCAGGGTCGTGGCGGGCGCTGTCTGGACGGAGCTGTCGGGCACAGGAACTCCTCTCGCCAGGTGGCAGTCGGTGGCCCAAATCTAGCACGCAGACACCGGGGGAGAATTCCCCCTGGGGTTTTCCACAGACCATCGCCCCCGATCCCCTAAACCGGGGTGATGGCACAGACCGCCGCAGATCGATTCATGACGAAAGGGTCTAGAAACTGGCCCCCAGGCTCAGGGTCCCCGACACGCTCTCCCGGAAGGTGCCACCCTGCACGTCCGTCAGGTCCCGGTTGAGGCGATCCTGGCGCAGCTCCAGGCGGGCAAAGGCAGGCCCATGCTTCTTCTCCACCCCAAGCGAGATCCCCTGGGCCTGGAGGTCCGCTCCCATGCGACCGGCATAGGCGATGGGACCGGCTAGCCCCAGACCCTCCCGGATCGTCGGGTCGGCCGACAGGCGCACGCCCAGGTCATCCGACAGCCACTCCACCCGGGCGAAGAGGCTCACGGAGGGCAGGATCTCCCGCTTGCAGATGAAACCGTACCCACGCCAGGTGGCCGTCACCGGCGCGGTGGCGCCCAGGATGCTGCCCGCCGCGAAGGACTCGCGGCCCAGGGAAGCTTCCCACTGGAAGGTGGTGGCTCCGGCGACCCATTGGCCCATGAGGCAGACCCGCTCGCGTTTCCGACCCTCGGCGCCGGTGTTGGCGGCGGAACCGAACCCGTCCTGTTCCGATCCCGAATAGGCGTGCAGCGACAGGAAGTTGTCCGGGGAGCCCGCGTGGTTGTAGGTGAGTCCCAGGCCCACAGTCTTGCCATGGTTGTTGTCCCGGGTGCGGTCCTCGCCGCTGAAGGCCCAGAGATCAGCGCTCCAGGCCGGGCTGAAGGCGTGGTGCCAGTTGATGCCCACCTGGCCGAAGGGATCCACGAAGCTGAACAGGAGGCCCCTGCTGGCCGCCACATCCTGGGCGCCATCCAGGAACTCCATGCCGATGAAGGTGATCATCCGGCCGACGCGGAAGGTGTCGCGCTCGCCCGTCCACACCAGCATGGCTTCCACGGGGGTGATGGTGCCGGTGTCGCCGGTGGTGCTCTGGACGACCTTGCCCGCCTGCCCGGCCAGGAGCGTGGCCTTGGCGGACCAGCCACTGCCGAGCGTGGCGTCGACGCCGAGCATGAGGCCATCGAGCGTGAACTGGCCCTGCCCTGCGTCCATGGGACGGAACACCATCGAGCCGTCCGCCGTGTCGCGGTTCTGCGTCACGGCCGAAGCCCAGAGGGAACCCCGCCATTTCAGCGCGGGGGCGGGGCTCGGCGAAGGGGCCTGGGCCAGCAGGGTGGCGGCCAGGGTGGGGAGCAGGAACGGTGCGATGCGCATGCTTCCAGATCCTTTAAGTGCAAAAGGTTGAGTCGTCTGCAAAACCGGCTTCAGGGCTTCGGCAACGGCGCGCCCGGGAGCCATCCCAGGCGCGTCGCGGCTCAGCGCGGGCTACAGGCCCTGGGGATAGGCTTCTTCGCCCTGCAGCTCGGCATCCAGGCCCTTCTCCTCCGCCGCCAGCGACACGCGCACCGGCGTGATGCGGTCGATGATCCACAGCATCCCGTAGGTGAAGGCGAAGGCCCACACCGAGGAGATCGCCACGGCGGCGCACTGTTTGAAGAAGAAGGAGGGATTGCCCATGAGCAGGCCGTCCACGCCGGCGGGGTTCCAGGACTTCGCGGCGAAGATGCCCAGGAAGATCACGCCGATGAAGCCGCCGACCCCGTGCACGCCCCAGACGTCCAGCGCGTCGTCCCAGCCCAGCTTGTTCTTCATGGCAACGGCGTAGTAGCAGATGACGCCGGCGAGGACGCCGATGAGAGCACTGGTGGCCGGCGACACATAGCCTGCCGCGGGCGTGATGGTGGCGAGGCCCGCCACGGCGCCCGTGAGCAGGCCCACGAACTTGGGCTGGCGGGCATTCGTCCACTCCACGAAGAGCCAGGTGGCCGCGGCGAAGGAGGCCGCGATGTCGGTGTTGAGGAAGGCCGAGGCGGTGACGCTGTCCACCCGGAACTCGGAACCGGCGTTGAAGCCGTACCAGCCGAACCAGAGCAGGCCGGTGCCCAGGGCGATGAGGGGCACGCTGTGGGGGATGTTCTCCACCACCTTGCGCTTGCCGACGTAGAGGATTGACGCCAGGGCGGCCATGCCGGCGGTATTGTGCACCACGATGCCGCCGGCGAAATCCAGGACGCCCCACTTGGCCAGCATGCCATCGGGATGCCAGACCATGTGGCAGAAGGGGAAGTAGACGAAGACCAGCCAGGCCGTGAGGAAGATCATGTAGGCCTTGAAGGTCACGCGGTTGGCGAAGGCGCCGGTGATGAGGGCCGGGGTGATGATGGCGAACATCATCTGGTAGGCGATGTGCACGACGAGGGGGATGCCAGCGTCGTTGCCGCCCAGGGTGAACATGCTGTTGAGGGACACGTTCTTGAGGAACGCGTAGTGGGTGGGATCGCCGATGACCCCATGCCAGGTGGGGCCGAAGCTCATGGAGTAGCCGAAGGCGAACCAGAGCACCGTGGTCCAGCCCAGGCTCACGAAGCTCTGGATCATGATGGCCAGGGTGTTCTTGCGGCCCACCAGCCCGCCGTAGAAGAAGGCCAGGCCCGGCGTCATCAGCATGACGAGGCTGCAACAGATCAGCATGAAGGCGGTGTTACCCGTGTTGATGGGCATCGGGGTCATGGTCGGGAACCTCCTTGTCCGGAATGAGCGGACCGGCGGAAGTATGCCGAGCCAGCCCTGTGATCTGGGTTCGCGGCCTGGACTTTTTACGCGCTTTTTATGCCGGCCCACCGCGTACCCTGGACCTTCCATGGAACCCCAGCAACGCCCCATCCTCGTGGCCCTCGGTTCCGAGGCGCGCGCCCTCCGCCTGATCCAGGCCGGGCTCCGGCTGTCCCGGGAACGCTCATCCCCCTGGATCGCGGTGCACGTGGAGACGGGCGGTTCCCAGCTCGTGGAAGATGCCGAACAGGTCCAGGTCTGGCTCCAGGAGGCCCAGCGCCTGGGCGCCGGCATCCAGATCATCCAGGCTCCGACGCTGGCCCAGGGGCTGTCCGAGCTGACTCGCACCACCCATGCCCAGGTCCTCCTGCTCGGCCGTTCCCAGAATCGCTGGCCCTGGGCGCGGGTGGGCCATTCCACGGCGGACGAGCTGCAGCGCCGGGGCCTGGATGCCCACATCGAGGTGATGGACGACCGGACCAGCCCCGCGGGGCAGGACGCCCGGGACACGGGATTCGGCGCCATGGTGGGGGCCATGAGCGTGCTGGCGGCTGCTTCCGGAGTGGCCTGGCTTCTGCCCAGGGAAGGCAACATCGCGCTCGTCCTGCCGGTGTTCCTGGCCGCGGTGACCTTCATCGCCCACCACTGGGGCCAGCGCCTGGCCGTGCTGGCCTCGGTCCTGAGCGCCCTCCTCTACAACTTCCTGCTGGAGACCCCCCGGTTCAGCGGCGCCTCCACCCACTGGCCCAACCTGCTCTTCTTCCTGGCCATGCTGCTGGCCGCGCAGACCGTGGTGGGTCTCCTCCACCGCCTGCGGCGACAGGCCCGCGAGGTGCATCGCCGGGAGGTGCACACGGCCTCGCTCTACCTGCTGGGCCGGGCCCTGGCCCGCAACCGCAGCTCCGAGGAGGTGGCCGATACCGCCGCCGAGCACCTCCGCAGGGTCTTCAAGGTCGATGCCTCGCTCCTCCTTCCACAGGCGGGCGGCTGGCGAATCCTTCCCGTGTCCAGCCATGGGATCGAGCTGCCCCCACCCGCGGAACTGCTGGCCCGGCTGGAGGTCGGTGATCGTCCCGGCGATCCCCTGGAGCCCTTGGTCTGCGATCAGGCCTTCTGTCTTTCTTTGACCGGCACCGATCGCAGCGAAGGCGTCCTCCGCGTGTTCCCCCGGGAAGCCGCCGGCCTGCCGCCGGATACCTGGGAGCTGCTGAAGGCCTTCGCCGTGCAGATCGCCCTGGCCCTGGAGCGCCTGCGCTGGCTCGACGAGGCTCGCAGGGCCCAGGTCGAGAGCGAGACCGAGCGCATGCGCAGCACCCTGCTGGGCGCCATCGGCCATGACCTGCGCACGCCGCTGGCCGCCATCCACGGTGCCGCCGGTAGCCTCCTGCTGCCTGGGCACCTCACGGACTCCGCCCGCCGCGATCTGCTCACCATGATCCAGGAGGAGAGCGAGCGGCTGGCCCACCTGCTGGGGAACATCCTCGACCTCACGCGCCTGGAGAGCGGGGCGATCCAGGTGCAGAAGGAGTGGCAGCCCCTGGAGGAGGTCGTCGGCTCGGCCCTGGGGCAGCTGGAGAAGCGCCAGGGCGTCCTGCCGGTGCGGGTGGACCTGCCGGAGGCGCTGCCCCTGGCGCCGCTGGATGCGGTGCTCATCGAGCAGGTGCTGGTGAACCTCCTCACCAACGCCCAGCGGCACGCCCCCGGGCGGGACATGGACCTGCGCGCCTGGGAGGAGCCGGGCTGGGTCCACCTGGAAGTGGCCGACCGGGGACCGGGCATCCCCGCGGGTTACCAGGACCGGATCTTCGAGAAGTTCTTCCGCCTCCCCGAAGCAGGCGAAGGCGGCGTGGGGCTGGGCCTCGCCATCTGCCGCGCCATCGTCCAGGCCCATGGCGGGCGGATCCATGTGGAGGACCGGCTCGGCGGCGGCTCCAGCTTCCGCCTGGCGCTTCCCCTGGATGGCGTGCCACCCGAGCCGCCCGGGGATGCCCTGTGAACCAGCCGCTGATCCTCATCGTTGAGGACGAGGAGGCCCTCCGCCGCTTCCTCATCCCCACGCTCACCGGCCAGCAGTACCAGGTGCTGAGCGCGTCCACCGCCACCGAGGGCCTGGCCTTGGCCCGCAGCCACAACCCGGATCTGGTCCTGCTCGACTTGGGCCTGCCCGACCTGGACGGCATGGCGGTGCTGAAGGAGCTGCGGAGCTGGAGCCGGAAGCCCGTGATGATCCTCAGCGCCCGCAACCAGGAGCGCGACAAGGTACTGGCCCTCGACCATGGGGCCGACGACTACCTCGCCAAGCCCTTCGGCGCGGGAGAGCTGCTGGCCAGGATCCGGGTGGCGCTGCGCCACACCTTGCAGCCCGATGTGACCGAGCCGGTAGTCTGCAGCGGGGGACTCCGGGTCGATCTCGAGCGGCGCGAGGTCAGCCTGGAGGGAAGTCCGGTCAAGCTGACGGTTCTCGAATACCGCTTGCTGGAGGCCCTGGTGCGCCGCCAGGGAAAGGTGGCCACCCACAGCCAGCTGCTGGCCGAGGTCTGGGGCCCGGGCGGCGAAGGCAACACCCACTACCTGCGCATCTACATGGCCATGCTCCGCAAGAAGCTGGAGGCGGATCCCACCAGGCCCAGGCACTTCATCACCGAGCCCAACGTGGGCTACCGGCTGAGCGGCCGTCGGGGGGGGGGGGAAGAAATGAGATTGAAAATGTGGGGGGGGGGGTTGGGGTTTTTGTTTGGGGGGGGGGATCTGGAGGGCGCCGGGGATTGATCGCGGGATCAGGCAATCGGCGTTTTGCGAGCTGCCCATGTCCCGGAACCGAGGGCCCCCACCCCCCGCCACCAACGCCCCCCAAACCCACACCCCCCCCAACCACCACCCCAACCGCCACGGCCGGGGCGCCGACCACCAGGGGCCCGGGCGGGGCGGGCCCCCCCGGGGCGGCCGCCCCGGGGCCCGGCGCCGCCCGCCCCCGCCACCCCCGGGCCCCCCAGCCCCCCGGCGGCCCCCCGGCCCCAGCGGGGGCAAGGGGCACCCGCCCGGACCCCCAACCCCCGACCCCCCCGGGCACCCCCGCCCCCCGCCGGGGGGCCGAGGCCCCGGCCCAGGGGGCCCAGGCCCCCCGGGGCCCCGCCCCCCCCCAACAACCCACCCGGGAAGCCCAGCCCGGCCCCCACCCCCCGGGGCCCCGGGCGCCGGGGGGGGGCCCCCCCCCCCGGGGGCCCCCCGGCCCCCCCCGGCCCCCGGCCCCCCCGCGGCGGCCCCCCGGCGCGGAGGGCCCCCGCCGCGGGGGGGGCACCGCGGCCGCCCCGCCCCCGCGGCGGGAGGCCACCGCGGGGGGGAGCACAACCGGCCCGCCCGAAACCCCCGGGGGCCCCCGCCCCCGGGCGCGCCCCCCCCCCGGCCCCCCGGCCGCCCCCCACCCCGCCCCCCCCACGAAGGGGGACCGGGGGGGGGGGGGGGGCACCGCGGGCCCGGCCCCCCCGAGCCCCCCGGCCCCCCGGGACCCAACCCCCCCCCCGCCCCCCACCCCCCGCACCCCCCCCCCCCCCCCGCCCCCCCCCCCCCCCCCGCGGCCCGGCCCCCCCCCCGGGCCCGCGGGCCGCCCCCCCCCGGCCCCCCGGGGCCCGCGGCCCCCCCCCGGCCCCCCCCGGGCCCCCCGGGCCCCCCCCCCCGGCCCCGCGGCCCCCGCCCCCCCCCCCCCCCCCGGGGGGCCCCCGGGCCCCCCACCCCCCGCCCCCCCCCCCCCCCGCCCCCCCCCCGCCCCCCCGGCCCCCGCCCGCCCCCCCCGGGCCCGGGGGGGGGGCCCGGGCGAACGGACAGGGGGCCAAGGGGCGCCCGGCAACCCCCCGCCGGCGCGGGACGGCCCCCGCCCCCCCCCCGGGGAGGACAGGGCCACCGCCCCCCACCCCCCGACCGGGAGGGGCGGCGGGGCCCCCCCCCGGCCCCCCGCCCCCGAAGCCCGCCCGGACCCGGGGCCCCCCCGGACCGGGGGGGGGGGCCCCCCGGCGGGGGGCGAACACCCCCCCCCCGCGGCACGAACCACCCAGCCAACCCGCCCCCACGGGGAACAGACCCCAAACCCGGGGGCGCCCCCGGGGCCCGCCACCCCCCCCCCCCGGGGGGGGGAAGCCCCCGGGGGGGGGGGGGGAACAGGGCGGGGGGACCCGCGCGGGGGGCCCCCCCCGCCCCCCCCGCCGGGGGGGGGGGGGAGGGGAAGCGGGGACGGGGAAACCGGGGGGGGGGGGGGGGGGGGGGGGCGGGGGGGGGGCCGGCCGGGGGCCCCCCGGCCCCCGGGGGCACGCCACCCCCACACCCACCCCCAGGGGCCCCCCACAACCCAACCCGGGGCGGGCCCCCCCAAAACCCCCCGCCCCCGGGGGGGCCCCCCCCACCCCCCCGGCCCGCGGGGCGGGCGCCCCCCCCCCCCCCGGGCGGGACCCCCCCGCCGCGGGCGCCCCCCGCGCGGGCCAGGGCACCCCACCCCCAGGCGGGGCGCCCCCAAGCCAAACCAACGCAAGGAAACGCCCAAAAAAAAAAAGCAAAACCCCCCGGGGGGGGGCCCGCGGGGGGGAGCCCTGTCCTCCGCCGAGATCCGCGCCATCCACGACCTGCCGGTGCCGGAGCTGCTCTACCGGGCGGCCACGGCCCACCGGCAACACTGGAACGCGGAGGAGATCCAGTTCTGCACCCTGGATTCCATCAAGACCGGCGCCTGCCCCGAGGATTGCGCCTACTGCCCCCAGAGCGCCCGCTATCAGACCGACTTGAAGGTCGAGCCGCTGAAGGATGTGCAGAAGGTCCTGGCGGGCGCCGCCGAGGCGAAGGCCAACGGCTCCACCCGGTACTGCATGGGTGCCGCCTGGCGCGAGGTGAAGGACGATGCCAACTTCGAGGCCGTGCTGGACATGGTGGGCGGCGTCTCCCGCATGGGCATGGAGGTCTGCGTCACCCTCGGCATGCTCAACGAGGACCAGGCCAAACGGCTCAAGGGCGCAGGGTGCCAGGTCTACAACCACAACATCGACTCCAGCCGGGACTTCTACGAGACCATCATCCACACCCGCAAGTTCGATGAGCGCCTGGAGACCATCGCGGCCGTGCGCGCCGCGGGGCTGGAAGTATGTTCGGGCGGCATCGTGGGCATGGGCGAGACCATCGACCAGCGGATCCACTTCCTCCAGGAGCTGACGGAGCTTGAACCCGCACCAGAGAGCATCCCCATCAACCAGTTCGTGGCCGTGGACGGAACGCCCCTGGCGAACGTGGATCCCCTGCCCCCGCTGGAGCTGGTGCGCATGATCGCCACGGCCCGCATCCTGTTTCCGAAGAGCCGCATCCGCCTCAGCGCCGGCCGCACCCAGATGAGCGACGAGTTGCAGGCGCTGTGCTTCTTCGCGGGCGCCAACAGCATCTTCACCGGCGAGAAGCTCCTCACCACCCCCAACCCCGGCGGCAACCACGACCACTGGCTGCTGAACGCCCTGGGCATGCGGGTGGAAGGCGCCACCGTGAAGGCCTAGCCATGCAGCTCATCGAGGACCTGAAGGCCGAACACGAGCTCATCGAGCAGGTGGTGGGCTCCCTCCGCACCTTCGTGACGGCCCGCCTGGCGGACCAGGGCGATCCCGAGGATGGGGCCCGATTCCTGGCCTTCTTCCGCCGCTACGCCGGGGACTTCCACCACGACAAGGAGGAAGTCGTCCTCTTCCGGGCGCTGGTCGAGCGGGCCGAGCTTCCCTTGGACCGTGGCCCCATCGCCGCCCTGACCGGCGAGCATCGGCGCATGGGGGGCCTGCTCGATGCCATGGAGGGTCTGCTGGGCTCCCCCCTGTCCGAGACGGATCGAACCCGCCTGCAGGCCCTCGCGGTGGACTACAGTCACTCGCTTTGGCGCCACATCGATGCCGAGAACTCGGTCCTCTTCCCCGAAGGCCAAGAGCGCCTGCGGCGCTTCCACGTCCAGGAGCTGCCCTCCCGGGCCATGACCGAGACGGAGGCCGCGGCCCGGGAGGCGGGCCTGGTTCTGATCTCGCGCTACCCGCCCTTCATGGACCCCGAGGTCCACCGGGGGGATGGCTGCGTGGCCTGTCCCTCCTTCGGCACCACCTGCGATGGCCTCGAGCGGGAGTGGTGGACCGAGCTGGAGTGGGAGGACATGTGGGACCGCATGTCCAGCGACTAGGCTCCTGAGCGTTCCCCAGCCAAAGCCATCCAGACTCATTCAAGGCCAGCCGCTTCCCGATCCAGGGGATGTGGGACCAGCCCCTGGGACAGCTTTGCCCATCCAGGGGATCAGTTCCGGAGAACCGGAATGGAAAGCAAGGACAGCCAGAGCGGACCGGGAGGATCCCGATGCACCTGATCAAAGCCCTCTACCAGGGGGTCGAGAAAACCCTGTTCAACTCCCTGCTGCGCAAGCTCCTCGGCTGCATGGTGCCGATCTACCTCATGCTCCTCGTCCTGAGCGGGTACACCTTGCAGGTCACGCGGAACCTACGGGCCAGTCTGTCGGCAAGCGGCCAGCTGGACCCCGCCACCCTCGAGCACCTGGCGCGGACCGAATCCGCAGCCATCGCCATCCCCATCGTGGCCTTGGTCATCGCGGTCGGGGCCTTTCTCATGTTCCACATGTCCGTGGCCCTTCCACTGCGGAAGATCACCGGAATCATCCAGGGCGGGGACTTCTCGAAGGACATCGACCTCGAAGCGCACGACGAGATCGGCCGGCTGGCCGCCGGCTTCAACCGCTTCGCCGGCGAGATCCGGGACATCCTGGACAGCTCCAAGCGCCTGGGGCTGTCCATCGCCGTGGGCTCCACCCGCACCACCAAGCTCGCCTCCGACTCCGCCACGGATGCCCAGCGCCAGGGGGCCCTTTCGGAACGGATCACCCGGACGAGCCAGGAGGTGGCCGAGGTCGTCGGCAACGTGGCCCAGGTCACGGGACGCATCGCCGCCTCCACCCTGGAGAACCTCGAAGCCGCCCGGATGACCCGCACCGAGCTGCTGGAGGCGGATGCCTCCATGGCCACGACCCACCGGCGGCTGACCGAATTCTCGGAGCTGGTGGTGCGCCTGAACGAGCGCTCGGAGCGCATCATCGATGTCGTCCAGCTGATCGAGGGGGTCTCCGAGCAGACGAAGCTCCTGGCCCTCAACGCCTCCATCGAGGCGGCCCACGCGGGCGAGGCGGGGAAGGGCTTCGCCGTGGTGGCAGAGGAGGTCCGCAAGCTGTCGGGAAATGTCGGTGAGGCCGCCGAGGAGATCTCCCGCAACCTGGGCGACATGCTCCAGGAGGTCGAGCTGACTTCCCAGGGCATCCAGGTAATCACCGCGGATTTCCAGGGGACGTCGGGCATCCTGGGCCGGGCCTCGGAGCACTTCGGCAAGCTGGTGCGCGATTTCGAGGAGAACAGCGCCCAGCTCACGGGCGCCACTTCCGCCGTAGGCAGCATCTCCGGCACCAGCGTCGAGATCCACCAGCAGGCCCGGGACATCCAGAGCCTCAGCGTGACGGCCGAGGGGCGCCTCCAGGAGTCCACCCGGTTCTCCGGCGACATGAACCGCGCCACGGAGCGGCTGCTGGAACTGGTCTCCCGCTTCCGGACCGGCACCGGGGAGCTTGAATCCGTGATCCAGCGGACCTATCGCTGGCGCGATGCCATGGAGGCCCGGATCCAGGAGCTGGCGGCGCGGGGCGTCGATGTCTTCGACCAGAGCTACCGGCCCGTCCCCGACACGAACCCCCAGAAATTCACGACCTCCTACGCCGCCGTCTTCGCCCGGGAGCTCCAGCCCCTCTTCGACGAGGCCCGCCGGGACCTGGGCTCCATCTATTCCGTGGCCCTGGATGTCAACGGTTACCTGGCCACCCACCACTCGGGCGTGTCCGAGCCCATGACCGGTGATCCCCAGGTGGATGTCCTGAAGAGCCGCCACCAGCGGATCTACTTCACCGTGGAAACAGAGAAGCGGCGGGCCCGCAACACCGAGGCCTTCCTCTTCCAGACCTACATGCGCGACACCGGGGAGATCCTCAACGACCTGGCCCTCCCCATCCGCATCGGCGGCCGGCACTGGGGGGCCATGGTCAATGGCTTCAACCCCGAGCGCTTCCTTCAGGGCTGAGACGGGGCCGGCAGTTCCACCACCGCCCGGATCCCGGACCGGATCCGGCGTTCCGGGTTCTCCACCAGCACCTTCACGCGCACCCGTCCCTCTGCTCCCGCGCAGGGGTCCACGAGGATCACCTCGCCCTCGGTGGCGAGGGGCTGGTCCGCCAGGGGGAAGGAGACCCGGACCCGGCGCCCCGGCAGCACGGCGGCCAGCTGTCGAGGCTCCACCTCGACCTGGACCACCACCTTGCTGAGGTCGAGGATGCGGAAGAGCGGCTGGGCCGTGGAGACGGCCTCACCGGCGTCGTGCGCGCGCATCACCACGATGCCATCCATGGGGGCGAGGATCGTCCGGAGCCGCACCTGCTCGACTGCCGTCTCGTACTGCAACCGGGCCAGGTCGAGGTCGATGCGGGCTTCCAGAGCCCGGGCCTCGGGGATGACCCGGCTCTCGTAGAGCTTCCTGGCCCCCTTGGCCTCGAATTCCCGCCGTTCCAGCAGGACCTTGGCCCGCTGGGCCTCCAGCTCCTCCAGCCTTCCGTAGAGCAGGGCCAGGGACTGCCCCTCCTTCACGGCCTCGCCCTCCTTCACCTTCATGTCCGTGATGCGGCTCGACACCGGCGCTGCCACCTCCACCTGGCGGAAGGGCAGGACGAGCCCCTCCACGGGCAGGGCCGCGCGGGCCGGTCCGGAACCAAGGAGCAGGGCCGAAGCGAAGATCAGGGCTGGATTGGACATTCGGCCACCCACGGGAGACCTCTCATCCTGTCATGCCGGGCGGCTCATTTGATCTTGAAGGAGAACTTCCCCTCGTGGCATTCCAGGCATTTCACCACTGGGGGCTTGTGCTGGCGGTGGCAGTCCGTACAGGTGATGGCGGTGTGGGACTCGGTCCGGGGCGGATCGTGGGGGTTCGGCTTGGCATCCTTTGTCAGGGCCTTCATGGCCGGGTAGTCGCCGTGGCAGATCATGCAGGCCTCGTCCGGCACGGCCGCCGTGGAGGGCTTCTCCTTCTGGTGGCAGTCATGGCAGCTGACCTTCGCCTTGGCATGGGGCGCTGGCAGCGGCTTGTCCTCGGCCGCCCGGGCCCCCACAGCCAAGCAGCCCGCCAGTCCCAGTGCCAGGATCCGAACCAGACGCATATGTCCTCCCGACCCACCTCCGGGGCGAATGGCGATCATCCTATCGCATTCCAATGGACCCCGGCGTCACCTCTGCGTTCTCGGCCTGGAAGCTCCCTGCTTCCATGGGTAAACTGGTTCATTGGGTTGACGGCATCCCTCCTGTCCGTCCTCTCGCTCGAGATCGGCCCAGCCGATTTCGAGGTTGTAAGGGCCCAGACAAGGATGCACATGCGCGAGATGGACAAGGCTTTTGACTTCAGGACGGCGCAGACCCGCTGGTACTCGGTGTGGGAGGACTCCAGGGCCTTCGAGGCGGCGCCCTCGAGCGGCAAGGAGCCCTGGTCCATCGTGATCCCGCCGCCCAACATCACGGGCAACCTGCACATGGGCCACGCCCTGGTGAACACGCTCCACGACGTGCTCACGCGCTTCAAGCGCGCCCAGGGCTTCGACGCCCTCTGGGTGCCGGGCACCGACCACGCGGGCATCGCCACGCAGATGATGGTGGAGCGCCAGCTCAAGGCCGAGGGCACCGACCGCCACCAGCTGGGTCGCGATGCTTTTGAAAAGCGCATCTGGGACTGGAAGGAGAAGAACCAAGGCGCCATCGAGCACCAGCTCAAGCGCCTGGGCTGCTCCGTGGACTGGACCCGCAACCGCTTCACGCTGGACCCCGCCCTCAACAAGGCCGTGCGCAAGGTCTTCGTGGAGAGCTACAAGGCCGGCCGCATCTACCGCGGCCCCCGCATGATCCAGTGGGATCCGGCCCTGCAGACCGCGCTCAGTGATCTGGAAGTGAAATACGAAGAGCGCCGCGGCAAGCTCTGGCACCTGCGCTACCCCCTGGCGGATGGCAGCGGCGATGTGGTGGTGGCCACCACCCGCCCCGAGACGATGCTGGGCGATACGGCCGTGGCCGTGCATCCCGACGATGAGCGCTACCAGGGCATGATCGGCAAGCTCATGGACCACCCGCTGACGGGCCGCCAGATCCCCGTGGTGGCCGACACCTTCGTGGATCCCGCCTTCGGCACCGGCTGCGTGAAGGTCACGCCCGCCCACGACCCCAACGACTTCGCCGCCGGCCAGCGCCTGGGGCTGCCCTCCATCACCATCATCGGCTTCGACGCCAAGATGACCGCCGAGGCGGGCGCCTACGCAGGCCTGGATCGCTTCGAGGCCCGCAAGCGCGTGGTGGCGGATCTGGAGGAACAGGGCTTCCTCGTGAAGGTGGAAGACTACGTCAACAAGATCAGCCTCAGCGACCGCAGCGGGGCGGTGCTGGAACCGCTGGTGAGCGAACAGTGGTTCATGGATGTGAAGGAGGCCGCCGCCAAGGCCCTCGACGCCGTGAAGTCCGGGGCCATCCAGTTCACCCCCGAGCACCACGCCGCCGTCTGGAACCACTGGCTGACCAACATCCAGGACTGGTGCATCAGCCGCCAGCTGGTCTGGGGCCACCGAATCCCGGCCTGGACCTGCGACGTCTGCGGGCACCTGCACGTGGAGCTTGAGGCTCCGGCCCTCTGCCTCAAGTGCGGCTGCCACAAGCTCACCCAGGACCCCGACACGCTGGACACCTGGTTCTCCTCGGCACTGTGGCCGTTCAGTGTCTTCGGCTGGCCCGATGAAACCGAGGACCTGAAGCGCTACTACCCCACCAGCGTGCTCATCACGGGCTACGACATCCTGTTCTTCTGGGTGGCCCGCATGGCCATGGCGGGCCTCACCTGGATGGGCGAGGTGCCCTTCCGCAAGGTCTACTTCAACAGCCTGGTGCGCGACGCCAGCGGCCAGAAGATGAGCAAGACCAAGGGTAACGTCATCGATCCGCTCGAGGTGATGGAGGAGTACGGCACGGACGCCCTGCGCTTCTCCCTGGCCATCATGGCCGCGCCCGGCACCGACATCGCCATGAGCACCGCGCGCCTGGAGGCCAGCCGCAACTTCTGCAACAAGCTCTGGAATGCGTCCCGGTTCGTGCAGATGAACCTTGATGACTCCATCACGCTGGCCACGGATCCAGAGTTCGGCGAAGCCGAGTTCTGGATGATCGGCCGCATGCGGGAGAGCCTCACGGCGGTCACCAAGGCCCTGGAGGAGTTCCGCTTCCATGAGGCTTCGGACCTGCTCTACCACCTGGTCTGGGACGACTTCTGCGCCACCTACATCGAGCTGGCCAAAGTGCAGCTGGTGAGCGGCACGGCTGGGCAGAAGGCCGCCATCCTGCACTTCCTGGACATCCTCCTGCGGGCCCTGCACCCCTTCGTTCCCTTCCTCACGGAGGAAATCCACGAGGCCATGATGGACGGTCGCCTGCGCGCCGGTGAGCCGACGCTGCTGGCCCAGCGGTCCTGGCCCATGGATGAGCCGCTGCTCCAGGTCCGGGGCGGTGACACCACGATCATTCCCCGTTTCCAGGACATCCTCTCGGCGCTCCTGCGCCTCAAGGCCGAGCAGGGCGTGGATCCCGCCAAGCGTGTGCCCGCCTTCTGCACGCTGCTGGAGCTGGAGCCCTTCACCGAGGCGCTGAAGTCCATCGCCCGCCTGGAATCCGTCACCTTCAGCAAGGAGGATCCTGCCTCGCCCACACGCACCGTGGCCGTGGTGGCGGGCGGCACGGTGGCCCTGGAGCTGGCGGGCCTCAAGGATCCCGTCGCCGAGAAGGCCAAGCTGGAAAAGGAGCTGGCCAAGCTGGAGAAGGAGCTGGAGCCGCTGCGCGCGCGCCTGGCCGATGACAGCTTCGTCACCAAGGCCCCCGAGGCCGCCGTGGCCAAGCTGCGCGGCCAGGCCGAAGAACGGGAGCAGCGCCTGGCGCAGGTCAAGGCGCTACTGGGCTGACCTCAGCTCCCCGCGGATGCTAGTCTGAAGCCATGCAGAAGACTTACTACGCTGGCCAGGATGTGGATGCTCCCTGCGGGCGCTGTGGCGGCGAGACCCGGCATCAGGTGCTCACCGTCACCAATGGCGTGCCCGACCGGCTGATCTGCGGAAACTGCCGCTCGGTCCACAAGTTCCGGGTAGCCAAGCCCGAGCCCCTGCCCCGCGCCCCGCGCATTCCCGCCGCGGCCAAGTCGGGTGGACCCCGTCCGGGTTCGCTCGTGTCCCAGTTCCAGCAGGTCCTGAGCCAGGAACAGGGGGGCGCCAAGGCCCGTCCCTACCGCGTCTCCGAGCTCTGGGAAGAAGGCGCCTGGATGGACCATCCCACCTTCGGCCTGGGCCGCGTGCAGCGGAAGATGGGCAAGAAGGTGGACGTGCTGTTCAAAGACGGGCTCAAGACGCTGGTCAGCGCATGAACCAGCAGCCGCTCCTCGAATCCAGCTCACCCGCTCTGCGGGAGTTGCGGTTCGCGGTGCTGGACCTGGAGACCACCGGCGGCAGCCCCAAGGCCCGCTGGGGCAAGGACGGTCGCTTCCTCCAGCCCTCGGAGATCACGGAAGTCGGCCTGGTGCGGCTATCCGGCCCGGTGGTGGAGGACCGCTGGTCGAGCCTGGCATCGATCCAGGGCTTCCTGCCTGAGGAGATCCAGCGGCTCACCGGGATCAGCCTGCCCATGCTGGCGGGCGCGCCGCCCTGGGAGCAGGTGGCCCTGAAGCTGGCTCCGAAACTGGAGGGCCGGGTCTGGGTCGCCCACCATGCTCCCTACGACGGCAGTTTTCTCAAGGCCTGGCTGCCCGAGGGCGTGTGGCGCCGCCATCGCCTGATCTGCACCCGTCTGCTGGCCAAGAAGCTCATCCCCGAGCTGCCCCGCCGCGGCCTCGCCGAGCTGTGCGCGTTCCTCGGCATCACCAACACCCGCGCCCATAGGGCCCTCCAGGATGCCGAGGCCACCGCCGAGGCCCTGCAGCACCTGCTCCAGCGCGCGGAGGATCAGGGCCTGGACGGCGAAGCCTTCCTCGCCATCGGCGAAGTACCCTGGAACAAGGTCTGAAGCCTACTTGATGGCCTTCTTCGCTTTTTCCGCGGAGGCTTTGCAGTAGTAGGCGCAGACGCCCTTCTTGGCGTCGGGCTCGATGCCGGCGGCCTTGAGAGCGTCCTTCAGCTTCTTCTCCGGAACGCCCAGATCCTTCGCCCAGTTGGCCGCGGTCTTCAGGTCCTCCGCCACGGGAGCCTCCCTCCGGCTGCATGCCGGCCCGAAAAGGATAGCGGTACACTCATCCCATGGATCTCGCCCGCTTCCTCGAACTCGTCCACACCCAGGGCTGGCAGGGCTGGTCCCTGTGGGCGGTGCTGCTGGCCCAGGCCCTGCTCTGGGTGGGGCTGGTGCGCCTGCACCTGTCCCTCCAGCGGGAGGAGGCCCCCTGGGAGGAGTGCATCGGGAAGATCCGCTCGGCCTTCCTCCGCAAGCTCAATGGCGAGGAGGAGATCCAGGAGTTGAAGGTCCACCGCTACGCGCCCCTGGTGGACCAGCTGCTGGCCCTGCATTTCACCGAGGAGAAGGCCGACCGCTTCGACCGCTGGCTGCTGCTGCGCTGGAAGGTGAAGGAGGGGCTGCGCCCCTACTGGATCCGCTGGGGCTACCTCATCATCGCGTTCGGCGCCGTGGTCTGGTATCTCCAGGGCCTGCGCCTGGACATGGGCACGGACCTGCTCAAGCGCACCCCCGTGGACCCCCGCCTGCTCTGGGTCTGGCTGGGGTACGCCATGGTGCTCGCCTGGAAGATCGTCCGCATCCACGGCAACCTCGAGCGCGTCCAGCGGAGCCTGCTGCTGCCGAGGCGGGACGAGTGATGAAGGCAGGACGCGGCGAGGCGGCCCGCCGCCTCGGGCTTCGCGCCGAGCGGCTGACGCTCTGGCTGCTCTGGGCCAGGGGCTGGGACTTGGTGGCCTGGCGGCAGAAGCTGGGGCGTTGGGAGTTGGATCTGCTCGTGAGCCGGGGCCCGGAGCTGCGGCTCCTGGAGGTCAAGGCCCGCCGCCCGGGCGCCTGGGTGGGCGCCGACACCGCCCTGGAGCCCGAGCAGCGGCTCCGCCTGCAGCGCGCCCTGCGCACCTGGCTGGACCGGGTGCCCTGGCCGGGCGCGGTCAGCTTCCAGCGGGTGAGCTGGGCGGGCTGGCGCTGCCGGTTCCACCCCCCGGAGCGCTGGGATGCCCTGAAGGTGCCACGGGGATAGGCTGGAGTCTGGAGGTACGGATTCCTGGTGCGCCGCTGCGCGACGCGACTGATGGTTCAGTGCGGCGCCGACCCACCTGAGCAGCCCAACCTGAGAGGTCGGCGCGGCCCTTAGGGCCGCCCAGAAAGCAGTACCTCCTTACTCCAGCCTGGCGGCCCAACCTCCCTCCCACTTGGCATGCCCCTCGCCCCGGACCCTGCGGGTGTCGGTATGTTGACCTTCCTGGATCGTCTGCTTCCTTATATGGGCCGCCTGGCCAGGCGGTCGGACCTCGCTGCGCCCGTCTTCGTGATGATCGTGCTGGTGGTGATGATCCTGCCCCTGCCCGCCTTCATGCTGGACCTGCTCATCGTCCTGAACATCACGCTGAGCCTGGTGATCCTGATGGTGGGCATGTATGTGCGCCGCCCCAAGGAGTTCAGCTCGTACCCCTCGGTCCTGCTGGTGGTGACGCTTTTCCGTCTGGCCATCAACGTGGCCACCACCCGCCGGATCCTGCTCTTCGCCGGGGACCAGGGCGCCGACGCCGCCGGCCACATGGTGAAGGCCTTCGGCCAGTTCGTGGTGGGCGGCAGCTATGTCATCGGCCTGGTGGTCTTCCTGATCCTGCTGGCCATCCAGTTCCTGGTCATCAACCACGGTGCGGGCCGCATCGCCGAGGTGACTGCCCGGTTCACCCTGGACGCCATGCCCGGCAAGCAGATGGCCATCGACGCCGACCTGAACGCGGGCTACATCGACGAGGTGGAAGCCCGGAGGCGCCGCAAGGACCTCCAGGAGGAGGCCGGGTTCTACGGGGCCATGGACGGCGCCGTGAAGTTCACCCAGCGGGACGCCGTGGCGGCCCTGATCATCCTCGCCGTCAACATCGTGGCGGGCATCCTCCTGGGTGTGGTGCGCTTCAACCTGCCGGTGATGCAGGCCCTGGAGGTCTACACCCTCCTCACCGTGGGCGACGGCCTGGTGACGGTGATCCCCAGCCTGCTCATCAGCGTGGGCGGCGCCATCCTCACCACCCGCAGCGGCAGCGATGCCTCGGGGCTGGGCAGCGAGGTCATGGGGCAGCTGGGCGCGGACCCCCGCCCCCTGGGCATCGCGGCCGCGGTCCTCTTCCTCTTCGGTGCCGTGCCGGGCCTGCCCCTCTTCCCCTTCTGGGTGATGGCCGCCATCTTCGGGATCATGGCCTACGCGGCCTGGAAGCTGCCCCAGGCGGTGCCCGCCGCCGTGGCCGAACAGGCCGCCGCCGAGAAGGCCAAGACCGCCGCGGCCGACACCTCCGAAAAGGTGGAGGGCCTGCTCAAGGTGGACCCCCTCGGCCTGGAGGTGGGCTACAGCCTCATCCCCCTGCTGGATGTGAACCAGGGCGGCACGGTGCTGGAGCGCATCAAGGGCGTCCGGCGGCAGATGGCCTCGGACCTGGGCATCGTGGTGCCGCCCGTGCGCATCCGGGACAACCTGCAGCTGCCGCCGCACGCCTACCGCATCCTGCTCCGGGGCGAGGAGATCGCGCGGGCCGAACTCCAGCCCGCCCAGTTCCTGGCCATGAACCCGGGCACGGCCACCGAGGACCTGTCCGGCACCCCCACTTCCGAGCCCGCGTTCGGCCTGCCCGCCTACTGGATACCCGACAACCTGCGGGACCGGGCCCAGATGCTGGGCTACACGGTGGTGGAGCCGGCGACGGTGCTGACCACCCACCTGGCCGAGCTCATCAAGCAGCATGCCCCCGATCTGCTGGGACGGCCTGAGGTCCAGCACCTGCTGGACACCCTCAAGGAGACGACCCCGCGCCTGGTGGACGATCTCATCCCCAACGTCATCAGCGTGACCACCCTCCAGAAGGTGCTGCACAACCTCCTCCGCGAACGGGTGCCCGTCCGCGACCTGGGCCGCATCCTCGAGGCCACCGCCGACGCCGCCACCATGACCAAGGACATCGGCTTCATCACCGAATACGTCCGCCAGGCCATGGGGCGCGTCCTGACCGGTCCTCACCTCTCGGAGAACGGCGAACTGGGTGTCCTGGTGCTGGACCCCACCCTGGAGCAGACCCTGCAGGGCGGCATCGAGCAGACGGACCGGGGCAGCTTCCTGGCCCTGGAACCCGGCCGTACCCAGGAGCTGCTCTCGCGCATCGCCAATGGCATCGCGGCCATGCTGCCCGGCGCCCAGCCGGTGCTCCTCACCAACCCGGTGGTGCGGCCCCACCTTCGCCGCCTGCTGGAGCGGGCCCTGCCCCACCTCGTGGTGCTGAGCCACAGCGAGGTCCCCATGGATGTCCGCGTCGTCAACCTCGGAACGGTTTCATGAAGGATCGACCATGCGCGTGAAGACCTTCGAAGCCGGGTCCATGCAGGACGCCCTCGACGTCGTGAAGAAGGACATGGGCGAGGAGGCCTTCATCCTCTCCACCCGCACCCGTCGCCGCCCGGCGGCCATGGGCCTGGGCGAGGAAGCCGTCATCGAAGTGACGGCGGCCGTGGACGAGGCCCAGGCGGGTGTCCCCCCGGTGGCCACCGGCGCGCCCTCCCTCACCTACGGCCTCCGTGCCCCCCTGGATGTCCCGCCCGCCCACCGCCCGGCCCGGGAGGTCCCCCAGGCCCCACCCCCCGCGCCACCCATGGACCTCCAGCCCCTGCGCCGGGAGCTGCTGGAGATCAAAGGGGCCGTGGCTGAGCTCAAGGACAATGACCTGCGCAACGCCTCGATCCTGAAGGAACTGGATCAGATGAAGGCCCTGCTCAGCCGCATCCAGCGCCAGGGCATGCCCCCGGCCCAGCTGCACCTGCCGCCCAGCCTGCTCGAGTTGTACGGCGACCTGGTGGCCAACGACGTGGAGCCACTCATCGCCCTGCGCCTGTGCGAATACGCCCAGCGCGCCCTCACCGATCAGGAGGGCGATGCCTCCATGGGCGCCGTGGATCCCGAGCGGGCGCGCCTCTTCCTGCGCCGGGTCATCGCCGACTTCATCCCCGTGGCGCCCCCCATCCAGCTCGATCCCGGCAAGATGCGCGTGGCCGCCCTGGTGGGGCCCACGGGCGTGGGCAAGACCACCACGCTCGCCAAGCTGGCCGCCTACGCCCAGCTCCACCTCAAGCAGAAGGTGGCCCTGCTCACCCTGGACACCTACCGCATGGCGGCCGTGGACCAGCTCCAGCAGTACGCCCAGATCCTGCAGGTGCCCATGCACGTGGCCCTCACGGTGGAGGACCTGCGCAGCGCCCTCCGGTTCTACCAGGATCGCGCCCTCGTGCTCATCGACACGCCGGGCCACAGCCCCAAGGACACGGACACCCTCAACCAGCTGCGGGGCCTGCTGGACGAGCTGCCCGAGGTGGAGACCCACCTGGTGCTCTCGGCCACCACCAAGCCCCGGGATCTGGCCGAGATCGCCGCCCGCTACGAACCCCTGCGCCCCACCCGATTGCTCTTCACCAAGCTGGACGAGACCTCGACCTACGGTCCCATCCTCAGCACCCTGGCCCGGGTCAAAAAGCCCCTGAGCTACCTCGGAACTGGACAGGAAGTTCCAGAGGCGCTGGAGCTGGCCACCAGCCGGCGGGTGGCCGACCTCATCCTCCCCCTTCCCCTCAAGGAGGCCGAATGAGCCAAGATCAGGCAGCCCGGCTCCGCAGCCTGGCCCAGGGGCAGCGCCCCGAGGCGCCGCTCTTCGCCGCCCGCGTGGTGGCCATCACCTCGGGCAAGGGCGGGGTCGGCAAGACCAACGTCGTGGCCGGCCTGGCCCTGTCGCTCGCCCAGCAGGGCCAGCGCGTCGTGGTCATGGACGCCGACTTCGGCCTGGCGAACCTCGACATCCTGCTGGGGCTGTCGCCGAAGTACACGCTGGAGCACGTCCTCCGTGGCGAGAAGGTGATCGAGGAGATCCTGCTGGAAGGGCCCATGGGCATCCGCATCATCCCCGCCAGCAGCGGCATCCAGGAACTGACCCGCCTTGACACCATGAGCGAGCTCCGGCTGGTGCAAGGCCTGCAGCGGGTCGCGGAGACGGCGGACTGGCTGCTCATCGACACCGCCGCCGGCATCCACGACTCGGTCCTGAAGCTCCTCATGGCCGCCCAGGAGGTGATCCTGGTGACCACTCCGGAACCCACCAGCCTGGTGGACGCCTACGCCATGGTGAAGGTGTTGCACCTGCGGGAGGCCGCCAAGCCCCTGTGGCTGCTCATCAACAATGGCCAGAACATCGACGAGGCCCAGGAGACCATCGAGCAGCTGCAGGCGGCCACCGACCGCTTCCTCGGCAAGCAGCTCAAGGTGCTGGGCATGATCCCCAACGACCCCCACATCCTGCAGGCGGTGCGCCAGCAGCGGGGCGTCGTGGACCTCTTCCCCCGGAGTCCGGCCGCCCTGGCCTTTCAGGCCCTCGCCCGTCAATTGCTGGGCCAAGTGTCCTTGCAGCCCGACGGCTTTGCGTCATTCTGGAGGCAGCTCGCCTCCGATGAACCCCAGTAGGACCTGACGAATGTCCCCGACCCCGGACCAGCCCTCCGATCCCGGCCTGCCCCTCAGCGGCGAGGCCCTCCGGGCCGTGGAGCAGGCCCCCGCCGCGCTCCGGCCCTGGGCCGCGCTCGCTGCGGCCAAGGCCTATGGGAAGGCGCTGCCCCACCAGGTGCCCGCCCTGCCCCCTCCCTCCCTGGCCGCGGAATCCGCCGACCCCCCCGAGCCCTTCGACCGCGAGAACCGGGAGCAGATCATCAAGGACTACGTCCCCCTGGTGAAGTTCGTGGCCCACCGCATCGCATCCCGCCTTCCCTCGCACGTGGAGCTGGACGACCTCATCAACAGCGGCATCCTGGGCCTGATGGACGCCATCGAGAAGTTCGAGCCGGCGAGGAACATCAAGTTCAAGACCTACGCGGAACTCCGCATCAAGGGCGCCATTCTCGACGGCCTGCGCGATCTCGACTGGGTGCCCCGCAGCCTCCGACGCAAGAAGAAGGATATTGAAGGCGCCTACCATTCCCTCGAGCAGCAGATGGGCCGGGCCGCCACGGATGAGGAGGTGGCTCAGCACCTGGGCATGCCCCTGGAGGAGCTGCACAAGAACCTGGATGACCTGAAGGGCGTCACCCTGGGCACCTTCGTCGAGGTCGGCGAGGATGGCGAGGGTGAGAGCCTCATCAGCTTCGTGCCCGACCCGGACGCGGAGGACCCCCTCCAGATCTTCCAGTCCTCTGAGATCAAGGACATCCTCCGCGACGCCATGGAGGTCCTGCCCAAGAAGGAGAAGTTCGTCGTCCAGCTCTACTATTTCGACGAGCTGACCATGAAGGAAATCGGCACCCTCCTGAACATCACCGAGTCCCGGGTATCCCAATTGCATACCAAGGCCATGCTGCGACTCCGGGGCAAGCTCCTGGAGAAGCACATCGAAGGGTAATCCATGGCCAAAATCCTAAGCCAAGAGGAAGTAGACGCACTACTTAAGTCCCACACCAAGCCGGCCGGAAAGGCTTCGGGCGGAGCGGGGGGGGACCGGGTCGCAGCGCCAGCCCCGGCAAAAAAGGCCCAGGTTCAGCGCAAGGTCACCCTCTACAACTTCCGCCGCCCTGACCGGGTGAGCCGCGAGCAGATGCGCTCGCTCCACTTCATGCACGACCGCTTCGCCCGGAACTTCTCCAGTTCGCTCAGCGCCTACCTGCGAACCATCACAGAAGTGAACCTGGTGAGCGTCGAGCAGCTCAGCTACCAGGAATTCCTGCTCTCCGTGCCCGATCCCACCTGCTTCAACGCCATCTCCATCAAGCCCCTGGAAGGAGCCCTGGCCCTGGAGGTGAACCCCACCCTGGTGTTTCCCATCATCGACAAGATGCTGGGGGGACCCGGCGAGCCGCTGAAGAACCTGCGGACCATGACGGATATCGAGCAGAGCATCTTCGACGGCATCCTCAAGCTCCTCCTGGAGGACATCCGGGAAGCCTGGCGCGGCATCGTCGACCTGGATTTCCGGATCCAGGCCCGGGAGACCAGCCCCCAGCTCATCCAGATCGTGGCGCCCAACGAGGTGGTGCTGCTCGTGGTCTTTGAAGTGAAGATGGGCCCCGTGAGCGGCATGATCAACCTGGCCATTCCGAGCATCATCCTCGAACCCATTTCCAGCAAGTTCGACCAGGAGATGTTCACCGGCTACAAGAAGTCCTCCAGCTTCGAGGAGGCGCGCCTGCTCATGGCCAGCCTGAAGCGCTGCGGCATGGAGGCCGCCGCCGAGATCCGTGGCACCAACCTCAGCATGGAGGAAGTCCTCCAGCTGAAGACCGGCGACCTCATCCCGCTCACCAAGCGCTTCGATGCGGAACTGGACCTTTGCGTGGACGGCATTCCACGCTTCATGGGCCTGGTGGCCCTGAATCCCAACGGGAAACGCGTGTTCCAAGTGACCGGCAGCCGGTCGGAGGGGTGAACGATGGATGCCCGAGACACTGAATTCTTCCAGAAAGTCGGCGGCGCCTTCGCCGAGAGCATGGCCTCCGTGTTCTCCATGCTCACGGGGCGCGAGTTCCAGATCAAGTCGGCGCCCGGCGAGCTGCTGGAGACACCCGCCATCGCCGGGCTCCACGAGGGCACCGGGATCCTGGTCAAGGCCAACTACCAGAAAGGGCTCAACGGCACGCTCTTCTTCACCCTCCCCCTCAAGGAGGGCACCATGCTGGTGGACCTCATGCTGGGCGGCGAGGGCGCGCCCGCCGAAGAGCTGGTCGGCGACTCCAAGGATGCCCTGGCGGAGACCTTCAACCAGGTGCTGGGCAGCGCCAACCAGACCCTGTCCGATCTGGCCGGGGAGACCTTCGCCATCGCCAACGTGGAGATCCTCGCCATCCAGCCGGAGGCCGCGGCCTTCGCCGAACAGCTGGGCCAGGGCGGCTTCCAGGATCTCGTCCTGCCCACCACCCAGGACTCGCTGAGCACCTCGGTCCACCTCCTCTTCCCCGACCTTCTGCTCCAGCAGCTGAAGCGGAAGCTCGGACTGGTCGAGACCCCCGCCGCCCCACCCGAACCATCCCCCGCCTCCGTGGCGGCCACCCTGGCCGCCCCCCCCCGACAGGCCCCCGTGGCCTCGGGGCCCCCTCCGGATTCCGGCAATCTGGATCTGCTGCTCGACATCCAGCTGCCCGTGGTCGTGCGCATGGGCCAGACCGAGATGCAGATGGGCGAGCTGCTCAAGCTCACGCCCGGCTCCATCCTCGAGCTCAACCGCAGCGCCGACGCGCCTGTGGAATTGCTGGTGAACGGCAAGCTCATCGCCAAGGGCGAGGTGGTGGTGGTGGACGGCAACTTCGCCTTCCGCATCACGGAGATCGATACGAGGGCCGCCCGCATCCGCAGCCTGGCCTAGCCAGAACCGCGAAAAAGAAACAGATTCCCCTCGCGAAATGCGCCGCAAGGATTTCCGGGCGAATCCAGCTCCGACACCTTCTTCTTTCGCGCCCATTCGCGCATTTCGCGGTTTCAGGTTTTCCTCGGTTCCTGTCCCTTGTCCACCATGGAGTCCCAGCCTCCGTGGATGGGCCCCACCCGTTATCGCGGCGGGCCTTCCGACCAGATCGTGGCTGATCCGCCACAGGGTGTGTCCAGCCGGCTGCCTCAGGAGAGGTGCCTGGCACCACATTGGATCAAGTGCCACACCGCGCTAAGTTGGGGCCTGTGATCGGGAGTCCCCATGTGCGGCATCGTCGGATACATCGGACAGCAGGGTGCCGCCGGCATCCTCGTGAACGGCCTGCGGAGTCTTGAATACCGCGGATACGACAGCGCGGGCATCGCCCTCTCCTCCGGATCCGGCACCTTCAACATCGTTCGCGCCTCCGGCAAGCTGGTCAACCTGGCCGCCAAGGTGGACCTGTCGGACCCGACTCCGCTGGGCATCGGCCACACCCGCTGGGCCACCCACGGCCGTCCCACGGAGGAGAACGCCCACCCCCACCGCAGTGCCGATGGTCAGGTGGTGGCGGTGCACAACGGCATCTTCGAGAACTTCCTGGAGTTGCGCGCCGAGCTGGTGGCCGCCGGCGAGACCTTCCAGTCGGAAACGGACACCGAGTGCTTTCCCGTGATGGTGGCCCACCTCATGAAGCAGGGCCGCACCTTTTCCGCGGCCTTCCGGGAGGCCGTGGGCCGCATGAAAGGCATCTACGCCCTGGCCTGCCTGCACGCCACGGATCCCGACCGCATCCTTGCCGCCCGCAGCGGACCGCCCATGGTGCTGGGCCTGGGTGAAGGCGAGACCTTCCTGGCCTCGGATGTCGTCCCCCTCCTCCCCCACACCCGCCGCGTGATCTTCCTGGAGGACGGCGACCTCGTGGAGCTCACCCGCGGCGGTGCCAGGATCTTCGGCATGAACGGCAACGATGTGCAGCGCCCCGTGGTCACCATTCCCTATGACCCGGTGGCGGCGGAAAAGGGCGGCTACAAGCACTTCATGCAGAAGGAGATCTTCGAACAGCCCCAGGCCCTCTCCAACACCCTGCTGAACCGGCTGCCCCTTGAAGGCGAGGACATCCCCCTGGATCTGCCCTTCAGCGACCAGGATCTGGCCGACCTCACCCGCATCCACATCGTGGCCTGCGGCACCAGCTGGCACTCGGGGCTCGTCGGCAAGTTCCTCATCGAGCAGCTGAGCCGCGTGGCCGTGGAAGTGGACTACGCCAGCGAATACCGCTACCGCGAACCCGTCATCCAGCCCGGCACGCTCATCATCGGCATCACGCAGAGCGGCGAAACCGCCGACACCTTGGCCGCCATGAAGGAGGCCGCCGCCCGCGGCGCCCGCACCCTGGCCATCTGCAATGTCATGGGCTCCACCGCCACCCGGCAGTGCGAGGCCACCATCATGACCCACGCGGGGCCGGAGATCGGCGTGGCCTCCACCAAGGCCTTCACCACCCAGCTGGCGGTGCTGACCCTGTTGGCCCTCAAGCTCGGCGAGGCCAAGGGCACCGTGGATCCCTTGCTCAAAGCGAAGCTGCTGCAGGGTCTCCGCGAGCTCCCCGCACACCTGGAGCGGCTCAACGCCCTGGAACCGAAGATCGTCCAGTGGGCCCAGCGCTGGCAGGACGCCACGGACTTCCTCTACCTGGGCCGGGGCCCCTGCTACCCCATCGCCCTGGAAGGGGCACTGAAGCTGAAGGAGATCTCCTACATTCACGCCGAGGGCTATCCGGCCGGCGAGATGAAGCATGGCCCCATCGCCCTCATCGACAAGACCCTGCCGGTGGTGGCCCTCATGCCCAGGGACGCCCACCGCGACAAGACCCTCAGCAACCTCCAGGAGGCCGCCGCCCGCGACGGGCGCATCCTGGCCCTGGTCACCGAGGGCGACACAGGGTTGTCCGACATCGCCGAGGATGTGCTGGAGCTGCCGGCGGTCCATCCCTGGCTGGCCCCCATCGTCTATGCCGTGCCCCTCCAGTTGCTGGCCTACCACATCGCCGTCCTGCGCGGCTGCGACGTGGACCAGCCCCGAAACCTGGCCAAGTCGGTGACGGTGGAATAACCCAGAGAATTTCCCGGAAAGTCACGGCGGCCAGAAGGGCGCGTCCCATCCTGGGGAACGCTGGTGGTACTTCTGGAGGCTGCCGTGGCTGCCCACTTCCTCCGCCGTTTCGATCCGAACCATTCCGCCTGGCTGGACTGGCTCCTCATCCTGATGGGTGCGTTTCTGGCCCTGCTCTTCTGGCCTGTCTCCCCACCCCGGACCGCAAGGGGCGGTGATCCTCCCGGCGCGGGCGCCCAGTCCTGCTCCCCCTTCGCCGCACGCCCCCCCACCTGGCCGTTGGCTCGGGCGTTCCTGCCGGCTTATGGTTGGAACCCTGAGCCGATCCATCCTGAAGGCTCGACAGCCGTTCCCGTTCCGCTAGAATGGAACGTCGCATTGGCGCGTAGCTCAGCGGTAGAGCACCACCTTGACACGGTGGGGGTCGGCGGTTCGAGACCGCCCGCGCCAACCAGCAAAGGCCGCTTCTGCGGCCTTTTTCAGGTCCTTTGATCGGGCGGTCTTGGACCGCCGAGAAGCAGCGGCGGCCCGGTAGCGGCCGGCGGAGGCGCTCCGGTGGAGCGCCGGAGACGATCAGCCGCGGGGCCAGCCGCGCGCATGCTGACTCGGGCCTCCGCCCCTCGCCCTTCGGGCGGCAATCCGCTCCGCGGATTCCGTCCTATCTTCCCGCCGCTTCGCTTTGGTCGGATGGTCGAGACCGCCTGCGCCACCATCCGACCGAAGCAACGCGATGGGAGGATAGGACCGCAGCGCCGAAGGCGATGTCGGCCCCGCAGGGGCGAAGGGCGGAGCCATGAGTCAGCCAGCAAAGGCCGCTTCTGCGGCCTTTTCCTGCGGCTCCCCTAGAACTGGAATCCCGCCGAGATCAGCAGGCTCTTCAGCTGGGTGTCCCGCTCATCCGCAGTACGGGGCTTGCCCATGATGCGCTTCCAATCAGCCGCGTATTCGAGCTTGAGGGGGAAGCCCAGCTTGAGGATCAGGCCGACTCCCAGCGTGGTGCGGAGGGCCGGGAAGGGCGAGACGGCGCCGGCTTCTGGCCGCAGGCTGCGGTAGACCTGGCCTGAGTCCACGAAGATCTCGCCCCAGATACTCTGGCCGATGAGGGGAAAGCGGTATTCCAGGTTCACCACGGCAATGGCCTGGCCGCCCAGGGGAATGATCAGCGGCAGCAGGTTGCCAGCGCCATCCGTTCGCGCGACCTCACCCAGCATGTCCGGTTCGACCCCGCGCACCGTGAACGAACCGCCACCGAAGAAGCGCTCGGACAGCGGAAGGTCCTCCGCGGAGCGGTCCGTGGGCCGGGCCAGACCGAGTCGGACACTCGCCATGATCACTCCGTGTTCCGCATGGAAGCCCAGACCCCAGTTCCATTGGTGCCGCAGGTCCAGCTTCACGAAGCTGCTGTTGCCCGAGGTGCCGAACAGCTGGTTCGCCAGTTCCAGCCGCCCCAGGAAAAAGGTTCCCTCAGTGGGATCGTAGGCCCGGTCCCGCCGATCCACCGAAACCTGCAGATAGGGAGCCGAGATGATGCTGCGGGCGGGAGTCCTGGCGAGGAGGAACAGGTCCTGGTCGGAGATGAGCGGGACCCCGCTGCTGTCGGAGTTGGCGGCCACTTCCACCCGCTCGAAACGGTATCCGAGTTGCACGGCCTGGTTCTGGCCGACTTTCCAGTCCAGGCTCGGGGAGAAGCGCCGTCGACGGGCGAAGAAGGCGGCCTGGGCCTCTTCGATGTAGGCCCCTTCCAGGTGGAGCCGGGTGCGGGAGGCCAGCCAGCCGTCGAGGGCGCCCGGCCGGAACCAGGGATCGGTGTAGCCGATGCTGTAGCTGTCCACGGAACGCTTGATGTCGCCCGTGGGGAAGGCCCGGCGCAGGGCAGGGCTGTCGAGGGTCTGGTCTCCGGCGCGGAGGCCGAAATCGAGCACCCGCCCCATGCCGCCGACATTGAGCCGTTGGGCATTCAGGCCGAAGTGGTACCCCTGCGTTTTGTCATAGCCGAAAGATTCCGTGAAGACCCAGGGGCTCCGTTCCTGCAGGCGGAGGGCCAGGTCGCCACGCTCCCAAGGCTGCTGCTCCTGGCCTGGAAGGTCCTTGAGGGTGAGAAGGTCCACCCGCTGAAAGGCGCCCAGGCTTCCGAGCCGAACCTGGCCTTCATCCAGCCGGGCCGGGTCCAGGGGCGCGCCTTGAGGCAATTCCGCTTCACGGAGCACCGCCTCGGCCCGGGTCCGATCGCTGCCCTGGACGACCAGGCGTTTCGCATGATCCAGCGGCTGGGGCGGCACCTCGATCCGGACGATGGCCTTGTCGCCGTCGTCTTCAAAGGCCAGCTTGACCTGGGGATTCGCAGCGCCGGCCGAGGAGAGCCGCTGGCGCAGATCGGAGACCACCAGCGCCAGGTCATTGCGCACCAGGGGCAGGGGGGGCTGGAAGCTCAGGCGGACCCCCTGGGGCGTGGACTCCAGGCTCCCCTTGAAACCCTGGAGATGCCTACGGTCTGAGCGGTACCAGGTGTTCCCCGGCACGGGCACCGGGCGATCGGACATCGCGAGCAGCAGGCTCTCCGAGAGTCGTTCCCGGGGGAAGCCGGGCAGGTCGGGAAGGTCGAGCACCAGCGCGTCCAGGTAGCGGCGTTGGCCTTCCCGGATGATCAGGCGCACGTCAACCGCTCCATTCGCAGCCGTATCCACCCGACGCCGGACCCTGACATCAGGGAAACCCCGCTGGAGGTAGAACGCGGTCATGCGGTCCTCCAGACCCTTGACGACCTCCGCCTTCGCATGGGGAGCGAGCAGCAGGAATCGCCGGGGCAGCGCCACCGCGGACCGGAGTTCCGCTTCCGGCAGCTCCTTCTGCCCCTCAAAGGAAAGCCGCCCGAACACCCGCCTCGGTCCATGCTCAACGGTGAAGGTCAGGGTCACCGCCTCCGGTCGTTCAGCGGTGCCGGAGGTCACCCTTCGCTCGTAGCTGACCTTCACTTCAGGGAATCCCTGGTTGCGGAAATAGGTCGTGATCCTGCCGGCGCCTTCATCCAGCAGGCTCGGCGTGTAGCGCTCGGCCCGGGCCAGGGGCACGAATTCCGACAAGCGGGGTTGGCCCCAGAGCGGCGCGAGGACATTGAGTCCCTTGGCCCGGAGGTGCACCTTGGGACCGGGCCGGACCTCGAGCAGCATCACCTCGGAGTCATTGGAGGGCTCCAGCCGGACGGCCCCCTCGAGGTAGCGGTCCTTCACAAGGCGCTGCCGGATCCGCCGCTGGGCCTCCCGCACCGCCGTGGGTGTCCACAGGGAGTGTCCAGGCCGCAGACCGGCCACCTTCAGCAGGGTCTCCCTGGAATAGGGGCTGGGATCACCCTCGAGCCGGATCTCCCGGATCCGGGCGGGCGGGCCCAGATCCAGGACCAGGCGCAGATGGCGCCCGCCCTGCGCCAGGACGGCCTGGACCCTGGCCGCGGGGTACCCGGCCTCGTGCAGGCGCTGCTCCGCGATCCCGGTCAGGACCGAGCTTCGCTGGGGCCCCAGGCGCTGGCCCTTGCGCAGCTCCGGCAGGAGGACTTTCACCAGGTCCGTCGGTACCGCATCGCCCTCCCACCGCCAGGTCGCCAGGGGTGTGAGCGGCTCGAGGCGGAGCAGCGCCTGGCCATCGGGACCAAAGGTCCCCTCCACCGTGCGATATCGGTCTACCAGGCGCACAGCGGCCAGGGCCTGCTGGAAGCCCGCCTCGTCGAGATCTTGGCCGACCTTCAAGCCCAGTGCTGCCGCGGCAAAGCGGCGATCGTCCCCATCCCCGCCCTCGATGCGGATATCGGTCAGGGGGCGCAAGGCATCGGCCTCCCGGGCGCCGGCGGTCGCCAGCGCCAGGAGGCCGATGAAGGGGACGGCGCGAAGGCGCACCGTCATCAGAATCCGGCGAGGGCCTCGTCCTCGGTGTCCTTCACCTCGAAGACCGAGTGAAGGCTGGTCATCTTGATGAGGCTGAAGATCTTGCCGCTCATCCCGCAGATGCGCAGTTCCCCGCCCTTGCCCTTGATGGAGGTGTAGCAGCCCACGAGCTCGCCCACGCCCGAGGAATCCAGGTAGCTCACCTTGCTGAAGTTGATGACGATCTTGCGCTCCCCGTTGGAGAGGGAGGTTCGCACGGCCTCGCCCAGCTCCTGGTCGCCATCACCCAGGGTGATCTTGCCTTCGGGGTAGAGGATGAGCACATCGTTGTGCTTGCGCGTGTTCAGAATCATGAGGCCCTCGAGGTGAGGGGCCAGTGTAGCAAGGCTGTCCGCCCAGAATGCAAGCCCGAGTGGACCCCGGGTCAGTCTCCCACCGGTGTCTCCCCGCAAACGGCACGGGCTCTGCATCCCAATCCAGGAAGCCGGGCTCACCCGGCCCATTCTGCAGGGTGCACCATGTTCGACCTGACCAGCGGCAACGGCATGATCCAGGCCATGGATCGCGGTCTGACCCTGGCTTCCCGGCGCCAGACCCTCATCGCCTCCAACCTGGCCAACCTGGACACGCCGGGCTACCGCACCCGCGATTTCAGCTTCGAGGGGGCCATGAAGGCAGCCCTGTCTGGGCAAACATCACCCAGTTCGCTCCAGGCAACCCACCCCATGCATCTCCAGGGGAGCACCACCGCCTCCCTGCCCCCGACCACCGATGCCCTTCGCCCCAACGCCGAACGCAACGATGGCAATGATGTGAGCCTGGACCGGGAGAACATGCTCCTCGCCCGCACCCAGGGCAACTATCAGATGGCCTCCACCTTCATGCAGGTCGAGCTCCGGAAGCTCTATTCCCTCATCCGAGAAGCGGTGGCGCACTGATGAGCATCTCCCAGATCTACGACATCGCGAGCACCGGCATGGCCGCCCAGCGGCTGCGGGTCCAGCTCATCGCCTCCAACGTCGCCAACAGCGAGACCACCCGGACCAAGGAAGGCGGCCCCTACCGCCGCCGGGACGCGGTCTTCCAGGCCCAGGACTTGGGCTTCTCCGGGGCCCTGGCCAACGCCGGCGTCCGGGTCGCGGCCATCCGCACCAGCGACGAGCCCTTCCTCACGCGCTACGAGCCGGGCCACCCGGACGCCAACGCGGACGGGGTGGTGAGCTACCCCAACATCAACCCCACCGACGAGATGGTGAACCTCACCGAGGCCAGCCGGGCCTACGAGGCCAACATCGCCGTGGTCCGCTCCGCCAAGGCCATGGCCGCCGCCGCCCTGGAGATCCTCCGCGTCCAGTAGGCTGTCGGAATTTCGACTTGCCCCCCAGCCACCCCCGACCGATCGTGTAAAAGTCCCTTCACCCGAGCCCCCCATGGATCCCCTGCAGAACCTCTCCCAGCTGTCCCCGCTCAGCCCCGTCTCCGGAACCTCCAAGTCCGGCCTGGGCAGCGCCGCGGGCGGGGCGGACGGGGACCTGGCCTTCGGCGACCTCCTCAAGCAGGCCCTCCAGGAAGTGAACCAGGCCTCCGCCCAGGCCGAGGATGAGGCACGGAACTTGATGACAGGGGAGAGTGCAGACATGCACACGGCCATGCTGGCAGTCCAGAAGGCCGATCTTAGCTTCCAGATGATGATGGCCGTCCGATCGAAACTGATCGATGCCTACCGCGAGGTCATGCGCATGCAGATGTAGCGCAGGCCGAGCTTCCCGGCGCGGCCTCACCCCTGACTGAGGAACGCCTATGGCCGGGGAAACCAACCTCGCAGAACAGCTGACCAGCGCCTTCAAGGGCATGAGCGCCACCCAGCGCGTCATGGTATTCGCCATTTCCATGACAGTGCTGCTGGCCCTGGCCGGCCTGGGCATCTGGGCGGGCCAGGAGACCAAGGGCGTCCTGGTTTCCAATGTCTCCTCCCAGGAGGCCAGCTCCATCGTGGCCCAGCTCGACAAGATGCAGGTCCCGTACGAGCTGAGCGGGGATCAGCGCACCATCCTCGTGCCCGAGAGCAAGGTGGGCCCGCTCCGCCTGAAGTTCGCCGGGGACGGCCTCCTGACGGGCGACAAGCTGGGCTTCGAGAAGCTGGAGAACGCCGGGCTCGGCACCACGGATTTTTCGCAGAAGGTGATCCACCGGCGGGCCATGGAGGCCCAGCTGGCCCAGACCATCAAGGGCCTGCAGCAGGTGGCCGAGGCCACCGTCCACATCACCCCGCCCAACGACAGTCCCTTCCTCACCGACAAGGAGGACGCCAAGGCCAGCGTGCTGCTGAAGCTCCGCGGCACGCGCATCCTCCCGGACGAGAACACCCAGGCCATCGTCAACCTCGTTGCCGCCAGCGTCGAGGGCCTGAAGCCCGAGCAGGTGGTGGTCATCGACCAGTTCAGCCGCATCCTCTCCCGCACCGGCCGCGATCCCATGGTGGGCGCCAGCGATGCCCAGAAGAAGGTGGCCCGGGAGGAGGAGGACCACCTGGTGCGCCGGGTGACCGACCTGCTCGAGCCGGTGGTGGGCATCGGCAAGGTGCGCGCCACGGCCCACGTGGAGCTGGACTTCGACAAGGTGAAGATCAACTCGGAGACCTTCGACCCCCAGGGCCAGGTGGAGCGCAGCATCCAGCAGAAGGATGAGAAGGTGCAGAAACGGGACGCGGGTGCCGGCCTTCCGGGCACCGCCAGCAACGTGGCCCCGGCCACCGGCGGCGCCTCCGCCAACGTCACCGAGAACTCCGAGAAGAAGGAGACCACCACCAATTTCGAGATCACCAAGACCGTGAGCGCCACGGACAAGGCCACGGGCACCGTGAAGCGGGTGACCCTGGCCGTGATCGTGGACCACATGTCCGCCTGGGACAAGGACGCCAAGGGCGAGCCCGTCCAGAAGTTCACGGCCCGCAGCGCCGACGAGCTGAAGAAGATCCGCGACCAGGTGTCCGCCGCCGTGGGCATCCAGCCCAAGCGTGGTGATGAGCTCACCGTGGAGAACATGGCCTTCGCCACCCTCCAGGTGAATCCCAAGGAGGAAGCCGAAGCCAAGAAGCAGTTCTGGGTGGACCTCGGCCTGAAGGCCCTGCCCTATGTGGCCTGGGGCGTGGTGGGCTTCATCGTCTTCTTCATGCTCTTCCTGCCCATGCTCCGGCGCATGTCCGCGGCCATCAACCGGCCGACCCCGCTGCGGGTGGCCAGCGCCGATGGCGGCGAGGCCTCCATGGCAGGTTCGGGCGGCGGGTCCAGCCGGAAGCCGGTCCAGGTGAAATCCATGTCGGAGATCGAGGCCGAGATCGAGGCCGAGCTCAACGCCGACGCGGCCTTCAGCGCCCCGGAGGCCCGGCGCCGCGAACTGATCAAGAAGCGGCTCCAGGACAGCTCCAACGAGGACCCCGAGACCATGGCGTCGCTGGTGCGCTCCTGGCTTCTCGAGGAAGGACGGTAGACCATGGCGAAACTCACCGGCATGCAGAAGGCCGCCGTCCTCATGGTCACCCTCGGTGACGAGACCGCCTCGAACATCTTCAAGTACCTCGAGGAGGACGAGATCCAGACGATCTCCCGAGAGATCGCCATCACCAAGCACGTGCAGCCCGAGATCGCGGAAGAGGTCATGGAGGAGTTCCACACCATGACCCAGGCCCGCAGCTACATCAGCCAGGGCGGCATCGAGTACGCCAAGAAGCTGCTCATCAAGTCCGTAGGGCCCGAGGTGGCCCGCAAGATCATCGACCGCCTCGTGAAGGCCCTGGAATCCAGCGCCGGCTTCACCAGCCTGGAACGCGCCAACCCCCAGCAGCTCTCCAAGTTCATCCAGAACGAACACCCCCAGACCATCGCCCTGATCCTCGCGCACCTCAACGCCTCGCAGGCGGCTGAGCTCATCTCCAGCCTGCCCGAGGTGCTCCGCAGCGATGTGGCCATGCGCATGGCCAGCCTGCAGGAGATCAGCCCCGAGGTGGTGCGCCGCATCAGCCTCATCCTCGAGCAGAAACTGGAGGCCCTGGGCTCCTTCGCGACGGAAGCCTACGGCGGCGTCCGGGCCGTGGCCGAGCTCTTCAACCGCATGGACCGCAACACGGGCCGGGCGGTGCTCGAGAAGATCGAGACGGAGAACCCCCAGCTGGCCGCCAGCATCCGCGACCTCATGTTCGTCTTCGACGACATCCTGCTCATCGACGACAACGGCATCACCGAGATCCTCAAGCGGGCCGACAAGAAGACCCTCACCATCGCGCTGAAGGGCACCAGCGAGGAGTTGCAGAACCAGTTCTTCCGCAACATGTCCAGCCGCGCCGTGGAGCTCATGAAGGAGGAGATGGAATTCATGGGCCCCGTGAAGCTCAAGGACGTGGAGAAGTCCCAGCACGAGGTCGTCGAGATCGTCCGGCAGTTGGAGGAGGAAGGCGTCATCAGCATCGGCGGTGGCGGGGGCGAGGACTATGTCACGTAAAGGCTTCATCCGCTCGGAGGACCTCCAGGACACCCACCTCGAGGCCTACCCGTACTTCCCGGTGGACGCCATGGCGACCCGGTCCGGCTTCGAGGAGGGTCTGGATTCGGTTGCTTCCGACCTCGGTGATGGCAGCGCCCATGTCCCCATCGAGCAGCGGCTCGTGGACCGCCTCCAGGAGGCCGAGCGGCAGGCGCAGGACATCGCGCGGCGGGCCTACGAAGAGGGCTTCGCCTCGGGTGAGGCCGAGGGCCATGCCTTCGGGGAGAGCCAGTACACGTCCTACATGGCGAGACTGGAGGAGCACCTGCAGGAGCTGGCCTCCACCTCCCTGATGCTGAGGGAGGCCCTGAACGAGGAGCTGGTGGCCCTTTCCCTGGCCGTGGGCGAGCACCTCGCCGTCCAGCAGATCGAGCAGTCGCCCGGGGCGGTAAAGGCCCTCATGGAGCACATCCTGGAGGAGCTGCCCTTCCCCCTCCCCCGGGGACGCCGGGAGGGCGAACTGCCCGTGCAGGTCTTCCTCAACCCCGTGGACCTCGAGCGGCTCGGGGATCACTTCATCGGCCACGCGGGCCTCACGCTCTCGGCGGACGGCAGCCTCTCCCGCGGCAGCCTGCGCATCGAGGCCCCCCACGGCATCCTGAACGGCAGCCTGGAGCGGCGCCGTGAGCGCCTCATGCAGCTCATCGCCCGCATGCGCGAGGGCGGCGCCCCGTGAGCTCCGTGGTGGACCTCGCCAGCCTCGCGACCCGCCTCCGCGGATTGCCCAAGGGCGACTGGATGGGGCGGGTCACGAAGGTGGTGGGCCTGGTGGTCGAGTCCAGCGGGCCGGACTGCTCCGTGGGTGAGCAGATGCTGATCCACAGCGCGGATGCCACCGGAAGGCCCCGGCTGGTCCATGCCGAGGTGGTCGGCTTCTCCGGCCAGCGGGTCCTGCTCATGCCCATCGAGGAGACCGAGGGCATCCGTCCCGGCCTCTGGGTCGAGGGCACCGGCCACCAGTCCGAACTGCCCCTGGCCGAAGCGCTCCTCGGCCGCGTCATCGATCCCCTGGGGCGCCCTCTGGATGGCGGGCCACCCATCGAGGCCACGGCCCACCTCCCGCTGCAAGGCCCGCCCCCCAACCCCATGCGGCGCAAGCGCATCGACCAGGTCCTCTCCACGGGTGTCCGGGCCGTGGACGGCTTGTTGACACTGGGCAAGGGTCAGCGCGTGGGCATCTTCTCCGGCTCCGGCGTGGGCAAATCCACCCTCCTGGGCATGGTGGCCCGCAACACCTCCGCCGAGGTGAACGTCATCACCCTGGTGGGGGAGCGGGGCCGCGAGCTGCGCGAGTTCATCGAGAACGACCTGGGCGAGGAGGGTCTGAAGCGCAGCGTGGTGGTGGTCTCCACCAGCGACCAGAGCCCCCTGCTGCGCCTGCGCTGCGCCATGGCCGGCACCACTGTGGCCGAGTACTTCATGCGCCAGGGCAAGGACGTGCTCCTGATGATGGACAGCGTCACCCGCTTCGCCATGGCCCAGCGCGAGGTTGGCCTCAGCGCGGGGGAGCCGCCCAGCTCGCGGGGCTACACGCCCTCCGTCTTCGCCCTGTTGCCGCGGCTCATGGAGCGGGCGGGCACCTTCGAGGGCATGGGCTCCATCACGGGCATCTACACGGTGCTGGTGGAGGGCGACGACATGAACGAGCCCATCAGCGATGCCGTGCGCGGCATCCTGGATGGCCACGTGGTGCTCTCCCGGAAGCTGGCCTCCAAGAACCACTTCCCAGCCATCGACGTGCTGGCGAGCCTCTCCCGCCTCTTCAGCGCCTTGGCACCCCCCGAGCAGAAGCAGCTGGCCAGCAAGCTGCGCGACCTCATGGCCACCTACCAGGATGCCGAGGACCTCATCCAGATCGGCGCCTACACCAAGGGCTCAAGCACGAGCATCGACCAGGCCATCCAGTTCCAGCCGGCCATCCAGTCCTTCCTCCGCCAGGCGACGGCCGAAAGTTCCGATCACCGCCAGGCCATGCTGGCCATGGGCCAGATCTTCGGCATTGACCTCGCGCCGTTCCTGAAAGGCCGTAGCTGATGGCCGCCCGCTTCCATTTCCGCCTCGAGCCCGTCCGCAAGCTGCGGGAAGCCCTGGAGCGGGAAGCCGAACGCGCCCTGGCACGGGCCATCCAGGCGGAGCTAGAAGTCCGGGCCTACCTGGAGTCCCTGGACACTCAGCGCCTCGCCATCTTCGAAGCCCGCCGCCTCGGCGCGGGCCAGCTGCTCGACCTGGAGCTCTGGCGCGCCGGCGAGCGCTTCCTGGTGGTGCTGGAGCGCCGCCAGGTGGAGGGGTACGAGCGGCTCCGCCAGGCCTCGGCCCAGGTCGCCGCGGCCCGGGAGGCCCTGACCCACGCCCACCGGGACCACCTGATGCTCGTCCGCCTCAAGGAGCGCCGGGCCCTCCAGCACGAGCAGGAACAGCAGCTGCGCGAAGCCCTGGCCATGGATGAGCTGGCCGTCCTCCGCCACCACCGGCAAAGCGCCTAGCATCAAGGAGTCCCCCATGAACGCACGCTTCCTGCTCTGGATCTCGGCGCCCGTCGCGCTGTCCGTGGGCGTGCTCTGGCTGTCGGCCCAGGAGCCGAAGGGTGAGCCGAAGGCCGCCCTGGCCGAGGGCGTCAAGGTCGCCGAGCTGGCTTCGCAGCTCCAGAACCGTGAGCGGGCCATCGCCCAGAAGGAGGCCGAGCTGCGCCAGCTGGAGCAGCGCCTCACCACCCTGCAGGCCACCCTGGACAAGGACCGCGGCGACCTCGCCGCCCGGGAGAAGGCCGTCCAGGAGGCCCTGGCCAAGGTCGAGAACCTGAAGCAGCGCCCCGCCATCGACCCCCAGATCATCCGCACCTACGAAGCCATGGACCCGGCGGCGGGTGCCCAGGCCATGAAGGAGCTGGCCAGCCAGAACCTGGAAGTCGCGGTGGCCCTCCTGGCGGGCATGACCCCCAAGAAGGCCGGCAAGCTCATGGACCAGCTGGCCCCCCTGGATGCCAAGCTGGCGGGTCGCCTGTCCGAGCGCGTGGGAATGTCGCGCCCCAAGGATCCCGCCGCCGGGGTCTGATGAGGGGCCCCGGCATTGGTCCGTTTCTGCCCAATGACCACGGCACGGTCCTGGCGGTTGGACCTCATCCGGATGTTCCGGGATCGAGGCGGCCATGGCGCAGGTCAGTGGAGTTTCCGTTCTGCCGGTTGCCGACCGGCCGGCGACGGAACGGCCCGAAGCCAAGGGCGCCGATGCCTCCGAGAGCCCATTTTCCGGGCTGATGGCCCAATTCCTCCTGCCCCCGGCCCCGCCTGGGATCGTGGAAGCGACGCCCGAATCGACGGAACGGGGACAAGGAGAGGCGGCCACCGGATCGCCCGACCCCCTCGCCGCGGCGGCCCCCTCGAGCCCAGGTTCTGGCCAGAGCGCCGCCCGCCCCCGCTCCGCCGAGTCCCCAGGCCTCCGGGAATCCACCTCCGCAGGTGAAGCCAGTGTTGCCGCCTCGCACTCCGGAGCCGCTCCTGTGCCGGGCAGCCCGGGGACGCCCCCGGCCCTCGAACCCGCCGCCACAGGGGCGGTCCCGTCTCCGCAGGCAAGCCCCGCACCCGCCCCGCAGGCCGGGGCAGTCCCGATCCCGCGCCCCTTGGCCGGAGCCCCACCCACTCCTTCAGGAATCGGGGGCACTCCCACCAACCTCTCCATGCAGGGAGAACCCAAGACGGCGCCCACCCGGGAAACCTCGGCAGAAACAGCCCAGACTCCGTCCCCCACCTCCGCTTCAGCCCCCTTCCCGGTTCCGGGTGCTTCGGCCTTGGTCCCTCCTGCACCCAACACCAGGCCCGAAGGCCAGGCGCAGGCAAAGGTCGAGACGACGCCGTCCGCACCCAGCCAGCCGGCCGCGCAGCCCGGTCCCGTCGTCCCTCCGGCCGTACCCAAGACCGCGCCCGAGGGACCCGCGCCAGTGAGGGTCGAGGCGACCCTGCCCGCCCCGGGCACCTTCGCGCCCGTATCCTCCCGGCCGGTCGCGCTGCCCGATCCCCCCTCCCCCAGCCCAGGCCGAGGGGCGCCAGAGGTCGAGGCGACCCTGCCCGCCCCGGGCACCATCACGCCCGCGTCCCCCCAGCCGGTCGCGCAGCCCGATCCCAGCGCCCTCCCGACCGCGCCCAAGGCCACGCCCGAAGGGCATGCGCCAGTGAGGGTCGAGGCGACGCTGCCAACCCCGGGCACCTTCACGCCCGCGTCCCCCCGGCCGGTCGCGCAGCCCGATCCCGTCACCCTCCCGACCGCGCTCAAGGCCACGCCCGAAGGGCATTCGCCAGTGATGGTCGAGGCGACCCTGCCCACCCCGGGCACCTTCACGCCCGCCTCCGCCCAGCCGGTCGCGCAGCCCGATCCCATCACCCTCCCGACCACGCCCAAGGCCACGCCCGAAGGCCCCGCGCCAGTGATGGTCGAGGCGACGCTGCCCGCCCCAGGCACCTTCGCGCCCGCGTCCCCCCAGCCGGTCGCGCAGCCCGATCCCAGCGCCCTTCCGACCACGCCCAAGGCCACGCCCGAAGGCCTCGCGCCAGTGGAGGTCGAGGCAAAGCTGCCCGCCCCAGGCACCATCACGCCCGCGTCCCCCCAGCGGCTCGCGCAGCCCGATCCCAGCGCCCTTCCGGCCGCGCCCAAGGCCGCGCCCGAAGGCCGCGCCCCAGTGATGGTCGAGCCGACGCTGCCTGCACCGGCCGCCCTCGCGCCCCCATCCGCCCAGCCTGCACCCCAGGTCCAGCCCGCCAGCCTTCCTCCGTTTCAGGCGATGGCGGCCATGGGCCAGGCGGTTCTGAGGGCGGGGGGACGTTCGGCCCGAGGCGCCGAGGCTGAATCCAACCTCCCACCGGTCGCGAGGACCGACGAGTCCCCCCGTTCCGGGCGGACGCCGGTCCCCGTGGAAGCAACCCTTCCTGGGCGCCTCCCCTCCGGCCAGACCGGGCCACACCCCATCGAGTTCTCCCCTGCCCCACCGAATTCGATTCCGAGCCCCCTGGCCGGTCCCGCGACTCAGCCTGGAAGCTCCACTCCGGGGAGCGGCGCCGCAGCAACGTCGATGCCGGGGGCGGAGGCCAGCCTGCTCGCGCCGCGAGGTCTGGCCGCACCGAGCGAAGTCCAGGCCCATCCCGCACTTTCCCAGGTCTCGGACGGATCCCCCCTGGCGGCCGTCGCCACCTTTTCCAGAGCCCAGGCTCCCGAGGCTGTGGCATCGGCCCCAGCGCCCTCCACGCCCCTCGCGCCGCCCACGCCCCCCGTGGCCCAGGTGGAGACCGGCCTGCGTTGGATGCTGAAGGGGGGCAGCCAGGAGGCCCAGCTGCAGCTCCATCCGGATTCTCTGGGCCAGGTGACGATCCACCTGAAAGTGGAAGGCGGCGAAGTGCATGCCCGCCTGTGGATCACCGAGCCCGCCTCCGTGCAGGTGGTCCGGGAAGGCCGTCCGCACCTGGAGCAGGCCCTCCGGGACCAGGGCCTCCAACTGGGCAGCTTCGATCTCCAGCAGGGCCATCGCCCCTTCCAGGAAGCGCCCTCCGCCCCGACCCTCCGCGAGCCCGTGGTTCCAGGGCCGGTCATCGCCCGGCAAGAATCACCCGCGCCCCCGGCGCCCTCCATCCTGAACCCGCACCACGTCGAGCTCTACGCCTGATCGGCACGCTTCCTGTTCTGCACTGCCCCTGGAGGTCCCCATGCAAACCGGCATGATCACCACGACCGCGCCCACCACCACGACAACCTCGACCAGCACCGCGAAGAACGCCCTGGACAAGGACGGCTTCCTCAAGCTGCTCGTGGCCCAGCTCCAGAACCAGGATCCGACCGGAGCCGGGCAGGATCCGAACCAGATGGTGCAGCAGCTGACCAGCTTCTCCAGCCTCGAGCAGGCCCAGCAGACCAACAGCCTGCTGACGGGTCTCCAGACCCAGACGGCCGGCCTCTTCCAGGCCCAGACCGCCGGTCTGGTGGGCAAGACCGTGAAAGTGGACGGCTCGGGCTTCAGCCTCAAGGCCGGCGCCGCCAGCATGAACCTTGAGCTGGGTGCCGCGGCGAACGTGACCTTGACTGTGAAGGATGCCAACGGGAAGGTCGTGGCCACGCTGCCCCAGGGGCACCTCAACCGTGGCCTCAGCACCGTCGCCTGGGATGGCAAGGATGCCGACGGCAACGTCCTGCCGGACGGCCCCTACAAGGTCGAGGTGACCGCCACCGGCGACGACGGTAAGCCCGCCCTCTTCCGCACCAGCCTGAGCATGAAGGTGGACGCCGTGACCTTCAGCAACGGCGGCATCTACCTGGCCTCCGGAGGCAATGTGTTCGCCCTGTCCGACGTCCTCGAAATCACCGCCTAGCGCCCATCCCACCCTGCCCCCAAACCCCAAGGAGCAACCCATGAGCCTCTACTCCGCCTTCTACTCCGGCCTCTCCGGCCTCTCCAGCAACGCCAGCGCCCTGAACGTGATCGGCAACAACCTGTCGAACATCAACACGGTCGGGTTCAAGGGCTCCACCATGACCTTCCGGGACATCTTCGCCTCGGCGGGGGCGACGGCCACCCAGGGCAACGGCAACCCGATCCAGTTCGGCCTCGGCGTCCAGACCAACTCCGTGAACCAGGACTTCGCCCAGTCCTCTTTCCAGGCCACGGGCAACGCGCTGGACATGGCCCTCCAGGGCAATGGCTTCTTCACCCTGCAGACGAACGGCGGAACCCAGGTCTTCAGCCGTGCCGGCAACTTCACCCGGGACAGCCTGGGCTATCTGGTGGCCAGCGACGGCTCCAATGTGATGGGCTGGAACCGGGACGCGACCGGCAACGTGGTCACCACCACCTCCATGGTGCCTGTGCAGGTCTCCGCCGCCACGCTTGGAGCCCAGGCCACCACGGACATGTCCCTGGGCGTCAACCTCAATGCCAATGCCGTGGCCGGCAGCACCTTCCAGACGGCCATCCAGGTCTACGACAGCCTGGGCAACTCTCAGAACCTCACCATCACCTACACCAAGGGCGCCGGCAACAGCTGGACCTACGGCGTGAGCGGGCCGGCCGGTGCGACCATCACGGGCACGCCCGCCTTGCCCGGCACGATCACCTTCGACGCCACGGGCAAGATCTCCTCCCTGAACGGCGGCCCCACGCCGCCCGTGCCCGGCGACAACAGCGTCCTGAACATCACCTGGCCCGGCGGCTCCGCCGCGAACAGCACCATCAACTTCGACATCATCAACCCCGATGGCAGCCAGACCTTCACGGGCCTCAGCTCCGCCAGCACGACGGTGAGCAGCTCCCAAAACGGCTTCCCGGCCGGCACGCTGCGGGATCTGACCGTGGACCAGGACGGCATGATCACCGGCACGTTCACCAACGGCCAGATCCTCAAGATGGCCCAGCTCGCCGTGTCGAGCTTCACCAACGTGAATGGCCTCGAGCAGTCGGGCAACAACCACTGGAGCCAGACCCTGGCCTCGGGCGCGCCCACCATCGGCCTGGCCAACCAGGGCGGCCGCGGCGCCATCCTCGGCTCCAACCTCGAGCTGTCCAACGTGGACGTGGCCAGCGAGTTCACCAAGCTCATCGTGAGCCAGCGCGGCTACCAGGCCAACTCGCGCATCGTGACCACCACCGATGAGCTGTTGCAGGAAACCCTCAACCTCAAGCGCTAAGCACCGCTTGATCCCGCGCGCGGCCCTCCGGGGCCGCGCGTGGCGTAGGGGGATAGGTGGTTAGAATGGGATCTTTGACCGAGGCCCCATGTCCGAGCAGGATCCCCAGCCCCTCGCGCCACGCCGGAAAACCCGCCAGATCCTGGTGGGCAAGGTGCCCGTGGGCGGGGATGCCCCGATCACCGTGCAGAGCATGACCAAGACGGACACCCGGGACGTGGAGGCCACCGTCAACCAGATCTACGGCTACGCCAACGCCGGCTGCGAGATCGTGCGGGTGAGCGTGCCCACCAAGAAGGCGGGCGAGGTCTTCCACGAAATCTGCGACCGCAGCCCCATCCCCGTCATCGCCGACATCCATTTCGACTACCGCCTGGCCCTGGTGGCGGCCGATGGCGGTGCCGCCTGCCTGCGCATCAACCCCGGCAACATCGGCGGCCAGGATCGCGTGAAGGCCGTGGTGGACAAGGCCGGATCGCTGGGCATCCCCATCCGCATCGGCGTGAACGGCGGCAGCCTGGAGAAGGACCTGCTCGACCAGTTCGGCACCGCCACGCCCGAGGCCATGGTGGAGAGCGCCCTGCGCCACATCGAGGTCCTGGAGCGCGAGGGCTTCCGCGACATCAAGATCAGCCTCAAGGCCAGCGACGTGGTCCGCACCGTGCAGGCCTACCGCCTGCTGGCCAGGCAGGTGGACTACCCCTTCCACCTGGGCATCACCGAAGCGGGCACCCCGTTCGGGGGCACCATCCGGTCCAGCGTCGGGATGGGCATCCTCCTGGCCGAGGGCATCGGCGACACCATCCGGGTCTCCCTCACCGGCGAGGGCGAGGACGAGTGCCGCGTGGGCCACGAGATGCTGCGTTCTCTGGCGCTGCGCAGCGGCGGCTTCCGCATGGTGAGCTGCCCCAGCTGCGGCCGCGTGCAGATCGACCTCAACCGGGTGGCCAACGAGATCGAGGAAGGGCTCAAGCTCATCAACCACGAGAACATCACCTACGCGGTGATGGGCTGCGTGGTGAACGGCCCTGGTGAGGCCAAGGATGCCGATCTCGGCGTGGCGGGCGGCGCGGGCGAAGGCCTCATCTACCGCAAGGGCGAGCTCATCCGGAAGGTGAAGGAGGAGGACCTCGTCCCCGCTTTCCTGGAAGAGGCCCGGAAGGTGAAGGCCGAGGCCGATGCGGCAAAGGCGTAGGATGGCCGACTGGCTGCTGTCCCACCCGCTGGTGGCCATCGGGCTGTTCCTGGTCCTCGAGGCTTTTCTGCCGGTGCGCTTCCAGCCCACCGCCTGGGTCTGCCGGGCCCTGATCCGGGCCTACCAGGCCACCCTGTCCAGCCACCTGCCCACCCAGTGCAAGTTCACGCCCACCTGCAGCCACTATGGCCTGGGGTGCATCCAGCGGTACGGCACCCTCCGCGGGGGCCTGCTCACCACCTGGCGGCTGCTCCGCTGCTCGCCGCTGACCACGGGCGGCACCGATCCGGTTCCATAAACGATGCATCTATCCCAAGCTGAAGGGTGGTGCCCGCCCCACCCGGCGGCCCGAGGGGGTGGACCGTGTGCGGAATCGTATCGCTGTGTTACGGCTCAGATGTATCCGCGCTGGGGCACGAGGCCGGCGAGCTGCTGAAGCGGCTTGAGTACCGCGGCTACGATTCCACCGGAGGCGCCTTCATCGGGGATGACGGCGCCATCCGGTTGCTGAAGAAAGTGGGCGCGCCCAGCCGCGTGGTGCCGGAGCTGGGCATCGACCGCCAGTCCGGCCAGCGGTTCATCGGCCAGGTGCGCTGGGCCACCTACGGCGCGGTCTCGGACGTGAACAGCCAACCGCACCACGTGCGGTGCAAGGTCGAGCTGGTGGGCGCCCACAATGGCAACATCTCGAACACGGACGGCTTGAAGCCTGCGCTGGCCACCCGGGGCCACCAGGTGGTGTCCGACAACGACGGGGAGATGATCACCCACCTCGTCGAGGACGCCTACGCGGCCCACCAGTCGGTACCCGGTCCCGTCCTGGCGGAGGGTCGCAGGGCCCTCGCGGCCTCGGGGCTGACGGGAACCGTTCCGGACGGGGCCCTCCTCCTGATGCTCGCGGCACGCAAGGCCAATGGGCAGGCCGATGGCTCCTATGCCGCGGCCTTCGCCGATCCCCGGGTGCCCGGCGTGGTGGCCGTCAAGTGCGGTTCCTCGCTCTACGCGGGGATCGGCCACGATGCGCACGGCGCCTTTGTGGTGGTCTCCAGCGACCTCACCTCCGTGCTCTCCAAGACCCGCATGCTCATACCGCTCTCCGAAGGGGAGGGCATCTGGTTCACCGAGCGCGAGTACCTGGTCTTCCCCATGAGCGGCGAGCTCTCCTTCGCCGCGCCCCGGCCCAAGCGGTCCAAGCTCAACGTGCGGGACACCGGCCTCCGGGCGTCCTTCCGCTACTACATGGAGCAGGAGATCGCTTCGGCCCCCGACAACCTGGACGAGGTGCTCCGCTACTACTTCCGCAGCCCCGAGACCGACAGCCTGTTCGCCGCTTTCGAGGACCGCCAGGACCTGTGCAAGGCCCTCGTCTACAAGGTGCTGGCCCTCTACGAGGCCCCCGATGAGGCCGCCCTGGCGGCGGCCTTGAAGGCCGTGCTCGCGGACCCCGTCCACCAGGACCTGGCCTTGCGCGTGAAGCCCCATGCGGACGTGCTCCAGGCCCACTGCGGCCAGCCCACCTCGGACGAGCGCCAGCTGCTCGCGGACCTCCAGCGCCTCGCTCCGCAGGCCAGTGAGTCGCTGGCCCTCTTCGACCTGCTCTTCGTTTGGAAGAAGCAGCGCCGGGTCACCCGCCACCTGGCGGAACTGGTCCAGACCATCCGGGAGGCCCAGAAGGAGGGCGGGCGCATCTTCCTGGTGGCCTCCGGCACCTCGTACCACGCGGCCCTGATCGCCGCCACCTTCTTCAACAACCTCGCCGGCGTGGCGGTCTTCCCCTGCAACCCGGGCATGTTCCGGTCCATGTACCTGAACACGCTCCAGCCCCGGGACCTGCTCATCGGCATCACGCAGTCCGGCGAAACCAAGGACCTGGTGGACATCTTCCAGGACGTGCGCGCCCGCGTGCCCGCCCTGCGCCGCCTCTCCCTGGTGAACAACGAGAACAGCCGCATCCCCCAGGAGCTCTCCGAGTTCTACCTGCCGATCCTCTGCGGCCCCGAGATCGCCGTGGCCGCCACCAAGAGCTTCCTCAACCAGGTCGCCATCCTCTACGTGCTGGCGGCCTCCTTCTCCCTCACCGAGCGCAAGATCGCGGTGAATCTGGAGCGCGCCAAGGAGCTCATCACCGAGACCCTGCGCGGCTGCGAAGCCAGCGTGGAAGAAGCCGCCCGGCGCCTCTACCTGGAGCCCTCCCTGCACATCCTGGGCACGGGCCTCATCGGCCTGGCCCGGGAAGGCGCCCTCAAGATCCGCGAAGTGGTGCTGAACCACGCCGAGGGCTACGATGCCGCCGAGTTCAAGCACGGCCCCAACACCATCCTGGGAAAGAACACGCTGTTCTCCATCCAGGATCTGGCGGGCCTGCTGGAGGTCTACGAGCAGCACCGTGACGGCCGCCCCTTCGCCGGCGGCATCGAGGCCCTCCAGGCCTGGCCCGAGCTGGTGGAGACGCGCTTCTCCAACTACCCGCTGCTCTTCGTCTGCCCCAGTGAGGAACGGGACGTGCGCATCACCATCAGCCAGATCCACACCCACAAGATCCGGGGCGCCGACATCCTGCTCATCGCCGAGAAGAACGCGGAACTGGCCCTGGCCGTCGCCGGAAAGCCCATGGGTCAGGACCGCTACTGGTCGAAGTACATCGAAGTGCCCGCCAGCGGGGATCCGAACCTCTTCGTGTTTGCCGCCTCGGTGGCCCTGCAGCGCCTGGCCTTCCGCATGTCCGTCCTGAAGATGGAGTATCTCGACCGCCTGGCGGTGGCGGACCACGGCGTCCATCCCGATGCTCCCAAGAATGTGTCGAAGTCCATCACCGTAGATTAAATCAATTTAAATCAATATCTTGGTTGAACATTCGAAGCATTAAGGAAAATTTGATCTTTTTTATCAAGATGTGATTCCCCTCACGGCCCGAAGGCCGCATCTTGGGTGCCTGGGGATGGTCCCCGCCAAGGAGCCGGCATGAACGCAGAACTGAACACCAAGGTGGGCGAGCTGGTGATGGAACGCCCCGAGACCATGCGCTACTTCGAGCGCCTGGGCATCGACTACTGCTGCGGCGGCCACCGCAGCCTGGGCGAAGCCTGTGCGCTGGCCAAGCAGGACCCGGCCCTGGTTCTGGCGGACCTGGCCACCCTCGAGCCCCCCTCGGCGGGCGTGCCCTCATTGCAGGATTGGTCCAGGGCCTCTCTCACGGACCTGATCCAGCACATCGTCGCCACCCACCACGAGTACCTGCGCGAGGAGCTGCCCCGCCTGGACCTGCTGATGGACAAAGTGCTGCGCGCCCACGGCGAGCGGCACCCCGAGCTGGCCCGCGTGGGCCAGCTCTACCAGGCCCTGGCCGCCGACCTCATGCCCCACCTCATGAAGGAAGAGCAGATCCTCTTCCCCTACATCCGCCAGATGGACCAGGGCCAGGCCGGCTCCTCCTGCTTCGGCACCGTGCAGAGCCCCATCCGCGTCATGGAGATGGAACACGAGGCCGTGGGCGGCCTGCTGGCCGAGCTGCGGGAGCGCACCGGGGCCTACGCGGTGCCTGCCGATGGCTGCGCCACCTTCCACGCCCTCTACGACGGGCTGCTCACCCTCGAGCGCGACCTGCATCTGCACATCTACCTGGAGAACCAGGTGCTGCATCCCCGCGCCGTGGCCATGGAAAGCGCCGTCCAGGCATAAACCGGATCCTGTCCGCCCCGGAAGCCGCGTCCAGCGGTACCCGGGGCGGTTGGCCGCTCAGTGTGTGTCCTCGAGGCTCCAGCGGTCGATGCAGCCGTGGCTCTCCACCACCTGGTGGGCCTTCCGCAGGCGCAGCGTGTGCTGGACGGTCTGCATGACGGTGAACAGCTGGTCCTGGAGGCCCAGGCGCCTCAAATCTCCGGCGTCGAACCAGGTGATGCCCTCCGCACTTTTCCGGGCGGCATGATCGGCCAGGATTCGCTGGGTGATGTCCACGGGAGACCTCCACTACTGCTAGCTTAGTCGGTACGGGGAGGATGCGTGGGCAGCTGGCGGGACACCAGGATCGGCGGTGGGGTGATGATGGCCTGGGCCCTGGCGACGGTGCCCCTGACCGTGGTCGGGATCCTGCTCGCCGTTCCCTTCCTGGGCCGCCGGCGGGCGTTCTTCACGGTCGGGCCCTTCTTCGCCCGCGGCATGGAATGGTTCTGCGGCATCCCCTTCACCCTGGAAGGCTGGGACCGCCTTCCCGAGGGCATTCGCGGTGGACGCCAGCCCGTCATCTTCATGTCCAACCACGAAAGCCAGATGGACCCGCCCGTCCTCGTGGCGGCCCTGCCCGTGCCGGCGGTCTACATCGCCAAGAAAGAGGTGAAGTACATGCCCTTCGTCGGCTGGGCCGCCTGGGCCGCCGGGGTCATCTTCATCGACCGCGGCGACCGGGATCGCGCCATCCGCAGCATCCACGACGCGGCCATGCAGATCCGGGGCGGCAAGAGCGTGGTGATCTTCCCCGAAGGCACCCGTAGCCGCGACGGCCAGATGCTTCCATTCAAAAAGGGCGGCTTCGCCTTGGCCCTGGAGGCCGGGGTGCCCATCATCCCACTCGCCACCATGGGCGGATTCCAGGTGTTGCCCAGAGGCAGTCTGTTCTTCCGGCCAGGTCAGTACAGGGTCCGGGTGGGGACGCCCGTCCTTCCCTCGGAATTCCCGGATCGCGACCTCCTCCTGCAGGAGGTCCGCCAGAGCATCGAGACGTTGATGCTGGAGGCTCGGGAAACCGGGGTGTGAGAGGGACTCAGCGGAAGGCCGGGTCCTGCTTGGCCACGCGCAGCTTGCCCGGGTGGAAGCGATCGGCGAGCTCCGCGATGGTCTGGGCGGCCGCACGATCCCCCAGTCGCGCCGCCATGCGCGCCATGAAGTAGAGGTTCACCGAGACCACGCGCCGCTCACTGTGTTTCCGCTGAGACAGGTCCACCGCCGCGAGCTTCTGCCGGTAGGCCTCGAAACCGGCCCGGGCCGCGGTCCCGTCCCCGGCCACGGCCTGCTTCACCCCCGTCAGCAGGACCGTGTTGGAGTGATCCGGCGGCCAGACCCCCTCCAGCTCCCGGAGATAGCTCTCAGCCGTGGGACGATCTCCCCGCTCCCAGGCCGTGTAGGCCATGAGGCTGCGGAGCACGTTGGACCCGGGCACTTCGCGGAGCCCGGCCCGGAGCCGGGCTTCGGCCTCCTGGGCCCGCCCCATCCAGAGCAGGGCATCGGCGGCAGTGACGTAGGCGTACTCCGCCGCCGGCCGGAGGGCCAGGGCCCGGTCCGCATGGTGGAGCGCCGCGGTGAGTTCGCCCTCGTTCTGGAGCAGGACCCCGAGCCGGTGATGCGCCTGCCACCCTTCGGGGAAGAGGCTGAGGGACTTCTCGAAGTAGCGTCGGGCCGCCTGGTGGTTGTCCTCGCCCTCCAGGCCGGCGAAGACGTCCGCCAGCACGTCATAGGCCTTGTGGTCCGCGGGATCGAGGCGCACGGCCTGCAGCGCCGCCCGGCTGGAGCCCTCCAGGTCCCCCATCCGGAGCAGGATCGACGCCAGGGCCCGGTAGGCCTGGGAGGCACTGGGATCCAGGGCGATGGCCTTCTCGGCGGCGACCTTCCCCTGCTTCAGGAGCGCCTGGGCCTCCTCGTAGCGGCCCTGGCCCAGGGCCGTGGTGGCGCCCAGCTCCGCCAGGGTCCAGGCGAACTCCGCCCGGGCCGGGGCGTAGTCCGGCTCCAGCTCGATGGCGGAGGCCAGCAGGGTATTGGCCAGGCGCACCGAATCCTGGTTCCCGTCGGTGATGACCTGCAAGGCCTTGGTGTAGAGCTCGCGGGTCCGCGGCAGCTTGGCCTGGGAGCGCAGGGAGCCCGGGTCGCTGCTCAGGCCCATCTCCTGGGGCAGACGCTGCTGGAGCTCGTCCTCGAGCTTCAGCAGGTCGGCCACGGGCCGGTCCAGCTGGAACTGGTGCAGGGTCGCGCCGCGGAGCGCATCCACCACCCGCACGAACATGCGCAGCTGCCCGCCCACCACCTGGTAGCTGCCGAGCACCATCAGCTCGGCCTTGAGCTGCCGCCCCAGTTCACCAACCGCCTTCGGGGCCTGGCCAGGGGTATCACCCAGCTGGTGCATGGCCTCCACCACCCGGAGCCGGTCCACGACGGCCATGTCCTCCCGCCGCACCAGGCCGAAGGCCATGGCGTCGGCGAAGCTGTTGCTGAGCCAGGCGTGCTCCGCATCGGGCCGCATCTGCTCCAGGGGCAGGATGGCCACCACCCGGCGGCCCTTGGTGAAGTCCTCGCGGGAGGCCCGCCGGGCCTCACCCAGGCCCGTGCCGTCGCTGCTGCGCGACCACGCGAAGCCCGCCAGCGCGACGAGGGTCAGCCCCGCCGCCGCCGAGGCCAGGATCCAGGTCCAGCGGCGGCGCTTGCGGAGCAGCGCCACCGGATGGCTGAGGTGGGGCACGGCGGCCGTGGCGATGTTCTCGGAGAGGCCGATGGCCAGAGCCTGCAGGTTCGGGAGCCGGTCCTTGGGGGCCTTCGCCATCAGCCGATGAATGGCGTCCTGGACCGTGCGGGGCAGGTCAGGGCGCAGCTCGGCCAGGGGACGGGGTTCATCCCGGGTCACGGCGTAGAGGGTGTCCACCAGGTTGCCGCGCAGGAAGGGGTGCACGCCCGTGGCCAGCTCGTAGAGCACCACGCCCAGGCTGAACTGGTCCGACTGGCCGGAGAGAGCCTGCCCGTTGGCCTGCTCGGGGCTCATGTAGGCCGGCGTGCCCTGGCTGTAGCCGGGCGCCGTGCGCTCCACCAGGGTGAGGTGGTGCGAGGTGGGACCAAGTCCCACGTCCTCGGCACCCCGCCGGGCGATGCCGAAGTCGAGGATCTTCAGCTGGCCCTCATCGGTCAGCAACAGGTTCTCCGGCTTGATGTCCCGGTGGACGATGCCCTTCTGGTGCGCGTGGGAGAGGGCCGAGGCGGCCTGCCGGGCCAGGTCCTGCAGGGCATCGCCCTCCAGCGGCCGGCCCACCAGGGCCCGCAGCGTCCGCCCCTCCACCAGCTCCATGGCGATGTAGGGCGTGCCATCCACCTCGCCGGCGTCGTAGATGTGGGCGATGTTCGGGTGGTTCAGCTGGCAGGCCAGCTTCGCCTCGCCGATGAGCGCCTTGCGCCGCAGGTCATCGGCATCCTTCAGGATCTTGAGCGCCACCTCGCGCTCCAGCCGCAGGTCCAGGGCCCGCCACACCTCGCCCATGGCCCCCTCCCCAAGCGGAGAGAGCAGTCGGTAGGAACCGAAGTGGGTGGCGTCGGGGGACAAGCGCTTCCTCAGGAAGGGTGACCTCGAAGTATACCTTTCGAAGGACGGATGTGATTCGCGCGGGGGTATCCCTTGACCCGGCTCTCGAAATACCGAGAATCAGGCTCGGAGGTGCCTGTGCCCATGCCGGATCTCGATGCCGCGCTCACCGGGGCCCGCCTGGTGGAGGAGGCCGGCGCCCTGCTAACCCTGGGCGAGGAGCCCGACCGCATGGTGGCCCACGCCTTTGAGCGCCTGGGCCAGCTGGTGCCCTTCGACCTGGCCACCGTCCTGCTGCGGGACGGCGACAGCCTCCGGGTGGCCCACGCCGTCGGCCCCCTCGCCACGCCTCAGCTGGCGGAGGCCCGCATCCCCGTGCGCGGCAACCTGCGCCTGCAGAACGCCCTCAAGGCCCGCTCCAAGCCCGCCACCTTCGAGGAGGATGACCCCGGCGAAGACACCTTCCACGGCCTGCTGGAGATGCCCCACGGCCACAGCTGCATGGTGGCCCCGCTGCGCAGCCGGGGCGAGACCTTCGGCCTCATGACCCTCGACGCCATGGTCTGCCGCCAGTACCCGGACAGCGTGCTGCACCACGTGGGCGTCTTCGCCTCGCTGCTGGCCCTGGGCCTCAAGCAGGCGGAGCACCTGGTCCGGCTGGCCGAGCGGGAGCGCAGCCTGGCCGAGGAGGTCAGCTACTTCCGCGAGGTGCAGCGCCGGGACGTGCTGCAGGAGCCCCTCCGCGCCGAGAGCGCCGCCATGCGGGGCATCCTCGACCAGCTGCGGCAGGTGGCCGCCACCGCCGCCACGGTGCTCATCACCGGCGAGACCGGCACCGGCAAGGAGAAGGTGGCCCAGACCCTGCACCACCTCTCGCCCCGCCGGGAGAAGCCCTTCATCAAGGTGAACTGCAGCGCCCTGCCCGCCACGCTCATCGAGTCCGAGCTCTTCGGCCACGTGAAGGGCGCCTTCAGCGGGGCCGCGTCGGCCCGCAAGGGGAGGTTCGAGCTGGCGGACGGCGGCACGCTGTTCCTCGACGAGATCGGCGACCTGCCCCTGGACCTGCAGCCCAAGCTGCTGCGCGCCATCCAGGAGAAGGAGATCGATCCGCTGGGCAGCGAGAAATCCCGCAAGGTGGACGTGCGGCTGGTGGCCGCCACCCACACGGACCTCCGCGCCGCCGTGGCCGAGGGGCGCTTCCGCGAGGACCTCTTCTACCGGCTCAGCGTCTTCCCCATCCACCTGCCGCCCCTGCGCGAACGGCCCCAGGACATCGCCGCCCTGGCGGAGGGCTTCCTGGACCGCTTCGCCCGGGAGAACCGCCGGCCTCCCGTGCAGCTGCCGCCCTCGGTGCGCGATCAGCTGGAGGCCTACGCCTGGCCGGGCAATGTGCGGGAGCTGCACAACGTGCTGGAGCGCGCCGCCATCCTCTCGACGGGCCGTGAGCTGAGGCTCCCGCCCGGGGCCCTGCCCGCCCGGGGCGAGCGCACCGGCCGCCCCGCCACCTGGGAGGCCCAGGAGCGCACCTATCTCGAACGCCTGCTCCAGCACACCCGGGGCAAGATCGCCGGTCCCGACGGGGCCGCGGCCCTGGCGGACCTGGCCCCCTCCACCCTGCTCTCCCGCCTGGAAAAGCTGGGGTTGCGGCCCAGGGACTTCCGCGAAGCGTGATAGCGTACCTCAACCTCCGGAGCGACGGATGAGCGAGATCACGGGCCCCAATGAAGCGATCCCCCCGGTCATTCAGCTGAATGAGCCGCCGGTGTCCCTGCCGCCCCAATTCTCCGAAGTGCCCGCGTTCACCCCGGCGCTGCGGCCCGTGCCCTTCGAGGATCCCGAGGCCTTTCCCTCCTTCTGGTCCCGCGTGGGCGGCATGTTCCGGCTGGTGTTCAGCAACCCCATGGAGCTGTTCGACCGCGTGCCCGTCACGGAAGGCCTGGGCGCACCCTGGCGCTTCCTGCTGCTGCTCTCCATCCCCGTCTTCCTGGTCATGGCCCTGGTGTTCTTCCTCGTGGGCATGGGCATCATGCTCGCGGCGCTCGAACAGACCGGCAAGGGCGACGGCAAGGCCATTGCCGCGATCATGCCCGTGCTCTTCGGCGTGATCCTCCTGCTCATGCCCCTCTTCAGCTTCCTGGGCATGGTCATCGGCGGCGCCTTCAACCACTTCTTCCTCTGGCTGTGGGGCGGGCTCAGGCCTGGGGTTGGCACGGGCCAGAGCATCCGCGCCTACGGCTACGCCTCCGCCTTCATTCAGATCGGCGGCCTGATCCCCTATATCGGCATCCTCATCCACCTCGCAGGAATGATCGTCATCGGCATGGGGATGGCCCGCATGCACAAGACCGATACCTGGCGGGGCATCTGTGCCGTGTTGACGCCGCTCTTCCTGCTCTGCTGCTGCGGGCTCCTCGCGGCGCTCAGCGTTCCGGCCCTCATCGCCGCGTCCCAACGGTAGCGCCCAACCAATCCTGGACATGCCCCGCGACGCCGAGGGGCTCGACAATCCGGTGCACGGCGCGCGAAGCCAGGGCCGCAGTCTCATCCCAGGTCTCGAAATCCCGGAACAGGCGATCCGCCCCCTGGCGCCCCAGGATTTCCGGCAGCCGCACGGTGCCGCCGAAGCCCGTGAGGATGCCGTGCTTCGCGGCGGGGTGGGCCAGGCGCAGGCCATATCGGCCTTCGGCGTCCGCCGCCACGGCCCAGCGCTCCTGGCCGTGCAGGGCGAGGTCGCAGCCCCCGCCCATGGCCACGCCGGAGATCAGGGTGAGGCTGCGCCAGCCGGGCCAGAGCAGGTGCGCCATGATCCGCTGCCCGCGCCGGGAGAAGGGGTCGGCGGTCACGGCATCCAGGGCGCCCACCTCGTGGAGGTCGGCCCCGGCGGAGAAGTGGTGGCCCCCTTCGGCCATCCAGCCGGCGCCCGAGAGGGCCACGCGGCGGACGCCCGCCCAGCGCAGCTCGATGAAGAGCCGATCCAGGGCCAGCAGCAGGTCACTGTGCAGGCGGTTCAGCCCATCGCCGGAGCGCAGACCGATCCAGGCCCAGCGGTCGCCCTGCAGCAGCTCCAGCGAGGTCCGGCCCGCGTACCAGGTGGCTGGCGTCATCCCAGCCCCAGCCGCTCGAGGGCCGCCTCCAGGGGCTCGAGATCCGGATCCCAGGTCGGCGCCTCCGGCAGCTGGTTGCGGAACCAGGTGGCCTGTCGCTTGGCGTAGGCCTGAGTCTCCTGGATCACCTGGAGCCGGGCCGCCTGGAGGTCGCCCCCCGCCATCCAGGCCGCGTAGCCCAGGGGCCGCAGGGCGATCAGGTCATCGGCATGGCCGGCAGCCAGCAGGCCCGCCACCTCCTCCAGCCAACCGGCTGCCATCTGGGCCGCCACCCGCGCCACCACGCGCTCGCGGCGAGACTCACGGCCGGGCGCGACCACCAGCACCCGCCACCCAGGGGGAACGCCGGTGGCCGGCCTGGAGAGCAGGCCCGAAGGCGCGCCTCCCATCGCCAGGTGGAGGGCCAGGGCCCGCTGCACGCGGGCGCTGTCGTGGGGGTGCAGGGCCGCGGCGCGGGCTGGATCCACGGCGGCCAGGTAGCGGTGGAGGGCGGGCATGCCCAGCCGGATCCCCCAGGACCGGACCTGGTCCACCTGAGCCGGATCCACGTCGGGCAGCTCCGAGAGCTGGTCCCAGATACCCCGCAGGTACAGGCCAGAGCCCGTCACCAAAACGGGATCGGAAGCCTCCGCGAGCCAGCCTCTGACCAGCTCTCCGAAGGCCTTGGGATTGGGGCGGGTCGAGAGGGGCAATGCCCCATAGCCCAGGTGCGGTACGCCGCCCTGCTCATCGGCATCCGGCTGCCCGGTGCCGATGGCCAGGCCCTGGATGGCCTGGAAGGGGTCGCCGTTGACCACCGTGCCACCCAGGCGGCGCGCCACGGCCACGGCCACGGCGGATTTGCCGGAGGCCGTGGGTCCTAGGATGGCGATGGGCATGGGGTGAGTTTACTGAGTCTGGAGTCTGGAGTCGAGACTGGGCGGGCCGCGGCGTGTTCCTTGGGCGGGGCCGCGGGTCCGACCGGACTCCAGACTCCGGACTGAATACCTGCTCCGGGAACCTCATCCGCCACCGGGCCATATCAAGTCCATGCGCGCCCTATTCTGCCTCTGCCTCGCCTCCGGCCTGCTGGCCGGGGAGCCGCCCCTGCCGGGGCGCGACGGGGCCTTCCTCAGCACGATCCTGGCCCCCGCGGAGGGCGCTTCGAGGCCCTGGAAGACCTTCCGCCTGCCGGAGGCGTCGGCCTCGGCCGTGGTGGAGGTGTTCGGCGAGCTCACCCGGGAGGAGCTGCGGCAGGTGGCCTTCCAGGAGTTCATCGCGTGGTTCCGGGAGGATCTCCGGCGCTTCTGGCGCTCCCAGGGCGCGGCCGTCCCGGCCAGCAGCCTCGCCTCGGCCACCCTGCCCGTGGACCGCTTCGGCGGGAACCCGGTTCCCCAGAACGTCCCCCTGGCCCAAGTGGATTTCTGACCTCAGCCGAGGAGTCGAGGCAGCAGGCGCGAGGCCTGGTCCCGGGCCAGCCGGGCGGCTTCGAGGGCATGGCGGGCCGCCGCCTCGGGGCTCTGCCGGGGCGTGAGCAGAGCCTCGAGCTGGCCCCGCAGGCGGGCCGTCTCGCCGTCGGGATCCGGCAGGTGGTGCCTGCCGGCGGCCTCGAAGGTCACCAGGAAGCACTGGATGGCATCGCAGGCCGCCGACACGATGGCCGCGCTGTTGCGATGGTCGATCTCCAGGGCCAGCGCGGTCGCGAGGAAGCGGAGGCCATCTTCGAATCGCGCCTGGGGTGAGCCTGAGGGACCGGTGCCGGACATGCCTCCAGCTAACCATGGGCGGTCCCTGGCCCGTAGGCCCTTCATCCCGGAGCCCTGATGTCCCGCTTCATCCTCGTGACCGCCCTGGCCCTCAGCGGCACCCTTCTCCAAGCGGATGGCCTCGCGGACTTGAAAGCGGCCCTGAAGGCCCTGCCTCAGGCCTCGAAAGTCAGCGCCCGCATCGAGGAGGAGAGCAGGGAGCAGGAGGGGGGCAAAGACCACATCGAGCGCCGCACGGTGCGACTGGAGGATGGCCCCGGAGGGACCAGGATCCTGGAAGACAGCCGTCTGCCCGCCCCGGCGGGGAAGTCGAATCCGGACACTTCCAACGCCAAAAAGGGGGACAGGCCCTTCGAGGGGGTTCTGCGTCCGGCGGCAGGGCTCCTCGAGCAGCTCGACAAGGCCCGCCTGGTGGAGGAGAGGCCCGAGACCCGGGAGGGCCAACCTGTCCGCAGATTGAAACTGGTCCTGGAAATGAAGCTGGAGGCGGAGGCGAAGTCCAAGCTCAAGAAGGCGGTCCATGAGGCCACGGTGTGGATCGGGGCGGATGGCCTGCCCATCGCCATGGACCAGCAGATCGAGATCAAGGCCAGGGTATTGCTCGTGGCGACCGTCTGGACGAAGGTGGACATCCACATTCGCTATCAGCGCAACCAGGGGCGGCTCCTGGTGCTGGAGGAGCGCTCGGATGTGCAGGGCTCCGCCATGGGCAAGTCCTTCAGCGCCCACGAGACCACCCGCTGCAGCGTGCTTCCCTGAGCTACGACGTGGAAGGCGCCACCGGGTAGTTCCCGGTGAAGCAGGCGTAGCAGAAGCCCTGGCCGTCCGTGTCGCCCATGCAGCCCTCGAGATCCTCCAGGCTCAGGTAGCCGAGGGTGTCAGCCTCCACGAAGGCGGTGATCTCTTCGAGAGGCATGTACGAGGCGATGAGGTGCTGGCGCTTGGGCGTGTCGATGCCGTAGAAGCAGGAGTGCGTGGTGGGCGGGCAGGCGATGCGCATGTGCACCTCGCTGGCGCCGGCCTCGCGCACCATCTGCACGATCTTCTTGCTGGTGGTGCCCCGCACGATGCTGTCGTCCACCAGCACGACGCGCTTGCCAGCCAGCAGGTGCCGCACGGGGTTCAGCTTCACCTTCACGCCGAAGCTGCGGATGTTCTGCTTGGGTTCGATGAAGGTGCGGCCCACGTAGTGGTTGCGGATGATGCCGAAGTCGAAGGGGATGCCGGACTGCTCGGAATAACCCAGGGCCGCGCTCACCCCGCTGTCCGGCACGGGCACGATCAGGTCGGCTTCCACGGGGTGGCGCAGGGCCAGGCGGCGCCCCATCTCGCGCCGCGCCACCATCACGCTCTGGCCGTAGACCAGGGAATCCGGCCGGGCGAAGTAGATGTGCTCGAACACGCAGGGCTTCGGCTGCACCTTGGGCAGGGGGAAGCGGGAGCGGATCTCGCCCGTCCTCCGCGACACCACCACCATCTCCCCGGGGACCACGTCGCGGTCATAGCTGGCACCCACCAGGTCGAAGGCGCAGGTCTCCGAGCTGAAGGCGTGGGTCTCGCCCATGTGGCCCATGGCGAGAGGCCGGAAGCCGTGGGGATCCCGCGCCGCGATGAGCGCGTCATCCGTGAGGATCAGCAGCGAGTAGGCTCCCTTGGCCTCCCGGAGGGCCGCCACCACGGCATCCTCCAGCGTGTCGGCCTGGGCGCGGTTGATGAGGGCCAGCAGGACTTCGCTGTCGGAGGGGCTGGTGAAGGTGTGGCCCTCGGCGATGAGCCGGTCGCGCAGCTCGCCGGTATTGGTGAGGTTGCCGTTGTGGCACAGGGCCACCTGGCCGAAGCGGCCATGGATGAGGAAGGGGTGGGCGGCCGAGGCCACGTTGCCGCCGGTGGTGGAGTAGCGGGTGTGGCCGATGGCCGCGTCGCCGGGCAGGCCGTCCAGCACCGCCTCGGTGAACACGTCCGCGACGTAGCCCTGCGCCTTGTGGAGGTGCAGGCCCTCCTCGTCTCCGGAGCAGATGCCGGCGGCCTCCTGGCCGCGGTGCTGCAGCGCATAGAGGCCCAGGTAGGTCTGGCGAGAGGCCTCCGTCTGCCGGCAGATCCCGAAAACCCCGCACTCATCCCGGAACGGCATGCTTCCCCCAAGTCCTCCAGGATAAGCCCTGGGAACCTGATCCCGTAGCCTCGGCATCCCTGGTCCAGCCCGGAGTCCCCATGCGTCTGTCCATCCTTATGCTTTCCCTGGCCTTGCCCCTCGGGGCCAACGGCCTGGACGACCTGCGCTCCTCCCTGCAGAAGCTTCAGGGCTCGGAACCGGTGAAGGCCACCCTGGACCACAGCTTCTGGCGCCAGACCATGGACGACAAAAAACCCCTCGTCAGCCAGGGCAAGGTCACAGCCCAGCTCGAGGACGGCCCCCAGGGCCTCAAGGTGGCCTGGGGCCGGGGCACTCTCCAGCAGGCCGCAAAGGAACTTGCCGCGCAGGAACGCGAACCCGACCGCCCGGCCCCCACCCGCATCGCCCTGCGGAACGTGGACCCCCTCGAGGTCGGGGAATCCCTGAGCCATGCCGAGGCCCTCCTACGCGACCTGGCCCAGGCCCAGGTCCAGGAGGAGCGGGCCGACACCTGGCAGGGCAGGCCCGCCAAGCTCCTCGTGCTGAAGCTGACCCCGAAGATCCCCGAGAGCCAGAGGAAGTACCTCAAGGAACTGAAGGTCGACGCCAAGGTGTGGATCGGGGCGGACGGCGTGCCCCTGGCCTTCGCCAGCAGCGTGAGCTTCAAGGGCAGCCGCATGTTCATCAGCTTCGAGGGCGGCAACACCCAGGAGCTCCACTTCAGCCGGGTCGGCAACCGCCTCGTGACCACCCGCGCCACCAGCGAGGACCGCAGCTCCGGCTTCGGCGCCTCGACCCAGACGAAGAAGACCACGACCCTGACCGTGCTGTAGGTCCCCTCAGCGCACCGTCACCGTGCTCTCGACGGCCTGCCCGGCCTCCTGGGCCCAGGCCCGGAGGGTGCTGAGCAGGGTGGTCCCGGCTTCGGCGGGCGCCAGGGCGGAGGTGCTGTCCAGGCCCTCCAGGTGCAGTTCCAGCCGGGCGAGGTCCCCCTGGTCGAACCGGACGCTGAGATCGCAGAGGGCAAGCAGCTTCGGGGCCACCTCCACCAGCACGGTGGAGGCATGCAGACCCTGCGGCATCTCGAGGCTCCAGACCGGAAGGCTGCGGCTGCCGAAGCGGAGGGCGATGGGCTCGGGCCGGGTCTGCGGGGAGGGCCCGGCGAGGTAGAGCAGCCGCTCGGCCCGGCCCAGCAGCATCGCCTGTGCGTAGGGCGTGCCCTCCGTGCGGTCCGCCTCCAGGCGCCACCCGCCCATGCGGGGCTTCTGCACCTTGTTGTGGCTGCGGGTCCCG
>JADKCH010000005.1 GCA_016714685.1 Candidatus Geothrix odensensis
CACCCCTGTCCTTGACCGGGACCGGGGCGAAGCGTATGTACAGACAGGCAATCCAGTTCATCTTTCCGGCACGCCCATCCAACAGTTGGTAGTCAGCTTCCGGGGTCGCTTCCCCGGGGCAATTGCGAGACCCGGTGGCCACCGCGGGCACCGGTGCCCCATGAGTTCCCTGGCACGGCAAGGGAGGCTGGCATGGCAACAGATTCGCTGCTGGGCACGACCGTCTCGCACTACCGGATCACCCGCCTGCTGGGCTCCGGTGGCATGGGCGTCGTCTACGAGGCGGAGGACACCCGGCTGGGCCGGCACGTGGCCGTGAAGGTCCTGTCGGAGGAGATGCAGCGCGATCCCTCGGTCCTCGAGCGGTTCCAGCGCGAGGCCCGCGCGGCCTCGGCCCTGAACCACGCGGGCATCTGCACCGTGCACGCCATCGAGCAGCACGAGGGCCAGCACTTCATCGTCATGGAGCTGCTGGGGGGCCAGACCCTCGCCAAGCAGATCGGGCGCCAGCCCATGGACCTGGCCGAGGTCCTCGACCTCGGCATCCAGATCGCCGATGCCCTCGAGTCGGCCCACGCCAAGGGCATCGTCCACCGGGACCTGAAGCCCGTGAACCTGATCGTCAATGCCCGCGGCCAGATCAAGATCCTCGACTTCGGCCTGGCCAAGATCGGGGCCATCACCCACTACGGCGGCGAGGCGGCCCAGGACTCGAGCCTGGAGACCCACCTGGACCGCGGGGATCTGACCGTGGCGGGCATGGTGCTGGGCACCGTCCACTACATGTCTCCCGAGCAGGCCCGCGGTCAGCACACCGACGCCCGCACCGATCTCTTCTCCCTGGGCGCGGTGCTGTACCAGATGGTCACCGGGGTGCTCCCCTTCCAGGGCGATACCCAGGCCGTGGTGTTCGACGCCATCCTCAACCGCGACCCCCTGCCCCTGACCGAGGTGAATCCGGCGATGCCCGCGGCCCTGGGACAGATCATCGGCAAGGCCCTCGAGAAGGACCGCAACCTCCGCTACCAGACCGCCACCGACCTCAAGACCGACCTCCTCCGCCTGAAGCGCGACCTCGACTCGGGGCAGCGACGGGCGGCGGAGCTGGCCGACTCGAAGGGAGGCTCGGCCGGCCGCTCGGCCAAGCGCTCGGTCGCCGTCCTCTACTTCGAGAACCTGAGCGGCGCCAAGGAGGACGAATACTTCCGGGATGGCATCACCGAGGACATCATCACGGAGCTCTCGAAGATCCAGGGGCTCGAGACCTTCTCGCGCTCGACCGTGATCGCCTACCGCGACAAGCCGGCGACCACCGCCCAGATCGGCCAGCAGATCGGCGCCTCCTACGTGCTCGAGGGGAGCCTGCGGCGCGCCGGGGAGCGCCTGCGCATCAACGCCCAGCTGGTGGACACGCACACCGACCACCCGGTCTGGTCGGAGCGCTACGACCGCGAGCTCAAGGACGTCTTCGAAGTGCAGGACGAGATCGCCCGGAAGATCGCCGAGGCGCTGCGCATCAAGCTCACCCCCCAGGAGAAGGAGGCCCTCGCCGCCAAGCCCACGGAGAGTCTGCAGGCCTACGACCGCTACCTGCGGGGCCGGAGCTATGCCCGGCGGCTGACCCGCCAGGATCTGGACTTTGCCCAGCAGATGTTCAATGACGCGGTGACCCAGGATCCCGGCTTTGCCCAGGCCCACGCGGCGATCGCGAACGTCTGCGCCCAGTGCTACTGGCTGTACGAGCGCGAGCCGGCCCTGGTCGAGCGCGCCCGGGCCGCCTCGGAGAAGGCCATGGACCTCCGGCCCGACCTGCCCGAGGTCAAGGTGGCCCAGGCGTGGCTGCTCTATTCCAGGGGCGAGAACCACGAGGCCGCCCAGATCCTGCGGTCCGTGGTCGCCCAGAAGCGGGACTGCGAGGGGGCCTGGTACCTGCTGCTGCGCTGCCTCTTCGCTTCGGGCCAGTATCAGGAGATCGTCACCAGCAGCGAGGAGGCCCTGGAGGCCAGCGGCACCGACTACAACGTCTATGTCCCCATCCTGAACGCACTGGGGGCCCTGGCCAAGAAGGAGGCCCTCGCCAACCTGGTCCTGAGGGCCGTCCAGGCCTTCGAGGCCCACCTCCGCGAGGTGCCCGAGGATGCCCGGGCACGAGGGCTCCTGGCCTCCTACTACGCCGAGATCGGCCGCTCCGAGGATGCCCGGCGGGAAGCGACCATGGCCATGACGCTCCGTCCCAACGAGCCCCTGATCCTGTACAACGCCGCCTGCACCTTCTGCCTCATGGACCTGAAGGCCGAGGCCATGGACGCCATCGGCAAGGCCTGGCGCGCGGGCTGGCGGGATGCCGATTGGGCCTGGCGGGACCCGGACCTGGCCATCCTCCATGAGGAAACCGAATTCAAGCGGCTGTTCCCGAAACCTGGCGTGGAGAGCTGACATGGCCCTGGATTCCCTGCTCGGCGCCACCGTCACGCACTACCAGATCACCCGCCTGCTGGGCTCCGGCGGCATGGGCGTCGTCTACGAGGCGGAAGACACCCAGCTTGGCCGCCGCGTCGCCCTGAAGGTGCTGTCCGAGGCCATGCAGCGCGACCCGTAGATCCTGGAGCGGTTCCAGCGCGAGGCCCGCGCGGCCTCCGCGCTGAACCACCCGGGCATCTGCACCGTGCACGCCATCGAGCAGCACGAGGGGCAGCACTTCATCGTGATGGAGCTGATCGAAGGCCAGACCCTCGCCGCGCGGATCGGCCGCCAGCCGCTGGAGCTGGCCGAGCTCCTCGACTTCGGCATCCAGATCGCCGACGCGCTGGAGTCGGCGCACGCCAAGGGCATCGTGCACCGGGACCTGAAGCCCGTGAACCTGCTCGTCAACGGGCGCGGCCAGATCAAGATCCTGGACTTCGGCCTGGCCAAGATCGGGGCCCTCACCCACTACGGCGGGGAGCCCGCCCTGGACTCCCGGCTGGAGACCTCGGTGGATGAGGGCAACCTCACGGTCGCCGGCATGGTGCTGGGGACCGTGCACTACATGTCACCCGAGCAGGCGCGAGGTCTGCCCACGGATGCCCGCACCGATCTCTTCTCCCTGGGTACGGTGCTCTACCAGATGGCCACGGGCCTGCTGCCCTTCCAGGGCGATACCCAGGCGGTGGTGTTCGACGCCATCCTCAACCGGGATCCCGCCCCGCTGGCCGAGGTCAATCCCGCCATGCCCGCGGGCCTGGGCCTGCTGCTGGAGAAGGCCCTGGAGAAGGACCGCAACCTCCGCTGCCAGACCGCCACCGAGCTGAAGACCGACCTGCTGCGCCTGAAGCGCAATGCCGACTCGGGCCAGCGGCGTCAGGCCGAGCTGGCCGACTCCAAGGGCAAGCCCGAGGCCGCGGCCGAGCGCTCCGTCGCCGTCCTCTACTTCGAGAACCTCTCCGGGGTGAAGGAGGACGAGTACTTCCGGGATGGCGTCACCGAGGACATCATCACAGAGCTCTCCAAGATCCAGGGGATGCATGTGTACTCCCGGCCCACGGTGCTTGCCTACCGCGACAAGCCGGTGACCCCGGCCCAGATCGGCCAGCAGCTGCGGGCCTCCGTGGTCCTCACCGGGAGCATCCGCCGCTCCGGCAACCGCCTCCGCATCACCGCCCAGCTGGTGGACACCCAGACCGACTTCCCGCTCTGGTCCGAGCGGTTCGACCGCGAGATGCAGGATGTCTTCGAGGTGCAGGACGAGATCGCCCGGAAGATCGCCGAGGCCCTGCGCATCAAGCTGACGCCCCAGGAGAAGGAGGCCCTCGCGGCCAAGCCCACCGAAAGCCTCCAGGCCTACGACCACTACCTGCGTGGCCGCAGCTATGCCCGGCGGCTGACCCGGCAGGACCTCGAGTTCTCCCTCCAGATGTTCAACGATGCCGTGGCCCAGGATCCCGAATTCGCGCTGGCCCATGCCGCCATCGCCAACGTCTGCGCCTACTTCTTCTGCCACTACGACCGCGAGCCCTCCTGGATCGACCGCGCCCGCGCGGCTTCGGAAAAGGCCGTGGCGCTGCGCCCCGACGTGCCGGAAGTCATGGTGGCCCAGGCCTGGATCCTCTACTCCCGGGGCGAGTACCAGGACGCCGCGCGCATCCTGCGTTCGGTCATCACGCGGAAGCGCGACTGCGAGGGGGCCTTCTACCTCCTCCTGCGCTGCCTCTTCGCCAACGGCCAGCACCAGGAGGTCGCGGCCCTCGCCGAGGAGGCCATCGAGGCCAGCGGAACGGACTACAACGTGTACGTCCCCATCCTGAATTCTCTGGGCGCCCTGGCCAAGAAGGAGGCAAAGGGCAACATCCAGCAGCGGGCCATCCAGGCCCTCGAGTCGCACATCCGCGAGGTACCCGAGGACGCCCGGGCCCGGAGCCTCATCGCCAGCGACTACGCCGAGATCGGCCGCCCCGAGGATGCCCGGCGCGAGGCCACGATGGCCATCACCCTCCGCCCGAACGAGTCCTCCATCCTCTACAACGCGGCCTGCACCTTCTGCAGCCTCAACCTGAAGGCCGAGGCCATGGAGGCGCTGGCGAAGGCCTGGCGCGCGGGCTTCCGCGACACGGACTGGGTGCGGGGCGACCCCGACTTGATCCTCCTCCATGACGAACCGGAGTTCGGTCGGCTGTACCCGAGGAAGGCCTGAGCTATCGCTCCTGCACGAGCAGGGTCGGGGCCGGCAGGCCGGGGAGGGTGTAGTCGAGGGTGTGGTCCTCCTCGGCGCGGGCCTGGATGGCGCGGATGAGGCCTGGGAAGATGAACCGGTGCAGCTGCAGCAGTGAGTACCAGTAGAGGTTGCCGGAGAGGCCGTGGGGCTCGAAGAAGGCGGTCTGCTCCAGGTGGGTGCGCCGCCCCTCGGGGCGCACCTCGAACTGCAGCCAGGCCCGGCCGGGCAGCTTCATCTCGGCGCGGAGGCGCAGGATGCGCCCGGGCTCGAAGGATTCCACCCGCCAGAAGTCCAGCGGGTCCCCCACGCGCAGATCCTTGGGATGCCGCCGTCCCCGGCGCATGCCCACGCCGCCCATGGCCCGGTCGATGGCGCCCCGGAGCTGCCAGAGGGCGTTGCCGGCGGGCCAGCCCCGCTCGCCCCCCAAGGCGCAGATGACCTCCATGACGCGCTCGGGGGAGGCCTGCACCTTGCGCCAGTGGCGCTCCACCAGCAGGCCCTCCTGGTTGTCCAGCTGCCGCCCAACGGGATCCTTCCGGACCGTGCTGGCCAGGCTGGAGGCCCAGGTGGTCTCCACGTCGTCCGCGGCGATGCGCCCCAGGGCGCGGTGCAGCGCCTCGGCGTAGGTGGTGGGCCGCACGGAGAAAGTGCGCAGGGCGCGGTCGTCCCGCACCACCACCTCGGTGCGGAGGCTCTCCAGCAGGGCCGCCGCGATGCGGTGCGGAATCGGGGTCAGGAGGTCGATCACCCGGCTGCTGAAGTTCCGCTTCGGCATGGGTACCGGCAGGATCAGGCGATGCAGGCCCTTGGCGCGGGCGTAGCCGAGCATCATCTCCCGGTAGGTGAGGATGTCGGTCCCCCCGATCTCGTAGATGCCCCGGGCCTCGGGGTGGTCCAGGGCCTGCTCCAGGTAGTCCAGTACGCTGCGGATGCCGATGGGCTGGCAGCGGGTCTCCACCCAGCGCGGCGCGACCATCAGCGGCAGGCGGTCCGTGAGGTGGCGGATCATCTCGAAGCTGGCGGAGCCGGAACCCACGATCACCGCGGCGCGGAACTCCACCACGGGTACGCCCGCCCGGCCGAGGTTTTGTCCCACCTCCTGGCGGCTGATCAGGTGCTTGCTGTGCAGTTCCACCGGATCGCCGAGACCACCCAGGTAGACGATGCGCCGGACCCTGGCCTGCCGGGCCGCCTCCCCGAACGCGCGGGCCATCCTGCGGTCCTGCTCCCGGAAGGACTTGCCGTCGGCCATGGCGTGGACCAGGTAGTAGGCGACGTCGACGCCCTCCAGGGCGAAGGGCAGGGTCTCGGGATTCCCCAGGTCTCCCTGCACGATCTCGACTCCCGGCCAGGGCCGGCCCTGGAGCTGCCGGGGATCGCGGGCGAGACAGCGGACCCGGTGGCCCTTGGCGATCAGGCGGGGGACCAGGCGTCCCCCGATGTAGCCCGTGGCTCCGGTGACCAGTACTCGCATGGACTCCCCCTTCGACCGGGCACCCCGAAGTTCCGAAGCACCCGATGACCGCATCGTCGTGGTCAATGTCCATACAGCATAACATTAATATTATCTTAATTTGGCCTAACACGACCTAGTCTGTTCGACCTACTCCGGGATGATCCCTTGGCCCCCGCCAGACTGCAGCCAGGCGGGATGGACGGGGACCCGTACGCGCCGCGCCCCCTGGAGCAGGGGGCGCGGAGGGGTACCAGTTTTCCGGCTAGGCGAGGACCGCTTCCAGCTGGTCCACGGCCCAGTCGATCTGCTCCTTGGTGATCACGAGGGGGGGCGCGAGGCGGATGATCTGCTCGTGGGTGTCCTTGCAGAGCATGCCGCGGTCCTTGAGCTGGTAGCAGTAGGGGCGGGCCTTGCCGGCGCTTTCTTTCAGCTGCACGCCGGCCCAGAGGCCGCGCACGCGCACCAGCTCCACCTTGTCGGACTTCATGCCGCGCAGACGCTGGGCGAAGTACTCGCCCAGCTCGGCGGCGCGCTCCACCAGCTTCTCGTCCACCAGCACATCGAGGGCGGCGCTGGCGACGGCGCAGGCCAGCGGGTTGCCACCGTAGGTGCTGCCATGGATGCCGGGGGTGAAGACATCCATGACCTCGTCACTGGCCAGGAAGGCGCTCACGGGGTAGTAGCCGCCGCTGAGGGCCTTGCCGATGGTGATGCCGTCGGGGCGGATGCCCTCGTGCTCGAAGGCGAACATCTTGCCGGTGCGGCCCAGGCCGGACTGGATCTCGTCCAGCACCAGGAGGCAGTTGTTGGCCGTGGCCACCTCGCGCAGGCCCTTGAGGAAGCCCTCGGGCGGAATGACCACGCCGCCCTCGCCCTGGATGGGCTCCATGAAGATGGCGCAGGTGTTCGGCGTGATGGCCTGCTTCACGGCTTCGATATCGCCGTAGGGCACGATGACGAAACCGGGCGTGAAGGGGCCGAACCTGCTGGTGCTGTCGGGGTCGGTGCTGAAGCCCACGATGGAGATGGTGCGGCCGTGGAAGTTGCCGTCGGCCACGATGATCTCGGCCTTGCCGTACTCGATGCCCTTCTTGTCGTAGCCCCACTTGCGCATGGCCTTGAGGGCGGTCTCCACGGCCTCGGCGCCGCTGTTCATGAGCAGGGCCTTGTCGAAGCCCGTGATCTTGCAGAGCTTCTCGAGCAGCGGGGGGAACTGGTCGTTGCGGAAGGCGCGGCTGGTGAGGGCCAGGGTCTTGATCTGGGCGATCATCGCCTCGCCGATCTTCGGGTGGTTGTGGCCCTGGTTCACCGCGGAGTATGCCGCGAGGAAGTCCATGTACTTCTTGCCGTCCACGTCCGTGAGGAAGACGCCCTCGCCCTTGGTGCAGACGACATCGAGCGGGTGGTAGTTGTGGGCGCCGAACTGGTTTTCCTGGGCGATCAGCGCTTCGGACTTGGCGGCGAGGGTGGCCATGGGACCTCCGGATGGGTTGACTGGGGACTGGAAAGGTTCAAGGCATAAACTCTAGACCCGCCGGGAAGGGTTGTCAGGTTTCTCAATGTTTCCTTGACGAATTGTCAGGGGCCATCCCCCGGAGGCCCCGCCCCGGCCGGCGGCTGAATCCCGCCGTTGGGCGGTGGCCTGCGACAATGGCGCGCAGACCCCCCTATCGTGAATGCCACGGAGCCCCCATGAGCGACCAGCCTGAATCCCTGTACGGCCACCAGCCCGAGCCCTCCCGTCCCCCGGCCCCCGGCCTGCTGGACCAGATCGTGGGCGTGTTCACGGCGCCCGTGGAGCTCTTCCAGCGCCTGAACAGGGCGCCGAGCTGGGGCTGGGCCCTGGGCCTGCTCATCGCCTTCGCCCTGGTCATCACCGTGGCCTGGGGCCTGAAGGTGGACGTGGACGAGATGCTGCGCCCCATCCTCGAGCGCAACCCGGATGTCCAGTCCTCGCAGATCGACATGATCATCGAGATGCAGAAGAAGTTCCTCCTGCCCTTCAGCATCCTGGGCGCCCTCTTCGGCACCGCCGCCGCCATGGCCCTCGTGGCGCTGTTCTACTGGCTGATCGGCAAGGCCCTGCCCGAGGGCGGAGCGCCCAGCTATCCCCAGGCCCTGAGCGCCGCCGTGGTGCCCGCCCTGGTGAAGCTGCCCCAGATGCTGCTGATCGTGGTGATCTGCCTGGTGCGCCCCATCGGCGGCCTCACGCCCGACAAGATCGCCCCCACCTCGCTGGGCTACTTCCTCCATCCGGAGAGCCTCAAGCTCCAGGCCCTCTTCTACACGATGGATATCTTCTACCTGGTCGAAGCCGTGCTCACCTACCTCGCCCTGCGGCACCTGGTCCGCATGAAGACCGTGGGCGCGCTCCTCTGCGTGCTGCTCCCCATGGCCTTCGGCATCGGCCTGCGCGTGCTGGGGGCGAAGTAGCGCGCCCCCAAGGCACCTCAGCTGGACGGCCATGCCCACGGCGTGGGCCACCTGCTGGAAACCACCTGGACGGATTAGACTGGACGACTGCCCCCCTGGAGTCTCCATGTCCAAGCTCGTCCGCATCGCCAATGGCCAAGGCTTCTGGGGCGACAGCATCGACGCCCCGGTGCGCCTGGTGGAGGCGGGAGGCATCGACTACCTCACCCTGGACTACCTGGCCGAGGTCACCCTCTCCATCATGCAGAAACAGCGCCGCAGGGACCCCCAGCTGGGCTACGCGACGGATTTCGTGGACCTCATGAAGCGGGTGCTCCCCCAGCTCAAGGCCAAGGGCATCCGGGTGGTGGCCAACGCGGGCGGCGTGAATCCCGAGGCCTGCCGCACGGCGGTGCTGGAGGTCGCGAAGAAGCTCGGGGTCACTGGCCTGAAGATCGCCACGGTGACCGGCGACGACGTGCTGGCCCGGCTGCCGGAGTTCCAGGCCCAGGGCTTGAAGCTGGCCAACATGGACACGGGCGAGGGCCTGTTCGACGCGCCCCGCGAGATCCTCAGCGCCAACGTCTACCTCCAGACCCAGGCCATGGTGGAGGCGCTCGAGACCGGCGCCGACATCGTGCTCACCGGCCGCTGCACGGATCCCGGCCTCACCCTGGCGCCCCTGATCCATGAGTTCCGGTGGGCGGCGGACGACTGGGACCGCCTCGCCGCCGGCACCGTGGCCGGGCACATCCTCGAGTGCGGCGCCCAGAGCACCGGCGGCAACTTCACGCGCTGGTGGGAGGTGCCCGACCTGTGGAGCGTGGGCTACCCCATCGCCGAGTGCTCGGCGGACGGCACCTTCGTCATCACCAAGCACGCGGGCACCGGCGGCATGGTCACCGTGGACACCGTGAGCGAGCAGCTGGTCTACGAAATGGGGGATCCCCACCACTACATCACGCCCGACGTGGTGGCGGACTTCACCTCCATCCGGCTCGAACAGGCCGGGCCCGACCGGGTCCGCGTGAGCGGCATCCAGGGCCAGCCCCGCACGCCCTTCCTCAAGGTGAGCGGCGCCTACCTGAAGGGCTACAAGGCCACCGGCCAGCTGGTGCTCAGCGGGCCCCGGGCCCTGGAGAAGGCCCAGCTCTGCGCCGACATCGTCTGGAAACGGCTGGCCGCCGCCGGGTTCACCTACGAGCACACCGATGCCGAGTTCCTGGGCGCCAGCACGGTCCATGCGGGCATCGCCCCGGCCCCGGCGGATCCCGCCGAGATCGTGCTGCGCCTCAGCGTGAAGGATCCGGATCGCCGGAAGGTCGAGCGCTTCGGGCGGGAGCTCGCGCCCCTGGTCACGGCGGGTCCGGCTGGCGTCACGGGGTTCGCCGGCGGGCGTCCCAAGGCCCAGGAGATCGTGGCCTACTGGCCCGCCCTGCTGCCCCGGGAGTTCGTCACCTGGGGCGTGACAGTCGAGGAAATCTGATCCTTCAACCTGGTCGGGTCCGGGAGGGTCCAACTCCTGCACCCTTGCGCGGCCTCCTCCAGCCTCCCAAATTTCCTTCCTAAGGTTCCCGGAGTTCCCCATGACCATGCGCAGCCAGTTCCTCCTCGGTTCCCTCGGCCTTCTCGCCCTGCTGGGCTGCTCCAGCTCGGACAGCAGCCACTCGTCGGGCTACCTGGTGAACGCCATCGCGGTGGCGGACATCGATGCCAACGGGCTGCCTGACATCCTCGGCGTGGTGTCCACCGAGTTCGACGGAGCCTCCACCCAGGGCTACGTCTCCACCCGGCTCCAATCCTCCGCGGGGGCCTTCGTGATGCCCACGAGGTTCGGGGTGGGTCGGAGCCCCGCCAACCTCGTGGCCCAGGACGTGAACGGGGATGGCCGTCCGGACCTGGTGGTGCCCAACGCCGATGACCGCACCGTCAGCGTGCGCCTGGCCGATCCCGCCCGGGCGGGCTACTTCCTGGCGGCGGTCGTTCTCTCCACTCCCAGCCGCACGCCCCTGGACGTGGCCGTGGGCGACCTGGACGGGGATGGCCGGGTGGACATCGTCGTGGCCGCCAGCGGGGCCAACAGCGTGCTCGTCTTCACCCAGACCGCCACGGGCGCCTTCAACCCGCCGGTGGCCTACGCCGTGGGCGGTGATGCCCAGACCGTGACGGTGGCAGACCTCGACGGGAACGGCCTGGCGGACATCGCCGCGGCCACCACCGCCAATGCAGTCTCGGTGCTCCTCCAGACCAGCGCCGGCACCTTCGCCCCGGCCGTGGACTACGCCACGGGCGTGCAGCCGGCCGCCATCCGCGCCGCGGACCTCAACGGCGACGGCAAGCTCGACCTGCTCACCGCCAACTTCGGCGCGGCCACCGGCCCTGACACGCAGGGCCTGAGCATCCTGCTCCAGGGCGCCCCGGGCACCTTCGCCGCACCGGTTCACCACAGCACCGGCTACCGGGCCGTGGCCCTGGCCGTGGGTGATCTCAATGGCGACGGCAAGCCTGACCTCGCCGTGGCCTGCGAGGGCCTGCCGGGCGATCCCGGTGCCGTGTCCGTCTTCCTCCACACCCCGCCAGCCGCGGCCACGCCGGGCGTCTTCCAAGGTGCCGTCACCTACGGCGGCGTCTGGGGCCCCATGGGCGTGGCCATCGCCGACATGGACGGGGACGCCCAGCCCGACCTGGTCCTGGCTGACGGCGACATCGTCGTGCGCCTCAACAGCGGCACCACCCCCGGCACCTTCGGCCCGCCCCTGTTCTTCTACAACTGACGCGAACAGGCCCCGGAGTGGGGACAAGCAAAGGCCCGGCTCAGCCGGGCCTTTGCGCGGGGGCCCGGGGGTGTGCGCGCAGCGCAGAACCCCCGGACAGCATTCATCCCAGGCTGACGTTGATCTTGCGGGGCCGTACCTCGGGGCGCTTGGGCACCATGAGCGTCAGGACGCCGTTGCGCAGCTCGGCCACCACCTTCTCGCCTTCCACATCCTCGGGGAGGGTGAAGGTGCGGCTGAAGCTCCCATGGCTCCGCTCGGAGAGGTGGATGCGTTCGCCCTCCTTCATCGATTCCTCGTCGCGCTTCCCGGCCACGGTAAGGCGGCTGCCTTCCAGGCTGATCTCCAACTCAGCCTCGAGGATGCCCGGGAGGTCGGCCCTGAACTGGTAGGCGTCCGGCGTCTCCTTCACGTCGAAGCTGGGCATGAAGGCGGTCGGGGCGCCCGGTCCGTAGTCCAGGAGCGGATCCCAGCGCAGGAAGTCGCGCATGAGACGGAAGGGCTCCAGGGTCGCGGCCGTGGCCGGGACGGCCTGGGGGGTGCGGGTTCGCAGGATGCTCATGAAGTCCTCCTATGGAGAAAGGGGAGACGGAACCATCATGCTTCCGTCACCGAATAAAATCTTAGTAAGTATGAGTCACATGTCAATCCCCTCTTTTCATTTTCCATCACGGGTCATTTGACCTGAGGTCAAGTTCCCTCGGCCACATGCCGAATCCATCCGCTGAGCGCCTTGATACGGGGAGAAGCCATGCCGAGCTCCAGTCGGTTTCACCTGCGTTCCCTCGCCAGCAAGGTCCTGGCCCTCAGCCTCCTGCCCGTGGGGCTGTTCCTCCTGTTCTTCGGGGCCTATGTGATCCCCACCCTCCACAAGGCCGTGATGCAGGGGAAGCAGGATGGGGTGAAGCAGGTGGTGGACCTCGCGATCACCATGCTGGAACACCAAGACCTGGCCGTGAGGGCCGGGCACAGGCCTTTGGAGGAGGCTCAGACCCGGGCCAAGGAGGTGATCGGCCATCTCCGCTATGACACGACCAACTACCTGTGGGTCCAGGGCCCCGGGCCGACCATGATCGTCCACGGAATCCGGCGGGACTGGGATGGCAAGCCCACCGACAATCTGGGCTCTCCCGAACTGGCCAAGCTGTTCCGGGATTTCGATCGGGTCGCCAAGGCCCAGGAGGGCGCCTTTCATCCCTACGAATTCTCCAAACCGGGCCAGACCGGACAGTTCCCCAAGGTGAGCTACGTGCGGACCTTCGCTCCCTGGGGCTGGACGCTCGGGACCGGCGTCTACGTGGATGACGTGGACCGGGAGGTGCGCAACATCGCCCTGGTGATCCTGGTCGGAATGCTCCTGGTGTCCGGCCTGGTGTTCCTGCTGGCCCGCGCCTTGGCCCGGCGGATGTCCCGGCCCCTGCAGCAGCTGGTCACGGGCCTCCGGACCAGCGACCTCTCCAGGCAGATCGCCGTCTCCAGCGAGGACGAAGTGGGCCAGGCCGCCCAGGCCTTCAACGACTACAACGGGGGCATGCGGAACATCCTGGTCGACATCTCGGACCTGGCAGCCCGAGTGGCCTCGGGAAGCACCGAGCTCGCCTCATCGGCCGATGAGATGGCCAAGGCCGTGGCGGAGATCGCCCAGGTCAGCGAGGATCTGAAGCAGGCGGGCGACCGGGTCTCCGAGGCCCTCCAGACCCTCAGCGGCGACGCGACCCTGGTCGTCACCCGCACCCGCGAGGCGGAGACGCGCGGTCAGGAGGCCGTCCTCGAGACGGACCGCAGCGCCGAGGCAGGCCAGGGCACCGCCAAGGGCATGGCGGACATCCAGCAGGTGACCGGCCAGATCGTCCAGGCCGTGACGGTCATCCAGGAGATCGCCCGGCAGACCAACCTCCTCTCCCTGAACGCCGCGATCGAGGCCGCGAAGGCGGGCCAGCAGGGCAAGGGCTTCGCCGTGGTGGCCGAGGAGGTGCGCAAGCTCGCCGAGCGCTCCGCCCAGGCCGCCCACGAGATCGAAGGGCTCATCCAGCGCACCCAGGATGTCGTGTCCGGGGGGGTGCAGAGCGTGGATACGACCCTCGCCAGCCTGGGCACCATCCGGGACCGCATCGGCGGCGTGGCCCAGAGCATCCAGGACATCGGTGGACTTTCCCGGGGACAGGCCGCCACGGGCCAGGAGGTCGCCGCGATGATGGGCCAGACCACTGGCCGGCTCTCCCAGAATGCCTCGGCCACCCACGAGCTGGCCTCCACGGTCCAGGAGATCGCCAGGACCTCCGATGAGCTGGCCCGCGTAGCAGAGGGACTCCGGGCGGTGGTGGGACGGTTCCAGCTCTAGCCCCCTGCCCCAGCAGGAGCCCAGCGGGTACACTCGGCCCCCGAGGAACCTCCATGCGCAAGCCCCTGCTCATTCTCGGTCTCGCCGCCACCGGCATCTTCGCCGGCTGGTGCGGCCACGCGCTCACGCCCAGCCCGGCGAAACCCCGGGCCGTGGAGCCCCGCGGGGCTCTCCCCGAGTGGGAGCAGGTGCCCATCCGGCGCTTCAAGGAGGCCGCCCCCAGCGTGGTCTACATCACCACCACGGAAGAACGGAGCCGCGACTTCTTCGGCTTCGATGTGGTGGAGGTGCCTGCGGGTTCCGGCACGGGCTTCATCTGGGATGACCAGGGCCACGTGGTGACGAACTTCCACGTCATCCAGGGCGCGACCCGCGCCTACATCACCCTGGTGGACGGCAGCCGCCACGAGGCCGCCTACGTGGGCGGCGCGCCGGACAAGGATCTGGCGGTACTCCTGCTGGCCAAGACGCCGCCGAACCTGCGGCCCATCCCCCTGGGCAGCAGCGCCGACCTGCAGGTGGGCCAGGCCGTGCTGGCCATCGGCAACCCCTTCGGCCTGGACCAGACCCTCACCACGGGGGTGGTGTCCGCCCTGGGCCGCGAGATCCAGAGCGTCACTCGGCGGCGCATCGCCGGCGTCATCCAGACCGACGCGGCCATCAACCCGGGCAACAGCGGCGGGCCCCTGCTGGACAGCGCCGGGCGCCTCATCGGCGTGAACACCGCCATCCAGAGCCCCAGCGGCGCCAGCGCCGGCATCGGCTTCGCCGTGCCCGTGGATACAGTCAACCGCGTGGTGCCCCAGCTCATCGCCCGGGGCCGCCTGGAGCGCCCGGACTTGGGCTTCGAGCCGGTGGCGCCCCGCCTGGTGGAGCGCGCCTTCGGACCCCAGAAGGGCGTGATGGTGGGCCGGGTGGTCCGCGGCGGGGCCGCCGCCAAGGCGGGCCTCCAGGGCGTGACCACCGAGGGGCGCCGCGTGCTGCCCGGCGACCTCGTCCAGGCCGTCAACGGGCGGCCCGTCGAGGACTGGGACACCCTCCTGGATGCCGTGGAGGCGCTGCCCCTGGGCAGCACCGTGGAGCTGCTGGTGCTGCGCGACGGGCGGAAACTCCGGATTCCACTCCGCCTTGAGGCTGCCCGGGACTAGGATTCCTAGCCCCGGTTCTCCAGGGCCTCGGCGATGCGCTTGGTGTGCAGCACGGAGCTGCGGATCAGGCCCGGCAGTTCCTCGGGATCGCGATCATCCTCGCAGCCGGGGCGGGCCTGCCAGTCCAGCTCGAAGACCAGCTCAACCCCGCCCGCCGGAAGGACCCGGAGCAGGTTGGTCACCGTCCCCTCGTAGACCGGGTGGTCCAGCAGGGTGAAGGTGATGGTGCGGGCCGCGGCATCGGAGGCGATGTGCTCGCGGAACGAGACGCCGCCCGGCAGCACCAGCTGGCGGACCACCGATCCGTCAGCCCGGTCCAGGATCTCGGCGTCCAGGGCATCCTCGATGTAGCGCTGGGGGTGCTCCATCTTGTCCAGCAGCACCGCCCAGACCGTGTCCGGGGAGGCATCGACCTGGCTGCTGGCGCGGTGAACGGGCATGGGCCATCCGGGGCGGGGATCCAAGGCTACGCCCGATGGCCCCGCCCTGCCAGTAATTCAGTGGTGCACACCCCGCGGCTGGTAGTGGGTGTGCAGCAGGTGGTGGGACTTCTCCCCCAGAGGGGCGCCCAGGAAGTCGCGGTAGAGCGCCGCCATGGCCGGGTTCTCATGGGACATCCGCACAGGCTTGCCTTCGTCCTCGGCGAAGATGGCCCTCATGCGCTCCCGGCGAACGTCGTTGGTGGTGAAGCGCGGCTGGCCCCCGCCGCCGATGCAGCCACCCGGGCAGGCCATCACCTCGATGAAGTGGTAGGCCTTCTGGCCGGACTGCACCTGCTCGACGAGCTTCTCGGCGTTGGCGAGACCGTGGGCCACGGCCACCCTGAGGGTCTGGCCCGCGAGGAAGGACCACTCGGGCAGGGCGCTGGGGATCGTGAGGGCGATCTCCTTCACGCCCTCCAGTCCCTCAATGGGCGCCACGTGCAGCTTTTCGAAGGGGAAGGGCTGGCCGGTCACCAGGCACCACACGGTGCGCAGGGCGGCCTCCATGACGCCGCCGGTGTTCGCGAAGATGTCCGCCGCGCCCGAGCTCATGCCCATGGGCTGATCCATGGGCTCGTCGGGCAGGGCCGCGAAGTCCAGGCCCGACTGCGTGATCATGCGGCCCAGCTCCCGGGTGGTGAGGACCGCGTCCACGTCCTGGCAGCCGCTGGCGTTCATCTCGGGCCGCTGGGCCTCGAACTTCTTGGCCGTGCAGGGCATCACGGACACCACGTAGAGGTCTTCGGCCTTCATGCCCAGCGACTCGGCGTAGTAGGTCTTGGCCAGGGCCCCGAACATCTGCTGGGGCGACTTGGCGGTGGAGAGGTTCGGCAGCAGGTCCTCGTGGTAGTGCTCCGCGAACTTGATCCAGCCAGGGCAGCAGCTGGTGTACTGCGGCAGGGCCACGGGCGCCTGGTCCACCAGGGCCGCCTTCAGCCGCATGAGCAGCTCCGTGCCCTCCTCGAGGATGGTGAGGTCCGCCGTGAAGTTGGTGTCGAAGACCCCCGCGAAACCCAGGCGCCGCAGGGCGGCGGCCATCTTCCCCGTGACCAGGCTGCCCACGGGCATCCCGAAGCACTCGCCAAGCCCTGCGCGGATGGCCGGCGCCGTCTGCACGATGACATGCTTGGTGGGATCCGCCAGGGCCGCCCAGACGCGCTCGATGTGGTCCTTCTCGGTGATGGCCGCCGTGGGACAGACCGCCGCACACTGGCCGCACTGCACGCAGGCCACCCGATCCAGCATCTGGCCGAAGGCGGGGGCGGCCACGCACTCGAAGCCGCGGTCCTGGGCCCAGAGGGCGCCCGTGGCCTGGATGTCGCTGCAGACCGTGATGCAGCGCCGGCACATGATGCACTTGGCCGAGTCGCGGTCCAGGGCCGGGGTGCTCTGGTCGATGATGCGGTGGTGCTTGGCGCCGGTGAAGTGCAGCTCGCGGATGTCGAGGTCGCGGGCCTCCTCCAGGAACTCGCAGTCGTGCGACCGCACGCAGGTCTGGCAGTCGCCTTCGTGATCCGACAGCAGCAGCTCCATCACCGTGCGGCGGGCGGCCCGCACCTTGGGGGTGCTGGTGCGGATCCGCAGGCCCTCCGAGACGGGCATGGAGCAGGAGGCCTGGAGGGCCTTGGCCCCTTCGACCTCCACCAGGCAGACCCGGCAGCCGCCCACCACATGGACGCCTTCCAGGTAGCAGAGGGACGGAATGCGGATGCCCGCCTGCCGGGCCGCGTTGAGCACGGTGGTGCCCTCGGGCACCCGCACTTCGGTGTGGTCGATGGTGAGCTTGATCATCGAAGTCCCCTGACTCGGACAAAGGAAGGAGCGACAGGCGGGTGGCGGCGGGAAGTTGAGGATCTGCGCAGCGGCGCTCAGTCCCTGGATTCGCGGAAATCACACCGCAGGCAGCGCTTGGCTTCGCAGACAGCGACCTGTTCGGTCCAGGACTGCTCCACCTCGCTGAAGTTCTCCCGGCGGCGCTCCACAGGCAGCAGCTCCATGTGGGCGCGCGGATAGCGCACGGTCTCCGCATTGGGATCGAAGGGCACTGCACAGGCCTTCTCCCTCTGCCAGAAGGCATGCTCGGCGCCCGTGAACTGGGCGTCGATGGCCACCGCCGCCCGCTCACCGCCGGCCACGGCCTCCACCACCGACGAGGGCCCCGTCACGGCATCGCCGCCGCTGTAGAGCCAGTCGAGGGAGGTGCGCCCCGTGTAGGGATCGGCCGCGATGAAGCCATCGCGGTTGAGGTCCACCTTCAGGCCGCCCAGCACTGAGGCTGGCTCCAGCCGCTGGCCGATGGCGGTGATCACCTGATCCGCCGGCACCACGAAGGGCGCGTCCGGTCCCGCCTTCGGGCGGCGCCGCCCGCTGCCGTCGAACTCGCCGAGGACCATGGCCTGGCAGGACACGCCCGTCACCAGGCCATCCCAGGTGAGGATCTCCTGGGGCGCCGTGAGCACCCGGATCTTCACGCCCTCGTGTTCGGCCTCCTCGATCTCCTCGGCATAGGCGGGCATCTCCTCCCGGGTGCGGCGGTAGAGGACGGTCACGGATTCGGCTCCCAGGCGGATGGCCGTGCGGGCGGTATCGATGGCCGCGTTGCCGCCGCCGATGACCACCACCTGCTGCCCCACGGGCACGGAGCCCCGGATGTTGTACTCCCGCAGGAAGCGGATGGCGTCGTCGACGCCCGCGGCCTCCTCGCCCGGGATGCCCAGGTGCTGGCCCAGGGGCGCGCCCACGCCCAGGAACACGGCCTCGAAGCCCCGGTCGCGGAGGTCCTGCAGGCTGAAGTCCAGGCCCAGCCTCTGATCGGTCTCGATGCGCACGCCGAGCCGCTCGATCATGCGCACTTCCTGGGAGAGGATCTCCCGGGGCAGGCGGTAGGCGGGGATGGTCTGGACGGGCATCCCGCCCGGGCGGGATTCCGCCTCGAAGACATGGGGTTTGTAGCCCAGGCGCGCCAGGAAGTAGGCGCAGGAGAGGCCCGCGGGGCCGGCCCCGACGATGGCGACCCTCCGCCTGGCATTCGTTTCGCTGAGCCGCACCTCGGGGTGCTGCATGGTGGCTTCCTCATCGACCATGAACCGCTTGATGCCACGGATGGACAGGGCCTCGTCCACCATGCCCCGGCGGCACTTGTCCTCGCAGGTGTGGAAGCAGACGCGGGCGCAGACGGCGGCGAAGGGGTTGCGCTCCCGGTGCAGGCGCAGGGCCTCGGCGATGCGCCCCTGGCCCACCAGCGAGATGAAGCCCGGCACGTCCACGTTGGCGGGGCAGGCGCTCTGGCAGGGCGCCCGCACCAGCTCGGGGCACACGCCCGCCGCGCAGCGCTTCTCGCGGATGTGGGCCTCGTACTCGGCCCGGAAGTGGCGGATGGTGGACAGCACCGGGTTGGGCGCCGTCTGGCCCAGGCCGCAGAGCGAGGTCTCGCGGATGATGCGGCCCAGCTCCTCCAGCTTCTCGATGTCGCCCTCCTCGCCCTTGCCGGTGCAGATGCGGTCCACGATCTCCAGCATCCGCCGGCTGCCGATGCGGCAGGGCGGGCACTTCCCGCAGGACTCGTCCTGCACGAAGTCGAGGAAGAAGCGGGCCATGTCCACCATGCAGGTGTCCTCGTCCATGACGATGAGGCCGCCCGAGCCCATGATGGCCCCCAGGTCCTGCAGCGCCTCATAGTCCACGGGCACGTTCAAGTGCTGCACCGGGATGCAGCCGCCCGAGGGGCCCCCCAGCTGTGCTGCCTTGAACTTCTTGCCGTTGGGAATGCCGCCGCCCAGCTCGTAGATGATGTCGCCCAGCGGCGTGCCGATGGGGATCTCCACCAGGCCGGTGTTGCGCACGGCGCCCGCCAGGGCGAAGACCTTCGTGCCCTTGGACAGCTCCGTGCCGAAGCTGGCGTACCACGCGGCCCCGCGCAGGATGATGGCGGGGATGTTGGCGTAGGTCTCCACGTTGTTCAGCATGCTGGGCTTGCCCCAGAGCCCGGCCTGGGCGGGGAAGGGCGGACGAGGCCGAGGCTCGCCGCGCTTGCCCTCGATGGAGGTCATGAGCGCCGTCTCCTCTCCGCAGACGAAGGCGCCCGACCCCATGCGGATCTCCAGGTCGAAGGAGAAGCCGCTGCCCAGGATGTCCGCGCCCAGGAAGCCCCGCTCCCGCGCCTGCTGGATGGCGATCTCCAGGCGCTCCACGGCCAGGGGGTACTCCGCCCGCACGTAGGCATAGCCCTGCCCCGCGCCGATGGCATAGCCCGCGATGGCCATGGCCTCGATGACGCTGTGGGGATCGCCCTCCAGGATGCTGCGGTCCATGAAGGCGCCGGGGTCGCCTTCGTCGCCGTTGCAGAGCACGTACTTCACCGCCCCCCGCGAGCGGCGGCACAGCTCCCACTTGAGTGCCGTGAGAAAGCCCGCCCCGCCCCGCCCGCGCAGTCCCGACGCCTTGATCTCGGCGATGACCTCATCGCTGGACATCGTGCGCAGCACCCTCTTCAGGGCCTCGTAGCCCTGGTGGGCGATGGCGTCGTCGATGCTCAGGGGGTCGATCACCCCGCAGTTCCGGAGGGCGATCTTCACCTGTCGCTGGAAGAAGGGATTGTCGGTGACCCTGGGCATGCCCTGGCCACTATCCGGCTTGTGCCAGGTCAGGCGGTCGATGACCTCGCCCCGCTCCACCGTGCGCTCGACGATCTCGTCCGCATCGGCCAGGGCGATCTTCTGGTAGAGGATGCCCTCGGGCTCGCAGAGCAGCACCGGGCCCCCGGCGCAGGGCCCCAGGCAGCCGGTCTCCACGATCCTCACCTCGAGGCCACGCTTCCGCAGCGCCTCCCGGAGGGCCGTGGCCAGCGGCACGGCGCCCGCGGCCACGCAGCCGGCGCCAGAACAGAGATGAAGGGCCTGGATGTGCGTCATGACGGCCTCCCCGCTCACTCGTAGGACTGGAGGATCGAAGCGATCTGGTTGGGCTTGATGCTCTGGTGGACCACGCTGCCCACCAGGCAGGCCGGCGCGATGCCGCAGGCCCCCAGGCAGCGGGCCACCTCCAGCGTGAACTGGAGGTTGGGCGTGGTCTGGCCCACCTCGATGCCCAGCGTCTGCTTGAGCTCCGCCAGCACGCGATGGGCGCCACGCACGTAGCAGGCCGTGCCCAGGCACACCCGGATGGTATGGCGCCCGCGGGGCTCCGTGGAGAAGAAGCTGTAGAAGCTCACGACGCCGGCCACCTCGCTGTAGGACTTGTTCAGCCCCGAGCAGATGCGCAGGAGGGCGGGCTCCGGCAGGTGGCCGTAGATGCCCTGGGCGATCTGGAGCACGGGAATGAGGCCGCCAGGCACCGATTGGTACCGCGCGATGGTTTCATCCAGGCGCAGGGCCAGGTCCGCCTCGCTGGTCGCGCCTCCGCAGGAACACACGCCACTGCCGTTCATGCACCCTCCGATGAAGGGGCGGGAGCGGCCGGCCTTGGGTTTGCGCGACTCGGTCCCGCATCTAGCACCTGAAACCAATTCACCTCGAGCCACCCTGACCTCAGGCTCGGAACATGCCGGAACGAGGGGGCGCCCCATCCTCAGCCAAAAACAACCTGCTCGTCAACAACAGTTCAAGGGACCACCGGGTGGGTGGTCCCCTGCCCTTTGGTGGGGGCCCTCAGCCCTGGATCCAGACGGGCTCGAGCCCCAGCAGCAGCTCCACGGCCTGGCGGCCGCGAGCGCCGGGATCGACGGTGAAGTCGTTCACCCAGGCGTTCACGTAGCGGCCGATCATCTCGCGGTCCATGCCGCGGCCGAAGGACTGGCTGTAGTCCACGCTCTCCCAGTGGCGCGCGCGCGCCAGCTCGACGCTCCTGCGCATGAGGGTGGCGAAGTGCTGCTTCACGTCGGCGGGCAGCTCCTTGCGGATGGCGTTGCCGCCCATGGGCAGGGGCAGGTCGTAGGCGTGCTTCCACCAGGCGCCGAGATCCACCACCAGGCGCAGGCCCGCGTCGTGGTACATGAGCTGACTCTCGTGGATGAGCAGGCCCGCCTCGAAGCGGCCCTCGACCACCGCCGGCAGGATCTCGTCGAAGGGCAGCAGCTCGACCGCGGGCTCGAAGCCTTGCTCGGCGCACCACTTCCGCATGGACAGGTAGGCCGAGGTGCGCCGGCCCGGTATGGCGATGGTGAGCGCCCTCAGCCTCGGCACGTCCAGGGGCATCCGGCTCACCACCAGCGGCCCGGTGCCCTCCTGGATGCTGGAGCCCGCCGTCAGGAGGTCGTAGCGGTCTCGCAGCTCGGGGTAGGCACCAAAGCTGATGGCAGTGACATCATGACGGCCCTCCGTGGCCTCGGCGTTCAGCTGCTCGATGTCCTTGCGGATGAACTCGATCTCGAAGCCCTCCGGATCCATCCAGCCCAGGGCCAGGGGGGCCATCATGTAGGCGTCGTCGGAGTCCGGACTGTGGGCGATGGTGAGCTTCATGGCGTCCTCGCAGTCCAGTTCAGCACAGATCGGACGGATTCAGAACGGGAGCGTCCCCTGGGTTGGCGGGATCTGGCCTTCCCGGGGGCGGACGGCCAGGTGCGAAGCCACCATCGCGTAGAGGTCGTGGATCGAGTAGGGCTTCGGGAGGAACCCCGCGGCCTGCTCTCCGCTGCCGTCCCGGATGGACTCGTGCTCGCTGTACCCGCTGCTGAGGATCACCGGCTTGGCCGGATCCAACTGGTGGATCAGCCGGAGGGCCTCGAGCCCATCCATTCGGGGCATGGTGATGTCCATCAGGACCAGGTCCAGGCTCGCTCCCTCCTTCTGCACGCTGGCCACCGCCTGGCGGCCATCCCGGGCGGTGTGGACCTGGAGCCCCATGCTCGCCAGCATGTCGGACACCGAGGACAGGATCATCTCCTCGTCATCCACCAGCAGCACGGTGCCCTGGAGCCGGGTCCAAGGGGGCCGCGGCCTGGCTTCCTTCACCTCGAGGGCCAGGGCCGAGGCCCGGAAATAGATCCGGAAGGTCGTCCCCTCGCCGGGCCGGCTGTCGATCTGCAGTCCCGCGTGATGTCCCCGCAGGATTCCCAGCAGCGCCGACAGGCCCAGGCCCCGGCCCGTGGTCTTGGTGGTGTAGAAGGGGTCGAAGATCCTGGCCTGCACCTCGGGGCTCATCCCGCAACCCGTGTCGCTGACCTCGAGGATCACATGGGGACCAGGTCCGAGGTCCTCGCCCAGGCGCCCATCCGCCACGTCCTCCGGTCCCAGTTCCAGGGTCCGGGTGGCGACGCGGATGGCGCCCTCCTGGCCCTCCATGGCTTCGGAGGCGTTGGTCAGCAGGTTCAGGAGCACCTGCTGGATCTGCGTGGCGTCCGCCTCGATGGGGGGCAGACCCAGTGCGAGATCGAAGCTCAGGGAGATCTTCTTGGGCACGGTGACCTTCACGAGGTCGTGCATGCCCTGGATGATCTGGTTCAGGGAGTGGGGCTGGACGATGAATCGCCCCCGCCCCGAATAGGCCAGCATCTGGCGAGTGAGGTCCGCGGCCCGCAGGAGGACGTGCTCCATGGCGTCCAGGTGCCGGAGGGCGGGGGAGCCAGGCTCCAGCTGGACCTGGACCAGGTTGAGGAAGCCCTGGATTGCGGTCAGGAGGTTGTTGAAGTCATGGGCGATCCCCCCGGACAGGATCCCCAGGCTCTCGAGCTTCTGGGCATGCAGCAGCTGGCGTTCCAGGTGCAGGCGCTCCTCCTCGGACCGCCTCCGCTGCGTGATGTCCTCGAAGAGCGTGGCGATCTGGCCCTGGCCTGGCGAGAAGGCCTCCACGAGGAAGTGCCTGCCCTGGCCGGGGAGCGTCAGCTCGAAGGAGGCGATGCCCTCCCTCCCCTCCAGCCCAAGGAGTTCGGCCCGATGCTCCCGCAGCCCAGCTCCGAAGGTGGCGAAGCTGTCGCCACCCCGGATGGCCCTCCGGTCCAGGCCGAACATCGCGAGGCAGTTGGGGTTCGCATCCAGGATGGCCAGGGTGGGCGGGCCGCCCTGCTCCCCGGGAACCACCCGGTGGATGGCGAGGCCCTCCCTCATGGAGCCGTAGAGCGAGCGGTACCGCTGCTCGCTCTCCTCCAGGGCCTGGGCCGATTCATGGATCTCCCGCAGCGAGAGCTTCCGGAAGACGAAGACCGCCAGGAGCGCGGTGGCCAGGGAGCCGAGACCCACCACGAGGGTCCTGAGCAGGAGCGGCCTCAGGGAGTAGGCGACCCTCAGTTGGCCGATGACCTGGCCCGCATCGTAGATCGGGTGCAGGTGACCGACCTGCAGAGATCCGGGAGGTCGACCCTGGCGCGCGACCACGTCCCCATCGGTGGTGACGAGCTCGACGGACTCGGAACGGTCCTCCGCCAGCCCCCGTTCGAGCAGTTCCGTGAGCCGGATCTCCTCATAGCGCCACATCGCGGGATTGGCCGCGATGAGCTGGGACACTTCCCGGGCCCGCAGCTCGGTCCGGGCCTCCATCACCCCGCGCAGGTACTGGTACGACCCCTGGAAGAAGAGGAGCGGCACCAGCACCGAGATCAACCCGGAGATACCCCAGACGAGCCATCGGGTGCGGCGCTGCGCCGAGTCTCTGGTCATGGAGCCATCCCGGGAGGGGCGGCCGAGGCCGTGATCCAGACCCCGGCCTTTCGTGCGAGCGCGCGGCCCGGCTTGGAATAGAGGTAGTCGATGAAGGCCCGGGTGGCGGGCGTCGCCTTGTCCGTGATCACCAGGTGGATGTCCTTGGCCAGCGGGTAGGCTCCGCTGGCCAACAGGGCGGGGGTCGGGCCGAGACCGTTGAAGGTGAGGACCTTCAGCGGATGGCCGTCGCCCAGGACGCTGGCCAGCCCCGCGACGCCAACTCCGCCCTGCGTGCGGGCGACCAGGGCCGTGGCCTCGGGGTCGGTCACCGCCAGGAGCATGCCCGGCCGCGCCTGGGCCAGGGAGACCGCATGATCCATGGCCGGCGAAAAATCGCGGAGGATCCGGGTGTCGATGTCCCCTTCCGGACGCAGGACCAGGCGCAGCGGGGATCCACTGGCCCACCGGGTCATCCGGCCCGCGAGGATGTCTTCCAGCTGCCGGGAGCTGAGGTCCGTGGCGGGGACCTCTCGCCCCACGACGATGGCCAGCGGGGTCTTGCCGTAGGCGTAGAGCCGGGCCCCCTTCGCGGCCTCCTCGGCCGTGAGGGGCTTGCTGCTGACGGCGAGGTCCAGGGCCCCCGCGAGCAGGGCCTTGATGGCCCCGGAACTGCCCAGCGGCCTGCCGATGGCGATCTCGACATGCCGGTGCGAGCGCTGGTACGCCTCCGCCATCGGCTTCAGCATGCTCACGGCGCTGCCGGAGCCGTTGGCACGGATGGTGTCAGCCACCTGGGCCGATGTAGGCCAGGCCGCACAAAGCAGGAGCAGGGCGGTGCAGGCGCTGATTTTTCGCATCGGCTGGCCCTCTCCTATCGGTTTCCTCATCGGCGGCCATCCTAACAACCCAAAGCGGATTGATAGGTAAGGCAATGTCTGCCGATGGTTTCACACGCCCAGGAGGTCACCAGGAATCCGCACGGTGACCGTCGCGCTCAGGTGATGGCTTCGGGATTCCGCGCCGCGAGCTTGCCCTTCACCCGCTCCACCGCCTTGGCGGCGAGGGCGTAGCGGGGGTTCTCCTCGAGGGCCTGGCGGAAGTGCTCCAGGGCCTTGTCGAACTGCCCCTTGGCCTCGAAGACGCGGCCCAGGTTGAAGTGGGGGAAGCAGTAGCTCTCGTAGCGCTTGGCCTTCAGGGCCATGCGCAGCCAGGGGATCGCCTCGTCGGGCTCGTCCTGCTCCACGTAGTAGGCGCCGATGTCGTTGTAGGGATTGCCGAACTCGGGATCCAGGTCGATGGCGCGGTGGCAGTCCTCGATGGCGGCGGCGTAGTCCTTCTCGAAGGAGCGCGCCCAGCCGCGGAACGTGAAGGCCTCGGCCGTGGGGCAGATCTCGATGGACTTGGTGTAGAGGCCGATGGCCTTCTCCACCTCGCCCTTCATGTGGAGCTGGTAGGCCTTGCCCACCCACTCCATGGCCTCCTGCCGCTTGGCCTGCCGGTCTTGTGCGTCGCTCATAGGGCCGTCCTTGCCGGTCCCAGGATAAAACCTTCAGACCTCGGCGACCACCATAACCCTCTATCCTGGAACCATGGCCAACGATCTCCCGGGTTCCTTCTGCCAGAACTGCCTCTCCTGGAACCCCGGGGACCGGGAGACCTGCCTGAAATGCGGCACGCGCCTCCTCATCCTGGCGGGGGACCAGACCTGGGAGGACGAGCCCGACGACTCCGACGGCGGCGAGGACCTGGAAGAGCACCTGCTGGAGCGGATCACGGGGCTGGAGGAGACCCTGCGCCGGGTGGAGACCTACCTGGAGACCGTCTCCGACCAGCTGGGCAAGCTGGAGCGCAGCGAGGTCATGCTGCGCAACGGCCTCATGGCCCTGGTGCAGGAGATGGAGCACAACCGCCAGCTGGATGCCCACGCCTTCTCCGAGCGCTGGGAGAGCCTCGTCGAGGAGAACCTGCACCTCATCAGCGCCCGGGAGCTCTTCACCCGCTACCGGGCCCGCATCCTGCCCATCGCCCGGCCCAAGTCCATGGCCCAGCTCAAGCGGGCCCTCCTGGAAACCACCGCCCTGCTGGAGGCCGCCGACCTGCCGGGGGCCGCCCAGCGCCTGGGCCAGGCCCTGCCGCTCGACCCCAAGAACTACGAGCTGCTCTTCACGGCCGCCTCTCTGCACGAGGCCTCGCAGAACTTCGAAGAGGCCGAGGTGCTCGCCCGCAAAGTCGTGGGCCTGAGCCCCCGCCACTTCGAGGCCTGGATGCTGCTCGGCAAGCTGCTCCAGGAGCTGCCCGAACATGCGGACCAGGCCATCGAGGCCCTGCACCAGGCCGCGGACCTGCGTCCCGAGGACCCCGAGCCGCGCATGCTGCTGGCGGAGCTGCTGCTGGACCAGGACGACCTGCAAGGCGCCCTGGAGGCAGCCCAGGAGGCCGTGGCGCGGCGCAAGGACGGGGAGACCCTGCTGCTGCTGGGGCAGGTCCACGTGGCCCGCGGCGAGAGCGCCCTGGCCGTGCCCGCCCTCAAGGAGGCCAGCGCCTACCTGCCCGGGGACCTGAACGTGCGCGAGGCCCTGGCCGAGGCCTACCTGCTGCAGGGGGAGCGTCCCAAGGCCTTCGCCATCCTCCAGGAGCTGCTCATGCAGAATCCCGGCGATCCCCACCTGCTGCTCATGGTGGACGCCGAGGATCACCTCCAGCTGCGGGAGGCCCGGGATGGCAAGGCCGGCACCCAGCTCATGCTGGACGAGGTGGAGACCCTGCTGGACGAGAACCAGACCGAAGGCGCCGAAGTGCTGCTCAAGCGCGTCCGCCGCAAAGGCCGGAGCCAGCGCGCCGAGTGGCTCGAGCTGCGCCTGGCCTTTCTGAAGGACCCTGAGCACCAGCTGAAGGCGGCCCTGAAGTTCGCCGCCTCCGATCGCCATCCCCGGCTCTGCTTCCTGGCGCTGCGCCTGGTCCTGGAACACCTGATGGAGCAGAAGCGGGAGCCCGAGATCACCAGGGCCCTGGATGCCTTCCTGGCAAGGCATCCCAAGAGCACCGGGGCCTGGGAGGCGGCCCTCATGCGCCTGGCCTACCGCCTCATGAATGGGGAGATCACGACCCAGGACCTGGCCGAGGTCCGCCGGCTCCACACGCACCCGCTGCCCGGCCTGGAACCCCGCGCCCGCACCCTGCTGGGCCAGTACCTGCTGGCCCTCAAGCGCCACCAGGAGGTGCTGGACCTGCTGGATCCCCTCGTCGAGAAGGAACCCACCCTCATCAACCACTTCCAGCTCGGAGCCGCCCTGGCCGGCCTGGGGAACCGGGAAGAGGCCCGGGCCCTGCTCAGGGCGGGCCTGGACGCCGAGGCCGGGGACCTCAACGAGAGCCAGGCCAAGGGGGTCAAGAATCAGATCCGCGGCCTTCTCAAGGAGTTGGACGAGGTCGTCCAGGGGTGACCTGCGCCACCGTCTAATAAGTTGACAATTTTGGTCGAGATTCCAGAATGAAGGGAATCGGGAGACGGCGATGAGCACCACCTTGAACGTGGTCACCAGCCAGGAATACAAGTACGGCTTCGTGACGGACATCGAGGCGGACAGCGTCGCGGCTGGCCTCAACGAGGACGTGATCCGCTTCATCTCGGCCAAGAAGGGCGAGCCGGAGTGGCTGCTGGAGTTCCGCCTCAAGGCCTACCGCCACTGGCTGACCCTGGCCGAGCCGGACTGGGCCAAGGTGAGCTACCCCCGTCCCGACTTCCAGAAGATCGTCTACTACAGCGCCCCCAAGGCCAAGGCCCCCAAGTACGCCTCCATGGACGAGGTGGATCCCGAGCTCAAGCGCACCTTCGAGAAGCTGGGCGTGCCCATCCACGAGCAGGCGGCCCTGGCCGGCGTCGCCGTGGACGTGGTCTTCGATTCCGTGAGCGTCACCACCACCTACAAGGAGAAGCTGGCCACGGTCGGCATCATCTTCTGCAGCTTCAGCGAGGCCGTGCGGGAGCACCCCGAGCTCATCAAGAAATACCTCGGCAGCGTGGTGCCCGCCGCCGACAACTTCTACGCGGCCCTCAACAGCGCCGTGTTCACGGACGGCAGCTTCGTGTTCATCCCCAAGGGCGTCACCTGCCCCATGGATCTGAGCACCTACTTCCGCATCAACAACAAGGACTCGGGCCAGTTCGAGCGCACCCTCATCGTGGCCGAGGAAGGCGCCAGCGTCAGCTATCTGGAAGGCTGCACCGCACCGCAGTTCGACACCAACCAGCTGCACGCGGCGGTGGTGGAGCTGGTGGCCCTGGATCATGCCTCGATCAAGTACAGCACCGTGCAGAACTGGTACGCCGGCGACAAGAACGGCGTGGGCGGCATCTTCAACTTCGTGACCAAGCGGGGCCTCTGCAAGGGCAAGGGCTCGCACATCAGCTGGACCCAGGTGGAGACCGGCAGCGCCATCACCTGGAAATACCCCAGCTGCATCCTGCTGGGCGACGACAGCATCGGCGAGTTCTACAGCGTGGCCCTCACCAACCACAAGCAGCAGGCCGACACCGGCACCAAGATGGTGCACATCGGCCGCAACACGAAGAGCACCATCATCAGCAAGGGCATCAGCGCCGGCGACAGCTCCAACAGCTACCGCGGCCTGGTGAAGATCCAGCCCAAGGCCGAGGGCGCCCGCAACTTCAGCCAGTGCGATTCGATGCTCATCGGCCACACCTGCAGCGCCAGCACCTTCCCCTACCTCGAAGTTCAGAACCGCAGCGCCAAGGTGGAGCACGAGGCCACCACCAGCAAGATCGGTGAGGAGCAGCTCTTCTACTTCCAGCAGCGCGGCATCCCGGCGGAAGAGGCCATCAGCATGATCATCAACGGCTTCTGCAAGGACGTGTTCCGCGAGCTCCCCATGGAGTTCGCCGTCGAAGCCACCAAGCTGCTCTCGCTGAAACTCGAAGGAAGCGTGGGATGAGAAGGCTGAACCACGAAGACAGGAGATGTTTGTTCGTCTCGCGTATCGCAAACAGCGATACCGAGAAGACCACGAAAAGTGCCTTTCCCCCTTCGTGTTTTACTTCGTGGTCTTAGTGGTCTTCGTGGTTTATTCATTCGTTTTGGAGTGCTGAATGCTTTCGATCAAGAACCTCACCGCCTCGATCAACGGCACGCCGGTACTGAAGGGCATCGACCTGGAGATCAGGGCGGGCGAGACCCACGCCATCATGGGGCCCAACGGCTCGGGCAAGTCCACGCTGGGCAAGGTCCTGGCGGGACATCCGGCCTACGAGGTCACGGGCGGCGAGGTGCTGTTCGAGGGCCAGAACCTCTTCGACATGGAGGCCGATGCCCGCGCCCGCGCCGGCATCTTCATGGGCTTCCAGCACCCCATCGAGGTGCCGGGCGTGAGCAACGCCTCCTTCCTGCGCCTGGCCTACAACAAGAAGGCCGAGGCCGAGGGCCGCGACGAGCTGGACCCCCTGGAGTTCGACGACTTCATCCACGAGAAGATCAAGGTCGTGGCCATGAGGGAGGAATTCCTGGACCGCAGCCTCAACGAGGGCTTCTCCGGCGGCGAGAAGAAGCGCAACGAGATCCTCCAGATGGCCGTGCTGGAACCCAAGCTCGCCATCCTGGACGAGCTGGACAGCGGCCTCGACATCGACGCCCTCCGCGTGCTGGGCGAAGCGGTGAACAAGCTGCAGCGGGCCGATCGCGCCCTGCTGATCATCACCCACTTCCCCCGCATCCTGGAGATCATCCAGCCCCAGTTCGTCCACGTGCTGTCGGGCGGCCGCATCCTCAAGAGCTCCGGCAAGGAGCTGGCCCTCGAGCTCGAGGAGCGGGGCTACGACTGGGTGCTGGAAGAGGCCGCCGCCGGGGGGGCGCGATGACTTCGGCCGTCGCCTCGAGCCTGCTCTCCGACCTGCTCAGCGGGCCAAGACCCGCTGAGTGGGGCAAGCTGCGGGAGGAGGCGGAGGCCCGGCTGGCGAGGCGCGACCTGCCCTCCACCCATGATGAGGACTGGAAGTACACGGACCTGAAGGCGCTGGGCGGAATCACCTTCGGCCCTGCGCCGAAGGCCACGGTGGACATCAGCGCCCACCTGCTCCCGGAGATGGTGGGCACCCGCCAGGTCTTCGTGAACGGGCACCACGCCCCCCACGCCAGCTGCGCTTCGGCGGTGCCGGCGGGCGTGCGCTTCCTGCCTTTGTCCACGGCCAGCGAGGCCTGCCACGCCCTCGGCACGGTGGGCCCGACCCACAACCAGAGCCCCTTCGAGGACCTCAACACCGCCCGCTTCGAGGACGGTGCCGTCCTCCTGGTGCCCAAGAACATGAAGGTGGCCCTACCTCTGCACCTGCTCTTCATCACGAAGGCCGAGAATCCTGTCGCCGTCTTCCCTCGCCTCATGGTGGTCCTGGAGCGCGGCGCCGAGCTGGAGCTGGTGGAGGAGCACCATGGCGAGGGCACCTACCTGACCTGCCCCGTGGTGGAGATCCGCGTGGCTGAGGGCGCCATCCTCCGCCACGAGCGGGTCCAGCGGGACAGTGACGAAGCCTTCCACCTGGGCACCCTCAAGGCCGAGGTGGCCAAGGGCGGCCAGTACCACTCCCGCACGCTGAGCTTCGGGGCCCGGCTCTCCCGCCAGCAGCCCTGGGTGCGCCTGGCCGAAGGCGCCGAGGCGACCCTGGATGGCCTCGCCCTGCTGGATGGCGCCCAGGTGGCGGATACGCACAGCTTCATGCTCCATGCCGAGCCGCACGCCAGCAGCCACCAGCTGCACAAGTGCATCGTGGACGGCCATGCCCGCGCCGTCTTCAACGGCCAGGTCCTGGTGGCACCCAAGGCCCAGGGCACCGATGCAAGACAGCAGAGCCGCAACCTGCTGCTCTCCGAGACGGCCCGGGTGGACACCAAGCCCCAGCTGGAGATCTACGCCGACGACGTGAAGTGCAGCCACGGCGCCACGGTGGGTGCCCTGGATCCCGAGGAGCTGTTCTACCTGCAGAGCCGCGGCCTGGACGCCGACGATGCAAGGAACCTCCTCACCTACGGCTTTGCGGCGGACGTGCTCACGCACATTCCCGTCGCCAGCCTGCGGCGGTCCCTGCGCCAGCTCGTCATGGCCCGCACCCAGGCCGCCTCGCTGGGGGATTTGGCATGAGCACGGTCCTCGACCCCCTCGACCTCGCCGCGGTCCGCAGGGATTTCCCCCTGCTGTCCCGGGTGCTGAACGGCAAGTCCGTGGTCTACCTCGACAGCGCCGTGAGCGGCCAGATGCCGCTCCCCGTCATCGAGCGCATGGCGAAGTACGAGCGGGAGGAGCACACCAACGTCCACCGCGGCGTGAGCACCCTCAGCCAGGAGGCCACGGACTTCTACGAGGCCGCCCGGGAGAAGGTGCGAAGGTTCATCGGCGCCGGCTCCATCAAGGAGATCGTCTGGACCCGCGGCACCACCGAGGCCATCAACCTCGTGGCCCAGACCTACGGCCGGGTCCACGTCAAGGAGGGCGACGAGATCCTGCTCTCCGCCATGGAGCACCACGCCAACATCGTGCCCTGGCAGATGCTGGCCCAGGAGAAGGGCGCCACGATCAAGGTCATCCCCATGACCGATGCCGGCGAGCTGATCCTCGACTGCCTCGACGAGCTCATCACCGAACGCACGAAGATCATCGGCGTGGTGCACGTCAGCAACGTTCTCGGCACCGTGAACCCCGTGAAGGAGATCATCGCCAGGGCCCATGCCAAGGGTGTGCCCGTGCTGGTGGATGGCGCCCAGGCCGTGCCGCACCTGAAGGTGGACGTGGTGGACCTGGATGCGGATTTCTACGCCTTCAGCGGCCACAAGCTCTCGGGCCCCACGGGCATCGGCGTCCTCTACGGCAAGCTGGCCCACCTGGAGGCCATGCCCCCCTGGCATGGCGGCGGCAACATGATCCGCTCCGTCTCCTGGGAGAAGACCACCTACATGGCGGCCCCCGGCAAGTTCGAGGCGGGCACGCCCCCCATCGCCGCCGCCATCGGCCTGGGCGCGGCCATCGACTACCTCAACGCTCTCGGACTCGACCGCATCGCGGCCCACGAGCACGAGCTGCTGACCTACGCCACGGAGCGGCTCTCGGCCATCCCGGGCCTGCGCATCCTGGGCACGGCCAGGGACAAGGCCAGCGTCATCTCCTTCGTGGTGGAGGGCATCCACCCCCACGACCTGGGCAGCCTGCTGGATGGCGAGGGCGTCGTGGTGCGGGCCGGCCACCACTGCGCCCAGCCCGTCATGACCCGCTTCAACGTCCCCGCCACAACCCGCGCCTCCTTCGCCTACTTCAACACCCGCGAGGAAGTGGATGTCCTGGTCTCCGCAGTCTTGAAAGCCATAGAGCTGTTCAAATGAAAAAAATGAACCAGGAAGACCATCAAGACCACGAAGGAAGAGCATTCTTTTCTTCGTGGTCTTCCTGTCTTCGTGGTGAATCTATTTCTGGCCATGGAAAGTGACGATGAGCGACCCCCGCGAGCTGTACCAGCAGGTCATCCTGGAGCACAACAAGAAGCCCCGGAACTTCGGGAAGCTGGAGGCCTGCACCCACCATGCGGAGGGCCACAACCCCCTCTGCGGCGACCAGCTGGAGCTGTCGCTGATCATCGAGAACGGCCTGGTGCAGGACATCAAGTTCACGGGCAGCGGCTGCGCCATCGATGTCGCCAGCGCCAGCCTCATGACCGGCGCCGTGAAAGGCAGGCCCGTGGCCGAGGCCGAGGCCATGGCCGAGCAGTTCCGCGGCATGGTGCGCGGCGAGCTGGAGCCCGGCGCCGGAACCCCCCTGCTCGGCAAGCTCACCCTCTTCAGCGGCGTCAAGGACCTGCCCAGCCGCGTGAAGTGCGCCGTCCTCCCCTGGGCCACCCTCCACGCCGCGCTCAAGGGCGAAGAAGAGGCTTCCACAGAATGAATAATCATCCACAGATTCCACAGATTTCACAGATTTCACAGATTAAAAAGATCTGTGTGAATCTGTGAAATCTGTGGAGAAAAAAGGCTTTTGAAAATGCCGAAAATCGCCGAGATCGAATACACCCCCAACCCCAACGCCGTGAAGTTCGTGCTGAAGGAAGCCGTGGCCGTGGGCTTTCCCAAGTCCTTCCCCAGCGTGGAGACGGCCGAGCACGATGAGCTGGCGAAGAACCTCTTCGCCGTGGGCAACGTCACCTCGGTGTTCATGCAGGACAAGTTCCTCACGGTCACCAAGACCGACGACAAGGGCTGGCCCGAGATGCTGCCCCTGCTGGCCGCGCCCATCCGCGCCGCCGCGGGCGCGGGCGGCGGCACGGGCACCCCCGCCCCGGCGAAGGTTTTTTCGAAGATCGAAGACGAGAACGACCCCATGCTGCGCGACATCCGCATGGTGCTGGAGAGCGCCATCCTGCCGGCCCTGGCCGCGGACGGCGGTGGCCTCGAGCTGATCGGCCGCCACGAGAAGCAGGTCATGATCCGCTATGTGGGCGCCTGCGGCAGCTGCCCCGCCAGCCTCACCGGCACGCTGGTGGCCATCGAGGGCATGCTGCAGAAGGAAGTGGATCCGGAGATCGTGGTGATCTCGGTCTAGCCACGCTGGAACCGGAACTCGGAGCGCCCCTCGGGCCCCTCCGGAGAGAATCGTTGTTCGACCACGGAGACCGCCTCCCGGCCCAGGCGCAGGATCGTCGAGGCGCGGGTGCCGTAGGTGGGTGTGTGGATGAAGGCCGGCGAGAGGACCCGCTCCCACGCCAGCGTCACGCCGGTCCTGGGCAGGCGCTGGTCCGGGAAGGGCTCGGCCTCCCGCAGCAGGGCCAGGAGGGCCTCGTCATCCCCTTCAGCGTCGATCAGCCCCGCCTTGAGCCGCTCGACCTTGGGCCAGGGCTCGTCGAAGTCCCCGTTGGAAAGGGCGTGGATGCCGGGCGTGAAGGAGACCACCCGGTCGTGGCGGCTTTCAAAACCGAGCAGGTCCCGACCGTCGTGGACCAGCAGGTTGAAGGGGTTGTAGCGCCCCGCCACCGGGCGGAGCTCCTCCAGGAAGGCCCCGGCGGCGTGGGCCACCTCCAGGAACCGCACCGGGAGCAGGCCCCGGGTGGCGCGGCCGGGCCGGGTCCTCGAGGGATCCCGGTGGTTGGTGAGGGCGGCGAAGCGGCCTCCAGGACCCACCCCAAGCCAGGTACCTCCTGCCTGGAGGTCCCGACCCGCCAGGATGCGCCCGCCCTCCCACCAGGCCATGGGGGCCGTGGGGCGCTCGTAGAACTCATCACGGTTGGCGGCCAGGACCAGGGGCGTCTCGCCGGAGGGATCCCAGTGAAAGGCAATCAGGCACATGGCTTCATTGTGCCCCGCTCCAGGCAATACGAGGCGGGCCACCCGGGCCCGCCTCGCGTGCTTCCACTGCGCCTTGGAAGCTAGAGCGTCAGGACGACCTTGACGCCGGGCGTGACGGCGCTGGCATCCACATAGCCGATGAACTTCGGGTTCTCCGCGACCTGCTTGACGACCTCGGCGCTGGTTGGCAGCGCCTTGGGGGCCCGGGCGGCGCCGGAGAACTCCAGCTTCGACCAGTGGGCCTTCATCTGGGCCGGCCCCTTGTTCGCGATGGCCAGGTAGAAGGCCTTGCGGAGCGGGGCATCCTCTCCCAGGTCCAAGGCCTCGGCCTGCCCTCCCGTGATGAAGCTCCGGGCCTGGCCCAGGAAGATCTGGGCGGTCTGCTCCTTGGTCAGCTTGGTGATGGGATTCTTCGCGGAGACGATGACGACCTGCGCGCTGGCCGGGAGTGCCAGGCAAAGGGCTGCGAGGGTGGTGACGACAAGGTTCATGCGACCCTCCCTAGAACACGAAATCGAGCGCGAGCGTCACGAGGTTGTAGCTCTCCCCGCGCTTGAAGGCCGCCTGCTCGTTGATGAGGGCCCCCGGGGAGTCCGTGGCGTTCTTGACCTGGTCGAACTGGGCCTTCACTGCGAAGTTCTTCATGAAGTCCCAGCGGACGCCCGCCGAGGTGCTGGACTGCGCCTGCTGGCCGCCGGCCAGGATGGCCGCGATGATGGGATTGGCGTTGGTGGTGGCCGAGTCGGTCTTCTTCGAGGCGAAGGTCAGATAGGGCGTCCAGGCCCCGAAGCGGTAGCCGCCCGTGATGTAGAAACCGGTGGCGTGCAGCAGCTGGTTCTCATCGCCCGCGTTCCGGGCCGCTTCGGCCATGACGAACCAGTCGCCCGGGTCGTAGTTGAAGCCCACGCTCAGGTAGGTGGTCTTGTCGCTCTTGATCTGGAACTGGTCCGCCAGGGAGGGGTTGTAGTAGGGGTTGGGCACCAGGATCGAGGGATCCAGGGGATAGGGGACCAGCGGCGCCCGCAGGAGCGCGTAGGGGCCTGTCGCCGAATCCAGGTAGGTATTGTCGACGGTGGACTTCATCTGCAAGAAGAAGGCCCGGAAAGTGGCGGAACCGACGGTGGCCGAAAGGCTCGCCGCGCCCAGGCTCTTGCCCTTGAACTTGGAGGTCCCCGTCGTTGCCGGGAGGTTCGCGTCCGTGGAACCGCCGATGACCTGACCGGAGAAGGCCACGTCGCCCGCCGTGGCCTGCCACACCAGGTCGACGCCGTCCACGAAGGTGCACGGGTTGAACTGGTAGACCTCGACCGGGGGACGCACCCAGGGCATGGCGTAGCCGACCTTCTTGTAGTCCGAGATCAGGTAGGCCGAGAAGGGCATTCGGCCGGCCCGGAAGGACAGGCCCGAAGCCGCCTTGAATTTCAGGTGGGCCATGTTGAGGTAGGGCGTGTAGGTGTTGTCGTAGCGGTGCTCGGAGATGGCCTGGACCACCGCGGAGAAGGACTCACCGAAATTCAGGTCCACCTGGAGGCCCAGGCGGGAGTCCACGCCGAAGTCCGTGCTCCGGGTGAACCCCGGGCCATTGGGCTGGGCGTAGCCGGAGGTGAAGTCCGCCTGCTTCTCGCTTGAGGTGGTGCCCGCGAGGGTGCCGAACCCGCTGAACTTGAAGGCCGGCGTCGACTGGGCCTGGGCGGTGGCCGCCAGAAGGCAGACCGCAAGTGATGGTAGTGCCAGGATGGGTCTGGCCATGGAGCCTCCTTATGGGATGGGGATGCTGGGTTGCCTGATCCATCGGAGGGCGGGCGCGGCCTCTTTATTTTTCCAACCATTGAGTCCAGCCTTTTCCCTGGCCCCTCAAGGAATTCCTGGATAACCTAGGCGTTCTGCCGGACTTCGCGTGCCGGGATTCCAGCCCACCGCCAGAGCGCGGGGGCTAACCAAAGAGGTGGACTTCATGTCCAAGTTAGAAGCAATCATCAAGGGCCTAGGCTCCAAGCAGATGGGCCGGATCACCGTGCTCGACTCGGGGTATATCGAGGACGGCACCGACGATGGCCAGGAGTTCATGGCCGCGCTGCAGGGCGAGACCCGGGGCCTCCGCGAGGAAGAGGTGGTGCGTGGCGTCGTCGTGGAGATCCGCGGCAAGGACGTCATCATCGACATCGGCTACAAGGGCTCGGGCACCGTCAACCTCGACGAGTTCAACAATCCCGACGGCACCCAGGGCGTCCAGGTGGGCGACGTGGTCGAAGTGCTGCTCGAGATGCTCGAGGATGCCAACGGCAACGTGCGCCTCAGCCGCGAGCGCGCCGAGAAGATGAAGATCTGGGACGAGGTCGAGAAGGCCTTCCGCTCCAACATGACCGTGCACGGCACCGTGCTCGAGAAGGTCAAGGGCGGTCTGGCGGTCGACATCGGCATCCGCGCCTTCCTGCCCGGCAGTCAGGTGGACATGAAGCCTGTCCGCAACCTGGACCCCTACCTCGGCAAGTCCTTCGACATGAAGGTCATCAAGGTCAACCGCCGCCGGGGCAACATCGTGCTGTCCCGCAAGCTGTTCCTCGAGACCATCAACGCGAGCCTGAAGGAAGAGACCCTGGCGGGCCTCGAGGAAGGCAAGCTGGTCGAGGGCGCCATCAAGAACATCACCGAGTACGGCGCCTTCGTCGACCTCGGCGGTGTGGACGGCCTGCTGCACATCACCGACATGTCCTGGGGCCGGCTCAACCACCCCAGCGAGATGTTCCAGGTGGGCGACAAGGTCGAAGTGGCCGTGCTCAAGTACGACAAGGACACCGAGCGCGTCAGCCTCGGCTACAAGCAGAAGTTCCCGGATCCCTGGCTCTCCGTCGAGGAGCGCTACCCCATCCAGGCCACCGTCAAGGGCAAGGTCGTATCGATCACCGACTACGGCGCATTCGTGGAGCTCGAGCCCGGCATCGAGGGCCTCGTCCACGTCTCCGAGATGAGCTGGACCAAGAAGGTCAAGTCCGCCAAGGGCATGGTCAACCTGGGCGACCAGGTGGAAGCCATCATCCTGCAGGTGGATTCCGAGAACCGCCGCATCAGCCTCGGCATGAAGCAGATCACCCCGAACCCCTGGATGGCCATCGCCGAGAAGTACCAGCCCGGCATGATCGTCACGGGCACCGTGCGCAACATCACGGAGTTCGGCGCCTTCATCGAGCTGGAAGAGGGCATCGACGGCCTGATCCACGTGTCCGACTTCAGCTGGACCAAGAAGATCAAGCACCCCGGCGAGATCGTGAAGAAGGGCGACGAAGTCACCGCCAAGGTCCTCAACCTGGATCCCCTGGCCCAGCGCATGAGCCTCGGCGTGAAGCAGATGGAGCCCAACGTCTGGGAGATCTTCTTCGAGAACCACAACGTCGGCACCGTCATCACCGGCAAGATCGCCCGCCTGACCGATTTCGGCGCCTTCGTCGACCTCGGCGATGGCATCGAGGGTCTGGTGCACGTCTCCGAGCTGAGCCGCAAGCGGGTGGAGGACATCCAGAAGGAGTTCGCCGCCGGCCAGGAGCTCACCATGAAGATCGTGAAGCTCGATCCCACCGAGCGCCGCATCGGCCTCTCCGTCAAGCAGCTGGAGCAGGACATGGAGCGTGGCGATTTCGAAGCCGCCAAGGCCCGCCAGCCCGAGTTCAAGAAGGCCACCCTCGCGGATGCCTTCAACAAGGCCGAACGCGAGCAGTAGTCCTTCCCGATCCAGCGATGAGGCCCCCGCGAGGGGGCTTCGTCGTATCCGCCTCCATACCTCGTGATCCGTGGCAACATGGGAGATCCCCCGGGAGTCCCCATGCTGCGTGTCCTCGCGCCCTTTCTCGGCCTTGCCCTGCTGGCCCAGCCCGCGCCCTACCAGAAGGCGCCCAAGGCCATCCAGGCCGCGCTGGACGCCCCCGGCACGCCCTCGCTGATCCTCAGCCCCAAGGGCGACCGCTTCCTGCTGGCGGAGTACGACCGCCACCCCGCCATCAAGGATCTGGCCCAGCCCATGGCGCGGCTGGCCGGGCACCGGTTCAACCCGCGCACCCGCGGCCCCCACGCGCCGCCGCGCCTGAAGACCCTCGCCCTGCAGCGGCTCGATGGCCCCGCGCTAGCCGTCGCCCTGCCCGCGGGCGTGAGCCTAGGCCAGCCGCGCTGGTCGCCCGACGGCACCCGCTTCGCCCTGACCGGCGCCTCGGCCCGGGCCACGGAGGTTTGGCTCGGCGAGGCCACCACCGGGAAGCTGCGCCGCATCGAGGGGCTGCAGCTGAACGCGGTACTCGGCAGCCCGCTCGCCTGGATGGGCGACGGCAGCCTGCTCTGCAAGGCCGTGCCCGCGGGCCAGGGGCCGGAGCCCAGCGCCCCCGAGGCGCCCCAGGGCCCCCGCATCCAGGAGAACGAGGGCAAGGCCGCCCCGGCCCCCACCTACCAGGACCTGCTCCAGAACGCCCAGGACGAGGTCCGCTTCGAGTTCCTGGGGCAGTCCCAGCTGGTGCGCGTCAACCCCGCCACGGGCGCCCACAAGCCCCTCGGCAAGCCAGGCCTCTACGCCAGCGTGCAGCCCTCCCCGGACGGCCGCCTCGTCCTGGTCTCCCGGCTGCAGCGGCCCTTCTCCTTCCTGGTGCCCAGCCAGCAGTTCCCCGTGCGCGAAGAAGTCTGGGATCGCACGGGGGCCCTGGTGCATCTCGCGGCCGACCAGCCCCTGGCCGAGGGGATCCCCCTCGAAGGCGTGCGCACCGGTCCCCGCCGCCTGCACTGGCGGCCCACGGAGCCCGCCACCCTGGCCTGGACCGAGGCCCTCGACGGCGGCGATCCCAAGCGCAAGGCGGAGTTCCGCGACCGCCTCCTCATGCAGGCGGCCCCCTTCCAGGCCGCGCCCACGGAGCTGCTGCGGCTCAAGGCGCGCCTGGTGGGCCTCGAGTGGGCGGAGGACGGGCGCCTCGCCGTGGCTCGTGAATATGATCGCGACCGTCGCTGGGTGCGCACCTGGCTGCTGGATCCCGCCAAACCCGGCGAGGCGCGCCTCGCCTTCGATCTCAGCAGCAACGACCGTTACCGCGAACCCGGCAGCTTCCAGGCGAGGCTGCTCCCCAACGGCCACACGGCCCTGCGCCAGCTGGACGGGAAGCTGTTCCTGGTGGGCCCGGGCGCCACGCCCGAGGGTGACCGGCCCTTCCTGGACCGCTTCGATCCCGCGACGCTCAAGAGCGAGCGCCGCTTCCGCTGCGGCGAGGGCCGCTTCGAGGCCCCCACGGCCATGCTGCCGGACGGCCGCTTCATCACCCGCCGCGAGAGCCCCGTCGAGGCGCCCAACTATGTGCTGCATGGAACCGAAGCCAAGGCTCTGACCTCCTTCCAGGATCCCCTGCCCCAGCTGCGGAAAATCCAGAAGAAGCTGGTGAAGTACACGCGGCCCGATGGCGTGGCGCTGAGCTTCACCATGTACTGCCGCCGGACTATAAGCCTGGGGAGCGGCGCCCCGCGGTGGTCTGGGCCTATCCCATGGAGTTCACGGACGCCGCCACCGCGGGCCAGGTCAGCGGCTCCGCGAACCGCTTCACCACCCTCGGCGGCATGTCCCACCTGTTCTTCCTGCTGTCGGGCTACGTGGTGCTCGACAACGCCACCATGCCCGTGGTGGGCGACCCCAAGACCGTGAACGACACCTTCCTCGACCAGGTCGTGGCCAGCGCCAAGGCCGCCATCGACAAGGCCGACGAGCTGGGCGTCATCGATCCGAAGCGCGTGGGCGTGGGCGGGCACAGCTACGGCGCCTTCATGACCGCGAACCTGCTGGCCCATTCCAACCTGTTCCGGGCGGGCATCGCCCGCAGCGGCGCCTACAACCGCACGCTCACGCCCTTCGGCTTCCAGAGCGAGCGGCGCACCCTCTGGGAGGCGCCCGACATGTATCTGAAGGTGTCCCCCTTCATGTCCGCCCACCACTTCAATGCGCCCATCCTGCTCATCCACGGCGAGGCCGACAACAACTCGGGCACCTTCCCCATGCAGAGCGAGCGCCTCTACGCGGCCCTGAAGGGCAACGGCCAGACGGCCCGCTACGTCACGCTGCCCTTGGAATCGCACGGCTACATCGCCCGGGAATCCATCGAACACACCCTCTGGGAGATGCTCCGCTGGTTCGACAAGCACGTGAAGCCCGCGAAGGATGCGCAGAACTGAAGGGAGCCTCCTGGAAAATCTCGTCAGGGTGACCGCCGTATTCATAAACGATGAATTCAATGCTTTTATGACGACAATCACAAGGTCGTCGCCAGGACTGAAGCGACCCGGACCCTCAGACCGAACCCTTGGAGAGAGGCCCCGCTGGTGTGGGCTCGATCTGAATGGAGTGGAGAGATGGCCTACATGGACTGGCGCCCGACCCTGGAAGTGGGCCACGCGAAGATCGACGCCGAACACCGGTCCCTGGTGGACGCCCTCAACAACCTGCACCTGGCCATGAAGCAGGGCAAGGGCAAGGATGAGATCGAGAAGACCCTGCTCTTCCTGAAGGACTACACGGTGGCGCACTTCGCGGGCGAGGAGCGCCTGATGATCGCGCACCGCTACCCCGAGACCCAGCGGCACTGCGCCATCCACGCCGACCTGGTGAAGGAGGTCGGAACGCTCATCGCGAACTACCAGAGCGGGAAGATCCTGCTGACCTCCGCGGTCTTCAGCTTCCTCGAGGACTGGCTCACGAAGCACATCCAGGGCGAGGACAAGGCCCTGGGCGCCTTCCTCAAATCAAAGGGCGTCGCCGCCTAGCTAGGGTCTGTTCTGAAAACAGCCCCTTGCCTCACTCCACGGCCACGGCGCTGTCCGGCCACCGCCGGGTGTCGGCGGCGCCTTCAGGGTGGCCGTCGCGTACCAGGATCACCTGGGCGCAGCCCTGCTTCTTGACCTCCTTGAGCGTGTGGCCCAGGGCCTTCAGCGCGGCCTGGGTGGCGGCGGGCAGGTCCGCCTCCACCTGGATGCGATCTGGCAGCCACTGGTGGTGGAAGCGGGGCGCGTCCACGGCAGAGCGGGCGTCCATGCGGAAATCCACCACGTTCAGTACGGTGTTCAGCACCGTGCTGGGGATGGTGCGCCCGCCCGGGCTGCCGCTCACCAGCAGCACGTTCCCGCCTTGCGCGAGAATGACGGGACACATGCTCGACAGGGGCCGCTTGCCCGGCTGGGCCAGGTTCGGCGTGGTGCCGATGAGGCCCGTGGCATCGGTCAGACCCGGCCCGGCGTTGAAGTCGCCCAGCTCGTTGTTCAGCAGGAAGCCCGCGCCGGGCACGACACGCTTGAGGCCGTAGCTGTCCTCCAGCGTGTAGGTGAGGCTCACGGCATTGCCCATCCGGTCCAGCACCGAGAGGTGAGTGGTGTCGGGGCGGTCCGCGGGCCAGGTGAAGCGGTCCGGCGCGGATGTGGACGCTCGATCCAGGCGGATCGTCGCCCGCAGCGACGCGGCATGCCCCTTCGACAGCAGGCGGGCCAGCGGGAGGTCCCCGTTGAAGGCGGGATCGCCCAGGAACTGCGCCCGGTCCGCGAAGGCCCGGCGGAGCGCTTCAGAGGCCAAGTGGACGCTCGTCGCCGAAGCCGGCCCCGCGGCCTTCAGGTCGTAGCCCTCGAGCACGTTCAGGGCCTCGATCAGCACCTGGCCGCCGGAGCTGGGGGGCGGCGCGGCCAGCACCTCCACGCCGCGGTAGGTGCCGCGCAGGGGCTTGCCCCACTGTGGCCGGTAGGCGCGCAGGTCGGCGGCCGTGAGCAGGCCCCCGTTGGCCCGCATGTCGCGCACGACGAGCCGGGCCGTGGCGCCGCGGTAGAAGTCCCTCCAGTCCTTCGCCAGGCGCTCCAGCGTGCGGGCCAGGTCGCCCTGCACCAGCCGGTCCCCGGCCCTCAGCGCCTCGCCCCTGCGGCTGAACTGGGCCAGGGTGGGCGGATGCTTCCGGAACTCGGGCAGCTGCTTCTCCAGGCTCGCCGCCTGATTCTCCGTGAGGACGAAACCCTCGCGGGCGAGCCGGATGGCAGGCCGCAGCAGGCGTGCCCAGGACAGGCGCCCCTCCCGTCTCCAGGCCGCGCGCAGGCCGGCCACGGTGCCCGGAACGCCCACGGCGGCCAGGCTTTCGTGGTGCCGCGCCTCGTCGTAGGTGCCGTCCTCCCTCAGCCACATGCGCGGATGTGCGGTCGCTGGGGCCGCCTCCCGGAAATCGAGGAAGGCGGCCTGACCCGAAGCAGGCCGCGACAGCAGGAAACCGCCCCCGCCCAGGTTGCCCGCGGCGGGATGCACCACCGCCAGGGCGAAGGCCGTGGCCACGGCGGCGTCCACGGCCGTGCCGCCCTCCCGCAGCACCTGGGCGCCAGCCTCCGAGGCCAGCTGCTCCTGGCTAACGACCAGGCCCCGCAGGCCCTGCGCCGGGGCCGCCAGCGTGAGGAAGAGGGCCAGACACAGAGGGACACGCATGGAACCTCCATGGGGAATGGATCTCTAGAGTCTGTCATCCTCGAAGGCATGTCCCGCACGGCTTCTTTCCCTGAATCCACCTCCCAGACGCGTGGCGAGGAACTGGCCAACAGCCTCACCCACGGATTCGGCCTGGCCCTGTCCATCGCCGCCCTGGTCCTGATGGTGGTCACCGCCGCCATCCACGGCACGGCGCGGGACGTGGTGGGCGCCTCGATCTTCGGCTCCAGCCTGATCCTGCTCTACCTCATGTCCACGCTGTACCACGCCTTCCGCGGGCCGCGGGTGAAGCTGGTCTTCAAGGTCTTCGACCACTCCGCCATCTTCATCCTCATCGCCGGGACCTATACGCCCTTCTGCCTGTCGGCGCTGGGGCGGACGCGACCCGGCTGGGGCTGGACCCTCTTCGGCCTGATCTGGGGCCTGGCGGTGGTGGGCATCGTGTTCAAGGCCGTGTTCTACGCGCGGCTGGCCAAGCAGATCTTCCGGCCACCCGCGGTGGACCACCTCCATGCCGTGCCCAGCGACACGGACATGGACCCGGCCTTCGCCAAGCGCATGGGCTGGATCTCGACGGGCATCTACCTGCTGATGGGCTGGCTCATCGTCATCGCCGCCGTGCCCCTGGGGAAGTCGCTGTCGACCCACGGTCTGTACTGGCTCTTCGGCGGCGGCTTCTTCTACAGCGCAGGCGCGGCCATCTACAGCCTGGAGCGGCTGCGCTTCCACCACGCCATCTGGCACCTCTTCGTGGTGGCCGGCAGCGCCTGCCACGTGTTCGCGGTGCTCTTCCACGTGTTCCCGGGGAAGTAGGCGCGCCATGCTCCCCCTCGCCCTCCTTCCGGGCTTCGCCCAGTGGGGCGCCCACCTGGAGGAGCTGATCGCCCGTCCCGAGGCCCTGTGGATCCATGGCCCCGTGGGCTCCGGTGTCTCCACGCTGGCGGCGGAGCTGGCCGCCCGCCGCGGCGTGCCGATGCACGAGGCCACTTCCGAGGCAGCGCTGGCCGAGTGGCTCGCGGGCGAGCCCCGGGGCGTGGTGGCGGCCCGCTCGGCCCCGGGCCATCTGCCCTGCCTGGAGCTGCGCCTGCCGGGCCTGGACGAGCATCCAGAGGCGATCCCGGCCCTGCTGGCGGCCCTGGCGGCAGAAGAGGGCCTTGAAGGGGACCTCCCCGCCAGCCTGGGCGCCCTGCCCTGCCCAGGCAACCTGCGGGAGCTGCGGAACCGCCTGCTGCGCTGGAAGCTGCTGGGGCAGTCCCCCACCTCCGAACCGGCCGGTCCGCCCCGCTTCGAGGCCGAGGATCTGGCCACCAACCTGCACGCGCTCGAGCGCTACCTCCTGCACCAGGCCCTGCGGCGGGCCTACGGCAACCGGGTGGAGGCCGCCCGGCGCCTGGGCGTGAGCCGCCGCCAGCTCTACCTGCTCATCCGCCGCCACGGGGACCCCGTGCGCGGGGACGAAGGCCTCGGCGATCTGCCCCGCCGGGTCCAGAAGCGCCGCCCCACTCAAAACTCCAGTCCCGATCCCGAGATCCGATAACGGAGTAGCGGCCGCCCTGGCCGCATGGATGCTCAGCTATGGCGACTCCCCTTCGGGTGCTGGTGGTGGACGACGATCCCGGGATGCGGGATGGCATGGCCATGAGCCTCAAGCGAGCCGGCTTCTTTGCCGAGCAGGCCCGCGGCGGCGAAGAGGCCCTGCGCATGGTTCGGCCCGGCGCCTTCGACGCCGTGGTCACCGACCTGCGCATGCCCGGCATGGACGGCCTGCAACTGACGGCCCGCCTGAAGGCGGTGGATCCCGGCCTGCCCGTGCTGCTCATCACCGCCTTCGGCAGCCTGGAATCCGCCCGCGAGGCCATGCGCCTTGGCGCCTTCGACTTCCTCTCCAAGCCCTTCAGCCCCGAGGAGCTCACCGGCGCCCTGCACAAGGCGTTGAAGTCCGAGGGCCACCTCAAGGCCGAGGAGGCCGCCGAGGCCCCCGTGATCCTCACGCAGGACCCGGCCCTGGGCGAGACCCTGGCCCTGGCCCGCCGCGCCGCCGACAGCCGCGCCACCATCCTCATCCAGGCCGAGAGCGGCACCGGCAAGGAGTTGCTGGCCAAGCTCATCCACGGCTCCAGCCCCCGCCGCGGTGGCGCCTTCGTGGCCATCAACTGCGCCGCCATCCCCGAGAACCTGCTGGAGTCCGAGCTGTTCGGCTACGAGAAGGGCGCCTTCACCGGCGCCACCAGCATGAAGCAGGGCCGGTTCGAGCAGGCCGACGGCGGCACCCTGGTGCTGGACGAGGTGGGCGAGCTGCCCCTGGGTCTCCAGGGCAAGCTGCTCCGCGTGCTGCAGGAACGCACGGTGGACCGCCTGGGCGGCACCCGGCCCATCGCTGTGGACGTGCGCCTCATCGCCCTCACCAACCGCGACCTCCAGGCCGAGGTGAAGGCCGGGCGCTTCCGCGAGGATCTCTACTACCGGCTGAACGTCATCCCGCTCGACCTGCCGCCCCTGCGCGACCGGCCGGGCGACCTGAGCCTGCTGGCCGCGCACTTCGCCGAGCGCTATGCCCGCGAGAACGACCGCCCCGTGCCGGAGCTGGTGCCCAGCTTCTTCGCCGCCCTGGCCCGCCATCCCTGGGCCGGCAACATCCGCGAGCTGGAGAACGTCATCCAGCGCTGCGTGGTGCTGAGCCAGGGCCGCCGCCTCAGCCAGCAGGACCTGCGCTGGCTGCTGCCCAGTGACGCCTTCGAGGGACTGCCCGAGGATCCGCCGGAAAGCCCCCTGCTCGAAGCCTGGACGCCCCCCGTGGCGCCCGCCGCCGCCCGTCGCGACGTGGCCGCCCCCGCCGGGGCCGTGGTGGCCGATCCCCTCAAGCCCCTGGTGGGCGTGCCCATGGGCACCCCCGTGGTGCTGCCCCTGGGCCTGAGCCTGCCCGAGCTCGAGCGCTTCTGGCTGCTCTCCACCCTCAGCGCCCTCAAAGGCAACCGCACCCACTGCGCCGAACAGCTCGACATCGCCCTGCGCACCGTGCGGAACAAGATCAACGAGTACAAGGCCGACGGCTACGCCATCCCCGCCAGTCAGCGCGGGCGCGACGACGAGTGAAACTCATCGCCACCGAGAAAAAAGCCATTTGAACCACCGATGAACACAGATAAACACCGATCAAGATCAGTCTTTTATCGATGTGCATTGGTGGTTCAAATTTTCATCGTTCTGAAGTGGGGTGGATAGAAAGTTCGAAGGCCCCATGCTGATCGCGAGCCGCGATTCCACCTCACCATGTCTCCCTTTTCTCCGTGCCCTCCGCACCTCCGCGTGAAAGAGAGAAAAGAAAGTTCACGCGGAGACGGAGAGATCGCGGAGCTGAATTCCCCGTGCGGTTTTCCGTTCACCTTGCCTTCTCTGCGCGCGCAAAGCCTAGGGTTTCTGGGGCTCTCCCGCCTTCATCCGCAACCAGGACGGCACGGTGGTGGCGCCGGTCTCGTGGCGGTAGAAGGCGGCGGTGATCTCGGCGCCCAGGAGGAGGATGGCGCAGCTGTAGTAGAGGAAGGTGAGGCCCGCCACGATGCCCAGCAGGGAGCCGTACATGATGCCCCAGGTCATGGTGTGCCGCAGGTAGACGCCGAAGCCCCACTTGGCCAGCCACCACAGGGCGGTGGAGATGCCCGCGCCCAGGAAGGCGTGGCGGAACTTCACGTGCAGGCGGGGGAGGAGCTGCAACACCAGCGTCATCACCACCAGACCGATCAGCGGCCCGAGGTAGGGCAGGAAGTCCGTCTGCCGGGCGGGGAAGATCTGGCGCAGGGTGCCGCCCAGCAGCACCGCCAGGAAGAGGACCGTGGCCAGCAGGCCGCCCACCAGGAAGATCACCTGGCGCAGAAGGTGGTTCTTGCGGGTCTGGCGGTGCTTCTTGATGCGCAGGCCGAACACGTGGGCCAGGCTGGTGTCCAGCTGGCTGATGCCCCAGTAGCTGCCGAAGAGCAGCACGATCCAGGAGAGCCCCATGCCGCCGATCTTCTGGCTGTTGGCCACGGCATCGTAGACGAACTCCTTGGGCAGGAAGGGCACGATCTCCTGCAGGGTCTTCATGGTGGCGGGCCCGTAGGCGCGGCTGCCCAGGATCGCCCCCAGCAGCTTGAACAGCAGCGTGGACAGGGGCACCAGGCTGACGATGAGCCAGAAGCTGAGCCCAGCGGCGTAGCTCAGGCAGTCGTCCTTGTGGTACTTGCCGAGCACTTCGGCGGTGAAGTTCCCCACCCGCCCGACGATGGGCATGGTCCGGGCGACCTCGTTCCACAGGTCCATCGAGAGCCGCCAGAGCCGCCGCCAACCCGCTTCGAGGGTGGCCCAGAGGCCCAGGACCTTCTCGACCACGGCGTCCCCCTAGAACCGCACCGGGTGCCGGGGCAGGAGGTACATGATCCAGGCCAGGGCCAGACCGATGCCGATGAGCCCGGCCACGTGCTTCAGGATCGATGCCCGCGTCCGCTCCGGTCGCGTGGTGGGGTGCAGCAGCCCCAGCACGAGGGCGATGCCCAGGCCCATGACCAGGAAGTGGATGACGTGGCTCGAGAGAAAGCGCATGGGGTTAGGGTAGCAGGCGGCTTTGCGGGATGAAGCCGGGTTCAGGGTTTTGGCTTCGGAGGCTCAGCCACTCGGGTGAACGTCAGCGTGGGGTCGTCGAGCACGGCTGCCCCCACGGACCCATCCAAGGCAAGGGTGAATCCCACCTTGGACCACCCCCCTCGACCATCCCCGAATCTGGTCCGGAAGGTATCGAAGTGCCAGTGCTCCAGGATGCCCCTGTTCCTCTGGGATGGCCCCAGGCGGAGCAACAGGCGATCCCCCTCCAGGCTCACGATGAGGTCACCCCAGGTGGCATGCACATAGGTTCCCGCATAGGCAGCCAAGGGATGGGACGACCGCGTCCCCGGAACCCGGGCCTGGTCCGCCTCCTGTTGGGCCAAGGCGGCCTTGGCCTTCAGACCCCCATACAGTTCAAGGCAGGCCCGGTTCCAGTCCCGATCCGGGGCACCCATGCAGAGGTCCAGCGCCTTCCAGAGCAGGGCATGCCGGAACTCTGCGTGATCCAGATTCCCGAAGATGAAGACGCCCGCCTTGGCGTCGGGGATCAGGCCGACCATCGCTGTTCGGCCGTCCATGCTGCCTGTGTGCATGGCCACGAACTGGCCGCGGTAATCCTGTTGGAACCACCCCAGCCCGTAGGTCGTCCAGTGGGCGCCCGTCAGGCCGAGCGTTGGATAGGCCCATTGGCTACGAGGCACGGTCACCTGGGGCAGGAAGAGTTCCCGGAATGACTGTTCGCTGATCAGTCGGCGGCCGTCCACCACGCCACCAGCCAGCAGGAAGGCCAGCCACTTCCCGGCGTCATGCGCCGTGCTCCAGGCCGCACCGGCGGCTGGAACCCGATCCACCGGGTTCTCCGCGATGGCCCATAACTGCCTGTCCACGTCCACGTGGGCCACAGAGACATTCCCATCCTTACGGTCCAGGACCTCCTGCAAGGTCGCATGGCTTCGCGTCATCCCAAGGGGCTTGAGGATGCGGATGGTGATGAAGCGGTCCCAACTCATTCCCGAGGCCGCAGCCACCACCTCCCCGGCCACCTGATACAGGACGTTGTGATAGACGAAATCCGATCGAAGGCCGGCGGTGGTGGGGATTCGATCCAGGCGGGCGAGGATGGCCTGGGTGTCGAGGTCCTCCCGGTCCCAGAGCAGGTCCGCGTTCTGAAGGCCCGCCGTATGCCGGAGGAGGTCGCGGATGGTCACGTGCTCGGTCAGGTAGGCGTTGGGAAGCCGGAGCCTGGGAAGGTGCTTGCTGACGGGGTCGTCCCAGGCGACCTTGTTCTCGTCGACCAGCATGCCAACCGCCAGGGCCGTCATGGCCTTCGTGGTGGACATCATCCCGAACAGGGTGTCGGCATCCACCTTCCCGGGCTCCCGAGTTCCCGGACGCCAAAACCCTTCTCGTACAGGACCGCACCCTCCTTGACGACGACGACGGAGAGCCCTGGGATCTGCCAATCCTTCATCCCGCCTTCGATGAAGGCATCGAAAATCGGTACGACGGGCTTGGACTGCCCGACCAGAACCTGGGTGGAGGGGAACAGCAGGAGCAGGGCCATGGCGGCGGTTCGCATACGACTCCAGGGTTGATGCTCCCCAGCATGACGGGATTCCCGTTCTGAATCACTGCTGCCCAGAGCTGGGCTATTGGGGCGTGGCCGGGTTCTCCCGGGACGGATGGACCGCCTGTGCCCCCCCCCTCCGGCCCCAGCGGCTCCGGCATGCGGGTGAGGGCCAGCTGGATGACCTCGTCCATGTGGCTGACGAGGTGGATGCTGAGCTGCTCACGCACCTCGGCGGGCACCTCCTCCAGGTGGCGGGCGTTCTCGCTGGGGATCAGCACGGCCTTGCGGCCCTGGCGGTGGGCGGCCAGCAGCTTCTCCTTCAGGCCGCCGATGGGCAGCACGCGGCCCCTCAGCGTCAATTCCCCGGTCATGGCCAGGTCCGCCCGGGCGGGGATGCCCGTCAGCACCGAGATGAGGGCCGTGGCCAGGGTGATGCCGGCGCTGGGGCCGTCCTTGGGAATGGCGCCCTCGGGCACGTGGACGTGCAGGTCCACCGTGTCGAGGAAGTCGCGCTTGAGGCCCAGGCGCTCGGCCCGGGCACGGACATAGCTCAGCGCCAGGTTGGCGCTCTCCTGCATCACCTCGCCCAGCTTGCCGGTGAGCTTGAGCACGCCCTTGCCCGGCAGCACGGCGGCCTCGATGGTGAGCAGGTCGCCGCCCGTGGGCGTCCAGGCCAGGCCGTTCACCAGCCCCGGCGGGGCCGTGTCCTCGGCGCGGTGCTCCAGGATCTTCTCGGGCCCCAGCAGCTTCGGCACCCGCTCGGCGGTGATGACGGGATCGAAGGCCTCCCCCTTCTCCGGCTGCAGCGTGTGCCGCGCCAGCTTGCGGAGGATGTTGGCGATCTCCCGCTCGAACTGCCGCACGCCCGCCTCGCGGGTGTAGGCCTGCACCAGCTTCTCCAGGGCGGCCTTCTCGAAGCGCACGCCCATGTTCTTCATGCCGTGCCCTTCCAGGGCCCGGGGCAGCAGGTGCTGCTCGGCGATGGCCAGCTTCTCCTTGGTGGTGTAGCCGGACAGCTCCAGCACCTCCAGGCGGTCCTCCAGGGGTTCGGGGATCTGGTGGCGCACGTTGGCCGTGGCCAGGAAGAGCACCTGGCTGAGGTCGAAGCCCAGGTCCAGGTAGTGGTCCTGGAAGGTGGCGTTCTGCTCGGGATCCAGCACTTCCAGCAGGGCTGAACTCGGATCGCCGCGGAAATCCGAGGCCATCTTGTCGATCTCGTCCAGCAGCATGAGCGGGTTGCGGACCTTGGCCTTCTTCATCAGCGAGATGATGCGGCCGGGCATGGAGCCGATGTAGGTGCGGCGGTGGCCGCGGATCTCGGCCTCGTCCCGCACGCCGCCCAGGGACAGCCGCACGAAGGGCCGGTTCAGGGCCCGGGCGATGCTGCGGGCCAGGGAGGTCTTGCCCACACCGGGCGGGCCCACCAGGCAGAGGATGGGGCCACGGAGCGGCGCGCGGTCCCCGGTCTCGCCCTCCTTCACGGGCTCATTGCGCAGCCGCGCCATGACGGCCAGGTGCTCGAGGATGCGGGCCTTGATCTTGTCGAGGCCCGAGTGGTCCTCATCCAGCACGCGCTCGGCCTCGGTGAGGTCGAGCCGCTCCTCGGCCATGGCCTGCCAGGGCAGGGCCAGCAGCCAGTCCAGGTAGGTGCGGCTGACGGTGGCCTCGGCGCTCTGGGGGGGCATGGCCTCCAGGCGCTCCAACTCCTCCAGGGCCTTGGCCTTGGCCTCGACGCTCATGCCGGCGGCCTCGATCTGGTTCTTCAGGCGGGCGCCTTCGTCCTTCTCTTCCTTCTTCCCCAGCTCCTGCTGGATGACGCGCATCTTCTCGTTCAGCACGTACTGCTTGTGGTCCTGGTCCAGCCGCTGGCGGGTCTTCTCCTCCAGGGTGCGGTCCACCTCCGAGCGGGCCGCGTCCAGCTCCAGCAGCCGCATGAGGGCCTCAAGGCGGGGCTCGATGTCCACCTTCTCGAGGATCTCCTGCTTCTGTTTCACCTCGGCGGGCACCAGGCCGGCCACGGTGTCGATGGCCTTGCCCAGCGGCAGCTCGCGGATCTGGTCCATGCTCAGCAGGCGCGAGGCGTCGGAGTTGCGGCCGAGGAAGAACTCCACGGCCTGGTGGAAGGGCTGGAGGGAGCCGCTGACGACCGCCGCAGGCTCGGGCAGCAGGTAGGCTTCGGCCTGGATGACCTCGCCGCTGTCGTCGTAGCGGCGCAGGTTCACCCGGGCGATGCCCTTCACGCCCACCTTGTAGTAGTCCTTGGGCAGGGCGATGACTGATTCCACCAGGGCGAGGGTGCCGATGGCGAAGAGGTCATCCTGGCCCGGCGTCTCCACCTTGGCGTCCTTCTGCGTGAGCATCAGGAGGTGATCACCCGCCTTGATGGCCAATTCCAGCGTGCGGACCGAGGGCGAGCGTCCCACCACGAAGGGCACCCGCGCCCCCCGGGAACAGCACCATGTCCCGGATGGGGATGGCGGGGAGGGTGAGCGTCTTGGGGACGGCCATGGGCCTAGCCGGCGGCTGAGATCGGCTGGGAGGGGAGGCCCATCACTTCTTCCACCTTCTGCCGCGTGATCCGCAGGGTCTCACGGGTGGTGCGCTTGTCCGAGGGCAGCTCGTACATGGGCTCCAGGAGGATCTGCTCCACCAGGCTGCGCAGGCCGCGGGCGCCCAGCTTGCGACTGAGGGCCTGTTCGGCGATGGCGTCGATGGCGCCCTCCTCGAAGCTCAGGTCCACGTCGTCCATGTCGAAGAGCTTCACGAACTGCTTGGTGATGGCGTTCTTGGGCTGGGTGAGGATGGCCACCAGGGCCTCGCGGTCCAGGGGCGTGAGGCCCGCCACCACCGGCAGGCGGCCCACCAGCTCCGGGATGAGGCCGAACTTGATGATGTCCTCGGGCTCCACCAGGCGCAGCAGGTTCTCCTTGTCGTCCTTGGAGGAGGGCGTGGAGCCGAAGCCCACGGCCTTGGCGCGGATGCGCTGCTTGATGATGTCGTCGATGCCCACGAAGGCGCCGCCGCAGATGAACAGGATGTTGCTGGTGTCCAGCTGGATGAACTCCTGGTGCGGGTGCTTGCGGCCGCCCTGGGGCGGCACGTTGGCCACGGTGCCTTCCACCAGCTTCAGCAGGGCCTGCTGCACGCCCTCGCCGGAGACGTCGCGGGTGATGCTCGGGTTCTCGCTCTTGCGGCCCACCTTGTCGATCTCGTCGATGAAGACGATGCCGCGCTGGGCCCGCTCCACGTCGTAGTTGGCGGCCTGGAGCAGCTTGGTGAGGATGTTCTCCACGTCCTCGCCCACGTAGCCGGCCTCGGTCAGCGTGGTGGCGTCGGCCATGGCCAGGGGCACGTCCAGGAACCGGGCCAGGGTCTGGGCCAGCAGGGTCTTGCCCGTGCCCGTGGGGCCCAGCAGCAGGATGTTGCTCTTGGAAAGCTCGACTTCCGTGGCGCCCAGGGCCTTCCGTGGGGTGAGGATGCGCTTGTAGTGGTTGTAGACGGCCACGCTCAGGCGCTTCTTGGCGGCCTCCTGGCCGATGACGTAGTCGTCCAGGAAGGCCTTGATCTCCTTGGGGCGGCTGAGACGGGCCTCGTGCTTGCCCAGGGGCTTGCCCTGGCGGCTCATGCGCAGCTGCAGCTGGCCGGCCTCCAGGCACTCGTTGCAGATGAAGGCTTCGGGGCCCGCGAGGAGCTGCTCCACCTCGTGGGGCTCTTTGCCGCAGAAGGAGCATTTCTGTTCCCGTTTGTACTTGTTCACGCGGCACCTCCTGTGCCGCGCCCTGCGGGCTTCGGCTTCGCCAAAGTGGCACTCCGCTCGTGCTTCATGCTCATTCGTGCTCCCGTTGCCGGTGCGGTCTTAGGCTACATCGTGAATGGTCTTCAGTTCCAGGATCTCGAAGCGCCGGACTCCCGCGGGGATCTGGACGCGCACCTCGTTGCCCTCCTCCTGGCCCACCAGCGCCATGCCGATGGGGGAGCTGATGCTGAGATGCTGGGGATGGCCATCCAGTTCCTCCGGAAGCACCAGCGTGTAAGTAAATTCCTCATCGGAGTCCAGGTCCAGGATGGTGATTTTGGAGCCGTAGGCGGCCCGGGACTTGGGCAGGCGGCTGATGTCCAGGCTGGCCACCTCGGAGATGCGCTTCTCGAGGGTCACGAGCTTGTTCTGGAACATGTCCCGCTTCGCCAGGGCCTGCTCGTACTCGGCGTTCTCGGACAGGTCGCCCTGGCCGGCCGCCCGGGCGATCTCCTGGGGGATGTCCACCAGCAGGGCCTGCTTGATGTCCTTGAGTTCCTTCTCGAGCTTGGCGAGCACGTGCTTGGGCATGGGGACTTCCGGGAAAGAAGGGTCAAAAAAAGGCGGGCCGTTCGGCCCGGTCAGACAGGAGAGGTTGAGATCGATTCTACCCACTCCGGGGGCGGAAGCGGAGCCGGAAGGGGATCCCCCTCGCCGGGACGGGTCTTGAAGCGGCGGTGCATCCAGAACCACCAGCGGGGGTCCTTCCTGATCTGGGCCTCGATGCGGGCGGTCATGAGCTGGGTGGCCACCCAGGCATCCTTGGCGCCGTCGCCGGTGACGGGCACCTCGAAGGGCGCCTCGAAGCGCACGGTGGTGGTGCCATCGGGGTTGGGCCAGCTGAAGACCGGCAGGACCGGCAGACCGTAGCGGGCGGCCAGGCTGCCGGCGGTGGCGAAGGTGGAGGCCCACTGGCCCAGGAATCGCACCCACACGCCCATGGTGAGGGCGTCCTGGTCCAGCAGGAAGCCCACGCCACGGCCGGCCTTGAGGGAGCGGAGCGTCTCCCGCATGGCCCCGTCCTTGAGGATCACGCGGTTGCCGAAGCGGGTGCGGAAGCCCAGGGAGATGGGCTCCAGCAGGGGGTTGTCCAGCTCCCGGCCGATGGCGTCGATGGTGCGGCCGTGGCGGCTCTGGGCCAGGGCCACCGCCTCCCAGTTGCCGTAGTGGCCCGTGAGCTGGATGAAGCCCTTGCCGGTGGCCTGGGCGGCGTCGAAATGCTCCAGCCCCTCGACCTTGATCCAGCGGTCCAGCTCCTCCGGGGTGGCGTGGCGCAGACGGAGCAGGCTGATGAACAGCGACCCGAAGTGCCGGAAGCAGGCCTTGGCCATGGCCCGGGTCTCGGCTTCCGTCAGGCCCAGTTCGGCGAACCGCATGTTCTCCCGCACGATGCGGCGGTGCCTGGGGTCCACCAGGTAGAACAGTGTGCCTGCCGCTTCGCCCAGAGCCTGCACCGTGGCCCAGGGCAGCCGGCCTAGGACGCCGTCCAGCAGCCGGAAGGCGCCGTACTCCAGGCGGTGCCGGAGGGTGGGGGCGGGGGTGGGAGTCAGGTCGGCCATAAAAAAAGGGGCGCCTCGGTGACGAGGCGCGAGGATGAAGCTTAGCAGCAACCAGATTCAGGAATCATTGTTAAGCCATTTCAACAGTTGCGATCCTGCCCGGGCAGGATGCCGCCTGTCAGGCCCCATCCCGGGACAGGGGCATGGTCATGCAGCGCGGCCCGCCGCGGGCCCGGCTCAGCTCGCCGGCCTGGATCTGGACCAGGTATTTGCCCCCGTCCAGCAGGTCCAGGGTCGGGTCGGTCAGCACCTCCTGGGCCGTCACCACGTGGTAGCCCGCCTGATCCAGGGCCGCGGCCGTGGCGATGTTGCGGCCGTAGCTGGTGATGACGCCGGGGGCCAGGCAGAAGGCGTTGGCGCCGTCGGTCCACTGCTCGCGCTGCTGCATGATGGGGTCCAGGCCGCCGCAGAAGATGGGCTTCAGGTCGATGCCCAGGGTCTTCAGCGCCTTGAGCAGGCTGGGCTGGGTGCTCATGCGCAGCTCCTGGTGGCGCAGGTCGATGCTGGTCACGTTCAGCAGCTCCCGGCTGCCCTCGCGGAAGTAGGGCGGGAAGACCAGGCACTCGTCCTCGCTGGTGCGGGTGAAGATGGTGTCCAGGTGCATGGCGCTGCGCTTGCTCGGCATGAGCACCATGAGCAGGTGGTCGAAGCTGGTGCTGTCCTCGGCGTGGTGGGCCCGCAGGCTCTCGGCCAGCTGGTGGATGGCATCGGCCTGGGTGCGCTCGCTGCAGCCCACGGCCAGCACCTTGTGGCTGAGCACCAGGATGTCCCCGCCCTCGAGGCTCACTGGGGCCTTGATCTCGCCGCGCACCAGGGGTGTCACCTGATCGAACCACTTGTCATGGTCCGTGTGGTGCTTCAGCCGCGGGTGGTGGCGGAAGACGTAGCTGAGGATGAGCGGCTCCCGCTCCCGGGCCCAGGTGGCCATGGAGTTCACGCTGTAGCCATCGCCGATGACCGAGGCCGGATCGCGCATGAACAGCAGGTTGGGGATGGGGCGCAGCCGGTAGTCGAACTCCTCCTCCCAGCGGGTGTGCCCCGGCATGTCGTCCCAGGGCAGGCCGCCGATGACGCTGCGGGCCACGTCCGCCGAGCCCATGTCGCGCAGCAGGTTGCAGGTGTCGTCCGGCAGCCCCACCAGGCGCCGCAGGTCCTCGATGAAGCCCAGCTTCACGCCCTCGTCCTGGAGCGCGTCGGTGAAGAGGTCCTGGATGTCCAGCACCTCGTCGGCCACCTTGGCCAGCACCTGCCGGAACTGGCCGTGCTCGTACCGGGCCAGGTCGCCATGGAGGATGTCGTCGAAGAGGAGCTTCTCCATCATCCCGGGCACCATCAGGTCCACCTCGGGGCCGGGGTTGTGCACCACCACCTGCCGGAGCCGGGCGGTCTCGGAAAAAACGGAGAGCTGGATGGGCTGCATGGGGATCCTGGTAACTACGCAGATTACCACGGGACCGCGTCCCCACTGCGTCTGGAAACCTCAGTTGACCCTCGGGTTCCATATTCTTTACCGAATTGGTCGGATATTTTTCTTGAACCCCAGGGGGGCCCGCCGTAGCCTGATTATTCCCATCGAACCCAAGGGGCGAGTCCCCGCACAGGAGGCACCAATGGCCGCATTCGTCACCCAGCCCGCACCCGACTTCAAGGCCGACGCCCTCGTCAACGGCGAGTTCAAGCAGATCTCGCTGTCCGACTACAAGGGCAAGAAGGTCGTGCTGTTCTTCTACCCCCTCGACTTCACCTTCGTCTGCCCCACCGAGATCCTGGCCTTCGCCGACGCCCTCAAGGAGTTCGAGGCCCGCAACACCCAGGTCATCGGCGTGAGCGTCGATTCCAAGTTCAGCCACCACGCCTGGGTGAACACCCCCCGCAAGGACGGCGGCATCCAGGGCGTCACCTTCCCCCTGGTCTCCGACTTGAACAAGACCATCTCCCAGGACTACAACGTCCTGCTGCCCGCGGGCATCAGCCTGCGCGGCCTGTTCATCATCAACAAGGACGGCATTCTCAAGCACATCACCGTGAACCACAACGACCTGGGCCGCAGCGTGGAGGAAGTCCTGCGCCTCCTGGACGCCGTGGACTTCAGCGAAGAGCACGGCGAAGTCTGCCCCGCCAACTGGCACAAGGGCCAGAAGGCGATGAAACCGACTTCGGATGGGTTGAAGGCCTACGTGGCCTCGAAGTAGATCGCAGGAGCACGAACGAAGCGGGCGCCGGAAGGCGCCCGCTTTTGTTTCATACTCCGGAAGCACAAGCTTCCGGAGCCCTGTGGACACCCCCGCAACCCGAACCCGCATCATCGTCCTTGGCGGCGGCATCTCGGGCCTCCTTGCGGCCTGGTATCTGCGGCAGCGCGGCCACGAGGTCGAGGTCTGGGAGGCCACCTCGACAATAGGCGGTTGGGCGCAGACGCTGGCCTGGCCGGGCCCGCAGGGCGAACCGGGCTGGCTGGAGCGCGGGCCCCAGGGGCTCCGGGTATCCCGCAACGGCGCCCTGGCGCGCCTCCTCCTGGAGCTGGATCTGGAGGCGCGCCCGGCCGGGTCCAAGGGCCCCCGCTGGCTGGGCAGGGGCGGACGGCGGCACCCCGGCCCGACCACCCTCGCCGGCCTCCTTGGCGCGCCGGGACTCAGCCTCGGCGACAAGCTGAGGCTGCTGGCGGAACCCCTGATCCCGGCGGGAAACGATCCCGGTGAAACCCTGCAGGCCTTTTTCGCCCGCCGCCTGGGCGGGGGTTTCGCCCGGGAGCTGCTGCCGGCCCTGGTGGGTGGGGTGCTGGCGGCCCCGCCCGATCGCATCGGCCTCGAGGCGCTGCCGCGCCTGCGCCAGCTCGAGGCCCGCGGCGGCCTGCTGCTGGGTGGCCTCCGGCTGGGCGCGGAGCGCACGCGCCTGCTCCCGGGCGGGACCGGGAGCCTGGCGCGGACCCTCGCGGAGCGCCTGGGCTGCGTGCGCACGGAGACCTCCGCCCGGAGCCTCGAGGCGCTGCCCGCTGGGCGCTGGCGCGTCCATGGCGAGGGGATCGCCGCGGAGGTGGATGCTGTGGTGGTGGCCCTGCCCGCGTCGCAGGCCACCTCGCTCCTGGCCCCGGTGTCACCGAAGGCGGCGGACCTCCTGGAAGGGATTCCGCGCCTGGATCTCCGTGTCTGGCACAGCCGCCATGCCCCTGTGCCCGGCTGGGAGCGGGGCTTCAGCCTGCTGGTCCATCCCCCGGAAGGCCATGGCCTGCTGGGGGCCGTGGCCTTCGCCGGAGACGACCCCCGGGGCGTGCCCGGCCTGCTCCAGGTGCGCACCTACCTCGGCGGGGCCTTCCCGGTGGCGCCGGGGCTGGAGGCCTGGCCCGGCGTCTTCGCCGAGCTGCGCCGCTGGCTGCCGGAGCTGCCGGAGGCCGTCCAGGTGCGGGAGGAGGTCTGCCCCGGCGCCTTCCCCCTGCTGGCGCCCGGCCATGGCGGTCGAGTCACCCAGCTGCTCACCGCGCTGCCGCCCAGCCTGCACTGGGTGGGTGCCGCGCGCTTCGGCCCCGGCCTTCCGGAGCTCGCCGAGGGCCTGGAAGCCTGGGCGCAGGCCCGGCTCCGCTGAGGACGCGACCTCCGGTCCGCTGGGCAGAAACACCGCATCGCCGCGGAATCCCCGAATGGTTAACCTGCTGGCACCCCCAGCTTCGATCCCACCCATCTTGACGAGGTCCGGTTTGTCGCACTCCGAGCCATTCCAGCCGGTCCCCCCGGCCTTCCACCAGCCCCGGGGCTGGGTCTGGCGCGCCCTCGGGCGGGCCTACCTGCGGGGCGCCGGCTGGCGCATCGAGGGGGCTTTCCCCGCCGACCCCAAGTACGTGCTGATCGTGGCGCCCCACACCTCCAACTGGGATTTCCTGGTGGGCGTGGCCGTGGCGTTCGCGGTGGAGCTGCGGGCCTCCTGGCTGGGCAAGCACTCCCTGTTCCGGGCCCCCTTCGCGTCGTTCCTGCGCTGGCTGGGCGGCATCCCCGTGAACCGCAGCGCCAGCCATGGCGTCGTGGGGGCCTGCGTCCGGGCCTTCGAGGCGGCGCCCACCCTCATGCTGGCCCTGGCGCCCGAAGGCACCCGCAAGGGCGTGAGCCAGTGGAAGAGCGGTTTCTACCACATCGCCGTGGCGGCCCGGGTTCCCATCCTCCCCGTGGGCTTCGACTACCGGGAGCACGTGGTCCGGCTGATGCCCCTGTTCCATCCCAGCGGCGACCTGGAGCGGGACCTGCCGCTCATCCAGGCGCTGTTCGAGCAGGTGCATGGCTTGCGGGAACGGCCCGCCGGGAGTTAGCCGGCCCTCACTTCAGCGCGAAGGCCACCACGGCGCCCTTGGCCTGCCCGGTGTTCACCTCGAAGACCCGGGCGGGATCAGCCTTGGCGGTGTCCAGCAGCCAGGCGAGCACCCGCTTGACCCGCGCGTCCGCCAGCTGGGCCAGGTCCGCGGGGTCCACATGGAGGGTGCCCAGCAGCCGCTGCTCCATTTCGGCCACGGGCGGTGGCGGGGCGGGCTTGGCCTCCTTCGCCTCCTTCGGGGGCGGGAAGGCGGCTTCGTGGGCGGCCCTGATCCAGCGCTCCCGCTCGGCGGCGGGAACGGGCTGGTCCTCGGCGGTCTTCAAGGCGGCCGTGCGCGTGCGCCGCAGCAGCGCCTCCAGGGCCGCTTTGCGCAGGGCCGCGCCGTCCTGGTCGGCGTCCACGCCCCCTTCGGCGTCGAGGCGCAGTTCCGGCCGTTCCTGCAGCGCCTTGGCCAGGGCCTGCAGCTTGGGGGTGGCCACCGCCTCCAGGCTGCTGGAGCCCGGCGCGAAGGCCAGGCTGCTGAGATCCCCCGCATCGCCGCCGAAGAGCTTGCCTAGAAGCGTGAAGGGCGAGGTCGCGATCTTGCCCAGCAGGCCGAAGACGGCCTTCCACACGAGCTTGCCGTACTTGATGTCGGGATCATCCAGGCTGCCCTCGATGGGCAGATCGAAGGCGATGACGCCCCGGCGGTCGCGCAGGATGGCCAGGCCCAGCTTCACGGGCAGCCCCGTGGCCTCGGGGCTCGCCACCTTCTCGCCCAGGTAGAACTGGTCGAGCTTCACGGCGTTCTCGGCCTTGAGGTTGCGGTGGTCGATGCGCAGGCGGGCGTCCACGTTCAGCTTGCCCTTCTGCACGGTGTAGCCCAAGTACTTGCCGGTGTAGGGCGTGAAGTCCGTGAGGTCGGCGCCCTGGATCTTCAGCACCACGTCGGTGTCCAGGTCACTGCGCAGGGGCATGGCGTGGCCCGTGATGGTGATGGGCGCAAGGCCGCCGGCCTTGCCCCGGAAGTCCACCTTGGAGGCGGCATCGGGCCGGCTGGACAGGCCCAGGTACGAGCCCTCCAGGTCACTCAGCACCAGGGCGGCATTGGGCTGCACGGAGCGGTCGATGAAGCTGAGGCGGCCGCCAGTGATGCCGAGCCTGGCGATGCCGAGGTCCGGCGCCGCGGCGGGCGTGGCGGGCAGGACGGCCGCAGCCGGGGAGGCGGGCTTGCCCGCGGGCTCGAGCCGCAGGGCCCTGGCCACGTTGGTGCTGCCGTCGGGCTGCACCACCACGCGGCCTTCGGGATCGGTCCAGTCCACGGCCTTGATGGTCACGGCGAAGGGGGCGGTGCGGAGGTCCGCGCCGGAGACCTGCAGCCGCTTCCACCGGAGGAAGGGCTCGCCGAGGAGGGCATCCCGCACTTCGAGCCCCTGCACCGAGCCCCCGCCCAGGAAGGTGAGGCCATCCGTCTTCAGCCCTTCGAAGGCGTATCGCACGCGGCCTTCCAGCCCCAGCTTCCCGGAGGCGATGCGCAGATCCAGGGCCGTATCCAGGTAGGGGTCCCAAGGACGGAGCTCCAGGGCCTCCGTCTTCAGGGTCAGGTCCCCGGTGTTCTTGAACAGGCGCAGGCTGCCCTCCGCCTTCAGGGAACCGGCCCCCAGCCGCAGGTCCAGCTCAGCCTTGACGGAAGCCGCGGGATCCAGGGAGAACTCCTGCAGGTGCAGGTTCATCTCCGTGGCCTCCACTTTCACGGGCCGGGCCGCACCGAGGTCCTCCCAGCCCAGGCGAAAACCACTGAGGGCCAGATCGCGGATGAGCAGCTTGAAGGGCTTCTCATCCTCCTTCTTGACCTTGGGCCTGGTGGGCTCGAAGAGCCGTCCCAGGTTCAGCCCCTTCTCCTTGGCGTTCTGGAGGCGCAGCACGCCCCGTTCCGCGCGGACGGAGCCCACCTCCATGGCCGAGGCCAGCACATCCAGCTTCCCGTTACGGACCTCCAGCAGGGGCAGTTCCACGGCGGGCTCGGCCACGCCGCGCTCCGCCAGCTTCACATCCTTCAGCGTGAGGCCCAGGTCGGAGAGCTCGATGACGCGGTGGTCCTTCCCCCACTCGAGGCGGTACTGGGAGCGGACCGCGGCGATCCCGCTGCGGATCTCCGTGGCGACCTGCTCCTGCTCGTAGGGCCGGTACTTCGGAAGGGAGATGTTCTCCACCAGCAGGCTGCCCCTCGAGGCGAAGGGCTGGAAGCCCAGGTCCCCTTTCCAGACGAGGTGTTCCTTCGCCTCGGTCCAGGCCTCGAGCGCGACGCCGCTGCGATGCCCCACCTCGGTGCGCAGCCCCTCGAGGGTGAAGGCGATGGGACCCACCACGGTCTGGAAGGGGGCGGCTCCGGAGCGGTCCTGGAACTCCACCCGGCCCTCCCGCAGGGCGAAGCGGCGGACATCGAGGATCCAGGCCGGCTCCTTCGTGGAAGCTGCCGCCTCCGGCTGGCCGTCTCCCTCGATCAGATCCTGGAAGTTGACTCGCCCCCTGGCATCCAGCATCGCCCGGAACGTGAGGCCGTCGACCTCGATGGCGGTGAAGGCCACGGTGCGCCTCAGGAGGCGCCAGACATCGTAGTTCACGTAGAGCTGCCGCAGGGTGATCCAGTCGCCCCCCTCCCGCTCGGCCACTCGCAGGCCCTCCAGGGTGGTCCCGAAGGTGAAGGGGTTGAAGCGCACCTTCGCCAAGCTGACGGGACGCTTCAGCGCCTCCGCGGCCGCCCGCTCGATCCGGGGCCGCGCCAGGGCGGGGAGGAGGAAGAAACCCACCAGGAGCCAGAGGCCGTAGAGAGCTGTCAGCACCAGGAACAGGCGCCGCCAGCGGCGGAAAAAGGTCGAAAGGACGCCAGGAATGGACATGGGAAAAGCATAGACCCATTGGACATCTGTGACCCGGGACACCTCCCCACTTTCAAGGGATGGGGAACGGGGCTATCCTCCCTGGGTCGCGGTAGGGCCAGGACTGCCACCATCGAGCGTGTCGGCCCGCCGCTGGACCGAAAGGCATAGTGTCATGGCGACACGGCGTGTGGTGATCCTGGGGGCCGCGGGACGCGACTTCCACAACTTCAATACCGTCTACCGGGACAATCCGGACTTCGAAGTGGTGGCCTTCACCGCCACCCAGATCCCCGACATCGCGGGCCGCAAGTACCCCGCCGTGCTGGCCGGGAAGCTCTATCCCCAGGGCATCCCCATCTTCGACGAGTCCGAGCTGGTGGACGTCATCCAGAAGCTCAAGCCCGATGTCGCGGTCTTCTCCTATTCCGACGTCCTGCACACCACCGTCATGCACCTGGCGAGCCTCTGCATCGCCCACGACGTGGACTTCGAGCTGCTGGGCGCCGACAAGACCATGATCCAGGCCAAGGTCCCGGTCATCGCCATCACCGCCGTCCGCACCGGCGCGGGCAAGAGCCAGACCACCCGCTACATCAGCAACATCCTGAAGTCCCTCGGCAAGAAGGTGGTCGCCATCCGCCACCCCATGCCCTACGGCGACCTCGCCAAGCAGGCCTGCCAGCGCTTCGCCGCCTACTCTGACCTCGACCTGCACGAGTGCACCATCGAGGAGCGCGAGGAGTACGAGCCGCACATCGACAACGGCTTCGTCATCTACTCCGGCGTGGACTACGAGCAGATCATCCGCAGCGCCGAGCAGGAAGCGGACGTCATCCTCTGGGACGGCGGCAACAACGACCTGCCCTTCTACAAGTGCGACCTCCACATCGTCGTCGCCGACCCCCTGCGCACGGGCCACGAGATGCTGTACCACCCCGGCGAGGCCAACTTCCGCATGGCCGACATCATCCTCATCAACAAGTGCGATTCCGCCAAGGAAGAGGACATCCAGGCCATCGAGGAGAACGCCCGGAAGGTCAACCCCAAGGCCGTCGTCATCCGCGCCACCAGCCCAGTGACCTGCACCAAGCCCGAGATGGTCCGGGGCAAGAACGTGCTCGTCATCGAAGACGGTCCGACCCTCACCCACGGCTCCATGACCTATGGCGCCGGCGTGGTGGCCGCCAAGAACTGCGGCGCCGCCAAGATCGTGGATCCCCTGCCCTACGCCGTGGCGTCCATCGCCGCCACCTACAAGAAGTACCCCAACGCCCAGGGCATCCTGCCCGCCATGGGCTACGGCGAGGCCCAGATCAAGGACCTGGAAGCCACCATCGAGGCCACGCCCTGCGATGTGGTGCTCTCCGCCACGCCCATCGACATCACCCGCGTCCTCAAGGTGAACAAGCCCATGCTGCGGGCCACCTATGATCTGGCGGAGGTGAAGGTCGGCCAGCTGGAGACCGAGGTCAAGAAGGCGCTGTCGGTGCTGGTTTCGCTCACGTAGGGCCGACTTGCTCGGGGCGCTTCGCGCCCCGAGTTAGGCAAAGATCAAGAACGATAGGGATTCGTGGTTTCGTGGACGGCCCAGTGGATTCGCTGGGCCGTCTGCGTTCTGGAGCCATACTCTGACTGGAACCCGGGAGCCACCATGCCGCACCTCTTCCGCCCCCTGCAACTCCGTGGCCTCACGCTGCCGAACCGCATCGCCGTGTCGCCCATGTGCCAGTACTCGTGCCAGGACGGGCTGCCCAACGACTGGCACCTGGTGCACCTGGGCGGCCTGGCCCAGGGCGGAGCCGGGCTGGTGTTCACCGAGGCGGCCGCCGTCCTGCCCGAGGGCCGCATCAGCCCCGAGGATCTCGGCCTCTGGAACATGGCCCAGGCCGAGGGCCTGGCCCGCAGCGTCCACTTCATCAAGACCCAGGGCGCCGTGCCCGGCATCCAGCTGGCCCACGCGGGCCGCAAGGCCTCGGCCTTCGCCCCCTGGAAGGGCAGCGGCAGCGTGCCCCCCGCCTCAGGGGGCTGGACGCCCGTGGCCCCCAGCGCCCTGCCCTTCGACTCCGGCTGGACCGTGCCCACCGCCCTCGACGAGGCCGGGATCCTGGCCGTCATCGAGGCCTTCATGGATGCGGCCCGCCGGGCCGTGGCCGCGGGCTTCCGGGTCATCGAAATCCACGCGGCCCACGGCTACCTGCTGCACCAGTTCCTGTCGCCCCTCTCCAACCTCCGGACGGACGCCTACGGTGGCTCCTTCGAGAACCGCACCCGCCTGGTCCGCGAAGTCGTCGGCGCGCTGCGGAACATCCTGCCGGAGGAACTGCCCCTCTTCGTGCGCCTCTCCGCCACCGACTGGGTGGACGGCGGCTGGGACCTGGACCAGTCCGTGGCCCTGGCCCTGGAGCTGAAGGCCCTGGGCGTGGACCTGGTGGACTGTTCCTCCGGCGGCCTGTCGCCCCGCCAGAAGATCGCCCTGGGCCCCGGCTACCAGGTGCCCTTCGCGGCCCGCATCCGCACGGAGGCCGGCCTGCCCACGGGCGCGGTGGGTCTCATCACCGAGCCGGAGCAGGCCGAGCGGATCCTGGCCGAGGGTTCCGCCGACCTGGTCCTGCTGGCCCGCCAGCTGCTGCGGGAGCCCCGCTGGCCCCTGCGCGCCGCGCAGGTCCTCGGGGCCGAGGTCCCCTGGCCCGCCCCCTACGCCCGGGCGGCCAAGGGCTCCGTGCCGGTGCGGTAGCCGACCTCAGGCCGGGGGTCGGTTTGGCACCTGATTCAGCCGCCAACTCAGGCCGATGGGTCCCATGACGGTCGTCAGCATCATGGCGGCCACCACCGCCGACTGGATGGGGCCGCTCAAGATCCCCAGCTGGGCGCCCGTGGCCACGAAGATCAGCCCCACCTCGCCCCGGGGCATCATGCCCCAGCCGATCAGGTGCGGATCGAACCCCTTGCCGGCGACAAAGCCCGCCAGGTACTTCCCGAGCGCACCGAGCAGGGTGAGCGACAGGGCCAGGGCCAGGATGGAGGTGTCCAGCAGGTTCCGGGGATCCACCCGGGCGCCCATGACGACGAAGAAGATGGGCGCCAGGGCCGTCACCAGGGGATGGATCAGGGCTTCCAGGCTCTTCTGCTCCCGCTCCTCCAGAAACTCCACGTGGGTCGGCTCCAGGATGAGCCCTGCCGCGTAGGCCCCCACGATGGGCGCCAGCCCGGCGTGGCCACCCACCCAGGCCAGGAGGAACCCGAAGGCCAGGGTGAGGGGCAGCAGCAGCTCCTCGACCCGGAGGCGGTTGGCCATCCGGAACAGGTGCGGCGTGGCCAGTCGGCCCAGGCTGAGGGCCAGCCCCAGGAAGCCCACCGCCAGGGCCAGGGTTCGGCCCACGGCCCGCCAGGGCGTGCCGCCGCCGGCCTGATCCGCCAGGGCCATGCCCGAGACCAGCACCAGCACCAGCAGGCCCAGGACATCGTCGATGACCGCGGCGCCGAGGATGACCCGGCCCTCCTGGCTGCTGCCGGCGTTCCGCTCGGACAGCACGCGGGCGGAGATGCCCACCGAGGTCGCGCAAAGGCAGGCGCCGATGAAGAGCGCCACGGGCAGGGACACGCCGCCGGGAATCAGCAGGAAGGCGGCCCCGAGCCCCAGGAGCACGGGCATGATGACCCCCGCCACCGCCACCCTCAGCGCCGGCAGGCCCACCTTCAGCATCTGTGGAACTGTGCTCTCCAGCCCCACGCTGAACATCAGCAGCACCACGCCCACCGCTGCGAAGAGATCCGCCGAGGGATCACCGGCCGCATCCGGGAACCACTGCCAGGCGCGGTGGCAGGCGGCCATGGCCATGCCGGCGCCCAGCTCGCCCACCACCGTGGGGAGCTTGAGCCGGGTGGCCAGTTCCCCGCCGGCCTTGGCCGCCAGCCAGATGGCCGCGAGCAGCACCAGCGCACCAAGGGCGGGGTCGGCGTGGGCCGTGGCAAGGAGCATGGTCGGGTTCCCGTTCAAGCGTGAGAGGGGACTTGAGTGCGGACCGCTTGTCCGCCCCAGGCCGTAAGTGAATGATCAGCGATGTGCCCGTCCTGAGGTGCGTGTTCAGGCTTGGCGTCCCCCCTACAATGCCCGGAACAAGGTCAGGACGCGCACCGCCTCGGCCCCGCCCTCCCGCAGGACCTGGGTACAGCGCAGGAGCGTGGTGCCGGTGGTCCAGACATCGTCCACCAGGAGGACGAGCCCCCGGGGTGCAGCCCCGGGACGCAGGCTGATGGCCCGCTTCGGCAGGCGGCGGCGCTGGGATTCCGTGCGCGCGGCCTGGCGCCCCCGGAGCCAGCCCTTGGCGAGCAGGGGTTCAAAAGGACGGTCGAGCCGCCGGGCGAGCAGCCGGCCCGCCTCGGCACTGAGATCGAAGCCCCGGAGCAGGCGGTGGGGCCAGGCGCTGGGTGCCGCGGTCACGCGGTCCACCTCGGCCGCCCAGTCCGGGAGGGGCGCCGCGGCCAGGCGCCCCAGCAGGGCCTTCCGCCAGCCGGCCTCGCCCTGCTTGATGCCCGGCAGCAGCAGGGCGCCCAGGGGCGGCCGCCCCCCGTGGTAGTCCCACAAGGCGTCGCCCAGGTCCCAGCCGGTGGCCTCGGGGCAGTCTCCATCGGCATGCACCAGGGCGCAGCGCGGACAGCGGCCCTCGGGCAGGGGCAGCAAGCCGCCCCAGCACCGCTCGCAGAGCCCCGCCTCCGAGCCAGGGCCGACGGGGCCGAGGCAGCCCCGGCAGGGCAGGAGGCTGGTTCGCGCCTGCGCCAGGCGCCTGAGGATCGCAGCGGGAAGCATGGGGCATCATAGCCGCCAGCCCAGGTGGTAGCATCGCCGGAAGCCCCAGCCACCCTTCCCCTGGAAGCCCCTTCCGGGTCCCCATCTCCCGGATCGCATGGAGTCTTGTTCATGGCCACCGAACCCCGAACCGAGTCCCAGCTCTTCGCCCGCAAGCCCCTGGCCCTGCTCCTGGAAGAGGCCAAGGGCGAGAACCGCCTCCGCCGCGTCCTGGGTCCCGTGCAGCTCACGGCCCTGGGCATCGGCGCCATCATCGGCGCGGGCATCTTCGTGGCCACGGGTGCCGCCGCCCACAACATCGCCGGCCCCTCGCTGATGGTGTCCTACGTCATCGCGGGCATCACCTGCATCTTCGCGGCCCTGTGCTACGCGGAGTTCGCCGCCATGGTGCCGGTCGCGGGCTCGGCCTACACCTACGCCTACGCCACCCTGGGCGAGCTGTTCGCCTGGATCATCGGCTGGGACCTCATCCTCGAATACGGTGTCTCCAGCGCCGCCGTGGCCACGGGCTGGTCCGCCTACTTCCAGAGTGCCGTCAGCAAGATCGGCATCCACATCCCCAAGCTCGTGAGCGAGTCGCCCTGGAAGTACGATCCCGCCACGGGCCACTTCATGTCCACGGGCTCGGTGATGAACCTGCCCGCCCTCATCATCGTGGCCATCATCACCCTCATCCTCGTGAAGGGCATCCAGGAGAGCGCCACCTTCAACGGCATCATGGTGGCCATCAAGGTGGCGGCCGTCCTGTTCGTCATCGGCGTCGGCGCCTTCTTCATCAACACCACCAACTGGCATCCCTTCGCGCCCTTCGGCTGGACCGGCATCAGCTTCTTCGGTCATCGGGTGGCGGGCATGGTGGACGGCGGCGGCGCCCCCATCGGCACCATGGCCGGCGCGGCCATCATCTTCTTCGCCTACATCGGCTTCGATTCCGTCTCCACCCACGCGGAGGAGGCCAAGAACCCCCAGCGGGACGTGCCCATCGGCATCATCGTCTCCTTGTTGGTCTGCACCGTGCTCTACATCGCCGTGGTGGCTGTGCTCACGGGCATGGTCAAGTTCGACCAGCTGGACATCAACGCCCCGGTGTCCACCGCCTTCAAGCAGAAGGGCATCGGCTGGGCCGAAGGCCTCATCGCCACCGCCGGCGTGGCGGGCATCACCTCCGTGCTGCTGGTCATGATGCTCAGCGGCCCCCGCGTGTTCCTGGCCATGGCCCGGGACGGCCTGCTCCCCAAGGCCACCTTCGGCGATGTGCACCCCAAGTTCCGCACGCCATGGAAGTCCACCATCCTCGTGGGGATCTTCGTGGGTGCCCTGGCGGGCTTCCTGCCCATCGACGCCCTCCTGCACCTGGCCAACATCGGCACCCTGCTGGCCTTCGTCATCGTCTGCGCCGCCGTGCTGATCATGCGCAGGAAGCACCCCGAGGCCGAGCGCCCCTTCAGATGCCCCTGGGTGCCCTTCGTGCCGATCATGGGCGTGCTCACCTGCCTCATGCTCATGTTCTCCCTCCCCGTGGCCAACTGGTGGCGCCTCTTCGCCTGGCTGGGCCTGGGCTTCCTGATCTACTTCGCCTACGGCAAGCAGCACAGCGTGATGCGCCGCAACGCCTCGTAGGGGACGGGCCATGTCAATTTGGACTGACCAGACCCCCTCCAAGCGCTGCGACTGGATCGACCAGCTGCGGGGCTGGGCGGTGATCGTGATGATCGAGGTGCACGTGGTCAACGTGTACCTCCACGCGGGCCTTCGCCCGGACTGGCTGAACTACCTGAACGGCCTGGTGGCGCCCAGCTTCACCATGGCCGCGGGCTACAGCCTGGTCATCTCCACCTTCAGGACCGACGGCACCCTGCGTCCCTTCTGGCCCGACACCGCCCGCCGCCTGGGCTTCATCCTGCTCTGCGCCTACGCCCTGCACGCCCCGGGCATCACCGCCGCCGACTGGACCGTGCTCAACACCGCACAGAAGGCCCGCGAGCTCTTCAAGATCGATGTCCTCCAGTGCATCGTCTTCTCCCTGCTGATCCTGCAGCTCCTGGCGCGGCTGGTGCGCAACCCGCGCGTCTTCACCGGGCTGGCCCTGGGGATCGCGGTCTTCGTGCCCCTGGTGGCGCCGCACATGTGGGCCCACGGCGTGGCGGACGGCCTGTGGCTCCCGATCCGCGGCCTCTTCAACGGCAACACCGACCGCGGCGTGTCGGCCCTCTTCCCGCTGTTCCCCTGGATCGCCTTCCCGGCCTTCGGCGCCTTCCTGGGTGGCCTCTACCGGCACTTGCGGGTGGAACCCGTGAACGGCCGGGCCCGGTGGAGTGAGCCCAGGTTCCTGGCGGGCCTGGCCGTGCTGGGGGGCCTGCTGCTGGCCTGGGGCGCCTCCCGCCAGCAGACCTGGCTCTGGGGCGGCCAGTGGCTCCAGGAGAACGGCACCTGGATGCTGCACAGCCAGACCGGGGCCTTCACCTACGCCGAGCTCGGTGCCATCGCCAACACCACCCTGCCCAGCGTGGCCGCCCGCGCGGGCTGGATCCTCCTGGGCGGGGCCCTCATGGGTGCCATCGAGCTGGTGCGCCCCAGGTGGAACGGCCCGAACCCCGTCAAGGCCGCCAGTGCCGAATCGCTGCTGCTCTACATGCTGCACCTCAACATGATCTTCAGCGTGCTGCTGGCGCCCGCCGTCATCGGCCTCACCGGCTGGGGCTGGGGCAGCCTGGGCTGGCCGGGCACCCTGCTGATGACCGCCCTGATCATCGGCCTGAACCTCTGGGCCGGCGTGGCCTGGCAGCGGGTGCGGCAGACGCCGGAGCGCATGCGCTGGCTCCAACAGAAGGCCGTGGCCGTGCTGGGGGTGTGGTTCGTGGTGGGCGGCTGGTGGACCTTCCGCCACTTCCTGCAGAGCCCCGAGCTGGCCAAGGAGCCCTACCGCTTCCTCAACGCCGCCCGGACCCGGAAGGGCCTGCCTCCCACGCCCGACGGCCTCACCCGGGACCCGGAGGAGTTCTTCCGCGAGGCGGAGCGGCGACGGATGCAGCTCAGCGCCGGCGCGCGGGCCGAGCTGAGCCGGCAGATCCTGGCCCGGCGGGAATCGCGGTAGAATCGCCTGGATAATGACTGAGTCCGGCGGCATCGCCCCCCCAACCTGGTTCCTCCTCGCCGCCTTGGCGGTGGGGCGTACCGCTGCGCCATGGCGATCCTGCTGTCGGCCTTCCATGCCCTGCCCTCCCTGCAGCGGCGGCGGCTCCTGGAAGAAGAGACCATCACCAACCCGCGACTGGCCGAGCTCCTCGAGCGCCCCCGGGGCCTGGGCATGGGCCTGGAGTTCTGGAACCAGCTGCTGCTGCTGGTCCTGGTGGCCCTGCTGTGGCCCTTCCATCACGTCCTGCCGGGCGGCGCGTGGACCCTGGGAGCCCTGGTCCTGGTGGGCCTCTGGCTGCTGGACCTGCTCCTTCCGGCCCTGCTCGCCTCCCGCGACCCCGCCCTCTGGCTGGTGCAGCTCTACCCCCTGTATGGCCCCGCCCAGGCCGCCCTCGGCCCCCTGGTCAACCCCCTGGCCCGGATGATCGACCGCCGCCACGCGGAGGAGCGGGCCAAGGACGACGATGAGGAGGAGACCACCGAGGAGGCCGTCACCGCCCTCCTGGAAGAGGGCGAGGCCGAAGGCATTCTCGAGGCCGAGGACCGCGAGCTCATCCGCAACGTGGTCACCTTCGGCGACACCGTGGTGCGCGAGGTCATGACGCCCCGCACGCGCATCGTGGCCCTGCCCCTGACGGCCAGCATCAGCGAAGCCTGGGCCGCCTTCACGGAGTGCCGCCACTCCCGCCTGCCCGTCTACGAGGGGAGCATCGAGCAGGTGCGCGGCGTGCTGCTGCTCAAGGACCTCATGCAGCTGGCGGACGGCGCCAAGCCGCCCCTCGCCACGCTGCTCAAGCCCGCCCACTTCGTGCCCGAGAGCAAGCCCGTGGCCGAGCTGCTGCGCGACCTCCAGCGCGCCCGCACCCAGCTGGCCCTCGTGGTGGACGAGTTCGGCGGCGTCTCGGGCCTGGCCACCATGGAGGATCTGCTCGAGGAGGTCTTCGGCGAGATCCAGGACGAGCACGAGGCCCCCGCCGGCCTGGTCGAGCAGGCCCCCGGCGTGTGGCTGGTGGCGGGCCACTCCCATGTGGAGGACGTGGCCGAGGCCCTGGGCTTCGCCTGGGAGCGCAATGGCTTCGATACCCTGGCGGGCCTCGTCATGGCCAGCCTGGGCCATGTCCCGAAGCCCCAGGAGACCGTGGAAGTCGAGGGCGCCCGCCTGACCGTGCTGCGCATGGAGGGCACGCGGATCGTGCAGGTGAAGGTCGAGAAAATCTGACGGTTCCCGAAAGGATCCCCATGGCCCAGCACCCCATCGCGAAACACCGGCTGGAGGCCCTGGTGGATGGCGTGTTCGCCATCGCCATGACCATCCTGGTCCTGGAGATCAAGGTGCCGGAGCTGGTCGACCGCCGCTCCGCCGCCGAGCTGCTCGACAAGCTCCACCACGCCTGGCCCACCCTGGCCGCCTACCTCCTCAGCTTCTTTCTGCTGGGCCTGTTCTGGCACTGGCACCACCGGCTCATCGCCAAGATCCTCCGCGTGGACATCCCGGTCTTCGTCCTGACCCTGCTCTTCCTCGCCCTGGTCAGCTTCTTCCCCTTCGCGGCGGCCCTCATGGGGCGCTACCCCACCAACCCCGTGGCCCTGATGATCTACCTGCCCACCATGGGCCTGATCCTCACCACCCAGGCCGCCAACTTCGCCCTCGCCCTGCACCGGGGCTGCGTGGATCCTGACATTCCGGCAGCGGAGATCCGGGCCGCCCAGCGGCGCAACCTGCGCGGCTGCGGCATCTTCTTCCTGGCGGCCACGCCCAGCGCCATCCGCATCGGCCCCATCAGCCTGGTCCTCTGCCTCCTCGCGGCTGCGGCCTTCTTCATCCTGATGCGGCGGGTCGGAACCGGCCGACCCGCATCCCCGGCCTGAGGGGCCTGCTCTTCTGCGAACCATGGGAAGGGCAAAGCATCTCCTAACTCCAATCTGCAGCCGCTAGGCTGGAGATTGGAGCCTTCCGCATGATCCGCCGCATTCTCGTCCTGATCGCCCTGCTGGCCCTGCCGGCCACGCTGCTCCTTGTGCGGCGCTCGCAGCACAGGGCCCTGGTGCCCCAGCCCCGGGGCTTCGTCCTGGGCCTCTACGCCGGCCTGCCCGACTACGACTACGCCGAGGAACTGGATCGCATCGCGGCCACCGGGGCCACCTGCGTGAGCCTGCAGGCCATCTACCGCATGGACACGGGCCAGAGCGTGGAGATCCGCCGCCACCCCACCTCCAGCCCCACGGAAGCCGCGCTGCGCCGCACCTTCCAGCAGGCCAAGGTGCGTGGCCTGCGCATGATGTTCTTCCCCACGATCAACATGCGCGACGAGGCCGAGAACGCCGAGTGGTGGCGCGGCAACATCGCCCCGGCTGACTGGGACCTCTGGTGGCGGAACTACACCGCGTTCAACGCGCGCCTGGCCGAGTTGGCGCAGGAGGGCGGCGTCGAGTGGTACAGCCTCGGCACCGAGATGGCCTCCACCCACACCTTTCCCGACCAGTGGCGGCGCCTGGCCCGCGAGGTGCGGCAGGTCTTCAAGGGCAAGCTGGTCTACAGCGTCAACTTCGACAGCCACGACAGCTTCACCTTCGGCGACTGCCTCGATGTCATCGGCATCAACACCTACGATCCCATCGCCAAGTACGACGACTACCCGAGCGCCGAGCAGATCCGCGACGCCTGGTGGTGGATCGTCTACAAGGCCCGCACCCTCACGGCCCGCTTCGAGAAGCCCGTCATGATCACCGAGGTGGGCTACCCCTCCGTGGCCCACGCCCACGTGGGGCCCTGGGACTTCCGCACCGACAAGCCCCTGGACCTGGCCCTGCAGGACATGCTGCTCAAGGGCGCCTTCGGTGTTTTGCGGCACTGGAGCGATGGGGACGCGGTGTTCTACTACCTCTACGGCGAGCACCTCAATGTGAAGCCCGTGGGCGGGCCCACGGACCGCACCTACGCGGTGTGGGGCAAGCCCGCCGAGACCACCCTGCGGAAGTATTTCCGCGAGCCCATCTGGGAAGGCCACATCCCGCCCAGGGCCGAGAACATCCACGAGGCCGTGGTCCAGTCCCTGGTGAGCTGGCACCGGAAGCTGCGCGACTATGAGGACGCCGAGCTGCCCCCCTGGGTGGCGGAGTGGGAGGCCCGAAACCCCCAGGACGCCGCCGAGGCCCGGGCCATCCTGGCCAAGGAACCGGTCCCGGCCCGCCGGATTCCAAAAGGAGAGGCGCGCTGAGGCGCGACCGATAGGTATCCTGTTGGAGCCCATGAACCTGCCGACCCGTCCCCGCCCCATGCCCCTGCCGGAAGTCCCCACCAAGACCCTGATGGTCGTGGAGGATGACCGCGCCACCCTGAGCCTCTACCGGGCCGGGCTCAAGGGCCTGCAGGGCTTCAAGATCATCATGGCGGAGAACGGCGGCCAGGCTCTGGAGATGCTGCGCCAGGAGCCGGTGCATGTCCTGGTCACCGACCTGAACATGCCGGTCATGGACGGCTTCAACCTCATCGCCAAGGTGAGCCGCCTCTACCCCCAGGTGCCCATCATCGTGATGACCGGCCTGGACGAGAGCCAGCACCTGAACACGCCCCTGCAGCTGGGCGCCATCCGCATCCTCACCAAGCCGCCCCGCCTGACGCTGCTCATGGATGCCATCCGCGCCGCCGCCCAGTTCGAGCCCGCGGGCATGGTGCGGGGCATCGGCCTGAACAGCATCCTGCAGCTGCTGAACTGGGAGAAGAAGTCCTGCACCCTCACGGTGAAGTCCGAGGCCGGCATGGGGCTGCTCTACCTCAAGCTCGGCGAAGTGGTGCATGCGGCCTACCGCGCCGACGAGGGCCTGCCCGCCGCCTACGAGATCCTCTGCTGGGACAAGCCCGACATCGAGTTCGTGGAGACCTGCCGGGTGGAGCCGAGCATCGACCTGCCCCTCACCGAGCTGCTCATGAACGCCGCCATGATCTCCGACCACCGGAACCCGGAGTTCGGCGAGGCCTGAGGGTTCCCCCGGCAGTCGCTGGTCGCGGAAGGCGCAGAAGCCGAAGGGAAAGGCTGTCTTCCATTTTCCTTCTGCGGCTTCCGAGGATTTCCGTGCCTTCCGCGACCAGCCAAACCCCTGGAAGCGGAACCCTGGCCTTGACGCTTCGCCTCGAAAACAGCCCGAGAATGGGACTTTCGTCAAAACCCAACCGGGGTCCAGCGAAGGGGCACCCCAATGGGCACCCTTGGGGGAATAATGGCGCCTGTGCGGCCCCGCGGGGGCCCCTTCCCAGGCAGGTGTCCATGTCCCAGCTGAAGCCCTTCCGCGCGTACCGCCCCCGGCCCGACCTGGCCGCCCAGGTGGCCGCCGTCCCCTATGACGTGGTGAACACTCAGGAGGCCGCCGAGCTGGCCAAGGGGAACCCCCACTCCTTCCTCCACGTCGGCCGCCCCGAGATCGACCTGCCCGCGGGCATCGACGTGCATGCCGACGAGGTCTACGCCAAGGGCGTGGCCAACCTCCGCGGCCTCATCGAGAGCGGCGCCCTGTTCCACGAGAACACGCCCTGCCTCTACGTCTACCAGCAGAAGATGGGCGACCACGTGCAGGCCGGCCTGGTGGGCCTCTGCTCCGTGGAGGAGTACGAGACGGGCCTCATCAAGCGCCACGAGTTCACCCGCAAGGACAAGGAGGATGACCGCACCCGCCACGTCACCGAGCAGGCCGCCAACGCCGAGCCCGTCTTCCTCACCTACAAGGCCGTGCCCTACATCGACCACATCGTGAACGACATCCGCAAGCAGGTGCCCGTCTATGACGTGGTCACTCCGGATGGCATCGGGCACACCGTGTGGGTGGTGTCGGGCGAGACCGTGATCTACGAGCTGGTACACCTCTTCAACGGCGTGGAGGCCCTCTACATCGCCGATGGCCACCACCGAACCGCCGCCGCCATCCGCTACGGCCAGTACTGCCGCGCCGAGGCCCAGCTCAAGGGCGAGACCCTGGACGGCGACGAGCCCTGGGAGAGCTTCATGGCCGTGGTCTTCCCCCACGACCAGCTGAAGATCATGGACTACAACCGCGTGGTGAAGGACCTCAACGGCCTGAGCCAGGAGGCCTTCCTGGCCAAGGTCGGCGAGAAGTTCGACGTGGCCGTCTCGGCCCACCGCAACCCCCAGGCCCCCACCACCTTCGGCATGTATCTCGGCGGCTCCTGGTACGAGCTGAAGGCCAAGCCCGGCAGCTTCCCCGCCAGCGATCCCGTGCGCGGCCTGGACGTGAGCATCCTCCAGGAGAACCTGCTCAATCCCATCCTCGGCATCGACGATCCCCGCACCAACACCCGCATCGACTTCGTGGGCGGCATCCGCGGCATGGACGAGCTGGAGCGCCGCGTGAAGGAGGGCTGCGCCGTGGCCTTCTCCGTGTATCCCACCTCGCTCACCCAGCTCATGTCCGTGGCCGACGCCGGCGAGGTCATGCCGCCCAAGTCCACCTGGTTCGAACCCAAGCTGCGCTCCGGCCTCCTCGTCCGGATGTACGAAGGATAAAACGAATTCACCGCGAAGACGGGAAGACCACGAATAAGGAAGCTGTTTGGAATCCACGCCCTTTGCGCTTTTCGTGGTCTTCGTGGTCTTCGTGGTTCATCTTCTGGAGAAGTCATGCACATCCTCATCGCCGATGCCTTCGACGCGAAGCTGCCCGAGCGGCTGGCGCCCTTCGGCCCCGTCAGCAATGACATGGCCACCCTCGGCACCGCCGAGGTCCTGCTCGTCCGCTCCAAGACCAAGGTCGACGCCGATCTGGTCGCCAAGGCCCCGAACCTCAAGCTCGTCATCCGGGGCGGCGTGGGCATGGACAACGTGGACAAGAAGCTCTGCGCCGAGAAGGGCATCAAGGCCGTCAACACCCCCCGCGCCAGCAGCGTGGCCGTGGCCGAGATGGCCATGGCCTTCATGGTGGCCATTCCCGCGCGCCTCATCGAGGCCCACACCTCGATGAAGGAAGGCAAGTTCCTCAAGAGCGAGCTGAAGCGCACCGAGCTCTTCAAGAAGACCCTGGGCCTCATCGGCGCGGGCAACATTGCTACCGAAGTTGCACGGCGCGCCCAGGCCTTCGGCATGGAGGTGATCGCCTACGATCCCTACCTGAAGGAGCACCCCATCGCCCGCCTCGTCGGCCTCGACGAGCTGGCCGCCAAGGCCGACGTCATCAGCATGCACCTGCCCCTCACCGACGAGACCCGCGGCATGATCAACGCCGAGTTCCTGGCCAAGGCCAAGGACGGCCTCATCCTCATCAACACCGGCCGGGGAAAGTGCATCGTGGACGCCGATGTGGCCGCGGCCCTCACCAGCGGCAAGCTCCGCGCCTACGGCACCGACGTGTGGCCCAGCGATCCGCCCCCGGCGGACTGCCCCCTGCTCACCGCCCCCAACGTCTTCATGGCCCCCCACCTGGGCGCCAGCTCCAAGGAGAACCTCGGCCGCATCGGCGACGAGGTCGTGCTCATTCTTCAGGATTTCAAAGCGTAAAAGGAGCCTCCCATGACCCATCGCGCGATCAACTTCTACGCCGGCCCCGCCGGCCTGCCCCTGCCCGCCCTCGAGCGCGCCAAGGAAGAGCTGCTGGACTTCGCGGGCACCGGCATGTCCGTCATGGAGATCAGCCACCGCTCCAAGGAATACGACGCCGTGCATGAGGAGGCCATCGCCCTCACCAAGGAGCTGATGGGCATCCCCGCCAACTACAAGGTGCTCCTGCTGCAGGGTGGCGCCCACCTCAGCTTCGGCATGATTCCCCTCAACCTGCTCCGCGGCGGGCGCAAGGCCGACTACATCGTCACGGGCAACTGGGCGGAGAAGGCCACCAAGGAGGCCAAGCTCGTGGCCGGCGACAATGTCCGCATCGCCGCCACCACCAAGGAGCAGAAGTTCAGCCGCCTGCCCTTCGAGAGCGAGCTCAAGGTCGGCGCCGACAGCTCCTTCGTGCACTTCACGTCGAACAACACCGTGGAAGGCACCCAGTGGCAGGAGTTCCCCAAGGTGGGCGAGGTGCCCTACGTCTGCGACATGAGCTCGGATTTCATGTGGCGTCCGTTTGATGTGAGCCCCTTCGGCCTCATCTACGGCGGCGCCCAGAAGAACCTGGGCCCCAGCGGCGTCACGCTCACCATCATCCGCGAGGACTTCCTCGAGATGTGCGAGGCCCAGGACCTGCCCAGCTACCTGCGCTTCAAGCTGCACGCCGAGAAGAACAGCCTCTACAACACCCCGCCGACCTTCGGCATCTACATCCTGCGCAACGTGCTGGCCTACAACAAGAGCCTGGGCGGCCTGCAGGCCATCGAGGCCGCCAACCGCCAGAAGGGCGAGCTGCTCTACGGCTGCATCGACAAGCACCCGGGCTTCTACCGGGGCTTCGTCACCGAGAAGAGCCACCGCAGCCTCATGAACGTGGACTTCTTCCTGCCCACCCCCGAGCTGGACGACCAGTTCGTGAAGGAGGCCAAGAAGGCCGGCATGGTGGGCCTCAAGGGCTACCGCGACATCGGCGGCATCCGCGTCAGCACCTACAACGCCGTCACCGTCGACAACGTGAAGACCCTGGTGGACTTCATGGAACAGTTCGTCAAGACCAACGGGTAGGCACCATCCCGATCCAAAGCGCGGACCTGGCCCGATAGCTGGGTCCGCGCTTTTTTGGGCTCATCCTGAAAGCAAAAGATCCACGGCGGAGCACAGAGGGCACAGAGGAAAAGCAGAACTGATTTCAACCGCAGATGTCGCAGATGAAATGACAGAACTGAATTCAGCCGGTGATGGACGGTGATTGAGCCGTTCACAACCAGCATGGGCTCCACTCGGGGGCGCGGCGGCGGTGCCCCTGGGTGACTTCCGGTCCTGCCGGAATCCGCCGAAGACGGGCCCATGCGGGGAAGGTCCTGCCTTATCACTGTCCATCTCCGTTCATCTCCGGCAAAGGCCTTTCCATCGGTCTCCGTTTCGGTGTTCATCTGCTTTCACCGGCATTCATCAGCGGTTCCCATTTTGGTCTTTTCTCTGGGGCCTCCGCGGCCCTCTGCATCCTCTGCGTTCCACCATTCCGGCCCTTGAAGCCCCGGCTCGGCCCCGGCCCCCAAAGTCCCATTCTTGGGATTCTTTGCCCGCGGGCCGATGACATGCCAGCGCCCGTGGCGCCCACCTGGAACCCGATCCGCCCCCCCCATGGAACCCGCCCCGACCTGGCTCGACTGCCTGCAGACCCTGGCCGCCGCCGAGACGGTGCGCCTGGAGGCCATCGGCCCCGAGGCCCTCGACGAGCTGCTGGCGCGGGGCCTCATCCAGAAGGACGAGCGGCCCAAGCAGGTCAGCCTCGAGGCCCGGTACGAGGCGCTGCAGGAGACCCACCGCCACCTCCTGGAGGCCCGGGGCTGCGCCGAGCGCCTCCATCGGCGCCTGGCGCCCCGGTCGCGCTTCGCCGGCCTGCTGGGGGTGGGGATCCCGCCGCCCCCTGGGCCGGACGACCCCGACGTGGTGCGCCTCCTCGACCTCCTGGAGCGGCTGAAGATCCAGGTCCGGGGCGTGAAGGATCTGGACCAGATCCCGGCCCACCTCGACCGCATCCAGGACTACATCCAGGTGGAGGGCCGCGAGTGCCTGGACCGCCTGGCCGACACGGACCGCGAGATCGACACCATCCAGAAGCAGGCCCCGCCCGGCACCCACGTGGAGCCCGGGGGCTTCTACACCCTCACGCCGGCCGGGGAGGCGGCCCTGCCCGAGGCCCCCGTGCTGGAGACCTTCGAAGCGGCCCTCCAGACCGCCTTCGGCCCCCTCACCCACCGCAGCGCCAGCTCCGCCCACTTCCGCGAGGACCCCGCCAGCCTGCTGACCTACCTCCTGGAGGGCATGGCCCGGGGGGGGCGGCCCTCGGCCCTGGTGTCCGACTACGAGGGGCTGCTGGAGGCCTACGACCGCGTGTCCACGTTCTCCGACCTGCGCTCCCTGCGGGCGAAGATCGCGTTCCTGGTGCGGCTGCTGCGGGCCGCGCGGGAGGAACCCAAGCGGGCCTACATCTGGTGCAACCGCGAGCGGCTGAACGCCCTGGTGACCCGCATGCGGCCCCTGGTGCCCAGCTCCGTGGCCGCCTCCGGGTGGCACCTGCCCTATGCGGTGGACCTCTTCCTTGCCGATGGCGGCCTGGCCGGGGACGAGGGCCAGGCAGAGGGGCGCACCCACCTGTTCCAGGCCGTCCACCGCGTGCAATCCGAACTGCTCATGGATACCCGCATCGCCGATGGCCAGTTCGTGCGCCTGGTGCTCACCCTCACGCACGCGGCCCGCGTCCGCAACTTCACCCCGGGTGTCCTCATGGAGCGCTTCGTCCGGCAGGCCTACGAGGCCGTGGTCGAGGCGGCCCTGGAGGCTCCCTACCAGCTGGGCGACCGGGGCACCCGCCTGCTCTTCGGTGCCCACCTGGCCCACGCCGCGGGCTTCGCCAAGGCCCGCCTGCGGCCCGCCCTCGACGCCTTCCGCACACTCCACGAGCGGCTGGGGGGCGAGGTCCACGGCGCCATCCTGCCCGTGCAGGCCCAGCTGCACGCCTTCGTCGCGCTGGACCGCCTGGAGCGCCTGGGCGCGCCGGTGCCCCTGGAGGTCTACGCCGGCCTGGTGGCGCGGCTGCGCAAGCGCCTCCGCCACCACAAGGTCGTGGCGCGGGCCTTCCGCACCGAGCAGGCCATGGCCGAGGACGAGGCCACCCTCATCGCCAACCTAGCGGCCCGCGTGTGCTTCCATGGCCTGCCCGTGCCCGGAGACGCCAAGCGCCACCCCGACGCCGGCATGGCGGGGCTCTACGAAGGCCGGGAAGCCGGCCTGCCCCCCCTCCTGGGCAGCCCCTTCGGCACCCTGATGCTCAGCTGATCAGGCCTCGGCAACCTGGGGCGGAGCCGCCACCAGCGCCTCGATGCGGGCGTCCTTGTCGGCCCACATGGCCTGCACCCAGCCCTGCATGCGGGCACGGAAGGCGGGATCGCCCTCGTAGTCGCCATCCAACAGGTCCCGCGGAATCTCCAGCTCCCGCACCCGCACCACCACCTGCCGCACCCGGCCCGAGAGCAGGTCCCAGAAGGTGGGCACGCCGCCGGGGTAGACGATGGTGACGTCCAGCAGCGCGTCGAAGCGCTCGCCCATGGCGCTGAGCGCCGTGGCCAGCCCGCCCACCTTGGGCTTCAGCAGGTGTCGGTAGGGGGACTGCTGCGCGGCGTGCTTGGCGCGGCTGAAGCGGGTGCCCTCCAGGAAGTTCATCACCGAGGTGGGCACCAGGCGGAACTTCTCGCAGGCCTTGCGGGCCGTGGCCAGATCCGCCGAGCGGCTGCCACTGCGGCGCTGCATGAAGGGGAAGTCCAGGGCCCACCAGGCCAGGCCCATGACCGGCACGTAGAGCAGCTGGCGCTTGAGGAAGAACTTCAGGAAGGGCACGCGCCGGTGGAGGACCTTCTGCAGCACCAGGATGTCCACCCAGCTCTGGTGGTTGCTGCTCACCAGGTACCAGCCCTTCCGGCGCAGGCCCTCGAGGCCCTGCACATCCCAGCGGGTGCGCCGCACCAGGGCCATCCACCAGCCGTTCCCGGCCACCCAACCCTGGGCCAGGGCCATGAGCACGCGGTCCACGACCCGGCGCACCGCCGCGAAGGGCAGCGCCAGCTTCACCAGCGCGAAGGGGAGCATGCCCGAGCAGATGGCGATGGCGTTGGTGGCCAGCACCAGGCTGGCGAAGCTGCCCTTGAGCGTTGACCAGAACCGCTGGACCATCCTCTGCCCCCGCCGGCCCCTGCCGGATCGCCCAGCATAGCGAAGGCCTGGCCCCACCTTCCCCGGGAATTCCTTGCCGGTCGTTGTCGCTATGCTGGGGGCACGACGTTGGAGAACCCACATGCGACACAGGGGATGGCTGCTCGGAACCATTTTGGCGGCCCTGGCCCCGGTGGCGGTCCTGGCCTCGGAGCCGGGCCAGACCCAGTGGCGCCTCGCCAACTTCACCTGGCTGAAGCTGGTGCCCGCCGAGCCCGGCGCCCCGGCCAACGCCCACCCCGCGACCCTCGGCGACGAGGCTCTGGTGGCGGCCCTGGGGCCCGTCCAGGCCTCGGTGGAGGGCCAGACCATCCCTCTCTTCGCCAAGGACGAGCTGAAGGGCCTGGCCCGGCCCCTGCGCGAGGCCCTGGCCCTGGCCCGACCTGGCGACGACCTGATCCTGCTCAGCACCTTCAAGCGCAGCGGCGGCTTCATGGAGATGCCCGTGGGCCTCACGGCACGGCTCTTCGTGGCGGACGGCGCCCTGCACCTCATCGTCCACGACGCCCGGCTCACCTTCATGGACCGCTACTCGGCGGACCGCACCCTGCCCACCTTCGTCTACGGCTCCCGCGCCGCGGCCTCCGGCGTGGCCCTCGAGGCCCCCCAGGCCACCCGCCGCCGCGCCGACTGGCTGAGCTTCCCCCTGGCTCCGGCGCCCCTCCCGGCAACAGCCCCGGCCACTCCGGCTCCGGCCCCCGCGACCGCCGTCCCCCCCGTGGCCGCGCCCCCGAAGGCCGCCGCCACGGCCGCCCCAGCCACCGCTCCGGCAGCCCGGGACGAGGCCTTCTACGAAGCCCAGGCCCAGCGCCTCCGCGCCCTCAAGAAGCTGCGCGACGAGAACCTCCTCAGCGAGGCCGAATACCAGGAGAAGCGCGACGCCATCCTGAAGACGCTGTAGGGATCAGTCCGGAGTCTGGAGTCCGAGTCCAGACAGCATTTCCAATCACCCCCACCCCAGCTCCTCCAGCCGCTCCTCGCCGATGCCGAAGTGGTGCGCGATCTCATGGATGACCGTGGTGGCGATCTCATCCCGCAGGTCCGCCTCGTCCTCGCAGTCCTCCAGCAGGGGCCCCCGGTAGAGGGTGATGCGGGGCGGCAGGTCGCCCAGCTCGGGCGGGCCTTCCGTCAGCGAACGGCCCGAATACAGGCCGTAGAGCGTGTCGTCCTCCGGGATGCCCAGCTCATCGAGCAGCGCGTCCGGCGCCCAGTCCTCGATGACCACCGGCACGCCCGCCAGGTACGGCCGGAACTCCGCCGGGACGAGGGCCAGCGCCTCGTCCACCAGCCCGCGGAACCTGCGATCCGACATGTCCATGGCACGATCCTAGCCCAAAGCCCCCGACGCCGATCCTCCTCATGCTTTTATCGGTGTTCATCGGTGTTCATCGGTGGTTCCCAGGGGGGGGGGGGGGGAAGGGGGGGGCCGGGGGGAGGGGGAGGGGGGTGCCGCCTATCGCCCTTTCCGGTCAGGACGAAACCGCGGAATGACGCACGCGAATGCCGGGCACCGATCCTTCAGATGGCCATCCGAGTGTCCCATCCACCGGGCGCATCACCACCGGTCTTTATCAGGCTTTTTTCGGGGTGTTGGGGGGGGTTTCGGGGGTTGGGTGTTCCGCCCACAGGGCACTTCACAGCCGCGGGAAAGGCAGTTTTGCCACCGATGAACACCGATGAACACCGATCAAAAGATGATGAAAGGCAGGCTGCCTGGGAGCGGCGGCAAAAGGACATTCCGCCGAGCCTCACCAGGCCCGCTTCGGAGCCACTGGTTCCCGGCTAGCCGCGGTTCCAGCCTCAGGCCCGGCCCAGGTGGATGCGGAAGGTGGCGCCCTGGCCAGGCTCGCTGTGCAGGGTGAGCTCTCCGCCCATGGCCTCCACCAGCGCCCGCGCGATGGAGAGCCCCAGGCCGGTGCTGCCCTCGCCCGCGGTGGGCCGCGCGGAGAGGCGCCGGAACCGCTCGAAGGCATGCGCCTTGTCCTCCTCGGTGAAGCCCGGGCCCTCGTCCTGGATCTCGATGAGCCCCTCGCGCACCCGCAGCGTCACGCGCCGCACCGGCGGTCCGGGGGGCATGAACTTGAGGGCGTTGCTCACCAGGTTGTCCAGCACCTCCATCAGGTGGAAGGGGTCCGCCAGCAGCGCCGGGGCGCCCTCCGGGGGCAGGTCCAGCTCCAGCAGCAGGTGCTTGGCCTCGGCTGCGGCGCGGTGGCGCTCGGCGAGCTCGCGCAGCAGCAGGCAGGGATCCACCCCCTCCATCTGCAGGGAGATCTGGCCCGCGTCGATGCGGCTGGAGTTGAGCAGCCGCTCGATGAGCATCGACATCTCGCCCACCAGCTTCTGGATGCGCCGCGCCGGGGCCTCCGCGCCACCCTCCTCCCCGCTCCGGGTGATCATCTCCGCGAAGAGCCCGATGGCGCTGAGGGGGTTCCGCAGGTCGTGGGCCGCGATGCCCAGCATGTTGCTCTTCTCCTCGTTGAGGCGGGCCAGGTGCTGGTTGATGCGCCCCAGGGCCTCGTTCTGCCGGCGGACCTCCGCCGTGGCCGCATGCACCCGCGCCGCCAGCCGGGCGTTCTGCTGCTGCAGCCGCCGCACCCGCCAGAGGATCAGCAGCAGCACGCCGCCGGTCAGCAGCAGGATGTAGGCCAGCAGGGCCCACCAGCGCAGCCAGGGGGGCGCCTCCACCACCACGGGGAGTTCCAGGGGACCCGTCTCGTTGCCCGCGTGGTCCCGGCCCCAGACCTGCAGGGTGTAGCGGCCCGGCGGCAGGGTGACGAACTCGCGGTCGGCGGCGGGGGTCCAGGCCGAGGGCTCCGCCTCCAGCCCCACCAGCCGCGAGCGGAAGCGGGTATCCGCCTCCCGGTGGTAGCTGAGCAGGCTGAACCGCACCTTGAGGTTCCGCATGCGCCAGGGCAGGTGCCAGGGTCCCGCCAGCGGCAGGTTCTGGTCCCCGTTGCGGGCCTGGTCGAGGTACAGGCGCTTGGGGCGGGTGTCCACGAAGCGGGTGGATGGGGCCAGGATCGCCACCCCCAGCACCGTGCCCACCCAGACCCGGCCGTGGGAATCCACCAGGGAGGCCCCCTGCACGCAGCCGTTGCTGGGCAGGCCATCCCCCGTGGTGAAGGCCTGGGCCTCGAGGCCGCCGCCGGGCTTCGGCCCCAGGCGCCAGACGCCGCGGTTGGTGAAGGCGAACAGGGAGCCATCGGGACCGCGCTGGGCCGTGTAGACCATATCGCCGGGGAAGCCCGGCTGGGTCGCCTGGTTCAGCACGCGGCCGGTGGCCCGGGGCGGGCTGGTCTGGAACTGCTGCAGGCCGCCCTGGGTGGACACCCAGATGCAGGGCCGGCCCTCCTCCTCCGCCGCCAGCAGGTGCATCACGCGCGAATCCACCAGGCCCTGGGCATCGCCGAACCAGGTGAAGGCGTCCCCGCCCGCCTCCAGTACGCCCAGGCCCGAGCCCCGGGTGCCCACCCAGAGCTGCCGCAGGGCGCCGTCAGGGCCGCGGATGGCGGTGATGCCGCTCACCAGGGCCCGGGGCACGCCGTGCCTCTCGCCGTAGTGGGTCCAGGCGCCGCCCTTCCAACGGGAGACGCCCACCCGGGTGCCCACCCACACCGCCGGAGCGCCGTCGGCATCCGGGCCCGCGTGGAGCGCGTAGACGAAGGAATCCGGCAGGCCCGGCAGCGGCCGCGCCCGGCCCCCGTGCAGGCGGTAGAGGCCGTGGCCCCGGGTGCCCACCCACACCGCGCCGTCCGCCGCGTCGCCCGCCAGGGCGAAGATGGTGGTTCGCGGCAGGCCCTCCGCCTCGCCGTGGGTCCGCCAGCGGCCGCCCTGGTAGCTCACCAGGCCGTAGAAGGTGCCGAACCAGAGGCCGCCCGTGCGGCGGTCCTCGTGCAGGCTGAAGACCAGGTTGTCGGGCAGGCCATCCTGGGCGTCCAGGCTGGCCCAGGTGCCCTCGGTGAAGCGCACCAGGCCGCCGAAGGTGCCCGCCCAGACCGTCTCGCGGCCCGAGGGGCCGATCTGCACCAGGAGGCTGCGCACCAGCGGGCTGGTGAGGCCCTCGGCCAGGCCCCAGACCCGGCGCCGGTCCCCCTCCCAGCGCACCAGGCCGCCCTCGGTGCCCACCCAGAGCACCGGCTTCCCCGCGCGGCTCAGGGTGCGCTTCAGGCAGGACACCGCCGGCCGGGGCAGGAATTCCGGCGCGCCATGGGTGCGCCAGCGGCCCGGCTCGCCCACGGACAGGCCGGCGCGCGTGCCCACCCAGAACCCGCCGCGCCCCCCCGGAGTCTCGCCCTCCAGCAGGGCCGTCACCATGGGGCTGGGCAGGCCCGCCTGCCCGAACCAGCGCCAGCTCCCCCGCTGGAAGCAGCCCAGGCCCTCGTCGGTCCCCACCCAGACCTCGGCTTCCGCCGCCGTGCCGCGCACCAGCAGGGCCCGCACGGGCCCGTGGCGCCAGGGCTGGTCCGCCGGGAAGGCCTGCCAGCGGGTGCCCGTCCAGCGGGCGGGCCCCTCGCCCGTCCCCGCCCACAGGGTGCCGCCCCCCTCCACCAGGCAGTAGACAGCGTCCGAGGGCAGGCCCGAGGCCCGGTCCAGCAGGGTCCACCGGCCCTCATGCCACCGCGCCACTCCCGCGTTGTTGGTGCCGAACCAGCGCGGCCCGCCCGGGGACAGCACCATGGCCGTCACCCAGTTGCTGCGCCTGGGGGCCGGCATGTCCACCGGCGTCCAGGTGCGGCCGTCGTAGCGCATGGCCCCGTCCTGGGTGCCGATCCAGGCGTAGCCCTGGTCATCCAGACCCACCGCCTCCACCGAGTTCTGGCGCAGGCCCTCGCGGTCCGTGAAGATCTGCACCTGGGGCCGGCCCGTCAGCGGGGCCACCCGGTCCCGGGCCGCCGACGGCTCCGCGGCTCGAAGGGGCGCGAGCAGGGCCAGCCCCGCCAGGACGGCCCGCACAGCCCGCACTCCCCGCCCGCCCCAGGCCACCGCCCTCTCCCCGCCCGCCATGCACCGCGCAGGCTACAGAGGGCATCGACAGGTGGCGTGGGGGCCTTGAACCCCGGCCCGAAGGCAGCGGAGGCCCCGGGCCCGGACCTGGGCAGGTGAGAGCTCCAACCTGCGACGGGCGGCTCTGAAGGAACGCCGCGTCGCAGAGCAAGGCAACGGCTCTTCAACCACCGATCCACATCAATCAAAGGCGGATCGAAAAAGGCCTGTCTCAAAAACAAACCTTTCTGCCTTCTCATGTCCTTATCGGTGTCCACAGGTGGTCATCGGTGGTTCCCTGCCTTCCCTGCCCGCCCCGCCGCAGCCCGCCGAAGGGACTCGCCACTCCGCGGCCGCCAACCTGGCGTCTGGAAAGTCATCCATCAGGGAACTGCCTTTGTAACCACCGATGAACACCGATGAACACCGATGAACACCGATCAAAAGCTGATAGAGACAGTTCGACTTGGGAAGAAGGTCCTTCCGCCTTCCACGCCCACTCTGGTTGATCAAGGTCCATTGGCGGTTCCCCGCCTCATTCCACCCGCCCCCATCACAGCCCGTCGAGGGGACTCATGACTCCCCGGCCGCCCCGGTTCAGCACGTGCGTGTAGATCATGGTCGTCTCCACGTCCTTGTGCCCCAGCAGCTCCTGCACCGTGCGGATGTCGTGGCCCGCCGCCAGCAGGTGCGTGGCGAAGCTGTGCCGCAGAACGTGCGGCGTCACCGGCTTGGCCAGTTCGCCGGTGCGGGCCGCCAGCCGCACGGCCTTCTGGACGCTCTCCGCGTGCAGGTGATGGCGGCGGATGACACCCGTGCGCGGATCCACCGAGCGCAGCGCCGAGGGGAAGACCCACTGCCACCCCCACTGCCGCGCGGCGGCCCGGTACTTGGAAGCCAGGGCATCGGGCAGGAGGACCTCGCCAAAGCCCTCGGCCAGGTCCGAGGCGTGCAGGGCCTGCACCCGCTCCAGGTGCGCGCGCAGCGGGGCCACCAGACGGGCGGGTAGCACCGTCACCCGGTCCTTGCCGCCCTTTCCCTCGCGGACCACGAGTTCCCGCCCCACGAAATCCAGGTCCTTCACCCGCAGCCGCAGCACCTCCATCAGCCGCATGCCCGTGCCGTAGAGCAGCCTCGCCACCAGCCCCATCACGCCCTCCATCTGATCCATGAGGACGCGCACCTCCCCGGGCGTCAGGACCACCGGCAGTCTCGGCTGCCGCTTGGCATGGACGATCTCCCCCAGCCAGGGCAGGTCCACGGCCAGCACCTCCTTGTAGAGGAAGATAAGGGCGGCCTTCGCCTGGTTCTGGGTGGAGGCCGCCACCTGCCGCTCGACGGCCAGGTGAGAGAGGAAGGCCCGCACCTCCGGCGCCCCCAGCTCGCGCGGGTGCCGCTTGCCATGGAACAGGATGAAGCGGCGCACCCAGTCCACATAGGTATCCTCGGTCCGCAGGCTGTAGTGACGGATCCGGATGGCCTCGCGAAGCACATCGAACAACCGCGGCGGGCTTGGTTCCGGCCCCTCCGTCCGTCTTCCACCGGTCTGCCTATTCAGGTTCTCCATGCCCCGCCGCCCTGCCCTTGCAGTTCGCCCATTGCAGTAAACTAAGGACGGCCCAAGCCATCCTTATCTCCCCGTGATACAACAATCTATCGCTTTTTTTTCGCTCGTCAAGCCCCCTCCACAGTTCGCCCATTCCCCCACCAACCGAACCCAACAACCTCCCCCCCTCCCCCCCAACTAGGCGAACTCCCCCCCGACCCCCACCCCATCGTCCAATTACTAGTTAGGCGCCCTCACCAACTTCACTCGCCAGGTGTCTCCTTGACTCGTCGCAAAACTCCGCAAGAGAAAAAGGAAGAGGAATACAAATATGAGATTCGCCCTTGGTGCGAAGCGCCCCACGCATTCCGGAAGAATTGGCCTAGGAAGAAGGCTCGGGTCAACCGTGCAGAACGCCGGGATGTGAAGCAGACTATCGGTCAGGATCTCTCGTCGGGTAATGAAGATGACCTTACGCTGAAGAAGCTCAAGACAATCCATGTTCCTAGTGCCATCCGCAAGACACACATCATGACTCTTCGCCAACGCCTACAAAACAAAAAGAAGCTCAGTTAGGCGCCTAACCCTTAGCTCAACTCGGACCCCGCCTGCATTGTCTTCCGCTCTCTCTCAACATTTTGCTATCTCGGCTTCGCTCAGCGCCTCGGTGCAGGCGCGGCCGGTTAGCCTTGTTCGTTAGGCCCTACCTATGGAAATTCCTAATCCTATCGATCACTTCCATCACCTCTTCAAAAGGGGGGATTTGGTAGCTGTTCGTGAATTCGTTGCTTTAGGTGCAAACGTTAATGCACGGAACAAGTTTTCTTGGACACCTCTTATGCTTGCTGCCCTGGAAGGGCAAACCCCGATCGTTTGTTTTTTGATTTCAGCTGGTGCCGATATTACTGCCGTCAATGATTCCGGCGTTTCCGCCTTGGCATATGCAGCATTAAAGGGTCACTCCAAAACAATTCAGGCACTACTTGAAGCTGGTGCACCACTCAATGTTAAGCCGCATGGTGGCACGCTACTCGGGTTTGCTAGTGTTGGCGGCGCGAATACGCAACAACACGTCGAATTGCTGCGCGCGGCTGGTGCAGAATGAATTAAGCGCCGCTCTGGCCTAACCCTCCGCTGCACTCGGACCCCGCCTGCATTGCCTTTCGTTCTCTCTCAACTTCTTGCTAACTCGGCTTCGTTCAGCGCCTCGGTGCAGGCGGGGCCGGTGAGCTTCATTCGTTAGCGCGCTCTCTACGCCGCCCAATCTCAAATGCACAATGGAGAACTTGTGAAATCAATCTTGTTAGCCGTATTAATCTCCATCCCAATTCTCGGTGTTCCCCGAACAGAAGATGAATCTTCAAAGATGCAAAGAGTCCACGTCTTGGTTAAAGACGACGTAATAGGCGTATTCGTGCCAGCAGGCAAACTGGTATTAATTTTTGATAAGGGGAATTTTGTTCAAAAGGAGCAGAAAGGATCTGGAGGGTTAGCCAGTCCTAGATATTTTTATTTTGAAGATACCAATAAAGGTACCATCCTCTCCGGTTGGTTCGAACCTGCATCCCGATTTAAAGGGGTGGAGGAGGATTGGGCCGCAAATGTTAAACAGTGGCAGGGCAAGCCTGAGCTAGAGCCGCACCAGATCACCACCATTTCCGAGTCCAAATGGAATGGAATCATGTACCACACCAAACACCCTGGTGGTGTGCGAGTCCATATCAAAGCCCACTGGGTAGAGGCCGACACGTGGATTGATGTCCATCTCTCCGAAGCAGCAATAGGCGGGTCTGAAAAAGCTGAGGAGGCGCTTAAGAAATTGCTGAAATCTACGGCCGTAAAGATTGTTGGCAAGTAACGAGCATGCCTCCCAGCGCTCTAACCCTCCGCTCAAGTCGGACCCCGCCTGCATTGCTTCTCGCTCTCTCTCAACATTTCGCTATCTCGGCTCCGCTCATCGACTCGGTGCAGGCGTGGCCGCTTAGCTTCATCCGTTAGACGCCGACAATCCTCAACCTCCAGAGGCTCACCATGACCAGAGCGATCCTGATTCCGTTGATTGCCTTGGTAGGTTGCGCCCAGCCAGATTCACAACCAGCTCCACCAATTGGATCTATGTTGGTGCAGAGCGATTACGCTGATATCAAGATTCGCTACCAGCCTCCTATTCCTCCCTTCACAGAGGAGGCCTTGGCCGCGAAGATCTCTGGCACCGTTCTCTTAGACATGACCATCAACATCTCTGGATTGCCAACCAAAGCGGTTGCCATTTCTGGGCCGGAATCGTTACGAAAATTCGCTGAGGGTTATGCCATGCGGTTTCAATTTGAACCGGTTCGATTGCGCGGTAATCCTCAATTGGCACGGTTCACAATGCCCATGCCCATTCTTATGCGCCGATAGCGTCTAACCCTGCGCTCAACTCGGACCCCGCCTGCAATGCCTTCCGCTCTCTCTCAGCTTCTCGCTTCCTCGGCTCCGTTCAGCGCCTCGGTGCAGGCGGGGCCGGTTAGCTGCTTTCGTTAGGTGGCCTAGGTTGTTCCCGAAACGAATCTTGCCATTCGCTTTAGCCTTGCTGCTCCTGGCCTGTCAGGAGCCAATCCCCATTACACCCATCACTGGTGCAACAAATGTCAGGTTTTGCGATCTTCTTAGTCGGCCTGATGCCCCGAACAAGAAACTGATTCGCGTTTCTGGAATATTTGTTGATGCCTTCGAATACACATGCCTCCGAGATCCCGACTGTAAAGGTGAAGCCTGGATTCGGTTTGATCCCGACATGAAAAACCATACTGATCGAAAGCTGATGGACCAACTCTCGTGGAAGTCTTCACGGGGCGTAGAATGCAAAGTCGTCTTCATTGGATTTGTGGAAGGCCCGTTACCTGTGGGTTCATTAAAGAGAACGAATATGCTCGGATATGGTCACATGGGTTCCTTCCCTCTTCAGATCACCGTGCAATCGATTGAGAGTGTTGATTAAAAAATTCCTAGCCGCCTGCCACCTAACCCTCGGCTCAACTCGGACCCCGCCTGCCATGTCTTCCGCTCTCTCTCATCATCCCGCTTCCTCGGCTTCGTTCAGCGCCTCGGCGCAGGCGGGTCCGGTTAGCCTGGTTCGTTAGGCATGCACCATGAGCATCCTCCTTCGGTTCATCGTCATGGCCGTCTTCTCGACGGTAATTTGCTCTGCACATGCTGATGTCATTATCAAAATCGAAAAGGAAGGTGCGCTGGTCGGCTTACCCGAAACCTATCAGCCGAGTTCGCTAAAGATTGTCTTCAATTCAACAAGTTCAAGAACGAGGTCTATCGAATCACTCACACTCACGCTGGGGCCTTCAACCGTAGTGCTACCAAGTTGCTTGCTTGAACGCCTGAAGTCTTGCCGAATCGAAGATCTATTTATTCACGCATCCTGGTACCACAAAGAAGATCTGCTTCCCTACTACCTAGTTATTGAATTTCGTGATCCTGGGTTTGATCCCAACGAGTCAGGAAACCCCGGGTTCGAGCTCCTATTCAATTTGCATACGGGCAAACTATTCTCCATCGGCAGAACGGTTGTAAATCGAGCAGAGAGGTCTTGGCAAACCAGGCCGATTTCTCTAACCGAGTGCTGCTCACAATCGGAGTTGTCCGCGTTCTATGAACCCTGGGTGGTAAAAAGGCCAACACGATGAGTCGTTCTGCATGCCTAACCCTCCGCTCAACTCGGACCCCGCCTGCATTGCCTTCCGCTCTCTCTCAACTTCTCGCTAGCCCGGCTCCGCTCATCGTCTCGGTGCAGGCGTGGCCGGTTACCTTTGTCCGTTAGCTGGCTCCAGGGTGATATGAATATTCAATCTAATTTCCACAAATCGCACATCTCACTTGTGCAAGATCGATTAGAGTTTGTAAACATCATCATGGAACTTAGGAATGTAATCTTTAACCCACTGAAAACACGTCAGACATCGAATGATGGCTGGACCCATTCGTGGTTGTACTTCGATGCACTCCAAAATTACTTGCTGCTGACCTGTTTTGATCTTCTAGGACAGCCTGGGAATTTCTCGATTTTGGTAACTGGCTTGAATCCAGTGAGCATCAATCCGAATTCGAAAAGGCTATGGCTGCTACTACTGGTGAGTCCGATTTAAAGAAGCGGATGAAGGAAATCCATTCATGGTATCTCACTAACAATGGTGTAAAACGATCCTTCAATCGTTTCATCTTTGAAGTATTAACAGAGGAAGCTAGGCGAGATCTATTTTTCAACATCCATGTTAATCAGATCGACCCATCTGACCACCGAGTCTTAAAAGAAATTGATGATCAGCAAAAGAAGGCAGACTTCCTTTTCTGGATTCGAAACGCCTACACCCATTCAGCAATGAATTCAGGAAGCCCAGCAGGCGGTGTTTTCAAAGATTTCTATGAACCTGTTGTGATAGATGGGAAGCCCATGAAGGGTTATGTAAGCATTGCTTTGAGGACTATCAGAAATAAGCACTACGATATTTCAACAAGAGATTGGCCCTTTGCACTCATCAGGGCAGTTAATGCAGGAATGGCAACATGAATGCCGTTACTAGCCAGCTAACCTTCTGACGTCCTCCCGGAAAACTAGCCAAGAAGTCCGGGGCGAGAAAGAGCATACCGAGGAGCAGATCATCTTGCCTGGCACGAGGCCGGCAGCGCGGCCAGTCCATTCGCTCCGCAGGTGGGAGAACCAACTTTACTTCCATCAGCCGCCCACAAATTCAGGCCCCCGCGGGCCGCCCTCCCCGTGCGCACGGTTTCCCGGCCCGGCTGGCCGCCAAGGACGTTTTCAAGACTCCCCCCTCGCCCGTTCCCAGCCCCATGGGGGCTGGCTGAACGGTCGCCCTTCACCCGTGAGTGCCTCGCCATCGGACCCCTGCGCACCGCCCACAACGGGCACCGAGGCACACCGGCGAGTTCACCAGCCCACCAGGTGCACAGGAGGATTCGACACCACTTATCCCCCCGGCTTCGGAGAATGCCTAACGAGCACGGTTCCGACTGGAAGCCAGGGTCGCCGAAGCCTGGCGGCATACATCACCCAACCCAAGCGCCCTGCCCACCACTGCCCGGTCGCCACGCCCCCCAACCCAGGAGACACCAACCCAGACTCTCACCACCTTTAAAGTGGAGGACGTCAATCTCGCTTCCTCGGCTTCGCTCATCGCCTCGGTGCAGGCGGGGCCGGTTAGCTTAGTTTGTTAGGCAGCTCTAGTAGATTTCGAGTTTCTGCCTCCTTGCAGGTTTCTTTGAATCCCAGCGTCTTTCACGGGCAACACGCCAGGCAACCTGGTTCTCTGTGGCCCACCAATTCCCAATCTGGCTGGTCTGGGCTCGCTGGTACCCTGGGTTGGTCGGTCAGCATCTCCCAGTGTCCAAGCCCGCAGATTCAAGCACTCAAGTTCACTGCCTAACCTCTCGCTCAAGTCGGACCCCGCCTGCATTGCGTTTCGCTCTCTCTCAACTTCTTGCTATCTCGGCTTCGTTCATCGCCTCGGCGCAGGCGGGGCCGCTTAGCTTCTTCCGTTAGGCGCTCCCATGAACCATATACACGAAGCGTTGATGGCCGCCTTCGCCGTATTTGGATTGGCCTTTAGTTTTTCTTCATTACGCTCTGGTATTTACGTTTCCAGAATTGGTGATCCGATCAGCCGGAAAGAAGATCCATACAAATTCATCCTTTTCGTTCTCATCACAACCTTGGGTTCCTGCCTAGGGCTTTGGATTGCAATACCAGGGCTAATCAAGGGCCTAAAGGGACTATGACCGATGCGCCTAACCTTCCGCTCAACTCGGACCCCGCCCGCATTGCCTTCCGTTCTCTTTCTTCTGCTCGCTTTCTCGGCTTCGCTCGGCGCCTCGGTGCAGGCGTGGCCGGTTAGCTTCCTTCGTTAGGCGCCCCTTGAAGAATTCCGCTGCTCTGGCTGTGTTGCTCTCCACCTGTTCAATGGTGCTGGCACAGCATGCGCCCACAGGTGTAGCGATAGGGCTCTTGGAACGATCCGAAATTCCTAATGGTGCTGGTTGCAGTTACACCCAGGCCAACCAGCCGAATGCCGAAAGTGTCTTTGCCATTCCCGCTGAGTTGAATGATGTCGCCCTGATCCGGGTAAATGGTGTCATTCACAAACTCACCAGGAAATCCTCGAAATCCCTTGATGCCAAGGGAACAAGGTTCCTAGAACAATGGTCCGACGGAATTTTGAATGTTACTTTCCGCTATCGCATCACTGGCGAAGGTGAGGGCGGCATAGCCTCCGAAGGTCGATTAACGGTTATGCTCGGAAAAATAAGGAAATCCATATCAGTACGGGGCGGTTGTGGCTGTTGACCTGGTGCGCCTAACCCTCCGCTCAAGTCGGACCCCGCCTGCATTGCCTTCCGCTCTCTCTCAGCATCTCGCTAACTCGGCTCCGCTCATCGCCTCGGCGCAGGCGTGGCCGCTTAGCTTCATCCGTTAGGCCTCTCGATGAACGCTCGATTTCACTTCCCATCACGTAAATCCAAGTGGGCTTTCTGGGTCGGAGCACCTTTCGTCGCTGTCATTGGATATATCTTTCTCGATCTCGTGCTGGGTGCGTTGAGAATCTATCAACAAGGGGCCGTGAAATGGGATGGTGTCACTGCAAGTGGCACCCCAACTGGGGGTAATTTCTCTCTGCTACTCGGGCATCACGTGACCCTCAGCGCCGACATCATCATCATGATTATGTTGATGGTGATATCCGTTTGGTTTTGGCTATTCGCAGCCAAAAAGCTCTTCAAATGACAGTCATCGGCCTAACCCTCCGCTGCACTCGGACCCCGCCTGCATTGCCTTTCGTTCTCTCTCAACTTCTCGCTACCTCGGCTTCGTTCAGCGCCTCGGCGCAGGCGGGGCCGGTGAGCTTCATTCGTTAGGCCTCAGAGTGCACACATGACCAAAACACTATTCCGTCTAATCATCTTGGCCCAGCTGGCCATGGTCACTCCTTCCGTGATCAGCCAGGAGTCTCAGGTTCATTCCATAGACATTCAGCAGATCATTGGTTCTTGGGAAGGAAGGAATAAACAAGGCGAAGTTGCTGTCATTCAATTTCAACCAGGCGGTACCGTTCAATTCACTCTCAATGGCAAACCACTCGTTCCGATGATGCCGAATGAAGGCACGCTTAAATTCAGGATCAATCAGGATAAATCTCCAATGTGGCTCGACCTCATCGCTCTAGATTCGACAGGAAGGGAACTTGGCCAAATCAAGTTCATATTCCAATTGATTAATCCCAAGGAATTGAAGCTCCAAGCTGGTGAGGATCTGACAGTGCGTCCAGAAAAGTTCAATGAGTCGGACCCCTCAAAGACTGTGATTTTCAAGAAATACTATTAGTCGGCCTAACCCTCGGCTCAACTCGGACCCCGCCTGCATTGCCTTACGCTCTCTCTCAACATCTCGCTATCTCGGCTCCGTTCAGCGCCTCGGTGCAGGCGGGCCCGGTTAGCCTTGTCCGTTAGGCGCATCCTCCCAATGGCCAAAACCACATTCGGTTCACACTTTTGGTACTGGGCCGAGCCTATCGGTTGGTATGCCAAGTACCGTAGTTGGCCGACCTACCTGGCCAAGTCCCTCTTGGTGCTGATCGAGGTGTGGATTACGACTTCAGTGTTTGAATCGCTCCAGAGTGCCTATGGAGAATTCGCCAAGCCTTTCCTCATTCTGGTAATGATTTTTATTCCTGTTTACCTGGCTGTGGCAGCCCTTCTTGCCTGGACAGGCTACAAACTCCGAATGCCCATTCCAACAAAATCATGAGCAACTTCGATTCATCCCAACGCCTAACCCTCGGCTCAACTCGGACCCCGCCTGCATTGTCTTCCGCTCTCTCTCAGCTTCTCGCTTCCTCGGCTCCGCTCAGCGCCTCGGTGCAGGCGCGTCCGGTTAGCCTCTTCCGTTAGGCCACACCATCTGGAGGCATCACCATGCGTAGAACAGCATCCATTCTCGGCTTGGTACTCACGGCTGGTCTCACGATCATCCCTTTGAGCGCCCAGGAAGTTCTCAATCTAAAAATCAATGATCTGGCCAATCATCCACTTCAAACCAATGGTCTTTCCATAACCATCACAAAACTAAACGGTCATCAACGATTCGCTTCGATTACCAAATGGGCTGGTCGCGCTCATGTAACATTCACCATCGAAAACAAGAGTCCTTCATTTCATGCTTTCTCGCCTTTTGACCTTTGCTTTGTTGGGAACGATGAAATTCAGGTGTTGCCCTTCTACGAGATAAACAGCGTCGATGACATCGCTCCTATTGCCTTCCGAATTGCCCCAGGTGCCCGGTTGAGCACTGAGTATGTCCTAACAGGCCGACTCAAATTTCCTGCAAAGATTTACCTTGGTGATCGCCTAGTCGCTCAAGTGGCAGAGTAAGAGTCACGGCCTAACCCTCGGCTCAACTCGGACCCCGCCTGCCATGTCCTCCGCTCTCTCTCATCCTCCGGCTTTCCCGGCTCCGCTCAGCGCTTCGGTGCAGGCGGGTCCGGTTAGCCTGGTTCGTTAGGCGTTTCCTATGGATTTCAGAAAACACGAATTTGTCGCCGCATTTCTAGATGGCTACACGACCTTTTTCAAACCTTCGCGCGATCATTCGTTTTCCTATTTTGGTGGCCCCCTCGGACTTTCCGATCCTCAGGTCCTTGGTAAAGCCCATCTCCATCGGTTACTCACCCTAAACACTTCAGAAATTCCTGGCCTCCAAGAGCGTTACATTTTCTATACCCCGCTACTCTACGGCATCACCCATGACGGCTGCGGAATGAGCTATACCGTTGAATCTGACCGTGAGATTAAAATTATTGAGATAGAACCACCAGAACCTGCGCCAGGCTGGCCGTATTTCGACTACCCGAGAATCCTGCCCTATGTTCCGCTCCAAAAAACCAGGTCTGTCCCATCTACATACGAAGAATTTTCTGGGCTCTTTGCCCAGGAGGCCCCTGTATTCGCCGAAGACAAACTTGTCGTGATCCTCATGCCGCCCCCTCCCATCGGCGTTTCCTTATGGGGGCCAGGCAGTGAAATGGGCTGGGTGCAAATCATATTCGAATATGATTTAAACAAAGCAACGATAGCAGTCACGAACCAATGTGATTAATGCGCCTAACCCTCCGCTGCACTCGGACCCCGCCTGCATTGCCTTCCGCTCTCTCTCAACTTCTTGCTAACTCGGCTTCGTTCACCGTCTCGGTGCAGGCGTGGCCGGTGAGCTTCATTCGTTAGGCGCTCATCAAACTATGAGATTCCAGATCGAGGCAGTTCTTCCAAATTCCCAAAAGGGCGCCGTCATCGCCAGGCAGCTCGATCCCGGTGACTTCAAACTATCCAAAGATGCTCTTCTGCAAGGCATTGCTATCGAACCACAAGTTTCCGCCCCAAGGGCTCTTCATCCAGACGGAACGCCTCGACTTGATCTATTTACCTTCTGGCTCTGCTCGAAGTCTGATCTCAGGTCATTTTCTGTCGGCCAGGTGGTCGAACTCAAAACCTCACCATGCGCCTAACCCTCGGCTCAACTCGGACCCCGCCTGCAATGTCCTCCGCTCTCTCTCAACTTCTCGCTTCCTCGGCTTCGCTCAGCGCCTCGGTGCAGGCGGTGCCGGTTAGCTTCATTCGTTAGGCCTCCCTTGAATCCACAAAGACTCCAACCAATTCTTGCGTTATCTCTTGGCCTTCTATTGGGCATTGCAGCTCCCTTGCCTCTGGTTGCTCAGGGTCCAGGATCCACGCTCCCTTTCTCTGCAGAAGACGATAAGGACGGTGCGCGTTGGGTTTGGTTCATTCTTGGAAAGGCCGGGTTTCCATACGAGTACCTTCCAGCCAAAGATCTTCAGAAATCCACAAGGTTCGCCCCCAGCCTGGATCAGAAACCACAGGCTGGCGATGTGGCTTGGTGGAAAGAATTCGTTGCCATCTATGCTGGCCCTGAGTCCCCAGCGGCAGCAAATCTAATCACAGCCCCAGGCCGCGTTTCTCTGCAATCTCTCGAAAAGAAATATGGCCCGGTCAAGTGGCTCCGAACCCTTCAATAATCAGCATCGGCCTAACCCTCCGCTCAACTCGGACCCCGCCTGCAATGTCCACCGCTCTCTCTCAACTTCTCGCTTCCTCGGCTCCGCTCAACGTCTCGGCGCAGGCGGGTCCGGTTAGCCCCATTCGTTAGGCGTCACTTGAGAGTAAGGAGGATTGCCAATGCCCAACATCGTCGTCGTTGTTCGCTACATCGCCCAGCCCGGCAAGGCTTTGGACGCACTGACGTCAGTCCGCGATCTCGTCGCCACAGTCTTGACCACAGAAATGGCATGCTCGGGCATCGAAATCCTGCAGGATCTCGATAATCCAGAGTCGATTACGCTCGTTGAACGGTGGCCGGATAAATCCACATTCCTGGGGCCGCATATGCAGCAGCCACACATCCAAGCCTTCATTCAATCTGCTGGGGCGTTCTTGGCCGGGCCACCGGACATTTCGTTCCACTCCACCACTGGCGCCGCCTAACCTGTCGCTCAACCCGGACCCCGCCTGCATTGCCTTCCGCTCCTTCTCATCTTCCCGCTTCCTCGGCTCCGTTCATCGCCTCGGTGCAGGCGTGGCCGCTTAGCTTTGTCCGTTAGGCCTCATGACTCGCCCTTCGCATAATCCACTCGCTGAACGCGTAATCGCCAGCACAATGGCGGCCTTCTTCGCTATGTTTGGCTGGTTTGACCTCCTGCAGGGAGGAATTACCCTCAAGGGAAGAAGCGGACGCACCAGTTTCGTCCATGGTTGGGTTGGCATCGCAGTAGCAGGCTTTGCCTTTCTCATCGCCACTTTTGGAGTGTCTTTGCTGTTGCGAACCTTCAAAGTCCGCCGTTCAACCTACTACTTCAGCTGGGCGATTCTGTTGCTGCCACCCGTCCTCTTTATTCTGTTCCGTCATAAATCGTTCTACCACTCGTAGGCCAAATGAGCACACGGCGTTCCCTAACAATCAACGGCCTAACCCTCGGCTCAACTCGGACCCCGCCTGCATCGCCTTCCGCTCTCTCTCAGCTCTTCGCTTCCTCGGCTCCGTTCAGCGCCCCGGCGCAGGCGTGGCCGCTTAGCTTCATCCGTTAGGCGTCGCATCCAATGCTTCTGTTATTCGCTGCATTCTCGCTTCTCACCGGCGCCGCCTTGCTCGCCTTGTCTCTCTGGCTTAGATCCCGATCCCAGCAGTGTCTGCAATGGCCCAGCGTGACGGGGCACGTCATCGAGTCTCGTGTCGATGACACGCACCTGGACATGATGAAGCCCGTCCTGCGCTATCGCTACGAAGTCGGCCCCCAGAGTTATATTGGCTTTCGTGTGTCATTCTCCGGCTATGTAGCTAGTCGAAGCGCCATGGAGAAACTCATCAAGCCGTATTCCCAGGGCAGTGCTGTTACCGTTTACTACGACCCGCAGAATCCATCATCAGCTGTATTGAACAATACCCAAACGTCCGATTGGTTGTACTGGCTGGCCTTTGGTCTCGGGTTCTTGGTGTTGGCCGCCTATCTAACATGGTTATAGATTCTCACTTCGCGTTTGCTCTCTCCGGCGATGCCCAACCTTCCGCTCAAGTCGGACCCGCCTGGATTGCCTTCCGTTCTCTTTCATCGTTTCGCTATCTCGGCTCCGCTAATCGCCTCGGTGCAGGCGTGGCCGGTTAGCCTTGTCCGTTAGGCGCTTCGCACGATGCCTGCGTTCCTGCTCGAAATCCTGCTCCAGATCCTTGCCGAGGCTCTTGCGGAATTTCTCCTCGGTTTTGGCTTCGAATCGGTGGCTCAGATTTTTCGTTCAAATCGAAAATCCAACGTCTACATGGCGGCATCTGGGGCAGTTATACTCGGCGGCATCCTCGGGGCTCTTTCAGCCTTTTTTTATCCTCATCAAATCGCCTCGCCGTTTCGATTTCCGTGGATCAGCCTAATCCTTTCACCCCTGGCCTGCGGGTTTGCCCTTAAGCTGGTTGGCGAATGGCGCAAACGAAGGGGCGGTGAGTCAACATTCCTCTCTACATTCCTTGGCGGGTTCGTCTTCGCCCTCTCAATTGCTCTGGCAAGATTCTTCCTTTTTAAGCTCGTCTTGGTAAAGCCATGAGCCAGGCGCGCCTAACCCTCCGCTCAACTCGGACCCCGCCTGCATTGCCTTCCGCTCTCTCTCAGCATTTCGCTATCTCGGCTCCGCTCATCGCCTCGGTGCAGGCGGGGCCGCTTACCTTCATCCGTTCCGTGCCACGCCCCTAGCAGGGCCATTTGGTTGATTTTCCAAGGCGCCACCCTGGCTTGCAATGGGCTGAGGGAGGATGAAGGTATCCTCTGAGGCGCCGACCCCTGGGCACGGAGTCTCCAATGAGAGGTCTCAAAATCATTGAACACATCTCGCTGGACGGCGTGATCCAGGTCTCGGGCGAGGACGGCGTCCCCTATGGCGACTGGACCGCGCCCTATCGGACTCCCGCTGGGCGGGACGCCGTCATGGCCGCGCATGGCGAGAGCTTCGACCTGCTGCTCGGCCGTCGCACCTACGACAGCTGGTCGGGGTACTGGCCAAAGGCGCCGAGCAGTCCGATCGCGGATAGGCTCAACGCGGCCACCAAGTTCATCGCCACCCACCGCCCGGAGAGTCTTGAGTGGGGCCCGTTCGAGGCCCTTGGACCGAACCTCGTCGAGGGCGTTCGCCGCCTCCGGTCGCAGGATGGGCCGGGACTCATCCTCTCGGGTAGCGCCACGCTGACATCACCGGTGCTCGAACATGGGCTGGCGGACGAAGTGGTGCTGATCGTCTACCCGGTCCTGCTGGGTGCGGGAAAGCGCCTCTTTGCGGAGGGGACCCCGCCATGCTCCCTTGCGCTCCTCAGCACGAGCGCCTTCCCGTCCGGCGTCGTCCTCAACACCTACAAGGTTCTGGAGCCCCTGAAGCCCTGACGGTCCGCGGCCGGCCTTCACCGAAACCACCCAACCAAGAGCCGTCACCATGTCCACACGCGAGATCTCCAAGCTGCTATTCACGACGGTCTATCCGTTGTACGTGCAGAAAGCCGAACGGAAGAATCGGACAAAGGAGGAGGTGGACACGATCATCTGCTGGTTGACGGGCTACAGTCGTGAGCAGCTCAGTCATCACACAGCTGTCAAAATCGATTTCCAATCCTTTTTTGACCAGGCCCCCGGCATCCACCCGAACAGTTCTCTGATCAAGGGGGTCGTGTGCGGCATCCGCGTCGAAGACATTCAAGAGCCCATCACCCAGAAGATCAGGTACCTCGACAAGCTCATCGATGAACTGGCAAAGGGCAAGGCCATCGACAAGATTCTGCGCCGGTAAACCCCGGGGCCCGACGCAGGTACCTTAAGCCTCAGGTCCCTGGGAAGAGGACACCATGAGCGATGCCATTGAGAACCTGAAAGCAGCCCAAGAGCGCGGCATGGCTGGGCGCCCGAAGGAGGGTGGATTCCCTTACTTGGCCGAGACGCTCCGCAGGGCGGGAATCACCAGGAACCTCTGGCATTTGCCATCCTGCCAGAGCATCTACCTGACGGAGATGGGCCCCGTGGCGGTCCCGGGGACCCCACTCATCGACGGCATGGCCGAGGTACCGCCGTTCAACCGCGAAGCCCTCATCAGCGCACTGCGGGCGGATCAAGCCGGGCGCAGCACGTTCCCCGAGTTCCTGCAGGCCAGCTGGAAGGCCGGCGTCGTTGGCTATGACATCGACCTGATCGGCCGGACCTGCACCTACCATGGTGCGGGGGGTGAAACCTATGTGGAGAGCTATCCCGAAGTCGAGCTCTGAGCTGGGCCGCAGAGACCGGGGTTGCACCCAATCGAAGCCGTCCCCAGCGGCTGAACCCTTCGCACGGCTCTGACTCTCCCGCTGGAGCTGGTGTCCTCAGCCGACTCCCGAGGCAGGTTCCGCGGCAACAGGGCGCCTGGCGGCACCCGGAGCCGTGGGCCCGAAAGGCCCAGGTACCGGTATCTTGTCCCGCGGAAGCGCTCACCCGAAAGGAGCCCCATGGCGGAAAACAAGACGAAGGCCACCGAAGCCAGTGTGGCGGCGCACCTCGCCGCCATCGCCGATGAGGCCCGGCGGCAGGACTGCGAGATCCTGGCCCAGCTCATGGCCCGGGCCACGAAGGAGCCGCCGAGGATGTGGGGGGCCAGCATCGTCGGCTTCGGCAGCTACCACTACCGGTACGAAAGCGGCCACGAGGGCGACTCCTGCCTGGTGGGCTTCGCCGCCCGCAAGGGCGACATCAGCGTGTATCTGATGGGCAGCTTCCCCGAGCGCGAGGCGCTCCTGGCGCGGCTCGGGCGGCACAAGCTGGGGAAGGCCTGCCTCTACCTGCGCCGGCTCGCCGACGTGGACCTGGGAGTGCTGGAGGAGCTGGTGGCCCGCTCCGCCGCCAGCGTGAAGGACCAGTGGGGGCTGAACCGGGGCTAGTACTCCACCGACCCGCGGCCTTCTGTCACTGTGGGGGCATCGAAACCCGGCCCGGAGGCTCCATGAAGCGGTTCCAGTTCAGCACCCTCATCCAGGCCCCCCGCGAGGTGGTCTGGGAGACCGTCATCGGGCCCGTCACCTACCGCATCTGGACCGCCGCCTTCACCGAGGGCTCCTATTTCGAGGGCACCTGGGCCAAGGGGGAGCGCATGCGCTTCCTGGCGCCGGGCGGCCAGGGCATGGTCTCGGAGATCGCCGAGTCGCGGCCCCACGAGTTCATCTCGATCAAGCACCTGGGCGAGATCAAGGACGGGGTGGAGGACACGGAGAGCGAGGCGGTCCGCAGCTGGGCCCCCTGCTTTGAGACCTACACCTTCACCCAGGCTGGCGACGCCACGGAGCTGACCGTGGACATGGACATGGCCGAGTCCTTCGAGGAATACATGACCGGGGTCTGGCCCAAGGCCCTGTCCCAGCTCAAGGCGCTCTGCGAGGCCCGGGCGGCCAATCCCCAGACCTGAGGCCGGCGCCCACCCGGCCGGGTCCCTCCTTTTCCCCGGAGCCACCCATGACGCCCCGCCGCAGCCTCCTCCTCGTCCCGGCCCTCGCCTGCGGACTCGCCGCCCAGGCGCCGCCCAGCGTGGCCTTGCCGCCGGAGCTGGACCGGGTGCTCCGCGACTACGAGCGGGCCTGGAGCGCCAAGGATCCCGAGGCCCTGGCCCGCCTGTTCACGGCGGAGGGGATGGCCCTTCCCAGCGGTCAGCCGCCCGCGCAGGGCGCCGCGAGCATCCGCCAGGCCTATGCCCAGCACGCGGGCTCCCCCCTGGCGCTGCGGGCCCTGGCCTACGCCACCTCGGGGGACCTGGCCTACATCATCGGCGGCTTCGCCCCGGCTCCCGGCCAGCCCGACCTGGGCAAGTTCGTGCTGGTGCTCCGCCGCGGCGCCGGTGGGCGCTGGCTCATCGCCGCCGACATGGACAACGCGAACCAGCGGCGCCCCGCCCCACCGCCACCGAGCCGGCAGGACTGATCCAGGCCTGCTGCTGGTAGGGTGGAAGTCCCCCAAACCTGTCCGCACAACCACGAGGAGCGCCCATGAGCCAAGCCAGCGCCCTCCTCCAGAGCCTGGACGACCGGCGCCGGGCCCTGCTTGATTCGCTGGAGTCCCTCAGCCCCGAGGCGCTGTGCGCCCGGCCCGCCGAGGGTGCCTGGTCCAGCCTGGAGATCGTGGAGCACCTGGTGGTGGCCGAGCAGGTGATCCTGCAGGGCCTGCCCGATCCTGCCACCTTGATCGACCGGCCCCGCAGCCTGCGGCAGCGCTGCACCTACCCCCTGGTGTGGCTCGTGCTGCGCCTGGGCATCCCGGTGAAGGCCCCGTCGCGGCGCATGCTGCCCACGGGCGGCGCGACCCTGGCCGAGCTGCGGGAGCGCTGGGACGCCACCCATGCCTGGCTGCGCGCCTATGCCGAGGGCCTGCCGCCGGGCGGAGGCGGGAAGGCGATCTTCGCGCATCCCGTCTGCGGTCCGATCACCCTCAGCCAGGCCCTGCGCCTGGATCGCCTGCACCTGGAAGTGCACACCCGGCAGATCCGGAAACGGTCAAGGAGCTCCGCATGAGCATCAACGACGGCCTGCTGGTCGTGGTGGTCCTCTTCTTCGGCTGCCTGCTGTACTGCATCCGCAAGGAGGAACAGCGGAAGGTGGACCGGCGGCAGCGCGACCTGCCCCACCCCGTCGAACGGCGGCGCCAGGAGCGGCGCCGGCGGGGCCTCGGGCCCGCCCTGGCCTGGGTGGGCCGGGTGCTGCGCTCGGCCTTCACCCGCCGCTGATCTGGGGCCAGGTGGTCACGCCCGCTCCCTTCGGTTACTCCTAGGATCAGGTGATCCATGCCCGCTGCCCTGCTGTCCTTCTGCCTCCTGCTCCAGTCCGCGCCAGCACCCCTGCCGGCCCGGCCGGGCATCTCCGGCACGGAGGGCGGCCTGAAGGCCCAGGTGTGCGACCGCCAGGGCGCGCCGGTGGCCGGCGTGCGGATCCTGCTGCGGAGCGCCGATGGCCGGACCTGGGCCGCGACCACGGACGCGCAGGGCCAGTGCCTGGCCGGGGGGCTGCCACCGGGCGGGTACCGGGTGGAGTTGCACAGGGAGGGCTATCCGCCCGCCGTGTACCCCAGGCTGCTGATCCGGGCGAACGCGTGGCTGCGGGGCGCGGCGCCCCTGCCGGAGCTGCGGGGACCGCGCCTGGGCCTGGTGGGGCCGCCGACCTACGAGGAGGCCCCGGCCGCCATCGTCCCCCTGCGCCGGGAGCCGGGGAAGATTCCGATGCACTGAAGGCGGGCTACTGCACCGTCAATGCGTGTTCCAGAGCCGCGCCCTCCACCAGCGTGAGGGTGGCCTTGGCCGTGCCGACCACGGGATGGGTGCCGGTGGTCTCGCTGCGCCAGAGGGAGAGGGCATAGGTGCCCGGCGGCTGGCTGGCGAAGGCCACGGTCTCGACGCCCCCTGCCACGGCGGGCTTGAGGCTGGCGATGGTCAGGGTGAACTCGATGCCCTCCGCCAGCAGGCGCTGCTCCAGCAGCAGGGCGTCCTCCTGCTGGGCACTGTGGACGGGCGTGATGGTCACGGTCAGGGTGGCGGGCACCGTGGCGGTGAGCTCCAGGTCCTGGCCCACCACCAGCATGCCCACGGCCTTCACCTCGAACTCGGGGCCCAGACGGGGCAGGAACACGGTGCCGCCCACCCGGGTGCGCGCGAGGAGTCGGTGATGGCCCACGCTGGCCGGGAGCTCGAAGGTGCCGTCGGCGCGGGAGCTCCCCTTGGCCTCGACGGAAAGCCCCGGATGGACGGAGTCGCTACCGGTCGTGGTGACCACGCACACCTCGGCCCCCCCCACAGGCAGGCCCTGGCCGTCCACCACACGGCCCTGCACCATGCCGGAGGGCGGCGGCGTGCAGCCGCAGTCCCCCTGCGGGCCACAGCCCAGCCCGGCCAGGAGGAGGCCGCAGGCAAGCAGGACGGAATGCAGGGGCGATCGACGCATGGGGGCCTCCGCGTCCACAGACTCCGGCATGCCGTCGGGGGACCGGCCAAGCATACCCGATGGCTTCGTGACCTTTGCGCCCTGCGGGTACCCTGGAAGGCACCCAGCACAGGACCCCCATGCGCCTCGCCATCCTCGGCAACTCAGGCTCCGGCAAGTCCACGCTGGCCCGGAATCTCGCCACTCGCACAGGCACGCCGGCCGTGGACCTGGACACCTTCGCCTGGGAGCCGGGGCAGGTCGCGGTCCCGCGGGATCCGGCCCTGGCCGCGGCCGACGTGGCGGCCTTCTGCGCCACGCACCAGGCCTGGATCATCGAGGGCTGCTACGCAGAGCTGATCCGCGCCACCCTCCCGCACCGACCGACCCTGGTGTTCCTGGAGCCCGGCGTGGAGGCCTGCCTGGCCCACTGCCGAGCCCGCCCCTGGGAGCCGCACAAGTATGCTTCGAAGGCCGAGCAGGATGCCAGGCTGGCCTTCCTGCTTGACTGGGTGCGGGCCTACTACACCCGGGAAGGGGACCTCTCGCTGGCGGCCCACCAGGCGCTCTTCGAGGCCTACGAAGGGCCCAAGCAGAAGCTCACGGCGGAGCCGGACGAGGCCTGCGTCGCGGCCCTGGCGCAGACTGGCGCCTGAGCGGGTACCCTTCCCTCCTGGAGGCGCCATGAGCCCAACCGCACCCCAGGGCGACGACGCCCTCACCGACCGGGACATCCTCACCACGCGGATCCTCGCCGCCCCCCGCGAGGCGGTCTTCGCGGCCTGGAGCGATCCGGTGCTGCTGGCGCAGTGGTGGGGTCCGGCGGGCTTCACCAACACCTTTGAGACCTTCGACCTGCGCGCCGGCGGCCACTGGCGCTTCACCATGCACGGCCCGGACGGCACGGCCTTCCCCAACGAGAGCGTCTTCACGGAGATCACGGCCCCCGAGCGGATCGTCTTCGACCATGTGTCCGTGCCGCACTTCCAGGTGGCGGCCACCTTCACCGAGGTGGCCGGCGGGACGCGCCTGGCCTTCCGCATGCGCTTCGCCACCGTGGCCGAGTGCAATGCCATCAAGCACCTCGCCGAAGGCGCCAACGAGCAGGTCTTCGACCGGCTGGCGGCCCTGCTGGGTGAAGGCTGAGCCTGCATGTCCGACACCTTCCAGGCGCGGCTCCCCGCCCTCCCTGAGGCCGAGCTGCGGCAAGTCCTCACGTACGCCGAGGGGTACCGCACTGAGGCCGTGGCGGCCGCCCTGGCGGAGCTGGAACGGCGCGGTCTGCCCCTCGCCGAGGAGGAGCGGGCGCGGATCCGGCAGGACCTCGCGCAGCGAGCTGCCGCAGCGGAGGCGCGCCTGCACCGCGGTTGGGTGGCGCGGCTCGGCGCCAGCCTCCCCACCCGCCTGGCCCGCATCCGCCAGCTCACCGGCCTGCTGCTGGCGGCGGGCCTGGGCGCGGCCCTGGCCATCCACCTGACCGCCACACCCCCGGCCCCGAATCCCCTGGGCTACGAGCCCATGAACACCAAGAAGTACCTCCGCGACCTCGAGATCTACGGCGGCAAGGTGAACGTGCTGGCCACGGAGTTCATGGGCTGGTGGAACGACCGCTGGCAGGGCCGCAACCTGGCCACCACCGTGGCCTGCCTGACGGTGCTGGCCACCGGCGGTTTCTGGCTCCTCGCCACGCGGCAGGCCCGGGACCTGGAGCACCACCAGGATGAGGCCAGGGAACCCTGAGCTTGCAGAACAAGGCACAGGGATCGACCACCGTTCCCCATCTTTTCATCGGTGTTCATCGGTGGTTAAAAATTCCCTTCCTCAACCACTGATGACTGGCCCGCCGACATAAGCCTTCGCCAAGGCTGAGGTCAGAAAGTGAGCCGATGAAGGTGTCCATTCCGTGGCCATGACCTTCTCGAGGGTGGCTGAAAAGCACTTGAACCACCGATGAACACCGATGAACACCGATAAAAGCCTGATGAGGATCCGTGTCGGTGTTGACCATGGTTCGGCGGGGGTCCGCGATTCTCCAGCCTGGCCTGGCGGCCATCATTCAGCGGACACTGGTGACATGTCGAAACCCGCCGGAGGTCCGAAGCCGCCGCCCGCCAAGCCGGGCCTGCACCCGCGCAACCGCCACGCGGCGGGCTACGACTTCGCGCGGCTGGTGGGGGCCAGCCCCGAGTTGGGGCCCTTCGTGCTGCGGGCCAGGCACGGCGGCGCCTCCATCGATTTCACGGATCCGGCAGCGGTGGTGGCGCTCAACCGGGCCCTGCTGGCAGAGGCCTACGGCATCCGGGGCTGGGACCTGCCGCCCGGCTACCTCTGTCCCCCCATCCCCGGCCGGGCGGACTACCTGCACCACCTGGCGGACCTGCTGGCCGGGCAGGGCCAGATCCCCCGGGGCGCGGCCGTGCGCGTGCTGGACATCGGCGTGGGGGCCAACGCCATCTACCCGCTCATCGGCCATCGGGAGTACGGCTGGTCCTTCGTGGGCTCCGAACTGGATGAGGCGGCCCTGGCCTCGGCGGCGCGCATCCTGGCGGCGAACCCGGGCCTTGAGCAGGCCATTCAGCTGCGCCGCCAGCGGGACCGCAACGCGATCTTTGCAGGCGTGATCCAGCCCGGCGAGCGCTTCGACCTGACGCTGTGCAACCCGCCCTTCCACGGCTCCGCGCAGGCGGTGCGCGAGGCCTCCCAGGCCAAGTGGCGCAAGCTGGGCCGCGGCGCGGCGGGCGCGGCGCGGAACTTCGGCGGCCAGGGCGCCGAGCTGTGGTGCGAGGGCGGCGAGGCCGGCTTCCTCCGCCGCATGGTTGAAGAGAGCGTGGCCCTGGGCCCGCAGGTGCGCTGGTTCACCACCCTGGTGTCCAGCTCGGGCACGCTGCCCGGCCTGCACCGCCTGCTGCGCCAGGTCGGGGCCCGGGGCATCCGCACGGTGGCCATGGCCCAGGGCCAGAAGCAGAGCCGCTTCGTGGCCTGGTCCTTCCTCGCCCCGGAGGCCCCATGAAGCCCCTCCTGCTCGCCTTCGCCCTGGCCATCCTCGGCTCCGTGATCTACCACACGGGCCAGAAGCTGGTGCCCCCGAGCGTCCATCCCCTGGTCCTGCTCATGGGGGCCTATGCCGTGGCCATCGCCCTCGCCGCCCTGGCCCTGCCCTGGGCCCAGCCCGCCGGCGCCTGGCGCGAGGCCCTGGCAGGCCTGGCCACGGGCCCCAGCCTGCGCGCGGCCCTGGTGCTGGGCGTGGGCGTGCTGCTCATCGAGGTGGGCTTCCTGCTGGCCTACCGCTGGGGCGGCTCCCTGCAGTGGTCCGCGGTGGCGGTGAACGGCGCGGCGGCCCTGCTCCTGGTGCCCATCGCGGTGGGGGTCTTCCGGGAGTCCTTCTCGCCCGTGAAGGGGCTCGGCATGGCGCTCGTCCTGGGGGGGCTGGCCCTGCTGGCCCGGCGTTAGCGGTATCGGGGTGGCGTCGATTTTTTGGAAATTACAGGCAATCATTGGTTTTTGAGCATCAATTGGATCATGCTTCGGGAACCCATCCTTCCCGAGGTGAGCCATGCCCACGACCACGAAAGAGCTGCTTGTCCAGATGCAGATCAACCGGGCCAACGCCACCGCCGGCGGCTCCGGCGCCAATGTGATGGCCTCGGCCATGATCAGCGTCCTGGTCACCGAGAACGGCGTGCCGGTGGACGACCTGGGCACCAGCGTCGGCGACCAGAACAGCCCCGCCACCCTGCCCGCGGGATGGACCCTGGTCGATGGCTTCAACGTGCGCCCGGGCGGGGCCCTGGTCACGGTGACGGAATTCCTCAACCTGGGCGGCGGCATCTACGACATCCGGATCGTCCCCTACACCAGCAACCCCGCCGCGGTCTGGCTCTCCGGCGAATACATCTTCGCCCTCTACATCCACACCACCCGGACGCACCACGGCCGCACCACCCACCTGCAGGGCTCGGCGCTGGCCAAGCTGACAGTCCTCTGAGGTCTCAGAAGACGGACCAGCCCGTGCGGGTGGTGAAGCGGTCGAGGGCCTCGACGCCGGCCACGCTGTTGCCGTGGACATCCAGGGCGGGGCTCCACACGCAGAGCACCCCGCGCCCAGGCAGCACGGCGAGGATGCCGCCGCCCACGCCGCTCTTGCCCGGCAGGCCCACGCGGTAGGCGAAGTCGCCCGCGGCGTCGTAGGTGCCGCAGGTGAGCATGATCGCGTTGATGCGCTTGGCCTCGCTGCGGCTGAGCAGGCGCGAGCCGTCGGCCCGCAGGCCGTGATTGGCCAGGAAGAGGCCCGCCTTCGCCAGATCGGCGCAGCTCATGGTGAGGGCGCATTGCCGGAAGTAGTGGTCCAGCACCCGCTCCACCGGGTTCTCCAGGTTGCCGCAGCTGGCCATGAAGTGGGCCAGGGCCGCATTGCGGTGGCCGTGACCGGCCTCGGAGGCGGCGACTTCCGCGTCGAGGTCCAGGGCCGCGTTGCCGCTCTCGGCGCGGAGGAAGTCCCGCAGGGTGCCCAGGGAATCGCCGGTGAGCGACAGCAACCGGTCGATGAGGATGAGGGCTCCGGCATTGATGAAGGGGTTGCGCGGGATGCCCTTCTCGTACTCCAGCTGCACGAGCGAGTTGAAGGGATTGCCCGAGGGCTCGCGGCCCACGCGCCGCCATAAGCCCTCGCCGTCCCGGGCCAGCACCAGGGCCAGAGAGAAGGCCTTGGACACGCTCTGGATGGAGAAGGGCGCGTGCCAGTCGCCGCTGCCCAGGAGCTGCCCGTCCACCGTGGCCAGGGCGATGCCGAAGCGCGCCGGGTCCACCGCCGCCAGGGCCGGGATGTAGTCCGCCACCTTCCCCTGCGCCGAGAAGGGCGCGGCTTCGCGGGCCAGGTCGTCGAGGAGGGCTTGAAGGTCCATACCTCCAGAATCCCACATCCAGGGCCCAGGCCTTAGGATGGTCGCCATGACGCCCCTCGCCGCCGACCTCCTCATCCTGCTGCGCCGCGACCTCCGCTGCTTCATCCGCGAGATCGAGACCTTTCCCGATGACGCCACGCTCTGGCAGACGGTGCCTGGCATCCGCAACAGCGCGGGGAACCTGGCCCTGCACGTGGCGGGCAACCTGCGGCACTTCGTGGGCGCGGTGCTGGGCGGCACGGGCTACGTGCGCGACCGCGAGCGCGAGTTCGCCCGGCGGGAGGGCACCCGCGCGGAGGTGGCCGCCCTGCTGGCAGCCGCCATCACCGAAGTCGAGGCGGGCCTGGGCGCCCTGAAGGCCGAGCCCCTGGCTCTGCCCTATCCCCAGGTGCTCCTGGGCCACCAGCCGCCCACGGGGCGGTTCCTGCTGCACCTGGCCACGCACCTGGCCTTCCACCTGGGCCAGGCGGGCTACCTGCGCCGGGCCCTCACGGGCGAGGCCGGGGCCACGGGCGGCATGGGCATCGCGGAACTGATGGGCTAACCTCGACGGATCAGCACCGCTCATCAAGGAGGATCCATGCCGCTCAAGGGACAGGTCGCCCTCGTCACCGGGGCCAGCCGCGGCATCGGCGCGGCCGTGGCCACCGCCCTGGCCGCCCGGGGCGCCGCGGTGGCCGTGAACTACTTCGGCTCCGAAGCCGCGGCGCAGGCTGTCGTGCAGGGCATCCGGGCCGCAGGGGGAACGGCGCTGGCCGTGAAGGCCGATGCCCGGGACCGAGCCCAGGTCGAGGCCATGGCCGCCACCGTGAAGGCGGAATTGGGCCCCATCGGCATCCTGGTGCTGAACGCGGCCATCAGCTTCCCCATGACCGCCTTCCAGACCTATCCCTGGGAGGCCTTCCAGGCCAAGCTCCTGGGCGAGCTGGGCGCGGCCTTCCACGGGTGCCAGGCGGTGGTGCCGCAGATGCTGGAGCGCCAGAAGCTGGATGGCCGGGGCGGGTCCATCGTGGCCATCACCAGCGGCCTCGCGCGGAACCCGGGCTGGGGCTTCTGCGCCCACAGCGCCGCCAAGGCCGGGCTGGAAGGCTTGGTGCGGGCCCTGGCCTGCGAGCTGGGCCCCCTGGGCATCCGCGTGAACGCGGTGGCCCCGGGCCTCACCCTGACGGACGCCACGGCCGGCCTGCCCGACAAACACAAGGACGCCGCCGCGGCCCACACGCCCCTGCGCCGCAACGGCCTCGCCGAGGATGTGGCCGAGGCCGTGGCCGGGCTGGTCCAGACCGGCTTCGTCACCGGCGCCACCCTGCCGGTCAATGGCGGCAGCTACATCTTCTGAGGCAGGCCCGTCCGGCGCAGTCTGTCCTTCAGGGATTGCCGTGGGATGGCCCCGGGCACCACACTGGGACTTCCTTCGAGGTCAGCATGCATCCAACCCTTCGCGGCGGTTTCCTGCTGGGCGCCTCCGTGGCCGCCTGGACCCTCGTCATGGCCACATCGGGGATGTACAAGAACCCGACGCTGCTGTACCTCTTCTGGCTGGTCATCCCCATCCAGATCGGGATCCTGATCGCCTTCCTGCGGAAATCGGCGCCCACCACCGGCTATGGCCGCCAGGTGTGGACGGGCGTCAGCATCTCCCTGCTGGGCTCGATGCTCATCTTCGCCAACAGCTACTACCTCACCGCCGTGCAGTTCCCCCACTACTTCCAGGATCTGGAGGCCCTGGGCCGTCAGATGATGGCCGCGAGGGGGATGAGCGCCGACCAGATCGAGGCCGCCGTGAAGGCCCAGGCCCACATGCAGACACCCCGGGCCAGCGCCATGGCGGGCGCCATCGGCACCGTGGTGACCGGCTTCCTCACCTCCCTGGTCGCGGCGATCTGGCTGCGGAAGAAGTAGCAGCAGACCTCAGCGCTCGACGCGGATGTCCGCCACCAGATCGAGCGGGTAGCGCCGCCCCGCCAGGGCATCGTCCAGGCAGCGCAGCACCCAGCCGGAGCGCAAATCGGCCATGGCCAGCTCGGCCCGGCTGAGCCAGTGGCAGCGGAGGATGTCGGGATCCTCGGGCGCGGCCACGGCGCCCTCAGGCACGGTCCCCGTGAAGCAGGCGCGGAAGTAGTCGCGGCCGTTGGCGGCCTTCAACGGGTAGAGGCCCACGATGGCCTCCGGCGTGAAGGCCAGGCCCGTTTCCTCGCGCACCTCGCGGCGCACGGCGTCGAGCAGCGACTCGCCGGGCTCCACGTGCCCCGCCGGCTGGTTGAGCACGGGCAGGCCCGTCACCTTGTCGGGCTCCTCCACGAAGAGGAAGCGCCCCTCCCGCTCGATGACCGCCGCGACGGTGAGGGCCCACATCAGACGGGGAAGAACAGCAGGTTGAGCCAGGGTTTCTTCCTGTCGTCGGCCACGGGAATCCTCTCGAATGCGCTCCATGATTACCACGGGATTGAGAGTGCCGCTTGATCGGGCCTCCCTGGGGCCTATGGTGGAGGGTGGAGTCTTCCGGGATGTGCGCGATGAGTCGCAGTCCTCCTCCGGCCCGCCGCTGCTTCCTGTCCAGTCCGACGGGCAGGCGCTGTCCGTCCCTTCCCAGCCCGCTCCAAGGAGGTCTCCCATGCTCCACCGCACCGCCCTCTGCGTCGGGATCAACCAGTACCAGCACTTCCCCACGGCCGCCCTCCAGGGCTGCGTCAACGATGCCCTGGACATGGCCTCCCTGCTGAAGGACCTGCTGGGCTTCGAGGATTCCGACATCACCCGGCTGACCGACCAGGCCGCCACCAAGGCCGCCATCCTGCGCGAACTGCGGCGCATGGTGGAGGGCGCCCTGGCCGGCCGCTACGACCACCTGGTCTTCAGCTTCTCCGGCCACGGCACCCAGGTGCCGGACCTGAACCTCGACGAGTTCGACCGCGCCGACGACGCCTTCTGCCCCCATGACCTGGCGCCCCTGGGCCAGGGCTGGGACCGCGACCACCTGCTCGTGGACGATGAGCTCCACGACCTCTTCGTGCAGCTGCCGCCCACGGTGATCCTGGAGATCTTCCTCGACACCAGCCACGGCGGCGCCAGCCTGCGCGCCGCGGACCTGCTCATGGACCGCCGGCCCAAGTACCTGCCGCCCCCCACCGTGGAGGGCTTCCGCGACCTCGAGTACCGTCGGGCCCGCCCGGCCCACCAGAAGCTGCTGGAGAAAGGCCTCTCCCACCACATCCTGTGGACCGCCTGCAAGGACACCCAGACCGCGGCGGACGCCCTCCTCGGAGGGTCCTGGCACGGCGCCTTCACCTGGCACTTCTGCCGGGAGGCCCGGGCCAGCGGCAACCATCTCTCCCGCGCCAAGGTGCTGGCCAAGGTCCGGGCGGATCTCGGCGCCGGCCACTTCACCCAGGTCCCGCAGCTGGACTGCGAAGCCGTCACCCGCCACGCCGTGCTGAAGGCCGCGGAGGTTCCGCCCAGCCTCGCCCCCCTGCCCACGGAGATGCCGAGCTGAGGAGGACAACCCGGAAACGGAGAAGGGCGCCGATCGGCGCCCTTCTTGTGGAGTGCCCGGGTCTCAGTAGCGGTAGTGATCGGTCTTGTAGGGGCCTTCGAGGGGCACCCCGATGTACTTGGCCTGGTCCGGGCGGAGGGTGGTGAGCTTGGCGTTCAGGGTCTGCAGCTGCAGCCGCGCCACCTGCTCGTCCAGGTGCTTGGGCAGGGTGTAGACGCCGATCTCGTACTCGCCCTGCTTGGTCCACAGCTCGATCTGGGCCAGGGTCTGGTTGGCGAAGCTGCTGCTCATCACATAGCTGGGGTGGCCGGTGCCGCAGCCCAGGTTCACCAGGCGGCCCTTGGCCAGCAGGATGATGCGGTGGCCATCCGGGAAGATGACGTGGTCCACCTGGGGCTTGATCTCCTCCCAGGTGTACTTCTCCAGGCTGGCGACGTCGATCTCGCTGTCGAAGTGGCCGATGTTGCACACGATGGCGTTGTGCTTCATCTGCTTCATGTGCTCGTGGGTGATCACGCGGAGGTTGCCGGTGCAGGTGACGAAGATGTCAGCCTGGCTGCAGGCCTCGTCCATGGTGACCACGCGGTAGCCCTCCATGGCCGCCTGCAGGGCGCAGATGGGATCGATCTCGGTGACCCACACCTGGGCGCTCAGCGCGCGCAGCGCCTGGGCGCTGCCCTTGCCCACGTCGCCGTAGCCGCAGACCACCGCGATCTTGCCGGCGACCATGACATCGGTGGCGCGCTTGATGGCATCCACCAGGGACTCGCGGCAGCCGTAGAGGTTGTCGAACTTGCTCTTGGTGACGCTGTCGTTGACGTTGATGGCGGGGAAGCGCAGCTCGCCCTTCTTGGCCATCTCGTAAAGGCGGTGCACGCCGGTGGTGGTCTCTTCGGTGACGCCCAGGACCTTGGCCAGCTGGGCGGAATACCAGCCCGGCTTCTCGGCGATGCGCTTGCGGATGGCGGCGAAGAGCACGGTGGCCTCCTCGCTGTCCGGGTGGTCGAGGACGCTGGCATCCAGCTCGGCCCGGGCGCCCAGATGCAGCAGCAGCGTGGCGTCGCCGCCGTCGTCCAGGATCATGTTGGCGCCGCCCTCGAAATCGAAGATGCGGTGCGTGTAGTCCCAGTAGTCGGGCAGGGTCTCGCCCTTGATGGCGAAGACCGGCGTGCCGCCCGCGGCGATGGCGGCGGCGGCGTGGTCCTGGGTGCTGTAGATGTTGCAGCTGGCCCAGCGCACGTCGGCGCCCAGGGCCTTCAGGGTCTCGATGAGCACCGCGGTCTGGATGGTCATGTGCAGGGAGCCGGCGATGCGCGCGCCCTTGAGGGGCTGGGCGGCGGCGTACTGCTTCCGGATGGCCATGAGCGCGGGCATCTCGCCCTCGGCGATGGCGATCTCCCGGCGGCCCCAGGGGGCCAGGGTGAGATCGTGGACGATGAAATCCTGGGCGGCGACGGTCATGGGACCTCCTCGGAGCGGGCGACGGGCGGGGAGCCACCTCATCGACCCGGTGCTGGGTTGAGGTGAGCGCCGTTCCTGAGGGGAAGCATCCGAGCCTGAGATCCCGCGCAGCCAAGCTGCCGGGTCCTGCAGCGCTCCTCGGACTGGACCAGAATAATCGGTTCTGACAGGGATCTGGTTTGGGGAATTTTTCGAATTTATTTTTGTGTTACTTTGCCTAAATTTTTCAAAATTTTGTTACATAAATTAAATATTGAAATAAAAATAGTTATTAATAAATTATAAAATTTTGTCATTTTTTAATAACTAAATTTTTTAGAATAAAAAATTTAGCAAAGCAAATAAACGACTTATAACTTGGCACAAACCTCGATTGGTATGGCTTGCCTGAAAGGAGGCAACCATGTCCAACCCCTTCACCACCCTGGCTTTGGCACTCGCCCTGGCCCTTCCCCTCGCGGCGGCACCCGACCGCGCCCCCCGGGCCCCCCAGCGCCCGGTCAACCTCAACACGGCGACCGTCACCGAGCTGATGCAGCTGCCCCGCGTGGGCCAGAAGACGGCCGAGCGGATCGTCAGCTTCCGGAAGCAGCACGGCGGCTTCCAGCGGCCCGAAGAGCTGATGAACGTCAAGGGCATCGGCGAGAAGTCCTACGCCAAGCTCAAGCCCTACTTGGCCGTCACTCCTGCGCCGCGCCCCGCGGCCCCCAAGAAGTAGGAGGCGGCGATGCGTCCAGGCTGCCACTTCTCCGCCCAGCAGGGCACCTCCCTGCTGGAGCTCACCGTGGTGATGGCCCTGATCGCCATCCTCGCGGTGGCGGGCTCCTCCTTCTGGGACACCGGTGCGACGGAGCTCTCCGCCGCGCATCAGGAGATCCGCGGCAGCCTGGAGCAGGCCTTCACACTGGCCCGGGCCCGAGGCACCAACGTCACCGTGGCCCTGGGCAAGGCCAGCGGCGAGGGGGAGCACCTGCCGGTCCAGCTCAGCCGCAAGGTCAAGTGGGGTAAGCCCGCCACCATTCCCCTTCCCCCGGGAATGGAGAAGCCCTCCGTCGCGGCGACCACCGGTGAGGCCCACCCGGTTCTTACGGTGACACCCCGGCACACTGCGCTGGCCAGCGTCTGGTTCCTTCACGACGGCCGCGAGGCATTGTGCATGCGGCTCTCCGGCCATGGTCAGCTGCAGGTGCTGCGCTGGCGCCGGGACCTCCGGATCTGGACGAGGCTGTGATGCGCGAGACCACGAGCCGCCTCCTCCAGCGCCTGGGCCGCAGTGCCGCCGCCCTGCTGCCGGCGCCCCTCAGCCCGCCCCTCCGGGCCGCGCAGTCCGAGCTGCGCCGCAGCCTCCACCTCGCCTTCCGCCTGGCCACCACCCACGGCCGCGCCGTGGTGCTGGAGCCCTGCCGGGCCGCCACGGAGGGACGTCTGGCCGTGCGCCTTCCCGAAGGTGTGCGCTGGGGCCGGCCCGCGACCGTGCCCCTGCCGCCGAGCCTGGTCGACAGCGGCTGGCGCAGCGGCCATCCGCAGCCCATCACCGTCATGCCGCAGCGCCGGGCCTCGGCGAACGTCTGGTTCCTCCACCACGGCCGTGAAGCCCTCTGCCTCCGCCTGGACCTGTCCGGCTCAGTCGAATTGCTGCGCTACCGCCCCCTGTTCCGTGCCTGGACGGCCTGCTGAAGGAAAGCCCCATGCGAATCCTGGATCTCTCTCCCGACCAGCGTCCCCGCGAGCGCCTGCTGGCGGGTCACGGTGAAGGCCTGGCCGACGCCGAGCTGCTGGCCCTGCTCTGGGGCACGGGCCGCCGTGGCCAGAGCGCCGTGGAGCTGGCCCAGGCCGTCCTGGGCCGCACCGGCGGCATCGCCGGCCTGCTCGGCCTGGGCTTCACCGACTGGCTGGAGCAGCCGGGGCTCGGTCCCGCCAAGGCCGGCCAGCTCTGGGCCGCCACAGAGCTGGCCCGGCGCGGGCAGCGCAGCGCCGAGCGCCCTCGGATCACCAGCCCCAGGGCCGCCGGCGCCTACCTGCTGCCGCGCTGCCAGGGCTGGACGGAGGAGCGCTTCGGCCTGCTGGCTCTCAACGCCAAGGGCGACCTGCTGGCCGAGCGCATCCTCAGCCAGGGCACGGCCACCGCGACGCTGATCAGCCCGCGGGAGTTCTTCCGCGAGGCCCTGCGCTATGGCGCCACCACGGCCCTCGCCTACCACAACCATCCCAGCGGCGACCCCACCCCCAGCCGCGAGGACACCCAGCTCACCCGCCGCCTCCAGGCCGCCGGCGAGTCCCTGGGCGTGCCCTTGGCCGACCACCTGATCCTCGGAAGTGACCGCTACCACAGCTTCCGGGCGGCGGAAGGCTGGGATCAGCGGGGATAGAACAAGTGAAGGGTCGTACCCATCATTTTGAAATGACCTGCCGGGTCCCAAGTGGTCGGCAATTCATTTAAGCTTTATTATATTAATTTTTGAAAAATGGTTTTGATATTGCATACCCATGGGTGCACATGACTGGGGGCAACCTGCCTCCCGTCCCACGCCACCGGATCGGTGGCCCATGGAGTCCCACGTGAGGTACCTCACCCTGCTTTCTTTCGCCTTGATGCTCCCGCTCTCAGCCCAGGATTCCAGCCGCCCCACCTACGGCCTATCCCTTCAGCTCAACTCGCCTCTGGGCGATTTGAAGGACGACACTGACAAAAACCTGGGTGGCGGCCTCAGCTTCCTGACCCAGTGGAACCTGGCCCCTGGCCATGCCCTGCGCCCCCGGTTGGACCTGAACATGTTCAACGTGTCGGAATACGAGCCCAGCCACAGCAACTACCGCGAATCCCGCAACCTCAGCGCCGTGGGCCTCGCCGTCGACTACCTCTACTACACGGGCGGAACGCCCAGGGGCCTGTACCTCACCGCCGGGGCCGGCGCCACCCGTTGGGATCTTTCCTACACCACCAGCGACAAGGTGGGCAGCACCTACTCCTCGAGCTACGACAGCAACAAGAACACCACCAGCCTCAGCCTGGCCGCGGGCCTGGGCTGGCAGTTCACCCGCGTCATCGGCCTGGAGGCCAGGCTGGTCCACGCCCCCTACAAGGCCTTCGACCTGGGCAACCCCACCTCGACCGCCCGCTCCGACGTGAACCGTGATGGCAACTTCCTGCAGGTCGCCGGAACCTTCCGCTGGTAGGCACAGAAGCCCAACCAGGAGTTGATCCGCAACCCGCCATTTAGACCAGCGCCCCGCTTTCGCGGGGCGCTGCTGTGGCGGAGAGTGAGGGATTCGAACCCCCGAACGCTTTCACGTCTTCAGTTTTCAAGACTGACGCCATCAACCACTCGGCCAACTCTCCCTGCCTCCATCTTGGAGCGTGGGCGCGGCTTCGGGCAAGAAGCCTTGTGCCAGCCCGGTCGGAACGGTAATCTGGGAGGCCTTGGAGAGATGCCGGAGTGGCCGATCGGGCTCGCCTGCTAAGCGAGTGTATTGGGTAAACCAGTACCGGGGGTTCGAATCCCCCTCTCTCCGCCAGTGAAGCCGCCGCGAGGCGGCTCATTTTTGGCCCGGACAGGGGGCGAAATCACTGAACCGCCGACAGGTAGCCGCAGTTCACGCCAGCCTGCGTGGCCCTTCGATGCAGCGTGGGCAGCAGGGTGGGTTCGTTTGGCTCGCCGGGGACGGGGCATTCGATGGGGTGAGAAACCGGGCGTCCCGATCCTGCCTTCCGCCGGCAATGATCCGCAGCTCGCCGGCTGGACGCGCTGCCAAGCCGATTCCCTTTCCCCGTCGAACCGGACCCGGTCCATGTTGGGGTCGGGGAGTTCCCATGACGCAACAGACAACAGGCCTTGCATGGCGGCGGTCGCTCGTCGTGGCTCGGGCCTTGGGTTCATTGCTGCTCGGCGGGGTGGCGGTGCTGGGCGCGGTATTCGTTTTCCGACAGGGCCTCCTGCCGCTGATCGATGCGGTCTGGCGGCCTGGACCGGAATGGCTCAGCGCGTTCAGACGGGTCGGCATCCTCCTGTCGGCCATGGGCGGTTATTGGGCCTATGTGCACTGGCATGAGAAGCGCAAAGCGACCGAGCTGCGGCTGCAGCCGCTTCGGCTGCTGCTTGGGGGCGCCAGCGGGGCCATCCTGGTGGCCCTCCCGATGGCCGCGCTGTTCGCGCTGGGCGCCTACAAGCTGGTGCATTTCCGCGGCGTCTCGCCGACGCTCCTGGGCATCGCGGCCCTGCTCCTGATCGCGGCCACTCTGGAAGAGCTGATCTATCGCTGCCTGTTGTTCAGGGTGCTGGAGGGGGCCCTGGGAACCTGGGTGGCACTGGCCGTACAAGCCGTGCTGTTCGCGCTGGCGCACTTGGAGAACCTGGAATACGGCGGTGGCGGCGAGGCGACCACCATGCTCGTGTCGGTGAGCGTGCTGGGCCTGCTGTGGGGCGCCTTGTTCGCCCTGACGCGCAACCTGTGGGTGGCGGTCGCCAACCACGCGGCCTGGAACTTCACCATCCTGCTCAGTGGCGTCCCGCTTTCCGGCAACGAGGACTGGCGGGCGCTGGCGCCGCTCAACAGCTGCTATGCAGGGCCCGACTGGCTGACCGGCGGGCGGTTCGGTCCAGAAAACTCCCTGCTGGTGATGGCGTCGGCCCTGGTCGCGGTCCTCCTGCTGCTGCGCGCCCTGCGAAGGCATGGTGCAGTCCTCAAGCCAAAGACCTAGACCGGCGGCCAGACCGTGTGAATGCGACTGCGAAATGGAAATCGGCAAGAGGCAGTCTCCAAGCGGGTTCCAGCGGTCCGGCCGGGCCTTGCGGTCCCCGGGCGACCTTGACCCCGGCTCTCCCCTGCTCGTAATCTCCCCCCAAGGAGCGATCCGTTGAAATTGACCCAGGGGGAGAAGTCCGAACGCAGCCGCGCCTTGATCCTGGAGGCGGCCCTCCAGCTCTTCTCCAAGCAGGGCTACCGGGGCACCAGCATCCGCGAGATCGCCGAGGCGGCGGGGCTGTCCACGGGCAATGTCTATCACCACTTCCCGGACAAGGAGACCCTGTTCAGGACGCTCCTCGACCAGTACTGGGAAGCCATCGACACGCCGGAGTTCCCCTTCAACAAGGCCCTGGCCGCCGGGGCCTTCCCGGATGACCTCGAGGCCCTCGCCGAGGCCGCCCGGGAGAGCGTCACCGCCTACCGCCGGCACGTGGCCCTGATCTACGTGGATGTGGTCGAGTTCGACGGCACCCACATCCGGAAGTTCTACTCGGGCATGTCCGGCCGCTTCGAGAGCTTCCTGAGCCGCCGCTTCCCCGATGGCCAGCTGAAGGAACAGCTGGCGCCGGGGCTGGACCCCACCACGGCACTCATGCTGGCCAGCCGGGTCTTCCTCCAGTATTTCGCCGTTGAGGTGCTGTTCGGCGTCCCCGATCAGCTGGGCCAGGAGACCCCCGCGGCCCTGAAGGAGATCTCCAAGATCCTCCGGCGGGGCTTTCTGAGGCCACCAGAGCCAGGGGAATAACCGGCATTCAGACGCCGCATTGAGCCTATTGGCCGGGCAACCCCCGGTCCAAATGGGCTTTTTATTGGATTTGCCCTCCAGGCAGGGCCGTGGGATGAGACCTGCGTCACACGATGGGAACCATTTCATGTTTTCCCGTTGACACGGGTACGGGCGAAGAGGAATCTTCTAAAAAAACCGACCGACTGTTCGTTTTTTAAACTTCTACCACCCTGCTCTGCCTGCCCCTGACCCCCGCCCGCCCCCGAGAGGACCCATGAACCGATTCGCGACGATCGCATCCACAAGCTGCTATCTGCCGGAGATCGAGGTCACCAACGACGAGCTGCGCCAGCGCTTCGCCCATCTCCCCGACTTCGTGAACCTGATGGAGGCCTCCTCGGGCATCCGCAGCCGCTGGCATGCCCCCGAGAGCTGGGCGACCTCGGATCTGGCGCTGCCGGCCGCGAAGCTGGCCCTGGAGCGCGCGGGCCTGCGGCCCGAGGACGTGGACCTGATCATCCTCGGCACGGACTCGCCGGACTACATCACCCCGGCCACCTCGGTGGTCCTGCAGCACAAGCTGGGCGCCGTGAACGCCGGCACCTTCGACGTGGGCTGCGCCTGCGCCTCCTTCCCCACGGCCCTGGCCTCGGGGGCCGGCTGGATCGCCACCAACCCGGCCATCAAGGTGGTGCTGGTGGTGGGCGCCTACCTGATGCACAAGCTGGCCTCCCCCGCCGATCCCATGAGCTTCTTCTACGGGGATGGCGCGGGCGCGGTGGTGCTGGTGGCCTCGGACCGCCCCGGCTTCCTGGGCGCGGCGGCCCAGGCGGGCGGGGCCTACCACAAGCACTGGGGCATCTTCTCGGGCGGCACCTACGAACCGGCGACGCAGGAATCCGTGGCCGCGGGCCGCACCACCGTGAAGATGCTCGAGCGCTATCCCCCCGAGATCAACCACGAGGGCTGGCCGAGGGTGGTGCGCAAGCTGGCGGCTGGCGCGGGGTTCGCGGTCGCCGACATCGACTTCATCCTCTTCACCCAGGTGCGGAAGCCCTCCATCGATCTCGTCATGGCCGACCTGGGCCTGCCCATGGAGAAGACCCACACCATCATGGAGGCCTGGGGCTACACCGGTTCCGCGTGCCTCCCGATGGCCCTCGACGATGCGCTGGCCAAGCAGAAGCTGCGCTCCGGAGACCGGCTCGTGCTGGTCGGCTCGGGGGTGGGCTACAACCAGGCGGCCGTGGCTTTCACCATGCCCTGATTCCCCCGCGCGGGAAGTCGGGCCCATCACTCCAAGCATGAAAGGACAGTGGTCATGAGCAGAGCAAGCATCATCGGTGCCTACAACACCCAGTTCGGCGCCTTCGTGAAGAAGGACAAGGCCACGGGGCTGGTCACCGACACCAAGACCTACTACGACCTGCTGATCGAGGCTGGCCGCGGCGCCATCGCCGATGCCGGGCTGGATCCCAAGGACATCGACGCCATCTACGTGGGCTCCTGCTCGCCGGGCTCCTTCATCAACCAGGAGCACGTGGCCCCGCTGGCCGCCGAGATCGACCCGGCCCTGCGCTTCAAGCCCATGACCCGCTGCGAGTGCGCCTGCGCCTCCAGCTCGGTGGCGCTCTATGACGCGGTCTACGCCATCGAGGCGGGACGCGCCAAGCACGTGCTGGTCATCGGCGTGGAAAAGATGAACCTGCTGCCGACGCCGCAGATGACGCACGTGCTGGCCTGCTCCTCCCACTGGCCCAGCGAAGGCTCCCGAGGCATGTCCTTCCCCATGCTGTTCGCCGAATACGCCAAGGGCTACCAGGCGCACTACAAGATCCCCACCGAAGAGCTGGAGCGGATGCTCTGGACCGCCGGGGCCCTCTGCTACAGGAACGGCGCCGAGAACCCCCTGGCCCACGTCCAGAACGGCCCCGCGACGGTGGAGGCCATCATGAAGCTCAACGAGCTGGACGCGAGGGGCAAGTGCAAGAACATGATGATCGCCGCCCCCCTGCGTCTGCATGACTGCTCCCTGGTGACCGACGGCGCCGCCGCCCTGGTCATCACCCAGACGGCCAACGTCACCAACCGGGCCCGTGCCGTGGAGATCGCCGGCATCGGCCACTCCGCCGAGCGCCTGCCGGAGAACGTGCGCCCCAACATGCACGAGCTGCTGGCCGGCAAGGATGCCGTGGCCAAGGCCTTCAAGGAGGCCAACATCACCGCCGCCGACATCGACCTGGCCGAGGTGCATGACTGCTTCACCATCAACCAGATCCTCTCCACCGAGGCCCTGGGCCTCTCCGTGGATGGCCGGGGCGGCTACGACTACCTGGATGGCCGCTTCACCCGGGATGACCAGGTGGCCATCAACCTCTCGGGCGGCCTGAAGTCCAAGGGGCACCCCGTGGGCGCCACCGGCGCCTCCATGCACGCCCTGATCTACAAGCAGCTCATCGGCGAGCCCATCGGCGTGAAGGCGAAGAAGGCCGACATCGGCGTGGCCTTCAACGTGGGCGGCTCCGCGGTCACCAACTGCGTCACCGTGCTGAAGAAGCTGTAGGGACGGAGGCCGACCATGCCCACCTTCACCTACAACGACATGACCTTCACGGTCGCGCCCCGGGGCGACCGCTGGGACATCAGCTACGCCCTGCCCAATGGTTCCAGCGTTACCGTGGGCACCGGCCTCTTCGCGGGCCTGGCCGAGGCTGAGGCGACCGCCCGGGCCCTGGCCCTGGTCAAGACCATCTTCCCCGTCGGCATCAAGTCGGTGGGCCCGGACGTGGCGCACCCCAACACCATCGGGGATCTGAAGATCGTCGGCCCCGACGTCACCCACCCGAACTTCATCTACTGGAACAAGGACAGCGTGTCCTGCCCCAGGCAGCTCTGATCCGGCACCCCTCCCCCATTCAAAGGACGATTCCCATGGACATCAAAGGCAGCGTGGCCCTCGTGACGGGCGGCGGCAACGGCATCGGCGAGGCGGTGGTGAAGCACCTCGCCCGGCAGGGCGCCAAGGTCGCCGTGGTCGACATGGCCCAGAAGAACATCGACCGCGTGGTCAAGGACATCCAGGAGATGGGTGGCGAGGCCATCGGCATCCAGGCCAACGTGACCAGCGAGGCCGATACCGCCCGCTACATCAAGGGCACGATCGAGGCCTTCGGTCAGCTCAACATCGCCGTCTCCTGCGCCGGCATCATCCGGGACGGGACGATGCTCAGCCTGGACAAGGAGACCGGCCAGGTCTCCAAGAAGCTGGACCTCGCCAAGTGGCAGGCCGTCATCGACACCAACCTCACGGGCACCTTCCTCTGCATGCGCGACGCGGCCGAGGCCATGGTGAACGGCGGCTGGGAAGGCCTGCTGGTGCCGATCTCCTCCGTGAACAAAGTGGGCCAGGTCGGCCAGCTCAACTACTCCTCGGCCAAGGTCGCCGATGCCCTGATGCCGAAGATCATCGTGGGCGAGTTCCTCATGCGCGGCATCCGCAACATCCGCTGCGTCGCCGTCGCCCCCGGCTACACCGCCACGCCCATGCTCACCGGCATGAACCAGGACGCCCTGAAGGCCATCCTCGAGGATGTGCACCTCGGCCGCCTGGTGGCCCCCGAGGAGATCGCCTCGCTCATCGGCTACTGCGTCGAGAACCAGGCCCTGAACGCCACCACCATCGAGATCACCGGCGGCCTCTGCTACCCCAAGGGCATCGCCAAGTAGCCCCGCAGCACCCACCCAAGGCTGTACTGCACCACCTTCCGCATTCCTTTCCACCTCCCCCAAACTCCTTGGATCATGGGTCACCACCCGATCCAAACCACCAAAAAGGACAGGTCATGAACATCCGCTTCGCTGTCGTCGCCGCCGCCACGGCCCTCGTCGCCTTGCCCAGTTGGGGCGCCGACCTCCAGGTCGCGCCCGGCACCACCTTCTCCATCTCCGGCTTCTTCGGTGTCGGCCTCAAGCAGTCCAGCCTGAGCAACACCGTCCGGGCCGGCGTGAAGGACGAGCTGCGGCTCGATGACAACACCTCCCGCCTGTTCTTCTCGGGGAGCTCCAAGATCGCCGACGGCTACAACGTGGTCTTCCAGGTCGGCAGCCGGTTCACGACCGACGTGCGGCCCACGGACAGCGGCGTCGGCTCCATCACGGCGGGCCAGATCACCGGCTGGGCGGATGACGACACCTGGGCGGGCGTGGCCACCCCCTACGGGCGCCTGATCTTCGGCAAGAACTCCTTCTACTGGTCCGACACCATCGGCCTGCCGCACCTGGCGGGCGCCCTGGACGCCCCTGGCGAGGGCTACCGCGTCTGGGATGCCAACGGCCTGACCACCTTCAACATCCTCAACCAGACCCCGACCCTCACGAAGACCAACATCCTCGTGAACAGCTACGTGCTGGGCATCACCCGCTCCCGCAACGTGCTCCGCTACGACTCCCCGAACTTCAGCGGCTTCGACTTCGCCCTGGCCCTCTCCAAGAATCCCGTGGGCGACGAGCTCAAGTACCCCGGCTACGCCACCCCTGATGCCACCAAGTCCTATTCCCGCGCCTACAACGAAGGCCTGACGACCTACGCCCGCGCCCGCTACAACAAGAACGGCATCGTCCTGCACGCCAGCTTCCTGGACCAGAAGATCATGGGCGGAACCTACAGCGCGGCGCTGTACAACGGCGCGCTCGACACGAAGGCCTACCGCCTGGGCGGCGGCTACAAGCTCCCCTTCGGCCTGAAGCTGGGCCTGGTCTATGACCACACCGAGCTGGCCAATGGCATCTCCGGCACCGGCATCTCGGCCAGCACCGCCTGGGATCCCATCCTCAAGACCGGCGCCGCCGCCACCGTCATCATGGCCCCCGGTAGCATCACCGCGGGTGACGCCAAGCGCGACGCCTTCGAAGTGACCGCCTCCTATCCTGTCGGCGATCACACGTTCCACGCCACCTACGGCAAGGCCGGCAATGTGTCCTCCATCGCCGACTCCGGCGCCACCCAGATCAACCTGGTCTGGGACTACGCCCTGACCAAGCGCACCTTCGTGGGCCTGGTCTACACCAACCTGAAGAACGGCAGCAACGGCCACTACGCCCCGTTCCTGGCGGGCTCGAACTTCGGCCCCAGCGCCCCGAACCCGATCTCCGCCACCGCCACCCCGACCAATTCCTTCAACGGCGAGAACTGGTCCCAGCTCGGCATCAACGTGCAGTTCTGGTTCTAGCCTGGGGGAGGGTGACCCGGACTTCCTCCGGGCACCCTACCTTTCCTAGGCTGGATGCGGGGACGTCAGTCCGGGGGGGCTGGCGTCCCATTTCACCGACACCCAAGGAGGCATCATGCAATTCAGACTGAAAAGGATGACCGGCTTCGCCCTGGCACTCATCTGCTCGGGCCTGGCCATGGCCCAGGACATCAAGATCGCCCACGTCTACGACAAGACGGGCGTGCTGGAGGCCTACGCCAAGCAGACCCAGGCCGGCCTGATGATGGGCCTGGAGTACGCCACCGGCGGCACGATGATGGTCAACGGCCGCAAGCTCGTGGTCGTCGAGAAGGACACCCAGGGCAAGCCGGACGTGGCCAAGTCCCAGCTGGCCTCGGCCTACGCCGACGACAAGGCCGCCCTCGCCGTGGGTCCCACCAGCTCGGGCGCGGCCCTGGCTATGCTGCCCGTGGCCGAGGAGTACAAGAAGATCCTGCTGGTGGAGCCCGCCGTGGCCGACTCCATCACCGGCGACAAGTGGAACCGCTTCATCTTCCGCACGGGCCGCAACTCCTCCCAGGACGCCATCTCCAACGCCGTGGCCCTGGACAAGGCCGGCGTCAGCATCGCCACCCTGGCCCAGGACTACGCCTTCGGCAAGGACTTCGTGAAGGCCTTCCGGGGCGCCCTCAAGCAGGCCAAGCTCGTGCACGAGGAGTACCTGCCCGCCACCACCACCGACTTCACCGCCGGCGCCCAGCGGCTCTTCGACAAGCTGAAGAACCTGCCCGGCCGCAAGGTCATCTTCATCAACTGGGCCGGCGGCGGCAACCCCTTCAAGATCGCCGACCTGGATCCCAAGCGCTTCGGCATCGAGATCGCCACCGGCGGCAACATCCTGCCCGCGCTGGCCGCCTACAAGGCCTTCCCAGGCCTGGAGGGCTCCGCCTACTACTACTACGAGATCCCCAAGAACAAGATCAACGAGTGGCTGGTGAAGGAGCACTTCAAGCGCTTCAACGCGCCGCCGGACTTCTTCACGGCCGGTGGCATGTCGGCCGGCCTCGCGGTGGTGGAAGCCCTCAAGAAGACCAAGGGCGACACCGGCACCGAGAAGCTCATCGCCGCCATGGAGGGCATGTCCTTCGAGACCCCCAAGGGCAAGATGACCTTCCGCAAGGAAGACCACCAGGCCATGCAGACCATGTACCACTTCAAGATCAAGGTCGACCCCAAGGTCGCGTGGGCCGTGCCTGAGCTGGTGCGTGAGATCAAGGCCGAGGACATGCACATCCCGATCACCAACAAGCGCTGAAGCCCTGCCGGGTCCGGCCGCGTCCTTCCGGGGCGCGGCCGGCACCGGCGGCCTTCCCCGACCTCCGTTCTCTTTCGAGTGACCATGACGTCCGCCCTGGAAACGCAAGACCTCACCATCCGCTTCGGAGGCCACGTGGCCGTCGACGCCGTGTCCTGCGCCTTCGCGCCGGGCACGCTGACCGCCATCGTCGGGCCCAACGGCGCGGGCAAGACCACCTACTTCAACCTGATCTCGGGGCAGCTCAAGGCCACCGCGGGCCGCGTGCTCCTCCATGGCGAGGACATCAGCGGCACATCCGCCCCCCAGCGCAGCCACCGGGGCATCGGCCGGGCCTTCCAGCTGACCAACCTCTTCCCGAACCTCACGGTCCTGGAGAACATCCGCCTCGCCGTGCAGTCCCGGGCGGGCGTGGGCCTCAACCTCTGGAGCATCTGGAGCAACCACCGCGAGCTCACCGGCCGCGCCGAGGAGGTCCTGGAGACCGTGGCCCTCACGGCGAAGCGGGACCTCGCCGCGGCGGCCCTGCCCCACGGCGACCAGCGCAAGCTGGAGGTGGCGATCCTCATGGCCCTCGAGCCCGACGTCTTCATGTTCGACGAGCCCACCGCGGGCATGAGCGTGGACGAGGTGCCGGTGATCCTGGACCTGATCCGTTCGCTCAAGGCCCGGCGCGACAAGACCATCCTGCTGGTCGAGCACAAGATGGACGTGGTGCGGGAGCTGGCGGACCGCATCATCGTGCTGCACAACGGGGCCCTGGTGGCCGACGGCGAGCCCGCCGCGGTGATCGCCTCGCCCATCGTGCAGGAAGCCTACCTGGGGATCGAGGTGGCCAGATGAGCGTCCCACTGCTGCAGCTCGAAGGGGTGCACACCCACATCGGCGCCTACCACATCCTGCATGGGGTGGATCTCGAGATCACCCGCGGGGAACTCACGGTCCTGCTGGGCCGCAACGGCGCCGGCAAGACCACCACCCTGCGCACCATCATGGGCCTCTGGCCCGCCTCCTCGGGGGCCATCCGCTTCGACGGCGGGGAGATCGGCGCCCTCAGCACGCCGGAGATCGCCCACCGGGGCATTTCCTACGTCCCCGAGAACATGGGCATCTTCGGCGACCTCACGGTGCGCGAGAACATGCTGCTCGCGGCCCGGGGCGCCAAGCGCGTGGAGGACATCGACGCCGCCCGCCTGGACTGGGTGTTCGGCCTGTTCCCGGCCCTGAAGCGCTTCTGGCAGCACCCGGCCGGCCTGCTCTCCGGAGGCCAGAAGCAGATGCTGGCGGTGGCCCGCGCCATCATCGAGCCGCGGCAGCTCCTGCTCATCGACGAGCCCAGCAAGGGTCTGGCGCCGGCCATCATCCAGAACATGATCGCTGCCTTCCGCGAGCTCAAGCAGACCGACACCACCATCCTGCTCGTGGAGCAGAACTTCAATTTCGCCCGCCAGCTTGGCGACAAGGTGGCCGTGATGGACGGCGGCCGCATCGTGCATGCGGGCACCATGGCCGACCTCGCCGGGGACGAGGGCCTGCAGCAGCGCCTGCTGGGCCTCTCCCTCGCGGCCCATCAGTGATGAGGAACCGCCGATGAACGCTGCCTCCACCTCAACCCCGGTCCTGGACGCGCTGCCGACGGTGCGCCCGGATCGGATCCCGCTGCTGCTGCTCCCGGTGCTGGCCCTCGCGGCCATCCCGCTCACCGGGTCCTTCTCCACCTGGGTCACGCTCACCTTCGCCGGCCTGGCCATGGGCATGATCATCTTCATCATCGCCTCGGGCCTGACCCTGGTCTTCGGCCTCATGGACGTGCTCAACTTCGGCCACGGCGTGTTCATCACCCTCGGGGCCTTCCTGGCCACCTCGGTCCTGGGCCGGATGACCGGCTGGACCGAGAGCGAGTCCCTCTTCCGCAACCTCCTGGCCGTGCTGCCGGCCATGGCCGCCGCCATGGTGGTGGCTGGCGGCGTGGGCCTCGCCTTCGAGCGGCTGATCATCCGTCCCGTCTACGGCCAGCCCCTGAAGCAGATCATGATCACCATGGGCGGGATGATCGTCGGCGTCGAGCTGATCAAGGTCATCTGGGGCGCCCAGGCCATCCCCCTGCCCCTCCCGGTGGCCTTCCGCGGCTCCCTGCTGTTCGGCGAGGCCGCCGTGGAGAAGTACCGGCTCATCTCCGTGGTGGTCGGCCTCGCCGTGTTCGCCGTGATGTTCTGGGTGCTGAGCCGCACCAAGGTCGGCCTCCTGATCCGGGCCGGCGTCCAGGACCGCGAGATGGTGGAGAGCCTGGGCTACCGCATCGGCCGGCTGTTCATCGGCGTCTTCGTGGCGGGCTCGGCCCTGGCGGGGCTCGGCGGCGTCATGTGGGGCCTCTACCAGCAGACCGTCACGCCCGAGATGGGCGGCCAGATCAACGTGCTGCTCTTCATCGTCATCATCATCGGCGGCATGGGCTCCGTGGGCGGCTGCTTCATCGGCTCCCTGCTGGTGGGCCTGGTGGCGAACTACGCCGGCTTCCTGGCTCCCAAGGTGGCGCTCTTCTCCAACATCCTCCTGATGGTGATCGTCCTGATGTGGCGGCCCGAGGGACTCTATCCGGTGGGGAAGCGATGATCTTCAGCCGTCTGCTCTCCGGCGACCTGCCCCGCAGCCGCGTGCTCGCGGTGCTCCTGATCGCCATCCTGGCCGGGCTCCTGCTCACCCCCTTCGCCTTTCCCGGGGCCAAGGCCCTGAACGTCGCCGCCAAGATCTGCGTCTTCATCGTGCTGGTGTCGAGCTTCGACCTGCTGCTGGGCTACACCGGCATCGTCTCCTTCGCCCACACCATGTTCTTCGGCATCGGCGCCTACGGCGTGGCCATCGCCCTGAACCACATGGGGCCCACCTGGACCGGCGTGGCGGTGGGCGTGGCCGCGGCCCTCCTCCTGTCGCTGGTGCTGTCCCTGCTGATCGGCCTGTTCAGTCTGCGGGTGAAGGCCATGTTCTACGCCATGATCACCCTGGCCGTGGCCACGGCCTTCCAGACCCTCGCCTCGCAGCTGTCCGAGTTCACCGGCGGCGAGGACGGCCTGACCTTCAAGGTGCCGGAGCTGCTGTCGCCGGGCTTCTCTCTCTCGGAGCAGCCTTTCCTGGGCGTGTCCCTGGACGGTCGCCTCATCGCCTTCTACCTGCTGGTGGCCGTCACCCTGGTGCTCTTCCTCCTCATGCTGCGCATCGTCAACTCGCCCTTCGGCCGTGTGCTGCAGGCGATCCGCGAGAACGCCTTCCGGGCGGAGGCCCTGGGCTACCGGACCGTGGTGTACCGCACCTATTCCAATGTGCTCTCGGCGGGCTTCGCCACCCTGGCGGGCGCGCTGCTGGCCCTCTGGCTGCGCTACAACGGCCCCGACACCTCGCTCTCCTTCGAGATCATGATCGACATCCTGCTCATGGTGGTGATCGGCGGCATGGGCACCCTCTACGGCTCGGTGCTCGGCGCCACGCTGTTCATCCTCGTGCAGAACTACCTGCAGGACCTGATGAAGCTCGCCAGCGAGGGGATGAGCAAGGTGCCCCTGGTGCGCGACCTGCTGCACCCCGACCGCTGGCTGCTCTGGCTGGGCATCCTCTTCGTCCTGAGCGTCTACCGCTTCCCCACGGGCATCGTCGGGAAGCTGCGGGCCAAGGCCCGCGCCAAGGCCTGATCCCACCGATTCCGGATCTCCGGGAGGTGATCCACCATGCCCCACCTGCGCGTCAATGGCGTTGATCTCTATTACGAATTCCACGGCCCCGAAGGCGGCGAGCTGCTGGTGCTCAACAACGGCATCTTCATGAGCACGGCCGCCTGGGGCTTCCAGCTGCCCGAGCTGGCCAAGCGGTACCGCGTGTTGGCCTACGACATGCGCGGCCAGGGCCGGAGCGGCCATCCCGAGGGCGAGTACTCCCTGGACCTGCACGCCGAGGACCTGGCGGCGCTCATGGATGCCCTGCAGCTCGGCCCGGCCCACATGGTCGGCACCTCGTACGGCGGCGAGCTGAACCTGGTCATGGGCCTGCGCCATCCCGAGCGCTGCCGCAGCCTGGTGATCATCGCCTCGGTCTCCCACAGCGAGGCCCTCTGTGCCGCCATGGTGGAGCGCTGGCGCCTGGCGGCCCGGTTCGGGGATGGGCAGGCCTTCTTCCGGCTCATCTACGCCGATGTCTACTCCGAGGCCTTCCTGACAGAACGCCCCGACCTGATCCCCCTCGCCGAGGCCCGGTACGCCACCCTCGACCTGCCCGCCGCGGTGCGCCTCATCGAGAGCTTCCAGAGGTTCGACATCCGCGCCGAGCTGCACCGCATCCAGGTACCCAGCTGCATCGTCTCGGCGGAGCTCGACCTCCTCAAGCCCCGGCAGTACGGAGAGCTCATGCACCGGGCCATCCCCGGCTCCGAGTTCCACCTGATCCCGGGCGCCGGCCACGTGGTCGTCGTGGAGCGTGCGGCGGAGGTCAACACCCTCATTCTCGGCTTCCTGGCCAAGCACGCCGCGTGAGCGCGCCGCGAAGCCCCAGGTTCCCTTCAGGAGTTGCCATGAACGCCCAGGACATCTACCGCAGCAAGCGGGTCGCCATCGACGAAGCCGTCTCCCACATCCAGAGTGACAACGATGTGATCGTGGCCCAGTGCGCCTCGGAGCCCCAGGGCTGCATGGCGCGCTTCCACATCGTGGGGGACCGCGTGCAGAACGTGCGCGTGTTCTCGGTGCTGACCCTCCGGGAATACGACTTCTACATGAAGCCGGAGATGCAGGGGCACTTCGAGCTGGCCTCGTGGTTCCACGCTCCCGGCTCCCGCGCGGCCCTCAAGGCGGGCACGGGCACCGTCACCTACGTGCCCAACATGCTCCACCGCGCCGCCACGGACCGCATCCACGCGCGCCGGCCCGACATCTTCTTCGGCACCTGCACGCCGCCGGACAAGCACGGCTTCGTCTCCCTCTCGCTGGGCATCACCTACGAGAAGGACATCATGGACCACGCCCGCCTCGTCATCCTCGAGGTGAACCCGCGCCTGCCGAGGACCTTCGGCGACACCCAGGTCCACGTGTCCGCGGTGGACTTCTTCGTGGAGCACGACCAGGAGGTGCCCTCCCTGCCGGCCCCGGTGCCCAATGCCACCGACCTCCAGATCGGCGCCTACATCGCGGACCTCGTGGAGGACGGCTCGACGCTCCAGCTGGGCATCGGCGGCATTCCCAACGCCGCGGCCCTGGCCCTCAAGGACAAGAAGGATCTCGGCGTCCACACCGAGATGCTCGTGGACTCGATGATGGAGCTCTACCAGATGGGCGTCATCACCAACGCCCGCAAGGCCCTGAAGCCCGGCAAGTTCCTCACGACCTTCGCCATGGGCTCGCGGAAGTTCTACGACTGGCTCGACGACAACGTGGCCGTGGAGTTCCAGCGCGGCAGCTGGGTGAACAACCCCGCCATCGTGGCGCAGAACTCCCGGATGGTCTCGGTGAACACCTGCATCTCCGTGGACTTCACGGGGCAGGTGGCCAGCGAGTCCATCGGCACCAGCCAGTACTCGGGCACCGGCGGCCAGTCCGACACGGCGCAGGGCGCGGTGGCCGGCTTCGACGGCCTGGGCAAGAGCATCATCGCCTGCTACAGCACCGCCAAGAACGGCACCGTCTCCACCATCACGCCGACGCTCCCCCTGGGCTCGGCCGTGACCCTGCACCGCGCCCATGTGGATCATGTCGTCACCGAGCATGGTGTCGCGCGGCTCCGGGGTCGGACCGTGCGCGAGCGGACCCGGGAGCTCATCAGCATCGCCCACCCGGACTTCCGCGCCGAGCTCATGGAGCAGGCCCAGAAGCTCGGCTACCTGTGATCGGGCCGGGCGCGACCACCCCTCTTCCAACGGAGTTTGAGCCATGCATGTAGGCATCATCGGGCACGGAAACTGGATCCCCTCGGGCAGGGTGACGGCCGCGGATCTGGCCGCCGCCACGGGCATCCCCGAGGACGTCATCGCCCTGAAGTTCGGCGTGAAGGGCAAGCCCATCGCCGGGCCTGGCGAGACCACGGCCTTCATGGGGCTGGCCGCCGCCAACAAGGCCCTGGCCAGTGCCGGGATCGAAGGGCGGCGCCGTGGACCTGGTGATCTGGTGCGGCGCCCAGCACAAGGACTACCCCTGCTGGCTGGCCGGCCTCTACGTGGCCAACCAGATCGGCGCCAAGCAGGCCTGGAGCTTCGACATGGAGGCCATGTGCGGCTCCATGATGGCCGCCCTCGACGTGGCCAAGGCCCTCATGACCACGCATCCCGAGCTGGAGACCGTCCTGCTCGTCTCGGGCTACCGCAACAACGACCTCATCGACCCGGCCGTGCCCGAGACCCGGTTCATGCTCGACATCGGCTCCGGCGGTTCGGCCCTGGTGCTGAAGAAGAACGCGGGCCGGAACGCCATCCTGGCCTCGGCCTTCCGGGGCGACGGCTCGCTGTCCGAGATGTGCATCGTGCCGGCCCTGGGTTCCAAGGCCTGGCCCCCCGCCGCCGGCGACCTGGCCCGCGCCCACTTCGTGGTGCCGGACGAGCCGGCCTTCAAGGCCAAGCTGGGCGAGGTGACCATGCCCAACTTCTACGCCGTGATCCGCGAGTCATTGAAGCTGTCCGGCCTGTCGGAGCGGGACCTCGACTACCTCGCCATCCTCCACTTCAAGCGCAGCGCCCACGATGCCGTGCTGGCGGAGCTCGGCCTCAAGCCCGAGCAGAGCACCTACCTCGACGAGTACGGCCACCTCGGCCAGAACGACCAGGTGCTCTCGCTCGAGCTCGGCCTCCGGGACGGCAAGATCCACGACGGATCCCGCATTGTGTTTGTCGGCGCCGGGCTCGGCTTCGTCTGGGCCGCCACCACCATCCAGTGGGGCCCGTATTCGGAATAACGCGCGGCCCCGTCGCAGGTTTGTCAGGCACGCTCTGGAGGTCGCATGTCTATGGGATGGATGGTCGGAGCCCTGTTGCTGGGCGCCTTCCTCATCACCGTTCTCGTCGTCGGCTGGCTGATGCTCAGGCGGCCGCTGGAACTCTGGGACTGGGGCACGCGGCGGGCCCTGGCCCGGACCGGCCTGGAGAAGCGCGTCATCCCCTCGCCGGCGGGCCCCCAGACCGTCTTCGTGGGCGGGTCGGGCCCCGCGTTGGTGTTCCTGCACGGGGCCGGCCATCAGGCGGGGACCTGGCTGCAGTCCGTCCGCGCCCTCCGCGACCGGTACACCCTGGTGATCCCGGACCTCGCCGGGCATGGCGAGAGCGCGCCCGTCACGGGCCCCATCCAGGCCTCCGATATCGTGAACGGGCTGGAGGCCGTCATCGCCAGCCTGGCCCAGGGCCGTCCGGCCACCCTCATCGGCAACTCCCTGGGCGGGTGGATGGCCATGGTGCTGGCCACCCGGCACCCGGAGTGGGTGGAGCGGATCATCGCCGTCAACGGCGGTCCCCTGGCGGGCACCGACGACAGTGTGCGCATGCTGCCGGCCACCCGCGAGGAGGCCCGCGCCACCATGGCCCGCCTGCGGGACGCCAGCAGCTCCGCCATCCCCGACCATGTGCTGGATGACCTGGTGCGCCGCTCCCGCAGCGGTCCCTTCACCCGCTTCGTGGCCACCAGCCCCGCCACCGGGGAGTGGGTGCTCACCGAGGCCCAGCTCGGGACCATCCGCATCCCCGTGCGCCTGATCTGGGGCCTTTCCGACGGGTTCATGCCCCTGGCCTACGCCGAACGCATGCGGGCGGCCCTGCCCGATGTCGAGCTCATCACCCTGGAGCGCTGCGGGCATGTCCCCCAGCAGGAGGCCCCCGAGCGCTTCCTGGCCGCGCTGCGGCAGGCCCTCGACGAGGCATCCCCGGTGGAAGCCAACCACGGGCGCCTAGCTCCGACCTTTCATCCAACAGCAGAAGGCCCGCCTTTCGGCGGGCCTTCTGCTGCGAGGCGGCTGCCGCCTACCCGACGATCTTCTTCATCCAGCCGTGGGTATCGGCCACGCGGCCGTGCTGGAGGTCCAGCAGGACTTCGCGGAGCTTGGCGGCCACGGGGCCGGTCTGGCCGCCGTTGATGTCCCAGTTGCCGCGGCGGGACTTCACGTGGCCCACGGGGGTGATGACGGCGGCGGTGCCGCAGGCGAAGGCCTCGGTCATGCGGCCCTCCTGGATGGCGGCGCGCCACTCGTCCACGGTGATCTTGCGCTCCTCGGCGCGGAAGCCCTGCTCGCGGGCCAGCTGCAGCAGGCTGTCGCGGGTGATGCCGGGCAGCAGGGTGCCGGTGAGCTCCGGCGTGACGACCACGGTCTCGCCCCGCTCCTGGTAGACGAAGAAGATGTTCATGCCGCCCATCTCCTCGATGTTGTTGCGCTCGATGGCATCGAGCCACACCACCTGGTCGCAGCCCTCCTCCTTGGCCTGGCGCTGGGCCACCAGGCTGGCGGCGTAGTTGCCCGCGCACTTGGCGAAGCCGGTGCCGCCGGGGGCGGCGCGGACGAAGTCATCGGAGATCCACACGGTCACGGGCTTCACGCCGGCGGGGAAGTAGGCGCCGCTGGGGCTGGCCAGCAGCACGAAGAGGTACTCGTTGCTGGGGCGCACGCCCAAGGCGGCTTCCGTGGCGATCATGAGGGGGCGCATGTAGAGGCTCTCGCCCACGGCCCCGGGCACCCAGGCCTGGTCCTGCGTGATGAGGGCCTTGGCGGCGCCGATGAAGATCTCTTCCGGCAGCTCGGGCATGGCGAGGCGGGCGGCGGAGGCGTTGAAGCGCCGCGCATTGGCCTCGGGGCGGAAGGAGGCAATGCTGCCATCGGGCTGCTTGTAGGCCTTGAAGCCCTCGAAGATGGCCTGGCCGTAGTGCAGCACAGAGGCCGCAGGATCCATCTCCAGGGGGCCATAGGCCTTCAGCACGCCCTTGCCCCAACCCTCGCCCTCCTTGTAGGGCACCACCACCATGTGGTCGGTGAAGACGCGGCCGAAGCCGGGGTTGGTCATGCGCACGGCCCGCTCTTCGGCGGTGGCGGGGTGGGCGGAAGGACGGATCTCGATCGTGGCGTCGGTCATGGCGTGGCTCACAGAAGCTCCTTGGTGAGGAGGGTGGATCGGATCAGGCCCGGTGGACCAGGTGGCCCAGGCGCGCGATGGCCTCCCGGGTGGTCGCAGGGTCGTAGGTGGAGAAGTTCAGGCGGAGGCAGTTGGTGCCGCGGCCGTCGGCGAAGAAGAGGGGGCCCGGCGCGAAGCCGAGGCCGTGCTGCAGGGCGTCGCGGTGCAGATCCAGGGCGGAGAATTCCTCGGGCATCACCACCCAGAGGTGCATGCCGCCCTTGGGCTCGGAGACCTGGGTGCCCACGGGGAAGTGCTCCGCCAGGGCTTCCACCATGGCGTCGCGGCGCTCCTTGAGGGCGCGGCGGAGCCGGGCAAGGTGGCGCCGGAACCCGCCGTTGTCGAGGAAGCGCGCCACCACGGCCTGCATGAGCGGGGGCTGGGCGATGGTCTGCACCTCCTGGATGGGGGCCATGCGCCGCAGCAGATCGTGCCGCGCGATGAGGTAGCCCATGCGCAGGCCCGCCGCCAGGGACTTGGAGAAGCTGCCCAGGTGGATGACATGGTCGGCACCATCCAGGCGCCGGAAGGGCGGCAGGGAGTTGCCGGAGAAGCGCAGGTCGCCGTAGGCCGAGTCGGTCACGAGGATCACGCCGTGGGCGCGCGTCAGGGCCAGCACGCGCTCGCGGCGGGCCTTGGACTGCGTCATGCCCGTGGGGTTGTGGAAGCTGGGCACCGTGAAGAGCATCTTGGCTTCGCTGCGCTGCAGGGCCGAAGCGAGGCGCTCGGGATCCAGCCCCTGGCGGTCCACGGGCACGGGCACCGCCTCGCGGCCCAGGGCGCGGATGAGGGCCAGGATGCCCACGTAGCAGGGGCTCTCCACCAGCACCCGGTCGCCGGGCACGGTGAAGGACTCCAAGGCCAGGGCCAGGCCCGACTGGGCGCCGGGAATGGAGCGGATGCCCCAGCCCTCGTCGATGGGCTCGCCCTCCGACTCCAGCCAGCGGCCCACGGCCTCCAGGTAGGGGGCATAGCCCGCGGGGGCCGAGTAGACCCAGGCCTCGGAGCCGAGATCCTTGAGCACCTGGGCCGTGAGGCGGCGCAGCTGCTCACCGGGCAGCAGGTCGGTGGGGATGAAGCCGGCGGAAAAGCTCACCAGGTGGGTGTCCTGGGCCCGCTCCAGGGTCTCGCCCAGCCAGGAGCCCAGCTCACCGTCGTGCACCAGCAGGGGCGAGCCCTCGAAGGGGAACTCGCTGCTGGCCCGCAGGCCCGGGGCCTCCGGCAGGCGGGGCGCCACGAAGCTGCCCCGGCCCTGCACGGTCTGGATCCAGCCCGTGCGCTTCAGCCCAGCGATGGCCTTCAGCACGGTGAGGCGGTGGACGCCCCAGCGCTGCGCCAGCTCGGGCACCGCCGGCAGGCGCGAACCCGGGCGCCACTCCCCCTGCTGGATCAGGCCGCGGAGCTTCCTCTGCAGCTGCAGGTAGAGGGGGCTGGACGCGCCAGGGTCGAGGGTGGGATCGAGGACCATCCCCATCAGGATCGGGTGAAACCCCCCACAATTCAAAGAAACGAATTGAAAATCACAGCCCGGAACAGACCATCCGGGCCCCGGAGGCTGGAAGAGGAAAATACTCAGACCACCCTAGACCAGTCTGATTCAACCTTCCCCGGGTTTCCGGCCTCCATACTGCTGATGCCCGGAGGCCCCCATGCGTGCCCCTGCCCTGCCCGCCGCCCTGCTGTCCCTGCTCCTGCTCGGGGCCTGCAACAGCTACCACGTGACCTACGACTACGATGTGACCGCCTCGTACGGCCGCTACAAGACCTTCGACTACTACACCTCCAAGAAGGGCACCGGCGGCACCACCAGCCTCATGGACAAACGGGTCCGCGCCGCCGTGGAGAAGGAGCTGCAGGCCAAGGGCTTCAGCATGGAGACCAAGGCCGATCCGGACTTCCTCGTGACCTACTACCCCATCGTGCAGGAGCGGAAGGTCCGCAGCACGGTCCACGTGGGCTGGGGCTGGGGCTACCGGCCCTTCCGCGGCGGCATTGGCACCAGCTCCACCCGGGTGCGGAAGTACCAGGAAGGCACCATCGTCATCGAGATCGTGGACTTCAAGAGCAACCAGATGGTCTGGCAGGGCGCCGCCGCCGGCGCGCTCACGGGGCTGGAGAATCCCGAGGACGCCAACGAGGTGGTGGCCAAGGCCGTCGCCGACATCCTGGCCAGGTTCCCGCCGAAGTAGGTAAGCGTCCACCACAGAGATCCCATGCCGGAGCCTTCGCGTCTGGGTTGGAATGAAAAGCAGAACTGCATTTGGCCGGTGATGAACGGAGATGAGCGGTGATGGGGCCGTTCGTGCTCAAGCATGGGCTCCACCCAGGCTGATCTCCGTTCATCTCCGGCTACAGGCCTTTGCTCGGTGTCTCCGTGGTGGATCAAGAATCCTTCACGAAGGGGCTGAAGTCGGTGCCCTCGTCGTACACGTCGACGCCCTCGCTGCGCTTGAGGAAGCCCACGATGGCATAGGTGAGGGGCGTCGCCAGGGCCTCGTAGAGCACCTTGAAGACATAGCCGCTGGCGGCCATCACCAGGATGGTCTTCACCGGCAGCGTGAAGGCGAAGAGGCCGAAGGTGACGACCAGGCTGTCCACGGCCTGGCCCGCCACAGTGCTGCCGAGGGTGCGGGCCCAGAGCCAGCGGCCGGCGGTCCTGACCTTCATCCTCGCCATGATGAAGCTGTTGGCGAACTCCCCGAGCCAGAAGGCCGCCAAGCTCGCCACGATGGCCCTGGCGGTGTTGCCGAAGACGATCTCGAAGGCCTGCTGGTTCTCCCGGGGCCAATCCGGGGCCGAGGGCAGCCAGACCATGAACAGGGCGAAGAAGCCCATGAGCACGTTGGCCAGGAAGGCGATCCAGATGGCCCGCCGGGAGCCGCCGTAGCCGTACACCTCCGTGAAGATGTCGCTGAAGATGTAGGTGATGGGAAAGAGCAGCTGGGCGCCGCTGAAGATGAGGTGCCAGCTCCAGCCGAAGAGATGGATGGTCCCGAAATCGGTCGGCTTGGGCCCCAGGAGGTTGCTGATGAGCAGCACCACCACGTAGGCGTGGACCAGCAACTCGTAGTGCCGGAACCCGGCCAGGCGCTGGTCCCGCCCGGTGATCTTCTGCAGCAGGGCGGACATGGGCCTCCGTCACGGGAATGTCCAAGACTACCCCAGGAACAGCCGATGTCTCTGCGCCCCCCGGGGCGCTAAACTGGACATTCATCTTCAGGAGCTCTCCATGGCCCAGATCACCCTCAAAGGCAATCCCATCCACACCGCCGGCGACCTGCCGAAGGTGGGCGCGGCCGCCCCGGCCTACACCCTGGTGCGCACGGATCTGGCCGAGGTCTCGGGCCAGGATCTCGCCGGCCAGCGCGTGGTGCTGAACATCTTCCCCAGCATCGATACGCCCACCTGCGCCGCCAGCGTCCGCAAGTTCAACGCCCGGGCCAACGAGAAGCCCAACACCACCGTGCTCTGCATCAGCGCCGACCTGCCCTTCGCCCAGAAGCGCTTCTGCGGCGCCGAGGGCCTGGACAACGTGGTGCCCGCCTCGAGCTTCCGCAGCGCGGACTTCGGCCAGGCCTACGGCGTGGCCCTGGTGGACGGCCCCCTGAAGGGACTGCTGGCCCGCGCCGTCGTCGTCGTGGACGAGGCCGGCAAGGTCGTCCACACCGAGCTGGTTCCCGAGATCGCGCAGGAACCTGACTACAACGCGGCGCTGGCCGTGCTGTAACGACACCTGGACGAGATTGATCACCACGAAGACAGGAAGACCACGAAGGTGAAGGGTGACCTTGCTTCGTGGTCTTTCCGTCTTCGTGGTTGTTCTTTGAACCCAGCCCTCCCTATCCGATGCGATCCATCTTCCGGAGCTCGGGCACTTTCCAGGTGGTGAAGGCCACCACCAGCAGGGTCATGCAGCCGCCGAAGACCACGGAGGGGACGAGGCCCAGGAGCCGTGCGGCGAGGCCGCTCTCGAAGGCGCCGATCTCGTTGCTGGAGCCGATGAAGACCTGGTTCACGGATGAGACGCGGCCCAGCATGTGCTGCGGGGTGAGGGTCTGCAGCAGGGTGGCCCGCAGCACCACGCTGACGTTGTCCACGGCGCCGCTGGCCGCCAGCAGGATGAGGCTCAGCACGAAGGTTCGGCTGAGGGCGAAGGCGATGGTGAACATGCCGAAGGCCGCCACGCAGATCAGGAGCGTGCGGCCCGCCCGGCGCAGGGGCGGCAGGTGGGCCAGGGTGAGGCCCATGAGCACGGAGCCGACGGCGGGTGCGGCGCGCAGGGCGCCCAGTCCCTGGGGGCCCGTCTGCAGGACCTCTTTGGCGAAGACGGGCAGCACCGCCACGGCGCCGCCGAACAGCACGGCGAAGAGGTCGAGGCTGATGGCGCCCAGGAGCAGGCGCTGGGAGAACACGAAGCGCAGCCCCTCGCCCAGGCTCGCGAAGATGGAGCCTTCCCGGGGCCGCACCGGCTTGGGCGCGTAGCGGACGGGCAGCAACCCCGCGAAGCCGGCCAGCAGAAGAATCCCCGCGATGAGGTGGGCCGCGATGGGTCCCTTCCATGCATAGACGAGGCCGCCCAGGGCCGGGCCGACCACCATGCCCGAGTGGAAGATGGAGACGCGCCAGGTGGACCCGGCTGCGTAGAGCTCCTTCGGCAGCAGGTCCGTGCCGAGGGCCACGTTGGCCGGGCGGTAGAAGGCGCGGGCGATGCCGGTGAGGAAGATGATCCCGTAGATGGGCGCCACCTGCGTCGCCAGGGGCCCCGCCAGGGACCGCCAGGTGAAGAGCAGGAGGAGCGCGGAGCAGAGGGCCAAGCTCAGGGTGGAGGTCATGCAGAGCCGCAGGCGGTTCAGCCGGTCCGCGGCATGACCGCCGAAGAGCGCCACCGCCAGGAAGGGCAGCGCCTCCGAGAGGCCCACCAGGCCCAGGGCCAACGGATCGCCCGTGCGGTCATAGACCTGCCAGCCCACCACCACGCCCTGCATCTGGAGGCCCAGGGTCACCAGCCCCATGGAGGCGATGAACCAGCGATAGTCCGGGTTCCGCAGGACCGCATAGGGATCGAGTGCTGTCGCTTTCGACTCATCCATTTCGATGCCAATCCATACTCATGAGAAAAGGAATGCCTTCTTACCACGAAGACAGGAAGACCACGAAACAAGACAAGAACAGCCGGATATCGCTTTTCTTCGTGGTCTTCGTGTCTTCGTGGTGAATCATTTCCTACAGAAATTCCGCTGAAATCACTCGTACCGAAGCGCGTCGATGACATTCAGCCTCGCCGCCTTCAAGGCCGGCAGGAAGCCCGCCGCCACGCCCACCAGGCCACTGAAGCCCAGCCCCAGGGCCACGGCCCAGGTCTCGGTCACCGCGGGGACCTGGAACTTCTGCAGGATGGCGATGGCGCTCATGGCGAAGGCGACCCCGATGAGCCCGCCGAAGAAGGCCAGCACCATGGCCTCCACCAGGAACTGCCAGAGGATGTTGCGCTGGGTGGCGCCCAGGGCGCGGCGCACGCCAATCTCACGGGTGCGCTCGGTGACGCTCACCAGCATGATGTTGGAGATGCCGATGCCGCCCACCACCAGGGAGATGCTGGCGGCCACGGCGAGCAGGGCCGTGAGGATACCCGCCTGCTGGGTCTGCATCTGCACGATGTCATCCTGCTTGCGGATCATGAAGGGGTTGTCGTCCTTGGGGGCCGTCTTCATCCGCTGCCGGAGCAGGGCCGTGACCTCGGACTCGGCCAGCTCGGCTTTGCCTTCCTGGGCGCTGACCATGATCCGCTGGATCTTGTCGCGGCCCATGATCTTGCGCATGACCGTGGTGTAGGGCGCGACGATGAGGTCGTCCTGGTCGCCCCACATGCCCGCCCCCTTCTTCTCGAGGACGCCCACCACCTGGAAGGGCAGCGCGCCGACACGCACCGTCTGGCCCACGGGATCCTCACCGTTGGGGAAGAGGTTGTCCTTCACGGTCTGGCCGATGACGCAGACCTTCGCCATGCCGCGAACCTCGGTGTCGGTGAAGAAGCGCCCCCCCTCCACCTCCCACCCGCGAATCTGGAGGAACTCGGGGCCCGTTCCCTGGACCTGGGTGACGTAGTTGCTGTTCTGGTAGATGATGGGCCGCGTGGTCTGCACGTGGGCCGAGGCGGCCACCACGCTGCTGCCGGACAGTTCCTGCTGGATCAGGGGCGGGTCACTCTCCAGCAGGATGTCGGAGCTGCCCATGGCCGACGGTCCGAACCGGTTGCTGCCCTGTCCTGGAAAGATGGTCAGCATGTTGGAGCCCATGTTCTGGATCAGGGCGATGGAGGCCCGCTTGGAACCCTCGCCGATGCCGATCATGGCGATGACCGCGCCCACGCCCACGATGATGCCGAGCATGGTAAGGAAGGCCCGCATCTTGTTGCGGGTGATGGCAAAAAGGGCAAGCTTCAGGAACTCCATCGGAGACATGCTCTACCCCCTACCGGTTCCACGAAATTGCAACGGGGCCTCGCGTATCGCCGCAGGCGATACCGAGAAAAGGGGCAAGTTTCAGGAACTCCATCGGAGCCATGGTCGACCTCCGGCTAACGCCGCCCGCCACCCAGGGGCACCGCGGCGCCTCCGGCCTGCTTCGGATTCTCGACGCCCACGAGGACCTGCAGCCCCTCCGTGATGCCTTCGCCCGACACCTCGGTGAACTGGCCGTCGGAGATGCCCGCCTTCACCACGATGGCCTTGGGCTTCCCGTTCTCCAGAACCCAGATGCGATCCTCGCGGCGGGCCACCATGCCGCCACGGCTGCCCGTGCCCGTCTGCGCGGCGGGTCGGGGTCCGCCGCCCATCACCGCGGGCTGGCCCAGGCGGGGGCCCTCGGTCTTCTTCTCGTCCTTGACGAAGGCGGCCGGGTTGAAGCGCAGGGCGGCATTGGGCACGCGGAGCACGTCGCGGCGCTGGTTGGTGCTGATGGTGACGTTCGCGGTCATGCCAGAGCGCAGGGCGAGGTTGCCCGTGAACTTCGGTCCCCCCAGCTGGCTGGCGCCACCGGGAATTCGCGCCAGGGATCTGGGATCACCGGCCGGGGCGGAGGCGCTGGCGGGCATGGCGCTCAGGGCGGGCCGGCCGCCGCCGGGGCGTCCACCCCCCTCGGCCAGGCGCTCCTTGAAGCGCTTCAGGAACTGGTCCTTGGTCACGCCCTGGGCAACCATGCGGTCCTTCATGCGCTCCCAGGCCTGTTCGGGATCCGGCGCGCCTTCGGCCGTGGGGACTCCGCCCCGGCCACCGCCCCTGCCCTTCTCGGACGCCGGGGCGACCGGAGCCTTGCCATCCTCCTCTGAGCCAGGCAGGGACTCGTTGGGCACGATCATCTCGACCACATAGTTCACGACGTTCTGGGTCGTGATGGGTTCCTGGCGGACCAGGCTCACGGTGGCGGTGAACTGCTTCTCCGGCAGGCTGTCCACGGTGAAGAGGGCCCGCTGGCCCACCTTGACCTCGTCAATGTCGGATTCGCCGATGTTCACCTGGACCTTCATCTTCGACAGGTCCTGGGCGATCTGGAACAGGTTCGGCGTGCTGAAGCTGGCAGCCACGGTCTGGCCCACATCCGCCAGGCGGGAGATGACGACGCCGTCCACCGGCGCGGTGATGTTGCAGTAGTCCAGGTTGGCCTTGGCTCGATCCATGGAGGCCTTGGCGTTCTCCATGTTGGCGACCGCGGTCTGGTAGGCCACCTGCTTGGCCTCCAGGTCCTGATCCGCCAGCAGCTTTTCAGCGGCGAGGCGCCTGGCCCGCTCGAACTGGCGCCGGGCGTCGTCCATGTTCGTCTTGGCCCGCTCCAGACCCGCCTTGGCATCCGCCAGCTGGGTCTCCCAGATGGTGGGGTCGATCTGGGCGATGAGCTGGCCCTTCTTCACGATGCTGTTGTAGTCCACGTAGAGCGCCGAGATCACGCCGGACACCTGGGTGCCCACGGCCACCTGCACCACCGGGCTCACCGCCCCAGTGGCATTGATGCGCTGGGTGATGTTGCCCAGTTCCACCTTGCCGGTCCGCCACTTGACCTCGTCCTTGGGCCGGGTCAGGACGTAGGCGGTACCGCCTGCCACCACCGCGATGCCGATGCCAAGACCGATCCAGGTGTTCCGCTTCATGGTGCCAAGCTCCACATGTCAAAGGGTTGGGCGAACCCAACCTTTACCTTCGCATAACGATGTATGGACCACCAGCCCAGGATCCCGGCGGAAGCCGAACGACCTCCTGCAGGGGCCGAACGGCGGGATCCGGGGATCGACCTGCAGCGGTCAGCGCAGGAGTCCGAGGCCATCCACCAGGGCGCGGCGGGTGAAACCATCCGCCAGGAAGGTCTGCAGGAAGCCGCCAGCCAGGACGAGGACGGCGCAAACCAGCACCGTGGCGCCGGCCAGAGGGGCATGGACCGCGGGACGATCCGAGGCCAGGCGCTCCGCTTCGGCACTGGGCGCCTGGAGGAAGAGGGCCACCAGGAAGCGCAGGTAGTAGTAGGCCGACACCAGGCTCGCCAGCACCCCGAGGATGGCCATGCCCACGTGGCCAGTGCTGACCAGCTCGCGGAAGATCATGTACTTGCCGTAGAAGCCGCCCATGGGAGGGATGCCGGCCAGGCTGAGCATGAAGATGGCCGCGGCCACGCCCATGGCCGGACGCTTCCAGCCCAGGCCGCGCAGATCGTCGAAGGTGGTCTTCTCGCCCACCAGCCCGAAGGCGGTCAGCAGGCCGAAGGCGCCCATGTTCATGGCCAGGTAGATGACGAGGTAGAACAGCATGCCGTTGTAGGCGGCGGGGGTGCCCGCCACGAGGCCCAGCAACAGGTAGCCGGCATGGCTGATGCTTGAATAGGCCAGCATGCGCTTCACATTGGACTGCACCAGGGCCGTGAGGTTGCCCAGGACCAGGGTCGCCACGGCCAGCACGGCCACCACGGCCTGCATCTTGACGCCCACCGCGCCCAGGGGGGCGAAGCTGCCGGGGAAGATGCGGAGCAGGGCGATCAGCGCCACGCCCTTGGTGGCCACGGACATGAAGCCCGCGATGGGGTGGGGCGAGGCCTCGTAGGCGTCCGGCGTCCACTGGTGGAAGGGCACGGCCGACACCTTGAAGAGGAAGCCCATGAGCATGAGGGCGGCCCCGGTCAGGACCACGGGATCCAGCGCCAGCCCCTGGGCCTTCAGGACGAAGGCCGCGGCCGACAAGTCCAGCGTGCCGCTCAGCCCGTAGATCAGCACGCCGCCCATGAGGAAGCAGCTGGAGGCCACGGCCCCCGTGAGGAAGTACTTCATGCCGCCTTCGGAGCTCTCGGTGCGCGCCCGGACGGTGCCCACCATGGCATAGAGGGGGATGCTGAAGAGCTCAAGGCCCAGGAACAGGACCACGAAGTGCGTGGTGGAGGCGAACAGGATCATGCCCGTCACCGAGAACAGCAGGAGGGAGAGGGTCTCCCCCTTCACCCAGCCCTCCTGGTGGAAGTGGTCCCAGCTCTGCAGGATGGCGAGCGCCGCGGCCACCAGCACGAAGATGCCGGTGAACTGGGCCAGCCGGTCCATGCGCAGCTGGAAGAAGCTCGGCTGGCCACCGGTGTTCCAGAGGTCGGTCAGGTACCAGAAGCTGGCGCCGACGGCGAGCAGAGCCGTGCCGTACATGGCCGCCCGGATCCACTTCGCCGTGGCCTGGTCCTTGTCAAGGGACATGAGCGGGATCAGGCAGGCGCCCAGGGCCGGGATGATCAGCGGCAGCAGGGCCGCCCACTGGCTGGGGGTGAGGTTCATCGGTGCACCTCATGGGCGGCGGGTTCGGCATGGCCGTCCGGAGCCGGCTGGGCATGGGCGGGCGCCTGATGGACGGCTGGCTTGAGCACGAAGGTGCGGATCTCTGGCGCCTTGGCATCCTTCAGCAGGGCCGTGACGGGCGCTTCGCTGACGGCCACGAAGGTCCTGGGATGCACGCCCATCCAGATGATCAGCACCACCAGGGGCAGCATCACGGCGATCTCGCGGGCGTTCAGGTCGCTGTGGAGATGGTGGGTGCCGCTGTCCTCATCCTTGTTTTCGGGGCCCCAGAAGACCCGCTTGAACATCCAGAGCATGTAGACCGCACCCAGCAACACGCCGGAGGTGGCCAGGCAGGCATAGAGTCGGCCCCAGCTGAAGCCGGAGAGGAAGGTGCCGTTCAGGATCCAGAACTCGCCCACGAAGCCGTTGGTGAGGGGCAGGCCGATGGAGCTGAGGGTCACGATGAGGAAGAAGGTGGTGAACACGGGCATCTTCGTCACCACGCCGCCGAAGTCGGCGATCATGCGCGTGTGGGCCCGGTCGTAGAGCATGCCCACCAGGAGGAAGAGCGCGCCGGTGCTGATGCCGTGGTTGAGCATCTGCAGCATGGCGCCCTGGGTGCCGATGACGGTGAAAGAGGCCAGGCCCAGCATCACGAAGCCCATGTGGCTCACGGAGGAGTAGGCCACCAGCTTCTTGATGTCCCGCTGCACCATGGCCACCAGCGCCCCGTAGACGATGGCGATGACGCTGAGGATGGCCAGGGGCTTGGCGTAGTGCATGGCCGCCTGGGGGAACATGGGGATGGCGAAGCGGATGAAGCCGTAGCCGCCCAGCTTCAGCAGCACGCCGGCCAGGATGACTGAACCGGCGGTGGGAGCCTGCACGTGGGCATCCGGCAACCAGGTGTGCAGCGGGAAGAGCGGCACCTTGATGGCGAAGGCCACGGCAAAGGCGATGAAGAGCCAGCACTGGACGCTGAAGGGCAGCGTGGAGGCCGCCTGGCCCATGAGCGTCGGGTTGAACCCGCCGGCCTTGTTGGCCAGGTAGAGCAGCGCCACCAGCCAGAGCAGGGAGCCGCCCAGGGTGTAGAGGAAGAACTTGTTGGCGGCGTAGCGCCGCTCATCGCCGCCCCAGACCCCGATCATGAAGTACATCGGGATCAGCATGGCTTCCCAGAACAGGTAGAAGAAGAACAGGTCCTGGGCCATGAGGGCACCCAGCATGCCGGTCTCCAGCATGAGGAACAGGGCCGCGAAGGTGCCGATGCGGTCCTTCAGGCTGTTCCAGGTGCCCAGCATGGTGAGGGGCACCAGGAAGGTGGTGAGGAGCACGAGCCAGAGGTTCAGGCCATCCACAGTCAGGGCATAGTCCACGGGCAGGCCCACCAGGGTGAACCAGGGGGCGCGCTCGGTCACCACCGCTCCACCACGACCCAGGAGCCAGGCCAGACTGAGGACGAAAACCGCCAGGGCGCCCATGAAGCCCAGCATCCGGGAGAGGCGGCCCATTGCGTGGGGCAGTGCCAGGATCAGGAAGCCGAGCAGCGCCGGCGCGAAAACCAGGAAGGAGAGGGGATGGGAGGTCAGCCAGGTCATCGCCCCACCTACTTCAGGAAGACATAGAGGAGGACCGCGGTCCCCAGCGCCATGCTGAGCGCGTAGTTGCGCACCCGGCCGGTCTGCAGGAGGGCGGTGAAGTCGCCGAAGACCCGCGTCAGCGCGCCCGGCAGGTTCACCCCCACGCCGTCGATGAGGATCACGTCGAAGAGCTTCCAGAGCAGGTTGCCGAACCAGCGGATGGGCCGGAGCAGGTAGAGCTCCACGCCCTCGTCCACGTAGTACTTGTTCAGCAGCAGGTTGTGCACGAAGGGGAACTTCGCCGCGAAGGCCAGCTCGGGGGCCGGGCCATTCCTGAAGGTCTTCCAGCCCAGGAAGCCGAAGCCGAGGCCGAGGCCCGTGGAGATGACGGCAAGCAGGACGGCCGGCCCCTCGTGGTGGCCGTGGGCCGCATGGGTCTGGCCATAGGTCAGGGCCGGCTTCAGCCATTCACCTACGGCAAAATGGCCGCCGAAGGCCTCGGGCACGCCCCAGAAGCCCCAGAACAGGGAGCCCAGGGCCAGGACCATCAGGGGCAGGGTCATGGTCAGGGGGCTCTCGTGGGCATGGTCGTAGGCGTGGTGGTCGCGCGGCTCGCCCCAGAAGGTGAGGGCCATGAGCCGCCACATGTAGAAGCTGGTGCAGCAGGCGCCGATGACGCCGATCACCCAGAGGGCCGGGGACTTCAGGAACGCCAGGTAGAGGATCTCATCCTTGCTGAAGAAACCCGAGGTGCCGGGGAAGCCCATGATGGCGATGGTGCCTGCGACCATCGTGATGAAGGTGATCCTGGTCTTGTTCCTCAGCCCACCCATCTTGAAGAGGTCCTGCTCGTGGTGCATGGCGTGGATCACGCTGCCCGCGCCGAGGAAGAGGAGGGCCTTGAACCAGGCGTGGGTGAAGACATGGAAGAAGCCCGCGGCGAAGCCCGAGGCGCCCAGGCCCAGGAACATGTAGCCGAGCTGGGAGACGGTGGAGTAGGCCAGCACCTTCTTGATGTCGCGCTGCACCAGGCCGATGGTGGCGGCGAAGAGCGCCGTGGCCCCGCCCACCCAGGCCACCACGTCCATGGTGATGGGCGCCAGGGTGAACACCGGCGCCAGGCGGCAGATCATGTAGATGCCGCTGGTGACCATGGTGGCCGCGTGGATGAGGGCGCTGACGGGGGTGGGGCCCGCCATGGCGTCCGGCAGCCAGAGGTAGAGGGGCAGCTGGGCGCTCTTGCCCGTGGCCCCGAAGAACAGCATGAGGGTGGCGAAGGTGAGGACGCCGAAGCCCACTTCAGGGGCCAGGTGCCCCGCCTGGGTGAGGATGTCCGACACCGTCAGGGTGCCGAAGGCGGCGAAGAGCACCATCATGCCGATGGCCACGCCCAGGTCGCCCACGCGGTTGGTGAGGAAGGCCTTGAGGCCCGCGTCGGGCGCGAAATCAGTCTCGTAGAAGTAGCCGATGAGCAGGTAGGAGCAGAGACCCACGCCCTCCCAGCCCACGAACATCAACACCAAGCTCGAGCCCAGCACCAGGGTCAGCATGAAGAACACGAAGAGGTTCAGGTAGCAGAAGAAGCGATAGTACCCCTCGTCCTCGTGCATGTAGCCCACCGAGTAGAGGTGGATGAGGAAGCCGATGCCCGTGATGACCAGCATCATGGTGCCGCTGAGGGGATCGATGGCCAGGCTGAAGGGGACGCTCAGGGACCCGGTGGCCATCCACTCGCCGTAGTTCAGCACCAGGCGATGATCGGGCGTGCCCTTCATGGCCAAGAAGGCCGAGGCCGCCAGGAGCAGGGAGCCGAGGACCGCCCCCAGTCCCACGACGGTGACGGCGCCCTTGCCGGCGCGCTTCCCGAGCAGGCCGTTGAAGGCCGAGCCCAGCAGGGGGAGGATCGGAATGAGCCAGTAGTACTTGTTCATCACATCCTCACTGCTTCAGGCTCGCGGCCCGGTCCGAGTCGGTGGTGTCCCGGTGACGGTAGAGACCGATGACCAGCGCCAGGCCGACGGCCGCCTCGCAGGCGGCCACGGCGATGATGAAGAGGTAGAACACCGTGGCCTGGCTGTCCCCCCCGCGGAAGCGGGCGAAGGCCAGGAGGGCGACGTTGGCGGCGTTGAGCATGAGTTCCACGCCCATGAACTGCATGAGCAGGGTGCGCCGCAGCAGCACCGCCGCCAGACCGATGGCGAAGAGGAGGAGGGCCACGACCAGGTACCCCTGGAGGCCGCCTTGGAGGATCGCGTCCATGCCGCTCATCACAGGTTCCTCTTAGTCAAGGCGACCGCGCCGATCATGGCCGCCAGCAGCAGCAGGCCCGCGACCTCAAAGCCCAGCAGGTGGTCGGCGAAGAGGGCCACGCCCACCTTCTGCAGGGTCATGGCCTCGGGAACGGCGGCGCCGCTCTGGGCCAGGGCCTTCAGGCCGGGCGAGGCCAGCACGAGCTTCACGGCGCCGAAGGCAAGGGCGGCGACCAGGGCCACCGAGACCCACCGTTGCACGGGGCGGGAGGACTGCGCCTTCTCCTCCTCGTGGCTGTTCAGCATCATGATCACGAAGAGCACCAGCACCATGATGGCGCCCGTGTAGACGATGATCTGCAGCGCCGCGGCCACGGGATTGGCCAGCAGCACGAAGAGCCCGGCCACGCCGAAGAAGGCGGCCACCATGAACAGGCCCGCCACGATGACGTTCTTCTGGAGCAGCATCCCGAGGGCGCCGAGGAGCGTGATGAGGGCGAAGGTGATGAACATGGCCGCTCCTACATCACGATCGTGCGGCGGGGCACGGTGGGGGTGGGATCCTGGCTGATGCGGTCCTTGCCATCGGTCTCGGCGTAGGTGTTCATCAGGTCCCACTTGCCGTACTGCATGGACAGGCGGTCGTAGGCGGCCACCTCGTAGTCCTTGCGCAGCCAGATGGCGTCCTTGGGGCAGGCCTCCTCGCACATGCCGCAGTAGATGCAGCGCAGCATGTCGATCTTGAACTGGGCCGGCCGCTTCTCCTCGAAGCCCTGGGTGATGTTCAGGTCGCTGAACTCCTCGGCCTCGATGCTGATGCAGCGGGCCGGGCAGGCCTCCTGGCACATGAAGCAGGCCACGCACTTGATGGCGCCGTCCTCGAACCGCTTGAGCTCATGGAGACCCCGGTAGCCGTCGGGCATCTCCTTCTTCATCTCCGGGTACTGGATGGTGTAGCGCTTCGAGGTCGGGGTGAAGAGCTGCTTGATGAAGTGCTCGAAGGTGATGGCCATGCCCTTCATCACCGGCCAGACGTAGGTGCGGTCCAGCCAGCTCAGTTCAGCTTTCTTGACGACGACGCCCATCGCCCCCCCCTCAGTGGCCCTGGCTCATGCGCCAGGCGTGGAAGACCAGGTTGACCATGGACAGCGGCAGCATCCGCTTCCAGCCGAGTTTCATGAGCTGGTCATAGCGGAAGCGGGGCACCGTCCAGCGGATCCAGACGAAGACCCAGGCGAAGAAGACCAGCTTCACCAGGAAGCAGGCCACGGACAGCAGGACGGAGGGATCCTTCACGAAGGGCACCTGCCAGCCACCGAAGTAGAGCGTGGCGATGAGGGCCGAGGCCGTCATCATGTGCGAATACTCGGCCAGGGCCAGCAGGCTGTATTTCATGCTCCCGAACTCGGTGTTGAAGCCCGCCACGATCTCGCTTTCGCCCTCGGCGAAGTCGAAGGGCAGGCGGTTCGTCTCGGCGAACATGCAGGTGAAGAACACGATGAAACCCAGGGGCTGCTGGAAGACGAGCCAGTTGGGCAGGACTCCCCAAAAGGTCGTGCCGGCCTGTGCCCGGATGATCTCAGAGGGATCGTAGCCGCCAACGCGCATGAAGATCGCGATCACGGCCAGGCTCATGCCGATCTCGTAGCTGACCATGGCGGCTGAGGACCGCATGCCGCCGAGGATGGACCACTTGTTGTTGCTGGACCAGGCGGCCACCAGCACGCCGTAGACCGCCATGCCCCCGATGGCCAGGGGGTAGAGCATCCCCATGCCGTTGCCGGGATCCAGCACGGAGAGGTGGTAGGTGGTGCCGCCGCTCACGAAGCTCTTGCCGAAGGGGATGACCGCGAAGCCCAGGAGGGCGGGCACGAAGGCCAGGAAGGGCGCCAGGAAGAACAGGCCCCGGTTGGCGGCAGCCGGGATCAGATCCTCCTTGAAGAACATCTTGATGCCGTCGGCCAGGATCTGGGCGAGGCCGATGATCCGGATCTTCCCGAACAGCGCGGCCCGGTTGGGCCCGATGCGATCCTGGATCATGGCCGAGCCCCGGCGCTCGACCCAGGTGAAGATCGCCGCCAGCGACATGACGCCGGCGAAGACGATGACGACCTTCAGCACCATCCAGGCGATGGCAGGCGTCGTATGCAGCAGGCTCGCAAGCTTGTCCATGGGCGGCTTCCCGGCAGGGCCGCCCGCGGGGAGGCCCAACCCATCGAGCCTAGCAGAGCCGCGGGCCTGCGGACACGCAGGGAAACAACCCGCGGCGCGCCGATGCGACCTCGGTCACAGCCCCTGGCGGCCCAGGCCGGGGAACCCCCCTCAGCCCTTCGCCTCGATCTTGCTCCAGGAATCCTTCAAACCCACCGTGCGGTTGAAGACGGGCTTTCCCTCCCGGGAATCCCCATCCACCGTGAAGTAGCCCGTGCGCTCGAACTGGAAGCGCTCGCCAGGGCGGGCGTCGGCCAGGCTGGGCTCAAGACGGGCCTCAGGGAGAATCGCCAGGCTGCCGGGATTCAGGAGGGCCTTCCAGTCCTGGCCTTCGGGCACGTCCATGGGGTCTTCCTGGGTGAAAAGAGGCTCGTACAGCCGCACCTCGGCCATGACGGCGTGGGCGGCGCTCACCCAGTGGAGGGTGCCCTTCACTTTGCGGCCATCGGGGGCGTTGCCCCCCCGGCTGGCGGGATCCCACTCGCAGCGCAGTTCCACCACGTTCCCCGCGGCGTCCTTGATCACTTCCCGGCAGGTGACCAGGCAGGCGCCCCGCAGGCGCACCTCGGCGCCCGGCGCCAGGCGGAACCACTTCTTGGGGGCCTCCTCTCGGAAGTCGTCCTGGTCGATGAAGAGCTCCCGGGTGAAGGGCAGCCGGCGGGTGCCCATGGCCTGATCCTCGGGATGGTTGGCCACCTCCACTTCGAAGGCATCGGCCTCCGTCATGTTGGTGATGACGACCTTGAGGGGGCGCAGCACGGCCATGCGGCGGGGAGCCCGCTTCTCCAGGTCCTCCCGGATGCAGAACTCCAGCAGGCCCACGTCGGCCACCATGTCGCGCTTGGCCACGCCCACCCGCTCGGCGAAGGCGCGCACGGACTCCGGCGTATAGCCCCGGCGGCGCAGCCCGCAGATGGTGGGCATGCGGGGATCGTCCCAGCCGCTGACGATGCCCTCCTGCACCAGCTGGAGGAGTCGGCGCTTGCTCATCACGGTGTAGGTGAGGTTCAGCCGGGCGAACTCGATCTGGCGCGGCAGGGGGCGCTGGAAGAAGGCGCCATCGACGTCCTGCTCCAGGAACCAGTCGTAGAGGGGCCGGTGATCCGAGAACTCCAGGGTGCAGATGGAGTGGGTGATGGTCTCGATGGCGTCCGACACCCCGTGGGCGTAGTCGTACATCGGATAGATGCACCAGATGTCGCCCGTGCGGTGGTGGTGGGCCCGGCGGATGCGGTACATGAGCGGGTCGCGCAGGTTCATGTTGCCGGCCTGCATGTCGATCCTGGCCCGCAGCACCTTCGAACCATCCGGGAACTCGCCCGCCCTCATGCGGCGGAACAGGTCCAGGTTCTCCTCGGGGCTGCGGTCCCGAAAAGGGCTCGCCTTGCCAGGAACATGGAAGTTGCCCCGGTACTCGCGGATCTCGGCTTCAGAGAGATCGCACACGTAGGCCTTGCCCTGCTGGATCAGGTACTCCGCATAGTCGTACATGAATTGGAAGTAGTCCGAGGCGTAGTGCTCGCCCTTCCACTGGAAGCCCAGCCACTGGACGTCCTCGCGGATGGAGTCCACGTACTCCACGTCCTCCTTCACGGGATTGGTGTCGTCGAAGCGCAGGTTGGTGGCGCCGCCGTACGCCTTGGCCAGACCGAAGTTCAGGCAGATGCTCTTGGCGTGGCCGATGTGCAGGTAGCCGTTGGGCTCCGGCGGGAAGCGCGTGAGCACACGACCACCATGCTTCCCCGAGGCGCGGTCGGCCTCCACGATCTCCTCGATGAAGTGGAGGCTCTTGGGTTCTGGGGTGGGTGATTCAGGAGACATTTGGGCTCACAGGAAGCAAACCTTAAAGATACCAAGCCGAAGGCCACAAAAGCATTTGGAACCGCGAAGGATGCTAAATGGGCACCCGTGAGCGCCGTTCATCAAAGTTTCTCTTTCGTGTGCCCGAAGGGCTTTCGCGTTTTTCGCGGTTCCAGTCTTTCTGGTTCTACCCCAGCCCCGCCGCCACCTGCGTCGCGCGCTCGATGCCCCGCGCCACGACGGAGCGGATGCGGCCGTCCTCCAGCACCATCAGGCCCGCGATGGTGCAACCGGCCGGGGTGGTCACCTCGTCCTTGAGGGCGGCGGGGTGACGGCCCGTCTCCAGCACCATGGAAGCGGCGCCCAGGGTCATCTGGGCGGCCAGTTCCACGGCCACGGCCCGGGGGAGGCCGCACTGGACGCCGCCCTCGGCCAGGGATTCCAGGATGACGAACATGAAGGCCGGTCCGCTGGCGCTGAGGCCGGTGACGGCATCCATGTGCTTCTCGTCCAGGTCCATGACCCGGCCCAGGGGCTCGAAGAGGGCCCGGGCGGCGGCCAGCTGGGCCTCGGTCACGCCCTTGCCTGGGGCCAGCACCGTCATGCCCTTGCGGATGGCGCAGGGCGTGTTGGGCATGGCCCGGACCAGGGGCGTGGCCCCGGGCGTGTGGTCCGCGAGGAAGGCCAGGGTGGTGCCCGCGGCGATGGAGACCACCAGGGGCCGGTGCCCCAGGGCCCCGGCCGCCGTCAGGCCATCCAGCAGGTCCTTCAGCTCCCTGGGCTTCACGCAGAGCAGCACGACCTCGGCCTCCCGGGCCGCCGCCTCTGCCTCGCGGGACAGCCGGATGCCCAGGGCCTCCGCTCGCGCCTTGCCGGCGGCCGGGTGGAGGTCGACCGCATGGATGAGGCCGGCCGGGTAGCCCGAGGCCTCCACCAGGCCGGCGCTGATGGCCTGGCCCATGGTGCCGAAGCCGAGGATGGCGAGCTTGGGATGCTGGCTCATGGGTGCTCCCGAAACAGAAAGGGCCTTGGAACCGCAAGGGACGCTGATGAAATACAATCCCCTACTTTATCTGCGGCATCAGCGGTTTATTGGCCTTCATCCGGGTGGGCCAATGGAAGGAGGGCTACTGGTCCCGCCCCTGCCCCAGGGTCCACCAGGCGCAGTCCTCCAACCCGGACACGACGAAGCCCTGCTGCATCTCGGAGATGCGCTGGACCTGGGTGCGGACGGCCGTGTGGAAGCCCGTGGTCACTTCGCCGGGTCCCGACTTCACGCCGAAGTAGAAGTCGGACTGCTCGAGGCCGAGCCGCAGCACCGTCTCCTGGAGGGCCTGCCGGTGGTCCAGCCCCTCGGGGATGCCCTGGATCACCTGCAGGGTATCGTCGGCGATGATCGTGGGCGCATAGTCTGCGGCGCCCTGGTCCTCCAGCACCGCGAGGGTGATGTGGGTGAACTCGTCCAGGTCCATCAGAGCCACGCCTGAAGCCGGGCCAGGACCTCGTCCCGGCCCAGGAGCATGAGCGTGTCGAAGATGCCCGGGCTGACGGGCCTGCCGCAGAGGGCCACGCGGAGGGCCTGGGCCAGGTCCTTGGTCTTGAGGCCGTGGCGTTCGAGGATGGCCGCGAAGGACGCCTCCAGGGCATCATGAGCATAATCCGTCAGGGCGGCCACCTCGGCGAGGGCCGGCTTGACGGCGGCCGTCATGAACTTCTCCACGGCCTTCTCATCGAACGCGGCGGGTCGCTCGAAGGTGAAGCGCAGGGCCTCGGCCATGTCGGTGAGCGACTTGCCCTTCTGGGTGCACTGGATGGCCTGGGCCTTCCAGGCCTCCGCCTTGCCCTGCCAGGCCTCGGGCATGAAGGGCCGCAGGTGCGGCTCCAGTTCCTGCCAGGGGGCGCTGGATGAGCTTCTGGTTCAGCCACTGGAGCTTGTCCATGTCAAAGCGGGCGGCGCTCTTCTGGCAGTCCGCCAGGTCGAAGAGCTGGATCATCTGCTCATCGGTGAGCAGCTCCTCCTCGGCGCTCTCTACGGCCCTGCCGTCTATCTTCGGCGTCCAGGAGAGCCGGGCCAGGGCCAGGCGCACGGCGGAGGGCAGCAGGCCCATGGCCTGGTACTCCGTGATGCTGGTGGCGCCGTGGCGCTTGCTGAGCTTGGCGCCGTCCGCGCCCAGGATCATGGGCACGTGGGCGAAGGCCGGCAGTTCGGTGCCGAAGGCCGCGAAGAGGGGGATCTGCTTGGGCGTGTTGTTGAGGTGGTCGTCGCCGCGGATCACGTGGGTCACTTCCATGTGGGTGTCGTCCACCACCACGCAGAAGTTGTAGGTGGGCACGCCGATCTCGCCGGGGCCATCGCCGGTGCGGGCGATGATCCAGTCGTCCAGGCTGTCCGCGGGGAAGCGGGTGTCACCCTTGATGAGGTCGGGCACCACGATGTCGCCGGACTCCGGGCATCCGGAAGCGGATGGCGGCCGGCTCGCTGGCGTCGTGGTTGGCGACCGCGCAGCCCTGCCGCGGTCAAGGCCCCGGTTATGCTGGAACACCTTGCCCCGCGGCCTCCACGGTCTTGCGGCGTTCCTCGATGGCCTCGCCGGAGCAGCGGCAGCGGTAGGCCAGGTTCTGTCCAGCAGCTCCTGGATCTTGGCGCGGTAGAGATCCATGCGCTGCATCTGGCGGTAGGGGCCATGGGGGCCCCTCCACTGGCTGGGGTCACCCACCACCGGGCCCTCGTCCCAGCCCAGGCCGCACCAGGCCATGCCCTCCTCGATGATGCGGATGTTGTCGTCGGTGCTGCGGGAGAGGTCGGTGTCCTCGATGCGCAGAATGAAGCGACCGCCGTGCTTGCGGGCAAAGAGCCAGCAGAACAGGGCCGTGCGCACCCGCCGATGTGGAGCATGCCCGTGGGCGAAGGGGCGAAGCGGGTGACGATCTGGCGGGACATGGCGGGGCCTCGAATCAAACCTACAGTTTGCCCCAAAGTGCGCAGACTGCGTCCGCGCGTTAACGAAAAACGCGCAACGTTTCCCGCCCTACTTGATGTAGAGCTTCAGCCGGATCTCCACCGGGAGTCGCCGCTGAAGAGGCTGCGGTCGAGCACCACCGGGACTTCCACCACGCTGCTGTGGGGCATGTGTCCCGGGCCGGGGCGTGGGGATGGGCCGGCGGGCCGGATTCCACGGGGATCTCGTCGATCTCCTCCAGGAGCTCGCCAGCAGAGAGTTCCTCCACCTCCAGGGGCTTGGTGGATTCGACGGCAGGGGGCGGGGCCTGGGGCGGCGGCCCGCCCAGAAAGACGGGGGGCTCTTCCACCACGCCGCCGCCGTATTTCTCGGCGAGGCTCTTCAGCACCAGCTTGGCCACCCCCGTGAGGGTCTCCCGACGCCTTCACCCCGCATGGCGCAGGCCTCGAAGGTGGGCGCGCCGAAGAGGGGTTGATCTCTCCCGCTCCAGGGTCTCCACCGGCAGGGCGTTGGGCGTATCCCGCTTGTTCCACTGGATGACGTGGGGGATCTTCTCCAGTTCCCCGCCCTGGTCGCGCAGGTTGGTGATCAGGTTCTGGAAGCTCTCCTTGTTGCTCTCCAGGGCCGGGGCCTGGGAGTCGGCCACGAACACCACCGCGTCGGCGCCGCGGAGCACCAGCTTGCGGGTGGCGTCATAGAAGACCTGACCCGGGACTGTGTACAGCTGGATCCGGGTCTTCATGCCCCGGATGGTGCCGAGCTCGATGGGCAGGAAGTCGAAGAAGAGGGTGCGGTCCGTCTGGGTGGCCAGGGAGAGCATCTTGCCGCGCCCATCGCCGGGCAGCGTGTCATAGACATGCTGGAGGTTGGTGGTCTTCCCACACAGGCCGGGGCCGTAGTAGACGATCTTGGCCGTCAACTCCTTGGTGGCCGCGTTGAAAAGCACCATGCCTGCACCTTGTCTCGTGGGGGAAGATTGGCGGGTCCGCCTCGACCCGTCAAGAAAGAAGCGTCATTCGCGCGCCCTCCCCAACCTATCCCGACGACGCCGGGATTGCGGTACACTTCGGCCCATCCCACCTTCCCGAGGGTCCCCATGGCCAAACTGCTGGTTCACGAAAGCGCGGGCATCCGCGAATTCGAAATCATCGACAACGAAGTCCACATGGGCCGGGAGCTGGACAACACACTGCGACTGCCCGATCCCAGCATCAGCCGCCACCACTGCGTGATCCGCAAGGTGGGTGGAGGCTTCGAGATCCAGGACCTGCAGAGCAGCAATGGCGTGCTGGTGAATGGCAACCGCGTGCAGGCCTCCCCCTTGCGGGATGGAGACCGCATCACCCTGGGCCAGGTGCAGCTCACCTTCCAGGATCCCCGGCCCGAGGTCGCTGCCACCGTGGCCATCAGCGCCATGGAGGCCCCTCCGCCCAGCGGCACCGTGCGCATGTCCGCCGATCAGCTGGCCGCCATCCACGCCGGCAAGGCCCCGCTGGAGGACGAGCCCAAGATCCAGATCCAGAACCAAGTGGCCACCGGCCCGGTGCCCTCGGCCCCAGGGCCATTCCGCCAGTGGCGCCGCCGCCCCAGGCCCGAGCCCATCGCTCCCCCCGCCACCAGCGGGCCCATGCCGGCCTTCCTCGCCGCCTACCTGCCGCCCATTCCGGATGATGCCCAGCCCACCGGAGAACGGGGCGACTTCCTGACCCGCTTCGTGGCCGTCCTCCTGGATGTGGTGCCGCTCATCGGGCTCTACATCGTGGCCTTCGTGCTGGCCTTCGTGCCCCTGGTGGGCTGCCTCGTCTTCCCTCTGATCGGTCTGCTTGGCTTCGCCTACACCTTCCTCTTCATCCCCTACTGCGAGAGCCACTTCGGGGGGTCCTTCGGCAAGAAGATCATGAAGCTGCGCATCGTCCCGGAGGACGACCCCAACGGCCGCATCGACCTCGGAACCGCCATCCTGCGGCAGGTGGGCCACATCCTGAACTTCACCGTCGGCTACCTCCCTGGTCCTCGGCGGCGATCGACAAGGCACGTCGGCGACATGATCAGCAAGTCGGTCTGCATCAAAGTCGATCGGTGATGGCAGCAGGAACCCGGAAGGCGCCCGCACCCGCGGGCGTCTTCCGTTTGGCGCAGGAGGTCCCGTGATCCTCACCGGAAGGCAGATCCTCGAGGCGAAGGCCAAGGGGCAGATCCGCATCGATCCCTGGCAGGACGCCCAGCTCAACCCTGAACAGCTACAACCTGCGCCTGGGCGAGGATCTGGCGGTCTACACCGATCACGAGCTGGACATGGCCAAGCCCAATGGCATCGAGTTCCTGAAGATCCCCGCCGAAGGACTGCTCCTGCAGCCCGGGAAGCTGTACCTGGGCCGCACGCTCGAATACACCGAGACCCGGGGCATGGTGCCCATGCTGGAGGGCCGCAGCAGCGTGGGGCGCCTGGGCCTCTTCGTCCATGTCACCGCCGGCTTCGGCGACATCGGCTTCTGCGGCTACTGGACCCTGGAGATCAGCTGCATCCAGCCCGTGCGCATCTACGCCGGCGTGGCCATCTGCCAGATCTTCTACCACACCGTCAGCGGCGACTTCGACAGCTACAGCTCCGGCAAGTACCAGCACAATTCGGGCATCCAGCCGTCCATGCTGTGGAAGGACTTCGTGAAGGACCCGGATCAGGCCTGAGTCCGCAACACCCAGAGCCAGTTGGCGGCCAGGGCCGTCAATCCGATCCCCAGGGCCACCTTCTGTTCCCGGGAAGACAGCCCCACCCGGAGCGCCCGTCCCGTGACCAGGCGCAGGCCGAACACCAGCCCGCCCCCCAGCAGGCCGAGGGTCACCAGGGGGTTGAACCAGAAGGCCGCACGCCAGTCCCCCTGCCCCAACCCCAGCACCACCCGCGTGCTGCCGCAGGTGGGGCAGGGATGGCCGGTGAGGCGGTGGAGCAGGCACGTCTCCAGCTGCTGGCCGCCACGACGTTCCAGCAGAATCCCCAGTGCCACCAGGAGCAGCCAGAGGCCGAGGGCTACGGCAGCCCAGACCGGCAGGCAGCCCGAGTGCCGGCCCAGGTGGACTTCACGAGATCACTGACCGCTCAGGGCCCCGAGGGCCGCCAGACCCCCGAAAAGATCACCCGAGGATGGCGAGGATGGTGAAAACGGCGGCCGATGATGCCAGGATCTTCCCGGCCTTGGCGCACCACATCACCCACTGGGGCCATCGCCCCTCGGCCGGGCAGCCTTCAGGTCGCTGGTCAGGGTATGGCCCAGGCGAGATCCAAGATCGCGCGGCGGGTGCCGAGAATGCCAAAGACCAGCAGCATCCGCCGTTGCGCCCTTGACGGGGGCGTGGACTGGAAGTCGTTCCTCGGGTGGCTCCTGCGACCGGCTCGCCGGCATGAATGGGTGATCCTGGCCGCAGCAAGGGCCAGGGGGCGGGTGAGGCCCGGCCCACCTCGGCCCACGCCGTGGGGCGAGTCGTGGTCCCACCGCACCTCGAAGGGCCGGATCTCCTGCTCGATGCCTTTCAGGGAGAAGGCGCCGAGCTGGCGCAGGCCCTCCTGCCCGATGAGTTCGGCGGTGGTGGGGCCCACCACGATCTGGCCGGGGCGGCCACGGAGCTTTCCAGGCGGGAGGCCAGGTTCACGGTGCTGCCCATCACGGTGTAGTCCATGCGCTTCTCGCAGCCGATGTCGCCGGCGAAGGCCTCGCCACTGTTGATGCCGATGCGCATCTTCAGCTCGGGGTAGCCCTGGGGCCGCATGGCATTGAGGTCGTACAGCGCCTCCTGCATGGCGATGGCGGCCTCGGTGGCGTGCCGCGCGTGGTCGGGATCGGCATTGGGTGCGCCGAAGAAGGCCATGATGGCGTCGCCGATGTACTTGTCGAGGGTGCCCCCTCGATTGAAGATCTGGTCGGTCATGGCCTCGAAGGTGCGGTTCAGGATGCCCGCCAGCACCATGGGCTCCATGCCCTCGCTCATGCGCGTGAACCCGGAGATGTCGGCGAAGAGCACGCTGATCTGGCAGCGCTGGGCCTGGAGGGCCGGCGCCTCCTTGTTCTGGCTGGACTTCAGGATCTGGTCCACCACCTGGGGGCTGTGGTACCGCTCGAGCCGCTGCCGGAACTTGGCCTCGCGCTCGCGCTGGATGCCCACGGCGGCGAAGTTGGCCATGGCGCTGAGCAGGTGCTCGTCTTCGCGCTTGAAGCCGCCCTTGTTGAGACTCGTTTCGAGGTAGATGACGCCGAAGGCCTTCTCCTCCACGATGAGCGGGGCGCAGAGGGCCGACGTGATGCCGTGGATCTTGATGCTCTCCCCGGCGCTGAAGCGCGGATCCATGCGGGCATCCGTGGTGAGGATGGCCACGCGGTTGTCCATGGCCGTGCGGGCGATGGTGCGGCTGATGGGATTGGCGTGGAGGCCAGGCTGCTCCTCCCAGATCAGCTCGGGGACGAGCTCGCCCGTGGCGTCGGCCAGCAGGATGAAGCCCCGCTGGCAGGGGATCTGGGCCGTGATCAGGCCCATCACAGAGTCGAGCAGCTCACTCAGGCCCGCCGCCCGCAGCAGGGTGCCGGCCATGCTCGCCAGGCGCTGGAATAGGGTGACCGCCTCGCCCGCCGGGTGCTGGCCACTGGCCTGGGCCAGCATCGCCTCCAGGCTGGCGTGGGGCACCAGGATGGAACCGGAGGCGTCGAAGGCGCGGTCCTCCAGGGAGATCCGCGAGGCCACGGCCTTGGGCGCCAGGTTGAGGTTCAGGCCGGCCGGGGCGGCCAGCCCCCCCTCGGGCACCCACATCACCATGGCCTCGCCCAGGAGGATCGTGTCGCCCGGGTGCAGCGGCGTGGGTTCCGTCAGCGTCGCACCATTCAGGGAAGTGCCGTTGAGCGACTTCATGTCCATGACGCACGGCTGGCCACCCTTCAGGAAGATCCGCGCATGAACCCGGCTCACGGCGTTCGCCTGGATCTTGATGGTGGCCTGGTCCCCCCGGCCGATGGTCACGCCCTCCTCCGTGAGGGTCACGGGATGCAGGGCACCATCAACCTGGAGGGTGAGCTTCATGGGATGTCCGGAGGGGGTCTGAGTTTAACACCTGAGGCTGACCTTATCGACCAGTCGCGGTAACCTATGAGGTTCACCCTGCAAGGGTGCGGAGGCTCAGTGACCAAAGTCGGATTCATGTCCCTGGGCTGCCCCAAGAACCTCGTGGATTCCGAGGTCATGCTGGGCCACCTGCGGCTCAAGGGCTATCAGATCACGCCCGTGCTGGAGGAGGCCCAGGTGCTGGTGGTGAACACCTGTGGATTCATCGATGCGGCGAAACAGGAGAGCGTCGAGGCCATCCTCCAGGCCGCGTCCATGAAGACTGAAGGCGCCTGCGAGAAGCTCATCGTGGCGGGCTGTCTGGTGGAGCGCTACCGCGACGAACTGATGGCCGAGATGCCCGAGATCGACGCCTGCCTGGGCACCCGCGACATCGAGCAGATCGCCGAGATCATCGGCGCCGGGGCCGCCTTCGAGCTGAACCCCAACCCCGACTACCTCTACACCGAAGCCAGCCCGCGGATGCTGACCACACCCAAGGCCAGCGCCTACCTCAAGATCAGCGAGGGCTGCGACCATGCCTGCGCCTTCTGCGTCATCCCCCAGCTGCGGGGCGCCCAGCGCAGCCGGAGCATCGAGAGTGTCGTCGCCGAGGCGAAGAACCTGGTGGCTCAGGGTGTGCTGGAGATCAGCCTGGTGGGCCAGGACACCACGGACTATGGCCGCGACTTCGGCGATCCCGATGCGCTGGAAAAGCTGGTGCGCGCTTTGGGATCGGTCGAGGGCCTGCGCTGGTTCCGCATCCACTACGCCTACCCGAACCGCCTCACAGACGGCCTGCTGCGCGCGATGGCGGAAACGCCCAACTGCGCCCGCTACCTGGACATGCCCCTGCAGCACGCGGACGCCGCCATCCTCAAGGCCATGGCCCGGGCGGCAGCCGGCTCGTTCTCGAAGCTCCTGGAAGGTGCGCCGCCTGGTGCCGGGCATCGCCATCCGCTCGAACTTCATCGTGGGCTTCCCTGGCGAAGATGAGGCCGCCTTCGAGGAGCTGAAGGACTTCGTGAAGGAGGCCCGCTTCGACCACGTGGGCGTCTTCACCTACAGTCCGGAGGAAGGCACCTCCGCCTACGGTCTGGGCGATCCCATCCCCAAGCGCACCAAGGAGGCCCGCAAGCGGCGGCTCCTCGAGCTGCAGCAGAAGATCGCCCGGGAGAAAAACCAGGAGAAGGTGGGCCAGGTCATCGAGGTGCTGGTGGAGGGCGCCCACGAGGAGACCGATCTCATCGTCAAGGGCCGCCACGCCGGCCAGGCCCCGGAGATCGACGGCAATGTGCTGCTGGTGGACGGCACCCCCCAGGTGAACACCATCCAGCGGGTGCGCATCGTGAAGGCCCATGCCTATGACCTCATTGGCGAGGTCGAGGAGGGTGGCCTGGAGGCGAGCACCGCGGCTTACGAGCTGGCCTTCCGGAAGCGATCCCGGCCCTAGCTCAATCAGGTGGCCGCAGGGAGCCCAGCTCCGGATCTGCCTTCTCCAGACAGGCGGGGCAGATGCCGTGGGTGGCCGAGACTCCGGTGCGCTGCTGGAGAAACACCTCCATCGGGTGCCAGTCGCCCTGATCATCCCGGATCTGGTGGCACCAGGCACACACGGGCAGGAGCCCCTGGAGCTCCCGCACCTCGGCCTTGGAGGCCTGCAACTTCTGGTTGAGGTCCTGCTGGAGCAGCACCTCCCGGCGCAGGGCCCCCACGGCCCAGGCACCGAGCAGGTAGGAGAGCTGCTTGTTCAGCGCATCCCAGAGGCGGTAATACTCCGAGCTGGCATACCGGCCGCTGAGGATCGCGTGGAGATACCACCCGACGCCGCAGAACAGGGCCATGCCAAGCCCCTCGCGGGTTCCCCTGCACCAGGCCAGCCAGATCACCGGCACCAGATAGAAGGCGGAGAAATCCACCTCAGGCGGGGAGACGACATCCACCAGGATGATCCCTCCGAACAGCGCCAGGGCCACCAGCCATCCGGACAGGGGCCGGGTCGTCCGCATCAGGCCCTCGCTCGCACCCCACCCCCGCAGCATGGTGAGCCCCTTTCGCATGGTTCGGACCGTCCTGGGCGCCATCTTCCCACAGGGCGCCATCCCATGGCCGGATTCGCCGCCAGGCCCCCTTCCCGCGACCGCCATGGCTCCGGGCTACACTGGCTCCATGCTCCAACTGGACCGCATCACCCGGGCCTACGAACTCGGCGGCGAGCGCGCCGGCGTGTTTGGCGTGTCGCTGGAGGTCCCGAAGGGCTGCCTGGCGGTGCTCGCCGGCCCCAGTGGCAGCGGCAAGACCACCCTGCTGCAGCTGGCGGGGCTGCTGGACGCGCCGGATGAAGGCGAGGTGCGTCTCGATGGTGAGGCCGTGTCCGCCCTGTCCGAGAAGGCCCGCTGCGACCTGCGGCTCCGGCACCTGGGCTTCGTGTTCCAGGCCTTCAACCTGGTGCCGGTCCTGTCGGCCCTCGAGAACGTCATGCTGCCCCTGCAGCTCCGGGGCATGCCCGAGGCCGAGGCCAGGCTCCGGGCCGAGGGCGCGCTGGACCGTGTGGGCCTCTCGGACCGCGCCCACCACCGGCCCGGCCAGCTCAGCGGCGGGCAGCAGCAGCGCGCCGCCATCGCCCGGGCCCTGGCACCGATCCGCTCTAATCCTCGCGGACGAGCCCACCGCCAGCCTCGACCACGCCCACGGCGGCCCCCCATGGCCCTCAGGGCCGAGCTGGCGGCCGAGCGCGGCGTCACCTTCCTGGTCGCCAGCCACGACCCCGCCGTCATCGCCCGCGCCCATGTCGTCTTCCGGCTCATGGACGGCAAGCTCATCGGCGAGGAGCGGCCATGATCCTCGCCCGGCTGGCCCTCCGCAACCTGCTGCGCCAGCGCCGCCGCACGGCCCTTACGCTGATGGTGGTTGTCGCCGGGTTCCTGGCCCTGAGCCTGGCGGGCGGCTTCATGGCCCAGACCTTCCAGGGGCTCTCTGACGCAGCCATCCGGGGGGGCCTCGGCCACCTCCAGGTGCTGCCGCCCGGGGCCATGGAGGGCGACGAAGCCCAGAGCCTGGAGCAGGCCCTGCCGGATGGCGAGGCCCTGGCCGCGCGGCTCCGCCAGGATCCCGCCGTGGCCGAGGTGCTGCCGCGCACCCAGTTCATGGGCCTGCTCTCCAGCGGGGCGAAGAGCGTCGCCTTCCTGGGCACCGCCGTGGACCCCGTGCTCGAACCCCGGCACATGGCCTGCACCGAGGCCCTGACCAGCGGGGCGAAGACCCCCGCCGGCACCGGCTCGCGATGGCTCTCCGCCGATCCCGCCGTGCGGGAAGTGATCCTCGGCGTGGGCCTGGCCCGCACGCTGGGCGCCACCGTGGGCAGCTCCCTCACGCTCATGTCCACCACCAGGGACGGCGCGCTGAACGCCGTGGATGTGGAGGTCGCGGGGCTCCAGGATCTCGGCCTCCGCGAGCTGAATGACCGCTTCCTCACGGTGAGCCTCGCCACCGCCAGCCCGCTGCTGGATGCCGGCCCGGCGCGGTCACGGCTCTCCATCATCCTGAAGCGCCCCCAGGACACAGCCCGGGAGCAGGCGCGGATCCAGGCCCTGCTGCCCGGCACTTCGGTGAAGCCCTGGTTCGAGCTGGCCTCGTTCTACCGGCAGGTGAAGCTGCTCTACTTCGCCATCTTCGGTTTCATGGGCCTCGTGCTCTTCCTGGTGGTGCTGCTGGCCACGGCCAACACCCTCCTGATGTCGGTCATGGAGCGGGTGCGCGAGTTCGGCGTGCTGCGGGCCATGGGTCTCCAGCCTCGGCAGCTGCTGGCGCTACTCCAGTGGGAGGGCGCCTTCCTCGGCCTCCTGGGCAGCGCCCTCGGCCTGGCGGCGACCCTGCTGCTGCGGGCCGGGCTGAACGCCCTGCACCTCCAGATGCCCGCCCCCCCCGGCACCAGCCATGGCTACGAGCTCAACATCCACTTCGTGCCGGCGGTCTACATCATCGTGGCCCTCGGCCTGCAGGCCACCATCCAGGTAAGCGCCCTGTTCCCGGGCCTGAAGGCAGCGCGGCTGCGCATTGTCGAGGCGTTGAGATACGTCTGAGCCCCTCGGCTGACGTGGAAGCAGGTGGCGAAGTCGGGACCGGGGCGAGGAGGTCGGGGCAGCAGCAGCCCCACACCCTAGACTGTCCCCACGACACCGCGGCCCTGGCTCCTGACGCTGCTCCTCGCCCTGCCCCTGCGCGCCGATGGCGTGGAGGTGGCCCTCGGTGTCTGCGTGGCGCCCACGGGGCGTGGCGCGGGCCCAGGAAGTTTCAGCGACAACACGACGGCGTTGCAGGTCCGGCTGGGCTGGGATCAGTCCCCCTCCCAAGTGCGGATGGACCAGTGGCAGGCCCTGGCCCAGGGCGGCTCCAGCCACGACCTCCGGTACGCGATGGCGGGCGCCGGCTGGCAGCGCAGCTGGTGGACCGGCGACCACCAGCTGCAGGGGGCCCTGGGAGCCGACCTGCGCGTGGAGCAGTACCAGGGGCACAGCAGCCTCGCGAGCGGCCCCTCGGCCCTGGGTTCCCCAGCGTACCTGGCTGGTGCGGCCCTGGCTGAGGGCCCAGGCCGGGTTCCGAGGCATCCTCTTCCCCTTCCTCTCCGAGCCCGCCGGGGGGCTGCTGGCGGCCCTCACCCAGGGAGGCGTCTACACGCACCCCTTCACGCGCCTGGAAGTGGCGATCCCGCTCTGGCATCAGGGCGGGGAGGGGGACACGGGGCTCCTCCGCCAGATGGCCCCGCGCTGGGAGGCCTCCGTCCAGTTAGGGATGCGCTTCGGGCGGGTGCGCCGGTGAAGGCCGGCCCTTCGGCCCCCCGCCTCGCCTGGTGGCTCGCCACCGGTTTCGGCAGCGGCCACCTGAAGCCTGCGCCGGGCACTTGGGGCAGCCTGGCGGGACTGGCGGCCTGGCTGCTGCTGGTGGCCGGATGCCGCGCGTTCGGGGGCGCCTGGACCCCCTGGCTGCTGCTGACGGCCCCGGTCGCCATCATCCTGCTGGCCGTGTGGGCCGCGGCGCGCGTGGTGCAGGAAACCGGCCAGAAGGACCCCTCCTTCATCGTGGCCGATGAGTGGGCCGGCATCTGGATCGCCCTCACCCCCCTGCTCTTCACGGCCACCGTCCAGCCGCAGCCGCTTTCCCTCTGGGCCGCCCGGCTGGTGGCGCCCTTCCTGCTCTTCCGCCTCTTCGATATCTGGAAGCCGGGTGCCGTCGATGTCGCCCAGCGCCTGCCCGGCGGCTGGGGCGTGGTCATGGACGATGTGCTGGCGGGCCTCCTCGCAGCGCTTCTCGTCTGGCCCCTGGATCGGTGGCTGGGCGCCCAGTCGCTCGCGAACCCCCAACTCTGGGTGTGGTAGAACAAGAATCTTCGATGGGCCGCGGAGGCATCGTCCCGGGCGGGCAGAGATCAAGGCGCCTATCTGAACACACCGAAAGCCATCCCTGCCGTCCATGGATGACTTTGGAAAAGGCCACGGAGTACTGATGTCGATCCGCCTTCAAGCCATTCCCGGGCCCTTCGCTTTGTGTCTGGCCACTTCAGGGTTGATGGCCCAGACGACGGCCGCTCTCCGGGTTGAGGTGCGGGGGGCCGATGGTCGTCCGCGTCCTGGGGCGGTCCTCACTCTTGAATCAGTGGCTCGCGGAGATCGCCGGGACCTTCGCGCGGACGCCCAGGGAATCGCCACGGTGGCCGGCCTCCTGCCCGGTGCGTACCGCCTCCAGGGCCAGGTCCTGCAGCTCCGGGCCGATGAACGGGTGCACCTCGTCCTTCGTGTTGAACCGGCGCAGGCCACCGTGGCCGTGGAGAGTTCGCCCCTGCGGGCCGAAAGCAGCTCTGTGGGACCTCAGACGGTCTTCTCCGGAGAAGATCTGGTGAGGCTGCCCTTTGCGCCGCACCGGTACGTGGAACACGCCTACCTCGCCCCCGGCGTGACCCCCTCCGGGAAACCGGAACCGGTGGTGCTTGGTTCCATGCTCGACGCCAACGCCTTCCTCGTGGATGGCATGGCCACGGGACTCAGCTCCACGGGGCGGTTCGGCATGAACATTTCGAGCGAAATCCTCCAGAGCCAGGCCCTCACCACCGGTGGCCACAAGGCGGAGGTGGGGTTTGCCTCCGGCGGGGTCTACAACCTGGTGACCAAATCCGGAGGCAGTGCGTTTCACGGCTCGGTCTTCACCAGCCGGATCTTCCGGGGGCTCAACGCAAGGCCCGACGCGGGCAAGGCGACCACTCCGGAGGAGCGGCCCACGGACGCCCAGGAATTGGGTTTCAGCCTTGGCGGGCCCCTCATCAAGGACCGCCTCTTCTTCTTCGGGGCCTTCAACCGCCAGCTGCTGAGCCTGGATTTCGAGAACGTGAAGCCCCCAGGCACGGCGCCCCACCGGCGCAGCCAGGAGGAGGATCGCAGCTACCGCTTCCTCAAGCTCACCTGGCTGGCCAACGCGGAGCACCGCTTCGAGCTCAGCTACTACGCGGATCCGGTCAACCAGGCCAACTTCGACACGGCCGGCGACAGCAGCGTGAAGGATTTCCAGCAGCCCAATCGCACCCGGGGCGGTGAAAGCTACCTCCTGAAGCACGTGGGCGCCCTGGGCCCTCGGCTCACCTGGGAGAACACCCTGGGCTTGCACCGCACGGCCTTCCACTGGACCCCGGCCACCCCCGCTGCCGGCCCCTTCCGCGGCCAGCTGGATGCCCCCGGTGGCGAATCCTTCGGAGCCTACGGCGAGGACCGCCTCGACCGCATCAAGAACCTCACGCTTCGCAGCGAATTCAGCTTCTTCGAAGGTTCGCACCAGCTCAAGGGTGGCTTCCAGGGGCTCTGGTCCGAGTACACCAAGGTCTTCCAGCGCCCCTCCTTCGGACTCTCCTACCTGGACCGGGTGGGCGGAGGCCCCGGGCCCGCCGCGGGCGATCTCGCCGCCATCCAAGGTGGGCTGCAGTCCTTCCATGGCAACGCTTTCGGCTACTCGGCCGCCGACAGCCTGACCACTGCCAGCCCCAGCTCGGGACAGCTGGTGGGAGGCCAGCCCAGCTATCTGTTCCAGCGGACCCTCGCGGATGGCGCCTCGTACGGCAGCCCTCTCAAGCAGGCGCTCCTGGGGATCTTCCTGCAGGATGACTGGGGGTTCGCCTCCGGCTGGACCGCGAGCCTGGGCCTGCGGATCGACCGGGCCGGGCTCGCCGCCGAGGACGGCCGCAACCTGTACCGGCAGACCCTCTTCAGTCCCCGTGTAGGCCTGTCCTGGGATCCGGCCGAAACCGGCCTGACCCGGATCTTCCTCTACGCCGGGCGCATCTACAGCCCACCCACGGCCGGCAACCTGACTGCCGCGGGTGCCACCACCGGTGGACCCGCCACCACCAGACAAGTCTGGATCCCTTCGCTCAGCGATTGGCGGACCTGGCAGGTGAATGGCCTCCAGGGCGTCGCCAACGTGGCCGTCGGCCAGCTCCGGGCCCCGCGCACGGAGCTGTACCAATTGGGTGCGGAGGGGGTTCAGGACCTGCCCTGGATCGGAACATGGACCCTGGGGGCCACCCTCACGGCCAAGGTGGTCCACGGTCTTATCGACACGTACAGCTCAACCTATGGCTACCTCCCGGAATTGGATGCGCTGGCCAACAACTCCTCCACGAAGAAGGTGATCGCCAACCTGCCGGGCCTGAAGCGGGAGTACCGCGGCTTCGACCTGACGGCCCGCCGGATCTTCGAGGGCGGCCACTACCTCCAGGTGAGCTACAGCCAGGGGGACCTCAACGGCAATTCGGAAGTGGGCAACGTGAATACCTCGACCGCCAGGAATACGGGCTTCGCCTCCATTCCGAGCCTCCGTCAGGACTACAGACTGCCCCCCTACGACGGAAGCCTCAACGAAGAGGTCAAGCACGCCTGGAAGGCCTTCGGGAGTTCGGCATTGCCCTGGAATCTCGAGTCGTCCTTCGCCTTCCTCTGGCGGTCGGGGCTTCGCTACAGCAGCCTGATCCGATCCTCCGGCGACAACGTGCTGGGTCCCGGCGCCACCCGGGGCGATCGGGAACTGCCCCATGCCATGAGCCTGGACCTGGGCCTGGCCTGGCGGACCCGGCTCCGGGGCCTGGACCTCCGCGCCGCCGTGGACGTCTTCAACGCCACCAACCGCCAGCCCATGACCTGGGTGAACAATGTGGGCGGAGCCTTCACCCCCGGGAACTTCCAGCAGCCCAGGGTCTGGCAGTTCAGCCTGCGGGCAGGATTCTAACGTCAGGGCAGGCCCGAGGTCTCGAGCCGCAGCTGCTTCCAGACCGTGGGCTCGCTGAGCCGACGCTGCTCGTCGAAGCGGCGGCTCTCGATGAGGTAGCGGTAGCCCTGCTCCGTGAGGAAGAGCTGGCGGTTGCGGGCGAACTCCTGCTCCGTGGTCTCGCTGCTGATGAGCGAGTAGAAGTAGCTCACGTTGCGCTCGCCCTTGGGGCGCAGGATGCGGCCCAGGCGCTGGGCCTCCTCCTGCCTTGAACCGAAGGTGCCGCTCACCTGGATGGCCACGGAGGCATCCGGCAGGTCGATGGCGAAGTTGGCCACCTTGCTCACGATGAGCACGCGCAGCTGGCCTTCGCGGAACTGGCGGAAGAGGGATTCCCGCTCCTTCTCCGGCGTCTGCCCCGTGAGCACCGGGGCGTTCAGGCGCTCGCCGATGATGCGGAGCTGCTCGAGGTACTGGCCGATGATGAGGATGTTGTCGGTGGGGTGCCCCGCCAGCAGCTCATCCATCACCACCATCTTCAGGCTGTTCTCGGAGGCGATGCGGAAGCGCTGCCGCTGGTCGGCCACGGCGTACTCCATGCGCTCGTCCGTGGGCAGGGGCACGCGGATCTCCAGGCAGTGGGCCGTGGCGATGAAGCCGTCCTTCTCCAGCATCTTCCAGGGCACGTCCACGCGCTTGGGGCCGATGAGGCTGAAGACGTCCTCCTCCTTGCCGTCCTCGCGCACCAGGGTGGCCGTGAGGCCCAGGCGCCGCTTGGCCTGCAGCTCCGCCACGGCCCGGAACACCGGGGCCGGCAGCATGTGCACCTCGTCGTAGATCACCAGACCCCAGTTGGCCGCCTCGAAGAGCTTGAAGTGCTCGAAGGGCCCGGTCTTGCTGCGGCGGTAGGTGAGGATCTGGTACGTGGCGATGGTGACCGGCTTGATCTCCTTGGTGTCGCCCGTAGAGGCCCACCTGGTCTTCGGTCAGCGTGGTCTTGTCCAGCAGCTCCTGCTTCCACTGCTTCACGGCGGTGCCGTTGGTGGTGAGCACCAGGGTGTGCGTCTGCAGGCTGCCCATGCAGCCGATGCCGATGACGGTCTTGCCCGCGCCGCAGGGCAGGACCAGCACTCCGGCGCCGCCATCGGGCCCGCCCCCGGCATGAAACACATCCACCGCCGCCTGCTGGTAGGGGCGCAGGCCGAAGGGCTTGCCGTTCTGCAGGGTGGTGGGGGAGAGCTCGAAGGGCAGCGGGTCGCCGGGCTTGTAGCCGGCCATGTCCTGCACGGGGTGGCCCAGGCGGATGAGCTGCAGCTTCACCTCGCCGCGCATGCCGGTGTTCAGGTAGATGCCCGTTTCGTCCGGGTAGGGTTCCGCCAGCAGGCCCTGCAGGGACTTCTGGTTCTCCAGCTCCCAGAAGAGGCCGCGGTCGTCCATCTCCAGGGCCAGGCGGTCGCCCTTGGCCACCAGGCGCAACTTGCCGTAGCGCGTGCCGTGGTCCTCGATCTCCTGCAGCAGGTTCTGCGGCACCGGGTACTTGGACCAGGTGTTGAGCGTCTCGATCATGTCGGTGCAGTGCACGCCCGAGGCCGAGGCATTCCACAGGCTGAGCGGCGTGATGCGGTAGGTGTGGATGTGCTCGGGGCTCTTCACCAGCTCCGCGAACCGCGCCAGCTCGTCCCGCACCTGCTCAAAGGCCGGGTGGGCCACCTCGAGCAGCAGCGTGCGATCGCTCTGGACGATCAGGGGATTGTCGGGACGGAGGGCGATCACGGCGTGGGAGACCCAAACCTTTGAGCGTAGATGGCCGGGCCGTGGTGGGTCAACGAAAGGTGGTCAGACCATGGAATTGTCGGCGCCCCCGGGAAGGGGCCCGGCGTTCCGTGCGCCTGGCTGAATGAAACCTTCGGGTGGGTTAAGAAAAGGTCAGGCTCTGGATTGCGGAAGGGGATTATAGTCTTCCATCCCCTGAGACCCGCCCCATTCCACCGTCACTCCGGGGATCACGCATGGAGCCGACATGGCCTCGCCGATGACCCGAATGTTCTCTGTTGTTGCCTTGATCGCCTTCCTGGGTTGTGGCGGAGGAGGTGGCTCCACGCCGCCACCCCTCCACCCACCCCGACCGTGAGCGGTGTCAGCCCCACCCATGCGAGCCCGGGGGCTTCCGTCACCCTTACCGGGACGAACTTCACCAATGTGAGCGCCGTCTCCTTCAATGGCCATGCCGCCTTCTCCTACACGGTGGCGAGCGTCACGCAGATCAACGCGGTGGTCCCCGGCAACGCCACCACGGGTGCCATCCAGGTGACCACCCTCAATGGCCAGGCCAGCTCGCCCAGCTTCACGGTGGACGCCACCCAGACCCCGACCATCACCACCTACACGCCCTCCACACTCTCCATCGGCACCGTGGTCACCCTGACCGGCATGCACTTCGTGGGCACCACCGCCGTGCAGTTCAACGGCGTCAACGCCACCTCCTTCACGGTGGACAGCGACACCCAGCTGCGGGCCACGGCTCCCGCGGGCCTGACGGCCGGGGCCATCACCGTGACCAGTGCCGGAGGCACCGCCACCAGCACCGCCTACACCGTGAACACCTCGGTCCAGGCCCAGGTGCTGATGAACACCGGCTTCGAGACGGCCGCCCCGGTCATCTGGAAGGGGGACACGGGGATCATCTCCGCTGCCAACGGCGCCACCATGGTGCCCCACGCTGGAACCAAGTACGCCTGGGTCGGTGGGTATGGGTCCGTGGCCTCGGATCAGATCACCCAGGACTTCTGGGTGCCCGCCACGGCCACCGTGGCCGATGTCACCTTCTACGTGAAGATCATCACCGCCGAGACCGGCGCCATCGCCACAGACACCTTCACCGTCCAGGCGCTCAGCACCACCAACGCCGTGCTGAGCACCCTGCTCACGAAGTCCAACCTGAACGCGGCGGACTACACCGCCTACACCGTGAGCCTGCTTCCCCACAAGGGCCAGGTGGTGCGCCTGTCCTTCAAGAGCCAGGAGGATGCCCTGAACGCCACCAGCTTCCTGCTGGATGACGTCACCGCCACCATCGCCGTCCCCGATGCCGCCGACCTCAAGCCGGTCATCACCAGCTTCACGCCCGCCTCGGGTGTGGCGGGTGTGGATTCCGTCACCATCTCGGGCCGCAACTTCTTCGGCCTCACCAGCGTCAACATCGGCGGAGCCAGCGCCGCCTACGCCCTCACCGATGGCACAGAGCTTTCGACCCTGATTCCCGCCGGTGCGGCCAACGGCGCCGCCCCCATCAGCATCGCCAACGCCCAGGGGACCGGGACGTCTGCCTCCAACTTCACCGTGGCCTACGGCGCGCCCACCGTCATCTCAGTCAACCCGACCCAGGCCCCCGTGGGCGCCACCGTGGTGATCGACGGCACCTACCTCGGCTACACCGGCACCACCCTCGCCTTGAATGGCACCCCCATCACCATTGCCACCCAGAGCCCCAACCGCCTTACCTTCACCGTGCCCGTGGGCGCCACCTCCGGCAACCTGGTGGTCACCACGCCGGGCGGTACTCAGTCACGCACCTTCACGGTCAACACTGCCACGGCCACCCTGGACCTGCACATCGACTCGGTGCAGTTCACCCAGAGCACCCAGACCTGGCCAACACCGTGCCCATCGTGGCGGGCAAGAACGGGCTGATCCGGGTCTTCGTGCTGGCCAACACGGCCAACACGGCCACGCCCTCCGTCCGGATCACCCTGCTGAACAATGGCGTGGCCGTGGCCGGCTATCCCAAGACCGTGGCCGCCCCCGGCGCCAGCGTGCCCCTGGTGGTGAATGAATCCAGCCTGGCCTCCAGCTGGAACCTGGTGGTGCCTGGCACCGACCTGACGACCCCCACTGGCAGCGGCTACAGCGTGCTGGCCGAGGTGGACCCCACCCTTGCCCTGGCGGAAGCCGACGAGACCAACAACCAGACCACGGCCACTTTCACCGGTGCCACCGTTCCCACCTTCAAGAGCACCATCTTCCCCGTCGTGCTTTCGAATGGCACGGGTGACATTTCCGCCGCCAACAAGGATGCCTGGGTGGCCCGCCTGGCGAAGATGTATCCCATCGCCAGCGTGGACGTGGTCGTGGGAGCCTCCTTCACCGGCTCCGTGGCCACTCTCGCCTCGGATGGCACCGGCTGGGACACCCTCCTGAATGACCTCACGGCCAAGCACCTGGCGGATGGCACCAGCGATCGCTACTACTACGGCGCCCTCAACGTAAGCTATGGCTCCGGGGTGGCCGGCCTGGGCTGGGTGCCCAACGTCTCAAGTGCATCCTTCAAATACCGCACGGCCATCGGCTGGGACAAGACTTCCGGCTACAACGACGGGGGCCTGTTCCCTGAGGTCTTCGCCCACGAGACGGGTCACAACATGGGCCGGAATCACAGCCCCTGCGGTGGCGCCGGCGGCCCCGACCCGGCCTACCCCTATGCCAACGCCTTCATCGGTGTGTGGGGATACGACGCAGTGCTGAACGTACTCCACTCCCCTACCGTGGACCACGACATCATGGCCTACTGCACCCCGAACTGGGTGAGTGACTATGTCTACAAGAAGATCCTCGATTTCCGGGGCGGCACAGGCGGCTTCCTCACGGTGGGCGCCGAGGATGCACCCCTGCCCAAGGCCCAGGCCACGGCGCGGGAATGCCTCCTGGTGCGCGGCATCGTCCACGAAGATGGCACGGTCCAGATGCTGCCCTCCTTCCGCACCAAGGCCCTGCCCTCCGACCTCCCCACCACCGGGGAGTACAGCCTGGAACTCTTGGACACGAAGGGCACCACCCTCTTCTCCACTTCCCTCGAGCTGATGGAACTGGGCTGCTGGCCGAAGGGGCATGAGCGCCACTTCGTCATGGCCCTGCCCCTGGACGTTACCGTTCTGGATGCCCTGGCCGGGCTCCAGGTCACCAAGGCCGGCCAGACCAAGGCCAGCCTGCGCTCCGTGACCGCCGAAGCCCGGATCATCGCCAGCGCCCCCGATGCCCAGCGGCTGTCCGCCGACAAGCTGCAGCTCACCTGGGACGCCACGGTCCACCCGGCCGCCATGGTCCGGGACGCCGATACCGGCGAGGTCATCGCCATCCTGTCGGGCGGCCGCCAGACCATCCAGGCCACCGGCAAACGCTTCGACGTGGTCCTCAGCGATGGCGTGGCCAGCCGCACCCACCGCCTGGAACCCACCCACTAGCCTCCTGGCACCTGTCCACTCAAGCGCCCGGCGTGCCGGGCGCTTTTTTGGGCCTACCGGACCCGGCCACCTCCCTGGAGTTCCCATGAAGCGCGCTGCCCTTGCCGCCCTGGCCTTACTGGCCGTGAGCCTGATCACGGCTTGCGGCGGCGGCGGTGGCAAACCGGCTCCGCCGGCCCCGGTTCCCACTCCGACCATCACCAGCATCAGCCCCACCCACGGCAGCACCGGCACCGCCGTGACCATCACCGGCACGAACCTGGGCAATACCAGCGCGGTCACCTTCAATGGCCGCGCCGCCTTCTCCCTGTCGGTGAAGAGCGATTCGCAGGTCGAGGCGGTGGTGCCCGCCCTGGCCACCACGGGAGTCATCGCGGTCACCACCCTGAAGGGGCAGGCCACCTCCTCAACCTTCACGGTGGATGCGAACCGGCCCCCGGTCATCACCTCGTTCACCCCCACCACCCTGATGCCGGGTACCGTCATCACGATGCTGGGCAGCCATTTCGTGGGGACCAGCCGCGTGAACTTCGGCCCCGTCCAGGCGAGCTTCACCGTGGACAGCGACCGCCAGCTTCGGATCACGGCACCCGTGGACCTGACGGCGGGGGACATCGCCGTGACCAATCAGGAGGGCACCACCTTCAGCGAGGCCTTCACCGTCGACACGGGAGGCGCCAACCTCGACCTCTGGGTGGACAAGGTGCAGTTCACCCAGAGCACCCAGACGCTGGACAACAAGGTGCCCATCGTGGCGGGCAAGGCTGGCCTCATCCGGGTGTTTGTGCTCGCCAACCACTTCAACACCGCCGCCCCCACCGTCCGGGTCACCCTGCTGAATGGCGGCGTTCCCGTCACGGGCTATCCGAAGCTCGTGGCCGCGCCCAGGGCAGGCGTGCCCACCACCTTCGGAGAATCGACCCTGGGCGGGAGCTGGAACCTGGCGGTCCCCGCCGCGCACCTGACGACGCCCGTGGGAACCGGCTACACCGTCCAGGCTGAAGTGGATCCTGCCGAGCTCATCCCGGAAACCAGCGAGGTGAACAACACGGCCACCGCCACGTTCACCAGCACCACGGTTCCCACCTTCAAAACCACCATCTTCCCTGTGGCCCGGACCACAGGCACCGGCAACGTCACCGTCGGGAACCTGGACCAGTGGGTCGCCCGGCTCGCCAAGATGTTCCCCATTGGCAGTGTGGAGGTCACCCTCGGAGCCACCTTCACCTCCTCGGTGGTCCTGGGCTCTGACGGCACCGGCTGGAGCACCCTGCTGACCGAGCTGGCGGCCAAGCACCAGCTTGATGCCAGCAGCCTCGGCGGGTCGGACCGCTACTACTACGGCGCCCTGAGCGTCGACTACGGGTCGGGGGTGGCGGGTCTGGGCTATGTTCCGAGTTCCCCGTCGAGTTCCTTCTACTACCGGACCGCCATCGGCTGGGACAAGACCAGCGGATACAGTGACGGCGGGCTCTTTCCCGAGGTCTTCGCGCACGAGGTGGGCCACAACATGGGCCGGCCCCACAGCCCCTGTGGCAGCGTCGCCAGCTCTGATCCCGCCTACCCTCACGCCGGCGGGTACATTGGCGTCTGGGGCTATGACAGCGGGTTCAACGCGCTGCACTCCCCGTTCACCGACAAGGACATCATGGGCTACTGCACGCCCAACTGGGTGAGCGACTACGTCTACAAGCAGATCCTCGACTTCCGGAACGGCACCGGCGGCTTCCTCACGGTGGGCGCCGAAGACGCGCCTGCGCCCAAGAGCCAGACCCCGGTCCGGGATTGCCTGCTGGTCCGGGGCATCCTCCACGGAGATGGCAGGGTCGAACTGCTGCCGGCCTTCCGCACCGCGACCCGCCCCTCAGGCCAGGCTGGCCCGGCCGACTACCTCCTGAAGGGTCTTGATGCGACGGGCACCACCCTCTTCACCCAGGCCCTCGAATGGGTGGAGGTCGGCTGCTCGCCGCAGGGCCAGGAGCGCCACTTCATCATGGCCCTCCCCTTGGAGGCAACCGTGCTGGATGCCCTGGCCGGGCTCCAGGTCGCGAAGGGCGGCCAGACCCTGGCCAGCCTGAGTTCCGTGAGCCCTGGTGCCCGCATCATGACCACGGCACCCAGCGCCCAGCGACTGTCCGCCGACCAGTTGCAGCTCACCTGGGACGCCGCGGTCCACCCGGCGGCCCTGGTCCGGGACGCGGATACCGGCGAAGTCATCGCCATTCTGTCGGGCGGCCGCCAGACCATCCAGGCCACCGGCAAGCGTTTCGACTTGATCCTCAGCGATGGTGTCTCCAGCCGAACCCACCACATCGAGACCCCCGAGTAGGCTTCCACCGCGCAGAAAATGCGCCCGACCTGTGGGGCGCATTTTTGCGCGTGAACAACCTGCCGTTCCATGAGAACCTGGAAGATCCTCTGTACCCGGGTGCTCATGCCGCACACGCACTTCCAGCTTCTCTCGAACTGCTCGGATGAGCAGCTTCGAACCATCTGTGAGCGACGGCGCCTGCCCATCCCCATCCGCTGGGAGGACTGCGGCGAGGGGCGCATGCGCCTGCTCAAGACCATGGTCTTCCACCTGGAGGACCACAAGCGGCTCTCGGATACCCTGGCGGACCTGGACAGCGGGTCCCTGGTCGCCCTGAAGCACTTCGTCTGTGATGGCGCCGCGCCCGTGCCCCAGGTGATCGAGGCCTTACGCGACCTGGGCCTGATCCTGCCGACCGGTTCCGGCTGGGCTGTGGCCGAGCGGGTGGCCGATGCCCTGGAGGACTTCGACGAAGGGGCCCTGAGCTTCCAGACGCCCACGGAGGTGGCGCTCCGGACGGCCGAGCCCTTCCGGTTTTCCCTGGCTCTCACCAGCGTCCTCGTACGCTGCGTGGCCGGGCTCCGGGTGCTCAAGGGCGGCCTGCCCGCCAAGAAGGAACTGGGCCAGCTCATGCAGCGCAACGCCATGCTCCAGGAGGAGCAGGACGCGACCCTGCTGTTCACCCTGCTGCACCGCCTGGGCCTGCTGTGGAACCGCGATGGCCGCGTGGAGACGCTGCTGCCCGCCGTGACCAGCCACCCGCCCCGCTGGGTGGCCGAGCGCGCCTTCGCCAGCCTGCTGGAGCACGACCTCAAGGCCTGGGGCATGCCCCCGGCCGAGGACCGGCACTTCCTCATGCAGCACCTGCTGGAACGGCGCGGCCAGTCCTTGGCGGTGCAGCCGTTCCTGGCCTTCCTCAAGACCCTCCACCCCCTGGACGAGGAGCGCACCCGCACGGTGTTCCTGCCCTTCCTGGGCCGCATGGGCATCATCCAGGCCGACGAGGGCTTCGGGCACCTCCGGCTGTCCGAGCACGGCGAGGCCCTGGCCCATGAATACCTGCTGCGCGACCTGAAGGGCACGGCGGCCCACTGGCAGCCCCTGGAGGTGGACCAGCCCATGATCATGCAGCCCACCCTGGAGCTGCTCACACCCCTCCTGCAGAACCCGCACCGGCTGCTGCAGCTGGCCCAGCTGGCCGACGTGGAGTCGCTGGATGCCATGGGCACCTTCCGGGTGAGCCACGCCACCCTCGTGCGCGCCCTGGATGCGGGCGTGCCGCTGGAGGAGCTTGGCCTGCGCCTGGGCGCCACCACCCAGACCCTGCCCCAGCCCCTGCTGCAGCTGCTGGAGGACCTCTCGCGTCGCGTGGGCGAGGTGGAGGTCCACCAGGGTGTGCGGCTGGTCCGGGCCCGCACGGCCCACCTGGCCGAGGAACTGAAGCTGCGGCCCGAGCTGGCCCCCTTGAAGCTGGGCTCACTGTCGGACACGGTGCTGGAGGTGCGCGGCGATGGCAACGCCCACGCCCTGCTCAAGCAGGCGGGCTTCATGCCCAAGCCCGGCCGCTTCCTGGCCCTCAGCGTGGATTCCGACGAGAAGCTCTACCTCTGGGCCCTGGCGGCCCTGGCCTTCGTGGACGAGAAGGGCATGAACCACCACCTGGAGCCCGTCCAGCAGATGGTGCGCTCGGCCCTCCAGAAGCTCCACGACGAGGATCCAGCCCTCTACCAGGAGGTGCAGCGGCGCATACCCATGCTGCACCTGGGTGGCGAGGACCAGCTGGCGGAGGAGGTGCAGCGCATCCTCGAATACGCCGCGGGCCACACGCTCATGGTGGAGCTCACCTACCTGCCTCCGGCGGCCCACCGCACGCAGCTGCGGCGGGTCTCGCCCCGCACCATCCAGGAGGACCACCTGCTGGCCTTCTGCCACCTCCACCAGGAGGAGATGGCCTTCCGCCTCACCCGCATCCAGGGCGTGAAGCTGCTCAACGAGCGGGGCTGGACTCCGGCCAACCACAGCCAGGCGGGTTGAGGGTTCGGTCCCGAGTCTTCAGTCTCCAGTCCTCAGTCTTCTCAGACCAACTCCTTCAGCCGCTTGTCGAGAACTTCAGCTAGCTTCTCGACCACTTCGCGGCTCTCGGTGCGGGAGATCTGGACTTCCTTCTCCAGCTTGCGCTCGGTCTGGAGGACGGACTTCTGGATCTGGGAAAGCATCCCCTTGATGTCATCCAGGTCGTTGAGCAGCGAATTCAGCCGTGGGTCGGGAGGCCGGCTGTTGCCGAAGACGCCGATCCCGGCCAGCACCGTGGCCAGGGCGGAAAGCAGGAGAATCAGGAGAAGCAGGGGATTGCTGGCCATGGGCACACCTTGCCTTAGATATTGCCAGGACCGTGCCGAGCGGGACGCAAACTAGGGTTTCTGTTTCACCCGCTGGTAGTCATCACCCGCCACCTTGAGGGGCTTCTCCACGGGAATCACCAGGTAGGGCTCCGACTTCCGGCCCCCCTTGCGTGAAGCCAACTGCAATTCTTGCTGGACTTGCTCCTTGGCCTGGCGTTCCTTGGCCACTTCGGAGGCGTGCAGCGCGGCGAGACGGGTCAGCTCCTGGTCCTGACGCTGGGTCTGGGCGGCGAGCTCATCGGCACGGTGCTTCTGCTGGAAGCCCCAGGTCCCCAGGCCGGCCAGGGCGGCCAGCAGGGGGAGGGCCGCGGCGGCCAAGAGACCCCAGGTGGGCCGTTTGCGCTCGGTGCGGCTGCGGCGCTGGGCCTCCCGCCGCAGATCATCCGCCAGGGCGGTGAGTTCCGCCGTCGGCTCCGAGGGCCGGAGGGAGGCCACGGGCCCCAGGCCCAGCAGGTCGCGGAGCTCGGCTCGAAGCTGGACATCCTCTGCGGGTTCGAAGCGCCGAGCGGGATCAGACCAGGGCATGCAGGCCTCCTGAAGGGTTGAGCTGATCTTTGAGCTGGGCCTTGGCCCGGTGGATGCGGGTCTTCACGGTGGCCTCGGGGATGCCGAGGATGTCCGCGATCTCCCGGATGGAGAGCCCCTCCACCACGAAGAGCCACAGCGCCTCGCGGAAGGTCGGCGAGAGCGAGCGCATGCGCTCTCGCACCTCCTGGTTGAGCACCTGGTCGTCGGCCCCGCCGGCCAGACCGGGCTCGGTGACGGATTCCAGGCTGAGGTTCTGGTTCTTCATGGGGCGGCGCTCGGTGAGGGACAGGGTTCGCACGGTGCCGTACAGGAAGGCGGTGGGATGCTCCACCCGCTCCTCGCGCTGCATGAGGATGACGAAGGCCTCCTGGGCGATGTCCTCCGGGAAGGTGGCCCCGTAACGCCGTGAGTAGCTCACGAGCCTTGGATAAAGCTCGGCGAAGGCGGCGTGGAAGGCCTCCTGGGTGCCGAACGGGGTTTCCATGGGGGACTGCGACATGCATGAGCTCCGACGCCTTAGGATGCCAGGAAGCCCCGCTAGGTTCCGGCTACGCTGGAAAGGTGACCGACCACCCGCTTCAAGCCTGGCGCGACACCCTCGAGGAGTTGGGGGTGATGGGCTTGGTGCGCGAACCCCTCCAGGCCGCTCCTGCTCCTGCCGTCGCCACTGAAACGGCTCCGGCGCGCCATGCTGTGGCTCGCCCTGCCCCGACCACGGCCTCTCGGCCCATCGCGGTCTATGCCCCTCCCACCGATGCCATCGGCTGTCCCACGACTGAAGCCGTGGCCGGCGCCACCAGCCTCCAGGAGCTGCAGCTGGCCATCCAGGGCTGTCTGGCCTGCCCCCTGGGCCCGGGCCGCCTGAAGTTCGTCTTCGGTGAGGGGGATCCCTCGGCCCGGCTCCTGTTCGTGGGCGAGGGGCCGGGGCGGGACGAGGACCTCCAGGGCCGGCCCTTCGTGGGCAAGGCCGGCGAGCTGCTGGACAAGATGATCGGCGCCATCGGCCTGCGGCGGGACCAGACCTACATCGCCAATGTGGTGAAGTGCAGGCCGCCTGACAACCGCACGCCGACTTCCGAGGAGGCCGCCGCCTGCCTGGGCTACCTGCGCCGCCAGATCGAGCTGATCCGGCCCGCGGTGATCGTCACCCTGGGCGCCACGCCCCTGCGCGAGCTGGTGGGCGTCAGCGAAGGCATCACGCGGGTGCGTGGCCAGTGGAAGCGCGTGGTGGTGGGAGGCCGTGAGATTCCCGTCATGCCCACCTTCCATCCGGCCTACGTGCTCCGCCAGTACACCCAGGACGTGCGCCGCGCCGTCTGGGAGGACCTCAAAGCGGCGAAGGAGTGGGCGGACAAGGCCGAAGGGGCGTGATGGCCCCAAGGCTGGAGTCCGGAGGCACGGATCCCTGAGGCCGCCTCGGCGGCGCCCGATGTTTTTCCCGTTGGCGGTGGCCCCTCGCAGGGGTCGGCGCCAGTCTTTCATCATCGGCGCGGCGCGCAGCGCCGCAGCAGAAAGAACCACCTCCAGCCTCCGGACTCCAGACTTCCCCCTCCCGTGTCATGCTAGGCGCAGGTTTCCGAGGGCCGCCCATGCGTCTGGTCAATGTGTTCTTCATCGTGCTGCTGCTGCTGGTCCTGATGGTGCTGGGCAACCTGTACCTCACGAACCACGACCTGCTGGTGCGCGAAGTGGTGGTGTTCGGAGAGAGCATCAAGCTCCAGAGCGTCATCCTCATCACCTTCCTGCTCGGCTTCCTCCTGAACGTGCTCTACACCGGGATCATGGAAGTCATCCGCCTGGTGCGGGGGCTCAACGATTCCGCCGACACGCGCCTGGTGAAGCGCATCTCGGAGCGCATGCAGGACGCCCGCGACCTGGTGGCCCACGGCCTGCCCCGCGAGGCCAAGGGGATCCTCGAGACCATCCTCGAGCAGCGCAAGGAGCACATTCCCGCGCGGATCCTGCTGGGCGAGATCCTCATCAAGACGGGCAGTCCGGACGAGGCCGTGAAGCTCTTCCAGGCCCTCTGCGACGAGGTGCCCGATCAGGTGGAGGGTCGCTACCAGCTGGCCGAGGCCCTCATGGCGGTCCGGAATCCCGAAGCCGCCGTGGCCGTGCTCAAGAAGCTGACCGCCGATCACCCGAAAAAGGCCCTCCGCGCCTGGCGGCGTCTGCGGGCCATGCACATGGAGGCCCAGCGCTGGGAGGAGGCCGCCGAGGCCCACAAGAAGCTGCTGACCCACTTCGCCGCCGAGCTCACCCAGGGTGAGAAGGCCCAAGGCTCGGCCCTGGCCTACCAGATCGGCATGGCCAAGGTGGACGCGGACCAGTTCAAGGATGCCGCGCAGATCTTCCAGCAGGTGATCAAGGACGAGCCCGACTTCGTGCCGGCCTACCTCAGCCTGGGCCGCTGCATGATCCTCCAGGATCAGGAGGCGCAGGGCCTGGAGATCCTCATCGAGGGCTTCCGCAAGACCGGCGAAGGGACCTTCCTGCAGGAGCTCGAGGACTACTTCATCCAGCTGGGCCGCCCCGAGGATGGCCTCGCCCTCATGCGCCGCCTGGCCGCCACCTCCAAGCACGCCACCACCGCCAAGTTCTTCCTGGGCAAGATGCTCTACCGCCTGGAGATCCTGGACGAGGCCCTGGATCTGTTCCAGGAGGTCCGCAGCCAGGTGGTCTACAGCCCCATCCTGTTCTTCTTCATGGCCAAAATCCACAGCCGCCGGGCCCGCCTGGACGCGGCCCTGAACGAGTACCGCCAGCTGCTCCGCAACCTGGGGATCCTCAAGCTGCGCTACGAGTGCGCCGTCTGCAACCAGCGCACCCAGGACTTCACCGACCGCTGCGACAGCTGCGGCAGCTGGAACAGCAGCCACTTCATGTTCAAAGAGAGCGACCTGCCCGAAGGCCCCATCCGGAATGAGAGTGGCTCCTGGATGGCCATGTTGTAGGTTTCGCGCTGCGCCTCTCGGCGCACAAGTAGCACAAAGGGCGCCATGGGCGCCCTTTGTGAAGTTATGGCTGAACTAACTGATGCCGGAAAAGCCTACGCGATGGCCTGTCGAATATCGAACAGGAGGCGCTTGAGCTCCAGCTCGGACAGCTGGAGGGGCACCTGCTGCTTGACCTCGTCCTTGCGGTAGAAGGCGATGCGCTTCACCACGATCTTGTTCTTGCCGATGCTGATCTCGTTGAACTGGATCTGGGTGTCGTCCTTGTAGGGCGGCAGGCTGCGCAACTGGATGTACATCCCCCGGCGGTCATGGTCCACGATCTCGAGACGCTCCTTCAGGTAGTCCACCTGCTCCGAGAGCTTCTCGGCCTTCGTCTTGAGCTTGGCGAAACTGAGCTTCTTGGGCGCGTGGCGCTCCAGCACCATCTCGCCCAGCTGCACGCCACCCTCGGCCCGGCGGAGGAAGCCTTCCAGGGTCCCGTCCAGCTCGACATCCGTCTGGTGGAAACTCTCGAATCCCTGGAACTCCCCGGGCAGCACGGAGTCGTCGTAGCGCTTGGCTTTGCGGGAGAGCTTCATGGAACACCTCAGGAAGGGGCTGAACCTCCCAAGAGCCAGAGCCGTGCCAGGAATTTTCTACCCCGGCCAAAAAGGCACAGCCCTTGATTTACCAGCACTTCCCCCCTGGGTTTGCCCAGCGGGTCCTGCCCAGAAGCCCCGGCCTCATGATCCTTTTCTGTCCATTACCGGTCAGGCAGGATCGAACCTGTTCGAATCCGAACAGGGCTCAGGTCCGATCCGCCTCGGGCCACCGCCTGCGGTAGATCATGCGCTCCAGCGCACGGCTATAGGGGCTCCAGGAACCGCCGCCATCCCCATCCTCCACCGCGCGGAACATGACTTCCAGCTTGCCATCCAGGTCGTCCAGGTAGTGGACCAGGAGCGCCTCCGGCGTCTTCGGAAGCACCGGCGAACCGAACTCCAACCGCCCATGGTGGCTCAGGACGATGTGCAGGATCTGCATCCGCAGCTCCTCGGGAAACCCGGGAATCTTGCCCACTGCGCGGCTGATCCAGTCGGCCTCCAGGGCAATGTGGCCCAGCAGGTTGCCGGCATCGGTGTACCCGAAGCTGCGCTGGTAGCTCAGCTCGGCCGTCTTCCCCACGTCGTGGAGGAACACGCCGGCCACCACCAGGTCGCGATTCAGGACACGGTAGTGGGCGCACGCCCGCTCCGCCATGCCCAGGATGGAGAGGGTGTGCTCCAGCAGCCCTCCGAGAAAGGCGTGGTGCATGGACTTGGCCGCGGGGGCCAGGGCGAAGGCGGCGCGGAGGTCGCCATCCTCCACGAACAACGCCTTCAGCAGCTGGCTGATCCAGGGGTCGCGGACCGAGGCGATGATCCCATCCAACTCCGCCAGCATCTCGGGCACGGGCCGGGCACTCACGGGGAAAAAGGCCGAGAGGTCACCCACTTCGGCGTCCAGGGCGAACCGGGCCTTGTCCAGCTTCAGTTGCAGGCGCCCGTTGTAGCTCGTGACCGTGCCCTTCACCCGCAGGAAGACATCGGCCCGGATGGCCTCCAGGTCACCCTCGATGGCCCGAACGTCCCAGAGGAAGGCCTTCAGGTCCCCGGAGGCGTCGGACAGCTTCAGCTCCAGGTACTCGCTGCCCTTGGTGCTGACCTTGTAGGCCGCCTCCTGGGCCAGGAGGAACCCCTGGAAGAGGTCGCCCTCCTTCAGGTTCCGGATGAGGGGCTGGTCGGACATGGGGACTCCGGGTCTGGCATCAGGATCGCGCCCCGGATGCGACGGTAACGGTCTAGTGATTGCGGGGCGCCTTGGGCGGCGGCGCGAAGGGATCCTCGTCGCCGAAGCCCAGGTCCAGGGGGAGGCGCTTGTCCTCCAGCACCTCGAAGAGGGACCACTGGTCGGCCTTCTTCACGTTGCCTTCGGGGAGGGAGAGCACGCGGACCTTCAGCACCCGGTTGTAGAGGGGGAACTCGAGCTCGTCCTCGGCCTTCACATCCTGGCTGGCCTTCCGGGGGACCCCGTTCACCCGCACCATCCCCTCGTCGCAGAGCTGGTTGGCCAGCTCACGCCGCTTGATGAGCAGGCTCTTCTTGAGGAAGGCGTCGAGTCGCAAGCGATCATCCCTTCAGGATCTGTTCCTTGGGCACCAGGAAGCGGATGTTGGCGCGCATCCGCAGGTTGGACAGGTACTGTTCGATGGCGTTCTGGGCCTTGGGTTCCTGGAGCTTCTCCAGGATCTTGGCCTTCACCTCGGCGAAGGCCTTCACCGGCGCGTCCTCCAGGGCGATGAGCTGGATCAGGTAGAGATCCTTGTCCGTCTCGATGGGCGCCGAGACCTGCTCGGGCTTGAGCTTCCCGGCCGCCTCCTCGATGGAGGCGCGGAGGAAGCCCTTGTTCATCCAGCCAAGGTCGCCGCCCGTGGCCTTGCTGGGGCTGGTGGAGTGCTGGCGGGCCAGGTCCTCGAAGGACTTGCCACCCTTCAGCTCGGCCTGGATCGCTTCCAGCTTCTTCCGGGCCTCGGTCTGCTGCTCGACGGTGGCGCCCTTGGCCAGCACCAGCTCGCGGATGCGGAAGCGGCTCGGCAGCCGGTATTCATCCTTGTGGTCTTCGTAGTAGGCCCGCAGCTCGTTGTCCTCCACGGCCACCTTGGAGAACACCTCGCGCTGGAGCACGAACTGCTGGGTGGCCTGCTGCTTCTGGCGCTTCATGAATTCCGGGAGCCCGATGCCGAGGCTGCCCTTGAGGGCCCGCTCCAGATCGGCGTCGGTGGCGAAGTTGTTCTCCTTCTTGATGCCGTCGATGCTGGCCCGGACGTACTCGTCGGAAACCGGGGAGCCCAGCTCGGCGCCCTTGTCCTCCAGGAGGAAGGCATCGATGAGGCCCTGCAGGGTCTTCTCGCGGGCATCGGCCAGCTTCTCGTCCAGCTCCTTGCCGGAGAACTGACGGTAGAGCGCGGCGTGCTGCTGCTCCACGGCCTGGGTCAGGCCGCGGCGCGTGATGATGTGCCGGTTCACGACCACGAGGATCTCCTCGCGGACCTCGGGCTTGGCCTGGGCCACCAGCATCGGCGCGGCCAGGAGGAGCGTCAGCGCGGACGCGACCACCTTCACTGGACACCCGCCTTGCCGGCCTCAAAGACCTTCGGGGCTTCGGCCGCCTTGGGTGCGGCCGGTTTGACCAGCTCGAAGGGGATCTCCTTGCGGAGGTCATCCATCAGCTCGTTCCAGACCTTGGCCTGGCGCTCCTGCGTGGCCATCTTCTCGCTCGCGGCCTTGGCCTCCTCGAAGGGGATCTGGCGGGCCGGCTTGCGGGCCTCGACCTTGACCAGGTGATAGCCGAACTGGGTCTTCACCGGGGCACCCACCTTGCCGATGGGCTGGGTCCGGGCCGCCGCGCCGAATTCAGGCACCCAGGCCGAGGGGTCCGCGTCGGCATAGAGCCCGCCGTTCTCCTTGCTGCCGGGGTCATCCGAGTACTTCTTGGCCAGGTCTTCGAACTTGGCGCCCTTCTTGATCTCAGCCTGGATCTTCGCGAGGCGCTTCTTGGCGTCCGCGTCGCTCAGGCCCTGCGGGTTCTCACCCTGCTTCACCGAGACCAGGATATGGCGCACCGAGACCAGGTCCGGCTGCTTGAACCGCTCCGGGTGCTTGTCGAAGTAGGCCTTCACGTCGGCCTCGGCCACCACCAGCTTCTTCTGCAGGGCCTCGCCCTCCTTGGCCAGGAACTCGCGGGCCAGCAGGTCGTCCTTGGTGCGGTCCAAGGCCCGCTGGTAGCTGGGGTCTTGTCCAACTCCATGCGCTTGGCCTTCACGGAGAGCAGCTTGCTCTCGGCCATGCGCTTGATGAACTCGTCCTTGCCGCCCTGGATCATGAGGATCTGCATCTGCTCCTGCTGGCCCAGCAGGCGGAAGGCGGCCTGGAAGTCCGCCTCGGTGATGGCTTCGCCACCCACCTTGGCGAGCACCACCTCCTCAGGCTTGGGAGCGGACGCCGCGGCGGGCGCGGCCGGAACCACGGGCGTGGCTGGTGCCGCCTCCTGGGCAGCGACACCGAGGGCGAGCAGGGAGATCAGAGAGGCACGAAGCATGGGTTTCCTTGGATTGCGGGGCGCCCTAACGGCGCCGTCCGCCGAGAAGGTTCATCAGCGAGATGAAGATGTTGTAGAGGCTCACGAAGAGGGAGAGGGCGAAGCCGGCGGGGTCGCCGAAGTCGTTGGTGCGGAGCATGGCCGAGGTGTCCCAGAGCAGCTTCGCCGAGAAGGCGATGACCGCCACGCCGGAAATGACGAGGCTCAAGGTCTCCAGGTGGAAGATGGCCGCGGCCAGGCTCCCGAAGACGGCCACGACGACGCCGACGATGACGAAGTTGCGCAGGAAGCTGAAGTCCCGCTTCGACACGAAGGCGGTCACGGTGAGGGTCAGGAAGACCACGCCAGTGAGGCTGAAGGCCGTGAGCACGGGCGTGAACCCCGCGCCCCGGGCCACGATGAGGGCAACGATGCCCGCGATGGCACCCGAGATGTAGGTGAAGAGACCGAAGGCGATGCGGTTGAGGGGCTTTTTGCGGCTGACCGCCGAGGCGAACAGCAGCGAACCGAACTGCACGCCGAACAGGATCCAGTGCCAGAACCCGCCGGCCACGGAGATCAACGCCCTGCCGATCACCGGTGCGCTCAGGGCCCCCAGGGCCGCCACGGCGAATCCGCCCATGAGCCACAGGTAGACGCTTCGGACAAAATCGACCCGGGCCTTGGCGCCTTCCGAAGCTCCCTGCCACGACTGCTGAAATTCCATGCCACGCTCCAAGGGAGATCCGGACGCGGATCCCCCTCAGATCCTAACATTCCCCCACCCTATCCCTGCCGTGAGCCACCCCGAGGTTCCGTGATCCCCCCACCCTGGCAAGCCCGCCTTCAGCAGTCGGCCGAGGCCCGGCTGGCCCTGGGCCGGGACCGGGGCATCCACCCGGCCGCCGGGGTGGATGTCTGCTCCAACGACTACCTGGGCCTGCGGCGGGATCCCCGCCTGGCCGAGGCCGCCGCCCGGGCCGCCCGGGAGCATGGGGCCGGGGCCGGGGCCGCCCGGCTGCTGCGAGGCACCTGCGGCCTCCACGACGAGCTGGAGGCGGTCCTTGCCCAATGGAAGGGCGCCGAGGCCTGCCTGCTCTTCAACACGGGCTACCAGGCCAACGCCACCCTCATCCCCGCCCTGGTGGGGCGGGGCGACGCCGTGTTCTCCGATGCCCTCAACCACGCCTCCCTGGTGGACGGCTGCCGCCTGGCCCGGGCCAACGGGGCCCAGGTCGGCATCTACCGCCACCTCGACCTCGAGGACCTGGCCGCGCAGCTGGCCGCCTGGCGGGCCGAGGCTCCGGCCAGCGCGCTCGCCCTGGTGGCCACGGACGCGGTCTTCAGCATGGATGGCGACACCGCGGACCTCCCCGCCCTGTTGGCTTTGTGCGAGCGCCACGGAGCCCTGCTGCTCATCGACGAGGCCCACGCCACGGGCCTGCTGGGCGCCGGTGGCGCGGGCCTGGCCCAGCTGCAGGGCGTCCATGGACGGGTGCCCCTGGTGATGGGAACCCTCGGCAAGGCCCTCGGCAGCTTCGGCGCCTTTGTCTGCTGTGCCGCCCTGCTCCGGGACCACCTGCTGAACACCGCCCGGGGCTTCATTTTCTCGACAGCCCTGCCGCCTCCAGTCCTGGGCGCGGCCCTGGAGGGCATCCGCCTGGCCCGGAACGAGCCCTGGCGGCGGGAGCGGGCCCTGACCCTGGCGGACCGCCTGCGCTCGGCCCTGGGCCAGGCCTGCCAACCTTCGGCCATCGTCCCGGTCCCCGTGGGCGCCGATGTGGCGGCTCTCCGGCTGGCCCAGGCGCTGCAGGTCCGGGGATTCGACGTGCGGGCCGTGCGGCCGCCCACGGTCCCAGAGGGCTCGGCCCGCCTGCGCATCACCACCGGGGCGCACCTCGCCGATGGCGAGGTGGTCGCACTCACGGACGCGCTCCTCGACCTGCTCCAGCGCTGAATCAGGATTCCAGGGCCCGCCGCAGGGCCTTCAGGAGATCGTCCCGGAGGAAGGGTTTCTGCACGAAGGCCGCCAGGCCCTTGCCCATGAAATCCTGGATGGCCTCCTGCTCGTTGTAGCCGCTGGTGAGCACCACCCGGCAGCCGGGGTCCAGGCGGCGCAGCTCGCGGAAGGTCTCCAGGCCGTCCATGTGGGGCATGGTAAGGTCCATGAGCACCGCGCAGACCGGCACCGGACACTCGCGGAAGCGCTCCAGGGCCTGGACGCCATCCTCGGCGGTGACCACCTCGAAGCCCATGGACCGGATCATGTCCGTGGCCACGAGACGCACGGCTTCCTCGTCATCCACCACCAGGATGGTGCCCCGTCCTGTCCAGGCCTCCTGCTCGGCGACACCCTCCGCCTCAGGGACGAGGCCCGTGCCCGCCGGGAAGATCACCTTGAAGGTGGTGCCCTTCCCCACTTCGCTGTAGACGCGGATCCCGCCCCGGTGTCCGCGCACGATCCCCTGCATGGCCGAGAGGCCCAGGCCGCGGCCGGTGAACTTGGTGGTGAAGAAGGGCTCGAAGATCCGCGCCTGGACTTCGGGAGTCATGCCCTGCCCCGTGTCCGAGACCTCGAGGGTGAGGAACGCGCCGGGCTCCATGGACTGGCCCGGGAAATCCCTCTCCAGGTCCCCGGCTCCGTAGGTCTGGAGCCCGGTCCGGATGGACACGATGCCCTCCTCATCGCCAATGGCCTCCGCCGCGTTGGTGACCAGGTTCATCAGCACCTGCTGGATCTGGGAGGCCTCCCCGATGACCGTGGGCAGGCCCTCCGCCAGCTGGTACCGGATCGCCACCTTCTTCGAGGTCGACACACTGAGCAGGTGTGAGAGCTCCTGCACCGCCTGGTTCAGGTCCAGGGGCCCCACCACGAAGCGCCCCTTGCCGGAATAGGCCAGCATCTGCCGGGTGAGGTTGGTGGCCCGCTGCACGGCCCGCTCCATGTTCTCCAGGTAGGGCCAGGCCGGTGCGACCTTCGACATGCAGAGCTGAGCCAGGCTGATGTTCCCCAGGATCGCCGTGAGCAGGTTGTTGAAGTCGTGGGCGATGCCGCCGGCGAGGATGCCCAGGCTCTCCAGCTTCTGGCTCTGCAGCTGCGCCTGCTCCTGGCGCCGCCGCTCGGTGATGTCGGTGATCACGCCGAGGACGCTCACGATCTGGCCGGCCTCGTCCAGGACCGGCGTGCCCGTCACGATCGTCCACAGCTCGGCCCCGTCCTTGCGGCGGAACTTGAAGTCATGCCGGGCGTCCTGACCATCGAGGCGGTTCGCCATGTTGCGCCTGGCCTGGGGCACCTCGGACGCTTCCATGAACTCGAACAGGGAGCGGCCCACCATGTCGCCGGGCGCGTAGCCCAGCATCTCGGCCATGCGGCGGTTCACGAAGGTGGTGAGGCCCTGGCCATCCAGGACCCAGAGGCCCTCCCCCATGACCTCGATGAGGTGGCGGAACCGCGCTTCGCTTTCCCGCAGGGCCTGGGCGTCAAGGCGGTGGCTCTCCACTTCCTGGGCCAGCTCCTGGGTCCGGGCCTCCACCTGGGTCCGGATGGCCGCTTCGCTCGCCAGCAGGTTCCGAACGTAGCCGGCCAGCAGGGCCGAGAAGGTCAGCCCACCCATCAGGACGGCCCAGGCCCGCCAGGAGGTGCCCAGGGGGAAATGCCCCCCCGCCGGGGTCGCGGTCACCAGCCAGTTCCGGCCGGCCAGGGAGAACGCCCGGGCGAGCTGGAGGCCGTCGGACCGGGTCGGACCCATCGGCGGCAGCGGGGAGGCCTCCTCGTGCAGAAGGGCCTCGGTCGCCGGGGCGCTGGCATCGAACAGCTTCAGCACGATCCCCCTGGGTTCGAGGAAGGCCATGGAAGTCCCGACGAGATCCCCCATCCGGAAGACCCCCTGGACCATCCCGAGCGGGTGCCCATGCTTGTCGCGCACGGGGACCATCACCAGGATGCCGGACTGGTCGCCCCGCTCCTGGATCAACCGGATGCGGCCGCTGGCGGCCAGGCTGTCCGTGCGAAGGGCGCGGTCGAGGGCCTCCTGGCGGGTGGCCAGGGCCTGGGCCGAATAGCCGAGGGTGACCTCGTTGCCCCGGTAGGGGGCCACGAAGTGGATGCCATAGAAGGTGGCCTCCCGCGGCAGTTCACTGTCCCGACCGGTCGCATCTCGCAGGAAGAAGCGGAAATCCGGATGGGTCCGACGGGCTTCCGCCTCCAGGGCCGCCCGGTTCTGCGGGGTCACCCGCGGCAGCCACTGGAAGGCCTGGATGTAGGGATGCCGGGTGATGAGAGGGTGCAGGAAGTCATCGAAGTCGGTCCTCGAGACCTCATTGCTGGCCTCGAAGAAGCTGCGGAGCACCGACACATCCTCGAAGCCATGTTGCAACCCCTGCACCACGCTCTCGGTCCGGTCCCGGGCGGCAGCGTGGAACTCGGCCTCCACCTGCCGGCGGTTCGCCTCCCGGGCCGAGAAGAACCCGAGGGCGGAGAGGGCGATCCCCACCAGAAGCACGGCCAGGACGCTCAGGTGGCGCCGAAGCGGCAGGCGGGAGGGGGGATGGGTCAAGCGTGGCCTCGTGGTAACGGCGCTAGGAGCGGGATGGGTGGCGCGATGCCTGATTCTCCCGCTTCGGATGCTCCGGGTCCCCTTTCATCGTCACCTGGGCCATCCTTCCTTACCTGTGGGAGAATTCCAGTGGACCGCAGGGTCCTCAGGAGGTGTCGCTTGAACCGCAACATCATGTTCGCCCTGGCTGGGGGCTTGGCCGCTGGGTTCCTCGCTGGCTACTTCGCCTTCGGCAGTGGCTCGCAGGAAGCGGCCCGCCCGGTCGTGGCGGCCCCCGCCGGCCCCATCATGCCCGCGCCCTCCCTGGGCGGCGCCGTGCCCGGAGCCATGCCGGGCGCCATGCCCGCCGGCCCCGCCCTGCCCAGCGCGGAGGTGCAGGCCCGCATCAACCGCCTCGAGGCGACGGTCCTGGCCGATCCCAAGAACTACGGCGCCTGGTTCGCCCTCGGCAACGACTACTTCGACACGCACCAGCATCAGAAGGCCGTGGATGCCTATGCCAAGGGCCTGGCCATCAAGCCCGACGAGCCGAACGTCATCACCGATCAGGGGGTGATGTACCGGGACCTCGGCCAGTTCGACAAGGCCCTGGCCAACTTCCAGAAGGCGAACAAGCTGGACCCGAACCACGTCCAGAGTCTCTTCAACATGGGCGTGGTGTACTCCGCGGACCTCCACAAGCCCGAGGAGGCCGCCAAGGCCTGGAACAAGATCATCGCCATCGCCCCGGGTAGCGAGCAGGCCGCCCAGGCCCGCCAGATGCTCAGCCAGCTGAAGAAGTAGTCGAACGCGGAACCCGAGCCCCGCCGTGCTCTGCCCGGACGCCCTCCCCAGTCCCCTGTGGGTGCTAGGCACCGGCACCGGCGTGGGGAAGACCCAGGTGGCCGCCCGGCTGGCCCGGGCCTGGGCCGGACTCGGGCCCGTGGCCTACCGCAAGCCCTTCCAGACTGGCGTGGACCGGGCTGAACATCCGGAGGCCGATGCCGCCGCCGTGCGCGGCCCGGGGATCATCACCGAAAGCCACATCCTGCTGAAGGCCCCCCTGGCCCCCCTGGCCGCCGCCCAACTGGAAGGCCGGAGCCTCGACCTCGAGGCCGCGGCCCGGTGGTGCCAGCGGCCCTTCGAGGGCCGTGTGCTGCTGGAAGGTGTGGGCGGCCTGCTGGTGCCCCTGGCCCCGCGCACCCACTTCCTCGCCTGGGCCACGGACCTGAAGATTCCCTGCGTCCTGGTGGCCCTGGGCGGGCTCGGCACCCTCAACCACACCCTGCTCTCCGCCGAGGCGCTCATGTTGCGAGGCTGGCGCATCGAAGCCGTGCTGCTCAACCCCGGCGCCGATGGGACGTCACCCGAGGTGGCGGAGCAGAACGCCACGGTGCTCCGGGGGTTCCTGCCGATGAGGGTGGAAGTGATCGAGTAATTGAAGTCTGGAGTCCAGACTCCGGACTCCAGCCTCCCCACCTACACTGTCCCCATGCCAAGCCCCCTGCCCCCCGATTGGACCGACCGCCTGGCCCTGGATCGTGCCCACCTCTGGCATCCCTTCACCCAGATGAAGGTGCACGAGGCCGATCCACCCATCCCCGTCCTCGGTGGCGAGGGCTGCGACCTGCTGCTGGCCAATGGCGAGCGGGTGCTGGACGGCATCTCCAGCTGGTGGACCTGCCTGCACGGCCACGGCCACCCGCGCCTGGTGAGTGCGCTGGAACGGCAGGCCGCGAAGCTCGACCACGTCATGTTCGCGGGCTTCACCCACGAGCCCGCCGTGGAGCTGGTGGCCCGCCTCCGCCCCAAGCTACCCCCGAACCTCACCCGCGCCTTCTTCTCCGACGACGGCAGCACCGCCGTGGAGGTGGCCCTGAAGCTGGCCTTCCAGGCCCAGCTGCAGCGCGGCGAGCAAGGGCGTGTCCGCTTCGGCGCCCTGCGGGGCGGCTACCACGGCGACACCCTCGGCGCCGTGGGCGTGGGCGAGCTGGAGAACTTCATGACCGGGCTCTTCAGCCCCCTGCTGCTGGCCTGCGACCGATTGAACCTGCCGGAGGATCCCAGGCGGGAGCTCTTCCCCGACCTCACCGACTGGCCCGCGCGGCTGGACGCCGCGCGGGAAGAGATCCGGGTCTTCTTCAACACCCACGGCGGACAGCTCGCGGCCTTCATCGCCGAACCGCTCATCCAGTGTGCCGGGGGCATGCGGATGTGGCCGCCGGAGCTGCTGCAGGAGCTGCGGACCCAGTGCGACGCCCACGGCGTCTACCTCATCCTCGACGAGGTGGCCACGGGCTTCGGGCGCACGGGCACCTTCCTCGCCTGCCAGCAGGCAGGGGTGGCGCCGGATCTGCTCTGCCTCTCCAAGGGCCTCACGGGTGGCATGCTGCCACTCTCCATGACCTGGGCCACCGAGGAACTCTACGGCCACTTCTGGGGCGAGCCCGCTTCGGGACGAGCCTTCCTCCACGGCCACAGCTACACCGCCAATCCCACCGCCTGCGCCGTGGCCTGCGCCAGCCTCGCCCTCTTCGATGACGAGCCGGTGATGGCCAACGCCGCGGCCATCCACGTTGCGATGACAGAGGCCTTCACGGCCCTGTCCGCCCATCCGGCCGTGCGGCAGGCGCGGGTGCTCGGTACCATCGGCGCCTGCCGGCTGGTGGATCCGGCCAGCGGCCAGGCCCACGATCCCGAGGCGCGCTTCGGCTGGCGCCTGCATCGCCGCGCCCTGGATCAAGGTCTGCTGGTGCGGCCCATCGGTGACTGCCTCTACCTGCTGCCGCCCCTGAACACGCCGCCGGCACGCCTCGCCGAAGCCGCCGATAGGCTGCTCCGCCTCCTTAACGAATGACGACTCCGGAGTGATGTTCCGCCGCCGCTACACTGGGCTTTTGCCTGGAGTGCGTGATGAAGCTGGTGACCTTCCTGCAGGCCGGAACGGAGAAGATCGGCGCCGTGATGGCCGATGGCCGCATCCTTGATTTCGCTACCGCTGACTCCCGTCTGGCCGTGGACATGCTCACCCTCATCCGGCGGCAAGACGAGCTGATGCCCCTGGCCCGGGCCTTGGCTTCGGCGCCCCCGGCAGGGGCCCTGGTCGAGGCGGCCACGGTCCACCTGCTGGCGCCGGTCCCCCGCCCCGTGTCCATGCGGGATGGCTATGCCTTCCGGCAGCACGTGGCCACGGCCCGGCGCAACCGCGGGCTGGAGATGATCCCCGAGTTCGACCTCTTCCCCGTCACCTACTTCACCAACCACCTGGCGGTCACCGGCCCCGGCGAAGTCCTGGTGCAGGACCACCACCTGGTACGCCTCGACTTCGAGCTGGAGGTGGCCATCGTCACGGGGCGCCCCCTGAAGAACGCCACCCTGGAGGAGGCCGACGAGGCCATCTTCGGCTACATGGTGATGAACGACTGGAGCGCCCGCATGCTCCAGATGGAGGAGATGAAGCTGTCGCTGGGCCCCTGCAAGGGCAAGGACTTCGCCACCAGCCTGGGGCCCTGGCTGGTCACCAAGGACGAGCTGGACCTGGAGCCGTCGCCCTCGGGCGAGATCCTCCACGCGGCCATGACCTGCGAGGTGAATGGGCATCGGCTGTCGAACGGAAACGCCGACAGCATGAACTGGACCTTCGCCCAGATCCTCCAGCGCACCAGCTACGGCATCCAGATGCACGCCGGCGAAGTGATCGGCAGCGGCACGGTGGGGACCGGCTGCCTGCTGGAGCTGAACGGCTCGAAGGTCACGGACAACCTCTGGCTCAAGGCGGGGGATGAGGTGGTCATGGCGATCGAGGGGCTGGGCCGCCTGGTGAACACCATCGTCCATGTCCCCGAGCGGCTGGAAGGCATGCCGCCGACCCTGGTGGGTGGCACCCTTCCTGACCTCTACGCGGGCACGCCCGCGGGCGAGGCCGGGGACTGAACCTGGCGGACCTGTCTGCTCCCGCAGGGCAACCGCCCCAACCCATGGCCCCTTGCCGCAGCGGCACCTTCCCGGTAAGACTGCCTTCCCATCCCGAGGTACCCATGCGCCGAGCCCTGTGCTTCGTCCTCGCGTCGCTCTTCGCCGCCCTGCCCGCGGTCGCGCAGAAGGCCGCACCGACTCTCAAAGCCTACTTCGCGGACGCCTCCAGGATTCGGGAGGGCGGCGTGAAGCTGATCCCCATCAAGACGCCCAAGGGTGAGTTCAAGGTGTGGACCAAGCGCTTCGGCCATCACCCGCGCATCAGGCTGCTGCTGCTGCACGGCGGCCCGGGCTTCACGCATGAATACTTCGAAGCGCTGGAAGGCTATCTGCCTGCCGAGGGCATCGAGTTCATCTACTACGACCAGCTGGGCAGCGCCTTCTCGGATCAGCCCAAGGACAAGGATCTCTGGACCACCGAGCGCTTCGTCGAGGAGGTCGAGCAGGTGCGCGTGGCCCTGGGCCTCGACAAAGACAACTTCTACCTGCTGGGCCACTCCTGGGGCGGCATCCTCGCCGTGGAATACGCGCTGAAGTACGGCGCCCACCTCAAGGGCCTGGTCATCTCGAACATGATGATGAGCATCCCCGACTACAACCGCTACGCCGAAGAAGTGCTCGCCAAGGGCATGGATCCAGCCGTGGTGAAGGAGGTGAAGGAGTTGGAGGCCAAGGGCCAGTACGAGAGCCCGCGCTACATGGAGCTGCTCATCCCGCACTTCTACGCCAAGCACCTCTGCCGCCTGTCTGAGTGGCCCGATGCCTTCAACCGCGCCGCCGCCCGGGCCAACAAGGAGATCTACGTGCTCATGCAGGGGCCCAGCGAGTTCGGCGCCTCGGGCCGCCTGGAGAAGTGGGATCGGAAGGCCGACCTGCCGAAGCTCACCATGCCCACCCTGGTCATCGGCGGCACTCACGACACCATGGACCCTGCCCACATGCAGTGGATCGCGGGCCAGGTGAAGCACGGCAGCTTCCTGCTCTGTCCCAACGGCAGCCACATGGCCATGTGGGACGACCAGGCCACCTACAATCTGGGGCTCATCCGGTTCCTGCAGGAGACGGACGCGGGCCGCAAGACCGTGCGGTTTGGAAAGCCATGAGCCATCGCGTCATTCTGCCGGCAGACCTCGGCCCCGTCGAAACCAACGCCCTGCTCTGCGGCGGCGTGGCCCCGCGCCCCATCGCGCTGGCCAGCACCCTCAGCGCCGAGGGCGTGCGGAACCTCTCGCCCTTCAGCTTCTTCAACGCCTTCGGCTCCAACCCGCCCACGGTGGCCTTCGCGCCCAACCGGCGGGGCCGCGACGGCACCGTGAAGCACACCTACCTGAACGCCGTGGCCACGGGGGAATTCGTCATCGCCGCCGTAAGCCACGCCATGCTGCACCAGATGAACGTGGCCAGCGCCGAGTGGCCCGATGGCGTGGACGAGTTCCCCAAGTGCGGGCTGACGCCGGTCCCCGCGCGCTTCGTGGCACCCGCGCTGGTGGGCGAGAGCCCCTTCCAGATGGAGTGCCGGCTGAAGCAGGTGGTGGAGCTGGGCGAGGGGCCAGGCTCGGGCCTCATGCTCATCGGCGAAGTGCTGGCCTTCCACGTGCGGGAGGACTGCCTCGTGGACGGCATCCTCCACCCCGATGCCCTCGACCTGGTGGGCCGCAACGGGGGCGCCTTCTACACCCGGGCCAGTGGCACGGCCGTGTTCGAGGTGCCCAAGCCGGCGGTCAGGCCCATCGGCTACGACGCCCTGCCCGAACCCCTGAAGCAGAGCCGCATCCTGACCGGCAATGACCTCGGCCAGCTGGCGAACAGCCCCGCCCTGCCGGACCTCACAGCCCCGGTTCGCCACCCAGGGGATCCCGCTTCGCCCGGGGAGCTGGACATGGCCATCCAGCAGGCACTGGTCCGCCATGACCTGCCGGAAGCCTGGCGGCTGGTGGGCCTGCGCATGCACGCATGATGCCGAGCCTCCGCCCGGGGGCTGGCGGGCCGGGGCCTTGGGATGCCCACTGTGCGGGCGCGATCGAGCGGCAGGCGGCATGGGAAGGGCGTCTGCGGACGGGAATGGAACCGGGGTCTGACGCCCCGGGCCCCGGTCAGTCGCTGGACTCCTGTCCCGGAGCGTTCACCTCGCCCCGGTGGTGGACCACCCGCTGCGGGTAGGGAATCTCGATGCCGGCCGCGCGGAAAGCCAGCAGGATGCGGCGGCGGAGCTCCCGCGCCACTTCCCATTGCGCCCCGGGCGCGGTCTTGGTGAAGGTGCGGATGATGAAGCCGCTGGGGCCGAGGGTCTCGATGCCCTTGACCTCCAGGGGCTCCAGGACCTGGTCGGGCCGGTCCGAGTGCAACTGCGCACCGGCCTCCCGGAGCACCTCGAAGGCCCGGTCGGGATCGGTGCCGTAGTCCACCTCCACGTCCACCAGGGCCCGCGCGAAATCCTTGGAGAGCACCACCACGCGCACGATGGACCCGTTCGGCACGAAGTGGGCGCGGCCTTCCGCGTCCCGCACCTGGGTGATGCGCAGGGTCATGCGCTCCACGGTGCCGGTGTGTTTCTCGTCCACGCTGATGATGTCGCCCACGCCGAACTGGTTCTCCATGAGCAGGAAGAAGCCGCTGATGACGTCCTTCACCAGGCTCTGGGCCCCGAAGCCCAGGGCCACGCCCGCCACGCCCGCACCGGCCACCAGGGGCCCGATGTTCACGCCGAACTCCTGCAGGGTCATCAAGAGGAAGAAGGCCACCACCAGCACCCGGGCCGCATTGGTGAGCACCGCCCCCAGGGTCTCGGCCCGCCGCTCAGAATCCGAGGTGACATCATCCTTGCCGTCGTCCACGGCCCGGCGCACGGCCCGGGTGACCAGCTTCACGGCCAGGAGCAGCCCGCCGCAGGCCGCCGCCACCAGGAGCAGGCGGCCCAGGCGCGACCAGCCGGAACGCCCCATCCAGTCCAGAAGCCCCTTCACCCACTCTGGGCTCGTGAGCACTGCCGCCATCATCGTGAACCGTTCCATGCCGAGTCTCCCGGTCCAGCCTAGCAAACCACCCCAGGTGAGCGGGATGGAGGCCGGATCCTTAGATGATCGATAGATCTTTGATTTGTATATTTTGCCGGTTTCCTACCTATTCGCTTGCATCCCCAATCCAGATGGTGGAGATTTTCCTCAATCCTCCCCTCGGGTGCCCCATGCGAACAAGGAACCTGTTGGACCGTCGTCAGCACCACGGCCCGTTCCGGTTTCTGTACATGCCCCTGAAGCGGATCGTCGAGCGCTTCCTGGGCATCGGGTAGGACCTGCTACTTCCAGCTCGCCCAGTAGCCGAGGTTCTCCACCAGCCCGGCCGCGGGCGTGGCCTTGAGGGGACGGAAGGTGTCCACCATGACGGCCACCTCGTCGGTGCGCTCCTTGGTGCGGCTGAGGGGGATGGCCTTGGGGTGCGGCCCGTGGTGGATGCCCTGGGGATGCCAGGTCACCATGCCGGCGCCGATGCCATCCCGGCTGAAGAAGTGGCCCGCCGAGTAGAACAGGACCTCGTCGTAGTCGATGTTGGAGTGGTAGAAGGGCACGCGCATGGCGCCTTCCTCCTCCTCGAAGGGCCGGGGCAGGAAGGAGCAGATGACGAAGTTGTTGGCGATGAACGTGGAGTGGGCGCTGGGCGGCAGGTGGTAGCGGGCGCTGAGGATGGGCCGGATGTCCTTCACGTTGATGCGCCAGACCGTGAGGTCGCCCTTCCAGCCCACCACATCCAGCGGGTTGAAGGGGTAGAACACCTTGGTGATCTCGTTCTCCCGCTTGATGTGGACGGCCCACTCCCGCGGCGCGGCGTCGTAGGGCTCCAGCTCCGGCGTGTCGATCATGGCGGGGTCGAAGATGGCATTGGGCCCCAGCTGGTTGCGGTCGGGGATGGTGACCTCGCTGAAGCTCTCGATGAGCAGGTAGCGCTGCGGGGTTGAATCCGGCAGAAAGCGGTAGGTGGTGCCCCGGGGGATCACCAGGTAGTCGCCGATGGCGTAGGTGAGGGCGCCGAAGGTGGTCTCCAGCCTCCCGCCGCCCGCATGGATGTAGTAGACGTCGTCGCCATCGGCATTGCGGTAGAAGAAGTCCATGGCGGAGGGCGCCACCCAGTGCAGGGCCACGTCGTGGTTGTGCAGGAGGCAGATGGGGGCGAAGGCGGCTTCCGTGGAGCCGAACATCGACGCCCGGATGGCCTCGTCCCCGGTGGGTTGCAGGCCGTTCAGATCATAGCTGTGGGGCCGCAGGGGCCCCTCGATGCGCGTCCAGTCCGTGACGGGATGCAAGCGGTAGAGGTGAGTCGTGCGGCCGAAGAAGCCCTGCCGGGCGTGCTCCTCCTCGAAGGTGCCCGCGGGCAGGTCCACATGCGCCTGCCGCGTGTGCAGGCCTTTGCGGAGGGGGAACAGTGGCGTTTCCTTCTTGGACATCACAACCTCGGGGCGGTCCCCCATTATCGCGGGAATCTGTGAGCACAGGCGTCGTCAATTGGCGGCATGGCAGTGGATGGACGCAGCCGCCAAGAGCTGAACGCCTCGCCGGGCCCGCCTCCCCTTCTAAATTTCTCCCATGACCATTTCTTACCGATATATCCAGTGGGTCTACCCGGGCATATTCCAGTCAGGTCGCTGAGACCTGTACGGGTTCCCGCCCTCTCGGTGGAGACGTCATGGATCGAAATTTCTGCCAGGAACTGCTCGCCGCCATCGAGCGGGCCGACCGCGCCGGCGCGGCCGCCGTGGTCGATGCCTGGGCCGTGGGCCGTCCCTTCAGCCAGGTGGTCCCCGAGCTGCTGTCCCCCACCCTGGAGTCCTTCGGCTCCCTCTGGTCCCAGGGCCACAGCGGCGTCTCCCTTGCCACCGGCTATGTGGCCGCCAAAGTCGCGGAAGACGTCCTGTCCCGGCTGCTGCTGGAATCCAGCCAGGATGGCGACCCGGTCCTCCCTGCCAAGGGGCCGGTGCTCCTGGGCAATGTCGAGGACGATTTCCATCCCCTGGGCCGGAACATGGTCGTGGCCTTCCTCCGGGCCGCCGGCTGGGATGTGCGCGATCTGGGCGTGGACGTCACGCCGGACCAGTTCGTGGATCTGGCCGAAGAGACCGGGGCCCGGGTGATCGGCGCCTCGGCCATGATGCACACCACCGCCAAGAACGTGGCCCGGATCCGGGAGGAGATCGACCGGCGCGGCCTGGCCGGAAGGGTCCAGCTCGCTGTGGGCGGCGCCGTCTTCAAGCTGCGGCCCGAGCTCGTGGCGGACCTGGGCGGCGATGGCACCGCCGCCAGCGCCCTGGAGGCCCCGGCCCTGTTCGAGCGGCTCTGGCAGCGCTCTCTGGAGCTGGCCCCCTCCCCTCTGCGAGCCCTGCCATGAACAGCCTTGAACGGCTCCTGGCCGCCCTCCAGGGCGAGCCCGCCGACCGGCCGCCTCTGTTCCTCAATGCCGGGCTCTACGGCGCGAAGCTCACGGGCGCCCCCCTCAAGGACCACTACCGGAACCCCGCGATCTACGCCGAGGGCCAGGTCGCCATCCTCGAGACCTTCAGCCCGGACTTCCTCATCAGCCCCTTCGTCCTGGCCAGCCTCGGCGAGGCCTTCGGCAGCCGGGTGGCCACCAGCCTCCGCCAGCCGCCCAACGTGGCCGCCTTCGCGGCGGAGTCCGCCGAGGCGGCGCTCCGGCTGCCGCTGCCCGATGTGGACAGCCACCCGGGCATCCTCTACCTGCGGGAGAGCATCCGCCTGCTCGCCGGGAGGTACGCCGGGAAAGTGCCCGTCATCGGCCTCCTGGCCAGTCCCGTCGATCTGCCGCCGCTCATCATCGGCCTGGAGGCCTGGCTGGAGGCCCTCCTGTTCCAGCCCGAGGTCGCCCGGGCCCTCCTCGACCGCCTGACGCCCTTCTTCGCCACCCTCGGCCGGGCCATGCTGCGCGACGGCGCCACGGCACTGGCCCTGACCGCCAACCTGACCAACCGCTTCATCGTTCCCGAACGGGTGGTGGAGACCCTGGGGCGGCCCGCGCTCAAGGAGGCCCTGGCCGAGATCCCCGGGCCCGTCATCCTGCACCACGGAGGCTGTCCCCTGCTCCCCCACCTCCGCGATTTCATGGGCCACCCGAATGTCGTGGGCTATGTCCTCGATGCCGGCGAGGACCTGGGCGCGGCGCGGCGGGTGCTGGGCGCCGGCCCGCTCCTGCTCGGGAACCTCGGCGGCCCCGACCTGGCGGAACTCCGGCCGGCCGAGATCCGCGTCCTGTGCGACCAGGCCCTGGCGCAGCGTGGACCGGACCAGCAGGTCGTCCTGGCGACCTGCTGCGCCGACATCCCCCTCGACACGCCACCCGAGTGCATCGAGGTCCTCACCGACGCCGTGTGCCGTGCCGGAAGGACGACCGCGTGAGTCGGCAATCTCGTCCCGTCCGGTGCATCTCCTGCTCGATCTTCCGGCAGGAGATCGAGGCTCTGCAGGCCTCGGGCCAGCTCGACCTGCCCGTGGATTTCCTGAACTCCATGCTCCACATGGTCCCCGCGAAGCTGGAGGCGCGGCTCCAGGTGGCCCTCGAGGAAGCGCGCAGGCAGGCTCCCGGCCCGGATGTGGTCCTCGCCTACGGCGACTGCTGCGGGCACATGGAGGACCTCACGGCGGAGCCGGGGACCAGCCGCACCGAAGGCATCAACTGCTGCGAGATCATCCTGGGCCGCGAGACCTACCGGAGGCTGCGCCGGGAGGGCGCCTTCTTCCTCATGCCGGAGTGGGCCCGCTCCTGGCGGCAGGTCTTCGTGGGACAGCTGGGCCTCCTGGGCCCCTGCGCGAAGGCCTTCATGCAGGAGCTGCACACCCGGCTGATCTACCTGGACACCGGCCTCCTGCCGGTGCCCCGGGAGGAGCTGGCCGCCGCCAGCGAGTTCCTGGGTCTCCCGGTGGAGATCCTTCCCGTCTCCCTCGATCCCCTGCTTGCCAACCTGCGCCAGGCCGTCCAGACTGCGGGCCACCATGACTGATCGCCACCAGGGCACCGATGCCGCCGCCGTCCAGTTCATGGTCGTGGACCTGCTCGGCGAGATCCTGAAGTTCTCGGAGAGCCCCGCCGGGATGGGCCAGTTCCTGACGCGCAAGCTCCGGGAGGTGCTCGGGGTCCGGGCCGTGGCCATGCTCCAGCACGGGTCCGACCTCCAGCGCGATCCTCTCCGGATCGTGGCGCTCGAACCCGAGCGGGCGGGGACCGGCAACCTGCTCGCGGGCCTGAGCCAGGTCCTCACCGCCGACCCTGAGCCGAACCACGCGGCCATCTACTTCCAGCCCCTGGTGCCGAAGGCCCTCGGCGAAGCCCTGGCCAGCCTGGAGGTCAAGTCCCTCAGCCTGACGCCGCTGCGCGTGGGCGGCCTGCGCGTGGGCACGCTCATCGCCCTCGACCACCTCGACTTCCAGCGCACGGACGACGTCATCCACATGCTGGACGTGCTGTCCCCGGTCTTCGCCCTGATCCTGCGCAACGCCCTGCACTTCGAGGCCCAGGAGGAGAAGGTCGTCGCCCAGGCTGAGGAACACCGGGCCCTGCTCCGGACGAACCTCGACGGCTACCTCATGGTGAACGCCCGGGGCGACCTGCTCGACGCCAACGACGCGTACCTGCGCATGTCCGGCTATGCCATCGAGGAGCTCCGGACCCTCCACATGTCCGACCTGGAGGCGGTGGAATCCAGGCACGAGACCGACCAGCACACCGAGAGGATGAAGGCCGAGGGCATGGACCGCTTCCAGTCCCGGCACAGGCGGAAGGATGGCTCCAGCTTCCCCGTGGAGGTCTCCACGACCTACATTCCCAGTCGGGACCTGATCATCGGCTTCATCCGGGACCTCACCGAGAAGGTGGAGGCGGAGAAGGCCCTGCGGGACAGCGAGGCCCACCACCGGGAGCTCATCGAGATCCTCGGCGAGGGCGTGGCCAGCACAGACCTCCACGAGACCATCATCATGGCCAACCCCGAGGCGGCCCGCATCTTCGGGGTGGTCCCCGAGCAGCTGATCGGCCAGAACTTCCGCACCTTCATGGATGACACGGACTGGCGGCAGGTAAGGGAGCAGACCACACGCCGGGTGGCAGGGCAGACGGATTCCTACCAGACCCACATCCGCCGGGCCGACGGCACGCGGCGCACCCTGCAGCTGACCGCCACTCCCCGCCGCGATGCGGCCGGCCAGGTCACGGGCAGCCTGGCCGTCTTCCGCGACATCACCGACGAGCTCCGCACGCAGGAGGCCCTCCGCCTCTCCCAGAAGATGGAGAGCCTGGGCAACCTCGCGGGTGGCCTGGCCCACGACATGAACAACGTGCTGGGCGCGATCCTCGGCCTCGCCACCACCAACCTGGACCTGCAGCCCGAGGGCAGCCGCCTCCACAGCACCTTCCAGACCATCACCAAGGCCTGCCTGCGGGGCCGGAACATGGTCAAGAGCCTCCTGGACTTCGCCCGGAAGGACATGACCGGCGAACGCTCGGTGTCCCTCAACCACCTCGTCCAGGAGGAGGCCCGGCTGCTGGAGCGGACCATTCCGGCGAGCGTCGCCATCCGGCTGGACCTCGATCCCCAGGTGGGGACCATCCTCGGCGATCCGGACGCCCTCAGCCTCGTCCTCATGAACCTCTGCGTGAACGCCGTGGACGCCATGCCGGAGGGGGGCCACCTCACCCTGGGCACCCGGAACCAGCTCGACGGCAGGGTCCTCCTCACCGTGGCGGACACGGGCAGTGGCATGTCCCCGGAGACCCTCGAGCACGCCATCGAGCCCTTCTACACGACCAAGCCCCAGGGGAAGGGCACCGGCCTGGGCCTGTCCCTGGCCTACAGCACCGTGAAGGCCCACCACGGCGACTTCACGATCCAGAGTCGGCTGGGCCAGGGGACCACCGTGGAGATGCGCTTCCAGCCGGCGCTCACCCAGGCCGAGTCGGCCCCCCGGGAGGAGGAGGCCACCCAGTCCGGCGCCCCCTGCCACATCCTCCTGGTGGACGACGACGAGCTGATCCAGAGCTCGGTCGCGGCGCAGCTCGAGGTCATGGGGCACGAGGCCACCGTCACCTCCAGCGGCGAGCAGGCCATGGAGCTGGTGAACGGCGGCTTCCAGCCGGACGCGGTCATCCTCGACATGAACATGCCCGGCTGGGGCGGAGCCCGCACCCTGCCGCGGCTGCGGGCCGCCCTGCCGGAAGTGCCCATCCTGCTGTCCACGGGCCGGGCCGACCAGCGGGCCCTGGATCTGGCCCGGGCCATCCAGGGCGTGACCATCCTCGCCAAGCCCTACAGCTTCCGCGAGCTCCAGGCCACCTTCTCGGCCATCCTGCCGAAGCGGTGATCAGGCTTGTTTCTGCAGCCAGCGGTTGTAGACCCACAGGCTGAGGGCACTGCCGAGGCCGAAGAGGGTGAGGATGATCCAGCCCGTGGCGGCGGCCTTGGGGTCGAGCTTCAGCAGGCCGTCGGCCTGTTGAACCGCGCCGGCGCACATGACCTTGTTGAAGAGCCAGGCACCGGCGGGGCCGCCCACCAGGCTGCCGATGGCCATGGGCAGGTTGGCGTAGCCCAGGAACAGGCCCTCCTGGCCCTTGGGCGCCAGGGAGCCGATGTACTCGTAGAGGCGGCTGGAGGCGAACAGTTCGCCGAAGGCGATGAGGGCCACGGTCAGCACCACGAAGAGGCTGCCCAGGGGCAGCCACATCTTCATGGTCACGCCGCCCGCCATGTAGAGCGGCGCCACGTTGATGAGCATGGAGAGGCCGATGATCACGGTGCCCACGATGATGGACTTGATGGGTGGCATCTTGCCAAACAGCTTGGTGATGAGCAGCTGGAACAGCACGATGGTGATGGGGTTGGCCATGGTGTAGAGGTCCATGGCCGGAGTCAGTTCCACGGTCTTCTTCACATACAGCGGCAGCACGTTGTAGACCTGGTTGTAGATGAAGTAGAAGCCGCTGCTCACCACCAGGAACATGACGAAGCGGCCACTGCGGAGGACCTTGAACATGCCGAAGAACACCTCGGGGATGGTGCGCTTGGGCTTGGCGGGATCCACCAGGGATTCGGGATCGCGGTAGAGCAGTGCCACCACCAGGAAGGCCAACACCGCCGCCACCATGGACACGAGGAAGATGGTGTCGAGCTTGCCCAGCTTGGTGCGGACGAAGAAGGCCGTGATGCGCCCGAAGACGCTGCCGATGTTGATCACCATGTAGAAGATGGCGAAGGCCAGCGTGGCCTTGCCCAGGTGCGTGCGCTGCACGGTGCCCGCGATGCACGGTTTCACGAAGGAGCCGCCGATCCCGATCAGCACGATGGCCATGGCCACCGGCGCCATCACGCCCATGCCCGCCGTGACCTCCTTCCCGGCCTGCAAGGCCAGGGTCTGCCCGCCGAACCAGACCGGATAGCCCATCAGGAAATAGCCGCCCACCAGGAGCACGCAGGCCAGGAGCAGGCTGCGGCGGAAGCCGATCTGGTCCGCGATGGTGCCGCTGAGGATGGGCAGGAAGTAGACCAGGAACCAGAGCACGCCGTTCAGCGTGCTGGGCCAGTAGTCGCCCAGCCCCAGGCGCCCCAGGTAGATGACGATGAAGCTCGCCATGGAGTAGTAGGCCGCCCGCTCGAACAGCTCGGTGAGGTTGGCGTTCCAGAAGCTGGCCGGGAAGGCGTACTTCTCGCGGAAAGTGGGCTCGGAGCTCATGGATACCTCGGGGTCCGATTAGTGTGCCATGGCCCTGCGGGACCTCGGGCACAGTTGACAATCCCGGGGCCGGGACAACACTCAGGGGGCCAGGCGGCGTCCTGGGGAGGCGCCATGCGTGGACTGGCCTTGGGCAGCGGATTGGCCCTGATCCTGGCCCTTGCCTGCGGGGGCGGGGCCTCCGCGCCGGCACCCCAGCCCGTCTCCGTGAGCATCTCCCCGGCCGGGGCCAGCGTCTGGACCGGCGGTACCCAGGCCTTCCAGGCCACGGTGGCCGGCAGTACGAACCAGGCCGTGACCTGGAGCGTGGTGGAGGCTGCTGGCGGCACCATCAGCGCGACGGGCCTCTACACGGCGCCTGACACCGCCGGCAGCTTCCAGGTGAAGGCCGTCAGCGCGGCGGACGCCACCAAGTCCGCCCAGGCCCCGGTGACCGTGTCGGTCCAGCCTCCTGCTGGCGCCTGCAATGGCGCGGCCTTGGGCATCGGCGCCAGCCTCCAGGGCTTCCTCCCCTTCCCGGCCGACAGTGCCTGGAACCGCGACGTGTCCGGCGATCCAGTGGATCCCAACAGCGCCGCCATCATCGCCTTCATCGGCGCCGGCACGGGCCTGCACCCGGACTTCGGCGCGGGCCTCTACGCCGGCAGTCCCATCGGCATCCCCTATACCGTGGTGGCCTCCGCCGCGCAGCCCAAGGTGGCCGTCACCTTCACCGCCTACGGAGATGAAAGCGACCCCGGGCCCATGCCCATCCCCGCCACCGCCCCCGTCGAGGGCGGCAGCGGGTCCACCGGGGATCGCCATGTCCTGGTGCTGGACCGCGATGCCTGCGTGCTCTACGAGCTGTACCGGGCCTTCCTCCAGGGCGACGGCAGCTGGGCCGCGGACGCGGCCGCCGTGTGGGACCTGAAGGCCAACACCCTGCGGCCCCATGGCTGGACCAGCGCCGACGCCGCGGGCCTGCCCCTCTTCCCGGGCCTGGCCCGCTACGACGAGGTGGCCGCCGGGGCCATCCCCCACGCCCTGCGCTTCACCGTGCCCGTGTCCCGGCGCGCCTACGTGCTCCCGGCCACCCACTGGGCCTCCAGCAATACCAGCGCCAGCGCCCCGCCCATGGGGATGCGGGTGCGCCTGAAGGCCGGTGTGGACATCAGCGCCTATCCCGCCCAGGCCCGCGTCGTGCTCACCGCCCTCAAGCGCTACGGCATGATCCTGGCTGACAACGGCAGCCCCTGGTACATCAGCGGCGCGCCGGATGACCGCTGGAGCAACGACCAGCTCGCCACCCTGTCCGGCATCAAGGGCTCCGACCTGGAGGTGGTGCAGATGGGCACCGTGTACACCTCGGTGCCCACCGGCGCCGCGCCGACCATCCCGGCGCTCGCCGCCACCCCCGCCAGCATCGCCAGTGGCGCCAGCAGCCAGCTCACCTGGACCACCACGAACACCACCCGCACCTTCATCACCCCGGAGGTCGGCTGGGTGACAGGCACCACCGTGACCGTGCGTCCCACGAGAACCACCACCTACACCCTGGAAGCCCAGGGGCCCTACGGCAGCGCCACCCGCACCGTGCAGGTGGTCGTCACGCCCTGATCAGGGGGGATTCCTTGAGGCCGGTGCAACTCTGGTAGAACGGTGCGATGCCTCCGTCCACCGCCTCCCGACTGCTCCTCGCCCTGGCCTTCGGCCTTGGCTCCGTCATCTGGGCTGGAGCGCAGCCCAAGGCGGGACCTCCTTCATCGGCGGCCCAGGCCCTCATCGACCGCGCGTTCGCCGATCTCGACCCGGCCCGTCCCGTGATCGACATGCACGCCCACGCCATCGGCCTGGGTCAGGGGGGCGACGGCACCTTCGTGAACCCCGAGAAGCTCAGTCCGAGGCATCCCTTCAAGCGCCTCGGGACGAGCATCTATCTCAAGGCCACCGGCGTGAAGGACCTCGAGCACTTCGACCGGGACTACCTCGAGGTGCTGGCGGCCCGGGCCCGGGCCTTCCCCCGCCCGGTGCGGATCCACCTGCTGGCCATGGACCGGGCCCACCGGCCCGATGGCACGCCCGACGCGGCCCGCACGGAGTTCCACGTACCCAACGCCTATGTCTTCGGGGCGGCGGCGCGACACCCCGACCTGTTCGTGCCGGTGATGTCCATCCACCCCGCGCGCAAGGACGCCATCCAGGAGCTGGAGGCCTGTGCCGCCAAGGGGGGTCGCCTCCTCAAGTGGCTGCCCAATGCCCAGGCCATCGACCCCGCTGACCCGCGCTTCGATCCCTTCTACCGCCGAATGAGGGACCTGGGCGTGGTGCTGCTGACCCACGCCGGCGAGGAGCGGGCCGTGGCCGTGAAGGATGCCCAGGCCCTGGGCAATCCGCTGAAGCTGCGCCGGCCGCTGGATCTGGGCGTCACGGTGATCGTGGCCCACTGCGCCAGCCTCGGGAGGAACGCGGACCTGGACCATCCCGGCCAGGTGGCCCGCAACTTCGACCTCTTCCTGCGCCTGCTGGAGGACCCGAAATACCGCGGCCGACTCTACGGTGACCTCTCCGCCATCACCCAGATCAACCGCCTGCCGGCGCCGCTGCAGACCCTGCTCGCCCGCCCGGACCTCGACGGCCGCCTGCTGAACGGCAGCGACTACCCCCTGCCCGGCGTGGACTTGATCATCTGGACCCGCCGCCTCGTCGAACTCAAGCTGATCAGCGCCGGCGAGCGGAAGGCCCTCAACGAGATCTGGCAGCGCAATCCGCTGCTCTTCGACTTCGTGCTCAAACGGACCCTGAAGGATCCCAACTCGGGTCGGCGGTGGCCTGCCGACCTGTTCCAGCGCGGCCCGGAGAGCCTGCCGGCTCAGTGATCCTCGGTTTCCTCGGTAAGGTGCAGCTGCACGGTGCCGCCGGGTTCCACGCGGGCCACGCCCTCGGGGATCACCGCCAGGGCGTTGGCCACCAGCATGGAAGACAGGATGGCCGAGCCCTGGGGCCCGGTGGTGCGGGCGCGGAAGCCATCGGCCTCCCGCCGCGCCACGACCCGCAGGAAGGTGGTGCGCTGGTCCGTGCGGCCGGTCCAGCCATCCTCCAGGCGGGCCTGGGCCAAGGGGCGATGGAGCTTCGCGAAGCCCATCAGCTTGCGCAGCGCGGGCCGCACGTACTCCTCGACCATGAGCATCGCGGCCACGGGATTGCCGGGGATGCCGAAGATGGGCCTGCCACCCAGCATCCAGAAGCCCAGCGGCCCACCCGGTTTCTGGGCCACTTTCCAGAAGATCCGCTCGGCGCCCAGCTCCTCGAGCAGGGCCTTCATGAAGTCGTAGTCGCCCACGGAGATGCCGCCCGTGGTGAGGACCACGTCGGCTTCCAGGGCCTGCCGCAGCACGCCCATCAGCGTGGCGCGGTCATCGGGCACCCGCGGGAAGGGCACGGGCAGTGCCCCACAGGCGGTGACCTGGGCACACACCGCGTGGATGTTGGCATCCCGGATGCGGCCGGGGCCCGGCTCCTCGGCGACATCCACCAGTTCGTCGCCCGTGGTGAGCACGGCCACGCGGACGCGGGGATGGACGGCCACCGTGGGAATCCCCGCCGCCGCCAGCACGCCCAGGTCACCGGGCCGCAGCCCCTGCCCCGCCTGCACGAGCCGTTGCCCCACGCGCAAATCTTCCCCCGCCAGGCGGATGTGGAGTCCCACGCGCAGGGGCCGGGTGGTCTCCACCCAGTCCTCGCCGCGGGTCGTGTCCTCCACGGGCACCACCGAGTCGGCGCCCTCGGGCATGGGCGCGCCAGTCATGATGCGCAGGGCCTCGCCCGGCCCCACGGCGCCGAGCGGCACGCCGCCGGCGGCGAGATCGCCCAGCACGCGCAGGCGGACGGGATGCTCCGTTGAAGCCTGAGCCAGATCACCGGCCCGCACCGCGTAGCCGTCCATGGCGGAGTTGGTGAAGGGCGGCACGGTGGCCGCGGAGACCAGGTCCTCCGACGGGGCCATGCCGAGGATGGCCTCCAGCGGCAGCCGCCGGGCCGACAGGGGCGCGAGGCGATCCAGGATGAGCGAGAGGGCTTCGGCAGGTGTGGGCATCAGTCCGGGTACCTCATCACCTTCCAGTGGAGGAAGGAGAAATGCCGCCATGAGCCTGGCATGTGCGAGCCCACCGAGGCCACCAAGGTGGCGGCCAGGTACCAGGGCAGGCGGTCCGCGGGCTGCAGGGCACCCATGCCCAGGAGACCCAGCTTCAGGAGCACGGCCACGCCGCTGCCCTGGCTGAGGATGGCCAGGTCCCGGGCGAGGTCGATGGCGAAGAGCAGCGCGCCGCTGGCCAGCGTGAGGAGGATGGGCAGCCGCAGCGCCTCGAAGGGCGCGCCGAAGGGGATGGCCCCCACCACCAGGGCCATGGCCGCGATGTGGAGGCTGCGCAGGATCAGCTGCGCCGGCCGGGCCCAGGGGAAGTGCCGGGGTGCTTCCGGAAAGAGCAGGGTCAGGAGGTTGCTGCGCGCAGGCCTGGCCTCATGAAGGGGATCCATGCCTTTGTTCTAGCAGAGTTGGCGGCCTGTGCTGAAATGGTCGGACTCAAGGAATCCGCCATGACCAAGCCCGCTGCCCTGGCCGTCACCATCCGCATCCGCATCGCGGTGGGGGAGAACATCGCCATCGGGCAGGGCAAGGCCGACCTCCTGGAGGCCATCGGCCGCACCGGCTCCATCTCCGCGGCGGCGCGGGACCTGGACATGAGCTACCGCAAGGCCTGGATGCTGGTGGACGAGATGAACCAGTGCTTTCCCAGCCCGGTGGTGACCGCCGCCAAGGGCGGGCTGCGGGGCGGTGGCGCCGTGGTGACCGAGCTGGGCCAGGAGGCCCTCAACCGCTTCCGCCGGATCCAGGCCAAGGCCCTCAAGGCCATCGAGGCGGATGTCCGGGAATTCCGGCAGCATCTGCTGGGCTGAGGTGACAGTCCGCAAAACAGGCACACCTCCAGCTGTCGCGTTCGTTATATCCCTGCGAAACTACCGAACTGGAGGCTGACATGAACCGATCCACGATCCTGCGCTGGGGCCTGGCGCTGGCCACGGCGCTGTCTTCCGCCTTCCTGGCGGCCGCGCCGCCCGCCGGGAAGACGCTGATCCTCGCCACCACCACCAGCACCCAGGACTCCGGGTTGCTGGACGACCTCATTCCCCGCTTCGAGAAGCAGACGGGCTACGCGGTGAAGACCATCGCCGTAGGCTCGGGCCAGGCCATCGCCATGGGCAGGCGTGGCGAGGCCGACGTGCTGCTGGTCCACTCCCCCGAGGCCGAGAAGGCCCTGGTGGTGGATGGGTCCGGCGTGAACCGCCGCATCGTCATGCACAACGACTTCATCCTAGTGGGCCCCGCCTTGGACCCCGCCGGCATCCGGTCCCATACCGCGATGGAGGCCCTCCAGCGCATCGCCACCACCAAGGCGGCCTTCCTCTCCCGGGGCGACAACTCCGGCACCCATGCCATGGAACTGAAGCTCTGGAAGGCCGCGGGAATCTCCGTCGATGGCCAGGCCTGGTACCAGCAGACCGGCCAGGGCATGGGCCAGACCCTGGCCATCGCCGCCGAGAAGCGGGCTTACACATTGTCAGATCGCGGCACCTACCTCGCCCTGCAGAAAAAACTGGGGCTCGCAATCCTCCACGAAGGTGATCCGTCCCTCCGGAATGTCTACCATGTCATCGAGGTGAATCCCGCGCGGTTCCCCAAGGTGAATGCTGCCGGGGCCCGCGCCTTTGCCGACTTCCTGGTGTCGAAAGATGTCCAGGCACGCATCAAAGAATTCGGAATCGCAACCTTTGGCTCACCGCTATTCTTCCCTGATGCCGAGGTCCCGAAGCCGGACGCCGGAAGGAGCTAGCACCCATGTCGAACGCCATCTTCAGCCTCCCCGACTCCCACAGCGAACCCATCCTCTCCTACGCCCCCGGCTCCAGGGAGCGCGCCCTCCTGAAGGCTGAACTGGACCGGCAGTTCAACCAGCAGTTCGACATCCCGCTCATCATCGGCGGCAAGGAAGTGCGCACCGGGAAGACCCAGAAGGCGGTCTGCCCCCATGACCATCAGCACGTGCTGGCCACCTACCACGAGGCCGGCGAGGCGGAAGTCCGAATGGCCATCGAGGCGGCCCTGGCCGCCAAGAAGGACTGGGAAGCCACACCCTGGGAGGATCGCGCCGCCATCTTCCACAAAATGGGCAGCCTCATTTCCACGAAGTACCGCTACGTCCTCAATGCCGCCACCATGCTGAACCAGTCGAAGAGCGCCTACCAGGCGGAGATCGACAGCACCTGCGAGACGGCGGACTTCTTCCGCTTCAACGCGAAGTTCATGGAGCAGATCTACCAGCAGCAGCCCATCTCCGACCCCCACGTGTGGAACCGGGTTCACTACCGAGCCCTCGAGGGTTTCGTCTTCGCGGTCACGCCCTTCAACTTCACGGCCATCGGCGCCAACCTCGCCACTGCCCCGGCCATCATGGGCAACACGGTGGTCTGGAAGCCCGCCTCCACCTCCATCCTGTCGAACTACTACCTCATGCAGCTCTTCAAGGAGGCGGGCCTGCCGGACGGCGTCATCAACTTCATCCCCGGCCGCGGCTCCATGATCGGCCGGATCGCCCTGGAGCACCGCGACTTCGCCGGCCTCCACTTCACGGGCTCCACCGGCGTCTTCAACAGCATGTGGAAGACCATCTCCGACAACCTATCCCGGTACAAAAGCTATCCCCGGCTGGTCGGCGAGACGGGCGGCAAGGACTACATCTTCATGCACGCCTCCGCCGATGCGGTGGAGACCGCCGCCGCCATCGTCCGCGCCGGCTTCGAATACCAGGGCCAGAAGTGCTCGGCCTGCTCCCGCGTCTACATCCCCGCCTCCCGCTGGGCAGAGATGCAGGGGCTCATCCTGGGCCTCCTGGCCGAGGTGAGGATGGGCGACGTGCGCGACTTCCGGAACTTCTTCAACGCCGTCATCGACGAGGCCGCCTTCGACAGCACGATGAAGTACATCGAGCTGGCGAAGAACGCCAAGGACGCCGAAGATCATCGCCGGCGGCAAGGGCGACAAGTCCAAGGGCTACTTCATCGAGCCCACGGTCATCCTCACCACGGATCCCAAGTTCGTGACCATGGAGGAGGAGATCTTCGCCCCGGTGGTCACCATCTACGTCTACGACGACGCCCAGCTCGACGAGACGCTGAAGGTGCTGGACGAGACCTCGCCCTACGCCCTCACCGGCGCCATCTTCGCCCGGGACCGCTACGTCATCAACCAGCTGACCCGGACCCTGGCCAACACCGCGGGCAACTTCTACATCAACGACAAGTGCACCGGCGCCGTGGTGGGCCACCAGCCCTTCGGCGGCGCCCGGGCCTCCGGCACCAACGACAAGGCCGGCAGCTTCCTGAACCTGATCCGCTGGACCTCCCCGCGCACCATCAAGGAGAGCTTCACGCCGCCCCGGGACATCAAGTTCCCATTCATGGAAGCTGGTAGGAGCGGCTTTGGACCTGATCTGGGAGGGCCTCCGGAAGGCGCTGGAGCTGCTGCTCACGCTGGATCCCGAGGTCCTCCGGATCACCCTGCTGTCGCTGAAGGTCTCCGGCCTGGCCACACTGCTGAGCGTCATCCTCGGGCTGGGTCTGGCCCTGGGGGTGGCGCTCAACGAGTTCCCAGGCAAGCGCCTCGTCATCGCCCTGGTGAACACGGGCATGGGCCTGCCGCCCGTGGTGGTGGGGCTCTTCGTCACGGTGCTGCTCTGGCGCAACGGCCCCTTCGGTTTCCTGGGCATCCTCTACACGCCCGCCGCCATCATCCTGGCCCAATCGGTGATCGCCACGCCCATCATCGCGGGCCTGGGCCTCGCCGCCCTGCAGCACCTGCCCCCGGGCCTGCGCCTGCAGATCCTGGCCCTGGGCGCCACTCGGCCCCAGATGGTGTGGCTGCTCCTGAAGGAGGCCCGGCTGCCCCTGCTGGCCGCCGTCATGGCGGGCTTCGGCGGCGTGATCTCGGAAGTGGGGGCGTCCATCATGGTGGGCGGCAACCTCAAGGGCAGCACCCGGGTGCTCACCACCGCCACGGTCATGGAGACCAGTCGGGGCAACTTCGACGTGGCCTTCGCCCTCAGCTTCATCCTGCTGCTCCTCGCCTTCGGCGTGAACGCCCTGCTCACCCACCTTCAGCAGCGCGGGGGAAGGCGATGAGCCGGGAGCGGATCCTCGAGGCGCGGGACCTCGTGGTCCACCGCGGCCCCCTGAAAGTGCTGGAGATCCCGGACCTGGACCTCCGCACTGGCGAGGTGCTGGCCCTCATGGGGCCCAACGGTGCGGGGAAGACCACCCTGATGCTCACCCTGGCGGGCCTCCTGGCCCCTTCGGCCGGATCGGTCACCTTCAAGGGCGCGACGCTCCAGAACAAGGGCGACCGGGAGCGCTTCCGCCGCCGCACGACCATGGTGTTCCAGGACCCGCTCCTCTTCGACACGACTGTCGCCCAGAACATCGCCTCGGGGCTGAGGCTGCGCGGCCTCTCCGCCCCGGAGCGGAAGCCCAGGGTCGTGGCCTGGGCCGAGCGGCTGGGCCTGGGCGCCCTGCTGGATCGGCCGGCCCACCAGCTCTCCGGGGGCGAGGCCCAGCGCACCGCCCTGGCCCGGGCCTTCGTCCTGGAGCCGGAGATCCTCTTCCTGGACGAGCCTTTCGCCGCGCTGGACCCCCAGGCCCGCGAGGAGCTCATCGGGGACCTGGGGCACCTCCTGGCCGAGACCGCCACCACCGCGGTGATCGCCTCCCATGACCAGGGCGAGGCCGCCCGCCTGGCACACCGGCTGGCGGTCATGAAAGAGGGCCGGATCCTCCAGCGGGGGGGGCTCCGGAAGGTCACGAACCACCCGGAGGATCCCTTCGTCGCGGCCTTTGTCGGCATGGAGACCCTGCTCAAGGGGCAGGTGGCCGACTGCCGGGAGGGCCTGCTTACCCTGCGGGTCCGAAAGGGGACCGGCAGCGGCGAGGTCATGGCCCTGGGAGAGGCCGTGCCCGGCCAGACCGTCCTGGTGGGGGTCCGCCCCGAACACGTGGCCCTCTCTTTACACTCCGACAATGCCAGCAGCGCCCGGAACACCTTCGCGGGGGCTGTGACCAAGGTCATACCCCGGGGCCCCTTCTTCAAGATCGAGCTGGATTGCGGCTTCTTCCTGACGGCCTTCGTGACGGCCCAATCCCTGTCAGAACTGGAACTTCGCCCTGGGCGGGCCGTGGTGGCCTCCTTCAAGGCCACGGCCGTCCACCTCATCCGCACCGAGGGTCTCGGCCCCGAAGTGTGACCGGTATCCATTGCCCGGATAACGCCCCCGGACTAGCCTCGACCAGGGGATGGCCAGGCCATCCCTCCTTGGTTTTTGTCCCCCCGAACCATCCGGAGACGCGAGCGCCATGAAACAGCTGGTCATCGATTTCCAGAAGTGCAACGCAGGTCGAGACTGCAACCACGAGTGCGAACTGGAGTGCGCTGTCAGGGTCTTCAAAGTCGATGATCCCGCCCAGGCCGCGCTGCAGATCAAGGCGTACGAGGAGGGCGGCGGCCACGCGATCCTCTGCGACCAGTGCGGCGACTGCGTGGTGGTCTGCCCCACCGAGGCCCTGAAGCGCAACAAGCTCGGCGTCGTCATGATCGACAAGAAGATCTGCGTGGGCTGCTACATGTGCATCGGCTTCTGCGAGAAGGACGCCTTCATGCGGAATTCCGACTGGATCACGCCGCACAAGTGCACCTCTTGCGGCGTCTGCGTGAAGGTCTGCCCCCACGGCGCCCTCTCCATCGTGGACGTGCCCGAGCCGCCGGTCCGGATCATCTGAGAAAAGGGAACCCATGAGCCAGCTCGTCTTCGATCCCAGCAAGGTCATGAACATCGACTACACCAAGCGCACCGAGTACCTCGACGGGCTCGAGGCCATCAGGGCCGCGCACAAAGTACTGAAGGAGATCACCTACACCCCCAGCCTGCCGGACAAGGGCTACACCAACCGGACGCTCTATGTGAACGTTGGCACCCTGGAGGTCCAGGAGAAGCCCGTCACCCAGCAGATGAAGGATGTCTTCATCGGGGGCCGCGGCTTCGGGCTCTTCCACCTCTGGAACGCCGTGAAGCCCACCACCCGCTGGAACGATCCCGAGAATGAGATCGTCATCAGCCCCGGGCCCGTCTGCGGCATCACCCAGTACGCGGGCACCGGCAAGTCCCTGGTGGTGAGCCTCTCGCCCCAGACGGACATTCCCATCGATTCCAACGTGGGCGGCTTCTACGGCCCCCTGCTCAAGTTCTCGGGCTTCGACGCCCTGGAGCTCCAGGGCAAGTCCGACAAGGACATCATCCTGTTCATCGACGGCCAGAAGGGGATCATCCGCATCGAGGAGGCCCCCACGGATCCCGTGGACAGCCACGTGCTCGGGGAAATCCTCACCCACATGTACGCCGAGAACGAGGCGGACCTGCCGAACATCTCGGTCGTCTCCACCGGCGCCGCCGCCGAGCACAGCCTCATCGGCATGCTGAACTTCTCCTTCTACGACCGCCGCCGCAAGTGCGTGCGCTTCAAGCAGGCGGGTCGCGGCGGCATCGGCACCGTGTTCCGGAACAAGCGCATTCGGGCCCTGGTGGTGCGCGGCCCCAAGGTCGCGGGTGACATGAACCACCCCGAGGATCCCGAGACCATCGCCAAGACCGGCGTGAAATACCACAAGGAGATCCGCGAGAACGATGGCTCGCAGTGCATGATGCGCCGCAACGGCACCGCCCACATCGTGGAGATCATGGACGCCTACGACCTGCTGCCCGTCCACAACTTCCAGTACGGCTCCCACCCCGATGTCCACAAGATCGACTCCGCCTACTGGCAGCAGCGACTCACCCAGGCCACGGTGGACGGCTGCTGGTACGGCTGCTCCATGGCCTGCGCCAAGGGCGCCGACGGCCTCGTGCTCAAGACCGGCCCCTACAAGGGCGACATGGTCTCCGTGGACGGCCCCGAGTACGAGAACGCGGCGGGCCTCGGCTCCAACTGCGGCGTCTTCGATCCCGACTACCTGCTCGAGCTGAACTTCTACTGCGACACCTACGGCATCTGCACCATCACCTATGGCACGCTCACGGCCTTCGTCATGGAGTGCTACCAGCGCGGCATCCTGAACAAGGAACGCACGGGCGGCCTGGAGATGACCTGGGGCAACGCCGAGGCCGACCTGGAGATGATGCACCAGATGGCCCGCGGGATCGGCTTCGGCAAGATCGCCGGCATGGGCGTCAAGAAGATGAAGGAGCACTTCATCAAGCAGGGCTGGGGCGACCCGCAGCTGATCAACGACATCGGCATGGAGAACAAGGGCCTCGAGTACTCCCAGTACATGTCGAAGGAGTCCCTGGCCCAGCAGGGCGGCTACGCGCTGACCAACAAGGGCCCCCAGCACGACGAAGCCTGGCTGATCTTCATGGACATGGTGAACAAGCAGCTGCCCACCTTCGAGGACAAGGCGGAGGCGCTCTACTACTTCCCCCTCTTCCGCACCTGGTTCGGCCTCAACGGCTTCTGCAAGCTGCCCTGGAATGACGTGGTGCCCGCCAACAACTCCGAGCAGCCGGAAGCCCACAAGGTGCCGGAGCACGTGCAGAACTACGTGGACCTCTTCAGCGCCACCACGGGCATCAAGATCACCAAGGAAGACCTCATCGTGCAGTCCGCGAAGGTCTACAACTTCCAGCGCGTCTTCAACATCCGCATGGGCAAGGGCCTGCGCCTGCACGACGCCGCGCCCTACCGGTCCCTGGGCCCCGTCACCAAGGAAGAGTACGAATCCCGCGCCGAGCGCTACGACCAGCAGATCATCACCGAGATGGGCCTCGACCCCAAGGGCATGAGCACCGAGGAGAAGATGGCCCTGCACCGCGAGTGGCGCACGGGGCGCTTCTCCAAGCTCATGGACAGCGTCTACACCCGCCGGGGCTGGACTCTGGATGGCGTGCCCACCCTGGAGCGCCTGCAGGAACTGGGCCTCGACGCCTTCCCGGAAGTCGTTGAAGTCGTGAAGCAGCACCTCTAGCAGATCGGCCGCGCAAGCGGCCGATCTGCTTCTCACACCCACCCAAAGGCGCCGGCCATGATCGTGGTGAACGAGGAACCGCTGGATTGGCACGAGGGCATGACCGTGCGTGATGTGCTGAGGGCGCGCAACTACCGCTTCCCCATGCTGGTCATCCACATCGGCGACACGCTGGTGCCCAAGAAGGACTACGACACCACCACCATCCCCGATGGAGCCGTGGTCAAGGTCATCCACCTCATCAGCGGGGGCTGACGAGCGGCAACAGGATGCGGAACCGCGTGCCCAGGCCGGGTTCGCTCTCCACCTCCAGGCTGCCGCCACCTTCGTCCACCATGGCCTTGAGCGAGGAGAGGCCCAGGCCCGTGCCCCGGCCCGGCGCCTTGGTGGTGAAGAAGGGGTCGAAGATCCTGGCCATGACCTCAGGGGGCATGCCGGTTCCGGAGTCGGTCACCTCGACCATGGCCCGCGCCAGTCCGGTCCGGTCGGGGGCGACTTGAATGCCCAGGTGCCCGCCCGTGGGCATGGCATCCCGGGCGTTGGAGACCAGGTTCACCATCATCTGCTCCAGCCGGAGGGTGGAGCTCCTCACCACCAGGGCGCCCTCCAGCGGCACATCGAGGATCAGGTCCACGGAGCGGGGGAGCAGCAGCCGGAGGGTCACCTCCATGGCGCGCAGCTCCCGGCCCAGGTCCACGGGCTGAAGCGCCTCCTCCTCCCGCCGGGCGAACTCCATGAGCCGCCGGGTGAGGAGGGCAGCCCGATCCGCCGCCATGGCGATGCGGTTGAGCTCGGCAGGGCCCGGCTGCACCCCCTCCTCCAGGTTCATGACCGCCAGATCGGCCGAGCTCTTCACGGCACCCAGCAGGTTGTTGAGGTCATGGGCGAGCCCGGCACCCATCATGGCCAGGGCGTTCATGCGCTCCGTGCGGATGAGGGTGTGCTGGGCCTGCTCCAGGACCTGCGTCCGGTCGCGCACCCGCTCCTCCAGAGTGCGCCGCGCCGCCTCGAGGTCCTCCACCGCCTGGACCTGCCGCAGCAGCAGCAGCACGACCATGACGAGGAAGATGCCCGAGGCGCCCCGCACGAGGTAGAGCGGCGCCCGGAGGATCAGCACGGCCATGACCGCCAGTGCCCCGACGACGGGGAAGTACGGGATCAGCCGTGTGAACATTCCGGTCGTCCTCCGGACGGCGGGGACCTCCTCCGGAGTCGGAGACCAGGCGGCGAGCCCCTGGAACAGGGGAATGCAGCCCACCAGGGGCCACCACCACTGCAACTCCGGGGCCAGGGGCAGGCCTGCCATGGCCCAACCGGAGAGCACCACCAGCCAACTCAGGGCCGAGGCCCCGAGCCAGCCCAGGGGGCCTCGGAAGCGATGCGGCTGGCTGGAAGTCATGTAGACCAGGCCACCCCCCATCAGGGCCGCATTCAGGTAGGCCACCAGAACCCGCAGACTCAGGTCGGGGTTCGCCGTGCGCAGGGCCCCATGCACCCCTGCCACCCAGAGGAGGAAGAGGACGGAGGCGGCGAAGAGCAGGCCGTCCAGGATCCGCCGACGGTTCCCGGCTCCCCGGGAACGGCCCCGTGGGAAGCTCAGCACGCCGGCCAGCACCAGGAGGCCGGTACCCAGGCTCAGGAGCTTGGGCAGGTCGGCGGCCCAGGTGAGGGGATGGCCAAGGGCTGCTGGGATCCCGAGTGAGAGGTTGATGACATCCAGGAGGGTCGAGGCCCAGAGCAATTGCCAGGCAAACCGCTCTTCGGGGCCGCACCGCCAGGCTCGGTGGCCCAGGCTCCCACAGGCCAGCACTTCGATGAGCAGGTAGCCCAGGCTCCAGACGAGACTGCGCCGCTCTGGAGCAGAGGCCAGATGGACGACCGCCACCCCCAGCCAGGCTCCCACCAACCCGGCGCGGAACCACCCAACCCAACTCGCGCGCACCCCCCCCTCCTCGGGACTGGGGCCCGTGGCCGGGGCTGGATTCTGTGGTTGGGCGGGCCCGGTCAAGGAGGGCCTCATCAGGAAGGTGGCATTGAGCTTAGCGGTACACCCACCGTGTCTCCTAAATAAAGGGGGAAGGGGAGGCCGGCGCCTCCCCTTCCCCCTTTGGCAATCATCCCTCTCAGAGCTCCAGGGTGATGCCCTGGGCCAGCTCGACCTGGCCGCTGAAGTTGATGGCGTTGGTCTGGCGGCGCATGTAGACCTTCCAGGCGTCCGATCCGCTCTCGCGCCCACCGCCGGTCTCCTTCTCGCCCCCGAAGGCGCCGCCGATCTCCGCGCCGCTGGTGCCCGTGTTCACATTGGCGATGCCGCAGTCGCTGCCCGCCACGGAGAGGAACAGCTCGCTCTCCCGCTGGTCGTTGGTGATGACGGCACTGGAGAGGCCCTGGGGCACGCCATTCTGGAGGGCGATGGCCTCCTCGAAGGTCTTGTACTTCATGAGGTAGAGCACCGGCGCGAAGGTCTCCTCCTGCACCATGGGGATGTTGCCCGGCACTTCCACGATGCAGGGCGTGATGTAGCAGCCGCCGGCCTGGGGCAGGCGCTCACCGCCCAGCAGCACCTTGCCGCCCTCGGCCTGCACCTTGCCGATGGCCTCCAGCATGGTGGCCACGGCCTGGGCGTCCACCAGGGGGCCCATGAGGTTCTCGTGGAGGCGGGGATCGCCGATGCGCGTCTGGCGGTAGAGCGCCTGGAGCCGCTCCGTGAAGGCCGGGTAGATGGACTCGTGGACGATGACGCGACGGGTGGAGGTGCAGCGCTGGCCCGAGGTGCCGATGGCGCCGAAGTAGATGGCGCGCAGGGCGATCTCCAGATCCCCCTTCTCGCTCACGATGACCGCGTTGTTGCCGCCCAGCTCCAGGATGTGCTTGCCGAAGCGCTCCTGCACCAGCTTGCCCACATGCCGGCCACCGGGCACCGAGCCGGTGTAGGACACCAGGGCCACCCGCGGGTCGGTGTTGATGAGGTCGCCGATGTCGCTGCCCCGGCCGATGGCCAGGCTGCAGATGGCGGGATCGAAGCCGAAGTCGCGGAGCACCTTCTCGGCGATCTTCGTGCAGGCGATGGCCGTGAGCGGCGTCTTGGAGGAGGGCTTCCACAGGATGGTGTCGCCGCAGACCAGGGCGATGGCGGTGTTCCAGCTCCACACGGCCACGGGGAAGTTGAAGGCGGTGATGACGCCCACCACGCCCAGGGGATGCCACTGCTCCTGCAGCCGATGGCCGCGCCGCTCGCTGGGCATGGTGAGCCCGTAGAGCTGGCGGGAGAGCCCCACGGCGAAGTCGCAGATGTCGATCATCTCCTGGACCTCGCCCAGGCCTTCCCGGAGCGTCTTGCCCATCTCGAGGGTGACCAGCTCGGCCAGGGCCGCCTTGTTCCGGCGCAGTTCATCGCCGATGGCCTTCACCACCTCGCCGCGCTTGGGGGCGGGCACCAGCTTCCAGACAGCGAAGGCCGCGTGGCTCTTGGCCAGGATGGCATCGAACTCCTGGGGAGTGACGTTGGCGACCGTGGCCAAGGTCTCGCCGTTGATCGGCGAGACCACGGTCTGGGCCTTGCCGCCGCCCACCCACTCGCCGGCGAACCCGCCGGCATTCACATCCGAAATGCCCAGGGACTTCAGGACTTTCTGCATGGTCATCCTCCTGGTTCCATTTGTAACTAATTTTGTTTCAATTAAGAAATTCATTCGATTCACGATCAACATGAATATGATTCATGATCATGGACGCCCTGCTCGACCTGCCCCAGCTGCGCACCTTCTACACCCTGGCCCAGACGGGCGGCTTCACCGCCTGTGCCCGGAAGCTGAACAGGACCCAGTCCGCCGTCAGCCACGCCATGGCCAAGCTGGAGGACCTGGCCGGCGTCCCCCTCCTGGCCCGCCGGGGCCGGGAGCTGGGCCTGACCGAGGAGGGCCGCCGGCTCTACCTGGCCTGCGAACAGGTCTTCGCCACCCTGGACGCGGCCGTCGACGACCTGCGCCGGCACCGGTCCCTCGGCATGGGCCGCCTCCGCGTGGGCACCACCGTGGAGTTCGGCAGCAGCATCCTCATGAAGCACATGCAGCCATTCCTGGCCGCGAACCCCGGCCTGGAGATCGACTTCACCCTGAGCCATGACCTGCTGGGTCCATTGCTGCGGGACGACCTCGACCTGATCATCGACTGCCAGGAGCACCCCCTCCCCGCGCTGAAGAAGTCGCCCCTGTTCCGGGAGACCTACGTGGTGGCCTGCTCGAAGGCCTTCCGGAAGGCGCACCGGCTGCGCGTGCCGGCGGACCTATCCCGGGGGCCGGTCCTCTCCCTGGACAAGGCCGGCGCCTGGTGGAACCGCTTCCTCATGGCCGTGCCGGACCATGAGCAGCCGCAGCTGGACCGGATCATCGCCGTGGACCACATCCGCGCCATGATCCATGCCGCCGTCGAGGGCATGGGGGCCCTGCTGGTGCCCCGCTACAGCGTGCTGGGTGAGCTCCGGCGCGGCGATCTCGTGGCCCTCTTCCCCGCCATCCGCCCCACCGAGGACCGCTTCTCCATCTACCAGAAGAAGGTGAAGGCCGGCCACGAAAAGCAGCGACTGCTGACGCGGTACCTGCAGGGACTGAGCCCCGCGGAGTTCGGCTCCTGAGCGGCCCTCAGCGGAATGCCGACTCCAGTTCCTCTTGCAGACACTCGAGGGAGGCAGGCTTCAGCAGGCCATGGTCGTCCTCGAGGACATGCAGCACCGCCCCCGGGTTCCGCTCCCGATACGCCTCGCTTTCCGCCAGCGGTACAGCCTCGTCGTCGCGACCATGGAGGATCGCCGTGGGCACCGGCATGCGCCAGGCGTCGTCATCCATCCAATTCGAGAGGTCCCGCAGCAGTTCCGGCCCGAGGCGCAGGGGCCTTCCCATGCCGTGGTGGAAGACCTCCAGCTCTCCCCGCTCGCGGTAGGTGGCCCAGAGGGCGCTGGTCATGCGTCGTCTGGCGAAGTGGATGGCGGGGGCCAGCAGGAGCATGGACCGGAGCGCCGCGCCGCGGTGGGCCACTGCCGTGGCGACGAAGCCCCCGAGGGAACTGCCCACGAGTACAGGAGGTCCTGGCACCTTCCGAAGCAGTGTCTCCACGGCGACCACCTGGGCCGTCAGGGTGAGCGTCTCGAAGGTGGGCAGGTTCAGGTCGGGGGCATGGAAGGGGATGCCCCGCTCCTCCGCCCAGCGTCGAACGAAGGTCCCCTTGTTGCCCCCGGGGGACGAGGAGAAGCCATGGAGGTAGACAAGCGAAGGCATGAGTTCATGTTGCCTTGAAATGCATCAGGCCGCCTTCCGGCGGCCTGATGTCAGCTCCCCACGAAAGGCGGGGGTACGACCAGACTTACATCTGATCCTTGAGCCCCTTCGCAGTCTTGGCTCGGGCCTCCGGCCCTCGGGGCTTCGCCCCCGCCATCGGCGGCGCCGATGCGGCCCTATCCTCCTTCCGCCTACGGCTGCAGTCGGATGGTGAAGACGACTTTGCATGGCCGGAAGGTGGTCTTTCCCAAAACGACGAAGGCCGCCATTCGGCGGCCTTCTGTGCCCTGCTCTGACAATCCTTACATCTGGTCCTTGAGACCCTTCGCGGTCTTGAAGACCACCTTGCGGCCGGCGGGGATCTTGATGCTCTCGCCGGTCTTGGGGTTGCGGCCCATCTTCTCCTTGGTCGCGCGCACTTCGAAGGTGCCGAGGCCGAAGAGGTTCACGCGGTTGCCGGAGAGGAGGGTCTCGACGATGTGGTCGCGGACGCCGTCCAGGATGGACTTGGCACGGGCCTTGGACAGGTCCTGGGCCTCGGCGAGGTTGGCGGCGAGTTCGGCGATGCCGAGGGTATCGGGCTTGGAGGTGCTCTTGGCCATGAATGGACTCCTTGGAATGGGTGGCAGGCTTCCCGGCGGCGCGGAAAGGCCTGGATGACCAGCTGCCCCGCAGGGGCCGGCCAACGATGGGATGGGGTGGACGGTGGGCTACTCAGCAGCCGCGGCGGCGCTGACCTCGAGGTTGACCTTGGCGTGGACCCCGCTGTAGAGGCGGACATCGACCACGTAGGTGCCAGCGTCCTTGATGTGGGGCACGGTGATGTCGCGGCGGTCGAGCGTGAAGCCCTTGCCCTTGAAGAGCTCGGCCACGTCGGCATTGGTGACGGAACCGAAGAGGTGGCCATTTTCGCCGGCCTTCTTGGCCACGGCGAGGCTGATGGCTTCCAGCTTCTCGGCCAGGCTCTTGGCGTCGGCCAGTTCCTTGGCGCGGAGCTTCTCGGCGCGGACCTTCTCGAGCTCGATCTGGCGCTTGTTGCCGGCGGTGACGGGCAGGGCCAGCTTGCGCGGCAGCAGGAAGTTGCGGGCATAGCCGTCCTTGACGTTCACGACATCGCCGCGGACGCCCAGATGAGGGACGTTTTCGATCAGAAGGATTTCCATGGGGTCTCCCAGGAGAGGATTGAGTTGGGCACGGCCAGCGCAGGAAGCTCGCGTTGTCCCCGCTTGGGTGAGACGGCGTCATGCGCCGTCAGGGCCGGGCTCTTGGGAACCCGCCCTGTCCCCCGGTGGGTTCAGGCCGATCAGAAAATCCAGTTTATCCTGGGATCAGACGATACCCAAGCAAGGATTTCCCGTTCCCTGGAGCCCAGATGAGCACCTACGCCGATCGACGCGACACGCGACGCATCATCGTCGGCCCGGAGTTCAGCATCTCCTTCCTGCTGAAGGGACATGCCTACCAGGACGTGCGCATCACCAACCTGAGCCCTGGGGGCTGCTTCGCCCTGGTGGGCGCCCGGGATGCCCGCCTCTTCGAGCGGGGCGCGGTCCTGGAAAACCTGGTGCTGCTGCACCCGGAGCTGCCCAAGGCCCCCATCATCGCGGCCGTGTCCTATGTCCTCGGTGGCCGGTCGGCCTCCGACGCCATGGAGATGGTCGGCATCGGCGTCCAGTTCCTGGGGGTCGACGATGGCGCCCAGGCGGCCCTGAACGTGTGGGTGGATGCCGCCACGGCCTCCCAGAACGGGTAGGAGTGCTGTCCGCGGGTCGACCTACTTCTTCCCGAAGAAGCCGAGGATGGCCGTGGCCACTTCCTCGCGCATGGCCTCGGTCATCTCGGGATAGACGGGAAGGCTGAGCACTTCCTTGGCCGCCAACTCGGATTCGGGCAGCTGGCCCGCCTTGTACCCGAGGTCCTTGAAGCAGGGCTGCTCGTGGAGGCAGATGGGGTAGTAGATGGCGCTGCCGATGCCGCGCTCCTTCAGGTGGGCCTGCAGGGCATCCCGCTTGCCGCCCTTCACGCGGATGGTGAACTGGTTGTAGATGTGGCGGCCGTCGGGCACCACTTCCAGGGGCAGCACGGCCTCGTCGGCGGCCAGGCCCTTCATGCGCTCCAGGTACCAGGCGGCGTGCTTGCGGCGCCCCTCATGCCAGCCGTCCAGCATGGGCAGCTTGGCACGCAGCACCAGGGCCTGGAACTCGTCCATTCGTCCGTTCATGCCCACCTCGTGGTGCATGTAGACAGGCTCCATGCCATGCACGCGGATGCGGCGCACCCGGGCCGCCAGCGCCGCGTCATCGCGGATGGCGGTCATGCCCGCGTCGCCGAAGGCGCCGAGGTTCTTGGTGGGATAGAAGCTGTAGGCGGTCATGTCGCCGAACTGGCCGGCGGACTTGCCCCAGCCTTTGGCGCCCAGGCTCTGGCAGGCATCCTCGACCACCGGTAGGCCGTGCTTGGCGGCCACGGCCATGATGCTGGGCATGTCCGCCAGCTGGCCGAAGAGGTGCACGGGCATGATGGCCTTGGTGCGGGGCGTGATGGCGGCTTCCACCAGGGCGCCGGTGGCGTTGAAGGTGGCGGGCTCCAGGTCGATGAAGACCGGCTTGGCGCCCAGCCGCGACACCACGCCCGCCGTGGCGAAGAACGTGAAGCTGGGGACGATGACCTCGTCGCCGTGGCCGATGCCCAGGCCCATGAGGGCCGCCAGCTGCGCGTCGGTGCCGCTGGACATGGCCACGGCATGGGCGGCGCCGGCGTAGGCGGAAATCTCCGCCTCGAGGCCCTTCACGTTCTCGCCCAGGATGAAGGCCGAGCGGTCGATGAGGCCCGAAAGGCCTTCCAGGACCTTGGCCTTGACGGCGGCATTCTGGGGGGCGAGCTCAAGCATCGGGACAGGCATGGGAGCCTCCAAATTCGGTCAGACAGTATGGCAGCGGGTCAATCGGGATGCAGTCAAATCGGCGAAGCGGGCATCAGGGCGAAGGCGATTCACCACGAAGACAGGAAAACCACGAGAACCGATTTTGTGATGTCATCTTCGTGGTCTTTCCGTCTTCGTGGTTAAAGGTCATTCCTGTTCTTCAGACTCATGAGGCTTCAGCGGGCGCATGAGGGGGAAGAGGATGACGTCGCGGATGCTGGCGCTGTCGGTGAGCAGCATGACCAGGCGGTCGATGCCGATGCCTTCTCCGCCGCAGGGCGGAAAGCCGTGCTCCAGGCTGGTGATGAAGTCCTGGTCCAGCAGCATGGCCTCGTCGTTGCCCGCCTCGCGCTCATCCATCTGGGCCTGGAAGCGGCCCATCTGGTCGATGGGATCGTTCAACTCTGAATAGGCGTTAGCGAGCTCCATGCCGCCGATGAACAGCTCGAAGCGGTCCACGAAGCGGTCGTCGCCCTCCAGTGTCTTGGTGAGGGGCGACAGCTCGATGGGGTAGTCCGTGATGAAGGTGGGCTGGATGAGCTGCTTCTCGGCGTGGTGCTCAAAGAGGTCGCCCAGCAGCGTACCAACCGTCTTCTTGTCCGCGTCCTCGATGTGCGCGGCCTTCGCCAGGGTCCGCACGCTGTCGCCATCCTCCAGGAGGTGGCGGTCGATGCCGCCGAATTCGGCGATGGCGTCCTTCATGGTCAGGCGGCGGAAGGGCGCCGCATAGGAGATCAGCTGCTCGCCCCAGGGCAGGGATTCCGAGCCCACCACGGTCCGGGCCACATTGGAGATCAGGCCCTCCGTCAGCGCCATCATGTCCCGCAGGTCCTGGCCGGCCGCGTAGAACTCCATCATGGTGAACTCGGGGTTGTGACGAACGCTGAGTCCTTCGTTGCGGAAGTTCCGGTTGATCTCGAAGACCTTCTCGAAGCCGCCCACGATCAGCCGCTTGAGGTAGAGCTCCGGCGCGATGCGGAGGTAGAGGGCCATGTCCAGGGCATTGTGGTGGGTGATGAAGGGGCGGGCCGTGGCGCCGCCCGGAATGGGCTGCATCATCGGGGTCTCCACCTCGAGGTAGCCCTCCTCCTCCATGAAGCGGCGCACGGCGCTGACGATGCGTGATCGGGCCTGGAAGGTCTTCAGCACATCGGCGTTCGAGATGAGATCCAGGTACCGTTGGCGGTAGCGCTGCTCCTTGTCCTGGAGGCCGTGCCACTTCTCGGGCAGCGGCAGCAGGGCCTTGCTGAGGAACTGGATCTCCTTCACCCGAACGCTCAGCTCGCCGGTCTTGGTGCGCATGAGCGGGCCCGTGAGGCTGATGAAATCGCCCATGTCGAGGAGCTTGATGGTCTCCCAGCTGGTCTCGGTCAGGTCGTTCATGCGGAAGAAGCCCTGGATCTTCTCGCCATTCTCGGTGAGATGGGCGAACACGCTCTTGCCCATCTCCCGGATGGTGAGCACCCGCCCCATGACCGACACGGTGAGCCCGAGGCCCTCCAGCTTCTCGTTGGTCCAGGTCTCGGCATCGGCATAGGCCGCCGCCAGCTCGGCGATGCCGTGGGTGCGCTGTGCCTTGCGGGGCCAGGGCTCCACACCAAGGGCCTTCAGCTTCGCCAGCTTCTCGAGGCGCACATCGCGGTACTGGTTGGGCTGCATGGAGACTCCGGCACGAACCGTGTAGTGTACCGGACGATCAACGCTCACCAAAACGGTAGGCCACGAAGCCCGTCAGGTCCGGTGCCGTGAAGGTGCCCGCCTCCTCGCTGAAGCCGAAGCGCCACTGGGGCAGCCGTGCGTGGCGGAGGGTCCAGTGCTGCTGCCAGCCGGCGCGATCGAGGCGGGACAACCCAGTGCGGTAGGGACTCCCGGTGTAGCCGAGGCTGACCTCGATCCCCAGTCCGGAGATCAGGCCCGCCCCCCGGCCGACCCAGCCCAGACTGCCCCAGGCCCGGCTGAAGGAGGTCTGGTCCATGACGCTGCGCAGCGGGCTGTGCTTCGGAAGGCCCAGCCACACCCGCTCCACCTGCCCGGAGAACCGCCAATGCCCGAACCGACGCCACAAGGCGGCTCCCGCCAGGCCATCGGTGCCCCCGCTGCCGGAGAAATCAGACTGCCGTCCCGTAGGCAACTGGACTGAGACCCCGACCCTTCCACCGGCATCAGCCGTACCGAAGGGCCGAATCCAGGCGATGTCCAGATCCATGAGCGCCCAGCCGGGGCGGCTGAGGTCCCCGATGACCCGGCCATCCCGCTCCAGGTGGTAGACGAGCCGGTTCTTCGGCGCATCCTCCCGGCCTCCCTGGGGCATGTTGAACAGCTGGTGCCAGTTCCAGATGGCCTGATCGGCGATGCCGCCAGAGCGGTGGGCCACCCGGGCCCGCAGATTGAACCGGGAGGAGCCGGCCTTCAAGGCCCAGTCTCCAGTCAACTGCCAGGCCTCGCCATCCAGCCGGGCGAAAGAGCGACCATCGGCACTCCGCTCCAGATCAGGTCGGAGCATCTGGCTCGTGGATTCCAGCGCCACCTCGGGGACACCCTCAGGCAGGGGCTCGGGAAAACCTTCGAACCAGGCCAGGCGGTTGGAACGGGGGGTCTCCTGGGCGCTGAGCCCAATGGTTGCCATCCCCAAGATCATGCCGACCAGGAGACCTGCGGCCCCTTTAAGGACCCGCAAGGATAGATTGACCAAGGTCACGGAACATCCTTTGCTCAATGGTAATACTCTGCCCTGACGCCCCCCCGGAACGGCCAGTTCGATTTTCAAACTTTCATAAATGATTGACACATCGTTAAAAGGGCGTCCCGGTTCTCCTCCACCCTCCCCGCGCACCTCATCCTTCCCCTCCCTTTTCTACAGGAGCCGCCCCATGACCACCCTCAAAACCCGTCTCAAGGAAAAGATCGAGGAGCATCGACCCCGCACCACCCGGCTCCTGAAGGAGTTCGGCAAGGTCGTCATCGACGAGGTCACCATCGACCAGTGCATCGGCGGTGCCCGGGACATCAAGTGCCTGGTGACCGACCTCTCCTACCTGGACTCCCAGGAAGGCATCCGGTTCCGCGGCAAGAACATCCCCGAGACTTTCGCTGCGCTGCCCAAGCTGCCGGGCGCCGAGTACCCGACCGTGGAGTCCTTCTGGTTCTTCATGCTCACTGGCGAGATCCCCACCGCGGCCGAAGCCGAGGAAGTGCACCAGGATTTCAAGTCCCGCGCCAAGGTGCCCGCCTACGTCTTCGACGTGCTGCGCGCCCTGCCCAAGGACAGCCACCCCATGGTGATGCTCTCCACGGCCGTGCTCGCCATGCAGAAGGAGAGCAAGTTCAACAGCCTCTATCACAGCCTCAAGAAGAACGACTACTGGGACTCGATGTACGAGGATGCCTGCGACCTGCTGGCCAAGCTCCCGGAGATCGCCGCCTTCATCTATCGATACAAGTACAAGAACGGGGACATCATCCCCGGCAACTACGACTTGGACTTCGGTGCCAACTTCGCCCACATGATGGGCATCGCCAAGCCCTATGACGATGTGTCCCGCATGTACTTCATCCTCCACAGCGATCACGAGAGCGGCAATGTCAGCGCCCACACCACCCACCTGGTGGCTTCCGCGCTGTCCGATGCCTACTACTCCTTCAGTGCCGGTCTCAACGGCCTGGCCGGCCCCCTCCACGGCCTGGCCAACCAGGAAGTGCTGGACTGGATCAAGGACTTCCAGAAGAAGCTCGCTGGCGCCGAACCCACCGAGGAGAACGTCAAGCAGGCCCTCTGGGACACGCTCAATTCCGGCCACGTCATCCCCGGCTACGGCCACGCCGTGCTGCGGAAGACCGACCCCCGCTACACCGCCCAGATGGAGTTCTGCCAGAAGCACCTGCCCAATGACCCGCTCTTCAAGCTGGTCAACATGATCTACCGCGTGGCCCCGGGCGTGCTCACCGAGCAGGGCAAGACCAAGAACCCCTGGCCCAACGTGGATGCCCAGAGCGGCGTCATCCAGTGGTACTACGGCCTCACCGACTACGACTTCTACACCGTGCTCTTCGGCGTGGGCCGTGCCATCGGCGTGCTGGCCAACATCACCTGGGATCGCGCCCTCGGATACGCCCTGGAGCGCCCCAAGTCCGTCACCACGGCGATGCTCGAGGAGTGGGCCACCAAGGGCGGTAGGTAGGCGATTTTTCCACGGAAAAGGGGCGGGCCGCCTGGCCCGCCCCTTTTCCGTACCCAACCAAGCTAGAGGACGTAGGTGAGGTCCCGCTCCGGCGTGCGGCAGTCCAGGTCCATCCCGCGGTCCCGATGATCCGCGATCTCGGCGGTAGCGCCAATGGTGCGGCCGAACAGGAAGAGGGTGAAGGCCAGCTCCTGGACCTGCCGGAGGCTGATCCGGCCAGCCTGGTAGTCCTTCCACACCAGCTTCAGCGTGATCACCGCCAGGACGGCATCCACGTTCACGCAGAAGACATTCTTGGTCACGCCTTCCGCATAGAGTTCCTTCACGAGCAGTCGGTAGAACTCCCAGAAGGCGTTGTAGACGCCCTTCTCGGCCAGCATGCCCGAGACGAACTGTTCGCGGGGATCCACGTTGATCTTGTTGCCTCGGAAGACCGGGTGGTTGATGCAGGGGATGGGTTTCACTGCCACATCCTCCACTTCCTGGGCCTGCTTCTTGTAGGCGCCGTAGGCCCGGGCGGCCCGGTTGGCCATGCCCTTCAGATCGAGACCATGGGCCGGGTCGCCGGGATCGGCCAGTTCCACGCCCCGGAACTGCTCCAGCAGGAACTCGATGGCCTCATAGCCGTTGCCGCCATGGGCGCGGCCCGTGTTCGCCAGGAAGCCTACGAAGGCCATGGAGATGTCATTGCGGGCGCTGACGCTCTCCTTCGCCCCCTTGGAGGAGAGGGTGCCGGGTCCATTGGTGAGGGTCAGCCCAAGTACCGTCTGGAATTCGAGCAACTCCAGGGGCGTCGGGACGTGCCCGAAGAGCACCTTGTACGCGTTCTCCGTGAAGCTGTGGTTGAGGTTGGACAGCTTCTGGTCCACCAGCTTCTTCCAGTGGGGGTTGTGTTCCCGGTTCACCACGGAGTACGCCACCACGCGGGCCATGAGGTAGAAGTAGGTGACCGCATCCTCCACGAGCTGGCGGCTGATGCGCTTCTCCAGCATGGGGTTCCACAGCACGCAGACGGCGATGGTCGCGAGCAGGAACTCGTAGGTATCCCGTATCTCCAGGCCGCGCTTCTCGGCCAGATCGATGATGTGCTGGCAGACCTTCAGGGCCACGCAGGACTTCCTGGACTTCTTGACCTCCTTGAACAGCAGCTCGGACACATCCGTCTTCCGCGAAGGCTCCGGCCTCAGCAGGTGCTTCTCCACGAAGGCGTCCAGCTCCGGAGGGAAGGTCTTCGTGTGCTCATTCAGACCGAACTCACGGATGAGGTCGATGATGAACCGGGAGTGGTCCCGGGATTTCGCCAGCAGTTCCTTGTCGCCCACCAGGGCGATCTGCGAGGCCAGGCACGCGTTGGGAAGACACCCGTTGGCCCGCCCCACGTCGATGAGCTCCATGCGCCGCTCATCGATCTTCATGAACAGGTTCAGGATGAGGTTCAGCGTGGGGACATCCGCCTTCTCCGGCAGCACCTTGGCCAGCGAGAAGAAGAGGTTTTCCTCCAGCGTGTGCAGGGAGAGATCCAGCACCGTCTTCCCGTGCAGCTCCGCCACCTGCGTCTCCGGGCTCATCCGCGAGGCACCGGACTTGTCGGCCATGTTCTGCCGCAGGTAGTGGGCGCCGACCTGCTTGTTCACCTCGATGATCTGGTGGTCGTAGGGCGCCGGGGCCTGGCTGATCGGAAGGTCCAGGGAGGGAGGCAGCTTCACCAGGCTGTCCCCCAGCCACAGCTTCAGGGACAGATCGCCCGTGGTCGGGAAATCCGGCGCCTCGTCGATCTTCTCGTAGACAGCCCGCACGGCATCCGGGATGTACTGGATGCTGGAGACGCGCACGCCGCGCTTGCTGACCTGGCAGGTCTTCGGATCGAAGACGTCCACCCCGAAGTACTCGTCGAACCAGCGCTCCTTGCTCTCGGCATCGTCGCCGCTGCCGGACAGCGCGCCCGCATGCCCGCAGGCGCGCGTGATGTTCTTCTTCCAGCGCCCAGTGACGCAGGCGATGATCGGCTTGGTGAAGCCGAAGGTGCGGTCCTTGATCCAGTCCAGGGCCATCTTCTCGTAGTAGCCGCCGGGCTCGACGTAGATCACCACGGCCTTGGTGCGGGGGTCGTTCTGCGCCGCGTAGAGGAACTCAGGCAGGGCGAAGTGGATGTAGACGTCCTTGCCGCTGGACACCGCAGTGCTGATGCCGAAGCCCGCGGTGCGCAGGTATTCCGCCATGGTGGTGGTGAAGTTGCCGGAGTTGGAGTGGATGGCGATGGAGCCCTTCACCAGCGTCTCGTCGGGGTGATCGCCACCCAGGCTGCCGCCGATGCGGACCCGATCCCAGGCGTTGGCCATGCCCAGGCAGTTGGCGCCGATGACGTCCACGCCGGCTTCCTGGCATAGGGCCCGGATGTTGCGGGAGTCGCGGGCCGGCACCTTCTCGGTGACGATCACGATGCGCTTGAGCGCCTCGTTGTGGGTCACCAGCTCCGACACGGCCTTGCACACGCCCTGGGGCGGAATGTAGACCACGCCCATGTCGAAGGCGATGCCCTTCTCCATGACCTCGCGGATGCTGCGGTAGACGGGAATGCTGCCGATCTTCGTGTCCAGGCTGCCCCGGCGGCCGTACTGCACGCCGGCCACGATGTTGCCGCCGCTGTACTCGTGGGACACGGGCGTCACCTTGCGGCTTTCGCTGCCCAGGATGTTCATGACGCAGACGCGGTGCTCCCGTGTCACGAGCTCCTCGAGGGAGTGCAGCCCCACGTAGTAGGGGAAGGGCTTCGTCTTCAGTCGTCGCATGGCTATCTCCTAGGCCCGGACCTGCGTTTCAACCTGCTTTCGGTAGGCTTCCGCGCCTTCGGCCCGCCACCACTCGTCCACCTTCTTGGCGTATTCCAGGGTGAGGATCATGGAAGTGTCGTGCCCGAACACCTTGTAGGGGAAGCGCAGCCGATCCAGGATGTCCTTCGCGTAGAACATGCCCTTCACGACGTTGGGACCGCCCCGGCCGATCACCACGTAGAGCGGCTTCCAGCCGGCCTTGGAGACATGATCGCGCAGGGCGTCGAACACGCCCTTGAAGGTCACGTAGATGTCCGTGTTGTTGGCCTTGCCGCCGATGAGCAGCAGCATGCTGGCCTTGTCGTACCAGTGCTCGAAGGCGATGCGGCTGATCTCGTAGATCTTCTCGTAGGGCGGATTCCCGCCGAAATCCGACGAGAAGATGGCCGCCTCGCCCAGGGTCTCCGTGCCCGCGCTGTTGGCTCCGCCGCCGAACATGAAGGGGATGATGCTGCCATTGGGGTTCATCTCCAGCACGTCACTCTGGCCCTGGTAAGTGCGCAGCTCGTTGATGTCGGCCTCGAAAGCCGTTGTCTCCGTCTGGAAGAGGGCGTCCGGCAGCCCGATGCGCTTCCAGGCCGGGTTGTCCTGGTCGAAGCTGGCCTTCACGTCGCAGGCCACGGGCAGCACCTGGTTGCCCTTGCGCTGCACCCGGATGGGATTGAGCTCGATGGTGGTCAGGCCGTAGCCGTCATAGAGCTCCCACAGCTTGGGCAGGTGCTGGACCAGGGCCGAGATGAAGGCCTCGGGGCAGCCGGTGTCCGTGAGGGCGTTGGTGATCTCGAAGGCGTTGATCCCGATGAAGGGATCGATCTCGACCACGGCCTTCTTCTCCGCCGGCAGCTCCTCGATGTCCACTCCGCCCCAGGGCGTGATGGTGAACACCGGGCCGCGGTGGATGCTGGAGCTGGAGATGCTGAAGTAGACCTCCAGATCGGAGGGGACGAAGGCCTCCATGGTCACCCCATTGGCCGTCACCGTCTTATTCCCGTAGACGTGCTGGGCGAAGAACAGGTCCCGCTTGGCCTGGAGGGCCTCCTGGAGGGTGCTCACCACCCGCACCAGCCCGGCCTTTCCCTTCTTGCCCACGCCGCCGTAGAAGGCCGGCTTCACCACCAGCTTCTTGTGCTTCTCGAGGAACTGCTGGATGTCCTGGTTGGTGGCGGAGCCATCGATGAACTCCGCCGTGGGGAACTCGACCAGCTGCAGAAGCCTGGAGCCGTGCCGCAAGCCCGAAAGTTGCATGATCCTTCCTCCGTCGACGTTGGCAATGACCTGGAGTGCCGGTCCACCTGGAGGGTCCGGGTCCATATAAATGATATTTAGATCGTTTTTGATGGCAAGCGCAAAGATGACTCTTGCGTCGCATTACGATGCTTCTCAGGTCCCCCCTGGGTGATCACCGGGGCAATCCCACTGGACCACCGTCAACCCCTCGGGTTGCCTCCAACCGCCATCGCGCCAGCGACAAGCCTCCTGTCGCGACAACGGGTCTCGGCCGTGATTCAGCCCCGGGCGTCGGTGCTGGCCTTCACGAAGGCCGTGAAGAGCGGATGGGGGTTCAGTGGGCGGCTCTTGAACTCGGGGTGGAACTGGCAGGCCAGGAAGTAGGGGTGGTCCTTCAGCTCGACGATCTCCACGAAGACGCCATCCGGGCTCATCCCTGTGAACCACAGGCCCTTGTCCTCCAGGGCCTTCCGGTACTCGTGGTTGAACTCATAGCGGTGGCGGTGGCGCTCGCTGATGTCGGTGCCGCGGTAGGCCTTGGCGGCCTGGCTCTCCGCAGCAAGGCGGCAGGGGTAGGCGCCCAGGCGCATGGTCCCGCCCAGTTCCTCCACATCCACGAGTTCGCGCAGCTTGAAGATGACCCGGTGCTTGGGCGCGTCGTCGAACTCCGTGGAATCCGCTCCCTCGAGGCCCACCACGTTCCGGGCGAACTCCACGGAGGCCATCTGCATGCCGAGGCAGATGCCGAAGAAGGGGATGCGCTGCTCCCGGGCGTACTGGATGGACTTGATCATGCCGCGGGTCCCGCGCACCCCGAAGCCGCCCGGTACCAGGATGCCGTGGCAGTCCTGGAGGAAGCCCGCCGGATCCTGGTCCTCCAGCTCCTCCGCCTCGATCCACTTGAGGTCGACCTGGGTCTCCAGGCCGTAGCCCGCGTGATGCAGGGCCTCGATGAGGCTCTTGTAGCTCTCCTTGAACTCCACGTACTTGCCCACCACGGCAATGCGCACGCTGCCCTTGGGGTTGCGGATGCGGTGGAGCAGGTTCTGCCACGCGCTGAGATCGGGCGTCTTCTCCCCGAGCCCCAGCAGCGCCGCCACCTTGGTGTCCAGCCCCTCGAGGTGCAGGTTCAGGGGCACTTCGTAGATGGAGTGGGCATCGCGGCCACTGAACACGGCATCCTGCGTCACGGAGCAGAACAGGGCGATCTTGTCCTTCAGGTCCCGGGGGATGTCCACGTCAGCGCGACAGAGCAGCACGTCCGGCTGGATGCCCAGGGCCCGCAACTCCTTCACGCTGTGCTGGGTGGGCTTGGACTTCAGCTCTCCCGCGGTCTTGATGTAGGGCACGTAGGTGAGGTGCATGTTGATGGCATTGCCCAGGCCCGCCTCCAGCTTGAACTGGCGGATGGCCTCGAGGAACGGCTGGCTCTCGATGTCGCCCACGGTGCCGCCGATCTCCACGATCACCACGTCCATGTCCTTGGCGACCTTCTTCATCACGCCCTTGATCTCGTCCGTGATGTGCGGGATCACCTGCACGGTCTTGCCCAGGTAGTCGCCGCGGCGCTCCTTCTGGATCACGGTGTTGTAGATGCGGCCCGTGGTGATGGTGTGGTTCTGGGTGGTGGGCACGGAGGTGAAGCGCTCGTAGTGGCCCAGGTCCAGGTCGGTCTCGGCGCCGTCGTCCGTGACGAAGACCTCGCCGTGCTGGAAGGGCGACATGGTGCCGGGATCCACGTTGAGGTAGGGATCCATCTTCATGAGCGTGACCTTGAGGCCACGGGCCTCCAGCAGCGCGCCGAGGCTCGCCGCCGCGATGCCCTTCCCCAGGGAACTCAGCACACCACCGGTCACGAACACATACTTGGTCATCGGAACTCCTACATTTCTTCGGGGGCCTGGATGCCCATGAGGAACAGGCCCTGGCGAAGGGCGCGGGCCGTGGCCACGCACAGGGCGAGGCGGGCGTCGCGCACTTCGGGCGTGTTCTCCGGGGCAAGAATGGGGCAGTTCGTGTAGTAGCCGCTGAAGGAGCGGGCCACGGCCACCAGCTGGCGCGCCAGCGGCGTGGCCATGCAACCATCGGCCACGGCGGCGACCGCCTGGGGCAGGCCGGCCAGCTCGAAGAGCAGGGCCTGCGCCTCCGGGGCCCGCAGGCCGGAGAGATCGGCGGGCAGAACCATCGCCTCGAAGGGCAGCACGGGGCCGAGCGGGGCGCCGGCCTGGGCCTTGGCGGCCCAGTCGCCGCCGGCCTTGCGCAGCACGCTCAGGATGCGGGCGTGGGCGTACTGCACGTAGGGCCCGGTGTCGCCGTCCAGAGCGATGACGCGATCCCAGGTGAAGGTGATGGGCTTCACGCGGTCGTTCATGGCGTCGAAGAACACCACGGCGCCCATGCCCAGCATCTCGGAGACCTCGGCCTTGTCCTTCAGGTCGGGGTTCTTCTCCTCGATGATGGCGGCCACGCGCTCGCGGGCCTCGTCCAGCACGTCCTCCAGGAAGATGACATTGCCCTTGCGGGTGCTCATCTTGCCCTCGGGCAGCTTCACCATGCCGAAGGGCGTGTGCAGCATGCGGCCCTGGAACCAGGGATCGAGCTTGTCCAGCACCGCGAAAATCTGCTGGAAGTGCAGCACCTGGTCCGTGCCCACCACGTAGAGGCAGCGGTCGAAGCCGTAGGCCTGCTTCCGGTACAGCGCCGCCGCGAGATCACGGGTGGCGTAGATGCTGGTGCCGTCGCCCTTCTGGACGAGGCAGGGCGTGCTGATGCCCACGTCCTCCAGATTGATGATGCGGGCGCCCTTGTCGCCCTCCACCAGCAGGCCGGCCTGCTCCAGCCGATCCATGGTGGGGACCAGCTGGTCTTCGTAGAAGGCTTCGCCCTGCTCCAGGGTGTCGAAGCTCACGCCCAGGCGGTCGTAGATGCGCTGGAATTCCTTCAGCGAGATCTTCCGGAACCAGCTCCAGAGGCGCCGGGCTTCGGCATCGCCGGCTTCCAGGCGCTTGAACCAGCCCCGGGCCTCGTCGCGCATGGCGGGATCATTCTCTTCTTCGGCATGGAAGCGCACGTAGAGCTGGAAGAGGCGGAACAGCGGCGTACGGCGCTTGTCGGGCGCGGGCTCGGCCCAGTCGAAGTCCTGCTCCAGGTCGGTGTTCCCGTCCTGAGCCCAGCGGGTGTAGGCCGCCAGCAGGGTGCCGAACTGGGTGCCCCAGTCGCCCAGGTGGTTGAGGCGGGTCACCTCGTAGCCCAGGAACTGGTGGGTCTGGGCCAGGGCGTGGCCGATCATGGTGGAGCGCAGGTGGCCAATGGTGAAGAGCTTGGCGATGTTCGGCGAGCTGTACTCGACGATCACCTTCCTGCCGTTGGTCCCACGGGAACCGTAGGGCCGGTCGGCCGGGGCTTCCAGGATGGCGCCCAGCACAGCCTTGGCCCGGGCTTCCGGGGCCAGATTCAGGTTCAGATAGGGGCCGGCGGCCACCAGGGTGCCGCCTTCGATGGACAGGGAGGCTGCCAGCTCCTGGGACAGCTGCACGGGGTTCTTCCCCAGCTGCTTGGCGGCCCGGAAGCAGGGGAAGGCCAGGTCGCCCAGCTCGCCGGACCTGGGCCGCTCCAGCGTAATGTCCACGCCGGGCAGAGCCGCCGCCAGCTGCTGTTCGAAGGTTTGCCGCAGGATTTCCATTCAGTCCTCAGTCCGCCAGCTCAGCCAAGGCCTTCTCGTACTCGTCCGTCTTGGGGGCTACGCCGTGCCAGCCCGCGTTGTTCTCCATGAAGCTCACGCCCTTGCCCTTCACAGTACGGGCGCAGATCATCGCGGGCTGGCCCTGGATGGTGCGGGCCCAGGCCAGGGCCTCCAGGATCTGGGTGAAGTCGTGGCCGTCGATCTCCTTCACGGCCCACCCGAAGGCGCGCCACTTGTCGGGGACCGGGTTGATGTTCATCACCTTCTTCACGTCGCCGTCGATCTGCAGGCCGTTGAGGTCGTGGAAGACGCAGAGGTTGTCGAGCTTGTGGTGAGGCGCCGCCATGGCCGCCTCCCAGATCACGCCCTCCTGGCTCTCGCCGTCGCCCACCACACAGTAGACGCGGCTGGCGGACAACTGGACCTTCAGGCCGATGGCGATGCCCACGGCCTGAGGCAGGCCCTGGCCCAGGCTGCCCGTGGTCACCTCCACGCCCGGCGTGTAGTGGTTCTCGGCATGGCCCTGGAGCTTGGTGGGGTACTGGCGGAAGGTCTCCAGCCAGGCCTTGGGGAAGAAGCCCTGGTCAGCGAGGATGGCGTACTGGGCCGGGCAGGCATGCCCCTTGGAGAGCACGAAGCGGTCGCGGGCGGGGTTCGTGGGATCCTCGGGGAAGACCGTCATCTCGTGGTAATAGAGTGCAACCCCGATGTCGGTCCAGCTGAGGCTGCCGCCGGGGTGGCCGCTCTGGGCCTTGTAGACCTGCAACAGCACATCTCGGCGAACGGCTTTCGCCTTCGCCGCCATCTCTGCGACGGACTCCAGTTTCAGCTGCGGCATGAACCCACCCTTCCCGGGAGGCCATTCGCCTCCGATCAGGATGGCCGAGGGAGGCCCCCGCCGGAAGGGGTCGAATGACCCCTGAGCCCCGCCTTTTGCCCTTGACCCATGGGCCGTTTGCGATAGGATGGTCTTTCGCGCTTCCCCAAGCCCCTGTACGGGGGACTGCCCCGGAAGCTGGAGATCTGAACATGGCCAATCACAAGTCTGCTGCCAAGAAGGCCCGTCGCGATGCCGAGGCCCGCCTCCGCAACCGCAGCAACCGCTCGACCCTGAAGACCGCCGTCAAGAGCTTCCTGGCTCTCATCGCCGGTGGCAAGAAGGACGAGGCCGCCAAGCTGCTGCCCGAGACCCAGGGTCTCGTGGACAAGGCCTGCCGCAAGGGCGTGATGCACAAGAACGCCGCGGATCGCACCAAGTCCCGCCTCGCCGCCAAAGTGAACAAGCTGGTCTAACGGACCTCTACTCCATTGCTTAGGACCCGGAGAGCCGGGCCTTTTTTGGGTTCGCGTATCCCGGGGGACCGAGAGGACAAGCTGGTCTAACGGACCTCTACTCCATTGCTTAGGACCCGGAGAGCCGGGTCCTTCGTTTTGTAGTCTCGCGTATCCCCGCAGGGGATACCGAGAGCGTGAACAAGCTGGTCTAACGGACCAACAACCTATCGCCAAGGCCCCGGTGATCCGGGTCCTTTTTGCGTTCAAAAAGCTGAAATAAGCGGAGGTTGGCGGAGGAGCGGAGGAAGGGCGCACTGCTTCATGGTCCTGAATTCTTGCTCCGCTTTCCTGGGCCCTTCAGCTCTCCTCGGCTTCCTGATTCCTTTGGTCCACACCTGCCCTGCCATGCTGGAGGCATGATCCCGGTTCTCCTCCTCGCCGCCCCTGCCCCGATCCCCGAAGCCCGGAAGATCGAGGCCCTGATCCAGGCCGTGGCCGACCTCCAGGGGGCCGTCTTCATCCGCAATGGGACCGAGCACGCACCGAAGGAAGCGGCCGACCACCTCCGCCTGAAGTGGAAGAATGCCGGCCGCCGGGTGAAGACGGCCCCGGAGTTCATCCAGTACTGCGCCAGCGGCAGCAGCCTGAGCGGCAGGCCCTATGAGATCCGGCTCCAGGACGGCCGCACGGTCCCGGCCCGGGACTGGCTGTGGACCGAGCTGAAGCGGATGGAGGCCTCCCGCTAGGTCCAGACCGCCGGAACCCGCACCTCCTCCGTGGGCACCTGGGTCCAGTCGAAGCCCTGGATCAGGTCTGCCGCCGCGCATGGCTCGGGTCGGCCGAGGCAACCCAGGCTCCAGCCCAGCCAGCCGATGATCTCCTCCGACGGAATCCCGCGAGACACCAGGGCCGCCAGTCCTAGGGCCCCGGCCCGCTTCCCGAGGCGGCTGCCGTCAGGGGCCGCCACCATGCCGAGGTGAGCGTAGGAAGGTCGAGGCAGGCCCAGGGCCTCCTGCAGGCGGATCTGGGTGGCGGTGACGGAGCGGAGGTCGGCCCCGCGCACCACTTCGGTCACGCCCTGGGCGCCGTCATCCGTCACCACGGCCAGGTGGTAGGCGAAGCAGCCGTCCCGCCGGAACAGCAGCGGATCGCCGGTAAGGGTGGCTGGATCATCCACCTGGGGCCCCAGCAGGCGGTCCTCCCAGGCCACGGCGCCATCGGGAAGGCACAGGCGCAACGCAACAAAACCGTCCGGTGGGACCGCCTGCTCGCTCTGTTCGGGATGTCCTCCCAAGCCCCCGCCACTCGCGCGGGATGAACCCGCGCTCACGGCCTCGAACCCCTCCCAGACCCGCCCCCGACAGCGGCCCGGATAGGGGCGCAGGCCATCCTCCGTGTGTGGCGCGGAGGCCAGCAGCTGCAGGTCCTTCCGGGTGCAGCGGCAGGGGTACAGGCGGCTCGCGCGATGCAGGGCGGCCAGGGCCTCCCGGTAGGCGGCGGAGCGGTCGGATTGCCAGAGCACGGTTGCGTCGGACTCCAGGCCCAGAGCCGCCAGATCCCGCAGCTGATCCTCGCCCAGGTCCCGGCGGCAGCGGGGGCCATCCACGTCCTCCATGCGCACGATCCAGCGCCCGCCCGCCCTCCGCGCGGACAGCCACGAGGCCAGGGCCGTGCGCAGGTTGCCCAGGTGGAGCACGCCGGTGGGCGAAGGGGCGAAGCGGCCGAGGGTCATCCGTCTAGGATAGGGGCATGTCCCTGCTCCGCCGCCTGCCTCCGGTCCTCCGCGCCCTCCTGGCGCAGGCCCTGGCGTTTGCGGCGCTGGTGGTCCTGGTGAGACTGGGCCTGCGCTTCCCGGCCCTGGTTTGGGTGCTGCTCCAGGCGGTGCTGGCGGTGTTCCTCTCCCGCTGGCTGGACCTCGGCCCACGCTGGGGGGTCATGCAGGCGGCCCTGCCCTTTCTGGTGCGGGCCTTGTGGGGCGTACCAATCCCCAGTTGGGTCTACCTCCTGCTGTTCCTCGGGCTGGCCCTGGTGTTCGGCGGCGGGCTGCTCACCCGCGTGCCGCTCTACCACGCCAGCGAGGATGCCTGGGAGAAGCTGGAGGACCTGCTGCCGGATCGGCCTGACCTGCGCTTCGTGGACCTGGGTTGCGGCTTCGGTGGGCCGGTGGCGCATCTCGCCAGGGTGCGGCCCGACTCGATGTTCTTCGGCGTGGAGGCCTCGCCCTTCACCTGGCTGGTGGCCTGGCTGCGCTGCCTGCCCCTGAGGAACGCAAGCATCCGCCTAGGCAGCCTCTGGCGCACGGAGCTCGCCGGCTTCGACGTGGCCTACGCCTTCCTCTCCCCGGTGCCCATGCCCGCCCTCTGGGCCAAGGCGCGCCGGGAGATGCCGCCTGGAACCCGCTTCATCAGCCACAGCTTCGAGGTGCCCAACGAAACGCCCCACCGCGTGATCCCGGTGAAAGGGCGCGAGGGGGCGCGGTTGCTGGTCTTCGAGCTGTAGCTACCAGCCCAGCAGATAGGCGAAGATCAAGGGCGCCACGATGGTGGCGTCGGATTCGACGATGAACTTGGGCGTGTCGATGCCCAGCTTGCCCCAGGTGATCTTCTCGTTGGGCACGGCGCCCGGAATAGGAACCGTAGCTGGTGGTGGAGTCGCTGATCTGGCAGAAGTAGCCCCAGAGCGGCACTTCGGTCAGTTCCAGATCCTGGTGGAGCATGGGCACCACGCAGATGGGGAAATCACCCGCGATGCCGCCGCCGATCTGGAACATGCCCAGGGTCGAGGTCTTGGTGACCTCCTGGTAGTGCTGGGCCAGCCAGGTCATGTATTCGATGCCGGTGCGCACCGTGTGGACGTTCTTCACGTCGCCCCGGATGACGGCGGCGGCGTACATGTTGCCCAGGGTGCTGTCCTCCCAGCCCGGGACCACGATGGGCACGTTCTTCTCGAGGGCCGCCAGCATCCAGGAATGCTTCGGATCGATCTGGTAGGGCTTCAGGACACCGGACTTCAGCACCTGCTGGAAGAACTCGTGGGGGAAGTAGTGTTGGCCAGCCTGGTCGGCCTCCATCCACACCTCGAGCATGGCCTTCTCCATGCGGCGCATGGCCTCCATCTCGGGGATGCAGGTGTCGGTCACGCGGTTCATGTGGCGGCCGAGCAGTTCCGCCTCGTCCTGGGGGGTGAGGTCCCGGTAGTGGGGCACCCGCTCGTAGAAGTCGTGGGCCACCAGGTTGAAGATGTCCTCCTCCAGGTTGGCGCCGGTGCAGACGATGAGGTGCACCTTGTCCTGGCGGATCATCTCGGCAAAGGAGAGGCCCAGTTCGGCGGTGCTCATGGCCCCCGCCAGGGTGACCATCATCTTGCCCCCCTGGGCCAGGTAGGCCCGGTAGCCCTCGGCGGCGTCGACCAGGGCCGCGGCGTTGAAGTGCCGGAAATGCTGCTTCACGTAGCTACCAACGGGCCCGAGGGCCGGTGCGGCGGTCATAAATCCTCCCAATGCTTTCATTGTGCCAGCGGAGCTGGACCATTTCCCGTCCAGAATTCAGGCCCGGGTCCTGCTGACCGATGAAAACGGCAGGAGTTGCAGCATGTTCTTCATCATCGGCTTGGTGGTGGTCTTCGTCGCGGTCATCGGGGGATACCTGATGGAGGGCGGCAGCATCCCCACGCTGCTGCATCCCCTGCCGGCGGAAGGGCTCATCATCTTCGGCGCCGGAATCGGGGCCTTCCTGGCTGCCAACCCTCTGAACGTCATCAAGCGGGTGGCCGCGGACATCATGAAGCCCATCAAGGGCAGCCCCTACACCAAGGCCGTGTACATGGAAGTCCTCATGATGCAGTACGAGGTCTACGTGAACATCAAGAAGGGTGGCCTGCTGGCCCTGGAGCAGGATGTCAACGATCCGCACAATTCAGCCATCTTCAAGAAATACGAGACCTTCACTCACAACCACCACGCCCTGGATTTCTTCTGCGACTCCATGAAGCTGCTCATCAACGGCAGCGCCAAGATGGATGAGATCGACATGGTCATGGACGCGGAGCTGGACGTCCACCACGCGGAGAACGCCGCTCCCGGCGCCGCCATGGGTGCCCTGGCCGACGCCTTCCCCGCCTTCGGCATCGTGGCCTGCGTCATGGGCGTGGTCATCACCATGGGCTTCCTGGACCAGCCGCCCAACATCATCGGCGGCAAGGTCGGCGCGGCCCTGGTGGGCACCTTCCTGGGCATCCTGCTGGCCTACGGCGTGTTCCAGCCCCTGGCCAAGAACATCGATGCCGTGAATGCCGTCGAGGGCTACTACTTCAACTGCATCCGCGCGGGCCTCACCAGTTTCGGCAATGGCGCCGCCCCCATCACCGCCGTGGAGTTCGCCCGGCGCAACATCCCCTCCACGGAACGGCCAGGCTCGGGCGAGTTGGAGGAAGTGGTGCGGCAGATCAAGCCGAGGTGATGACCGATGGCTGATCAACAGCAAGCCGAAGTCAAAATAAAGTTCGTCAAGAAGAAGGGCGGGCACGCCGCCGCCCATGGCGGGGCCTGGAAGGTGGCCTATGCCGACCTGGTGACGGCGATGATGGCCTTCTTCCTGCTGATGTGGCTGTTGAACAGCGCGGACAAGAACACCAAGGCCGGCATCGCGGGCATGTTCCAGGATGCCAACTTCTTCAACAGTGAGCGCGGCAAGGAGATCCTGGCCAACCACGGCAAGGGCATCCTGCCCGGGGGGCGGGGCATGGCGCCCGGGCCGGATGGCGATGGCGGCACCGACACGGCCTCGGAGATGCCGGGTGCCGCCGAAGAGGAGAAGCAGGCCATGGAGGCCACCGCCGAGGCCATCGAGAAGGCCTTCCAGCAAGACGAGCTGCTCCAGGCCTTCCAGGACCAGATCACCATGGACTTCACCGACGAGGGCCTGCGCATCCAGATCCAGGACAAGGCGGCCCAGGTGCTCTTCGATTCCGGCAGCGCCACCCTCAAGAGCTACACCCTGTCCATCCTCAAGGAGATCGCCAAGGAACTGGGCAAGCTGCCCAACCGGGTGGTGATCGGGGGCCATACGGATGCCGCGCAGTTCTCCAGCAACGGCCGCACCAACTGGGAGCTCAGCTCCGAGCGGGCCAACGCCGCCCGGCGGGTGATGGAAAGCGCCGCCGGGGGCCTCCGCCCGGGCCAGGTCCGCCGCGTCACCGGCTACGCCGACACCATCCCCATCGAGGGCAAGGATCCCAAGGATCCCCAGAACCGCCGCATCTCCATCATCGTGGTCTCCGCCGCCACCGAGGCTGTCGAGAACAAGCACCACAAAGCCCAGCCGAGGGAAGCGGACCGGAAGGCCGCGGCCAACGCCAAGCCGGAACCGGCCAAGCACTAGCCCTGCTCCGTCATCGCCGCGACGGAGCCTCCCACCTGTCGCGACCAACAGCGGAGTGTACCAAGCGAGACAAGGCTTCGCCGGGTCGAGCGCGGGCCCGGGGAAGAGGCTCCAGGACCACGCGCCCCACCGCGTGGCGATATCTGGAGGCGCGTACCACCCGCCGCCTGACCGAGCCTCTGCGGGGGCGCGCCCTCCGCCTGAGGGCCGGGCCCCTGCTCCTTCTCGCGGAGTCGGAGCCTCCGGGCAGCATAAAAGAAGCGCGGCGCGGGGCGCTTAGGAGAGGGTTTGGCAGGATTTCGAGTGGTGGGGTGGTTGAGCGGGAGTCCCACAGATGGGACTGGTGTCAAGTGGTGGGATGATTGGTGGCGGGAAGCCCTTGCGGGCACCTCGCTGGCGAGTCTATCACCGATCCGGCTCCGGCAGCTCGAAGGCGGTCGCGTCCACGCCACCCTTTCCCCAGTTTCCAAATAAGAGCTCCGCTCGTCCTCCTGATGGCTCCTCGATCACCATCTTTGAGAGCACGGGCTGCCCATGGCTCTCCACAGGCGCCCCGAACAGGGCGGTGCGCTGCACCTTCCCGGAGGCCAGGCGGAACTCGGCCTTGAGGGGCAGAGTCCCCTCCTTCGCCACCCAGAGGATGACCTTGCGCGCACTCAGCGCGGGGCGCCTGGCCGCAAGTTCCAGCCGCCAGGAGGCCCGCCCATCGAGGCTCTCCTCGGCCAGGGTCTCCACGGTGTAGTCCTCGCGGAAGCGCGTGCGGGCCACATCCCCGCCCGCCGCAGGCCCCATCAGGCGCTGCTGGGGAGTGACCTTCAGAGGGCGCTTGGTACCTGGCAGCAGCAGCCACATCTGGTCGCCCTTGAGCAGCACGGCCCGGCCCTTTTCCTTCTTGGAGAGGCCATCCAGCCTCGCGTCGCCGTTCTCCCGCGCCGACACCTTCCACAGCTGGGACACCCCCGGGGCCTTCAGCGTGAGTTCCATGGTGAAGCTGGGCCAGGGATGACGCAGGCGATCCACCCGCGCCAGGATCTCCTCCCCACTCTGGGCCAGGGCCGGCACGACGGCGGCCAGCAGCAGGGCCGGAGGTGGAAGCAGGCGCATCAGCGGCGCCCGTAGTCATCCTGCAGCCGCTCGATGTCGGCCTCGTCGAAGGTGCCCAGACTGACCTCCAGCACGCGCACAGGGTGGGGCGTTCCGGCATCGCAGCGGAGGCGGTGGGTGCTCCCCAGGGGCAGCCAGATCTCGTCACCGACAGCCGGCCGCAGTTCCTCACCCTCCCGGTCCACCACCACGCCCGGATCCAGGGCCACCCAGAGCTCGCCGCGGTGGCTGTGCCGCTGGAGGCTCAGCTTCTGGCCCGGATTGCAGGTGAGGATCTTCACCGTGCACGGTGTGTTGAGGGCGTACTGGTCGAAGGAGCCCCAGGGTTTTTCGACGTGGAGGGTCGTTGGCTTGTCCATGGGGCTAGTTTACTGCCTTCAGTCTGGAGTCCGGAGGTACTGATCCCCGTGGCGCCCTGCGGGCGCACCTTATCTGTCCTTTGGCCCGGCCTTCTCCATCGGATTCGCGAACGCAAGAGCATTGCGGCGGGCAAAGGATACCCATGGCGTGGCCCGCAGGGCTTCGCCGCGAAGGCCCTGTCCTCCAGCCTGGAGGCCTAGAGCAGATCTTCCCGCCCCTCGGCCTTGAGCCGCTCCACGATCTGTTTGACGGTTTGGGCGCGGTCCCGGCGGCAGATGAGGAGGGCGTCCTCGGCATCCACCACGATGAGATCATCCACGCCGCTGGCGGCGATGAGGCGGCTTCCGCCGAAGAAGGCGCTGTTCCGGGTATCCAGAAGCAGTGTCTCGCCCACGCTCACGTTGCCTTCGGAGTCCGTCTCCTGGAACTCGATGGCGGCCGGCCAGGAACCCACGTCCGACCAGCGGAAGCGCGTGGGCACCACGGCGACCGTCTCGGCCTTCTCCATGAGGGCCACGTCGATGGCCAGCTTGGGCAGCTGACGGTAGGCGGCGGCCAGGGTGGCAGGATCGCCCCCGGCCTCCATCCAGGCGTCGAGGGGCGCCAGCACCTCCGGCGCGTGCTTCTGCAGGCCTTCCCGAAAATCCGCCAGGGTCCAGACGAACATGCCAGCGTTCCAGTAGTGGCGGCCGGATTCTAGGTACTGCACAGCCACTTCGACCGGGGGCTTCTCGCGGAAGGCCCGCACCTTCAGCACGGGGCCGTGGCCTTCGGATTCGATGTAGCCGTAGCCGGTCTCCGGGTAGGTGGGCTTGATGCCGAAGGTGACCAGCTCACGCTCCCAGGCCGCATGCTTCACGGCGAGGTCGAGGTCCTCCAGGAAGAGCTCCCGGTCCCCGATCCAGTGGTCCGCGGAGAGCACCGCCATGACGCCCTCGGGAAACTTCTTCTCGATCTCGACGAGGGCCAGGGCCAGACAGGGCGCGGTATTGCGGCCCTCGGGCTCCACGAGGACGTTCTCCGGAGGCAACTCCGGCAGCATGCGCCGGGTCTCCTCGGCCAGGTCCTCCGTGGTGACCACGAAGATGCGCTCGGGGCTGACGTGGCCGTCCAGGCGGCGGACGGTCTGGTGCAGCAGGGTCTCCGTCCCCACGATGGCCAGGAACTGCTTGGGCCGCGCGTTGCGGCTGCGGGGCCAGAACCGGGTGCCCCGCCCACCGGCCATAACGACCGCGACTAAGGACTGATGACCATGCGTGCCCGACATCAAGCCTCCTTCCAGACCGCCAGGGGGCGGGCAAACCGGGGATTCACCTCCGGACAATTTCCCATGACCTACCGCGCCAGCGTCGTGACCAACCGGCCGAGATCACCCGGAGGCACCGGCTGGGGCTCCAAGACCCGGGCGATGGGCTGAGCCACGAGGGCACCACCCACTTCCCCGAGGTAGAAGCCGCTCTCGCCACGGTCCAGGCGGCGCACCGCCTCCGCCCCCCAGCGGCTGCCCCAGATGCGATCCATGGCCGAGGGGCTGCCTCCGCGCTGCACATGGCCCAGCACCACGACACGGAGGTCCAGGGGGTGATCCCGCTTCAAGCGCTCGCCCACGGCCATGGCGCGGCCGACGGTATCGCCTTCTGCCACCACCACGATGGAACTCCGCTTGCCCCGCAGCCAGCTGGCCTCCAACTGGGAGACCAGGACTTCGTAGCTGTCATCCGGGGACTCCGGATAGAGCACGGCCTCGGCCCCACAGGCCAGGGCGGTATGGACCGCCAGCATGCCGGAGCTGCGGCCCATGACCTCGACCAGGAAGAGGCGGCCATGACTGGAGGCCGTGTCCCGGATGCGGTCGATGGCTTCCACGGCCGTGTTGAGGGCCGTGTCGAAGCCCAGGGTCCGCTCCGTCCCGGCCAGGTCGTTGTCGATGGTTCCCGGGATGCCGGCGCAGGCCACGCCATGCTCCCGCTGCAGGGCCTCCGCAGCCCGGAAGCTGCCGTCACCGCCGATGACGACGAGGGCCTCGATGCCCGCAGCCTTCAGGTTCCCGGCCGCCTTGGCGCGGGTGGCGGGTTCGTGGAATTCAGGACAGCGGGCCGTCTGCAGCATGGTGCCACCCCGCTGCAGGATGTTGGCGCAGGCCCGGCTGGGCAGCGGGGCCAGGTCCCCCTCGAGCAGCCCCTGGTAGCCCCGGTGGATCCCCCAGGCCTCGTGGCCCAAGGCGTCGGCCTGCCGCACCGCGGCCCGGATGGCCGCGTTCATGCCCGGGGCATCGCCCCCGGAAGTGAGAACTCCGATCTTCATTGGCCCTTCCTCTTCGCTGCGGGCTTGGCGCTGGAGGCAGTCCCTTTGCCCTTCTTGACGCCCGTCTTCCCTTTCTTGACCTTACCCTTGGCCTTCTTGCCCTTCCGGTTGTCCTTCACGTGGGCCTCAGGAGGGGGCAGCGGGGGCGGCTCCACGATGCCCCGGGGCACTGGGGGCAGGTCCCCTTCCGAGATCCCCTGGGCCGCGGCACGCTGGGCGCGGGCACGCAGGACCGGATCCTCCTGGGGCTGGGCGGCAGCCACCAGGCTCAGGGCCAGGCTGCTGATGAACAGGACACGACGCGGCATGATCCCTCCAGGGATCAGATTATCCCGCATCTGGTGGGATCAGCCCTCCGCCTTCTTCGCGGCCTTCTCCTTGAGGGCCTTGGCGAAGAATTCCGCCACCACGGAATCCGCGTCCACCTTGGTCACGTCCGCCATCTGCGGCTCCCGCTGCAGGATGTCCCGGCCCGAAGGGGCCATCTTCGGCAGGTGATCCTCCGACGGCTGCAGGCGGCCCAGCACATAATGGGCCACCTCGATGAGGCTGCGGCCAACCCGCTCCAGCTTCTGCCGGACCACGTCCTGGTACTGGTAGAGGTCGAAGGCGCCCTGGATGTTGTAGGCCCCGTTGTCCGCGTGGAAGCCGATCTGCTCCAGCCGGGCGGTGAGGGTCTCCAGTTCCTCAGAGGGAGGCACCAGGTTCCGCAGGATCTCCTGGCATTCCTTGGCGAGGTTCTGGATCTCCTCGAAGCTGTTCTGGACCACCTCGATCTGGTCGAGCACGCGCTCAGCGCCCCCCTCCTGCTCGCGGGCTATCTGCATGAGCTGGTCGGGGATGGCCTGGTTATCTTGGGGCTTATCCTGCATGGGAGGGCTCCATGCCCCCCGTATCGGCCACCCGCCAATAATCTTTGAATTCGTCGCGTTCGCTCCCTCGCGATAAACTTGCTAATTCGGGATCAATCCTGGCCCGATTTTCTCAAGTCCGGAGTTTTCATGACCATGCAGTCGAATACCACTCCGGTGCCCATGGATGGAACGGCCCTGGCCGCCTGTCTGGTCCCCTTCCCGGCCTCCACCAAGGTCCATGTGGCCGGAACCCAGCCCGGCGTGCAGGTCCCCTTCCGCCAGATCCAGCTGCACCCCACCCGCGACTTCAAGGACCAGCTCACCGAGAACGAGCCGGTGGTGCTCTACGACACCTCGGGCCCCTATACGGACCCCAGCGTCACCATCGACGTGGCCAAGGGGCTGAAGCCCCTGCGGCAGGACTGGATCCTGGGCCGCGGGGATGTCGAGGAGCTGCCGGGCGCCACCAGCCTCTACCGCAAGCTCAGGGAACGGGACAAGGACCTGGACGCCATCCGTTTCGTCGCCGACCGCAAACCCCTGCGGGCCAAGGCAGGGCGCAACGTCTCCCAGATGCACTACGCCAAGCAGGGCATCGTCACCCCCGAGATGGAGTTCATCGCCATCCGCGAGAACCTGGGCCGGGATGCCGCCGGCCTCAAGAGCCGCATCACGCCCGAGTTCGTGCGCGATGAGGTGGCCCGCGGCCGGGCCATCATCCCCGCCAACATCAACCACCCGGAAACCGAGCCCATGATCATCGGCCGGAACTTCCTGGTGAAGATCAACGCCAACATCGGCAACTCCGCCGTGGCCTCCTCCATCGAGGAGGAGGTCGAGAAGATGGCCTGGTCCATCCGCTGGGGCGCCGACACGGTCATGGACCTCAGCACCGGCAACAACATCCACGAGACCCGCGAGTGGATCCTGCGCAACAGCCCCGTGCCCATCGGCACCGTGCCCATCTACCAGGCCCTGGAAAAGGTCAACGGCAAGGCCGAGGACCTGACCTGGGAGATCTTCCGCGACACCCTCATCGAACAGGCCGAGCAGGGCGTGGACTACTTCACCATCCATGCCGGGGTGCGGCTGCGCTACATTCCCCTCACCGCCAAGCGCGTGACCGGCATCGTCAGCCGCGGCGGCTCCATTCTGGCCAAGTGGTGCCTGGCCCACCACCAGGAGAACTTCCTCTACACGCACTTCGAGGACATCTGCGACATCATGAAGGCCTACGACGTGGCCTTCTCCCTGGGCGACGGCCTGCGTCCCGGCAGCACCGCCGACGCCAACGACGAGGCCCAGTTCGGCGAACTGGAAACGCTCGGCGAGCTCACCAAGATCGCCTGGAAGCACGACGTGCAGGTGATGATCGAGGGCCCCGGCCATGTGCCCATGCACCTCATCCAGGAGAACATGACCAAGCAGCTCGAAGTCTGCGACGAGGCGCCCTTCTACACCCTGGGGCCCCTCACCACGGACATCGCGCCGGGCTACGACCACATCACCTCGGCCATCGGCGCCGCCATGATCGGCTGGTACGGCTGCGCCATGCTCTGCTACGTGACGCCCAAGGAGCACCTGGGCCTGCCCAACAAGAAGGACGTGAAGGACGGCGTCATCGCCTACAAGATCGCCGCCCACGCCGCCGACCTGGCCAAGGGCCACCCCTCGGCGCCCGCATCTGGGACGACGCCATGAGCAAGGCCCGCTTCGAGTTCCGCTGGGAGGACCAGTTCAACCTGGCCCTGGATCCCGACACGGCCCGCGAATTCCACGACGAGACGCTGCCCGCCGAAGGCGCCAAGTCCGCCCACTTCTGCTCCATGTGCGGGCCCCACTTCTGCTCCATGAAGATCTCGGACGACGTGCGGCAGTACGCCGAGAGCCACGGCTACAACGAGGAGGAGGCCCTTCAGAAGGGCATGGAGGAGATGGCGGAGACCTTCGTCCAGAAGGGCGCCGAAGTCTACCTCCAGGCCTGACCCGGTCCCGACCCGCAGGTCCGGGTCCCCGGACTTTGCCCCATCGGGCCCTGCCCCACCCTGGATACGCGTATCATCGGGGCGGTTCCATCACCCCAAGGAGGCTCCCATGGCCGCGAAGAAGATCCTCATGCTCGTCGGTGACTTCGGCGAGGACTACGAGATCATGGTGCCCTTCCAGGCCCTGCTGGCCGTGGGCCACACGGTCCACGCGGCTTGCCCGGACAAGCAGGCCGGCGACTGGGTCGCCACGGCCATCCACGACTTCGAGGGCCACCAGACCTACTCCGAGAAGCCGGGCCACCGCTTCACCCTCAACGCCACCTTCGCGGACCTCAAAGCCGACGACTACGACGCCCTGGTGATCCCCGGCGGCCGGGCCCCGGAGTACCTGCGCCTCAATCCGAAGGTGCTGGAGCTCGTACGGCACTTCTTCACGGCGAAGAAGCCGGTGGCGGCCATCTGCCACGGCGCCCAGCTGCTGGCCGCGGCCGGCGTGCTGGAGGGACGCACCTGCTCCGCCTATCCCGCCTGTCGGGCCGAGGTGGAAGTGGCCAAGGGGACCTACGCAGAGATCGCCATCGACGGCGCCGTCACCGACGGGAACCTCGTCACCGCGCCCGCCTGGCCCGCGCACCCGGCCTGGCTCGCCCAGTTCCTCCAGGTGCTGGGAACCCGCATCACTCTGTGAGCCGCCCCTGACCATGTCGAACACGCTCCGCTTCTCCAAATTCCACGTGCTCGGAAACGACTACATCGTGGTCGACCCGACCCGGACCGCCTTTGATCCGGCGCCGGCGCTCATCCAGGCGCTCTGCGACCGCCGGCTGGGCATCGGCTCCGATGGGCTGCTGCTGGGCCCGCTGGAGGTCCCGGAACATCCGGGCGCCTTCGGGCTGCGCATCTTCAACCCGGACGGCAGCGAGGCGGAGACCAGCGGCGACGGCCTCCGCATCTTCGCCCGCTACCTGTTCGAGGCGGGCCATGCCCATGGCACCGAGTGCCAGATCCACACCCTGGGCGGCCTTTCCGCCGCGCGCTTCCTGGCGCCGGATGGCAGTCTGGTCCAGGTGGACATGGGCGTGCCCAGCTTCAAGGCGGGCGATATTCCGTTCACGGGCATCGCCTCCCAGCTTGAGGTTTTGGAAACCCCGCTCTTCCTCCCCACGGGGCCCGTCACCATCACCGCCCTCAGCCTGGGCAACCCCCACTGCGTGGTCTTCCCGGGCGAGGTCTCCCAGGCCAACGCCTGCCGCCTGGGGCCCAAGATCGAGCGCCACCCGGAGTTCCCCGAGCGGGTGAACGTCCTGCTGGTGGAGGTGGTTGACCGCAGGCGCATCCGCATCGAGATCTGGGAGCGCGGGGCCGGGTACACACCCGCCTCGGGCAGCAGCTGCGCCGCCGCCGCCGCCTGCCGCCGCCTGAACCTGGTGGAGGACCGCGTCACCGTCCAGATGCCCGGCGGCACCCTCGACATCGAGTTCGCGCCCGAGGGCCACATCCTCATGTCCGGCCCCGTGCAGCCCGTCTTCGACGGTCAGCTGCACTCCGATTGGAAGTCCTGAAGGCCTGGCCCCGGAGAGCAGAGCCATTGAATTTTTTTGGCGATTCTATGGCTCTGGCCAATACTGACGTTCCATAGGATCTTTGTCAGCTTCATCACGTGATATCCAGAAAGGTGGAGGGACGGGCCCTGTGAAACCTTGGCAACCTGCGAAAGCAAGGTGCCAATTCCTGCCGCGAGACCTTGCGGAGAGATGCTGACGTGTCAGAAGCTGACATGCGAAGGGGCCCGAGCAATCGGGCCCCTCCGCGTTTTGGATCGCGATGAAACGAGGAGGATCCTCCTTCCCTGGAGGCTCTTGTGAGCGAGCAGTTCCTCGATACCAACGTGCCCGGCAACCCGGCCTACCACTCACCATCCAGCCCCCCGAGCGGGAGAGCAACGCCGGCTGGATCCACCGGCCCGGGCAGGTGCCCGACGCAGGCGTGGCCACCCAGTGCATCCACGGTGGCGTGCAGCCGGATCCCGCCTACGGCGCGGTGATGCCGCCGCTGTACCTCTCGTCCACCTTCACCTTCAAGGACATCTGCACCAACCCGGGCAACGACTACACCCGCAGCGGGAACCCCACCCCCGCGGCGCTGGAGGAGGCCGTCGCCCTGCTGGAGGGCGGCCACGCGGGGCTGAACCACGGGTTGCGGAGGTTCCGGTGGTTCACCCTGGCCGAGAGCCTGGGAGGTGTGGAGTCCCTGGTGGCCCACCCAGCCTCCCTGACGCCGGAGGCCCGCCAGCGCGCAGGAAATCCCATTGCCCCTTCTCCGCTTCTCGGCTCTCCTCAGCTATAGAGATCCCTTCGGCCCGAGCACCACTTCGCCGCCGATGGGCGCGGCTACTGGAGGCTGACCAGCTCCACCTCGAAGATCAGGTCGGCGTTGGGGGGAATGTCCCCGCCCGCGCCGCGGGGGCCGTAGCCCAGGTAGGACGGGATGTAGAGGGTGCGCTTGCCGCCCACCTTCATGCTGATGACGCCCTCGTCCCAGCCCTTGATGACCCGGCCCACGCCGAT
>JADKCH010000006.1 GCA_016714685.1 Candidatus Geothrix odensensis
ATGCAGCGGGCCGGGCAGGCCTCCGGGCATGAAGCACTACACGCACTTGATGGCGCCGTCCTCGAACTGCTTGAGCCTGCGGAGACCTGGCAGCTGTCGGGCATCTCCTCTTCTTCATCTCGGGGTACTGGATGGGTGTAGCGCTTCGAGGTCGGGGTGAAGAGCTTGATGAAGTGCGCGAAGGTCACGGCCATGCCCTTCATCACCGGCCGACGTAGGTGCGGTCCAGCCAGCTCAGTTCAGCTTTCTTGACGACGACGCCCATCGTTCCCTCAGTGGCCCTGGCTCATCCGCCAGGCGCGGAAGACCAGGTTGACCATGGACATTGGCAGCATCCGCTTCCCAGCCGAGTTTCATGAGCGGGTCATAGCGGAAGCGGGGCACCGTCCAGCGGATCCGGATGAAGCACCCCAGGCGAGGCAAAGACCAGCTTCACCCAGGAAGCAAACGACAGCAGGACGCAGGAGGGATCCTTCACGGGGCGTACCGGCCAGCCACCGAAGTGAAAGAGCGTGCGGCGATGAGGGGCCGAGGCCGTCACCCGGTGCGAATACTCGGCCACCGCCGGCAGGCTGTATTTCATGCTCCTGAACTGGGTGTTGAAGCCTGCCACGATCTCAAGCTGGCCCTCCGCGGAAGTCAGCGGGTGCGGTTCCGGGTTCCCGGCGAACATGCAGGTGAATGGAACACGATGAAACCCAGGGGTCGTGCTGGAAGACGGTTAAAGCGGGGGGCAGGATCCCCCAAAGGTCGTGCCGGCTCGGGGCCTGTATTTATCTCTGAGGGATCGCAGCCGCCAACGCGCATGCAAGATCGCGATTTACGGCCAGGCTCATGCCGATCTCGTAAGTGACCATGGCGGCTGGAGGACCGCATGCCGCTGAGGATGGACCACTTGTTGTTGTTGGACCAGGCGGGCCACCAGCACGCTGTAGACCGCCATGCCCCAATGGCCAGGGGGGTAGAGCAGACTCCGCCGGGCCGTTGCCGGGATCCAGCACGGAGAGGTGGTAGAAAGTGCCGCCGGTCACGAAGCTCTTGCCGAAGGGGATGACCGCGAAGCCCCAGGAGGGCGGGCACGAGCGCCAGGAAGCGGGCGCCAGGAAGAACAGGCCCCGGTTGGCGGCAGCCGGGATCAGGTCCTCCTTGAAGAACATCTTGATGCCGTAGGCCAGGATCTGGGCGAGGGGCCGATGATCCGATCTTCCTGAACAGCGCGGTCTGGTTGGGCCCGATGCGATCCTGATCATGGCCGAGCCCCGGCGCTCGATCCAGGTGAAGATCGCCGCCGGCGACATGACGCTTAGCGAAGACGATGACGACCTTCAGCACCATCCAGGCGATGGCAGGCGTCGTATGCAGCAGGCTCGCAAGCTTGAACCCATGGGCAGCTTCTCGGCAGGGTTGCTCGCGGGGAGGCCCAACCCATCGAGCTCAGCAGAGCTGCGGGCCTGCGAACACGCAGGGGAAACAACCTGCGGCGCGCCGATGCGACCTGGGTCATAGCCCTGGGCGGTCGAGGCCGGGACCCCCTCAGCCCTTCGCCCTCAGGATCTTGCTCCAGGAATCCTTCAAACCCACCGCGTGGTTGAAGACGGCCTTCCTCCCGGGAATCCCCATCCACCGCGAAGTAGCCCGTGCGCTCGAACTGAAACGCTCGTCACTGGCTGGCGTCAAGGTGGCCGGGCAGTTCAAGACGAGCTCAGGGAGGATCGCCAGGTTGGAGGGAAGTTGATGGGCCTGCCAGTCCTTGCTCGGGCACGTCCATGGGGTCGCCCGCCAGGAAGAGCAGGTCGTAGAGCCGCACCTCGGCCTTGACAGGCGCTGCGGCACTCAACCTGTGGAGGGTGCCCTTTACTTTGCGTGGGGCCATCCGGGGCGTTGCCAACCCGGGTGGCGGATCCCCAGTGCAGCGGATGTTCCACCACGTTGCCGCTGCGTCCTCGATGATTTCCCGGCAGGTGACGAGAGGCGCCCTGGCGACACCTCCGCGCCGGCAGGTGCCAGACGGAACCACTACTTGGGGGCCTCTCGCGGAAGTCGTCCTGGTCGATGCAGGCTCCCGGCGAAGAGCGATGCTGCGAGAAGCTAACCTGGCCAGAACCTCGGGATGGTGGGGCAGCTCCACTTCGAAGCGCCTCGGCCCCGTCATGCTGGTGATGACGAGCTTGAGGGCGCAGCAGGGCCATGGCGACGGGGGCCCGCTTCCAAGTCCTCGCGGATGCAGAACCCAGCAGGTCGACGTCGGCCACCATGTCGCCACGCCGATCAGGTCGGTGAAGGCGCGGATGGCCTCCGGCGTGTAGCCGCGGCGGCGCAGGCCGCGCAGCGTCCAGAAGCGCGGGTCGTCCCAGCCGCTGACGTGCCCCTCCTGCACCAGCTTGATCATCTTGCGCTTGCTCATCACCGTGTAGGTCAGGTTGAGCCGGGCGAACTCGATCTGCTGCGAGCGGCGGATGCCCAGCGCCTCCTGGAACCAGTCGTAGAGGCGGCGGTTGTTCTCGAACTCCAGGGTGCAGATGGAGTGGGTGATGCCCTCGATGGAGTCGCTCTGGCCGTGGGCCCAGTCGTAGGTGGGGTAGATGTGCCAGGCGGTGCCGGTGCGCGGGTGGGGGGCGTGGAGGATGCGGTACATCACCGGGTCGCGCAGCACGAAGAAGGGCGAGGCCATGTCGATCCTGGCCCGCAACACGCGCGACCCTTCGGCGAACTCCCCGGCGCGCATGCGGCGGAAGAGGTCGAGGTTCTCCTCGACGCTGCGGTCGCGGTAGGGGCTGTTCGCCCTGCCAGGACTTGGAAGTCGCCCCGGTCAGTCGCGGATCTCCTCGCCTCGGAGGTCATCGACGTAGGCCTTGCCCTTGCTGGATGAGCTGTTCGGCCCACTCGCATGAACTGCGAAGTAGTCGCTGGCGTGGAAGAGGCGGCCGTCCCACTTGGCCCCCAGCCAGGCGACGTCTTCCATGATGGCGTCGATGTACTCCTGCTCCTCCTTCTCCGGGTTGGTGTCGTCGAAGCGCAGGTTGAACAGGCCGCCGTACTCCTGGGCGATGCCATAGTTAAGGTTGATCGACTTGGCGTGGCCGATGTGCAGGTAGCCGTTCGGCTCCGGCGGGAAGCGTGAGCACACGACCACCATGCTTCCCCGAGGCGCGGTCGGCCTCCACGATCTCCTCGATGAAGTGGAGGCTCTTGGGTTCTGGGGTGGAAGGATTCAGGAGACATTTGGGCCTCACAGGAAGCAAACCTTAAAGATACCAAGCCGAGACCACAAAGGCATTTGGAACCGCGAAGGACGCTAAAGTGACGTGAAATGTGGCACCCGTGAGCGCCGTTCATCAAAGTTTTCTTCCTGTGCCCGAAGGGTTTTCGCGTTTACGCGCGGTTCCAGTCTTCTGGTTCTACCCCAGCCCTGCGCCACCTGCGTCGCGCGCTCGATGCCCCGCGCCCGACAGGGCGGATGCGGCAGTCCTCAACACCATCAGGCCCGCGATGGTGCAACCGGCCGGGGTGGTCACCTCGTCCTTGAGGGCGGCGGGGTGACGGCCCGTCTCCAGCACCATGGAAGCGGCGCCCAGGGTCATCTGGGCGGCCAGTTCCACGGCCACGGCCGGGGAGGCCGCACTGGACGCCGCCCCTCGGCCAGAGATTCAGGATGACGAACATGAAGGCCGGTCCGCTGGCGCTGAGGCCGGTGACGGCATCCATGTGCTTCTCGTCCAGGTCCATGACCCGGCCCGGGGGCTCGAAGAGGGCCTGGGCGGCGGCCAGCTGGGCCTCGGTCACGCCCTTGCCTGGGGCCGGCACCGTCATGCCCCTTGCGGATGGCGCAGGCGTGTTGGGCATGGCCCGGACCAGGCGTGGCCCCGGGCGTGGTCCGCGAGAAAGGCCAGGGTGGTGCCCGCGGCGATGGAGACCACCGGGGCCGGTGCCCCAGGGCCCCGGCCGCCGTCAGGCCATCCAGCAGGTCCTTCAGCTCCCTGGGCTTCACGCAGAGCAGCACGACCTCGGCCTCGGGCCGCCGCCTCTGCCTCGCCCGGGACAGCCGGATGCCCAGGACCTCGCTCGCGCTTGCCGGCGGCCGGGTGGAGGTCGACCGCATGGATGAGGCCGGCCGGGTAGCCCGAGGCCTCCACCAGGCTGGCGCTGATGGCCTGGCCCATGGTGCCGAAGCCGAGGATGGCGAGCCAGGGATGCTGGCTCGTCGGTGCTCCCGAAACAGAAAGGCCTTGGAACCGCAAGGGACGCTGATGAAATACAATCCCCTACTTTATCTACGGCATCAGCGGTTTATTGGCCTTCATCCGGGTGGGCCAATGGAAAGAGGGCTACTGGTCCCGCCCTGCCCCAGGGTCCACCAGGCGCAGTCCTCCAACCCGGACACGACGAAGCCCTGCTGCATCTCGGAGATGCGCTGGACCTGGGTGCGGACGGCCGTGTGGAAGCCCGTGGTCACTTCGCCGGGTCCCGACTTCACGCCGAAGTAGAAGTCGGACTGCTCGAGGCCGAGCCCGCACTGTCTCCTGGAGGGCCTGCCGGTGGTCCAGCCCTCGGGGATGCCCTGGATCACCTGCAGGGTATCGTCGGCGATGATCGTGGGCGCATAGTCCGCGGCGCCCTGGTCCTCAGCACCGCGAGGGTGATGTGGGTGAACTCGTCCAGGTCCATCAGAGCCACGCTGAAGACGGGCCAGGACCTCGTCCCGGCCCAGGAGCATGAGCGTGTCGAAGATGCCAGGGCTGACGGGCCTGCCGCAGAGGGCCACGCGGAGTGGGCCTGGGCCAGGTCCTTGGTCTTGAGGCCGTGGCGTTCGAGGATGGCCGCGAAGGACCTTCCAGGGCATCGTGAGCATAGTCCGTCAGGCGGCCACCTCGGCGAGGGCCGGCTTGACGGCGGCCGTCATGAACTTCTCCACGGCCTTCTCATCGATCGCGGCGGGTCGCTCGAAGGTGAAGCGCAGGGCCTCGGCCATGTCGGTGAGCGACTTGCCCTTCTGGGTGCACTGGATGGCCTGGGCCTTCCAGGCCTCCGACTTGCCCTGCCAGGCCTCGGGCATGAAGGGCCGCAGGTGCGGCTCCAGTTCCTGCCAGGGGGCGCGCTGGATCAGCTTCTGGTTCAGCCACTGCAGCTTGTCCATGTCGAAGCGGGCGGCGCTCTTCTGGCAGTCGGCCAGGTCGAAGAGCTGGATCATCTGCTCATCCGTGAGCAGTTCCTCCTCGGCGCTCTCCACGGCCCTGCCGTCTATCTTCGGCGTCCAGGAGAGGCGGGCCAGGGCCAGGCGCACGGCGGAGGGCAGCAGGCCCATGGCCTGGTACTCCGTGATGCTGGTGGCGCCGTGGCGCTTGCTGAGCTTGGCGCCGTCCGCGCCCAGGATCATGGGCACGTGGGCGAAGGCCGGCAGTTCGGTGCCGAAGGCCGCGAAGAGGGGGATCTGCTTGGGCGTGTTGTTGAGGTGGTCGTCGCCGCGGATCACGTGGGTCACTTCCATGTGGGTGTCGTCCACCACCACGCAGAAGTTGTAGGTGGGCACGCCGATCTCGCCGGGGCCATCGCCGGTGCGGGCGATGATCCAGTCGTCGAGGCTGTCCGCGGGGAAGCGGGTGTCACCCTTGATGAGGTCGGGCACCACGATGTCGCCGTCCTCGGGCATGCGGAAGCGGATGGCGGCGGGCGCACTGGCGTCATGGTTGGCGACCGCGCAGCCCTTGCCGCGGTCAAGGCCCCGGTTGTACTGGAACACCTTGCCCGCGGCCTCCACGGTCTTGCGGCGTTCCTCGATGGCCTCGCGGGAGCAGCGGCAGCGGTAGGCCAGGTTCCTGTCCAGCAGCTCCTGGATCTTGGCGCGGTAGAGATCCATGCGCTGCATCTGGCGGTAGGGGCCGTGGGGGCCCTTCCATTGGCCGGGGTCACCCACCACCGGGCCCTCGTCCCAGTCGAGGCCGCACCAGGCCATGCCCTCCTCGATGATGCGGATGTTGTCATCCGTGCTGCGGGAGAGGTCCGTGTCCTCGATGCGCAGAATGAAGCGCCCCCCGTGCCTGCGCGCGAAGAGCCAGCAGAACAGCGCCGTCCGCACCCCGCCGATGTGGAGCATGCCCGTGGGCGAGGGGGCGAAGCGGGTGACGATCTGGCGGGACATGGCGGGGCCTCGAATCAAACCTACAGTTTGCCCCAAAGTGCGCAGACTGCGTCCGCGCGTTAACGAAAAACGCGCAGCGTTTCCCGCCCTACTTGATGTAGAGCTTCAGCCGGATCTCCACCGGGGAGTCGCCGCTGAAGAGGCTGCGGTCGAGCACCACCGGGACTTCCACCACGCTGCTGTGGGGCATGTGTCCCGGAGCCGGGGCGTGGGGATGGGCCGGCGGGCCGGATTCCACGGGGATCTCGTCGATCTCCTCCAGGAGCTCGCCAGCAGAGAGTTCCTCCACCTCCAGGGGCTTGGTGGATTCGACGGCAGGGGGCGGGGCCTGGGGCGGCGGCCCGCCCAGAAAGACGGGGGGCTCTTCCACCACGCCGCCGCCGTATTTCTCGGCGAGGCTCTTCAGCACCAGCTTGGCCACCCCCGTGAGGGTCTCCTTGACGCCTTCACCACGCATGGCGCAGGCCTCGAAGGTGGGCGCGCCGAAGAGGTTGATCTCCCGGTCCAGGGTCTCCACGGGCAGGGCATTGGGCGTGTCCCGCTTGTTCCACTGGATGACGTGGGGGATCTTCTCCAGTTCCCCGCCCTGGTCGCGCAGGTTGGTGATCAGGTTCTGGAAGCTCTCCTTGTTGCTCTCCAGGGCCGGGGCCTGGGAGTCGGCCACGAACACCACCGCGTCGGCGCCGCGGAGCACCAGCTTGCGGGTGGCGTCATAGAAGACCTGCCCCGGGACTGTGTACAGCTGGATCCGGGTCTTCATGCCCCGGATGGTGCCCAGCTCGATGGGCAGGAAGTCGAAGAAGAGGGTGCGGTCCGTCTGGGTGGCCAGAGAGAGCATCTTGCCGCGCCCATCGCCGGGCAGCGTGTCATAGACATGCTGGAGGTTGGTGGTCTTCCCGCACAGGCCGGGGCCGTAGTAGACGATCTTGGCCGTCAACTCCTTGGTGGCCGCGTTGAAAAGCACCATGCCTGCACCTTGTCTCGTGGGGGAAGATTGGCGGGTCCGCCTCGAGCCGTCAAGAAAGAAGCGTGATTCGCGCGCCCTCCCCAACCTATCCCGACGACGCCGGGATTGCATACCCCCGGCCCATCCCACCTTCCCGAGGGTCCCCATGGCCAAACTGCTGGTTCACGAAAGCGCGGGCATCCGCGAATTCGAAATCATCGACAACGAAGTCCACATGGGGCGGGAGCTGGACAACACCCTGCGACTGCCCGATCCCAGCATCAGCCGCCACCACTGCGTGATCCGCAAGGTGGGTGGAGGCTTCGAGATCCAGGACCTGCAGAGCAGCAATGGCGTGCTGGTGAATGGCAACCGCGTGCAGGCCTCCCCCCTGCGGGATGGAGACCGCATCACCCTGGGCCAGGTGCAGCTCACCTTCCAGGATCCCCGGCCCGAGGTCGCTGCCACCGTGGCCATCAGCGCCATGGAGGCCCCTCCGCCCAGCGGCACCGTGCGCATGTCCGCCGATCAGCTGGCCGCCATCCACGCCGGCAAGGCCCCGCTGGAGGACGAGCCCAAGATCCAGATCCAGAACCAAGTGGCCACCGGCCCGGTGCCCTCGGCCCCGAGGGCCATTCCGCCGGTGGCGCCGCCGGCCCCCAGGCCCGAGCCCATCGCTCCCCCCGCCACCAGCGGGCCCATGCCGGCCTTCCTCGCCGCCTACCTGCCGCCCATTCCGGATGATGCCCAGCCCACCGGAGAGCGGGGCGACTTCCTGACCCGCTTTGGCCGTCCTCCTGGATGTGGTGCCGCTCATCGGTTTCTGCATCGTGGCCTTCGTGCTGGCCTTCGTGCCCCTGGTGGGCTGCCTCGTCTTCCCCCTGATCAGCCTGCTCGGATTCGCCTATGGGTTCCTCTTCATTCCCTACTGCGAAAGCCACTACGGGGGATCCTTCGGCAAGAAGATCATGAAGCTGCGCATCGTGCCCGAGGACGATCCCAACGGCCGCATCGACTTCGGCACGGCCATCCTGCGGCGGGTGGGCCACATCCTGAACTTCACCATCGGCTATCTCCTGGTCCTCGGCGGCGATCGCAAGCACGTGGGCGACATGATCAGCAAGTCGGTCTGCATCAAAGTCGATCGGTGATGGCAGCAGGAACCCGGAAGGCGCCCGCACCCGCGGGCGTCTTCCGTTTGGCGCAGGAGGTCCCGTGATCCTCACCGGCAGGCAGATCCTCGAGGCGAAGGCCAAGGGGCAGATCCGCATCGATCCCTGGCGGGACGCCCAGCTCAACCCCAACAGCTACAACCTGCGCCTGGGCGAGGATCTGGCGGTCTACACGGACCGCGAGCTGGACATGGCCAAGCCGAATGGCATCGAGTTCCTGAAGATCCCCGCCGAAGGACTGCTCCTGCAGCCCGGGAAGCTGTACCTGGGCCGCACGCTCGAATACACCGAGACCCGCGGCATGGTGCCCATGCTGGAGGGCCGCAGCAGCGTGGGGCGCCTGGGCCTCTTCGTCCATGTCACCGCCGGCTTCGGCGACATCGGCTTCTGCGGCTACTGGACCCTGGAGATCAGCTGCATCCAGCCCGTGCGCATCTACGCCGGCGTGGCCATCTGCCAGATCTTCTACCACACCGTCAGCGGCGAGCATGACAGCTACGACTCCGGCAAGTACCAGCACAACTCCGGCATCCAGCCGTCCATGCTGTGGAAGGATTTCGTGAAGGACTCGGATCAGGCCTGAGTGCGCAACACCCAGGCCCAATTCGCCAACAGGGCCGCCAGCCCTATTCCCAGTGCCACCTTCTGTTCCCGGGAAGACAGCTCCACCCGGAGTGACCGCCCCGTGATCAGCCGCAGACCCAATACTGGGGCGCCCAGGAGCAAGCCGAGGCTCACCAGGGGATTGAAGCGGAAGGCCTCTCCCCATGCCCCCTGCCCCAACCCCAGCACCACGCAACGCCAACCAGGTGGGCAGGGATGGCCCATGAGGCGGTGAGCAGGCCCGTCTCCAGCTCCGGCGGGCCACCCCGACGTTCAGCAGATCCCCAGTGCCACCAGGAGCAGCCAGAGGCCGAGGGCTACGGCAGCCCAGACCGGCAGGCGGGGCACCCGAGTGCCCCGCTCCAGGTGGACCTTCACGAGATCACTGACCGCGCAGGGCCCCGAGGGCCGCAAGACCACCGAAGAAGATCACCCAGAGGATGGAGAGGATGGCGAAGGCGCAGCCGATGATGCCCAGGATCTTCCCGGCCTTGGTGAGGCCCTCGCCGCTGGGATCCATGCGGCCCTCGGCCATGGCCTTCGCGCCCACTGAGGCCAGGCGACCCCAGGCGAGGATCCCGAAGATCACACAGCACAGGATGCCGAGAATGCCGAAGACCAGCAGCATCACGCCGCGGTGCGCCTTGACGGGGGCGGTGGACTGGAAGTCGTTCATGGGCGGCTCCTGCGGCCGGGCTCAACCGGCATGAATGGGTGATCTGGCCAGTGTAGGGGCCCCGGGTGGATAGGGGGGGCCAGGCCTGTCTCAGGCCCACTTCGGCCATGCACAGCCGTGGGCGAGTCATGGTCCCAGCGCACCTCGAAGGGCCGGATCTCCTGCTCGATGCCTTTCAGCGAGAAGGCGCCCAGCTGCCGGAGCCCCTCCTGGCCAATGAGCTCGGCGGTGCGGGGCCCCACCACGATCTGGCCGGGGCGGGCCACGGAGCTCTCCAGGCGCGAGGCCAGGTTCACGGTGCTGCCCATCACGGTGTAGTCCATGCGCTTCTCGCAGCCGATGTCGCCGGCGAAGGCTTCGCCGCTGTTGATGCCGATGCGCATCTTCAGCTCGGGGTAGCCCTCGGGCCGCATGGCGTTGAGGTCGTACAGCGCCTCCTGCATGGCGATGGCGGCCTCGGTGGCATGGCGCGCGTGGTCGGGATCGGGATTGGGCGCCCCGAAGAAGGCCATGATGGCGTCGCCGATGTACTTGTCGAGGGTGCCCCCGCGGCTGAAGATCTGGTCCGTCATGGCCTCGAAGGTGCGATTGAGGATGCCCGCCAGCACCAGGGGCTCCATGCCCTCGCTCATGCGCGTGAAGCCAGAGATGTCGGCGAAGAGCACGCTGATCTGGCAGCGCTGGGCCTGGAGGGCCGGGGCCTCCTTGCTCTGGCTGGACTTCAGGATCTGGTCCACCACCTGGGGGCTGTGGTACCGCTCGAGCCGCTGGCGGAACCTGGCCTCGCGCTCGCGCTGGATGCCCACGGCGGCGAAGTTCGCCATGGCGCTCAGCAGGTGCTCGTCCTCGCGCTTGAAGCCGCCCTTGTTGAGGCTCGTCTCGAGGTAGATCACCCCGAAAGCCTTCTCCTCCACGATGAGCGGCGCGCAGAGCGCCGAGGTGATGCCATGGATCTTGATGCTCTCGCCGGCGCTGAAGCGGGGATCCATCCGGGCATCCGTGGTGAGGATGGCCACGCGGTTGTCCATGGCGGTGCGGGCGATGGTGCGGCTGATGGGGTTGGTGTGGGTCCCGGGGTGCTCTTCCCAGACCAGCTCGGGCACCAGCTCGCCCCCCGCGTCCGCCAGCAGGATGAAGCCGCGCTGGCAGGGGATCTGGGCGGTGACCAGGCCCATCACGGATTCCAGCAGCTCATTCAGGCCCGCCGCCCGCAGCAGGGTGCCGGCCATGCTCGCCAGGCGCTGAAACAGGGTGACGGCCTCGCCGGCCGGATGCTGGCCGCTGGCCTGGGCCAGCATGGCCTCGAGGCTGGCGTGAGGCACCAGGATGGAACCGGAAGCATCGAAGGCGCGGTCCTCCAGGGAGATCCGGGAGGCCACGGTCCTGGGAGCCAGGTTGAGGTTCAGGCCGGAGCCCGGGGCGGCCCCGCCCTCGGGCACCCACATCACCATGGCCTCACCCAAAAGGATGGTGTCGCCCGGGCCCAGGGGCGTGGGTTCGACCAGCGTCGCGCCGTTCAGGGTGGTGCCGTTGAGGGACTTCATGTCCATGACGTGGGGCCGGCCATCCTTGAGGAAGACCCGCGCATGGACGCGGCTCACGGCGTTCGCCTGGATCTTGATGGTGGCCTGGTCGCCCCGGCCGATGGTCACGCCCTCTTCCGTGAGGGTCACGGGATGCAGGGCACCATCAACCTGGAGGGTGAGCTTCATGGCGGTTCCGGAGGGGGGTTGAGTTTAACACCTGAGGCTGACCTTATCGACCGGTCGCGGTAACCTATGAGGTTCACCCGAAGCGGGTGTGGAGGCGCGTTGACCAAAGTCGGATTCATGTCCCTGGGCTGCCCCAAGAACCTCGTGGACTCCGAGGTCATGCTGGGCCACCTGCGCCTGAAGGGCTACCAGATCACGCCCGTGCTGGAGGAGGCCCAGGTGCTGGTGGTGAACACCTGCGGCTTCATCGACGCGGCGAAAAAGGAGAGCGTGGAAGCCATCCTGCAGGCCGCCTCCATGAAGACGGAGGGCGCCTGCGAGAAGCTCATCGTGGCGGGCTGCCTCGTCGAGCGCTACCGCGACGAGCTGATGGCCGAGATGCCCGAGATCGATGCCTGCCTGGGCACCCGGGACATCGAGCAGATCGCCGAGATCATCGGCGCGGGCGCCAGCTTCGAGCTGGATCCCAACCCCGACTACCTCTACACCGAGGCCAGTCCGCGGATGCTGACCACCCCCAAGGCCAGCGCCTACCTGAAGATCAGCGAGGGCTGCGACCATGCCTGCGCCTTCTGCGTCATCCCCCAGCTGCGGGGCGCCCAGCGCAGCCGCAGCATCGAGAGCGTGGTGGCCGAGGCGAAGAACCTGGTGGCCCAGGGCGTCCTGGAGATCAGCCTGGTGGGCCAGGACACCACGGACTACGGCCGTGACTTCGGCGACCCCGACGCGCTGGAAAAGCTCGTGCGCGCTCTGGGCACGGTCGAAGGCCTGCGCTGGTTCCGCATCCACTACGCCTACCCCAACCGCCTCACGGACGGCCTGCTGCGCGCCATGGCCGAGACGCCCAACTGCGCCCGCTACCTGGACATGCCCCTGCAGCATGCGGACGCCGCCATCCTCAAGGCCATGGCCCGGGGCGGCAGCCGCGCCTCGTTCCTGAAGCTCATCGAGAAGGTGCGCCGCCTGGTGCCGGGCATCGCCATCCGCTCGAACTTCATCGTGGGCTTCCCCGGCGAGGATGAGGCCGCCTTCGAGGAGCTGAAGGCCTTCGTGAAGGAGGCCCGCTTCGACCATGTGGGCGTCTTCACCTACAGCCCCGAGGAGGGCACATCCGCCTACGCCCTGGGCGATCCCATCCCCAAGCGCACCAAGGAGGCCCGCAAGCGGCGCATCCTCGAGCTGCAGCAGAAGATCGCCCGGGAGCTGAACCAGGAGAAGGTGGGCCAGGTCATCGAGGTGCTGGTGGAAGGCGCCCACGAGGAGACCGACCTCATCGTCAAGGGCCGCCACGCCGGCCAGGCCCCGGACATCGACGGCAACGTGCTGCTGGTGGACGGCGCCCCCCAGGTGAACACCATCCAGATGGTGCGCATCGTCAAGGCCCACGCCTACGACCTCATCGGCGAAGTCGAGGAGGGCGGCCTGGAGGCCAGCACGGCCGCTTACGAGGCCGCATTCCGGAAGAAGCGCTAAACCAGCCTGCGAAGGTTCTCGTAGGCGAGGGGTTGACCCACCTGGGGATCCTTCATGCGACATCCGGCCCTGGCCCTTGCCTGCCTGCCCATCCTGGCTTCCCAGGCGCCCAATCCGCCCCGCCTGGCCTTCCCGAGGCTGGCCCAAGGCGCCCTCCATGGCCCCGGACGCGGACCTGTCCAGCTGGGCCGGAACCCTGGAGATCCGCGAGTTCGGGATGATCATGCCCGACGACAAGGGCGCGAACCGCTGGCCAACCATCGTCCACGCCGCCTGGGGCCCCGATGCCCTCTACATCGCCATCGAGGCCACGGATCCCGAGCCCTCGAAGATCCACGCGGCCCGCCACATGCGGGACACGAACCAGGGCGACTTCGACTTCGTGGGCGTGGACCTTGATCCTTCCGGCAAGGGCCAGAGCATCATCCGCTTCTTCGTGACGCCCCTGGGCGGGCAGATCGACGAGATCGCCACGGACAGCACCGGGGAGAACGCCTCCTACGACTGCCTCTGGGATTCCACCGGGGTGCTGACGCCGACCGGCTACCTGGTGAAGATGCGCATCCCCTACAGCAGCCTGCGCCGCATGCCCGGGGACTGGGGCCTGCGCATCCTCCGCATCATCCCCCGGGAGCGGCGCTATGGCATCTCCTGGCCCCGCATGAGCAAGGACGTGCAGTGCGACATCTGCCAGCTGGCCCGGGTCTCTGGTGCGCCAGTGGACAAGCCGGGCTCGCCCTTCCTCCTCATCCCCTTCGCCACCTTCAACCGCACCCAGAGTCTGGCCGACAACCCCGGTGCCTCTGCCGAATCGAAGGCCCGCCTGGGCATGGACCTGCGCTACGCCACCACGGCCCTCACGCTGGAGGGCACCTACCGGCCCGACTTCGCCACGGCGGACGCCGACGTGGATCCGCTGCAGATCAACAGCCGCTTCAAGGTGTTCTACCCGGAGCGCCGCCCCTTCTTCCTGGAGGGCATGGACCTGCTGGGCGTCCAGGGGGCCCAGCGCCAGTTCTTCAGCCGCTCCATCCAGAACCCGCTCTACGGGGTGAAGGCCTCGGGCCAGGCCGCCTTCGCCACCTGGACCGTGCTCCACGCCAAGGACCAGGACGGAGGCCTCCTGCTGGGGGTCAACGGGGCCGAGGGCGTGGAAGGCCGAGCCACCCGGGACACCGCCGCCTCCGTGAAGTTCCTCACCGACAGCCGGGGCTCGGGCATCTCCCTGCTCGGCACCGACAAGACCCTCCTGGGCGGGCCTGGGGGCACGGGCGGCCAGAGCGGCGGCCTCTATGTGGACCAGTACCTGGGCTCGGAGTTCCACTTCATCGGCAGCGCCATGACGGCCGTGTCCCACCTGCCCCAGGCCGATGGCTCGCAGTCCTCCCGCCGGGGCACCGCCACCTCCGCCGAGCTGGACTGGAACACCCGGAACTGGTCTGGCTGGATCCTCACCCAGGCCACCAGCCCCGACCTGGAGCTGCTCTCGGGCTTCACGGACCTCCAGGGCTATCGCCGCGACAACGCGGGCTTCGGCTGGAAGAACAACTGGAACGCGGGGAGGCTGTCCTCCGCCAACGCCTACCTCCGGTGGCGCAACCTCACCTGGTGGAACGGCGATCCCATGGACCGCGCCCTGGGCCTGGACGCCTGGATGGAGACCGCCGGCCGCTGGAGCTTCTTCCTCAACTGGGACATCGCCGGCCGCACCTGGGCCGAGGACCGTGCGAAGTCCGCTGCGGCCCGCTCCCTCACCCTCGGCGGCAACTGGCGGCGCCACTCCGAAGTCCGCTTCGGGTGGAACGCCACCGAGGCGCGCACCCTCGACCTTGGCTCCGGGGAGCCCGCCCGCTTCCGCTCCACCCAGCTCTTCCTCTACGGCACCGTGGGCTCGCTCTCCTACAACCTGACGGGGCTGCAGGGCGCGCTGGACCGGGAGGCCGACGACCTGCACCTGATCCGGGCCCGCGAGCTCACCGCCACGGGCAGCTGGCAGTTCCCCCGGTCGTTCTACGTGAAGACCCAGGCCTTTGTGGTGCGCTACGACGGCACCGGGGGCGAGGGCGTGGACAAGTTCCTCAAGGCCTTCCTGGGCTGGCAGCCCAACGCCTTCACCAACGCCTACCTGGGCTGGTCCGGTCAGCGCCGCAGGGATCCCCTGGCCATCGTCCCCACCGAGCGCATGGTCGAGCGCGGCCTCTTCGCCAAGCTGGCCTACGCCATGCAGTTCTAGGAATCCGAAGCCCTGAGGGAGCCCAACTCCGGATCCGCCCTTTCCAGGCAGGATGGGCAGATGCCGTGGGTGGCGGAGGCGCCGGTGCGCTGCCGGAGGAACACCTCCATGGTGTGCCATTCACCTTGGTCATCCCGGATCTTGTGGCACCAGGCGCACACGGGCAGGAGCCCCTTCAGCTCCCGCACCTCGGCCTTGGACTCCTGCAACTTCTGGTTGAGGTCCTGCTGCAGCAGCACCTCCCGGCGCAGGGCCCCCACGGCCCAGGCGCCGAGCAGGTAGGAGAGCTGCTTGTTCAGCGCATCCCAGAGGCGGTAATACTCCGAGCTGGCGTACCGGCCACTCAGGATCACGTGGAGATACCACCCGACGCCGCAGAACAGGGCCATGCCGAGCCCCTCGCGGGTCCCCCGGCACCAGGTCAGCCAGATCACGGGCACCAGGTAGAAGGCTGAGAAATCCACCTCGGGCGGCGAGAAGACGTCGATCAGCAGGATCGCCCCGAACAGGGCCAGCGCCATCAGCCATCCCAGCAGGGGCCGGGTGTGCCGGATCAGGCCCTCGCGAACTCCCCAGCCCCATGCCATGGTGAGCCCCCGCCTCGGATGATTGAAACCTTGGGCGACATCTTCACACGAGGCGCCCGCCGGTGGCCAGCCTCCACGCGCCCTTCCCTTGGCCCTGGCGGCTCCGGGCTACACTGGCTGCATGCTTCAACTGGACCGCATCACCCGGGCCTACGAACTCGGCGGCGAGCGCGCCGGCGTGTTCGGCGTGTCCCTGACGGTGCCCAGGGGCTGCCTGGCGGTGCTGGCGGGCCCCAGTGGCAGTGGGAAGACCACCCTGCTCCAGCTGGCGGGCCTGCTGGATGCGCCGGACGAAGGCGAGGTGCGCCTCGACGGCGAGGCCGTGTCCTCCCTGTCTGAGAAGGCAAGGTGCGACCTGCGGCTCCGGCGGCTGGGCTTCGTGTTCCAGGCCTTCAACTTGGTGCCCGTGCTGTCGGCGCTCGAAAACGTCATGCTGCCCCTGCAGCTCCGGGGCGTGCCCGAGGCCGAGGCCAGGCTCCGGGCCGAGGCCGCGCTGGACCGCGTGGGCCTCTCGGACCGCGCCCACCACCGGCCCGGCCAGCTCAGCGGCGGCCAGCAGCAGCGCGCCGCCATCGCCCGCGCCCTGGCACCGGATCCGCTCCTGGTCCTCGCGGACGAGCCCACGGCCAGCCTCGACCACGCCCACGGCGGCCCCCTCATGGACCTCATGGCGGAACTGGCGGCCGAGCGCGGGGTCACCTTCCTCGTCGCCAGCCACGACCCCTCCGTCATCGCCCGCGCCAACATCGTCTTCCGGCTCATGGACGGGAAACTCATCGGCGAGGAGCGGCCATGATCCTCGCCCGGCTCGCCCTCCGGAACCTGCTGCGCCAGCGGCGGCGCACGGCGTTGACGCTCATGGTCGTCATCGCCGGGTTCGTGGCCCTGAGCCTGGCCGGGGGCTTCATGGCCCAGACCTTCCAGGGGCTCTCGGACTCTGCCATCCGGGGCGGGCTCGGCCACCTCCAGGTGATGCCGCCCGGGGCCATGGAGGGCGACGAGGCCCAGAGCCTGGAGCAATCCCTGCCCGGATGGCGAGGCCCTGGCCCTGCGGCTCCGCCAGGATCCCGCCGTGGCCGAGGTGCTGCCGCGCACCCAGTTCATGGGCCTGCTCTCCAGCGGGGCGAAGAGCGTTGCTTTCCTCGGCACCGCCGTGGACCCCGTGCTCGAACCCCGGCACATGGCCTGCACCGAGGCCCTGAACAACGGCGCGAAGACGCCCGCCGGTGCCGGCTCGCGGTGGCTCTCCGCCGATCCCGCCGCCCGGGAGGTGATTCTCGGCGTGGGCCTGGCCCGTACCTTGGGCGCCACGGTGGGCAGCTCCCTCACGCTCATGTCCACCACCAGGGATGGCGCGCTGAACGCCGTGGACGTGGAGGTCGCGGGCCTCCAGGACCTGGGCCTCCGCGAGCTGAACGACCGCTTCCTCACCGTCAGCCTCGCCACCGCCAGCCAGCTGCTGGATGCAGGCCCGGCGCGGTCCCGGCTCTCCGTCGTGCTGAAGCGCCCCCAGGACACGGCCCGGGAGCAGGCACGGCTCCAGACCCTGCTGCCCGGCACCTCGGTGAAACCCTGGTTCGAGCTGGCCTCCTTCTACCGGCAGGTGAAGCTGCTCTACTTCGCCATCTTCGGCTTCATGGGCCTGGTGCTGTTCCTGGTGGTGCTGCTGGCCACCGCCAACACCCTGCTCATGTCGGTCATGGAGCGGGTGCGCGAGTTCGGCGTGCTGCGGGCCATGGGCCTCCAGCCCGGCCAGCTGCTGGCCCTGCTCCAGTGGGAGGGCGCCTTCCTGGGTC
>JADKCH010000007.1 GCA_016714685.1 Candidatus Geothrix odensensis
GCGGCAAGGCGCCGCATGTCGCCTGGGATTACGTGCCGGGCCGCAGCCTCGCCCAGCTCATCGACAAGGCCAAGCAGGAGCAGATCCCCTTTGGCGTGGATCACGCCCTGACTGTCATCCAGGGCGTGGCCCAGGGCATCGTGCAGATGCAGGCCAAGGGCGTCAGCCACGGGCTTCTCAGCCCGCACAGCGTTTGGGTGAGCTTCGAGGGCGCCACGCAGCTCGTGGACGCGCCCTACTCAGCCCTGACCAAGAGCCTGCTGGCCAAGGCACCGGCCGCCAGGCAGAAGCTTGGCGCGTATCTCCAGGGTCCGGAGAACGATCCTCTCCAGCAGGATCTCTTCGCCCTGGGCGCAGTGCTCTTCGAGCTGTTGACCTTCGAGCGCCTGCCTGTGGGTGGCGACCTCCAGGGCGCACTGGAGCAGGCCACGCTGAAAGCAGCTCAGGAGGATGCCCCGCTGCCGGCGGAGATTCGCGCTTTCCTGGGACGGCTGCTGCTGGGCCGCCAGCCCTTCGCCACGGTGGAGGCCTTCAGCGCGGAGCTGGAGCGGGTCCTCTACGACGGCGAGTACAGCCCGACCACCTTCAACATGGCCTTCTTCATGCACACGCTGTTCCGGGAGGAGAATGACCGGGACGCCACGGCCATGAAGGCGGAGAAGGCCGACAACTACCTCGCCTACACTGCCGCTGGCGAGACGCTGCGCAGCGGGGCCACCCGGGTGGAGCACATCGACGGCCACGACGAGGCCCAGACGAGCCAGAAGAACTCCACCCTGCTCATCGGCGGCGGGCTCGCGGCCGTCGTGATCCTTGGCCTGGGCTACATCTTCTTCGGCCGGGCCAAGGTGGATCCGGCCATGCAGAAGCAGCTGGCTGAATTGCAGCTGCTCAAGGTGCAGATCGAGCAGCAGAAGTCCGACCTCGACGCCAAGGCCAAGGCCGAGGCCGACAAGACCGTCCAGCTGCAGAAGCAGCTGACGGAGACCAGGTCCGTCGAGGACAAGGCGCGGATCCAGAAGCAGCTGGAAGAGGCGCAGGAACGCAAACTCGAACTGGAACGGCAGCAGAAGGCCGCAGAGCAGCGGCTGGCCGAACAGCGGCAGAACGAGCTGAGGCTGGCCGAGCAGAAGAAGGCCGCCGAAGCCAAGCCCACCCTTCCGCCACCGCCCGCCCCTGAGGTACCCAAACCCCAGCCCATGCAGGAGGCGCCGAAGGCGACCATTCCGACCCCCGCGATCTCGCAGGCGGCTCAGGCCGCGGCACCGGTCAATGAACCTGCCCGCATGGTCTCGCAGGCCGCTCCAGTCTTTCCGCTGCGTGCCGTTCAGATGGGCAAAGCCAACGAGGACCGGTACGTGAAATTAAAGATCTTTGTGGGTGAACAGGGGCAGCCCCTGAAGGTTTCGGTGGTCGAAGGCGTGTCGGGCGCATTCGGTTTTGATGAGGCCGCCATCGACGCCGCCAACAAGTCCGCGTACAGCCCCGCGACCCGCGACGGCAAGCCGATCAAAGGCTGGACCTCGGAGATCGTCTACAAGTTCCAGAAGCGGCGCTGATACGCGCTGGATGCGATGACCAGGGCCCCGGTGACGGGGCCCTGGTCATGCCCGCTGCGCCGCCTCGTTCGCCAGCCGGTCCACGCGCTCGTTCTCCGCATGGCCCGCGTGGCCCTTCACCCAGCGCGCTTCCACGTGGTGCCGGGCCAGCTGGGCGTCCAGCGCCTGCCACAGGTCCGCGTTCAGCACGGGCTTGCCGTCGGCCTTCTTCCAGCCGCGGCGCTTCCAGTCCTTCAGCCAGGAGGTGATGCCCTTCACCACATACTGGCTGTCGCTCTGCAGCAGCACCTGGCAGGGCTTGGTGAGCGCCTCCAGGCCCTTGATGGCGGCCATCAGCTCCATGCGGTTGTTGGTGGTGTCCGCCTCGGGGCCAGAACCTTCCTTCTCCTGGATGCCCGTGGCGAGATGCACCCGCAGCAGGTACCCCCAGCCACCGGGACCGGGGTTCCCAAGACATGCGCCATCGCAGTAGAGCTCGATCTTCATCCCACCAGGGTAGGCGAGGTGGCCGCCACTTGTGCCACGGCCTTGCGGAGCAGCTCCACGCCCAGGTCCAGATCCTCTGTGGTGAGGTTCATGGCGGGGCGGAAGCGCAGGCCCTGCACGCCGGTGGAGAGGATCATCATGCCCAGGTCGTGGCCCTTGGCCACCACGGCGTTGCGCAGCTCCGGGGTGGCGATGTCCAGGGCGCAGAAGAGGCCGCGGCCGCGGGGGTTCGCGGTGACCTCGGGGAAGTCGTGGTGGATCTCCTGCAGGCCCTTGAGCAGGCGCTCGCCCTGCTTCACACCGTGATCGAGCAGGTTCTCCTCGCGGATGACGTCGATGATGCGCGTGCCGCGCACCATGTCCACCAGGTTGCCACCCCAGGTGCTGTTGATGCGGCTGGGCACAGTGAAGACGCTGTCCACCTCGTCGAGTCGCCGGCTCGCGGCGATGCCGCAGGTCTGGGTCTTCTTGCCGAAGGCGATGATGTCGGGCTGCACGTCGAACCACTGGTGCGCCCACCACTTGCCGGTGGCGCCGAAGCCCGTTTGCACTTCGTCGAAGATCAGCAGGAATTCATGACGGTCCGCCAGCACCCGCAGCTTGCGCAGGAACTCGCCGCGGAAGTGGTTGTCGCCGCCCTCGCCCTGGATGGGCTCCACGATGAGGCAGGCGATGTCATCCGGATTCTGGGCCACGGCCGCTTCGATGGCGGCCACGGCCTCGGCTTCCGCCGTCTCGATCTTCGCCAGGTCCATGGGGAAGCTCAGCTTGGGGTTCGGCACGCGGGGCCAGGAGAACTTGGGGAAGTACTGGTATTTGCGGGGGTCGGCGGTGTTCGTGAGACTGAGCGTGTAGCCACTGCGGCCGTGGAAGGCCTCGCGGAAATGGATCACCTGCGAGCCCTTCTCACCCTTGCCCGCCGCCAGGTTCTTGCGCACCTTCCAGTCGAAGGCCGCCTTCAGGGCGTTCTCCACCGCCAGGGAGCCGCCGTCGATCCAGAACAGGTGCGGCAGGTAGTCCGGCGCCGCGTGGGTGCCGAAGGCCTCCACCCACTCCGCGAAGGCCGTGGTGTAGATGTCCGAGTTGGCCGGCTTGTTGACCGCGATCTCGCCCAGCTGCTGGACGAAGGCCGCCTCCCGCAGGCGCGGGTGGTTGTGCCCCAGGGGCGTGGTGGCGAAGAAGGTGTAGAAATCCAGGTACTTGCGGCCATCCCGGGCATCCACGATCCAGGAGCCGTGGGATTTCTCCAGGTCCATCACCAGGTGGAACCCGTCCACCAGCATGTGGCGGCCGAGGGTGTCGAACACCGCGTTGGGGTTGATGGGCTGGCTGGACATGGCGGACCTCTGGAGACGGTTCAGTGTATGTTTGGGCCTGAAGCGGAGACACGCATGATTCCCTGGATAGCGGTTCAGGAAGCGCCTCTGGACGCGATGGCTTTACGAAGTGTCATGGAAGATCCCCACGCCGGGGCCCTGGTGCTCTTCGAGGGCCGGGCCCGCGACCACCACGAAGGCCGTGCGGTGCTGGAGCTGGCCTACGAGGCCTACGCGCCCATGGCCGAGAAGGAGCTGGGCCTGCTGCGCGAAAAGGCCATCGAGCGCTACGGCCTCACCCGCTGCGCCGTCCACCACCGCATCGGCGTGGTGCCCCTCACCGAAGCCGCCGTGATCGTGGCCACCGCCAGCGCCCACCGTGCCGAGAGCTTCCAGGCCGCCGCCTGGATCATGGACGAGATCAAGCAGCGCGTGCCCATCTGGAAGCGGGAGCGCTACAAGGATGGGAGCGAGAGCTGGGTGGAGTGCACCCACCGGTTCCAGATGTAGGGCCGGATTGCTTCCAGATTCCGCCCCTGGGCGCACGGACTGCGGCCTCTGCGCACGGGGCGTCTGACGGCTCGCGATCAGAAGCGGCACCTGCCGATTCCTCCTGCTCCCCACTGATGCTCAAGCCTGGAACAACCGCTCTGTGGCGTCGTCCGCCGGAAACAGGCTTTCGATGCGCAGCTCGTCCGTCGTTACGTCCTGGGCGGTGCCGAAGGTGGCGATGACGGTGAAGAAGGAAAAGCGCCGATTTCCCTTTTCCAGAATCAGCGGCAGCACAGGCAGGAGGGCGGCCTCCTCGGGGAGGCTCAAGGTTCCGGCCTCTTGGTAGGGGCTCAATTCCTCTAGCAATACCTTCATCTCCTGGCTCCCGTTGCTTTCAGATTCCCGGCAGGCCCGGTGCCAGACCAGCGGTCCTGCCATCTCCCAGTTCGCCACCCAAGGACGAAGGCCCTCTGGGTGGAAAAAGAGCCGCATCATGTTGCGCGGCCCGGTCCCCAGGCGAGCCCAGATGTTCTCGCCAAGGCTTTCCACAAGGCGATCGAAGGGGCCATTGGAAAGGCGGAGGTTCCAGGCCCGATCGATGGCCACGGCGGGGTAGGGCTCGTGATTGCTCAGCATCATTCGAACGGCACCCAGCACTTGATTCATCTGGGGATCGTCCAGTGGCCGCGCCTGGAACAGAGGCGCGAAGCCTGCTGCCACCAGCCAGCCGTTGCGTTCTCGCAGGGGTACCGCCAGGGTTTCACTCAACTGCAGAATCATGGCTCGGCTGGGTTTTGCGCGGCCAGATTCCAGGAAGCTGAGGTGGCGTTGAGACACGCCCGATTCCAGGGCCAAATCGAACTGCGAAAGCCGGCGCTTTCGGCGCCAAGTCCTCAGCAGATGGGGGAATGTCGGAGTATCGGGACAAGGCGACTGCAGCATCGGGGGCAACACGGGCGAGTTCCTGGGGCTGCACACATTCTTGCGTCCATGGAGCGAGTGTTCAATGACCTCTCAGGTAATTGATGCGGTTCTGTCAAGAGGCCACGCTGAGCGCAGACCCGCTGAAGGAGGCCCCCGATGTCCATGCGTCTGGCTTTGCTGTTGGGAGTGACCACGCTCTTTGGGTTACTCACGGGCGTGGCACTCCTCGATGTCGGGTACCTCGGCATCCTCCTGCCGCACTTCCGGAGCTGGGGCGCCGGGCAGGTGCTGGCCGACTTGGTGATCATGTGTGCCCTGGGCTGCCTCTGGATGGTGCGGGACGCCCGAGGGCGGGGCCTCCAGGCCTGGCCCTTCGTGCTGCTGACGGTGGTGGCCGGGTCCTTCGGGCCGCTTTCCTACCTGATTGTTCGGGAGCTGAAAGATTTAAAAGCCTGAGGCACCATGGCCGTGGAGAGGGTCGGCCTCCCACGGGAGCCATGACGTCGTCGGCGGCGCGGCGCCCCTGGCAGAGCCCGTCGTGACGGTGGCCACCAGCAGCGCCCTCCGCGCCGAGAGCATCCAGGCCGCCGCCTGGATCATGGACGGGATCAAGCAAGGCGTGCCCATCTGGAAGCGGGAACGCTACGAGGATGGGAGTGAGAGCTAGGCGGAGTGCACGCACCGGTTCCAGGTGTAGGACTCGGCCGCTTTTCGACTCCGCCCCCGAACCCTCAGGTGAGGGAACGGGGGCGGAGGGCTTTCAAAGCAGCGCTCAGGCCTGCGGCGATTCCTGCGAGGCGGCACGATCCCTGAGGGCGCGGGCCACCAGGTAGATCCCCAGCAGCACCAGCCCCGCCGGCCACCAGCGTTCCAGCCAGACCAGGGAGAGCCCGAAGCGGAGGTTGAGCAGGGTGAGCAGGCCGACCAGGATGAGGCCCACGCCCAGGGCCAGGCGGCCGCCCAAGGAAACCGTGCCGAAGCCGTCCGGCAGCGTCGGCTTTTCCAGCTGCGCCAGGCTCTCGTTCAGCAGGAGGGCCCGGCGGTGGGCATCCACCAGGTTGTAGAGGAAGAAGAACGCCATGGAGATGCCCACGAAGGGCTCCAGGCGCCCCAGCTGGTTGCTGCTCAGGAGGGCGATGAGGGACGCGAAGACCGCCGCGTGGATGAAGCCCAGCTGGGTGTAGCCCAGGTACACCTGGCCCAGGCCCGGCATGAGGGACAGTACGGTGGTCAGGACCGGGGATTTGGCGCGGGGATCCCGGTAGTAGTCGGGACGGGCCCCCGGCGGCAGCAGGTAGGGCGCGGGTTTCGGCATCGCTTCGGGGGTGGCTTCAAGGTCCGGGTGGGGGGTCATGCATCGCTCCAGGTGTGGGGTGGGATTTCGCGGATTCAGGCGCCTAGGAGGAAAGACGCAGCCCTGCCCTCAGGGGTTCGTCGAGGGGGGCTTCTGGGTTTCGGGACTGGGCGGAGGCGCCGGGGCTTTCCGGAAAGCCTGAAGCCGGGTCCTGGTCCAGGAGGACAGCCGCTGCCAGAGGTTCCCGCTCGGCAACGGAGCCGGCCGGGGGCTGACGATGGGGCGGAGGCTCCGCTGCAGCGAGGCGGAGGTGCGGCGTTCCGCCTGGGCCATCTGGCCCGCCACCCTCAGGGCGGAGTCGCCGAGGGGCTGCACCAGGGCTGGCACCCGGGGGGCGAGGTCGGGCAGGGGCAGATAGATCCCCATCAGGCCCGCGGCCGCGCCCAGGTAGGCCGCCTCCAGGGCGATGCGGGGGCGGTGCATGAGCCGCCACCAGAGACTCTGCAGGTCGGCGCTTGGTCGGATGGGCTGGTGCCGGGTGGCCCGCAGCACCGCCTGGGTGAACCAGGGGCCGGGATCCACCTGGGCCATGGCGGGCAGGTCGGCCTGCAGGCTGGCCAGCGCTTCCACCAGGGCGGAGCAGGCCCCGCAGTGCCCGAGGTGGAGGCGGACCAGGCTGGCCTGCCCGGCCTCCAGGCTGCCATCCACGAAGTCACAGGCCAGGCTCTGCAGGCGCTGGCAGGGATCCCCGGAGGTGCGGACCAGGATGGCCCGGGTCAGCTCCGGGGAGGCCCCGGGATCCAGGGGCACGACCTTGGGGTCGGGGGACAGGGGCTGCATGGAGGCCTCATCCATGGTCAGGCCCCCATGCCCACGGCCACCAGCTTCTGGGCCAGTTCCAGCCGGGCGCGGTGCGAGCGCGACTTCACCGTGCCCACCGGAACCTCCAGGATGGCGGATATCTCCTCCAGCCCCAGGCCCTGGATCTCCTTGAGCAGGATGATCTCCCGGTTGAGGTCGGTGAGTTCCTGCAGGGCGCGGTGGACCATGGTCTTCCGGACGGCCTCCAGGTGGGCCTCCTCGGGATTCCGGTCCGTGGACCGCAGGTCGAACAGCTCGTCGGCGGGCAGGTCCCAGAGCGGCGGGCGGGCCTTCCGCCGCCTCAGGTGGTCGATGCAGGCATTGCGGGTGATGCGGATGATCCAGGGCAGGCAGCCAGCCTCGCCGGGAACCAGGGCGAGGTTCTGGTAGATGCGGATGAAGACCTCCTGGGCCAGATCCCGGGCATCCTCGGCCTGGGCGGTGTAGTGGTACGCCAGCCCGAACACGCGGGACTGGAAACGGCGGACGAAGGCCTCCCAGGCCAGCTCGTCGCCGCGTCGAACCAGGTCCAGCAGCTGGGGGAGTTCCATTCAGGTCCTGTGGCTTCGGGGTGGGGGTACCCAAAGATCATGAACGCAGGAGGGGCCGGGAAGGTTCGGTGGATCCGTTCGCGGCCAGCCTTCGTGGCAGACCCTAGTGCACCTCGCCTGAAATACCTGGATCAATGGAGTGATGACGAGGTGCCCTTCCATCGGGGCATGGCCCCTCTGGCGCCCTGGCGCGCAGACGCGCCAGGGCTGTCACCCCACTGGGGGCACTGCCGTGCCCCCAGACCCCTGCCACGTGGTGCCCACAAGCGTGGTGGATGATCCAGCTATTTCGCGCGGGCACCACTAGAATGAGACATGGCCAAACCCATCGTCCCCCCCGCACTCCTCAAGGCCATCGCGGCAGTCGGCGCCACCAGGAAGGAGCCCATCTCCGGGGCCAAGAGCCCGGAAGCCAGCCCCATCGAGCGCCTCACGGAACGGCAGAGCATCCGCCCCGCCCGCACCGCCATCGCCCACCAGCGGGGGGGAAACAAGGGGAAGTAGGGGGGGGCGGCAGGTTCCCTGAGAAAAGTTCGGCAATTGTTTTTCGCTAAAAATTCGCCATACTTGGATCCCCCAGGAGGATCCGGTGCTGGCGATGTGGGTTCCCGAGCTGCCCTTCCAGCTGGCCTGCGGGCGGGACGGGGCCCTGCGGGACCGGCCCCTGGCCTTCCTGAACCCCGAGAGCCCCCGGTCGCCCAGCCTCTGGTTCGTGAACCGCCTGGGTCGGGCCGAAGGGCTGGCCCCGGGGCTGCCCCTGGACCAGGCCCTGCGGGTGGCCCCGGGTCTGAAGGTGCTGGATCCGGCCCCCCAGGTCTGGTGGGAGGCCCAGGGCAGCCTCAGCGACTTCCTCCAGCACTGGACCCCCCAGGGCCAGCTGGGGCGCCTGGGCGAGGCCCTGGTGGAGCTCCAGGGCACCCAGCGCATCTTCGGGCCCCTGGCCGACACCGCCCAGCGCATGCGCCGGGAACTGACCGAGCGGCACGGCTGGGCCAGCCACGGGGGTCTGTCCCTGAGTGCCACCGCCGCCCAGCTGGCCGCCCACATCGAGCACCAGCTGGAGCTGGTGGCGGATGGCGCCGAGAGCGCGTTCCTCGCCCCCCAGCCCCTGCGCCGCCTGCCGGATCTGGCCCCGCGCATCCGGGAGCGCTTCCACCGCCTGGGCCTGCGCAGCTTCGGGGACCTGCAGCCCGTGCCCCTGCCCGTGCTGGTGGAGCTGACGAATCCCAAGGAGGCGCCCGGCCTGCGGGCCCGGGTCCGCGGCGAGGACCGGCCCAAGCTGCCCCTGCTCACTGAGCGCCCCGGCCATGCCCGCCACGGCTGGCGGCTGCAGCCGCCCTGCCTGCCGGAGGAGGTGGCCCTGGCCGCCCGCTGCCTGGACTGGCTCTGGTCCGATGCCCGCCATCCCCGCCATCTGGTGCTGCGCTGGTGGGATGTGGACGGCGAACCCCACGCCTGGCATGCCTCGCCGGAGGACCTGACGGCCCCGCCCCTGGTCCTGGCCCGGCGCCTCCAGCAGGCCTTCCTGGCGGGCGCCCCCCGGCGCCTCCTCGTGCGCGAGGTGGAGCTGCGCCTGGCCTGGGGCCTGGGGCGTGAGCGTAGCCTCTTCCAGGATCCGCTCCAGCAGCGCTTCGAGCGCCTCGAACCCGTCCTCGCCCGCCTCCGCCAGCGCTTCCCGGACCGGACTGTCCTGCCGGGATGGATGGGGCCGGTCTTGAAACAAGCCAATAAAAGCCTAATATTCAGGGAGGCCCGATGACTCCCACCCTCCACCGGGAAGGGCCCTTCCGGTTCTTCTTCTACAGCCATGAACCCCGCGAGCCACCCCATGTCCACGTCGAGCGCGACGATGCCATCGCCAAAAGCTGGCTGCACGATGGCGCCATCGCGGATGCCGGAGGCCTCCCGCCCCGGGATCTCCAGCGGGTGGTGGCCATCGTGACGACCCATCGAGACCGCTTCATCGAGGCCTGGCATGAGCACTTTGGCGAACCCTGAGCCTCCCCGCGCCATCCACCTCTGGTTCGAGCGGGGGCGACTGGTCGTTCAGCTCCAGGACGGCCGGGAGCTGGCCTGCCCGCTGGGTTTCTTCCCACGGCTTGTGGCGGCGCCTGCCGAAGATCTGGCGGACTGGCGATTCACGGGCCGAGGCACAGGCATCCACTGGCCCCGTCTGGACGAGGATCTTGCCATCGAGGGACTGCTGGAGGGCCGTCGCGCCCCCGAGGCGGAGGTCCGGGCGAAGGCCCTGGCTCCGCGCCTGCGGGCCGCCCGCCGCCAGGCCAGCCTCACCCAGGCTCAGCTCGCCGAGCGCATGGGCCGCTCCCAGGCCCTGGTGAGCCTCGCCGAGCGGGGCGCCCTGCGCATCGGCACCCCCTACCTCCGTGCCGTCCTCGAAGCCTGCGGCCTGCCCGGCGACTGGCAGCCCTGATCGATTTGGCGAACAAGTGAATCGAAAAGCAGGAATCACCACGATATTTCCTTTCGCCTCGTGTATCGGCGCAGCCGACACCGAGAAGGCAGGAAGACCACGAAGAAAAGCTCAAAGCTGGACTTCTTGAGGGTTTTCTCTGTATCGCCTGCTTCGATGCGCGAGTTAAACCGACCCTTCGTGGTCTTCCTGTCTTCGTGGTTAGAAAAAAATCTAATGAAATGGCCCCCATGTTCGCCCTCGGCATCTCCGATTTCTCCATTGGTGAAGGCGTCTACCCGGCGAAGCAGCTCCTGTCGCTGGCCCGGCGCTTCGGCTACCGCGACCTGGTCTGCTGGGACCGGGGCGTGGCGGGTTATCCGAAGCTGCGCGACACGCTGGAGTGGATCCACAAGTCCCGCGAGCTGGAAGGCCTGCCACCGGATCCCCAGTGGACGGGCTTCCGCCTGCACCTGGGCTGCCGCTTCACGTGGCGCGGCCACGAGTACGGGGCCTTGCCTTTCAGCGATGCTGGCTACGAGGCCCTGAACCGCCTGCTCTCGGCCCAGGCCCACGACGCGGCGCCGGGCCCCGAGATCCCGGGCCTGGGCGCACCCGAGCCGCCCCGCGACTGCGTGCTGCTGGCCGACGATCTCGCGGGCCTGGAGGCGCTGCGGCGCGAAGGCTTTGACGCGGCGCTGCTGGCCCACCCCTGCCGCGTGCAGGAGGCCCGGAAGGCCCTGGCGGCGGGCCTGGAGGTGGTGGCGCCCCAGGTGCTGCGCTTCCGCACCGCCGAGGGGCTGGAGATGCACCGGCTCAAGCGGGCCATCGACCGGCAGGCCACCTTCCTCCGCACCGAGGCCCTGTGGCAGCCCGCCGAGGCCGCGGTGTCGCGGAGCGAGTGGGAGGCCCGCTTCCCCTTCTGTGAGTCCGCGGTGGAGAAGGCCACGGCCTCGGTGCTCGAGCGCATCTCGGGCTGGCCGATCCATTGGGGCAAGTGGGAGGTGTCGAATCCTCTGGACCGGGAGGCCGCGAGCCTCGGCGCCCTCCTGCGGGAGCGCGTACGGGCGGGCGTGGCCGAGAAGTACGCCCGGTCTTCCGAAGATCTGCGGAGCCGGGCCCTCCTGCGCATGGAGCAGGAGCTGGACCTCATCATCTCCATGGATTTCGCCCGCTACTTCCTCCTGGTGCAGGACATCGTCCAGGCCCTGAAACACAAGAATCTGCCCAGCCGCATCTGCGGCCGGGGCAGCGGCGCGGCCTCGCTGGTGAGCTACGCCCTGGGGCTCAGCAACGTGGATCCCGTGGACACGAACCTGATGTTCGAGCGCTTCCTCACGAAGGAGCGCAAGGATCCGCCGGACATGGACATCGACTTCGCCTGGGACGAGCGCGACGAGGTCATCCAGGCAGTCTTCGAGCGCTATGGCCGCGACCGCGTGGCCATGGTGTCCAACCACGCCTTCTTCAAGGCCAAGGGCGCCCTGCGGGCCGTGGCCCAGGCCCACGGGCGCCCCGACAGCGAGCTGAAGCAGCTGGCCCGCTTCGTGCGCGGCTGGGAGGGCGGTCTGGCGCGCGCTTCGGAGAACCCCGCCTGGGACACGATCCTCCGCCAGGCCCAGGCGCTGACGGGCCACTTCCACCAGTTCTCCGTGCATCCTGGCGGCACCATCGTCACGCCCGGCCCCATGTGGGTGCACGCCGCCTTCCAGCCCGCGCCCGCCAAGGAGGGCGTGTCCACCACCACCTGGGACAAGGACGGCGTGGAGAACTACGGCCTGGTGAAGATCGACCTGCTGGGCAACCGCAGCCTCGCCGTCATCCGCGATGCCTACCGCGTACTGGGGGACCTGAAGCCCGCCGATCCCGGCACCCATTCGCGCAACGATCCCGCCACCCAGGCCCTCTTGGCCCGGGGCGACAGCATCGGCGTGTTCTACGTCGAAAGCCCCGCCACGCGCCAGCTCCAGCAGCGGGTGGGGAAGGGCGACTTCGAGACCCTGGTGATCCACAGCAGCCTCATCCGCCCCGCCGCCTACCGCTGGGTGGACCGCTACGTGAAGCGCAGCCGCGGCGAGGAGGTCTGGGAGCCCAGCGATCCGGTCTTCACCGAGCTGCTCTCCGAAAGCTACGGCGTGCTGGTCTACCAGGAGGATGTCATCAAGGTCTGCGTGGCGCTGGCGGGCTGGAACCACTTCGAGGCCGACCAGCTCCGCAAGCTCCTGGGCAAGCCCGACTGCGAGGCCAAGCTGCCCTTCTTCGAGGCGCGCTTCCGGCGGGGTTGTGCCGAGCGCGGCGTACGGCCCGCCACGGTGGACGAATCCTGGGACATGATCCGCACCTTCACGGGCTACTCCTTCTGCAAGCCGCACTCCGCCAGCTACGCCCAGGTGAGCTTCGAGAGCGCCTGGATCAAGACGCACCACCCGGCGGTGTTCTTCGCCTCGGTCATCACCAATCAGGGCGGCTACTACCCCGCCATCGCCTACCTGGGCGACGCGCGGCGCCACCGCCTCGTGGTGCGCGGGCCTGATGCCAACGCCAGCGACTGGCCCTTCACGGCCGAGGGCGAGCAGGCCCTGCGGGTGGGGCTCATGCAGGTGCACGGGGCCATCAAGAGCGAAGTCGAGAGGCTGCTGGAGAACCGCGACCAGAACGGTCCCTTCGAACACCTGGATGACCTCCTGCGCCGCGTGAAACTTTCCGTCACCACGGCCGAGGCCCTCTGCGCCGCCGGGGCCTTCGACCGCTGGGCACCGGACGGCGACCGCACGCGCCTGATGTGGGCGCGGCTGGGCGGCGTGCCCGCGGGCGTGCGCCCGCGCCCCACGGATCTCTTCGACCGTGCCGACCTGGAGATGGCGACCATGGCCCTCACGCTGGACCTCCACCCCGCGGCCCTGGCGCGGGTGAGGAAGGGCGGGGGCCCCAACCGCGCCGCCGAGGTCGGGGGCAATGCAAGTCCGGGTACGGCTTTGCCGGACCCGGGCACGGGGGCCCGGGCGGGAGGCTCCATTTCCGCAAGCGCAGCGAGTGGGAGCAGGCTGCCAGGCAGCGTGCGACCTATGGAGGCGCGCAGCGAAGCGAAGCGTGGCACCCCCGGACGCAACCTTCGTTTCTGGGCCCTGGTGGTGGCGGATAAGGAAGTGGCCACCGAAAAGGGCGAGCGCATGCAGTTCGTCACCTTCGAGGACGAGACCGGCCTCTGCGAAGCCGTGGCCTTCCCCGATGCCATCCGCAAGCGCCAGCGCCCTTTCCGCGTGGGGGAGATCGTCTGCGTCAGCGGCCGGTCCACCAGGCAGGATGGGCTGGCGGTGCTGGAGGTCCAGTGAGGGCAAGGCTGGGGCAGCCGCCAGCGAACTGCCGTGCGGGGGGAGTGCGCAGCCCCTTCAAATTGGAGGAGACGGGTCATCGTCTTGATGGGCCGGGGTGAATGCCCGAGGGTCCATGACTGGCTAAATGCGTCAATGTGCGGCACCTGTGACCCGGCATACAAGCTGCACGTCCATGGGCCATGAACGCTCCGACCCTGGCCACGGCTTCGCTTAAACTTCGGACGGATGCCCGGTGAGTGCCCTCGCCGCCCCTCCTGCAGACGCACGTCTGTCCCCGCCCCGTAGGCAGGTGGAGGTGGCCGGAGGTGGTCGCATGGCCCGGCTCAGGTCCCTCCTTGAGTCGCCCAGCCGCACCCCTGGCTGCGTTGGCGGCCTCGAACGATGTCCCGCATCGCCCTTCGGCCCCCGCCTTCTCGGTATCGCCTTTGGCGATACACGAGACGTACTGATATCTGCCATGAGCGCGGCTGGACGGCGTCGCGGCTCGCATCCACTCTGAAAACAGACCCTAGTTGCACGGAGCCGGAGCGACCCGCTGCTGCCATTGCGCCAGGTTCACGCCTTTCACGATCATCCAGAGACAGAACGCGAGCTCGCCGATGAACGCCGGCAGCAGGATGCCCGGGAACAGTGCGGAGGCCAGGGCCGGTGCCAGAAGCAGGGCGAAGCTGTTGATCAGGTAGCTGAATCCCGCGAGGACCATCAGGAACCCAAAGACCTTCGGAACATAGCCTGACTGGAACAGGAGATAGCCGCGAACCAGGCAGGCGACCCCGAAGAAGATCAGTCCGACGCCAAAACCGTAACCATGGGCCTTGATGGCGACATAGGAGAGCGCCTGCAATTGCGCGGGTGAAAAGGCCGACAGGGAAGGAGAACCATCCAACAGGTAGAGCGGAACCAGGAGGCTGAGTTTGTTGGCCGCCAGGACAGCGGTCTGGATCAGGTTGATGTAGGCCGTGAACAGGGCAAGGGCCTTGTTTACAGGCTTGAGCAACAGGTACAGCACCACGATCACGGGGATGTCGAAGACGTGCATGAGCAGGTCGCCCACGATGCCCAGGCGCCAGAGCAGTGGCGAAGCGGAAATGGCCTGGGCCGTCGCGGCCGGATCGCCCGAAACCACCAGCTTGGCCCGGACAAAGGCCTCCCCGAATAGACCGAGCAGAATGATGGCCAGGTAGAACACGCCGGCGAGGCGAATGTAGAACTGGGGCGAACGGTCAAAGGAAGCACGCATGGTTTCAGCCTCAAGAATGGAAGTTCCGTTTTGCCAGTTACCAACGATCATGAGGAATAGGCTGACTATATGCCGCATACGACCGGCGCATGGGTGCCGTTTAGGGGAACGGGGGCCGTCTCTTGCAGTGGATGTGCCAGAGGAGAATTCCGTTTTTCCTTTGAAGGCCGGGGTCCAGGCTCAGGTGCCCGTCCCAACACCCGTCGCCGCTGCGCTGGCCTCCCGGTGGGTGAGGTAGAGCCGTAGGTCGAACTCCAGCTGGAAGTAGTCGGGCTCCATGTGGGTGCAGAGCTGGTAGAAGGCCTTGTTGTGCTCGCGCTCCTTCAGGTGGGCCAGCTCGTGGACCAGGATCATCTTCAGGAAGGCGGCGGGGGCGTCGCGGAACACCGAGGCCACGCGGATCTCGCGGCTGGCCTTGAGGCGGCTGCCCTGCACCCTTGATACCGCCGTGAGGGTGCCCAGGGCGTGGCTCAGCAGCTGGAGCTTGCTGTCGTACATCACCTTGTTGAGGGGTGCCGTGGTCTTCATGAAGCGGTCCTTCAGGTCCACGGCGGCCTGGAACAGGGCCTTGTCGTTGCGCACCTCGTGGGCCTCCCCGTAGCGGCTGGCGAGGTAGGGGCCCAGCTGGCCCTGGGCCAGGAGCTCGCGCACCCGGGCCTGCACGGCGGGGCTGTAGCCCTCCAGGTAGGGCAGGGGCACGGCGGTGGCCGGAATCATGGCGTCTTGAGCAGCCGGATGCCGTCGGCGTCGATGCTGATGCGCCGGGCCTTGTAGAGGGCGCCGAGGGTCTGCTTGAACACCTTCTTGCTGATGCCGAACAGGGCGTAGACCTGCTCGGGGGCGCTCTTGTCCGTCACGGGCAGGAAGCCCCCGCGGCGGATCAGGGTGTCTAGCAGGGCCTGGGCCACGGTGCCCACCTTGGCGTAGCCCGGCGCGCTCAGCGTGAGGCTCAGCTTGCGGTCGGCGCGGGGCGCCTTCAGCCAGCCCGCCCGGGTTTCGCCGCGGCTCACCTTGCCGAACAGGTCGCTGTCGTGGACCATGCCCCAGTAGCGGTGGTTGACGATGACGCGCACGCCCAGATCCGTGCGATCCCCGATCACCAGCGTGACCTCGTCGCCTTCCTGGAATTCATCGGCCTCGTCCACCAGGAAATCCGCGAGGCGCGTCGAGGCGGCCAGGTGGCCCGCCTCATCCGAATAGAGGAACACCAGCACCTTGTTGCCGGGCTTCACCAGGCGCCGCACCTCGTGCTTCACCTCTTTCCAGGGCATGAACAGGGGCTTGGGCAGGCCCCAGTCCAGGTAGGACCCGGCGGGATTCACGGACACCACCTTCAGGAAGCCCACCTCGCCCCCCAGGGCCAGGGGCGGGCGCAGATACGCCACCAGGCGGCCCTCATCCTCCCGGTAGGCGAAGACCCGCAGGACCTGGCCCGGTTCGAGGGCCGGGGGCACCTGTTCGCGGGGCAGCAGGATCGGTCCCTCAGGACCGCCGTCCAGGAACGCGCCCTCCGGCCCCAGGCGCAGGACCTTCAAGTCGTTCAGGGTGCCGAGGGTGGCCAAGCTATATCTCCTGAAAGTTCATAAAAAAGAGGTGGAACCGCAGATGTCGCAGATGGCGCAGATAAAAGCTATTGGGTCCACAGATTCCACTGATTCACACAGATTAGGACAAGGCACCGAGTTGTGTGGGCGACCCTTCATCAGTATGGCCGCCATGGGATGCGATCGCGCAGAGCCGCCTTTGGCGGGCTGAGGCATGGGTGAGTCGGGGCCCATCTGCGCCATCTGCGGTTCTGCTTTTGATCCTGAAAGAATCCTCGGATCAAACGGGCCAGATGGAGACGAGCACCAGGGGGGTGGTGCCGAAGGAGGCGCGCACGCCCAGCTTCGCGCCGGGCGCATCGGTGGCGGCGGGGCTGTTCCCAAGCCGGAGGCATTCCCGGGGTTCCAGTTCCACGCCGAGGGGGTCCACCCGGACGGGCCCCCAGGGCGCGAAGAGCAGGGTGGTGGGTGCCACGGTGATGGCGGTGGCCTCCGTGCCCAGGTTGAGCCATTCGAGCGTGACCTTCACCCGGCTGGGATCGCTGATGACCCCGAAATCCACGCAGGGCCCCTGGATGAGCGTGGCATTCACGGCCGCATCGCCAGGAAAGGCCACCACCTGCCCCGGGAATTTCAGCCGCTGGCGGCCCTGGCCCTCGATATCCAGGATGAGCCCCGAGCCTTCCAGCAAGGTCAGCAGCCGCGCCCGGCCCGGAAAGTGCGAAAAGGGTCCCGAGGCTTCCACCCGCGCCGAGCTCACCCGCCACAGGAACGGCTCCGATAGACTCGCTCCCGCCGGCTCAATGGCGATCTCAGTCGTGCTGCCGCCCCCATCCTTCCAGGGCATGACGCGGTAGTCGGAGGGGCGGAGATGCAGCATGAAGACAGCTTCTCATGGGGAAGACTGGTTCCCCTGAGATGATGGGCCCTGGAGCCCCTTGATGCCGCTGTCCCTGTTCGACCACCTGCCGCCCCACGGGGACACCTCGCCTGATGCCCTGCTGGGGGCCTTTCTGGCCTACGCGGAGTCCAAGGGCCTTGGCCTCTACCCCGCCCAGGAGGAGGCCATCCTGGAGCTGTTCGAGGGGAAGAACGTCATCCTCAACACGCCCACGGGGTCAGGGAAGTCGCTGGTGGCGTCGGCCCTGCACTTCGGAGCCCTGGCGGCGGGGCGGCGCTCGGTCTACACCTGCCCCATCAAGGCCCTGGTGAACGAGAAGTGGATGGCCCTCTGCCAGGAGTTCGGGCCCGAGAACGTGGGCCTCTCCACGGGGGACGCCACCGTGAACCGCGACGCGCCCATCCTCTGCTGCACGGCGGAGATCCTGGCCAACATGGCCCTCTGCGAAGGCGCCGAGGCCAACGTGCTGGACGTGGTCATGGACGAGTTCCACTACTACGCGGACCGCGAGCGGGGCTTCGCCTGGCAGGTGCCCCTGCTGGCCATGCCCCAGACGCGCTTCCTGCTCATGAGCGCCACGCTGGGTGACACCAGCTTCTTCGAGACCGAGCTGACCCGCCTCAACGCCCGGCCCACGGTCACGGTGAAGGGCACGGACCGGCCCGTGCCGCTCAGCTTCACCTACGCGGAGCTGCCCCTCAGCAGCACCCTGGAGCACCTGCTGGAAGAGGGCAAGGCGCCCATCTACCTGGTCCACTTCACCCAGGCCGAGGCCGCCACCAGCGCCCAGGACTTCACGAGCCTTGCCGTCACCACCCGCGAGGAGAAGACCGCCCTCGCCGCGGAGATCGGCGACTTCAAGTTCAACAGCCCCTACGGCCCCGACCTCAAGCGCTGGCTGCGCATGGGCATCGGCCTGCACCACGCGGGCCTGCTGCCCAAGTACCGCATCCTCATGGAGCGCCTGGCGCAGAAGGGCCTGCTCAAGGTCATCTGCGGCACGGACACCCTGGGCGTGGGCATCAACGTGCCCATCCGCACGGTGCTCTTCACCAAGCTCTGCAAGTACGGCGGCCAGAAGACGAGCATCCTCAGCGCCCGGGACTTCCATCAAATATCCGGTCGCGCGGGGCGCAAGGGGTACGACACCGTGGGCTACGTGGTGGCCCAGGCCCCGGAGCACGTCATCGAGAACTTCCGCCTCTCACAGAAGCCCGGGAAGAAGTTCGTGAAGCGCCCGGCCCCCGAACGGAACTACGCCCACTGGGACAAGACCACCTTCGAAAAGCTGCAGGCGGCTTCGCCCGAGCGCCTAGTGAGCCGCTTCCAGGTGAACCACGGCATGCTGCTGAACGTGCTCTCGCGCAAGGGCGACGGCTGCCAGGCCATGCGCCACCTCATCCACGACTGCCACGAGACCGAACACCAGAAGGCCGCCCACTTCCGCCGGGGCTGGCAGCTCTTCAAGACGCTGGTGGTGCGGGGCATCGTGGAGTTCGCGCCGCCCGATGAGTTCGGGCGGAAGGTGCGCGTGAACGCCGACCTGCAGGCGGACTTCGGCATGGACGAGACCCTGAGCCTCTACCTGCTGGACACGCTGCCCCTGCTCGACGTGGAATCCCCCACCTACGCCCTGGACCTCATCACGCTGGTGGAAAGCATCCTCGAGGACCCCGACTTCATCCTGCGCAGCCAGCTCCACAAGCTGAAGGGCCAGGCCGTGGCGGAGATGAAGCTGGCCGGTATCGAGTACGAGCAGCGCATGGCGGAGCTGGAGAAGCTGGAATACCCCAAGCCCCTGCGCGACTTCATCTACACCACCTTCAACGAATTTTCCGACCAGCATCCCTGGGTGGGCCAGGAGAACATCCGCCCCAAGTCCATCGTGCGGGAGATGTTCGAAAGCTACCTCAGCTTCGCCGACTACGTGCGCACCTACGAGCTGCAGCGGGCCGAGGGCCTGCTGCTGCGCCACATCAACAGCGCCTTCAAGGTGCTCTCGAAAACCGTGCCCGACGCCTTCAAGACCGACGAGGTGCGCGAGATGGAGGCCTATCTCTCGGCCATGCTCAAGCAGGTGGACTCCAGCCTGCTGGATGCCTGGGAGCGCATGCAGAACCCCGACTTCATCCGCGCCGAAACGGCCCTGGCCATCCCCGGCGCCGAGGAAGCCGCGCAGGACATCACCCGCGACCGCAAGGCCTTCACGGCGGCCATCCGCGCCCGCCTCTTCACGCTGCTCCACGCCTGCGCCACCGAGGACTGGGAGGAGGCCGAGGCCGTGCTGGGCGAGGCCGCCGGGGAAGGCGCCACGCCCGAAGACGGCGAGGGCGAACCCTGGACCGCGGACCGCCTCAAGGCGACGTTCGGCGCCTACACCGCCACCCACCAGGGCCCGCGCCTCGATCCCGAGGGCCGCAACCAGCGGCATACCTACGTGCAGCCCAAGCCCGGCGACCCGCGCTTCCTCGTGGTGCAGCAGATGCTCGTGGACACCGCCGAGCTCAACGACTGGGCCCTGGAGCTGGAGGTGGATCTGGTTGCCAGCCGCGAGGCCAGACAGGCGGTGTTCCAGGTGGTGCGGTGCGGGGAGTTCCGGTAGGGAGGATATTCGGAGGGCCGGCTGGTCAGTCCATGATTCCCGTGCCTGGACTGAGGCTGTCTCCTCGTCATTCCGCGCCTCCGCCAACAAAAACCTGGACCCCGCCGGTCAACGGTCCCTCTGGGCCTACCATTCAAGCTCCTGGAGGCTGGAGGTCGGTGATGGCATACCTGAAAGCCTGGTGCGTGGGGCTGCTCTTGGTATCGGCGGGCTGCTCTTCCGTGTCGCACCCGCCCATCGCCCTCGTTCCCAAGGTGGACCTGCCGCGGTTCATGGGCGACTGGTTCGTGATCGCAAATATTCCCACCGCCATCGAGAAGGGGGCCCACAACGCCGTCGAGTCCTATCGCCTGGCTGAGGACGGCAGCATTCCCACCACCTTCACCTTTCGCGCCGACGGCTTCGACGGGCCAGAGAAGTGGTACCACCCGCGGGGCTTCGTCCTCGACCGCGAGTCCAATGCGGTCTGGGGCATGCGCTTCATCTGGCCCTTCAAGGCCGACTACCGCATCGTCTACCTGACCCCCGACTACTCGCAGACCGTCATCGGGCGTGAAGCCCGTGATTATGTCTGGATCATGGCAAGGACACCGGCCATCCCGGAGGCGGACTACCAGCGCATGGTCGTCTTTCTCCAGGAACAGGGCTATGACGTGAGCAGGATCCAGCGGGTGCCGCAACGCTGGAGTGCCCATGGCACCCCTTGAGTCGGACCGCATTGGAAGGCGCTCCACCTGGGAAGGTCGGAGCCGATGATCCGGCCCATGGCCTGGCGCCTGCTCCTCCCCTGCCTGTTCCTCGCGGGCTCCAGTCCGGTTCTGGCTGGGACCCAGCAGTGGACCTTCCAGGTCTTCCTAGATGACAAGCCCATCGGGACCCATGTCTTCACGCTGCGTGACCAGAATGCCGGGCGGGAGCTTCGGAGCGAAGCCAGCTTCACGGTGCGGTTCCTGGGGGTGACGGTCTATCGCTATGAGCACGTGGCGACAGAGCGCTGGCAGGGGGAGTGCCTGGTTGCCCTGGAGGCCCGCACCAATGACGATGGCACCCGCAACACGGTCCAGGCGCGAGCCCAGGGCCCCAATCTGTTGGTGCTGGCCAGCGGTAGTCGGGAGCAGCTGGAGGGCTGTGTCACGACCTTCGCCTACTGGAATCCCGCCATTCTCAAGGCCGAGCGCCTGCTCAACGCCCAGACCGGCCGTTTGGAAAAGGTCCGCATCGAGGCGCAAGGGCGGGACAGGTTCACGAATGCCCGGGGGCAGGCCAGTCAGGCCAATCGCTATCGAATACTGGGGCCGGGGCAGCCGATCACGCTCTGGTACGACGAGGCCCATCTCTGGGTGGGACTCGAATCGCAGGTGGGCGGTGGTCGCAGGCTGACCTATCGGCTGAACTGAAGCGGTGGCCGGGTCCTCCACCCCCGAAATCCCACCGGTCACCCCACGGCCTGTTCCATCCCGGCGGCTGCGGGTCCAGGATGCTCCCCGGAGGTAAACCATGACCCGCATCGCCGTGGCCCTGTTCGCAACCGCCCCCGTGCTCTTCGCCCAGGCGCCGACCCTCATCCTGCCGGTGGCCAGCCCGCGGGCCACGGTCAGTCAGAATGTGGGGCTGACGAAGGTGGAAGTCACCTACAACCGCCCGGCCATCAAGGGGCGCAAGGTGTGGGGCGGGCTGGTGCCCTACGGCAAGGTCTGGCGGGCCGGGGCCGACGAGAATACCGTGGTCGCCTTCAGCACGCCCGTCCGCGTGGGCGGCACCACGCTGCCCGCCGGGCGCTACGGCCTCCACATGCTGCCCACGGCCACCACCTGGACCGTGCTGTTCAGCAGCCAGTCCAGCGGCTGGGGCAGCTACAGCTATGACGCGAAGGAGGACGTGGCCAAGGTGATGGTGACTCCCGTGCCCGCCGAAGCAACTGAGCGGCTGGCCTATACCTTCGACGATCCCTCCGACCAGGGCGTCACCCTCTCGCTGCGCTGGGAGCAGCTGCGGGTGCCCATCCCCATCGAGGTGGACACCAAGGCGGTGGTGGTGGCCAGCCTCCGGAACCAGCTGCGGGGCCTGGGGCAGTTCTTCCCCGAGACCTGGAGCGCCGCCGCCGGGTGGTGCGCGCGCAATGACACGAACCTGGACGAGGCCCTGACCTGGGCCGACCGCTCCCTGGCCATGAAGGAGACCTACGTGGGCCTGCGCACCAAGGCCGCCCTGCTGGAGAAGAAGGGCGACGCCAAAGGTGCCGAGACCCTGCGGGGCAAGGCGCTCGGCATCGCCACGGAGGCCGAGGTCAACCAGACCGGCTACGGGCTGCTGGGCCAGAACAAGCTGGACGAGGCCATCGCCGTCTTCCAGAAGAACGTGAAGGACCACCCGGAGTCCTGGAACGCCTATGACAGCCTGGCCGAGGCCTACACCCTCAAGGGCGACAAGGCCCAGGCCGCCGCCAACTACAGGAAGGCCCTCGACAAGGTGAAGGCCGGGGATCAGCGCGCCCGCATCCAGGAGGAGCTGGCCAAGCTGAAGTAGGCTTCAGGCCGGCCTAGTGATGGGGGGGGGGCGGCGCGGCGCGCCGTCGAAACAAGGGCGGGCGCGGGCACCGGGGAGGACGTGCTGGCCCGGGGGGGGGGGGGGGGGGGGGGGGTCCGCGGCGCCTTCGTGCTGGCTTGCAGTGCCGGGACCTACTTCATGCGGAAGGCATTGGTGAAGGCCTGCTGGAAGAAGACCACATCCCAGTCACCACCCCCGGCGATGCGGGCGTTCGGGTTGGGCGTGTCGAAGCCGGAGCCGGGTTTGTACCAGCTCATGGCGGTGGCGCCGAGGTCCAGGGCGTCGATCTCTGTGTCGGAATCGGCGTCCAGTTCCACAAGCACGGTCCAGGTCCAGGCGAACTGGCTGGGGTCCGCCTGGCTGGTGGCCCGAATGCTCAGCAGGTCTTCGTAGTAGTTCCAGTTGGGCGTGGTCCAGGTGCCATCGGCCTTGATGGCGCCGGCGGGGGCGTAGCCATGCCACTTCGGCGTGCTGAAGGTCAGGGCCTTGTTGGCGGTGTTCTCCACGTTGCAGGCCACCTGGACGTTGGTGCGGGTGGGGAAGATCTGGACCTTCTTCAGGATGCCCGCTGGCTGCACGTTGGTATCAAGCCAGCTGCCCTCGCCATTCATCACCGGGAAGCTGACCCTCACCCGAGGCGCCTGACCGGGGGCCAGGCCCACGTTCACGGCGGACCAGGCCTTCATCACGGCCAGTTCCTCGGGGGAGCCCACGCCGTGCAGCTCCTGCGCGGCCAGGATGGTGGCGGCGCGGGCGGCCTCGAAGTCCGCGTCGGGGACGAGGTGCTCGGTGAGGGTCTTGTACCAGATGCGGGCGGCCTTGTCGTTGCCGAGGCCGGTCATGCCCGCGGGGTAGTAGGGGCTGTAGGTGGTGCTGGCGGGGTTGCTGGAGGCGCCGCAGGCCAGGAAGTAGAAGCACCGGTTGAGGGGGCCGCTGCTGAAGTGGACGTCGATCAGGTCGATGCCGTCGAACCAGCCGTCGGCGCTGGCGCCGTCCAGGCTGGGGTGGTACATGAACCGCAGGGGCGCCGAGGGATCCGCAGCGGAGTTGCGGCCCACTTCCCACTTCGTGAGGTCCCCGGTGGGGAAGTCGGGGACGCTGGCGCCGGTGGCGCCGCCATCCACGTAGGCCTGCACCATCTTGCCGAAGATGTCCGAGCTGGCCTCGTTCATGCCCCCGGACTGGCCCTGGTAGATGAGGTTGGCCGAGTACTCGGTGACGCCGTGGCTGAGCTCGTGGCCGGTGATGTCGATCTCGGTGGTGGCCCGCATGCCGTAGCTGCTGGCGGCCCAGGGCGTGCCGAAGGCGCCCTCGCCAAAGACCATGCCGAAATACCAGGGGGCCCAGTAGGCGTTGTCATACATGGGGTAGACGCCGTCCCAGGTGGCTTCCATGTTGTGGACGATGGCGAAGGTGGAGGTGCCGTGGTCGTCGATGCCGTCCCGGTTGAAGACGTTCTTGTAGAAGTCCCAGGTGGCGCTCAGGCCGTAGTGGGCATCCACGGCGGTGGTTTCACCCGCCGGGGCCAGGGCGCCCTGGGCATAGGCCGCCATGCCGTCCTGGCTGAAGTCCAGGAGCATGCCGCCCCACCAGTGGGACCAGTCCATGGGATCGGGCACGTAGTTGAAGTCGTAGGGGAAGGACATGAGGGCGCCGCTGCCCCACTGGTTGGTGGTGTTCAGGCCCTTGTAGCTGTCGAAGCCCAGCATGCCGAAATTCAGGTCGATGGCCGCGAAGCAGGTGGTGAGGCCGGTCCAGGTGACGCCCTGCTGCAGAACGTAGGGGTTGGGCAGGGTGCCGCGGTCCTGGGCCACCAGGGAGTAGGTGCCATCCGCGGCGAGGGTGGTGCTGAGGGGCACGCTGCCGCGGAAGTAGCTGGCGCCGGTGCCCTGGGCCGGGGCGTCGGTCTGGATGGCGTTCCACTTGCGCAGGATGGTGCCGGTGTCGGCGTCCACGATGAAGCAGATCTCCTTGTGGCCATCCTGCTTGTTGGCCAGGAGGGTGCGCACCTCGTAGGCGCGGACATAGGCCTCGGCAGGGGCCTTGGCCCAGAGGCTCATCTCCTTGTCCCAGACTTCCTGCTTCCGGGCGGAGTCGATGCGGGTGGCCAGGCCGCCCGTGAACTTCGTGGGGAAGACCACTTCCTCCACCTTGGGGGCCTGGGTCATGGGGCCCTTCGGGGCGAGGTTGCGCAAGGCGATGGCCTTGGCCTGCTCGGCGCTCAGGCGCGGACTGGCGGTGGCGAGGGCCACCTGGGACTTGAGGCCCTGGGTGAGGGTCTTCACCTGGCCATCGGGCTCCACGTGGGCGATGGCTTCGCCGGCCCAGACGCGGTGGCCCTCGTGGGTCTGGTGGAAGCGCACCACGGTGCGCCCCTGGGCGTTGGTGGTGGCCTGGTGGGGGAGGAAGCCGGTGGCGGCGGCCAGGCCCAGCTGGGGGGCGAGCCGGGTCAGTTCGGCCTGGGCCTTGGCGGTCCGGGCCGGCTGCTGGGCCTTGAGGGCCGCCACCTGGGCCGGGGCGAGGGTGGGCTGGACCGCGGCCAGGGGCGCGGCTCCCGCTGCGAGGGCGAAGACCAGGGCCGGCACCGGACGCAGGAATGATCGAGACATGGAAACTCCTTGGGGTCTGGGATCGGTCAGTTGGCGGTGAGGGTGCCGACGGCGATGGAGAGGTTCGCCATGCGCATCTTCTGGTCGAGGGTCCACAGGTCGTCGGTGATGGCGCCGATGTCCTCGGGGATGGCCTTGGCCTTGGGGATCGAGAGGGTCAGGCTGGTCCCCGCCTTCAGGCCGGCCGAGGCATCGAACTGCAGGGCGATCTGGCAGAGGGCGACGCCCGAATCCTGGGCGGGCTGGTCCCGGTCCTTCTGGTAGATGCCCACGGAGAGCAGGTTCCCCTGCTTGACACCGCCGGTGATGGCCAGGGGCTCGCTGGGATCGGTGGAGCCCAGGGTCTGCAGCTGGTAGACGCCGGTGTCATGGATCGGCAGCCCGTCGCTGAAGGCCGCGAAGGTCACGCCGGCGGGAGCCTGGAGGTTGAAGCCCACGCCCCGGGTCTTGAGCCCGGCGGGGCCCACCAGGTTGAGCACGATCCTGGTGGCCGTGGAGGAGGGATCCTTGACCAGGCGCCAGCCGGTGCCGGTGGGGTTCGTGTAGGTGAGGCCCTGGGCGGGGTTCGGCGCGGGTGCGGCGGGTGGCGGAGCGGAGTGGGAGCCGCCGCCACAGGCCAGGCCCAGGAGCAGCGCCAGGGCGGGGGAGAGAAGTGACAGGGTTCGGATGCGCATGGAGTTCCTCACTTGACCCACCAGGTGGCCTTCATGGCGTCCACGAAGGTGGCGACGTCGCTGTCATCCACCCAGGGCGCGTTGAACATGGAATGGGCCGGGTTGAGCCCGTTGGTCAGATACCAGGAGAAGGCGATGCAGCCCAGGTCCACCGCGTCCTGCTCGTTGTCGCCGTCCGTATCGAGGTTCACGAGAAAAGCGCGGCCCTCGGCGAACTGGTTGGGGTCGGCCTGGCTGGTGGCGGTGATGGCGTACCAGCCCAGGTTGAAGGGCGTGGTCCAGCTGCCGTCGGCGTTGATCACGCCCCCCTTGTTGGCGGAGCCGCCGTTGTAGAGGGAGGGGCCGCCCAGGCTCCAGGTGACGGCGGTGTTGGGGTTGTTCAGCACCGTGATGCGGGGCCGCACGGTCTCGCCGATGGGGAGGAACTGCTTGTGCTCGTAGCCGATGTCCGAAGCGTGGTTGCGCGAAATCCAGTCGTGGTCGCGCCAATCGGCGAAGCGCACCTGGGTGCGGGGGCCCTCGCCGTAGGCGCGGCCCACGTTCACGGCGGCGAAGGCGTTCTCGACCGCGTGGGAGGTCTCGCTGTCCATGCCGTAGCCGCCAGCGCTCTCGCCGTAGAGTTCCAGGGCCACCTGGATGGCCTGTTCACGGGCGTCCAGGAAGGTGACCTGGCCCACACCGCCGCTGTAGAGGCGCTCCGTCACGGTCTTGAACCAGATGCGGGCGGCCTTGTCGTTGCCGATGCCCTTCATGCCCTGGGGCAGGTAGGGGCTGTAGTCGTCGGCGCCGGGGGTGCTGGAGGCGCCGTGCGCCAGAAAGTAGAGGGCGCGATTCAGGACGCCGGCGGAGAAGTGGCCGTCAAGGTAGTTCAGACCGTCGTACCAGCCGTCGGCGCTGCGCTGGTCCTTGCTGGGCTTGTCCATCCAGCGGATGGGCGTGCCATTGCCGACGTGGTACCCGATCCGCCAGTCGGTACCGGTCTCCGGGACCGTGCTTCCAGGTTCGGCCGAGGCATAGGCCTTGGCCATCTGGGCGAAGAAGTCCGAGGTGGCCTCGTTCAGGCCGGCCTCTTCGTAGCCGGCTGCGTTCACGAACTTGGCCGTGGTGGAGGTCACGCCGTGGGTCATCTCGTGGGCAACGACATCGAACTCGGTGAAGGAGCCGTAGCTGCCGGGGGTGCCGGTGCCGAGGAAGAGGCCCATGGCCCAGGGGTCCCAGGCGGCATTGTTCCGGTACCAGCTCCCGGTCATGCCCACGTGGGCGTAGACCGTGGTGCCCTTGCCGTCCACGCCGTCCAGGCCCAGCACGTTCTTGTAGAAGTCCCAGGTGGCGGTCATGGCGTACATGGCATCCACGCCGGCGGTCTGGCCGTTGACGCCGCCTTCCGAGCCGTAGGCCGTGAAGGGCAGGCCATCGCCCCAGGTGTTCGTGGCGTTGGCCTGGAACAGGAAGGACATCCAGGTGTTGTTGCCGTCCGCGTCGTTCTGCTCGTACCAGGCCTGCAGGCCGGTGGCGCTCCAGCCGGATTCATCCGGCGTGTAGCCCTGGAGGTTTGGGTTCGGCAAGGTGCCGCGGGTGGGGTCGTACATCGCGTAGGTGCCGTCCAGCATCAGGCTGGTGGGGATGGCGACCGTGCCGTTGTAGTAGCCCCTTCCGGTGCCCGTGGCGGGCGTGACGGCCTGGTGCTCGATGGCGTCGTTCACGCGGAGGATTTTGCCGCTGCGGCCGTCGATGTAGTAGGTGAGCTGCTTCAGCCCATCCTGCTCGTTCTGCAGGCGGGTCTTCACCTCGTAGGCCCAGACGAAGGGCTCGGCCAGCCTGGGCAGGACGGTGAGCTTGCGGTCCACCACGGTGCGGCCGGTCTCGGGGTCGATGGTGGTGGCCATGCCGCCGAGGAACTGGGCGGGGAAGACAACCCGCTCTACCCGGGGCGCATCCTTCATGGTGCCCTTGGGGTCCAGGTGGCGCAGGGCGATGGCCGTGGCCTGCTCAGCCGACAGGGTGGGTTCGCCGGTCACCTTCAGGTTGCCCTGGAGGTGGTGGGTGAGGGCCTGGATGGCACCGCCCAGGGGCACCTTGGCGATGGCCTGGCTGCCGACCACGCGATGGCCGTCAAAGGTGTGGTCGAGGCGGACGACCGCCTCGCCCTCGGCATTGGTGAAGGCATGCACGGGGACGAAGGCTTCGCGGTCACTGAGGCCCAGGCCGGGGCGCAGGTTCATGAGCTGGCCCTGGGCGAGGGTCACGCGCCGGGGCTGCTGGGCCACATGGTAGGCCCGCGCGCTGGCCGGCATGGGCTGGCCGGCCGTGAGGGCCGTGCCCAGAGCCAGGGCGAAGACCAGGGCCGTCAGGGGCCGGGGAAGGGTGCCGTGCATGGAGCCTCCGGGGACGGAAGGGAAAGAGGGGCGCTTAGTTAGCACGGAGGGACCCCACGGCGATGGTCATGTCCACGAGGTTGGCCTTGGCAGCCATCTCCAGGGTCGGGGAGATGGCGAAGGCCCCGATGTCCTCGGCCATGTGCTTGGCCTTGGTGATGCCGAGGGGGATGGCGTCGCCCGCCTTCAGGTTCGCGGCAGAGTCGTATTCCAGGGCGATCTGGCAGAGGGGCTGGCCCGAGTCCTTGGCCGAAGCCCGGCGGTCCTTCTGGAAGATGCCCACGGTGAGCACATTGCCGGCCTTGACGCCGCCGGCGATGAGCCGGGGTTCCAGGGGATCCGAGCCGACGGCCACGGAGCCGTCGCCAGGCCAGGGGTTGGTGTTCCACAGCTCGTAGACACCGAGATCCTTGATGGGGAAGCCCGACTCGGTGAAGGCCCCGAACCGGATGGCGGCGGGGGCCTGGAGGTTGAAGCCGGCGCCCCGGGTGTTGAGGCCTGCGGGACCGACCAGGTTGAGGAGCAGGCGGGTGGGCGTGGAGTGGGCATCCTTGACCAGCCGCCAGCCGGTGCCGGTGGGATCGGTGTAGGCCAGGCCCGCGGCCGCGGCGGGCGGAACGGGCGCCGGGGTGGTGTGGCTCCCCCCGCCGCAGGCGAGGGTGAGGCTGAGCAGCAGCCCCGAGATCAGAAAGCCGAGCTTGCGCATCGCTGTCCTCTTGAAAGTGGCCCCGGCGGTTCGGGTGGTCCCGGAGCAAAGGATGGAGAGTGGAACAAGGTGAAGAGGGTGGGAGGGGATGGCGCTAGCTGGCGACCCGGCGGCTCCGCCCCAGGAAGCCCTGGGGTGAGAACGCCGAATCCGCGGCGATGAAGCGGAAGCCCGCAGGGGAGGTGAGGACGCTGGTGGCCCCCAGGAGGATGCGGAAGGCCTCGGAGTCCATGTGGGCTTCCAGGTGGGCCAGGTCCTTCCAGACACTGAAGATGAAGAACTCGGGACCGCCCGAGGCCTCCTGGCCGATGGTGCACTCCAGGCAACCGGCCTGCTGCTGGATCTCGCCTTTCAGACTCTGAAGGGTCTGGAGGAATTCCCCCTGCTTCTCGGGGCGGGCGGTCAGAAGGGCACTCATGACCTTCACGCTGGACTTGGGGTTGGGTTTCATGGGCCGGGTTTTCCTCTCGGTGGGTTCCCCTCTCAGCGCAAGGCCGGTGCCAGGAAGAATCTTTGCCCCGGTTAATTGTCAAACCTTCTATTAATAAATATTTAAAGATCGAGTCCGCCCTTTGTGACTCCGGGCATGGGCCCACCCGGGCCCACGAAATTTCGTGGGCCACGACATATCGTGGAGAACCGGGCCCACGAAAGGGCCTCCTCGACGCCGATCCAGGCGCTGGGTTGGTCAGTCCTCCCGGCGCTCGATGCCGAGCTTCTGCATCCGGGACCTCAGGGTGCTGGGGGCCAGACCCAGGATGTCCGCCGCGCCCTTGGCACCTTCCACTTTCCAGTTGGTGGCGTCCAGCACCTTGACGATGTGCTCCCGCTCCACCTCGACCAGACCGGGGAGGAGGCCTGAACCGACCGGGCCCGAAGGAGCGGGCCCCAGGCGGTCCGGCAGGCGCAGCATGGGGCCCTCGGAGACCAGCACCGCCTGCTCGATGAGGTTCTGGAGCTCGCGGACATTGCCGGGCCAGCCGTAGGCCTGCAGGGCCTGGACCACGGAGCGGGGCAGGTCCAGGGGGCTGCGTCCCAGCTTCTGGCAGAACCGGTCGAGGAAGAACTGGGCCAGCATGGGGATGTCCTCCTTGCGCTGGCGGAGGGGGGGCACCGAGATGGGGAAGACGTTGAGGCGGTACCAGAGGTCCTCGCGGAAGCGGCCCTTGGCCACCTCCTTGGCCAGGTCCCGGTTGGTGGCGGCCACCACCCGCACATCGGCCTGCAGGGTGCGCGTGCCGCCCACCCGCTGGTACTCGCCGTCCTGGAGCACTCGGAGCAGCTTGGCCTGGACATCCGGGGAGAGCTCGCCCACTTCATCCAGGAAGAGGGTGGCCCCGTCGGCCAGCTCGAAGCGGCCCTTCCGCAGGGTCTGGGCGCCGGTGAAGGCGCCTCGCTCGTGGCCGAACAGCTCGCTTTCGGCCAGGCCCGGGGGCAGGGCGGCGCAGTTGACCTTGACCAGGGTGCGCTCCTTGCGCGGGCCCAGGTGGTGGATGGCCTCGGCCACCAGCTCCTTGCCCGTGCCCGTCTCGCCCTGGATGAGCACCGTGGTCTCCGAAGGCGCCACCTGCCGGATGCGGAAGAGCAGGTACTTCATGGGGTCGCTCTGGCCCACCAGCTCGCTGGAGCCCTCCACGGCCTGGATCTTCTCCCGGTAGTAGGTGTTCTCCGCCTCGAGCTGGTCCTTGAGGACCCCGATCTCCTGGTAGGCCTGCTTCAGCTCCAGCTCGCCCTGCTTTCGGGCCGTGATGTCGCGGATGCTGCCGCGGGTGCCGGCGGAGTGGCCGCCTTCGAGGCGCACGGGATTGTTGGTCTGCTCCACCCAGCGGAGCTCGCCGGCCTGGTTGTGGATCCGGTATTCGAGGGCGGCGGGTTCCTTTGCGCCCAGGGCCTCGGCCTGGTGCGCGGTCCAGGCCGGGCGGTCCTCCTCCACCACCAGCTCGGCGAAAAGGGATGGCTCAGCCCGGAAGGCCTCCGGCGCGAAGCCGCTCACCCGCGCGCAGGCCGGAGACAGGTAGTCGAAGCCGCCGTCGGGTCGCTGCCAGAACTCCCAGTCGTGGGTGAAGTCCGCCACGGTGCGATAGCGCGTCTCCGCATCGGCCAGCTCCCGCTCGATGCGCTTCCGGCGCCGCAGCTGGATGATGAGGCCCGTCACCAGCAGGGTCTCGAGGAGGATGACGCCCAGGCCCAGGCTGATCTCCTTCCAGTAGGCGTCCCAGAGACTCACCTTCTTGAAGCGCAGGAGGGTGCCGGGGGGCAGCTGGTTCTCCCGGAGGCCCCAGCGTCTCACCTGGCGCCAATCGAACATGGGGGCCATGCCCGCGTCGGCGACCAGGGGAATGGCCGCGGCCGACTCGCCCTGGAGGATGCGCCGTCCCAGTTGGGCGGAATCCCGGCCGGACAACTCCATGCTCAGCAGGACGCCGCCGAGGATGCCATCGCCCAGGTCTTCGGTGAGCAGGCCGAAGACCGGCCGCCGGCTGGCGGCCGAGATCGCGGACAGGGCCTCGTTGGTATAGAACTCCCGCCCTCCGGCATCCTTGAGCAGGCTGCCGAACAGCACCAGGTCGTCATCGGGCAGGGCCCTCACCTTCGTCTGGATCTGCTCGAGGGTGAGGTCATTCAGGTACTCGAGGCCGATGCGGCCTGAGAAGGAACTGAAGATGATGCGGCCCATCTCGGCCTGGTTGCGCTCGTAGTCGCTGGCTCCGAGCACCACCTGGATGCGCCGGGTCTGCGGGTACATGGCCAGCATCATCTCGATGGTCCGGGGGGCGTTGTTGGCCGGGAGCGCGCCCGTGAGGTCGGGACGCCGCAGGCGGGCAGCCTCCACGAAGCGCCTGGCGATGTAGCAGGTCACGATCGGCGTGCCGGGCAGGAACTTCTTCGACAGCACGAACTCCAGGGCCGTGGGGCCCACCACCACAAGCAGGTCCACCTTCCGGGCGGCGTATTTCTCGTTGTAGAGGGTGAGCAGGCTGGCGTCGTAGGTGGGGCTGGCGAAGCGGTCCAGGCCGGTGTACTCGCTGTAGACATCGAGCGGATCGGACGAATCCTTCTGGAGCCCCTCATTGATGGCCGTGCTCAGCTCGCGCAGGCCGGGCACGTCCTGCGGGAGGGAGTACAGCACCACGGCGGTCTTCCGGGGTGCCTTGGGTCGGGTGCCATGCCCGGATTCGGCCAGGGCTGGAACCAGGGCCAGCGCCAGGGTGGCGGCGACTCGCGCCCAGTTGGATAACCAGGTCCAGCGGCATGGGAAAGGCATGCCCTCGATGGTAGCCGAGGTCCCCCGTCACACTGGGCTCCCGCGCGGTTTGCTAGGATGCCTGCATGCCCTCCATTGACTCGCGGTCACGCTCAAGGCTGACTCCAGTGTTGGCAGCGACGCTGTTCCTGGTCCTCGGGTGCGCGCGCCCACCGCAGCCCCTGCCGGACCGCCCGGTGGCGCGACCTCCTGTCCAGAAGGCCCTGCCGCGCCTGGGCTTCACCCTGCAGGCTGGGGCCTTCGCCAAGGTGGAGAACGCGGCGCGTTTCTCGCAGTCGCTCCAGGCCCAGGGGCTGGAGGCGGCCTACTACGCCTCGGGCGACGGCCTCTACCGGGTGCGCTTCGGCGACTTCCCCACCAGGGAGATGGCCCGGTCCCGGGGCGAGGCCCTGAAAACGGCCGGCGTCATCGAGGCCTTCTGGGTGGTGGCTCCGGATGGCTCGGCACCGGGGGCGGGCGGTCCGGTCCGGTTCCGCCCCTCGGATGAGCGGGGCCTCCGGGCCAGCCTGGTGGAGTCCGCCCGGGGCTATCTGGGCGTGCCCTATTTATTCGGCGGCACCACGGAGCGGGGTTTCGACTGCAGTGGACTCACGGGGGCGGTCTATCGGCTGAACGGCCTGCGCCTGCCGCGCTCCTCCCAGGCCCAGTTCGATGCGGGCAGCCCCGTGGACCTGGACTCGGCCCAGCCGGGGGACCTTCTCTTCTTCGCCACGGGCGGAGGCGGCCGGATCAGCCACGTGGGGTTGTACGTAGGTGAGGGGGCCTTCATCCACGCCCCGCGGCCGGGGCAGGGGATACGCCTGGACGAGCTGTCGGATCGCTACTTTCAGAAGGCCTTTGCAGGTGTCAGGACCTACTTGTAAGGAATGATCAGCATCTTTTTTTCGATCGCCCGTCGATTTTTTGAAAATTGCCTGCAGAAAAGCCCTAGACTGTGACTTGCCCGTCTGTTGCACGGGCAGAAAAAAGCGCTGCTGCCTCGCCTGGAAGGGACATCGCATTCATATCCAGGACGAAGAAAGCAGGAAATATCATGGCTCAAGGCACCGTCAAGTGGTTCAACGCCGAAAAGGGTTTCGGATTCATCACCCCCGACGAGGGTGGTGCGGACCTGTTCGTGCATCACTCCGCGATCGAAACCACGGGTTTCCGTACCCTGGATGAGAATCAGCGCGTCAGCTTCAACGTGGGACAGGGCCAGAAGGGCCCCCAGGCGACCAACGTCACCAAGATCTAATGTTCTCTGGGGGTTCCGCGCTTCGCGCACACCCCCGGACTCCCTCGCAAAAGCCCGGCGGAGCCGGGCTTTTGCTTTGTCCCTTGTCCGGAGCGCGCGGAATCCCCGCAGACCTACCCGGGCTTTTGGCATCCCTTTGGCGGTAGTCCCCTTGTCCCGGCCGCTGGCTGGGCGAGAGGTGCCCAATGGATCCTGGATACTATGTCGCCGCTGGCAGCCTGAAGGCCCGTGCCTTCCAGCTTGAGGTGGTGGCCAACAACCTGGCGAACGCGGCCACGGTGGGCTACAAGCCCGACCAGGCCTTCTTCGCCGTGTTCAACAAGGCGGCCGGCAGCGGACGCAAGCTGCCCCTGAGCGGCTACCTCAATGATGGCGTGGTCTTCGCCGAGACCGGCGTGGTCACCGAGCAGGGCAACCTGCGGGCCACGGGCCGGCCCCTGGACCTGGCCATCGAAGGCAATGCCTTTCTGGCCGTCCAGACCCCCGCCGGCATCCGGGTCACCCGGGACGGCCGCGTGCAGATGGGTGTGGATGGCCAGCTCCAGGCGGCCGATGGCAGCCCCCTACTCGGCAAAAATGGCCAACCCATCAAGGTGGACCCCAAGAACGGCATCATCTCCATTTCGGTGGATGGATCCGTTTCGCAGAAGGGACAGGTGCTGGGGCAGCTGGACCTGAAAGCCTACGAGAAGCCTGGCGCCCTGAAGCGGACCGGGGCACTGAGGTTCGATCCCACGGGCGCCAAGGAGGCGCCGGTGAAGGGGACCGTGACCCAGGGCCACCTCGAGCAGAGCGCCGTGGATTCGGCCTCCACCATGGTCGAGATGATCCGCCTGAACCGGCTCTACGAGTTGAGCCTGAAGGTGGCCTCGACCCTCACCAATGACCTGGATTCCCGTTCCATCAACGACGTGGCCATCAGCCGCTAGCCCTCGGTCTTCTTCAGCAAGTCAATCAGGAGGTTCCCATGATGCGTGCAATGTGGTCGGCAGCGGCGGGCATGAATGTCCAGCAGTTCAACATGGACACCATCTCCAACAACCTGGCGAACGTGAACACCACCGGCTTCAAGAAGGCCCGGGCGGAGTTCCAGGATCTGCTCTACCAGACGGTGAACCTGGCGGGCTCCAGCTCCAGCACCAGCACCACCATTCCCGCGGGCATCCAGCTGGGCCATGGCGCCAAGCTGCAGAGCCTCATGCGGCAGTACAGCACCGGCAACATGCGGCAGACCACCAACCGCTTCGACATGGCCATCGAGGGCGACGGCTTCTTCCGCGTGACCACGCCGGACGGCACCCTGGCCTACACCCGGGACGGCGGCTTCACCACGGACCAGAATGGAGCCCTGGTGAACTCGGCGGGCTACCTGCTCGATCCCCAGATCACCATCCCCCAGGACACCCTGAGCGTGACCATCGCGCCGGACGGCACCGTCAGCGTCACCCAGACCGGCCAGACCCAGCCCCAGCAGGTGGGCCAGATCACCATCTCCCACTTCGTGAACCCCACGGGCCTGAACCAGCTGGGCCGCAACCTCGTGCAGCCCACCCTGGCCAGCGGCGAGGCCATCGACGGGACACCCGGCACGGACGGCCTGGGCACCATCAACCAGGGCTTCCTGGAAGTCTCCAACGTGGATGTGGCCGAGGAGATGGTGAACATGATCATCGGCCAGCGGGCCTACGAGGCGAACTCGAAGACCATCCAGACCGTGGACAACATGCTCAGCCTCGTGAACAACCTCAAGCGTTAGGCCGATGCGCGCCGCCTGGCTGTTCCTACTTCCGCTGGCCCTCCTCGCCCAGGCCCCTCCGCCACCCGTCGAACGGCTGGCGGACGTGGCCCTGGCCTTCGCCAAGGTCGAGGCCGCCAAGCTGGGTGGCGAGCACAGCTTCAAGGTGGCCCAGCCGCCCCGCGTGCCCGCGACCCGGCCGGGCACCCTCAGCTTCGAGGCCTCCCACCTCAGCAAGCGGGAGCCCGTGGGCCACTTCTTCGTGGTGGTGGCCATCAAGGTGGATGGCGACCGGGTGGGCATGACCCGGGTGGATCTGCACGGCAGCTGGGTGGGCTCGGTCCTGCGCGCCAAGGGCGACCTGGCCCGGCAGACCGAACTGACCGCGGACCGCGTGGAGCCCAGCCCCTTCGAGGGCGTGCCGCCCGAAGGCGTCCTGACGGAGGTACCCGAGGGCCAGCGCCTCATGCGCTCCGTGCCCTCTGGCAAGATCCTGACCCGGGGGGATCTCGAGGTCATCCCCCTGGTCCAGTCCGGGGACAAGGTCCGCCTGACCGCCACCCACGAGACCCTGACCATCAGCCTGGACACCACGGCCCGCAGCCGGGCCGGCCTGGGTGACCGCGTGCGCCTCGAGGCCCCGGGCGCCCGCCGCCAGGTGACCGCCGTGGTCACCGGACCGGGCGAGGCGCGGTTGCAATAGCGACGGTTCTCACAGGATCTTTCCTTGGCCGGACAGGGATTCGACCGTATTCTGGTCCCTTGCGCAAGGAGGAGCCCATGGCTCACGAGGGTCACGAACACGGACCGAACTGCAACCACGATCACGACGATTCCTTCGAAATCGAAGTCGTTGAGCTCGAAGACGAGAACGGCGAGAAGGAGGAGTTCGCGATCCTGGAGGAGCTCGAGTTCGAGGGCCGCAACTTCGCCATCCTCGCGCCCCTGGCCGAGCTGCAGGCCCAGGAGGAGGGCACCGCGGATCCCGAGGAGGGCCTGAGCCTGGAGATCTTCGAGGTCAAGGACGACATGTTCACGCCCCTCGACGACGAGGAGCTGGCCGAGCGCCTCATGAAGCACCTCGACGAGCAGGAAGCCAAGCTCAAGGCCGAGGAAGAGAAGGACTGAGCCACAGCCCGCAGCAATCGCACGAAGGCCCCCGGACGGGGGCCTTCGTGCGTTGGAGGCAAAGCCCGGTACCCTGGAGGCATGTTGCCCGACTCGATCCGTTTCGATGGCCGAATCCTCTTTCTCACGGAGGATCCGGAACGGATCCGCCGGCAGCTGGCGGGTGAAGACCTTGAACCCTCCGAAACGGGCCCCCTCCGGGACCAGATCAGCACGGACGAGATCACCCCGGCCTTCATCTGCTACCACTTCGACGAGAAGCTGGGTGACTTTCCCTACCTGGGACTGAAGTGCGGCGAGGCCTTCCCCGTGAAGGAGGGCGCCGTCCGCGCCGGGGGCTTCGCGGTGAGCGTGGCCGGGAAGCGCCGGGGCAAGGGCAGCAGCCGGGAGGCCAGTCCATACGCGGAGCAGTGCGCGGGCATCCGCCTGGTGATCGCCGAGAGCTTCGAGCGCATCTATCGCCAGAACGCCCAGAACCTGGGCCTGCTCACCAGTACCGACTTCGGCCTCATCCCGCGGCTCCGCCGGGGCGAGGCCATTCCCCTGCCCGAGTTCACGGAGGGGCTGGACCCCGTCACTGCCGAGATCGTCCAGCGCGGGGGGCTCTTCGCCTACAACGCCGCCCGCCTCGCCGGGGAAGTGGTGCCGCCGCTGCCCAGGCATGCGGCGCGCCCCATGACCTACGCGGAGAAGCTGCTGGCGCGCCACGCGGTGGTGGATGCCGCCTCTGGAACGGTGGGGCTGCCCGCCGTACGGCCCGGCGATGGCCTCTTCGCGAAGGCGGATTGGCGTTTCAGCCACGAGTACGTGACGCCCATGGCCGCCCGTTTCCTGGAGAAGGCCCTGGGGCCAGACGTCGCGCTGCGGGATGCAGATCGGATCCTGGCCTTCCGAGACCACCTGACCTTCCTGCACCACAGCATGAAGCCCGAACACCGCGCCATGGGCCTGCTGACGGTGGCCGAGCGGCTGAAGCCCGCCCAGGAGGCCTTCTGCGCGAAGCACGGCATCCGCCTCCACGGCGAGCTGTCGGATGGCTTGGGCAGCGAGGGCATCTGCCACTCGCTCATGGCGGAGCGCTACGTAAGCCCAGGCCAGCTGGTGGTGGGCACGGATTCCCACACGCCCCATGCGGGGGCCCTGGGCTGTCTCGCCTTCGGCGTCGGCACCACGGACATCGCCAATGCCTGGGTGACGGGCGACGTGCGGGTCACCGTGCCACCCACCCTGCGCGTTCGACTGAACGGGCGCCTGCGCTCCGGCGTGTCCGCCAAGGACCTGGTCCTGCACCTGCTGGCCCAGCCCTTCATCCGTGAGGGCGGCGCCATCGGGCAGGTCATCGAGTACATGGGCGAAGGCCTGCTGGATCTCGACACCGACGAGCGCGCCACCCTCACCAACATGGCCGCGGAGATCGGCGGCTTCACCGGGCTCGTCGCACCGGATGCAGAGACGCTTCGTTTCATCCAAGAACGCCGCGGCGTGGAACTGGCGCTGGAACCGTGGATGCGCGGGGACGAGGGCGCCGAGTACGCCCAGACCCTCGATGTGGACTGCGCGACCCTGGGGCCCATGCTGGCCCGCCCGGGCGATCCCGGCAACGGCCTGGCCCTGGCCGATCTGGACGAGGCCGTGCCCGTCCACATCGCCTACCTGGGCAGCTGCACCGGCGGCAAGCGCGAGGATCTCCGCCGCGCCTACGAGGTGGTCCGGAAGGCCGCAGCGGAGGGCCGCCAGGTGCCCGAGGGCGTGCGGTTCTTCGTGCAGTGCGGCAGCGAGGACGTGCGGCGGTACGCCGAGGCCCAGGGCTGGATGGCGGCCTTCGAGGCCGTGGGCGCGGTCGTGCTGGGCAGCTCCTGCGGGGCCTGCATCAACGCGGGGCCTGGCGTCTCCACGCGCCCCGACCAGGTGACCATCAGCGCCATCAACCGGAACTTCCCCGGCCGCAGCGGCCCCGGCCAGATGTGGCTGGCCAGTCCCGCCACGGTGGCCGCCAGCGCCCTGGCAGGCCGCATCGTGGGCGCCGACGCGTGATCGATCCCGTCCACGCCGCCCGCTACCGCGCCCTCGCCCTGGCCAACCAGGCACGCCAAGGTGCTCCCACCCTGGGGCCCAGTTCGAAGGTGGTGGTGGTGGACGTGGCCCGCCAGCGCCTCGGTCTCCTGGAGGGCGACCGTCTGGCCTACGAGGCGGTCATCTCCACGGCCAGGAACGGCCTGGGCTGTGAGCAGGACTCGTACCGCACGCCCACGGGCTGGCACCGCATCCACGCGCGCATCGGCGCCGGGGCCGAGCCCGGCAGCGTGTTCCGCAGCCGCGTGGCCACGGGCGAGGTGTGGCGCGGCGAGGCGCTGGACGAGGACCTGATCCTTTCCCGAGTGATCACCCTGGATGGCCTGGAGGAGGGCTGGAACCGGGGCCCGGGCCGGGATTCCCTCGCGCGCTTCATCTACCTGCACGGCACCAACCAGGAGGGGCTGCTCGGCACGCCCGTCTCCCACGGCTGCGTGCGCCTGGCCAACACTGCCGTGACCGAACTCTTCGACGGCGTGGCCGAGGGCGATCCCGTCCTCATTGCGGATGAGCTACCGGCTGACGCCTTCGGCTTGGGTCGCCTCCACTTCGCTGGCGTGGCCGGCAGCGGCATGAGCGCCCTGGCCCAGTTCGTGGCCATGAAGGGGGGGCGGGCCAGCGGCAGCGACCGCAGCTTCGACCGCGGCCAGCGGCCCGAGGCCCAGGCCCAGCTCGAGGCCCTGGGCGTGGTGATCCATCCGCAGGATGGCTCGGGTCTGGAAGGCGACTGCGCGGCCCTGGTGGTATCCACAGCGGTTGAAGAGGAGGTGCCCGATGTCGCGGCGGCGCGGCGCCTGGGCGTCCCCGTGCTGCACCGCTCGGAGCTGCTGGCCCATCTGGTGGCGCGGTACCGCACCGTGGCCATCACGGGCACCAGCGGCAAGTCCACCACCGTGGCCCTGACCTTCGAGATCCTGCGGGGCGCGGGCCGCGACCCCTCCGTCATCACCGGCGGCGAGCTGGTGGCCCTGCAGCGCGAGGGCCGCTGGGGCAACGCCTGGGCCGGTGCGTCGGACCTGCTGGTCATCGAGGCCGACGAGAGCGATGGCTCGGTGGTGCGCTATCACCCGGCCCTGGGCGTGGTCCTCAACCTGCAGCGGGATCACAAGGAAATGGAGGCCGTGGCGGAGATGTTCCGCACGTTCCGCTCCCAGCTGCGCGAAGGCGGGGTGGTGGGGGAGGCCGCGAACCTGCGGGAGTTCGCCGGTGGGGCCACCGTGTTCGGGTTCGGGGATGGGGCGGGGCTTCGTGGTGAGGATGTTGCGCTGGGCGCGGAAGGCTCTGCCTTCCGCGTAGGGGAGACGGCCTTCCACCTGCCCGTGCCGGGCCGGCACAACGTGGAGAACGCCCTGGCCGCCATCGCGGCCTGCCGGGCTCTGGGCGTGTCCCTCGTGGACATGGTGGAGCCCCTGGCCGCCTTCCAGGGCGTGGCGCGCCGCTTCCAGGTGCTGGGCAGTGCCCGTGGCGTCACCGTGGTGGACGACTTTGGCCACAACCCGGCCAAGGTCGCCGCTTCGCTCCAGGCCGCCCACCTGCGGCTAGGAGAAGGGGGCCGCGTGCTGGCGGTCTTCCAGCCCCACGGCTTCGGTCCATTGAGGTTCCTGCGCACGGATTTCGTGGCGGCCTTCGCCGAGGAGCTGGCGCCCAAGGACCGGCTCTGGTTCCTGGATGTGTTCTACGCCGGGGGCACCGCCGCCCGGGACATCAGCTCGGGCGAAGTGGTCGCGGACCTCGCCGCCCGGCGGGTGCGAGCCGAGCATGCCCCCTCCCGCGAGTGGCTCGTGCGGCGGCTGGTTTCCGAGGCACGGTCCGGAGATCTGATCCTGGTCATGGGGGCGCGGGATCCGTCCCTGACGGACCTGGCCCGCGCCATCCTGCGGTCGCTTTCAGAAGGCGAACTCGAAGATGAACTTCAGGGTCCAGCGCTCTGAGGCGGTCGTGAGCCCGCGGCCGATGCCCACATTGAACACCAGGGGACCGTGGTCCACGTCGAGGGTGGCGAACAGGCGCTGGTTCTGCTCCCGCGAGAGATTCACCTGGTTGAGCAGGCCATGGTCGAGGTACAGCTCCAGGCCCGGCGCGGCGCCCTTCCAGCGGGTGTAGGCGGCCTTCCAGGCGGTGGCGAAATCCGGCGTGCCGCGCCCCTGGCCATCGGAGAGGGGCCAGGTGAAGACGGGGTTCACGGCCAGCATCCAGTCCTCGAGCTGGTGGCCCGCCAGCACCCGCAGCTCGCTTTCCCAGCGCAGGTCCGAGAAGCTGCGGTTCGTGCGGGCCACCTCGAGATTCAAACCGAGGAAGGGCCCCATGGCCTCTTCCCCCCTGCCGCGGATGGGCAGCCACTTCATGCGGAACTTGGGCCCGGAGAAGCGGAGGTGGTGGTCGGTGTCGCGGGCGATGGGCAGGTAGAGGCCGATGTCGAGGTCGTCGAGGAGCCCGTACGAGATCTCGGGCGTGAGGTTCCAGGAGCCGTTGAAGGGCAGGCCGGAGGGGGCGTCCTTGGGGCCCTGGAGGATCCGGTTCAGGTGCACCTCCAGCCCCACCTTGCCCGGTTTCTGGATGTCGTTGGTGTAGACCTGGATCTCGTCGGCGAAGCCCTGACCGGCCAGGCGGGTGGCCAGCAGGAAGGGCAACAGCCATGAGAAGAAGCGGGTGCGGGGCATGAAGACCTCGACAAGGGATCGATCGAAGCTAGTCTAGACAGTTATTTTCTGCCAGTGGTTTCGCGACCTGGCGGAACCTGCCGCGCATCCCGCCTACACTGGTGCCATGACGCCCTCGACCCTCCGCGCTGTCATGGCCGCGCTCCGCAAGCCGGAGTCGGGCTGTCCCTGGGACCTGAAACAGGACCACCAGACCCTGGCCCGCTACCTGCGTGAGGAGGCTGCCGAAGTGCTGGAGGCCCTGGCGGCGCACAAGCCCTTCGACGAAGCCGCCGAGGCCCACCTCTGTGAGGAACTGGGGGACCTCTGGCTACAGGTCGCCTTCCACGCCCAGCTGGCTGCGGACCGCGGTGCCTGGGACATCCATGAGGTGGAGCTGGCTGTGGTGGAGAAGCTGGTGCGGCGGCACCCCCATGTCTTCGCTGATGTCGCTGTAGACGGCGCAGAGGGCGTGCTCACCAACTGGGCGGCCATCAAGCGCGAGGAGAAGGGCCTGACGGAAACTTCCGAGCCCCGCCTCCTGGAGGACATTCCCGCCACGCTCTCGCCCATGGACGAGGCCCTGGAGATCGGCCGCCGCTGCGCCAAAGTTGGCTTCGAGTGGCCGGACATGGAAGGCGTCCTGGACAAAGTGAAGGAGGAGATCGCAGAGCTGCAGGCCGAGTCCGATCCCGTGCGGGTGGAGGAGGAGTTCGGCGACGTGCTGTTCAGCCTCATGCAGTGGGCCCGCAAGAAGGGCGTGGATCCGGACACCGCCCTGCGGCGCCAGATGCTCCGCTTCAAGGGCCGCTTCGGCGCCGTGGAGGACGATGCCCGGGCCGCGGGCGGGTGGGAGCACCGCACCCTCGACGAGATGGAAACCGCCTGGCAGGCGGCGAAGCGGAAATGACGAAGCCCCGCCTGGGGCGGGGCTTCGTGGCTCAGACCGGGCTCAGCCGAGGAGCTTCGACAGGCCGTAGGCAACCAGGGTGGAGGTGCCGACGCCGATGAGGCCGGGGAGCATGAAGCTGTGGTTGAGGAGGTACTTGCCGATCCGCGTGGTGCCGGTGCGGTCCATGTTGATGGCGGCGAGGTCGCTGGGGTAGAAGGCAAAGAAGAAGTAGGCGTAGCTGGCGGGGATCAGGCTCAGCAGCAGGGGCGTGGGCAGGCCCAGGGCGTAGCCGAAGGGCAGCATGATGGTGAGCGTGGCGGCCTGGCTCTTCACGAAGGCGGACACGGCGAACATGGCCAGGGCGAAGGTCCAGGGGGCCATCTGCACCATGCTCTTGATGTTGGCGATGAGGTAGTGCTCGTTGGCCTTGATGAAGGTCTCGCTCATCCAGGCGATGCCGAAGATCGATACCACCGCGATCATGCCCGCGATGAATACGCTGGAGCGGGCGATGTCCGGGGCCTTCACCCTGGTGGCGAAGAGGATGAACGAGCCGAAGGCCAGCATGATGATCTGCACCACGGTGGTCATGGGCACCACCTTGCCGTTCACCAGGGGCAGCAGGCCCGGCTTCATGGCGATGAGGATGATGGTCAGCACGCCCGCGAAGAAGAGCCCCACGGACAGCTTGGCCGTGAAGGGGATCTCCATGCCCAGAGTGGTCACGTTGGCGTCCAGCGCCTTGGCGAACTCGGGATCCTTCATGCGCTCCTGGAACTCCGGATCCTGATCCAGCTCCTTGCCGCGGTTGAAGCTCCAGGCAGCAGCCACCAGCACGCCGATGATGCCGGCGGGCAGGGTGATGCGGATGATGTCGAACAGGCCCACGGGCTGGCCGTTCTTGGCGGCCATGGCCAGGAAGGTGGTGACGGCGGCGGCCACGGGGCTGGCGGTGATGCCCATCTGGGATGCCACGCTCGAGATGGCCATGGGGCGCTCCGGGCGGATGCGAGTCTTCAGTGCCACGTCGGAGATGACCGGCAGCAGCGCGTAGACCGCGTGGCCCGTGCCCACGCAGACCGTGAGCAGGAAGGTGGAGAGGGGGGCCAGGATGGTGACGTATTTCGGATGGGCCCGGAGCAGGCGCTCCGTCAGCTGCACCAGATAGTCCAGGCCGCCTGCCACCTGCAGGGTCGCCGAGGCGGTCACCACGGCCAGGATGATGAGCATGACGTCAATGGGCGGCGTGCCCGGCGCCACGCGGAAGCAGAGCACCAGCACGGCCACGCCCAGGCCGCCGATGAGGCCGAGGGCCACGCCGCCCTTGCGGATGCCGATGAGGATGGCGCCCAGGACGAGCACGAACTGGATCCAGAACATCCATGCAGGGGACATGTGCACCCTCCTTTGATCAAGGCATTGACGAGCCTTGGAGGTGGATCGTAGCAGATGGCATGGTAATGAATGGACGCCGTGTCCGGTTTCTTTAGTTACATAAGGGATTCGGCGCCGGGAAGGGTGGCCGCCGGTCGGGGACTGCGCTGCCGCTGGACTTGGGCAGGGTAGGATGGCCCATTCAGGATCCATCCCGTGAGCCCCCTGCCATTCCATCTGGTGACCCTCACCCACAGCGAGTGGGAGCAGGCCCTGGCCTGTGGCCGGCGCCTGGGCGACGACGCCCTCCCGGAACTGCGGCTGGATCTCTTTCCGGAGGCGGATCCCGAAGCCCTGGTGGATGCCCTGAAGCGTCGCTGTCTGGTGACCTGCCGCCGAGTCTCCGAGGGCGGGCGCTGGCCCGATGGCGACGAGGCCGGGCGGATCGCCCACCTGGTGAAGGCCCTCAAGGGCAAGCCCCAGTGGCTGGACCTGGAGTGGGACCTGCCCATCCCCCCCGGGATCCAGGCGGCCCGCACCCACGTGCGCCTGCTGCGCTCCATCCATGTGGCACCCGGTGTCTTTGATCTGGAGGCGAGGCTCCGCCAGCTGCCCGAAGGTGAGGCCTTCAAGTGGGTGGGCTGGGCGGAGCGCCTGGGCGACAGTGGCCGCCTGCGGGCCCCCCTGGCCTGGGCCCGGGATCACGGCGTGCGCCTCGCGGCCTTCCTCATGGGCCCCAAAGGCCTGCCCAGCCGGGTGCTGCAAGCCGCCTGGGGCGGGGCCTTCACCTATGGGGCGCCGGATGACGGACCCCCGGCCGCCCCGGGGCAGCTGCCTTTGGCCGCCCTGCGCGCCTGGCGCAGCGCCAGGCTCCATCCCGGCCACGGCCTCTGCGGCGTCATCGGCGATCCCGTCCTGCACTCCCGGGGGCCGGCCTTCCACAACCCGCGCTTCCAGTACGCCTTCAAGGATCTGGTCTACCTGCCCCTCGCCTGCGCCGAGGCGGAGGAGGCCCTCGAGGCCCTCGAGGCCCTCGACATCCTGGGCCTCAGCATCACCGCACCACTGAAGCTGGCGCTACCCAGGGCGCTCGGCCTGGCGGGCCCCCTGAACACCCTCTGGCGCCGGACCCCCGGGACCCCGTGGCAGGGGGCCAACACGGATGCGGAAGCCCTCGGACAGGCCCTGTCGCACCTGACCCCGGGCCCGGTGCTGCTGCTGGGGGAAGGCGGCGTGGCCGCCACCAGTCGCGCGGTGCTGGAAGCCGCGGGGCGCCCCGTCCTCCAGGCCTGCCGCCGCTCCCCCGCTGGCCCCGAGGCCGTCGCCGCGCTCGCCCCAGTGGGCGTCGTCCAGGCCACCAGCCTGGGCATGGCCGCAGGAGATTCCGCGCCCTTCCCGGATCTGCTGGAGGCGGCCCTTTCCAGTGCCCGCTGGGCCGTGGAATGGATCTACAAGGAGGACACCGCCTTCGCCCTCTGGGCACGGGAGGCGGGCCTGTCGCTCGTGCCGGGCGCGGCGCTCTTCGAGGCCCAGGCCGAGGCCCAGAGCCGGCGCTTCATCGAGGGCTGCGGCGGATAGTCTGGAGTCTGGAGGTACGGCTTTCTGATGCGGCACTTCGCGCCGCGCCACTGATTGCCCTTGGGCCGATCAAATGGGTCGGCGCCGAATTGAACAACCATCGCGCCGCGCAGCGGCGCTTCGGAATCATTACCTCCGGACTCCAGACTCCAGACTGCTTTTCGCTCCTTTCCGCTGCTACCGTTCATCCCATGGACCTCCTGCTGGTCGAGGACAAGGACAGCTTCCGGCGCCTGCTGAGCCAGGCCCTGGTCGGCTCGCCCTGGAAGGTGGAGGCGGTGGCCGATCCCCAGGCGGCCCTGCGATTCCTGGAGGCGCGGCCCTTCCAGGTGCTGGTCACGGACCTGCGCCTGCCCGGCATGAGCGGCCTCGAGCTGATCCGCCGCGCGCGGCGCCTGCATCCTGGCCTGCGCGTGGTGCTCATGTCGGCCTTCGGTGAGCCGAAGGACATCGTCGAGGCCATGCGGCTGGGCGCTGACGATTTCCTGCCCAAGCCCTTCGACCTCGACGCCTTCCTGGCCCTGCTGGATCGCCTGCGGGCCCTGGTGGGGGCGCCGCCGCCGGATCCGGCCGAACCCTGGATCGCGCACAGCCCCGCCATGCAGGCCCTGGACACGGCCCTGCGCCAGGCCGCCGCCGCCCGGCTGCCCGTGGTGTTCCGGGGCCCCCGAGGGGCCGGTCGCGAGCGCAGCGCCCGCCGCCTCCACACCCTGCGCCACCCGGCCGCGCCCTACCTGAGCCTGCCCGCGGCCACCCTGGGGCCCGAGGGACCCGATCTCCGGACCCTGCGGCTGCTCGAAGGCGGGAGCCTCTTCCTGGGTGGGCTTGAGCACCTGGCCCCCGCCGCGGCCGGTCCTCTGGCCCGGGCCATGGACGGTGAGGCGGGATGCCACGTCGAATGGATGGGGGGAATCGACGCCGAGGGCCTGCTGGCGCCCGAGATCGCCCAGCGCCTGGGCGCGCTGGAGCTCCGCGTGCCTGCCCTGACGGAACGCCGGGAGGACCTGCTGGCGCTCACCCGCATGCTGCTGGACCAGGCCGCCCGGCGGGAGGGTCGCCCCACCCCCTGGCTGGAGCGCGGCGCCGAGCGCCAGCTGCTGGAGCACGCCTGGCCGGGCAACGTCCGCGAACTGGAGGTGCTGGTGGGGCGGACCCTCCTCTTCTCCGAAGGCCGGGCGATTCGAGCCTTTCCGGACCTGGGCCTCGGGCTGGAAGCCCCACTCTGCCTGGCCTGGCCCGAGCCGGGTGGGCTCGAGGCCATGCTCAAGGCCGTGGCCCACGCCGCCGAGGCCCAGCTCCTGCGGCGGGCCATGGGCGGGGCCGGCGGGGACCTGCCCCGCGCGGCCGAAACCCTCGGCCTGACGATGCGGACCCTGGCCCAGCGCTTGCGGGAACACGACATTCCTCTGGAAGATTGTGGAGACACGCCGCTCCGGAAGGCCCCATGACCCAAGCCCCGCCCATTCTCATCCCCCCGGTTCGCAGTCCGGAGGGGATCCGCCCGGCGGCCCGGGCCGGCCTGGCGGCCCTGCAGGCCGTGGTGGTTGGCAAGGAGGCCCAGGTCCGGCGCGCCTTCGCGACGATGCTGGCCGGTGGTCACGTGCTGCTGGAGGACCTGCCGGGCGTGGGCAAGACCACGCTGGCCAAGGGCCTCTCCCGCATCCTCGGCGGCACCTTCCAGCGGGTGCAGGGCACCAACGACCTGCTGCCCTCGGACCTGCTGGGCGTCCACCTCTGGGACGCCCAGGAGCAGGCCTTCCGCTTCCAGCCGGGGCCCGTGTTCTGCCACGTGCTGCTGCTGGACGAGCTGAACCGCATCGGCCCCAAGACGCAAAGCGCCATGCTCGAGGCCATGGTGGAGGGCCAGGTCACCCTGGACCGCAGCACCCACAAGCTGCCGGAGCCCTTCTTCGTCATCGCCACCCAGAATCCCCTGGACCACGCCGGCACCTTCCCCCTGCCTGAGAGCCAGCTGGACCGCTTCTCCTGCACCATCCACCTGGGCTACCCCGACCGCGCGGCGGAGCGCCGCATCCTCACCGGGGAGGCCGGCGCCGAGCGGCTGGACACCCTGGCCCCCGTTCTCGACCTGGACGGCTGGCGGCAGGCCCGTGCCGCGGTGCGGGCCGTGAAGGTGGCCGAGGCCGTGCTCGACTATGTGGAGCGCATGGTGGAGCGCATCCGCGCCGGGGGGGGCTTCTGCTCCACCCGCGCCGCCAAGCACTGGCTGGCCATCGCCCAGGCCGAAGCCTGGCTCGAGGGCCGGGACTTCATCACGCCCGATGACCTGCAGCGCACCCTCACCGACACCATGGCCCACCGCGGCAGCCTTGATGACCGCCGTCTCAACCGCAGTGAACGGCGCGAGCACCTGGCCCGTCTGCTGAAAGAGCTGCCCGTGGGGTGGTCCTGATGCGCGAGGACGAGTCCGTCGGCCAGCTCGTCCGGGCAGCCCGTGAATCCAAGGGCCTGAGCCTGGAGGACCTGGCCAAGGAACTCAAGCTGCCGCTGCGCCATCTGCAGGCCATCGAGGCGGATGACTGGGTGGCCCTGCCGCCAGGCAGGCCCCGGCCCCTGGCCCGGCAGCTGGCCGAGCGTCTTGGCGTCGACCTGGAGTTCCACACCGGGGCCTTCCAGATCGTGCCGGGTGGGCAGGAGCTGGAACCCCCCGACCCCCGGCGCGAGCGGCTTGAGCGCCTCGTCATGGGGGTGCTCACGGGGGCTTCGGCGATCGTCATCCTGTGGCTGGTGGTGCCAGGGCCCAGCCTGGGCCACAAGCCCCCGCCGAGCTACCTCGCCGCGCTCAGCAGACCCTCCCCTGCCGCCGCCCCCGGCGCCCACGGCTTCACCCTATCCGGTCCTCGGGGAGCTCCTGCCCGAGGCGCCCGTGAACGAGCAGGGCCTGCTGGTGAGCCTGCGGGCCCTGGACACCGCCGACATCCGCATCGAGCCCCAAGGGCCCGAGGGTGGCCAGCCCATGATCCGCACCCTGCGGGTTTCCGAGGCCTGGCGGTTCCGGGTGAAGGGGCCCTTCACCATCCGCCTCGACAATGCCGGCGTGGTGAGCGTCGAGGTGGCGGGTCGTCGCATCGCCCACGGCCAGAGCGTCGGCGAAAGCTGGACAGGGGTCTTCGATGGCGAAGGCCGCTGGCTGCGGCCGGCTCAGCCCGAACTCCCGGAAGAGCCCCCCGTTCCCGATGAAGATGAGGACGTCACCCCGCCATGAGCATGCACCCCATCGTTGAACGGTTTCTCCAGGGCGGCCTGCCCGAGCCCATGGCCATGGCCCTGGTGGGTGGCAGCCTGCCCGTGCCCACCATGGACCTGCTGCAGGCCCTGGCCCACGCTTGCCTAAAGGACACCAAGTACACCCAGCGTGGCCTGGATTTCTTTGCGACCATGCCCGAATCCCTGCTGGCGGGCGTGCTGGCCGACCGGCTGGATCCGCCAGCGCCCCTGCAGCTGGTGCTCTGCCACCGCAAGGAACCCGCCCTGCTGGAGACCACCCTCCTGAATCCGTCGCTTACTGCGGCCATTCTCGAAGCCTCCGTGCCCAGCCTGCCCGGCGCGGTGCTGGAGATCGTGCTGAACAACCAGGTGCTCTGGATGGAGCGGCACCTCATCCTGGACCTGCTGGAGGAACACCCCGAAGCCGAATACGTCATCAAGCGGCGAGTCAACGAGTTCCGCTTCGATGTCCTGCGTCTGATCCCCGAGGAGGTGAAGCGCCAGCGCCTGGAGATCATCGACGAGGTCGAAGCGGGCCACCTGGACCGCGCCTGGTCCGAGCTGCCGCTGCCCAAGGAGAAGTCGAAAGAGGAGGCCGAAGCCGAGGTCGAAACCGAGGAGATGGCCGCGGAGCGCCGCCAACTGGCGCAGAAACCCCTCCTGGACGACGAGGGCAACGAGATCACCCTCACCCTCACGCAGCGGATGATGAAGCTCACCACCAACCAGAAGATCATGCTCGCCATCAAGGGCGGCAAGGAGGAGCGCACCTTCCTCATCCGCGAGGCCAACCGCCTGATCCAGGTGAACGTCATCCGCAATGGCCGCATCACCGAAGGCGAGGTGGCCTACATCGCCAACATGCGCACCGTGAACGAGGAGGTGCTGCGCATCATCTCCAACACCCGCGAGTGGATGAAGAAGTACCCCATCACGAAGTCGCTGGTCATGAACCCCCGCACCCCGTTGCCCGTGGCCATGACCCACTTCAAGCGCCTCTATGAGAGCGACATGAAGCTGCTCATGAAAGACCGCAACGTGGCCGAGCTCCTGCGCCGCGAGGCCAAGCGCCTGGTGGACATGAAGGCCCAGGGCAAGCAGACCTCCTGAGCCGGCCCCAGGTTGGGAGGATCGTGGCGCGGACCGGTGAACAAGTCGGCGAATGGGGGCGCGTCCATCCCGAAAATCGTGCTTGAAACCGCGAGTGATGTCCGGACACCCATCCTGCCTTGCCGATCCTCCGGAGGGACCCCTCAGACGGCCCGGATCCACTGCCGGATGAGGGCTACCAGGGCCACCTGGCGGGCCTGAATCTCCTCTAAATCCGCGAAGGTGATCAAGGCCCGATCCCTGGCCAACCAGGTGAGGAGCCCCTCCGGGTCCTCCACGGGCACGGCGGGGGTGTCCCGCACCTTGGCGCCCAGGTGGAGGATGAGGCCAAGGCCGACCTTCATCCGCAGGTGCAGGGTGGCGAAGTATTCAGTGGTGCGGAAGCTGGGCACCTTCCACTTGATGCCTTCCCCAATGGCGGGATCGGCGCCCAGGATGATCCGCCGGAGCGTCTCGACTTCACTCCGGTTGGTGGGTGCCAGCCCGGCCAGGAAGGCCTCGACGGCGGCGGAATCCTCCTCAACTCGGGTGGGCTTTGACCGGGCCATGGTGACTCCAGGAGCATCCCCTCAGGGCAGGCAGAGCTGGCTGCCGGGAGCGGTGGTGAACCACATGGGGGTTTCTATTTGGGCGGCACTGCACCGGCGGCGGGCCAGGCGGTGTCGCCCACCCGCTTCAGGGTCATCTCGAAGAACCGCACCGGCTCCTTGCCGGCCTGGATGCGGTCCCCGACTTCCAACCAGGTCCCGCCCTTGATGGTGGCCGTGTAGCGGAGGGTCATGGGCCCGGCGGGGATTTCCCAGGTGAAGCCCTCCGTCATGGGCGTCAGCGCGTAGTCGCCGACGCTGCCCATGGCATGCGAGTGCAGGGTGTAGGCCTTGGTGGCGGGGCTGTACGAGACGGTGCCGAAGGCATTGAAGGTGACCTTGCCAGCGGAGTCATAGCCCCGCCCCTCGATGACCTTGATTGAGCCATCCAGGAAGGGGCCGATGCGCTCGGTCTGGGTGATGGTGTGCTTCTCCCCGGAGGGCAGCAGGCTCCACGCGGTGCCCCGCCAGACCCCATCCATGAACGCCAGCTTGGCCAGGGCCTCCTGCTGGGCGGCGATGAGCTTCGCCGGGTCGGGCCGTCCCTGGGCCCGGGCCGTGGGAGCCGCGGCCAGGGGCAGGAGGAGGGCCAGGGGCATCAAGGGGTGTCGGGACATGGGTCGATCCTCCCAGGGATGGTCTCGGCGCGAGTGTGAAGCAGTCGGGGTCCCAGGGGAAGGCCTCAGCGAGGGAAGCGCTCGAGCAGGATGCCGGCGCCTGGGGACTCGGGCCGGTAGTAGGCGAGGCGCCCGGGGAGGCAGGACAGGACGGCGCCGGAGCCCTGCAGGCAGATGGCCTGGAGGGCCTCGGCGAGGGGCAGCTCCCGGCCGTCGAGCTTCAGCCCGGCCACCAGCACATGGCAGGTGGGCCCCGCCCCCTTGGCTCTGAGCAGCTTCTCCAATTCGGCGGGGTAGTCCTGGTGGCTGGGGACCACGGTGCCCAGAGCGGCCAGGTAGGGCAGGTCGTGGTTCAGGCGATCCAGGATCTCGTGGCGACGCTTGGCGCTGGCCAGGAACTGGGCCCAGCGAGCCTGCTTTTCCGATCGGAGGAAGGCCTTCACGAACGCGCCTTCGTGATCCATGGCGGGAGCTCCTGGGGCAAGCAGCATAGCGGATCCGGCAGAGAGGGTGGGATTCAAGCCCAGCCCGTTGCCCCGGGATGCTCTGGCCAGACCCCCCACCTAAAACGAAACCCCCTGGCGGGGGTCTCGGGGGTGGAGCGGGCGACCAGGATTGAACTGGCGACATTCAGCTTGGGAAGCTGACGTTCTACCACTGAACTACGCCCGCGGCAGGGGTCCATGCTAGCGCAAGTGGCCGCCGGGAGCCAACACGCTAGCCCAGGTAGGCGGCGATGACGCGCTCATTGCGGGCCAGTTCGGCCGGGGTGCCTTCCACGGCGATGCGGCCACGCTCCATGACGTAGGCGTAGTCGGCCACTTCGAGGGCGCTCTTGGCGAACTGCTCCACCAGCAGGAGGGTGATGCCCTCCTCCTTGAGGCGCCGGATGGTGCGGAAGACCTCCTGCACGATGACGGGCGCGAGGCCCATGGAGGGCTCGTCCAGCAGCATGACCTTGGGCCGGGCCATGAGGGCGCGGCCGATGGCCAGCATCTGCTGCTCGCCGCCGGACAGGGTGCCCGCGGCCTGCTTCGTCCGCTCCTTCAGCTTGGGAAACAGCTCGTAGACGCGGTCCAGGTCGGCCTGGGCTCGGGTCTGGAAGCCGAAGAACCGGGGCAGACGCGAGTAGGCGCCCAGCAGCAGGTTGTCTTCCACCGAGAGCGGCCCGAAGACCTTGCGGCCCTCGGGCGAGTGCGCCAGGCCCAGGCGGGCGATGCGCGAGGCATCGAGGCCCTGCACCTCCTGACCATTCAGCCTGACCTTGCCGCGGCTGGGCTTGAGGCCGCCGGAGATGGCCCGCATGGTGGTGGTCTTGCCCGCGCCGTTGGCGCCGATGAGGGCCACCAGGGTGCCCTGCTTCACGGTCAGCGTGGTGCCGGTCAGGACCTCGCTGGCGCCGTAGCCTGCATGGAGATCTTCCACTTGCAGCATGGATGCCTCCTAGGCCGGCTGGGGCGAGGGTTCGCCGGGGATGTCGGTTTGCGGGGGCTGGCCCAGGTAGGCCTCCACCACCTTGGGATGGCGCTTCACCTCGTCGGGCGTGCCCTCGGCGATGACCTTGCCGCCATCCAGCACGGTCACGGTATCGCAGAGCTCGCTCACCACGTCCATGTGGTGCTCGATGAGGAGGATGCTGATGCCGCGCAGGTGAACCCTCTTGATGATCTCGATGAGCTGGACCACATCCGGGTGGGCCAGACCCGCGGCGGGCTCGTCCAGGATGAGCAGATCGGGCTTGCGGGCCAGGGCCCGGGCGACTTCCAGGAAGCGCTGGGCGCCGTAGGTCAGGTCCTTGGCCTTGGTGAGGGCCTGGTCCTTCAGGCCGATGCGGTCCAGCAGGCAGAGGGCGTCGGCCTGGGCCTGGCGCTCCTCCTTGCGGGCCAGGCCCAGCAGCACCAGGGGCAGGGGGCTGCGGTAGACGCCCTTGAGCGCCACCATGACGTTCTCCAGGGCCGTGAGCTCGGCGAAGAGCTGGAGGTTCTGGAAGGTCCGCGCCACGCCGGACTTGGACACCTGGTAGAGGCTGCCGGAGGGCAGGGCCGCGCCCCGGAGCAGGATGCGGCCGGTGCTGGGTGTGTAGAGCCCGGAGATGACGTTCACCACGGTGCTCTTGCCCGAGCCGTTGGGCCCGATGAGGCCGTGGATGGCGCCGGACTTGATCGTCATGGACAAACCGTCCACGGCCTTCACGCCGCCGAAGTACCGCTTGAGGTCCTCGATCACCAGCAGGGGCGCGCCATCGGCGCTGCGTGGGGGCAGGATGGCCTCGATGTCCGAGGGCTCTGGCAGGGGTGCGTGGGGCACGCGGAACAGCTTTGCCAGGAAGATCGACAGGAAACCCATGAGGCCTTCGGGGAGCCCCACCACCACGGAGAAGAGCATCAGGGCGAAGATGGCCTTGCGCCAGTCCTCGGTGTTCTCCACGAAGAGGCCGCCCACCACCAGGAGGCCCATGGCCACCACCGGGGCCAGAGCCTGGAAGGGCCGCGTGGTCTTCTTCACCAGCCCCTGCAGTCCTGCGGCCAGGGCCATGGCGAAGCCCAGGCCCGAGAAGACCTGGAAGAGGAGGCGGTTCGACAGCAGGTTGGGCAGCAGCACGATGACCGTGGCGCCCACGAAGGCGCCCCACAGGCTCTTGCGGCCGCCCAGCACCACGCCCAGGAGCAGGATGATCATCAGGTCGTAGGTGAAGCTCTGGGGCTGCAGGTACTGGAAGTTGAAGGCGTAGAGCCCGCCCGCCAGGCCGCCGAGGCTCGAGCCCAGGGCGAAGGCGGCCACCTTGTGGCGGTAGGTGCCCACGCCCATGGCGTCCGTGGCGATGGGGCTGTCGCGCAGGGCCTCGAAGGCGCGGCCCCACTGGGAGGCCAGCAGGTTCCGCATCAGGATCCAGACCACAGCCAGCAGGGTCAGGCAGAGCCAGAAGAAGAGCGGCGGCGTCAGCGCGTGGCCGAACACGGGCGGCCGGTTCAGGCTCAGGCCCTGGGCGCCTCCGGTGAGGTGTTCCAGTTCGTTCAGGGCGGTGGTGGCGAGGGCCGCGAAGCTGAGGGTGGCCAGGGCGAACTGGGGACCTTCCAGGCGCAGCGCGGGCAGGGCCAGCAGGCCCCCCAGCACCAGGCCCACGATCATGGCGGCCAGCAGGGCGGGGCCCATGCCCAGGCCGAACGTGGTGACGGCGAGTCCAGCCGCGTAGGCGCCCAGGCCCAGGAAGGCCACGTGGGCGAGGTTCACCTGGCCCAGGTAGCCCACGGTGACATCCAGGCCGATGAGCAGGATCCCATAGATGGCCAGCAGGGTAAGCAGGCCCAGGGCGTAGGGATTCACCACCAGGAGCGGGATGGTGGCGAGGAAGGCGAAGACGATGAGCTCGGCGCCGCGCAGGAGGAGAATTCGCTTCATCTCACACCTTCCGGATGGTGGCTTTGCCGAACACGCCCGTGGGCCGCACGGCCAGGGCGAGGATCAGCAGGACCAGGCCCGGCGCCTCGCGCCAGCCGCTGCCCAGGTAGAAGCTGGCCAGGCTCTCCAGGGCCCCCAGGAACATGCCGATCAGCACCACGCCGAAACCCGAGTCCAGGCCCGCCACCACGGCCACGGAGAAGGCCTTGAGGATAAGGGCGGAGGCCATCGTCGGTCCCACGGTGGTGATGGGGGAGACCAGGATGCCCGCCAGGGCCGCCACGGAGCCGGAAAGGGCGTAGGAGAGCATGACGGTGCGGGTGGCGGAGATGCCCATGAGCTCCGCGGCATCGCGGTCCGCGGACACGGCCTCGAAGGCCTTGCCGAGCAGGGTGCGGCGCTTGAACAGCTCGATGGCGCCCATGATGGCCAGCACGCCCACGGCCACGGACAGCTCGAGCCGGGTGACGTCCACGCCCAGGACGTGGATGGGATCGGCGGAGATCGGCGTGGGGAAGGGACGGTCGTCCCGGCCCCAGACGTTCTCGGCGGCGGAGAAGAAGAAGAGGCCGATGATGATCGTGAGCAGGATCCAGCCCTCGCCCTTCTGTTCCAGCGCCAGTCGCACGCCCGCGCGCTCCACCACCAGTCCCATGATGGCGCCGAAGAGCAGGCCGCCGGGGATCATGGCCCAGTAGGGCACGCCGAGGTTGAGCAGCGTGAGGCTGAAGAAGGCCGAGACCATCACCAGCTCGCCCTGGCCGAAGTTGATGCTCTTGCTGGTGGCGAAAGTCAGCTGGAAACCGTAGGCGATGAGGGCGTAGACCAGCCCCATCAGCGCGCCGCTGACGGCCATCTGCCCAATGATCGATGCGTTCATGCGCGGCCTGTTCAGGGAAAAAGCGGGGGGCCGAAGCCCCCCGGGTGCACGGGTTGGGATGCTACTTCTTCTTGCCCTTGACCTTGGCGGGCGTGGCGGTCATGGCCGACTTGCGGAGGCGTTCCCGGTCGGCGTCATTGCCGAAGACCACGCGGCCGTCCTTCACCATCCCCATGACCGTCTGCTCGCGGCGGAAGGCCTCGTGGGTGGTGACGTCGGCGGGGTCCCACTTGGTGTAGGGGTGGTTCCAGGTGGCGATGACGCCCTGCACCGGCTCCTTCAGGTCCTCCAGGGCCTCCTTGACCTTCCTGGTGTCGGTGCTGCCGGCCTGCTTCACGGCGGCGGCCATGAGGTAGACGGCGTCATAGCCCTGGGCGGCGGCCACGGGGGAGGGGATGCGGCCCACCTTGAACGTCTTGTGGTAGCCCTCGATGAAGCTCTTGGCCTTGGGCGTGATGGGCTCCTCGATGAAGGTCTGCGGCATGAGGGTGCCGTTGCCGTTCTTGCCGGCATTGTCGATGTAGTTGGACATGGACAGCGTCCAGCCGCCGATGAGGGGCACCTTCATGCCGATCTTGGCCATGCCGTTGGACACGGCGGCCAGCTCGGGCCCGATGCCCCAGATGAGGATCGCCTGGGCGCCCGCGGACTTGGCCCGCAGCAGCTGCGCGGTCATGTCCTTGTCGCCGATGTTGAACTTCTCCTGGGCCACGACCTGCAGCTTGTCGCCCTGCTTCTTGATCTGGTCCAGCATGTCGTCGCGGCCGGAGACGCCGTAGTTGGTGGAATCGAAGACCACGGCCACCTTGGTGAACTTGCGGTTGATGGCCTCCTCCACCACCATGGCGGCCTGAATGCCATCGTGGGCGGCGAAGCGGAAGATCGAGTTGTCCTTCACGCCGGCCTTGCTCCACTGCGTCATGGAGGCCGAGCCCGCGGCGGGGCAGATGATCTTGGTGATGCCCTTCTCCTGCAGGTGCTTGTCGCCGGCCATGCAGACGCCGGTGTTCACGGTGCCGATGACGCCCGTCAGGTCGCTCATGGCGGCCAGCTCCTGGGCGATGAGGGCGCCGCGCTCGTTCTTGGCTTCGTCATCGCGCTCGATGATCTCGATCTTCATTTTCTTGGCACCCACCTGGATGCCGCCGGCGGCGTTGATCTCGGCGATGGCGAGCTTGGAGCCGTCCCGGGCGGAGGTGCCCATGGGAGCGGAGCCGCCGCTGAAGGGCCCGGTGAGGGCGATCTTCACCGTGTCCCCGGCCGTGAGGCCGAGGGCCGTGAGCAAGAGCGATCCCTGGACGATCTGCTTGAACATGCTGTCCTCCTCAGAGGCGATGGATTGGGTGGATGGATGGGCGCAAGCATAGCCCTACTAGGCCGTCCCGGGAAGGTGGGCCTGTTCCTTCCAACCTTCGGAATCAGATCAATTGGGCCAGCACCCAGGCAAGGAGGGACTCGCCGCCGGCCACCCGCTGCTCCGCCACGAGCAGCGGCAGGTCCAGCACCTGTGCATGGTCGGGGCCGAGCTTCACTGCGTCCTTCTCGGTGCAGACCAGCCAGCCGGCGCCTTCGGCTCGGGCCTGCGCCTGCAGCTGGCGCAGGTCTGCCGGCGATGGCCCCCGGTGATCCGGGAAGCTGCGCGAGCCGGTCCACCCATGGCCGGCCAGCAGCAGGTCGGCGTAGAAGGCCTCGGGGTGGCCCAGCCCGCACCAGGCGTAGGCTGGGCCCTCGACCTGGGCTGCCGGCAGTTCTGCCGGCCAGCGGCGCAGGCCACCCAGGGCGAAGTCCACCCAGAAGATGGGGCCGCCCGAGCCATGGCGGGCCCACCAGGCCTCCACCTCGGAACGGTCCTTCACCCGTGCAGCGCGGGTGACCACCAGGGCCTGGGCCCGCCGGGCGCTGTCCATGGGCTCGCGCAGGTCGCCCAGGGGCAGCATCCTCCCGTCCCCCCAAAGGCGCACGCCATCGAGCACGAGGAGGTCGAGGTCGCGGTGGAGGGCCCTGTGCTGGAAGCCGTCGTCCAGCAGCAGGCAGCGGAGCTCCGGTCGCTGGGCCAATGCCCGCAGGGCCGCCGCGTGGCGCTGGCGGCCCACCACCACGCGGCGGGCGCCCAGGCGTCGGGCCATGAGGAGAGGTTCGTCACCGGTCTGCCGGGGATCGGAGTCAGCCTCCACGCTCATGGGGTCCACGGTCCGCCGCCCGCCGTAGCCCCGGGACAGCACGGCGTTGCTCCAGCCCGCGGCCTCCAACCCCTCGGCCAGGAACAGGGTGAGGGGCGTCTTGCCGGTGCCCCCGGCGCTGAGGTTGCCGATGGAGATCACGGGCACCGCAGCGCGGGCGGCGCGCTCGGGATGGGCGTCGAAGCCCCGGTTCCGGGCGCGCACCACGGCCCCGTAGAGGGGCGCCAATGGGGCGGCGAGGAGGCGCAGGAGGGACATGCACCCAGGGTAGCGGAGCTCGGCGGCTGGAATGGATTTCGTCCCCGACCTTGCGGGGAGGTTTCCATCCGGCCCTGGCCCTGGGTTAAGCTAGGGGCCTCCCCGGGACCTGCATGGCTGAACCCAGCTTCATCGACCAAAGCAAGCTGCGCTTCCGCGAAGGCGAGTTGATCTTCCGCAAGGGGGAGATGGCCCAGCAGATGTACATCATCCTGTCGGGCAAGGTGCGGTTGTATGTCTCAGAGGAGGCGCAGGGGGAGTGGGCGGAGGAGCTCGCCAAGGGGGATTTCTTCGGGGAGGGCAGCCTGCTCGAGGCGCTGCCGCGCCAGCACACGGCCCTGGCCCTGGAGGACTCGGATCTCATCGCCATCAACCGCGGCACCTTCATGCGGATGATCCGGCAGAACCCTGAAGTCTCCGTGAAGATGATGCAGCGCCTGGCCCAGCGGCACCGCGAGGTCGGCGAGCGACTGGAATCCATGGACGCCAACCGCCCCGCCAAGGCCGTCACGGCGCCCGTGGCCAACCTGGTGTCGGTGCTGAGCGGCAAGCCCCACCCGATCCTCTCTCACGGCTCGCTCATCGGGCGCTTCGACCCCACCACGGGCGTCCACCCCGACATCGACCTCACAGACGAGGACCACAACCTCAGCGTGTCGCGGCGCCATGCCCGCATCCTCTGCGAGCACGGCCGCTACTTCCTGCTGGAGGAACCGGGCGTCGCCAATGGCACCTTCGTGCGCGGCGAGCGCATCCAGCCGGGCGAACCGAGGGAGTTGAAGCACGGCGACCGCGTGGGGTTCGGGATGGTGGTGCTGTTCTTCGAAAAGACGTAACCTTCCGGCGGGCAGGAGACGGGAGGCGCTCATGGGCACGGATCTGCTGGTCGAGTTGTGGCGGGATGAACACGGCGTCATCCGCGAGCTGGTGCAGTTCGGGCTGGATGAGGTGGGCGGCGCCTGCATCATCCGCGAGCGCAACAGCCTGGATGCGCTGGACGGCGATGGGAACGAGGGCGACATGGTCATCGCCCGCTTCGGGGATCCCGAGGACGCCCGGGATTTTCTCCTGGATGAGGGGTTCGAGCCCCTATGACCATGCGCAAACCTGGAGGTGGTCGATGAAGTCCCTGTTCAACCCGGGAGACCGGGACACGTTGGCCCAGCGCCTCTCGGAGCTGGAGCCGACCGCCCAGCGGCAGTGGGGGAAGATGGATTCCGCCCAGATGCTGAGGCACTGCGCCATCTCCCTGGGAGACGCGCTGGGCGAGCGCCCTGTGAAGCAGGCCTTCCTCGGGAAGCTGATCACCCCTCTCATCCGGGGCCAGATCTTCGGAGACAAGCCCTTTGGCCGCAACGCCCCCACCGATCCCACTTACGTGATCAAGGATTCGCCGGACTTCGATGCCGAGCGCGCCCGCCTGGCCACCCTCATCGACCGCGTGGTCCAGCGCGGCACCGCGAAGACCGAGGGCATGATCCATCCCTTCTTCGGCCGCCTCAGCGGCGAGCAGTGGGGACGCCTGATCTACAAGCACTTCGACCATCACTTGAGGCAATTCGGCGTTTGAGCCTTCTCTCATCTGCAAAAGGCCCGGCGACTGCCGGGCCTTTTGCAGCAGGCGACAACAGCTAGTTGGAACCGATGCCCATGGCCCTTCCGGTATTCCTCCGGGATGCGCGAGACGCCGACCCCGCGTGGTCCGGTGGCGTTCTCGTCCTCACCCCAACACGCGGATCGACCTGCCCATCGCCAAGCTGGCGGCCTTGGTGAGTTCGGGGACCACTTCGAACAGGTCGCCGACGGAGGCTCCATCTCCACGACCCCGCGAAGCGGGGAGTGGGAGGACAGCGTGGGGCGCTGTCCGATAGATGGAGGGTAGCTCCGTCCGTGAAGGCAAGCCAAAGGCGCCGCCTGAACGGCAGCGCCCGGCGAATGCCGGGCGCGCACGGAGCAAGGGATCGTGGTTAGTTGGAACCGATGCCCATGGACTTGGCGGCCTTGGTGAGTTCGGGGACCACTTCGAACAGGTCGCCGACGATCCCGTAGTTCGCCAGCTTGAAGATGGGTGCTTCGGGATCCTTGTTGATGGCGACGATGAACTTCGAGCCGCTCATGCCGGCGATGTGCTGGATGGCGCCGCTGATGCCGCACGCGATGTAGAGGGTGGGGCTCACGACCTTGCCGGTCTGGCCCACCTGCATGCTGTGGGGCAGGCCCCAGCCCGCGTCCACGGCGGCCCGGGAGGCGCCCACGACACCGCCGATGGCGTCGGCCAGCTCTTCGAGGATCTTGAAGTTGGCGCCGTCCTTCATGCCACGGCCACCGCTCACGATGACGTTGGCCTCGGCGAGATCCACCTTGCCGCTGGCCTTGGCGAGGATCTCCTTCACCACGGACTTGAAGTCCCCGGCGGGAGCGGTGAGGGTTTCCATCGTGCCGGCGCCGGCCTTCTCGGCGGCGGCGAACACATTGGGTCGGGTGGTGGCCACCTGGACGGCGCTGGCGAAGCTGGTGGTGGCGAAGGCCTTCCCGGCGTAGACGGGGCGCAGGGCCTGGAGTTTGCCGTCCACCATGGAGAGTCCGGTGACGTCCGATGCGTAGCCGGCGCCCAGGCGGGCGGCGGCCCGGGGAGCCACGTCCTTGCCTACGGCAGTGGCGGCGGCGAGCAGCACGGTGGCGCCCTTGGCCTTCATGGCCTCGGCGATGACAGTGGCGTAGGCGTCGCTGGAGTAGGAGGTGAGCGAAGCGCCTTCGGCGGTGAGGATCACATCGGCGCCGTACTTGGCGGCCTCGGCGGCCCCCGAGCAGAAGGCGCCGGCGAAGAGCGCGCCCAGCTTCCGACCCGCGGCGTCGGCCAGGCGGCGGCCCTCGCTGAGGGCTTCGGCGCTGGGCTTGCGGATCTGGCCATCCTTCAGTTCACAGAACACGAGAATCATGGGGTCATCCTTTCGAATCGGAATCGGCGGGGAGCGGCCTAGAAGACCTTGGCTTCGTCCTTGAGGGCCTGGAGCAGGGCCTGGGCCTGGGCGGCGGCATCGCCTTCCAGCTTGCGGCCGGCGGGGCGCTCGGGTGGCAGGGCCAGGGCGATGGTCTGGGTGCCGACCGTCGCGGGCACGGCGTCCACTTCCTCGATGGTCTTCTTCTTGGCGGCCATGATGCCCTTGAGGCTGGCATAGCGGGGCTCGTTGAGGCCCTTCTGGGCCGTGATCACGGCGGGCAGGCGGCCCTCCACGATCTCGGAGCCGCCCTCGATCTCGCGCTCGGCCTTGAAGGTGCCCTCGCCCAGCTCCAGCATCACGATCACGTTGGCCTGGGCGATGCCCAGCAGCTCCGCGAGCATCGGTCCCATGGCGGCGTTGTCGCCGCCCAGGCCCTTGTTGCCGCAGAGGATCAAGTCGAAGCCCTTGTCCTTGGCGTAGCCGGCGATGATCTGCGCCACCGCGAAAGCATCGCCCTGGCCATCGCCCCGGAGCAGCACCGCGCTATCGGCGCCGAGCGCCAGGGCGTTCTTCAGCACGTCCTTGGCGCTGTCGCCACCCACGGACAGGGCCACCACTTCGGCGCCCTTGCCCTCCTTGGTACGGATGGCCTCTTCCAGCGCGTACTCGTCGTAGGGGCTGGTGATCCACTTGACGTCGGCGGGATCGAGGGACCGCCCATCGGCGGCGACTTTGATTTTGGTCTCGGTGTCGGGTACCTGCTTGAGGGCGACGAGGATCTTCATGGGCGCTCCCTGATGCGTCTTGGACAGGCCGGCGGATAGCCGACCCAAAGGAAGAGTTTAGCCTGAGGAACCGCAGATCCCATCGGGGTTTCGCAGGTTTTTGGAGGCCATCACACCTGCCTCAGGGTAGGTTGGAACACTCCGGTGAGGTGGACGGTACATGCGCGACGCGACGCCGAAATTCCAGGATGCGCTGGTCCTCACGGGGGGCGGGACCGGCGGCCATTTCTTCCCGGCCCTGGCCCTGGCGGAGGGTGCGCGGGACCGGTGGTCTGACCGTCCGATCACTTTCATCGGTGCGCGGCGCGGCATCGAGGCGCGCGAGTTGCCGGCCAGCGCCTGGCCGCACCTGCTGCTGGACGTGGAGGGCTTCCTCGGCCGCTCGCCCCTGCGGGCGGCGAGATCCGCCTGGAAGCTCTGGTGCGCGGTCTCGCGGCTCAAGGCGCTTTGGCGGCGGGAGCGGCCCTGGGCGGTGATCGGCACCGGCGGCTACGGCGCCGCGCCGGCCCTGCTCGCGGCCCGCTCCCTGGGCATCCCCTTCTTCCTGCACGAGAGCAACGCGGCGCCCGGTGCGCTGGTGAAGCTGGTGGCGCCGAAGGCCCGGCGCGTGTGGTGCGGCATGGAGGCCGTGCGACCCCTGCTGCCGGGTGCGGACTGTCGCGTGGTGGGCACGCCGGTGCGGGCGGCCTTCCTGCGGGGCTTCGTGCCGGTGGCGGCGCTGTCGACCCCCTTCCGGCTGCTGGCGCTGGGCGGCAGCGGCGGCGCCCGCGTCCTCAACGAGGCCCTGCTCGAACTCGCACCGGCCCTGCTGGAAGGCCGACCCGACTGGGAGCTCCTGCATCAGGTGGGGCCCGCGGAACTGGAACGCCTGGAAGGTCGGCCGCGCCACCCGCGCCATGCTCTGGTGCCCTTCATCGCCCGCATGGACGAGGCCATGGAAGCCGCGAGCCTGGTGGTGGGTCGTTCCGGCGCCAGCACCTGCGCGGAGCTGAAGGCCGCCGGGCGCGGCGCGATCCTGATCCCACTGCCCACCAGCGCGAATGATCACCAGCGCCGGAACGCCCAGGCCCAGGCCGCAGAGGGCCGGGCCCAGGTGCTGGAGCAGGGGGCGCACTTGGTCTCCCGCCTTGAGGGCGCGCTCCGGCCACTGCTGGACGATCCCAGCGCCCGACAGGCCCTGTCCGGCGAACCTGAACCGAACCGGGCGGTGCAACTCTGCCTGGAGGATCTGCAGTCCTGTCTCGGCTGAAGGCTACCGGGGCTGGCGGGGTTCGGCGATCCAGGCGACGGCGACGGAGAGGGCGTAGAGGGCGAGGAGGACGACGCTGAAGAAGATGGTGGTGACGACCACGTCGCCCGGGGTGAAGAAGGCACTGAAGATCAGGATGCCCAGGGTGGCGTGGCGCCAGAACTTCAGCATGAGGCGGGCGGTCACGATGCGGAACTTCGCCAGGAAGAAGAACAGGACGGGCAGCTCGAACATCACGCCGGTGATGAGCGTGGTGGAGATGAACAGGTCGAGGTAGTCGGAGGCGTGGAGGTTGGCGCGCAGGCCGGCGGAGGCGGCTTCCTTGAAGAGGATGTCGCCCAGGAACTTGAAGGCCTGCTGGTAGGCGAAGGCGGCGCCGGCCAGGAAGCAGCCCGAGGTCACGAGGACGAAGGGGACGACGAGGCGGCGTTCCTTGGGGAGGAGGCCCGGCCGGATGAAGGCCCACACCTGGTAGAAGAGGAAGGGGGCGGAGAGGAAGGCGGCGGCCCAGAGGGAGAGCCGCATCATGCTGAAGAAGGGCTCGGTGAGGTCGGTGAAGGCGAAGGGGTCGAGGGTGGCGACGGCCTTGCCGGTCTGGCGGGCCATGGCCTCGAGGAAGGGCTTCTGGGCCCAGGCCCAGAGCTTGAAGCGCCAGGCGTAGGTGAGGGCGAAGATCACCGCCACGGCGAGCAGGGAGCGCACGATGCGCACCCGCAGCTCCTGCAGGTGCTCCCAGAAGCTCATCTTCTCGGGCGGGGTGGCTGGAATGGCCATGGGCCTCGATCAGGAAAAGAGCCCGGCCCCCGCGGGGAGGCCGGGCTGAATCGAAGGATCCGGCCTACTTCTTGTCCTTGTCCACGACCACGTCTTCCTTCACGGAATCCGTGAGCTCGCGGCTGGCCTTCTTGAACTCCTGGATGCCCTTGCCAAGGCTCTTGCCCAGCTCCGGCAGGCGCGACGGCCCGAAGAAGATCAGCAGCGCGATGCCGATCAGCAGGATTTCCATCATTCCCAGGTTGCCCATGGTGTGCTCCAGATGCGGTGTGGCGGGGGTCAGGGTCGCAGATCCGCCAGCGAGAGGTCGCCGGGCAGGTCCAGTTCCATTCTAAGCAGGGCCTGCCCGTGGGTCTTGCCCTGGGCGTCGGTTTTCACGCTCTCGCTGCCGCCTCCGCCCAGAGAGTCGTGCAGGATGAAGTTGATGGCCTTGAGGTTGGGAACTTCGAAGCGATCAACACCACCTTTGCATATGCTTGAAAAGTGATGTTTCACGCGCTCCGTGGTGAGCTCCCGCTGCAGGAAGCGGAACCCCGCCTCGGTGTAGGCGATGATGCCCACGTTCGAGCCGTCCCCCTTGTCGCCGCTGCGGGCGTGGGCGATGTCCTCCAGGCGGACCCTGGTCATGCGGAGACCACGGCGCGGCGGCCCAGGGAGTGGTAGGTCCAGCCCTTGGCCTCCATGGCCTCGGGGCGGAACAGGTTGCGGCCATCGAAGATGCGGCGGGCCTTGAGGGCCTTGGCCACGGCCTCGAGATCGGCCTCGCGGTACTGGGCCCACTCGGTGGCGATGAGGAGGGCGTCGGCGCCCTCGCAGGCCGCCAGGGGAGACTCGGCGTAGCGGACCTTGTCGCCGATCCTGGCCTTCACGGCCTCCATGGCGGCGAAGTCGTGGACCACCACCTCGGCGCCCAGGTTCACCAGGCCCTCGATGAGCTCCAGGGCCATGCTCTCGCGGATGTCGTCCGTGTCGGCCTTGAAGGCCAGGCCCCAGAGGGCGAAGCGCCGGTCCTTGAGGGGTGCGGGCACGCCCGACTTCACGCCGAAGTGGGCCTTCACCTTGCGCAGCAGCACCTGCTTCTGATGGCGGTTGGCCTCCACGGTGGCGGCGAGCGTCATGAGCGGGTGACCCTGCTCGCGGCCCACCTTCAGGAGCGCCTGCAGGTCTTTGGGGAAGCAGGAGCCGCCGAAACCCGGGCCTGGATTGAGGAAGGCGGGGCCGATGCGGTGGTCCGCGCCGATGGCGGTCTTCACGTGGTCCACGTCCGCGCCCACGGACTCGGCCAGGTTCGCGATCTCGTTGATGAAGCTGATGCGGAGGGCCAGCATGGCGTTGGCCGCGTACTTGGTCAGCTCGGCGCTGGGGGGATCCATGCGGAACCACTTGCCGCCGCTGCGGTCCAGGAAGGGCTGGTAGAGGGCCTTCATGACGGTCTCGGCGTGATCGGAACGGCAGCCCACCACCACGCGGTCGGGCTCCAGGAAGTCACCGATGGCCGAGCCTTCGCGCAGGAACTCGGGGTTGCTCACCACCTCGAAGGCGCGGTCCGTGTGAACCGCGATCTCCGCGTGGACGCGGGCCGCCGTGCCCACGGGCACCGTGCTCTTGTCCACCACGATGAGGGGCCTGGCATCCTTGGACCGCAGGGCCATGGCGTCGCCGAGCTGGCCCGCCACGGCCAGCACATACTTCATGTCGGCGCTGCCGTCCTCGCTCTGGGGCGTGCCCACGCAGATGAAGGCGGCATCCGCCTCGGCGATGCCGGCCTTGAGGTCGGTGGTGAAGCGGAGCGCGCCGGAAGCCAGGTGCTTCGCGAGCAGGCCGTCCAGGCCCGGCTCGAAGATGGGGGACTCGCCCCGGGAGAGGGTGGCGACCTTGGCCGCGTCCACGTCCACGCCGAGGATGCGGTGGCCCGCCTCCGCGAAGCAGGCGGCGGCGACCAGCCCCACATACCCTGAACCGATGACCAGCACCTGCATGACAGCCTCGCGCAAAGCAACCAGTGTAGCTTGCTATCATTCGGGAGAGGAGGCGGCATGGTGATCCTGATGGCACCCACGGGCAGCGAGGTCAATCTGCTGGAGGTCATGCTCCATGCGGGGCCGGTCTCCAAGTCGGTGCTCGTGATCCTGGCGGCGTTCTCCCTCCTCAGCTGGGTGGTGATCATCCGCAAGGGCCTGCTCTACCGCCGCAGCCGCGCCGTGTCCGAGGAGTTCCGGGGCGCGTTCAAGCGGGCCACGGACTGGCGCGAGTTCAAGCAGCAGGTGGAGAAATTCTCCGTCAGCCCACTGGTGGGCCTCTTCGTGGCCGGCTACGGCGAGGTGACCTACCAGCTGCGGCAGGTGGGCCAGGATGGCAAGGCCCAGCTGCGCAGCATGGAAGCGGTGGAGCGCAGCCTCCAGCGGGCCAGCGTGGTGGAGATGGGGCGCCTGGAGCGCTCCCTGGGCGGCCTGGCCACCGTGGCGGCCGTGAGCCCCTTCATCGGCCTCTTCGGCACCGTGTGGGGCATCATCGACGCCTTCCGCGGCATCGGCGCCACCGGCAACGCCAACCTCGCCACGGTGGCGCCTGGCATCTCAGAGGCGCTGGTGGCCACCGCCATCGGCCTCGTGGCGGCCATCCCGGCGCTCATGGCCTACAACTTCTTCCAGGGCCAGCTGAAGCAGTTCCAGACGGAGCTGGACGACTTCTCCCTGGAGTTCATCAGCCTCTCCGAGCGGAACTTCACCTGAGCAGGCGCCTGCCCCTCTCCCTGGATTGGGAGGACTGGTTCCAGCTCTGCTGCCCGCCCTACGACCAGCCGGAGGCCCTGGACCGCTTCGAGTGCCGGCTGCCCCTGGCCACGGAGCGCGCCCTGGGCCTCTGCGCCGATCTGGGTGCCACGGCCACCTGGTTCTGCCTGGGCGACCAGGCCCGGCGCCATCCCGCGCTGCTGCGCCGCATCGCCGGCGCTGGCCACGCCATCGGCCTGCACGGGCTGACGCACCGGCGGGCCTTCGAGATGGACCGCGCGGCCTGGCGGGCCTCCCTGCGGGACGGCAAGGCCCTGCTGGAGGACCTCAGCGGGCAGCCCGTGGTGGGCTACCGCGCTCCGGAGTGGAGCCTGCGGGGCGCCGCCGCCGACTGGTGGCGGGACCTGCCGGAGCTGGGCTTCCGCTACGACTCCAGCCGGGTGCCCCTTGCCGTCATTGGCGATCCCGCCCTGCCGAGACGTCCCTACCTGCTGGCCGAAGGCCTGTGGGAGCTGCCGCCGCCTGTGCTCTGGTCCGGGCCGGTGCGCATGCCGCTCTGGGGCTGGGGCCCGCGGGTCATGCCCTTCAGCCTGGTGCGCCGGGCCCTGGAGACCCTGGCCCTGGAAGACGCGGGCACGCCCCTGGTGCTGCACCCCTGGGAGCTGGACGCGGAGCAGCCGCGCCTGCCGGGCCTGTCCCTGGGCCACCGCTACACCCATGGCATCGGCCTCCGCGGCTACGGAAGCCGGCTCGGAGACCTCCTCGACGGCTTCCAACTCACGAGCCTTGAGGCCTGGGTGGAGGCGCAATGACGGCCGCACCGCTCATTCTGTTGGCCCCCTCCGAGGAGAAGGCCTCCGGCGGCGTTCCGGGCCGCCTGGCGGAAAACCCGGCCCAGCGCTGGGCCCGGGAGCAGCTGGTGGCCCTGGCGAAGCAGGGCTCGCCCGAGGTCCTGAGGAAGGCCTTCGATGTGAAGGATCTGGCCCTGGACAAGGCCCGCAGCGAGGCCCTGGCGCTCTCGGGCAGGGTGCCGCTGCTGCCGGCCCTCGCGCGCTACGCAGGCGTGGCCTTCCAGGCGCTGCAGGCGGCCAGCCTGCCGCCGGAGACCTGGACCCAGGTGTTCATCCTCTCCAACCTCCGGGGTCTGGTGCGCGGCGACGAGGCCGTGCCGCCCTACAAGCTGAAGCTCGGTGCGATCCCTGGCCTCAAGGCCCACTGGCGGAAGGCCCTGCCAGCCCAGCTGGCGGCCCTGCCGGAGGGTCCCGTGTGGGAGCTGCTGCCGGGGGATTCCGCCGATCTCCTGAAGGGCTGGTCGCGGCCACGGCACACTGTGGAGATCTTCGACGCGCAGGGTCGGGCCGTCAGCCACTTCTCGAAGCTCTACCGGGGCCGGGTGGCCCACTGGATCCTGACGCACCAGCAGGGCGATCCCCGGCGGGTGCTGAAGGGCCGGCTGCCCGGCTGCCAGTGGGCCGGCGTGGTGGAGAACGATCGTGGCGGGCTTTGCCTTCGCCTGGTGGTGGAACGGTGAGCGACGACTGCAACCAGACCCCCTTCTGGCAGCGCCAGCCTCGGCTCCCCCTGGCGATCCACCGCTTTCTCCAGGACCGCATGGAGGCGGCCCTCCAGGATCCCGAGGCCCGCCAGGCTCTCGTCTGGCCCACCATCCTGGGGGCGCCAGGGCTGCGGCGGGCCCATCCCGCGGGCCTGCCGGAGTCTGAACTGCTGGGCCACGCCACCCGCATGCTGGGGGCCCTGGGACACCACGATCCGGCCGCCGCCTGGCGGGCCCATCGCACAGCCTGGCCGGACACGGCCGAGGGGGATGCGGCGGGCTGGCGGCCCGGCTCCGCCTGGGGCGCCTGGGGCCCCCTGGTGAGCCTGCGCTGCGGCTGGCAGCTGGCGGCGCTTACGCCACTGCCCCTGGGCGAGCGCTACCCGCTGGCCTGCGGCGTGTCCCTCTTCAATCACGGCCTCTACCATGAGTGCCACGATGCCCTGGAGCCGCTCTGGGCCCAGGCGGAGGGGGAGCTGAAGCAAGGCCTGCAGGGCCTCATCCTCCTGGCGGGCGGCTACCACCACCAACAGCAGCACAACCTGGCCGGCCTGCTCTCTCTCTGGGAGGAGGCCCTGGTCCGTCTGGAATCTGGCGGTGGGCGCGTGGCGACGCCCTGGGGTGAGGTGCGCGCGGAGTCGGCCCTGGACCTGACGGCGCAGAGGCTGGACCATGGAAGGCGCACGACCGACGACGCGGACGATGATGCGGTGTTCGCTCACCTCTGGACCCTGGACCGCCCCACCTGGGAGCTGGCATGAACCACACGGTTGACCTGCTGGTCCTGGGCGCGGGCATCGCCGGGTGCTCCGCGGCCCTGCGCGCGGCGGACCTGGGCGCCTCGGTGGTGCTGGTGGCCAAGGACGAACTGGGCGGCACCAACACCTCCTGGGCCCAGGGCGGCATCATCGGTCTGGCGCCTCCCGAAGAGGGGGATTCCCCGGACCTGCTGGCGGCCGACATCGAAGCCGCGGGCGCTGGCCTCTGCCGGCCAGAGGCCGTGCGGTTGCTGGCGGAGCAGGGGCCGAAGCTCTGCCGGAGCTTTCTCTGGGAGCGCCTGGGCGTGCCCTTCGACCTGGGGGAGAACGGCACCCCCGACCCCACGGCCGAGGCTGCCCACAGCGCCCGGCGCATCTACCACGCCAAGGACGCCACGGGTCTCGCGATCCAGTCGGCCCTCAGCGCGGCCGTGCGGCAGCACCCGAACATCCAGGTGCGGGAGCGCCTCTGCCTGGTGGACCTGATCACGAGCCCCCACCACTGCCTGAGCCCGGTGCGGGTGTACGACCCCATCCGCGTGCACGGCGCCTTCCTCTTCGATCCCGCCACCGGCCAGGTGGAGGGGGCCCTGGCCCGGCGCACGCTCCTGGCCACCGGCGGCCTCGGCTACCTGTACCTGCACACCACCAACCCGCCCAGCGCCACGGGGGATGGGCTCGCCGCGGCCTACCGGGCCAGCGCGCGCATCGTGAACTGCGAGTACATCCAGTTCCATCCCACGGCGCTCTATGTGCCGGGCAAGCCCCGGACGCTGCTGACCGAGGCCCTGCGCGGCGAGGGCGCCCACCTGGTGAACCGCAAGGGCGAGCGCTTCATGGCCAAGTATGAGCCGGAGCACATGGAGCTGGCGCCCCGCGACGTGGTGAGCCGGGCCATCTTCCAGGAGATGGCCGCCAGTGGCGAGGCCAGCGTCTACCTGGACCTGGCGCCCCTGGCCGCGAAGCTGGACCTGGATGAGCACTTCCCCACGGTGATGGCCGCTTGCCGCGCCGAGGGCCTCGATCCCAGCCGCCAGCGCATCCCCGTGGTGCCCGCCGCCCACTATTTCTGCGGCGGGGTCCTGGTGGACCTGGATGGCCGCACCTCCCTGCCGGGGCTCTTCGCCGCGGGCGAGGTGGCCTGCACGGGCCTGCACGGCGCCAATCGGCTGGCCTCCACGAGCCTACTGGAGGGCCTGCTCTGGGGCTTCCGCGGAGCCGAGGCCGCCGTGCGCGAGCTCGCAGAGGCGGATCTGCCCAATCCCGGGGACCTGGCCCAGTGGCGCATGCCGGAGGAACCCGAGGCCACGGATCCGCTCCTTATCGATCAGGACTGGGGCCTCATCCGCAGCACGCTCTGGAACTACGCCGGCATCGTTCGCACCGGGGATCGCCTGCAGCGTGCCAAGGCGGACCTGCACTACCTGGCCCACCGCATCGAGCGCTTCTACCACGAGTCCTCCCTGAGCCGGGAGCTGCTCGAGCTGCGCAGCGGCATCCTCTGCGCCCGGCTGATCCTCAACGCCGCCCTGCAGAACCCCGAAAGCCGGGGCTGCCACTATCGGGTGGACTGAACCGGGCTTCCTGAGCCACACCATGCCCCTTTTGGGAGAGCTGATGCGACGATCTGCCCTGTTCCTCTTCGCCTCGGCCCTGCTGGTCGGGCAGTCCGCGGTACTGGATGACGGGCGTCTGGATCCTTCCTGGTTCGGCGCCGGGGTGGTCTTCCAGCCCTCCAAGGTTCTCGGGTTCCAGTGGCTCAAGCCCAACCTGGACCTGCGCAACCGCAGCCTCCGCCTCAGGGCCTGGGAACCGGCCGCCTGGGTGCAGGGGCCACGGGAGGTGAAGGACCAGACGTTCCTGGCACGGGTGGCGCCGGGGCTCCCGGCCGAGCTGGAGCGGGGCGTCAAGCGGGGTCTCAAGGGGGCCCTGCCAGTGTCCGCCACCCTCGGGGATGTGGTCCTCGTGGGACGGGTGGCGGACGCCCTCGGCACGGATGACGACTACATGTCCGTCCGGCCCATGACGCTCTCCTTTGATCTGAAGCTCATCGATGGCGATTCGGGCGAGGTGCTCGCGGCCTTCCATGACACGCTCACGGGGCCGAATACCGACGCGATCTCCTATCACTTCGGCCGGTGGTGCGAGGCGGTGGGCCGGGCGCTGGCGGCGGCCACAGCCGCTCAGGCGCCGGTCACGCCGGTGGCCGCCAAGCCGCTTCCAGCGCCCTCGAAGCCGGCCTTCGACCTGGAGGGCGCGCTCCGCCGCATCGACGCGCTTGGGCGCGACGGCCTGCTCAGCGAGGCGGAATGCGAGGCCCTGCGGAAGAAGGCCCGGGACAAGGCACGTTAAAGCGGCCAGGGGCCGGCCCCTTCGCGGACCAGGAGGGGCTCGTCGCCGCTGAGATCGACGATGGTGCTGGGGACGCCCAGGGGCTGACCGCAGTCCACCACCATGTCCAGGGCATGGCCCTGTTCCTCCTCGATCTCCCAGGCGGTGTTGAGCACGGGCTGGTCCGGCAGGGCGACGCTGGTGGTGATGATGGGCTCGCCGAGCAGCGCCACCAGGGCGTGGCAGAAGGGCTGGCTGGGGATGCGGAGGCCCACCACCTGCTTGTTCTGGAGGTAGCGGGGGACTTCTCGGCTGGCGGGCAGCAGCACGGTGTAGGGCCCGGGCAGCATCTGCTTGAGGAGGCGGAAGGTGGGGGTGTCCAGGTGTCGGGTGTAGCGGCAGAACATCTCCATGTCCGAGCAGAGGATGGACATGGGCTTCTTGGGGTCGCGACCCTTGATCTGCAGGATCCGGTCCACGGCCTTCTTGCGCGAGGCGAGGCAGCCCAGCCCGAAGAGGGTGTCGGTCGGGTAGGCGATGACGCCATCGCGGCGCAGCAGCTCGACGATGCGCTCGAGGTGGCGCGCCTGGGGCGTCTCGGGGTGCAGGGTGAGGATCATGGCGTGCCCAGCTCCCCCCAGCGGGCCCGGCCGGCCGAGGGCTGCTCGGCGGGCCGCTGGAAGAAGCGCTCGGCCAATGGGGCGTCCAGCTCGGCGGACACCCCGCCGCGCCGGGCGTGGAGGGCCAGCAGGGCGACGGTGGTGAGGCCATCGGTGATCTCTCCGCTCAGCACACGCTGGAGGCAGTCGCGGAAGGGCTCACGGTGGACCAGCAGCTCCTCGTCCTCCTCGGCGTGGTGGCCGTCCACGGGGCTCAGGCCCGTGGCCAGGAACAGGAAGGCCTCCTCGTCGGTGGAGGAATTGCTGGGGTGGAAGAAACAGAGGGGCTCCCAGACCCGGGCGCTGAGTCCCGCCTCTTCGGCCAGCTCCCGGCGCATGGCCTCGAAGGGGCTCTCCGTGGCGTCGCCGCCGCCTTCCGGGAGTTCCCAGGAATAGCGCTCAAGCGGGTAGCGCCACTGGCCCACCAGGACCACGCGGTCCTCCTCGTCCAGCGCGACGACGCCACAGGCGGTGCGGTGGAAGCCGCAGACGGCGTAGCGACCCTCGGCGCCCTTCCGGTGCTTGAAGCGGTCCTCCCGGACGCGGATCCAGGGCGAGTCGTACACCAGCCTGCGGCCCAGGACCGTGTAGGGGTCCGGGTGTCCGGGCTGAGGCAGGGGTGGCAGGGCCATGCCTTGAACATAGCAAAACGCCCGCAGCTGCGGGCGTTTTGGCAGGGGATTCGTGATGGCCTACCGACGGAGACCGAGGCGCTCGATCAGGGTCGCGTAGCGATCCTTGTTCTTCTTCTTGAGGTAGTCGAGCAGGCGGCGGCGCTGGCCGACCATGATCATGAGACCGCGGCGGCTGTGGTAGTCCTTGGTGTGGGTCTTGAAGTGCTCGGTCAGGTCGTTGATGCGCTTGGTGAGGATCGCCACCTGCACCTCGGGCGAACCCGTGTCCGACTCGTGCTGCTTGTAGTCGTCGATGATGATCTTCTTCTGTTCCACATTGAGGGCCATGGTGGCTCCTGTTCGGGGGATCGCCCGTCACCTGCCCCGCAGCCCCGTGCCGCTTGGGAGGTCGATTCCGGAGAGGGCCGGAAACCCTTGTCAATCACCGAGGTGGCACCAGCAGTTCATGGTGGTGACGGCCGCTGGCCGTCATCCTTGGCTTCGCTGGCGCTCAGCCTGCGGACCGCAATGCTCCCGTTGGTCGCATTCGGCCCTATTTTCCCACCGGCGCAGCCGGTGAGAAAATGGTGCGGATAGAGGGACTCGAACCCCCACGTCTTGTGAACACTAGTACCTGAAACTAGCGCGTCTACCAATTCCGCCATATCCGCTTGAAAGATCGGTTCGGGCCCCGCAGGATCCGAAACAGCCGAACTCCAAGCCTAGCAAAGTGCGGCGTTAGAGGCAACACCGTTTCTCACCACTCGCGGTAGGGAATGCCGTTCATGCCCGTGCCCTGGGAGAGGGTGTAGACATCATAGACATGCCCGCCCCCCCAGCTGGTGCTGTTGGCGTCATCGCTGGTGCTGCGAAGGCCCCACTCGGCCTTGCCCGTCATGGGATCCACTGGGATCCGGCGGAGGAACCGGACCTTTTTGCTGAGCGACCCGGTGGCGGGAACCCCCTCCACCAGGAGCTCGAGGCTCTCGGGGTAGAAATTCGCCTCCGGGGGCGGTGCCTTGATCTTCTGCTGCTCCGCCTGCTTCTTATAGTCGTCGATGGCCGTGCGGATCTCCCGCAGCGAGCGCCGCAGATCCAGCTCCTGCTGCCGCTTCAGGCCATTGCGGGCCAGGGGCACCGTCACCGAGGCCAGGATCATCAGCACCGTGGCCGTGACGACCAGCTCGAGGAGGGTGAAGCCGCCCTGCCGACTCACTGCACCGTCACGAGGGCGTTGGACCAGCGCCCGGAGATCGGGGCGGTGCCGACGAGGAACTGGCCGCTCTGGATCAGCACGGGGGCGTTGCCGGCGGTGAGGCCCTCCAGGTCCAGGGTGACGAAGGGACCGGCGTCGGTGCCAGCGGCGTTCCGACGGAAGACCAGCTTCAGCAGCCCGTCCTTGCCCGGGAACTGCTCGAGGCTGCCGCCCTCGCCCGTGATGAACTCGCCGGGGGCCACGGCCTGGAGGCGCAGGCCTGGCGGCAGGCGCAGCTCCAGGGTGCCGGAGCTGAGACCCCCGCCACCGCTCACGGTGAGGGTGATGCGGACCTTCTCCCCGGCCTTGATTTCCGAAGCCACCGGCGACATGAAGATGACCAGGTCCGAGGGGGCCGGAGGCGGGTCCGTGGGGGAGGCCGGCTTCTTCTCCTGGATCGCATCGGGCACCGTTGGCGGGGTCGCGGGCGGGGGCACGGGGGCCGGCGTGGCCGCAGGCGCCTGCCTGGGGGCGGACTGAGGTGTCGACTGGGCAGTCGCCGGGGCGGTCGGCTTGGGTGCCAGCGTCTTCTTCGCCGGGTCAGGCGCGAAGGGACCGGCCTTCGCCGTGGCATCCTCGGGGTTGAAGGGCGCCATGTCCTGCTCGGTCATGACGGGCTTGCGGACCAGCACGGCCCGGATGGTGAGGATCACATCGGTCTTCGCCTTGCTGTTGCGCGTGTTGCCGATCAGGCGGCCGATGAGGGGAATGTCGGAAAGGCCCCAGACGCCCTGCAGGCTCTTCTGCTCCTCATCCTTCAGCAGGCCGCCGAAGATGGCGGTCTCGCCATCCCGCAGTCGGGCCGAGGTCTTGATCTCGCGCTTGCCGAGGTCGGGGCGGCCGGGCGTGGAGCCTGACTTCAACGTGGTGACGAGGCTGTCGATCTTCAGCGTGATCTCGCCGTTGTTGTGGACCCGGGGTTCCACCTTGATCTTCACGCCCACGTCCTCGTAGGAGAAGGAGGTCTGGGCTGCGCCCGCCAGCAGGGAGGAGGCAGCGGTGTTGGTGCCGCTGGTGCCGCCGAGTCCCGAGATCTGGCTCTGCGTGGTGGAGATCTTCTCGCCGATGTTGACTTCGCCCGTCTCGCCGGAGACCACCCGCACATTGGGGCTGGCCACCAGGCGGGCATCGCCGTTGCTCTTGAGGAAGTCCAGGGCGAGGTTGGGGAACAACACCCGGATGTCGGCGGTGTGGATCTTCGTGAACCCCGAGTTGGTGTTCATCCCGGAGGTGTTGTTCACGGTGGTGGCGCCGAAGCGGTAGGTGCCGGAGGTATCAGAGGCGTTCAGCACCGGCAGCAGGCCGATCTGCTCCAGGCTGTTCTCGGTGACCTCCATCAGCTCGAGGTAGACCATGATCTCGGCCTTGCCCTTGTCCAGGGTGCGGATGACCTGATCCACGATGGCCAGTTCCAGGGGCTTGGCCTTCACGATGAGGGCGTTGACCCGCTTGTCGGTGAAGACCCTCAGCTGCGGGTTGATGGTCGTGAGGGTGGACCGCAGCTCGTTGGGATCGGCGAAGGACAGGTAGTAGGTCTTGATGATCTGGTTCTCGTACTTCTCCTTATTCTGGGGCGTGTCCTTGAAGACCATGATGGTGTTCTTGTCGATGACCTTGTAGAACAGGTCGTTCTGGAGCATCAGTGTGTCCAGCACCCGCTGGAAAGACAGGCCCCGCAAGTCGATGGAGACACTCTGATCCTGGTATGAGGTGTGGGCGATGATGTTCACGCCCGAGGCCTTGCTCAGGGTGGCGAAGATCTCCCGCAGGCTGGTCTTCCGGCTGAAGTTCAGGTCCAGGCCCTCCATGGAGCGGGGGTTGAGCTGCACCACGTTGACGGCATCGGCCTTGGCCTTCATCACTTCAAGGTCATCCACGGCATCGGCCTCAGCCTTCTCCTTGGCGGCTTTCGCCTCCAGCTTGATGAGCCAGTCCTGGGCGATCTGGCTATCGGGATCCAGCACCAGGGCCTTGCGGACCTCCAGGAGTACCGTGTCCGTGAAGCCCCGTGCCTCCGCCTGGCGGGCCAGGGAAAGGTGGGCCTCGGAGGCGCGCTGGGAGGCTCGCTTGATGCCGATCCTCGCCTTGGTGTTGGTGGGATCGTTTCGCAGGACGGCCCGGTATTCGGCCACGGCCTCGTCGTAGCGGCCCTCGTCGAAGGCCTTGTTGGCCTTGTGGAGGCTGCAGCCGACGGCCAGCAGCAGCGCGGCGGCGATCAACAGGAGCTTGCGGAGCGGGGCGAAGGAGGGAATCGGCATCGGGGGCATCCTTCGGATCAGAACTGGTTCACGGGCGCGCCGCCAGAGGCCTCGCGGACCTCCAAGACGAGCCGCATCTTGGGATACTTGGTGTTCTGGAATTCCGCCTTGGTGTCCAGGATGGACACCAGCTTCCAGCGCTCCTTGAGCACGGTGCCCGAGGTGAGGGTGACGGGCTCTTCGCCCTTCATGAAAGCGCCCACCGCGCCGGACGGAGCCCCCTTGAAGAACCCGAGGTAGCGGAGATCCTGGGGCCGGCTCGCGAACTCGCGGGCCTCCTCGTCAGCCTTCCGTTTCGCCTCGAGTTCTTCCGGCGTGGGCTGGGGTGGAGGCGGTGGAGGCTTCTGAGGTGGGGGCGGGGGAGGCGGTGCCTCGAACATGAAGAGATCCCGCTGGACCTTGGCGGCGGGAGGCAGCTCGCCGGCCTGGCCCAGGGCGGCGAGGTCGGGCAGGCGGCGGAGGCCCTGGAGCTGGCGCGGATCCAGGTTAGCTCCGGCCCGGGCCGCGACGGCCTTCTTGCCCTTGGGGGCATCCGGGCCGAGGAAGGTGTAAAGGGCGTAGATCATCACCAGGGCGAAGGCCGCCAGGGCGACCTGGGTCTTGGGGTTGCCCCGCAGCTCCTGGCGCATGGCCTGGAAGTCGAAGGTCGAGCTGGCTGCGCTCATGCCTCGCCCTCCTCACGCTCGGGCGCACCGGCCTTGCGGAAGGCCCGGAGCACGATATTGAGCCGGGCGCCCTCGGGGCTCTCCTCCAGCCGCCCGTCGCGCACCGCGAAGGGAAGGCCGGACCCCTCGAGGTCACGCATGAAGGCGCTGTGGTTGGCGTAGACGCCCAGGGCGACGAACTCCACTTCGACCGCCTCGAGATCCGTGCCCTTCGCGCCTTCACGGCTGGGCAGGCCGTACTTCACGCTCTGCAGCCGCAGCCCATGTTTCTTGGCCATGGCATGCAAAGTCTTGCTGAGATTCCACTGGAGCTCGCCAGCGGAACCCTTGGGCAGGCGGCCTTCCAGGTCAGCCAGCGTCTCCCGGCCCCGGCGGATGCGGTCCGCCAGCTGCTGGAGCTCCTGGAGACGCTGCACCTGCTGGTTCCGGCTGAGCTCGGCCTCCCGCTTGGCCCGCTGCTGCTGCGCCAGTTGCTGGGAAGCGTCCGGGAGCAGGAAGAAGGCCACGCCGAGCCCTGCCAGCAGGCCCAGGCTCCCCAGGGCCAGGCGGAGTCGGCTTGCGCGAAGGGGGCTGCTCATCGGGGGGCCCTCGGTTCGGTCGGTAACGCTCGTCCGGGGCGGCGTCGTGGGCTGCGACCCTGCTCATCATCGTCCGCCGGCGGAACAGGCGCGGGCCGGGCCTGCACACCCTGGGGGGCGGGCTTCACGGGCATGCCGGGATGGGCGGGTGGAGGGGGCACGACTCCGGGGCGCGCGAGGGGGATGGCCACGGGTTTGCCGGGGACGGCCGCCGGAGGGCGGACCGGGGCGCCGGCGCGGACCGGGGTGGCTGGTCCCTGCTTGATGGGCTTCGCCCGGAAGGGTGGTGGCACCGCGGCGGCGGGCAGGCTGATCTCAAAGTCCCAGCCCCCTCCGGCGCGCTCGGTCTCCCGCTCCAGGACGACCTGCGCGAAGACGGGGGCGGTGCGCAAGGCCTCCACGAATTCCGCCTCGGCCTGGCGGGTGCGCGCCTCGCCCTTGAGCTTCAGCACCACCTGCTGGGTGTTGTTGCGGGCGCGCTGGATGCCCTTGAGCCGCATGTCGGGCACCATGCACTGCTCGAGCTCCGTGGTCAGGCGGGACCAGGGCAGGCTGCGCTCCTGGAGGATGCGCTCCGCCAGTTTCCAACGGGACTGCTCCCGGGTGGCATCCATGTCCTGCAGCGAGGTCTGGAGCTGCTGCTCCTGGCGGGCCGCGCGCCGGGCCTCCTCGGTGAGGCTCACGGCATCGCGTCCTGTCCGGTTCGCCTGGTGGTAGGCGCGCCAGGTCAGGCCGATGGCGCCCGCCAGGACGAGGCAGCCGGTGGCCAGGGCGATCCAGCCTAGGAGCGTGTGGCGCTGGCGCCAGAGGCTGGGGCGGGGGGCCAGGTTGAGGTGGAGGACCGGGACCGCCATCAGCGCGCCTCCCCGAACACCGACCGGTCATCCAGGATGCGGGTGGGCAGGCTGCTCTCGGGCCAGGCATTGGCCCCCCACACGTGGAGCTGCTGAGGGGTGCGGGATTCCCGCTGCAGGAAAGCGGCGCTGGGGGCGATGCGTTCCTCCAGCCAGGCTTCCGGGGAGAGGGGCTCGGACCACTGGCGCAGGAGGCAGAGGGTGCGCCCCCAGGCCACGAGGGTGCCGGAGTACTGTCCAGCTGCCGCGGGGCTCAGGGAGAGCAGCATGCCGGGGAGCTCGAGCGAGGGGGCCAGCAGGTTGTAGAGGTGCAGCCACCGGGGCGTGAGGTTGTGGAGGTTCCGCTCGAGCCGCAGGCCCAGCTGGAGCAGGCGCTCCCGCAGCTCCTCGGGGATGCCGGAGGCCAGCCAGATGCCGGGCTCCACTTCCAGGGCCTGCACGAAGTGGGGCGTCTCCAGGGCCAGGGCCTGCATGAACCGCCAGCGGAAGAAGGCCTCCTGGGCCTCGGCGCCCTTGGGCAGTTCCGTCAGGTCGCGCAGCAGGATGGAAGGGGTCCAGAGGTCTTCCACGACCCAGCGCGTGGGTCCCGGGGGCAGGGCGGCCAGGGCCTGGGACAGCTGATCATCGGTGGGGGCACCACTCAGGGGGCGCCGGTGGGAGCCTGCGACGACCCGGTGGGCCTCCAGCCAGAGCAGGGAGCCGTCCGGCGGGGCCAGGAGGGGGAGTTTCACGCTCGGTCCCCTGCCTCGGGGCGACTGTTCCCGCATGGGGAGCCACCGGCTCGGGGCCGGCCAGGAGCCGCCATGGCGCGCGGGGGGGCTGGAAAAGGCTGCACAGGTGACTCCTGACTGGCCTGGGAAACCCCGAGTCTACCGGGCTTCCGGCCGATCCCCAAGGGGGCCATCTGCAAGCTGCGATGGGATCTTAAGCGTGATGTGGAATGATGGAGGGAGATGTTCCCATCCGCCTGACCCGGAGCGCTGACTGCGTGCGCCTGATCTCTCTCGAACTCCATGGATTCAAGTCCTTCGCCGATGCCCAGAAGCTCAGCTTCCCGGGCGGGATGACCGCGGTGGTGGGGCCGAATGGCTGCGGCAAGTCGAACATCTCCGACAGCCTGGCCTGGGTGCTGGGGGAGCAGCGGGCCTCGATGATGCGTGGCTCCGAGATGGCCGACGTGATCTTCGCGGGCACGGCCCAGCGCCGGCCCATGGGCCTCGCCGAGGTGAAGCTGATCCTCGAGATGCCGGACCCGGCCCTGCCGGGGGCCTCGCGGGAGGTCGCCATCTCGCGCCGGCTCTACCGGGATACCGGCAGCGAGTACCGCATCAACGGCCGCGAGGCCCGCCTCAAGGACGTCCAGGACCTGCTGCTCGACACGGGCATGGGCACGCGGGCCTACAGCTTCATCCAGCAGGGGCAGATCGACCTCATCCTGAGCAGCAAGCCCAAGGACCGGCGCCTTCTGCTGGAGGAGGCCGCCGGCATCACGCGCTACAAGCTGCGCCGCACCGACGCGGAGAAGCGGCTCGAGGAGACCAAGACAAATCTCCAGCGGCTCGATGACATCCTCTTCGAGCTGAACAAGCAGATGGACTCGCTGCGGCGCCAGGCCTCCCGGGCCCGGAAGGCCAAGGACCTCGATGCGGAGATCAAGTCCACCCAGCGCATCCTCCTCGCCGGCAAGGCCGTCGAACTGGAGGCGGCCAAGGTCCGCATCCTCGACCAGCTGGACCAGACCGAACGCCGCGTGGCAGAGCTCACGGCCCAGGTCTCCGAGAAGGCCTCCGAGGTTGAGGCCCTGCGCCTGTCCGTGGACGAGCAGCAGCAGGCCCAGGCCAGGCGCTCCAGCGCGATGCTGGGCCTGGATCAGCGCCTGCAGCTGGCGGAGCAGGAACGGGGGTTCCAGGAGGAGCGCAGGCTCGAGGCCGAAGGGCAACAGGCCCGCCTGCAGGAGCGCATCCAGGCTCTCTCCGACCGCCTGGCCGAGTCCGGCGATTCCTTCTCGGCGCTGGAGGCCATCCTGAAGGAGGCCTCGGACCGCCTCGCCGGCTGGGAGGCCCAGCTGGCCAGGGCCGAGGAGGCCGTGGCCCTGGCCCAGGGCGCCCTCCGCCACACGGAAACTGAACTCCACGCCCTCCGGGAGCGGAAGGCCGAGAGCCAGAAGGAGGCCCTGGCCCGCCAGAAACAGCGGCTGGCGTTCCAGAGCCAGATCGCGCAGCTGGAGGGCCGCCTCGATGCGCTGAACCACGAGGAATCCGTCCGGGCCCCGCGCCTCGAGAGCCTGCAGGCCGAGGCCACCCAGGTGAATCGCTCCCTGGAAGGGCAGTTGGGCCAGCTGGCCCAAGCGGAGGAGGCCGCCTTCGACCAGCGCCGGCGCACCGAGGCCCTGGAGGAGGCCCAGCGGACTCTGGCCCAGGACCATCATCGTGCCGAGGCGGAACTGGATGCCGCCGAGCGGCGCCTCCGTCAGATCTCGGATCTGCTGGCCCAGAGCTTCGGCGATGAGGAACTCCGCAAGGGCCTCGCCTGGCTCCGTGAGCAGGGGGTGCGTCCGAATGCCCTGGTGGAGCTGCTGACCGTGGACGAGGCGCTGCGGCCGGACCTGGAGCGGCTGCTCGGCGTGTGGCTCCAGTCCCTCTCCGCCGACTCCGACCTGGCGTTCCGGGCCGCGGCAGCGCCGGGTCACCTCCTGCTGGCCCTCGAGGGCGAGGTGCCGGTGCCGCCCACGCCAGCCGGCTGCGAGCCGCTGCGGAACCACGTGCGCTGGACCTCCACTGACCGGCCCCTCCAGGCCCTCCTGGACCGCGCCTTCCGCTGTGCCGACGAGGCCTTGCCCCAACTCGCGGTCCTGCATCCGGACTTGGCCTTCGTCTCCCCCGGCTTCATCCGCCTGCCCTTCGGCCCCCTGCAGCTGGGCGTGTCCGCGCCCGCGGCCTCTCCCCTCAAGCTCCGGGCCGAGCAGGAGGAGGCCCGGGCCACCCGCGAGGCCCTGCTGGACCGGCTGGAGGAACTGGAAGCCCAGCGTGGACGCGGCGGCGACGAGGCCCGCGCGGCCCGGGCCCGGTCCCTCGAGATCGAGGAGGACCTGCGCTCCCTCAGGCGGCGAACGGATGGGCTCAAGTCCCAGCAGACTTCGCTCCAGGTGCAGCTGTCGGAGATCCGGGCCGCCAGTGAGCGGGCCGACGCCCTCTGGGAGCAGATCGAGACGGAGATCAAGCGCCTGCAGGGCCTGCTGCGTGAGCTTGACGAGCATCCCGAGGAGGCCGGCGATGCGGCCCTGGACGAGGCGGTCCAGGCTGCCGAGATCCAGGTCCGTGAGGCCCGCCAGCGGCTCGACGAGCGCCGCGAGGAGCGCCTGGAGGCCGCCCGGGGCCGCGATGCTTCCTGGGCTGAGCGGGATGGCCACGAGCGCCACCTGCAATTGGCCCAGCGGGGCCGCTTCGACCTGGAGGCCGAACGGCAGCGACTGGGGGGCGAGGCCACGGAGCAGGTGGCGCGCATGGAGGCCTGCCAGGGGCGTCTCGCCGAACTGGAAGCGGAATCCCAGGTCCTGCTGGTGGAGCGCGAGGGCGTGCAGGCCCAGGCCCGCGAGGCCCAGCCGAGGCTCGAGCTGGATCAGGAGACCCTGCGAGTGCAGGAGCGCTCGGCCCGGGAATTCCAGGAGGCCCTGGAGAACGCCCGCGCCCAGCACCAGGAGGTGCTCCTCCATGGCGCCCAGGTCCAGGGCAGCCAGGAGGCCCTGGCCAAGGAAGTGGAGCTCGCGCTGGGCCTGGAGGTGCCCGCCTTCCTGAATGGCCTCAGCCAGCAGGAGCGGGAGGCCTGGGAGGAGGGCGAGCTGGTCCACCAGACACGCCTGAACGAGCTGCAGGGCCGGCGCCTGGACCTGGGCGGCGTGAACCCCCTGGCCATCCAGGAACTGGAGGAGGCGGAAACCCGCATGGCCTTCATGGACGAGCAGCGCGCCGACGTCACGGCGGCCATCGGCAACCTCGAGGCCACCATCCAGGAGATCAACGCCACCAGCGAGGAGCGCTTCCGCGAGGCCTTCGATTTCGTGAACAGCCGGTTCCAGGAGGTCTTCCGGGAGGCCTTCGGCGGCGGCAGCGCCCACCTCAGCCTGGAGGATCCCAAGAACCTGCTGGAGTGCGGCATCGAGATCACCGCGCAGCCCCCGGGCAAGACCGCCAAGGCCCTCACCCTGCTGAGTGGCGGAGAGAAGGCGCTCACGGCCATCTCCCTGCTCTTCGCCATCTTCCACTTCAAGCCCAGCCCCTTCTGCGTGCTGGACGAGGTGGACGCACCGCTGGACGAGGCGAACGTGGGCCGCTTCGCCGCCATGGTGCAAAAGATGAAGGCCGACACTCAGTTCATCGTCATCACCCACCAGAAGCCGACCATGGTCGCGGCCGACACCCTCTATGGCGTGACCATGGAGGAGGCGGGCTGCTCCCGCCTGGTGAGCGTCCACCTGCGCGAAGCCGAAGCCCTCGTTTGAGGGGTGTCACCTCCGATAGTCGAGGTGACTAAAAAGGGTTGACAGGCCAGTTTTCGCCTCTCCTTCCAAGGGGTCCAAGGCCTTTTTCGTGTCAATGCGAAAGAAAGCGGAAAATGTGGAAAACCCCGGCGTGCGGGCATTCGGCAGATTCTGCTGGCGTCTTCTATTTAAAAATTGATATAAAACGACATGCATAGATAGGGATTTGCCCTACTTGTGTTGGGAAATCTGTATCCAGACAGGGTTTAGCACCCGTCAAGAGGGTCAATCCGCAGGCTTTTCCACAGGGACTTTGGCCCCCCCTGTAACTGCCTGGAAACGCTTGGGTGACACGCCCGTGACCAAAGGGTCACGCCTCTGATTCGGCCAGAAAACCCGGCCGCAGCCACTCGCGGATGGTGTCGTCGTCGATGCCGAGGTTCGTGAGGTGCTCGGTGGCCATCTTCAGGCTCTGATCCTCGTCGCGGCAGATGAGGAGACGCTGCTTCCAGGCCTCGGTGGCCCGGGCCCGAAGATTGGGCTCGCCGCCGTGCATCCGCTTCTCCAGGACAAACCCAAGATTGTTGGCAGCCTTCCGATGCTGGGGCTCGAGAGCCAGGGCCTTCTCGTAGGCCTCGGTGGCCTCCTGCCAGCGGTTGGTGACCTCCAGGGCGACGCCCCAGGCGTTCCACACGTCCGCGTCCTGAGGCGCCAGCATCATGGCCTGTTCGACCATGGCCACCTGGTCCTCCCGCCGGTTGGCGAATCGATACACCTCGGAGAGGCCCAGGTAGGCGCTGTATTCCCCGGGATCCAGCTCCAGGGCCTGAAGGAAGGCCTGCTCGGCGGCGGTGCCTTGGTGGGTCTCCACCAGCACGTAGCCCAGCTGGACCTGCAGGTCCGCGGCGTCGGGTTCGCGCATCAGGGCCTCGCGGTAGCAGCGCAGGGCATCGTCCCAGCGGCACTCCTCACGGGCCATGTCGCCCAGGGCCGCCCAGGGATTCGAGGCATCGGGATCGGTCTCGGCGGCGAGGCTGAAGTAGGACAGCGCGCCATCCCGGTCGCCCATGTCCCGCTTGAGCTCACCCAGCAGGGCTTGCGCCTCCGCCAGAACCGGGGCGGGGGGCGCCAGCAGCATGAGCGTGTGGAGCTGGCCCTGGGCAAGCTCCAGGTGCCCCTGCTCGCTGAAGATCTCGGCAAGGATGAAGTAGCTGGTGGGATCGCAGACATGGAGGCTGCGGGCCCGCTGGATGCAGCGCAGGCCTTCCGCGAGCTCACCGCGTTTCAAGAGCAGCTCGCCCAGAGCGTGCCAGCCCCAGTAGTAGGTCTCCTCGGCCTGGAGGGCGGCCATGAGCTGGGCCTCCGCGCCGCCGAGGTCCCCCAGCTGCTCCATGGCGATGGCCAGCAGGCGAAGGGTGCGCGGGTCCCTCGGATTGAGGCTTAGGGCCTTCAGCAGCCAGGCCTTCGCGTCGGCGGGCTGGTTCATGTGCAGCTGCACGAGACCCGCCAGCTCCAGGGCCTTGGGATCCTGGCCGTTCAGGGCCAGGGCCTGCTGCAGCGTGAGCTCCGCCCCGTCAAGATCCTGCATGAGGAGCCGCAGGTAGCCCAGGTTGCGGAGATGGCCTCCCGCAGTCGGGTGCTCATCGCGGAGGGACTCCAGCTGCCCCATCAGCTCCGGGCCTTCCTCGTCTCCCGCGTGGTTGCTGAAGCAGAGCAGGCGCTCGAACCACGCCTCGGCGTTCGAGCGGTCCTCGGCCAGCAGCTGGTCCAGGACCTCCCGGGCCTCTTCGTGGCGGGCGCGGACGTTGTAGGCGCGGGCCAGGGCCAGACGGTCTTCGAAAGCGGTACTGGCGGCGGTCTTGAGTGCCGTCAGGCCTGGGTCCAGCAGCTTGAGCCAAGGGCGTGCCATGGGATGCCTCGTGAGGGAGTCCAGGGTATCACCCAAGGGCCGCGGCGAGTCCGTCGCAGAGCAGGCTGGCCATCGCCGTGCGCGTTTCCACGGTGGCGGATCCGAGGTGGGGCAGGAGCACCGTACGGGGCGCCAGCAGCCAGCGGGGATCGATCTTCGGTTCACCCTCGTAGACGTCCAGCCCCACGCCACCGAGCCGCCCCGCCTTCAGCAGGTCGATGGCGGCAGGCTCATCCAGGATGCCGCCGCGGGCGGTGTTGATGATCACGGCTCCCTCGGGCAACAGTTCCAGGGCGAAGCGATCCAGCAGGCCGCGGGTCTGGTCCGTGAGCGGACAGTGGATGGAGAGCACCGCGCTGCTGGACAGCAGGTCGGACAGGATCAAGCGGCGGGCGCGCGCGGGGCCGAAGTCCACCTCGCCGCCCAGGCCGTCGCGATCCCAGAAGACCGGGACCATGCCGAGCGCCCAGGTACGCCGGGCGAAGGCCTGGCCGATGGGGCCGCTGCCGAGAATGCCGCAGGTCTTGCCGGCGAGGCCGGTGCCCAGGAGCTGGTCCGGGGCCCAGCCCTTCCATTCACCGGAGCGCACCAGGACTTCGCCCTCGGCCACCCGTCGCGTGAGCGCCAGCAGCAGCGCCAGGGCGAGGTCGGCGGTGGCGTCCGTCAGCACGCCGGGGGTATTCACCACCTGGATGCCGCGGGCCTGGCAGGCTTGCAGGGGCAGGTGGTTCACGCCCACGGAATAGGTACCAACGGCCTTCAGCCTCGGAGCGGCCACTAGGTCGGCCTCGGTGATGGACTCGGACACCAGGGCCACCAGCACCTCGGTTTCACCCAGGGCCGCGTTCCATTCCGCGGAGCGGAAAGGGGCCAGGAGGAGGTCTGGGAACCGGGCGCCGAGGTCCGCCAGGGCCGGGCCCACCAGGGGGGACGTGGCGAGGATGCGGACGCTCATCGCTGCAGGGCCTTCAGGGCCAGGCGGATGGCCTCGGCCAGGGGCGGCTTCACGGCGCGGAGCTCGGCCACCACGGGCAGCACCGCATCCTCCCGGAAGCCCAGGTTCGTGAGCGCCGAGCGCAGGCTTTCTTCCCAGGGATCACCCGAGAACCCTCCGGACAGGCCGTCCAGGCCCGAAAGGCCGCCGAGCTTCTCCGACAGCTCGAAGCACATCTTTTCGGCGGTCTTCTTGCCCACGCCGGGGATGCGGGTGAGGACCTTGACGTCCCGCCCGCGGATGGCCTGCACCAGATCCTCCAGGGACAGCGCGCCAAGGGCCGCCAGGGCCAGCTTCGGGCCCACGCCATCCACTCTGATCAGCAGGCGGTAGAGCTCCCGTTCCTGCGGGGCGTAGAAGCCGAGCAGCGCGATCTCGTTCTCGCGCACCAGGAGCTCCGTGTGCAGCACCACCGTGGTGCCGACCTCCGGCAGCAGCCCGTATGTCGAGAGGCTGATGGCCGCAGCGTAGCCCACCCCCCCGCACTCGACGAGCGCCAGGTTCGGCAGCTTCTGGATGAGTTCCCCGCGCAGTCGACCGATCATGCTTCGAGGATAGCGGAAGCCCCGCGGTGCCGCGGCGGTCAGAACCAGTAGCGGAGCAGAGAGTCCAGCAGGCGGTCCACCACGTCCCGGTTGCGGCGGCTGCGCTCCTCGCGGCCCGGGAACTCGGGATAGGCGGGCACGGGGTCGTGCAGGGTGCTTCCGACCTCGGGGCCGAGCAGGTGCTGCCACCGCGCCAGCCATGGCCCAGGCAGCGCCTCGGGGATGGGGAGGTCCATCAGGGTGAGGTAGAGGATCGTCCAGACCCGGGCCACCACCTGGGCCTCGTAGCCGCCGCCCAGGGTGAACAGCACCCGGCCCTGCGTGTGCTCGCCAGCCAGGTCGAGGATCCGGCGGTAGAGCATCTCGAAGGCCTGGGTGGTGAGGGCGAGATCCCCCAGGGGATCGGCGAAGTGCGCATCCGCTCCGGCCTGGACCACCAGGACATGGGGCGCGAACTGCTCCAGGGCCCTGGGCACCACGGCCTCGAAGGCCTCCAGGTAGCTCTCGCTCTCGGTGAAGGGCTCCAGGGGGACGTTCAGGCTGAGGCCCCGCGCCGGGCCGGTGCCCAACTCGTGGATGTGGCCGGTGCCCGGATACAGGTAGTGCCCGGTCTCATGGAGGCTGAGGGTGAGCACCCGGTCCTGGTCGTAGAAGAGGTTCTGCACGCCGTCGCCGTGGTGGAGGTCGATGTCCAGGTAGGCCACGCGCCAGCCGTGATCCACGAAGGCGCGGATGGCCACGCCCAGGTCGTTGTACAGGCAGAAGCCCGCGGCCTTGTCCTTCTGGGCGTGGTGCAGCCCGCCGCCCAGCTGGAGCACGCGCGACTCCACGCCCTCCATCAGGAGCCGCGCCCCGTGGAGGGCCCCGCCCGCCAGCCAGCGGCCGGCGAGATCCATGCCGGGGAAGATCGGATTGTCCTGGGTGCCCAGGCCGAAGCGCCCGGCCTCGGGCCGGGACTCGCCCCGGTCGAGGGCCTCTACCATCGCCACGAAGGCTTCGTCGTGCACCGAGAGGATGTCCTCCCGCGTCGCGGCCGGCGCCGCTACGGTGGGGGCCGCGTGGCCCAGGCTCCGGATGAGGTCCAGGAGCATGGCGAGCCGGGCGGGCGTGAAGGGGTGCTCCGGGCCGAAGTCGTACCCGGCATACTCCGGGCGGTGGATCAGGGTTGCCATGGCTTGGACGTCAAGTGCAGCTGGGAGCTCTTGGGGAGGGGCCAGAGGACCGTGAATCCGGCGCCACGGAGTTCCTCCGCCAGGGGGCGGATCTGGTTCGAGTCCACCCGCAGCACCGTGCGCACCGTGGTGTCGGGTGTGGGGTAGGTGAGGATGGAGTGGATGTTCACGCGCCGGTCGGCGAAGAAGGTCGTCAGCCGGGCCAGCTCGCCCGGCTGGTCCCTGAGGACCACCTCGAGCCGGGACGAGGGCTTGGTCACGCCGGTGAGGGTCATCAGGGCGTCAAGCAGGTCCATGCCCGTGAGGATGCCCACCAGCTCGCCGCCGTCCAGGACGGGGAGGCACCCGATCTTGTGCTCCCGCATGATCCGGGCCGCGTCCTCCACCGGATCCAGGGGATCCGCCGTCAGGGGTGGGCTGCTCATGGCGAGGGTGACGGAATCGTCTCCCCTGCGCGGCGTCGGAGAGAGGCTGCTGGTGGTGAAGCGGATATCCCGATCCGTGAGGATCCCCACCAGGCGGCCCTGGTCCACCACGGGCAAATGCCGGAAGCCACGGGACTGGAGCAGCTGATCGGCCTCGCCGATGGTGGCCCCGATGGAGATCACCGTGACCGGCTTCCGCATCATTTCCTTCACGAGCATGGGAGTCTCCGCTGGGTCGAGATGGGCGTTCAGGGCTTCCGGGCCCCGGACTGGCTGAAGGTCAGGCGCAGGCCCGACGCCAGGGGCAGGGGGCCGCCGGCTTCGGCATCGCCACGGATGGCCACCGTGGCCTCCAGGGTGTGCAGCCAGGGCAGCTCCTCCACCAGCTGGGTCAGGCGGCCCAGGGTCTCGCCCAGACCGCTGGCGGGCCGGAGGCGCATGCGTTCGAGGACCTCGGCGATGTCGAGATCCGTGAGCGGGGTGAGGCGCAGGATCGAATCCACGCCCTGGCGGTGGAAGCGCCAGATGGGCCCGAAATCGGGATCTGACGACAGGTGCAGCAGCACCTGGGGGCCCTTGCGGTTCGAAGGTTCCGGGGCTCCCGCGATGGGAATGCCGAAGGCACCCAGGAGCTCCCGGGTCTCGGCCTCTGAGAACGGCGCGGGCGCGGGGCTGGGCAGGGCCTCGACGAGCTGCTCCACGCGCCGGCGCGCCTCGCCGCCGTTGAGGTCCGCGTAGCCCAGGATGCGCCCCGGCGGCAGCTGGCGGAACCGCGCGTACTCCACCACCTTGGAGAGGGCCAGGGCCGCGGATTCCGGGAAACGGTACGAGGGGAAGGTGCGGTGCTTGCCTCCGCTCTCGGCCAGGGCGGCCGAGCCCACGGGCACGGCGCCGCTCATGCCCATGAGGGAGAGCAGGGTCGGCTTGGCGATGCCCGTGGTCTGCTCGGCCCGCACGGCGGCCCGGCGGATGGCCCGGGCCACCACGGTAGGATCGCAGGTCCCGAGGCAGGCGAAGGAGGCGATGAGGGCGTCCACCTGGGGATGCTCGAGGGCCTCGCGGCAGGCCTGCTCGTAGTGCTCGGGCGTGGCCATGGCATGCAGGTTCACCACGCCGGTGCCGGAGATCTCCATGCCGTGCGTTTCGCAGGCATCGGCGCAGATGGTGGCGACGCCGCCGGAGTTGCTCACGATGGCCACGCGGTTCCCCCTGGGCAGGGGCTGGTGGGCCAGGAGCAGCGCGATGTCGAACAGATCCTCCAGGGTGTCGGCCCGGATCACGCCCGCCTGGTGGAACAGGGCCTCCACTTCCGCGTCGTCCCGGGGGGCCGCCGCGATGTGGGCCAGGGCCACGCGCCGGCCGGCGTGGCTCCGGGCGCTCTTGACGCAGAGGATGGGCTTGCGCCGCGAGATCCGCCGGGCCAGCCGGGCGAAGCGCCGGGGGTTCCCGAAGGTCTCCAGGTAGAGCAGCGCCAGATCCGTGTCCGGGTCCTCGTCCCAGTACTGCAGCAGGTCGTTGCCGGAGACGTCGGCCCGGTTGCCGGCGGAGACGAAGGTGGAGAAGCCCAGGCCGCGCTCGGCGGCGTATTGCAGGATGACCACGCCCAGGGCTGCGGAGTGGCTGAAGAAGCCCACCCGACCCCGGGGCGGCATCGCCATGGCCAGGCTGGCATTGAGCTGGACCGCCTCGTTGGTGTTCAGCAGGCCCAGGCAGTTGGGCCCCACCAGCCGCGCCCCATGGCTGCGGGTGAGGCGGAGCAGGCGCTCCTGTCGCCGGGCGCCTTCCGGACCGGTTTCGGCGAAACCCGCGGCCAGGACCAGAAGGCCCCGGGCGCCGCGCTCCAGGGCCCGCTTGGCCAAGGCGGAGACCTTGGTCGCCGGCACTGCGAGGATGACCAGGTCCGGCGTCTCCGGCAGGGCCGCCAGGGACTGATAGGCCTGCACCCCTTCGATGGAACTGGCCTTGGGATTGACCGGGTAGACCGAGCCCTGGAAACGGCTCTGGAGGATGTGGCGGAAGATGGTGTTGCCGAGGGAGCCGGAATCCCGGGAAGCGCCGGCCACCGCCACGACCCGAGGCCGCAGGAGCGGGACCAGGGAGTTCGCGGTGGCCACCCGCTCCCGGAGGTCGGTGCGCTCGCGGAGGGCTTCGGGAGCGCTGAGGGGGAACTGCACGTGGATGACGCCGTCCTCCATGGCCCGCCGGGTCTCGAAGCCCGTGTCCATGAAGACGTTCCCCATCTTCTTGTTGCCGGTCAGGTGCTCCGCCTCGAAGCCCAGGTAGCCGACTCCCGCCGCCAGTCCCGCCAGGCGCTCCAGGATCAGGGTGCCGATGCCCCGGCCCTGGTGGGCGTCGCCGATCATGAAGGCCACCTCGGCCACGGGTCCGCCGCCGCCGATGTAGTTGCCCAGCCCCAGCACCTGCTCGTCCTCACCCTCTCCCTCCACGGCCAGCAGGCAGGCCTGCAGGCGGAGGTTGGGCGTGCAGAGCTCCTCCACGAACTTGCGCGAGACGCTGGCCACGCCGCCCATGAAACGCATGGCGAGGCTCTCCCGGGAGAGGCCCCGGATGAAGGCTTCCACGCGGTCGATGTCCTCGGCGAAGGCGATGCGGAGCAACACGCCCCGCCCGTCCTTGAGCAGGACGAATTCCCGGTAGGCTGCCCCCTCTGGGATGATGCTGAACACCTTGGGCCTCACGCGTTTGCTAGGGTGCGACCACCCTACCACGACCCCGGAGCAGGCCGCCCCCGTGCTGAAGGTCATGATTCCCCCGTGGCCCGGGTTTGGTCCTGGACGCTCCCCGGACGGCGCTATAGATTGGCCCCATCACTCAAGCAACCAGGGGGCGTCATGACCGCACGCGAGGCTTTCCTCCAGGCCCGGGATCTCCTTGTCGAGCGACGGGGCGACTACGCGGGGGCCCTCCGGGAGTTCCGCTGGCCCGTGCTGGGCGATTTCAACTGGGCCCTGGACCACTTCGATGCCTACGCCCGGGGCAATGACCGGCCGGCCCTCTGGATCGTGGAGGAAGGCGGTGCCGAAACGAAGGTCAGCTTCCAGGAGCTCTCCACCCGCAGCAACCAGGTCGCCAACGCCCTGCGGGGCCTGGGCGTCGGCCGGGGCGAAGGCGTGCTCATCATGCTGGACAACGTCCTCCCGCTCTGGGAGGTGATGCTGGCCTGCATGAAGCTGGGAGCCGTCCTGGTGCCTTCCACCCTGCTGCTCTCCCAGGCGGATCTGCTGGACCGCATCGAGCGGGGCGGCATCCGGCACCTGGTGGTGGATGCCGCCCAGACGGGCAAGTTCGAGACCATGGACCCGGGCCTCACCCGCATCTGCGTCGGCGGCGAGGTGCCGGGCTGGCGCGGCATGACCTCGCTCTATGAAGGCAGCCCCTCGTACGAACCCGATGCAGTGACCCACGCCACCGATCCCATGCTGCTCTACTTCACCTCGGGCACCACGGCGAAACCCAAGCTGGTGCTCCACACCCACCAGTCCTACCCCGTGGGCCACCTCAGCACCATGTACTGGGTGGGCCTCCGCGAAGGCGACATCCACTACAACATCAGCTCGCCGGGGTGGGCCAAGCACGCCTGGAGCAGCTTCTTCGCCCCCTGGAACGCGGGGGCCTGCATCTTCGTCTACCGCGCCGCCCGGTTCAGCGCCGCCGCCACCTTGCAGGCGATCGTGGACAAGGGCGTCACCACCCTCTGCGCCCCGCCCACGGTGTGGCGCCTGTTCATCCAGGAGGACCTCGCGGCCTACCCCGTGAAGCTGCGGGAACTCGTGGGCGCCGGCGAGCCCCTGAACCCGGAGGTGATCAGCCAGGTCCAGAAGGCCTGGGGCCTCACCATCCGCGATGGCTACGGCCAGACCGAGACCACGGCCCAGGTGGGCAATCCCCCTGGACAGCCGGTGAAGGCCGGCTCCATGGGGCGCTCCCTCCCCGGCTACGAGGTGCTGCTGCTGGATGCCGATGGCCGCGAAGCCCAGGAGGGCGAGATCTCCCTGAAGCTGGCGCCTCGGCCCCTGGGCCTCATGGTGGGCTACAAGGACGATCCCTCGAAAATGGCCAGGGCCGAGGCCGAGGGCTTCTACCGCACCGGCGACGTGGCGACGCGTGATGAGGATGGCTACCTGTTCTTCGTGGGCCGGGCGGATGATGTCTTCAAGAGCTCCGACTACCGCATCAGCCCCTTCGAGCTGGAGTCCTTCCTCATCGAGCACGAGTCCGTGGCCGAGGCGGCGGTGGTGCCCAGCCCCGATCCCCTGAAGCTCACGGTGCCCAAGGCCTATGTCATCCTGCGGGCCGGCTGGGAGCCGAACCGGGAGACGGCGCTGACCCTCTTCCGGTTCATCCGCGAACGCCTCTCGCCCTACAAGCGCATCCGCATCCTCGAGTTCGGCGACCTCCCGAAGACCATCTCCGGCAAGATCCGGCGGGTGGAGCTGCGCAAGCGGGCTGCGGAGGCCTCCCATTCCCCCACGGAGTTCCGGGAGGAACAGTTCCCTGAACTGAAGTAACCCGAGCACGACTCTGCGCCAGGGATGAAACTGGCCCTGGACAGCGCCACCCCTGATGGCATGACGGAGGTTCCATGAAGTACCTCGACGACGATCGCGACATCCGCTTCAACCTCTTCGAGTGGCTGGACCTGGAACCGTTGCTGAACTCAGGGCCCTACGAGGAGATCGACCGGGACCAGCTGGGCATGGTGCTGGACGAGGCCCTGAAGGTGGCCCGGGGCAGTATCGCCGCCTGCAATGAAACCGGTGATCGCGTGGGCGCCCGCTTCGACCACGGCAAGGTGGAACTGCCCGAGGGCTTCGCCGGGGCCTTCCGCGATCTGGCCGAGGGCGGCTGGATCAGCGCCACCATGAGCCCCGAGTTCGGCGGCATGGGCCTGCCCGAGTCCGTGGGGGCCGGCATCAGCGAGTTCCTCATGGGCGCCAACACGGCCCTGGGCCTCAAGGCCCTGCTCACCCGCGGCGCCGCGCACCTCATCGAGACCTTCGGCAGCGATGAACTCAAAGGCACCTTCTGCGAGCGCATGTACTCCGGCGAGTGGACCGGCACCATGTGCCTCACGGAGGCCGGGGCCGGCAGCGACCTGGGGGCGCTCAACACCAAGGCCGTGCCCCAGGCCGATGGCAGCTACCTGATCACCGGCGAAAAGATCTTCATCACCAGTGGCGACCACGAGCTGACCTCGAACATCATCCATGCCGTGCTGGCCCGCACGCCGGGCGCACCGGCCGGGCCCAAGGGCATCAGCCTCTTCGTGGTACCCAAGGTCCGCGTGAATGCGGATGGCAGCCTCGGCGCGGCCAACGACGTGGCCTGCGCGGGCATCGAGCACAAGTTGGGCATCCACGGTTCGCCCACGTGCAGTCTGGTCTTCGGCTCCACTACCGGCAGCCAGGGCTTCCTGCTGGGCGAGGAGAACCAGGGGCTCGCCCACATGTTCCAGATGATGAACGCAGCCCGCTGGGAGGTGGGCGTCCAGGGTCTGAGCAATGCCTCGGCCGCCCACCAGGCCGCGCTGGCCTACGCGAAGGAGCGCCTGCAGGGCCGCGGTCCCAGCGCCGGCAAGACTTCCGGCCAGTCCCTGATCATCGAGCACCCGGACATCCGGCGCTCGCTCCTGCTCCAGTCGGCCTACGTGCAGGCCATGCGCGCCCTGGTGACCTACACGGCCTGGTGCATGGACATGGCCCACGTGTCGGAAGGCGACGAACGCGATCGCTGGCAGGGCCTGGTCGAGCTCCTCACGCCCATCAGCAAGGCCTGGTGCTCGGACTGGGGCTTCCGGGTGACGGAGTGGGCCCTGCAGGTCTATGGCGGCTACGGCTACACCATGGACTACCCGGCCGAGCAGTACCTGCGGGACTGCAAGATCGCCTCGATCTATGAAGGCACCAACGGCATCCAGGCCCTCGATCTCGTGGGCCGGAAGTTCCGCATGCAGGAGGGGCGCCCCGTGAAAGCCCTGCTGAAACTCGCCACCGATGCGGCGCAGTCCCTGGTGGGCGACCCGGTGCTGGGGCCCTCGGCCCGGCAGCTGGGCGAGGCCGTGAAGGCCATGGGCGCCGTGCTGACCCAGATCCCCACCCGCGACAACGCCGCGCTGCTGACCCTCCTGAATGCCGTGCCCATCCTCGACATGCTCGGCCACGTGGTGGGGGGCTATCTGCTCCTGCAGCAGGCCGGGGTGGCCCAGGGCAAGGCACAGGCGCTCCTGGCCGAGCGCGGCGTGGATCCCTCGGATCCCGCGGCCGTCCGCGCCCACCTGGCGGGCAGCAGGGAGGCGGCCTTCTACCAGAACAAGGTGCAGGCCGCGATCCACTTCGCCCACCGCGGCCTGCCCCTGGTGGCCGCCCACGCCGTGGGCCTTCTGGCAGGTGAGACGGCGCCCATGGAGGCGGTGTTCTAGGCGGGATGACGACCTCTGCACTCAGAACTGGCGAGGTCGTCCCATGAAAGCGAACGGCGGCCCGGAGACCGCCGCAAGCTCTGAGTGGTGGACCTGATCAGGATCGAACTGACGACCTCTGCATTGCGAACGCAGCGCTCTCCCAGCTGAGCTACAGGCCCACGAAGCTCCAGTCTAGCGTGGTGGCGTATAGCGTCAATGGCGAAGCCTTACGCAGGGCTGAACGACTACATGAGCCCCTGCATGATTTCCTCCAGCACTGTGGGACTGGGCTTCACCTGGGCTTCGGTCAGGGTGGCCAGGGGCTGGTCCACCAGGTTCAGCACCTCGGGGAGTGGCGGCTGGGTGGGGTTGATGTAGAGCAGGCCCGTGAGGAACTCGCCCTTGGCCATGGACTCGTGGATGGCCTTCATGGCGCCGAAGCGGTCCGTGGGGTCATAGCCTTCATGGATGGCCTTGATGGCGACCTTGGAGCCGTCGGGGAAGGTGACGACTTCAGTGGCGCCGGCGGCGATGTCCACGTCCTCGACTTCGGAGTACTGGATGAAGCCCAGGTCGTGGAGGGGGAAGTCATGGTCCTTGACGTGCTTGTAGGACCGGGTGGAGGCATCGTGGTTGTTGAAGGTGACGCAGGGGCTGATGATGTCCAGCACCACGGTGCCCTCGTAGGCGAAGGCAGACTTCAGGATGGCGTTGAGCTGCTTGGGGTTGCCGGAGAAGCAGCGGGCCACGAAGCCGCAGCCCAGCTCGATGGCGAGGGTGCAGGGGTCGATGGGCGGCAGGTCATTCTTGGCGCCGCTCTTGAGGAAGGAGCCCTTGTCGGCGGTGGCCGAGAACTGGCCCTTGGTGAGACCGTAGACGCCGTTGTCCTCGATGATGTAGATCATGGGGATGTTGCGGCGCACGGCGTGGACGAACTGGCCCATGCCGATGGACATGGAGTCCCCGTCACCGGATACGCCAATGTTGATGAGGTCCCGGTTGGCGAGCGAGGCACCCGTGGCGATGGCGGGCATGCGCCCATGGACGCTGTTGAACCCCCAGCCCTGGTTGATGAAGTAGGCCGGAGTCTTGGAGGAGCAGCCGATGCCCGAGTACTTGGTGACGAGGTGCCCCTCGATGTTGGACTCGAAGGCCGCGTTGATGATCTGCGCCGTGATGGCGTCATGGCCGCAACCGGCGCAGAGGGTGGACTTGGAGCCCACGTAGTCCTGCTTGGTGAAGCCGAGCTTGTTGGTGGGGGCGGCCGGCGCGTTGGGAGCGGATGGCGTGGCGGTGGACATGGTCGGCTCCTCTACTTCTGCTCGAAGGCGGTGATCTGGTCCACGATGCACTTGGCGTCGATGGCGTGGCCGTTGTAGTGGAGGACGCTCTTGAATTTGGTGGCGTGCTCCGGGTAGGTCTCGCGGAACAGGTTCGCCATCTGGCCGTCGCGGTTCTGCTCCACCACGTAGACCACCTCCTTCTCGTTCACGAAGGCATCCACCTCGGCCGTGAAGGGCAGGGCGCGGAGGCGCAGGTAGTCGGTCTTCAGGCCGCCCTCGGCCAGGATGTCCTGGGCCTCGATGACCGCGGGATCGCTGGAGCCGAATGCCAGGACGCCCTTGGCTGAGCCCAGGTTGCGGAAGACGGGCGTGGGCACGTGGGTCTTGGCGGTTTCGTACTTCCGGCGGAGTCGGTCCACCACCTCGACGTAGTCCTCGGGCTTCTCGGAGTACTGCGCGTAGGCGTTGTGGCCCGAGCCTCGGGTGAAGTACGACCCCTTGCCGCCGGCGGTGCCGGGCAGGGAGCGGTAGCAGATGCCGTCGCCATCCACATCCTTGTAGCGGCCCCAGTCCTTGGCCTCGGCCAGCTGCTGCTGGTTGAGGACCTTGCCCCGGTCATAGGGCTTGGCGGGGTAGGCGAAGGGCTTCGACGACCAGTTCTGCATGCCCAGGTCCAGGTCGGTAACGACGAAGATGGGGGTCTGGAAGCGCTCCGCCAGGTCGAAGGCGTCGTAGGCGAACTGGAAGCACTCCTCCATGTTGCCGGGGTAGAGGTTGATGTGCTGGGTGTCGCCGTGGCTGCACTTGGCGCAGAGCTCCACGTCCGACTGCTGGGTGCGCGTGGGCAGGCCGGTGCTGGGGCCTGTGCGCGCCACGTTGAAGAACACGCCCGGGGCCTCCACGTAGTAGCCCAGGCCGATGAACTCGCTCATGAGGGACACGCCGGGGCCGGCGGTGGAGGTCATGGAGCGCGCGCCGGCCCAGCCGGCGGCCAGCACCACGCCCGCGGAGGCCAGCTCGTCCTCCATCTGCACGATGGCGACCGTGGACTTGCCGGTGGCCGGGTCCTTGCGATACTCCTCGGCGTAATCGATGAAGGTCTCGACCAGGCTGGAAGCGGGCGTGATGGGGTACCAGCCCACCACCGTTACGCCGGCGAAGAGGGCGCCCAGGGCGCAGGCCTCGTTGCCATCCACGATGATCAGGCCGCTGGTCTTGTTGTCACGCACGACCTTGATGTGGTCCTGGTCCTCGAGGTTCTCCATGGCCCAGTCGTAGCCCGCCACGGCGGCGGCCTGGTTGATCTCGATGGCCTTGGCCTTGCCCTTCAGCTGCTTGGTGATGGCCTTCTTGACCTCCTCCATGTCCACGCTCAGCAGGCGGGCAGCCACGCCGACGTAGATCATGTTCTTCACCAGCTTGTGCAGCTTGGGTTCGGGGCAGGAGGCCGTCACGAGCTTCTGGAAGGGCACGGGGATGTAGGAGAGGTCTGCCCGGAGCTTGTCCAACTGCAGGGGCTCGTCATAGATCACGAGGGCGCCGGGATCGGCCTTGGCAATGTCCTCCTTGGCGGTCTCGGCATTCATGAGGATCAGCATCTCGTTGCTGGCCTTGCGGGCCACGTAGCCCTTGGCGCTGGCCCGGATGGTGAACCAGGTGGGCAGGCCCGCGATGTTGGAGGGGAACAGGTTCTTGCCGCTGACGAAGACCCCCATCTGGAAGATGGCGCGCAGCAGCACCGTGTTCGCCGTCTGGGAGCCCGACCCGTTGACCGTGGCCACCTGGATGGAAAAATCATTGATCCGGGTTTTCGCCCCCACGGGCGTCGAGGGGGCGGCAAGGCTGGCAGTCATGGAGACTCCTTTCTCATCGAGACACAGGCAACGAGTGGGGCCAAAAGAGGACGAGAAGGGCGTAAATACTTGACCCTCAAGGCCGTCTCTCAGTATGACATAAGTCACAGGTCGGCTCCACGATGGGGGCGGAAGCGGCCCTGGCCGGGCATCTGAAATAAAGCGAAAAAAAAGGGATTGACGACCTGGGCCTCAACTCTTACCTTGAAGCCCATGAAAGCCAGCGATCTCACCAAACGTCAGCAGGCCGTGCTGAAGTTCATCCGCACCTTCGTGCAGAGCGAAGGGCGAAGCCCCACCCTGGCCGAAATCGCCAAGGGCGTGGGTTCCAGCGCGGTGTCCACTATCCACAAGCATGTCCAGCACCTCATGGACAAGGGCTTCCTCGTCCGCAGCCATGGCAAGGGCAACAACCTGGTCGTGGCCACGGGAACCGAGGATGACTCGTCCTCCCCGCGGACCTCCCGCGGCGATGCCCGGCCGGAAGCGGCACCCGTCATGCGGATCTTCCCCTTCTGCGGCGATGTCGCCGCGGGTTCGCCCATCTTGCCGGAAAGCCGGGCCCTGCCCATCGAGGTGCCCAACAGCATCCACCGGCAGCGGGACGAGCTCTTCGTGCTGCGGGTGCGGGGCGATTCCATGATTGACGACGCCATCCTCGACGGCGACCTGGTGGTCCTGCAGCGCAAGGGCGAGTACCGGAACGGCGACCGTGTGGTGGCCCTCATCGACCGTGAGGAGGTCACCCTCAAGGAATTCCGCCGGGACGCCAAGGGCGTGTGGCTCATCCCCCACAACCCCTCGCTGCAGCCCCGCTGCTACTCCCCCCAGCTCATCGACATCCAGGGTGTCCTCGTGGGCGTCATGCGCAGCTGCTGACCTCGCGCTTTTGAGACCAACCAAGAAATGAATTTTGTAAGCGGAGGACAGCTGAGAAACTGATGTATGCCGAGACATGCATTTATTTCTTTTCTCCGCTCTCCTCAGCTATTCCGCTACCTCCGCTTATGGAATCCATATTCACAACTTTGAACGAACGCTCAGGTTGGGAATGGCTAAAGGGGCAGCTGGTCTCGAATGGCGGTGCCCATGGCTTGGGTGCTGAGGGTGCCTCCCAGGTCGCGGGTTCTTGCACCGAGCGCTAGGGCCTCCGACACTGCCGCCTCCAGAGCCCCGGCCTCGGGTTCCCAGCCCAGATGCCGGAAGAGCAGGGCGGTGCTGAGGAACATCCCCACCGGGTTGGCCAGGCCTTTGCCCGCGATGTCGGGCGCGGAGCCGTGCACGGGCTCGGCGAGGGCCGAGCAGCGGAAGGGGCGGTGGGGCGCCCAGCTGAGAGAGGGCGCCACGCCCATGCCGCCGATGAAGGCGGCGCAGAGATCGCTGATGAGGTCGCCCAGGTAGTTGTCGGCGGCGATCACCCCAAAGGGCGACGGGTCCTGCACCAGGGCGCAGAGCAGCGCGTCGGCGTGCATGCCCCGGGCGCTTACGCGCGGATGCAGGGGTTTCAACGAGTCAAACACCCGCATCCAGAGGCCATGGCCATGTTTCAGCACGTTGGCCTTGTGGGCCAGAGTGAGCGGCCGGCCCAACTGCTCCGCGCGCTGGAAGGCCGTCTGCAGCAGCCGCCGTACCGCGGATTCGGTATGGATGGCGAGGTCCACGGCCCGCCCCGGTTCGGTGGAACCCTGCAGACAGTAGGGACCTTCTGTGTTCTCCCGGAACACCTCGAGGTCGAACGGTGGCTGGCCACTCGATACCCAGGCATGGCAGGGACGGAAATTCACGGTCAGGTCCAGGCCCTGCCGCAGGCCCAGTAGGATGGCTTCCGCATGCTGGCCACCAGGCAGGCGCGGATCGCCCACGGCTCCGAAGAGGATGGCGTCGCAGCCATCACGCAGCTCGGCAAAGGCCGCCTCAGGCAGGGTCTCCCCGGTGGCCAGACAGTGGTCGGCGCCGTAGGGAAGCGTGAGGCTCTGCAAACGACGTCCGCGTGACTTCACCCATTCGAGACAGGGCAGGACCTCGGCCATGACTTCGCCGCCGACTCCGTCGCCGGGGATGAGGGCGATGCGAACCGGTTTGTCCAAGTCTCCGTCTCCCGTTTCAGAGCCGATGGTGGCACACTCCAGGCTCTTCCGGAGGCTGGTATGACGCGGAACTGGAGGGTCGCCATGGGAATGTTCTCCATGCTGGGATTGGCTGCGGCCGCGGACATCAAGGAAGGTATGAAAGCCCCGGCCTTCGAAGCGCAGGACCAGCACGGGGCCACCATCCGCCTGAGTGATTTCCAGGGCAAGGCGGCGGTGGTTCTGTATTTCTACCCCAAGGACGACACTCCTGGCTGCACGGCCCAGGCCTGCAGCCTCCGCGATGGGTTCGCGGCCATCCAGGCCTCTGGGGCGGTGATTCTGGGCGTGAGCGCGGACGATACCCAGAGCCACAAGGCCTTCGCGGAGAAATTCCACCTGCCCTTCAGCCTCCTGGCGGACCCGGACAAGCGCATCATCGGGGCCTATGGGGTGAAGATGCCCCTGCTCGGCTTTGCCAAGCGCGTGACCTTCCTCATCGATCGGCAAGGCATCGTGCGCCGGGTGATCACCGACATCCGCACCAAGGACCATGACCAGCAGGTGGTCGCCTTCTTGAAGGGAATGTCCTAGGGAATTCCTGCATTTGCATTGAGCCCAGAGGCCTTTCCGGGCTAGACTTCGGGCATCCACACGAGGTCTTGGAATGGTGTTCTTCAACCACGCCACCCGGCAGATGACGGCGAAAATCGTCTACTACGGCCCGGGTCTGTGCGGAAAGACCACCAACCTGAACACCATCTACGGGAAGACGAGCCAGAAGGCCCGCGGTGAGATGGTGAGCCTCAACACCGAGACGGACCGCACGCTCTTCTTCGATCTGCTTCCCATGGACGTGGGCATGGTGGGCGGCTTCAAGACCAAGCTCCAGCTCTATACCGTGCCTGGCCAGGTCTTCTACAACAGCACCCGCAAGCTGGTTCTGAAGGGCGTGGACGGCATCGTCTTCGTGGTGGACAGCCAGACGCCGATGCTGGATGCCTGCAAGGAGAGCTACCAGAACCTGGAAGAGAACCTGCGTGAGCTGGGCCTGGTCCTGGGCGACATCCCCACTGTCTTCCAGTGGAACAAGCGCGACCTCCGGAATGTCATCTCCGTGGATGAACTGGAGGCGGTCTTCAATCCGAAAGGCGTGCCCAGCTTCCAGTCCGTGGCCTCCGACGGCACAGGTGTCTTCGAGACGTTGCGGGGCATCACCAAGCTCTCCCTCTCCCACATCAAGGCCCACGTGCTGGGCGAGTCCCAGGTGGCAGCCCCACCGCCTCCGGCGCAGGTGAAGCCGGCCCGCGCCGACATCGAAGCTCTCACCCTGTCGGACCTCCCCTCCGTCACCGACCTGCTGGACCTGGAGGACACGGCTCCCGTCGACCTGTCGACCGGTTCCGTGCCACTGCCGGATGAGGATGACGACAGCGGTCTCTTCATCGAAGCGCCGGTGCTTCCCGAGCATCCCGGGACGGCCGCGGACGAGATCGCCTTCTTGACGGACGGTGAGGAGCCCCTTCCGCCGGCAGCCCTGCCCGAAGGTGATGAACAACTCCTGCCCTCCTTCGAGCCAGAGCCGGCTCCTGTTCAGGAGCTTCAACCCGTCCAGGCGTCCATGCCCGTCCCGCCCCCCTTCGAGGCCGTTCCGGAGGTGGTGGAAGCCCCTGAACCAGCCTCTCTCACTGAAGTCCATGCGACGCTCCGTCCTGCCAAGGTCGGTGTGAAGCTGGACCCGCTGGCCGCCCTGGCCTCCCTGAAAGTGGAGACCAAGCGACTTCCCGCCAAGCCCAAATCGGTGGACCACAAGGATGCGATCAATTCCCTCATGGGCGAGCTGACCCAGGTGGGACGCTCGGGAGCCCCATCGATCCTCCGCCTCGAGGTGCCCAACGATGTTGATGGGCAGGACATCGAGGTGGTGGTCCAGATCCGGCAGCGTGGTCAGGTTTTGGTGGAAGGCCAGATCCGCCGTCCCGCCCCCGGCAAGAGCAGCACGGCCAAGCTCAGCGTCGAGATGAAGCGGAGCTGAGATGCGGCTCCCAATCCTGTTCTGGCTCGCGGTGTCCCCGTGCTTCGCGTCCATGCCCGGCTGGTGGACCGCCTTCACCCGGATGCCTTCCATGGAAAGCCGTTTCCGCCAGGAAAGCGACAGCCTCGTGTTTGGCAAGCTGGCCCGGCAGGGGCGGCTGGCCCTGGCGCGGGGAGGGCGGTTGCGGGTGACCTACGAGGGCGGCCTGGCCATCACCTGCGATGGGCGCCACCTGGTGCAGTACGATCCGGACACCCGCACGGCGCAGCGGGTGGAACTGGCCCGTGCGGTGCGGGACTTCCCCCTGCTGGGCATCCTGCTGGACCCGGCCCGCCTCGATCGACTCTACCGGGCGGAAGCCATCGCCGGGGATGGGGTGAAGCTCTCCCCCCGGGAACACGGCCTGCCGGAGCTGAAGGTCACGGGGCGCAGGGGCCTCCTCCATACCCTGGCCTGGACCGATCCCTCGGGGGCGCGCCAGACCCTGGAACTGCTCGACCCGAAATCGCCGGTGACCCTGGCGCCGGATGCATTCAAGCTGCAGGTTCCCGCCGGCACGCGCTGGTCTACTCCGAGCGGCTGAAGGCGTCGAAGCGCTCGGGCTGCGGGTAGCGGATCCGCAACCAGCCATCGAGGTCGGCCACGGTGTCGAAGATCCGGGCCGCCCCGGCCGCGGTCAGCTCTTCGCGGCTGCCATAGCCCCAGCCCACGCCGATGGCCTCCAGGCCGTGGTCCCGGGCGGCCGCCATGTCCACGCCCCGGTCGCCGATGAAGACGCCGCCGGGCCAGATGGTGCCCCGTGCGGCCAGGTCCGCCAGCACCGTGGTCTTCGGCTGCCACTGGCCCTTGAGGCTGCTGCCGAAGATGTCGTCGAAGATCAGGTTCAGGTCGAACTGGTAGGCGATGCGCCGGGCGAAGAGGCTGGGCTTGGCGGACACGACGTAGATGCGGTGGCCCTGCCGCTTCAGGCGGTGCAGCAGGTGGAAGACCCCGGGGTAGAGCTCATGCTCGAAGACCCCATCCTCGCGGTAGCGCTCCCAGTAGAAGTCGAGGGCCGCCTCCAGGCGGGCGGGATCCTCAAGGCCCTGGAGGGAAGCCAGGGACTCCCGCATGCCGAGGCCGATCCAGCCCCGGATGGTGGCCTCGTCCGGCAGCTGCAGGCCGAAGGCCCCGCAGGTCTTCGCGAGGCAGTTCTGCACGCCGAGCAGGGGATCCACGAGGGTCCCATCGAGGTCGAAGCAGACGAGCCCGGGAGCTGCTTCGTCCATGCGGCCCTACTTCTTCTTTTTCTGCTGCTTGTTGTAGTTCTCGATGGAGGCCCGCACGAAGGCGTGGGCCTCGTCCTTGCCTCCCCAGCCGTCGCTGGCGACGCTCTTCCGCTCGAGGTCCTTGTAGGTGAGGAAGAAGTGTTCCACCTCGAGCAGGAAGTGGGGCGGCAGGTCACTGCGGGAGGTCACGTGGGCATAGGTGGGGTCATCCGTGGCCACGGCGAGGATCTTGGCGTCATGGCCCTTGTCGTCGGTCATGCGGAGCAGGCCGATGGGCCGGGCGCGGATCACCACGCCTGGATAGGTCGAGCCGTTGATGAGCACCAGGATGTCGGCCGGATCGCCATCCTCGGCCAGGGTGCCGGGAATGAAGCCGTACTCGGCCGGGTAGTGGAAGGGCGAGAAGAGCACGCGGTCCACGTGCACCAGACCAGTGTGGTGGTCGATCTCGTACTTGATGCGCGAGCCCGTGGGGATCTCGATGATCGCATTGACGATCTCGGGCGCCTGGTTGCCTGGGTGGAGATGGAGGAAGGACATGGGCACTCCGCGAGGGCTCGATGGTCGCATGGTCCCCGACTGGCGTCACGCGCCGGCCGGGGCCGCCAGCCGCAGGTGCACCGTGGTCCCATGGCCCATCTGGCTTTCGATGAAGAGAAGGCCGCCATGGGCCACGATGATGCGGTGGCAGACGGCGAGTCCCAGTCCCGTGCCGCCGCCGAAGGTGCTGAAGAAGGGGTCGAACACCTTCGCCAGCGCTTCTTCCCGGATGCCGCAGCCGTTGTCCGAGAGCGTGAGGTGCCAGCAGGGCTGACCCTCCAGCCGCTCCTCGACGGCGGCCAGGGTGATGCGTGGCGTCTCTGCGTCCTCAAGGGCGCGGATGGCGTTCTGGAGCAGGTTCTGGGCGACCTGGCGCAGGAGGTCCGGGTCTCCGAGCCAGGTGGCCTGTTCGGGGACCTGGTTCTCCCAGGGGACGGCTTCCGCCAGCGTGGTGCTGCGCAGCACGTCCTCCCAGAATGGCCGGAGGGCGATGGCGCCCAGCTTGGGATGGAGATCCCGGCTGAATGACAGGGAATTCCCAACAAGGCTGTTCAACCGGCCGACCCCTTCCTGCATCTTGCGGGCGAGTTCCAGCGGTCCCGGCTGCTCGGCCAGATCCTGCACCAGCATCCCGGAGAACAAGGCCAGGCTGCCCAGTGGATTCCGGATCTCGTGGGCCAACTCCGCCGCCATGCGGCCCATGGCGGCCAGGCGATCCTCGCGGGTGGCCTGCTGGGCCCGCAGCACGGCTTCCGTGACGTCCCGCAGCGTGACGATGGTGCCGCCGTGGGGGGCGGAGCGGCGCTCCTCCTCGAAGATCAGCTCGCGGCCCTCCGCGGTCTGGACCCGCCGCTGGCCGCCGGGACTGCCGGGTTCCCAGGGGGCAGGCCCCTGCAGGAAGCGGCCTTCCAGGCCCTGGGGCCGGTTGGTGAACCGCAGCGAACCATCCTCCCCCAGCACCCAGATGGCGAAGGGGACGGCCTCGATGACGGTCTGGAGCTCGCCCTGGAGCTGGCCCAGCTGGGACTGGAGGGCCTCGTAGCGGGCCTGGAGGTGTTCGGAGGCCGCCGTAAAGGCTTCGAAGGCCTCCAGCAGCTGCCGGGGATCGGGATGGGTCTGGGCTTGGGTCATGGCTGCACCGGGCGATCCAGCACGCGGCGCATGGCCTCGCGCTCCTCGCCCTTGGGTTCGGCCTCCACGGCCTTCCTCAGGGCGGCGAGGGCGTCCGGCGTGCCCAGAGCTGCCAAGGCCTTGGCGGCAGCCAGCCGGATGGGCTGCGGTTCCCCCCCGCCGAAGAAGCCCTTGCGGCGCAGGCAGTCCTGGAGCACCGGCAGGCACTTGGGAGAAGCGATGTGGCCGAGGGTGTCCAGCGCCTGGACTCGGATGCGTTCCAGCACCCGCTTGTCCTGGGCCAGCTCGACGACCTGGGGCAGGCCCGCCTCGGAGCGCAGCTGGCCCAGGGCGAAGAGGATCTCCTGCATCGTCTCGGCGTCCGTGTCCTTCATCTGGGCCAGCAGGTGTGGCTCGGCGACGGGACCTCCCAGTTTCCACAGGGCCCGGATGGCGGTGCGGCGCACCCGGGGCTCCGGGTGGCGCAGAAGGGGGAGGATGCCCGGCAGGTTGCCGGCATTCCCGAGATCGGACAGGAGGGTCAGGGCGTTTCGCACCAGGTACCAGGCCGGAGCGGTGAGGGCGTCCATGAGCGGAGCCAGGGACGTGGGCCCCATGCTGCGCACGGCCTCGACCAGGCGGCCCCGGCGGGTGCGGTCGTTCTCCGCCCCCAGGCGGGCCAACAGGTGCCGTGCCATGGGTTCGCCCAGGAACTCGAGGTAGGGGTGCACCTCGAGGATCATCTGGTCCCGTTCCAGCCCGAAGGCGTGGATGATGACCGCATCCATGAGGTCGGGGCGGGCGATGGCGGCCCGGAGGCGCAGCAGGGCCTCGTTCCGCCAGGGCTGCGGCTCCTCCAGGAAGGCGCACAGCCCTTCCAGATCCTGGAGCTCGGAGATGACCTGGCCCAGCTCCCCGCGGTAGATCAGGGCCGCCAGCAGGGAATCGATGGCCTCCACGGTCCACCGGTGGATCGGCGGATCGGGTTCCCAGGCGAAGTGGGCCCGGAGCGCCTCGGTCAGGGGACCTTCGCTGCCGGGCGGCAGGCCGGGATCGTCGGCCCAGCGGGCCACACCGGTAAGGGTCTGGATGCCCATGAGGCGGAGGCCGGGCCGGTCGCTGCGGAGGGTCTCGAGGAGCACGTCCTGGATGCGGAGGAATTCATCGAAGCGGCGGAGGTCCAGCAGCTCCCGCAGGAGGGCCAGCCGCTCCTCCAGGCTCAGCTCGAACAGGTGGCCCTGCTCGAGCACTTTGAGCAGCTTGGCCTCCAGGCTCAGTTCCTCCCATTCGAGGTGGCGCAGGATGGCCTCGGCCTGGGTCGAATCCAGGCCCGCCAGGCGGAGGTGCGAGGACAGGCTCCGGACCAGGCGCTCCCGGTCCGGAAGGGGACGGAGGATGTCCTGGATCGGACCCCTGAGCAGGGGCCATGAGATCCCCTTGCTCAGGAGGGTGCTCGTGGCCACGGCCAGGATCTCCCCGGCCAGGGCTTTCACGCCGAGCCCCAGGCCGGCGGGATGATCCGGCAGGGAGCTGAGCCCGGCCAGCATCCCCATCTGGACTTCCGGGGCCAGACCCATCAGCACCTGGCGGAGGGTGCCCAGCTGCCCGGGTGTCGGCATCCCTTCGCCCAGCCCGAGCTCGTGGCCGAGGGGTCCCAGGCCGCTGAGATCCGCCGGGCTGAAACCGGGGAACGCCCCGTAGCCACCTTCGTCGAAGAGGCCGCCGGCGAAGCCGTCGCCGTCCCCCCGGGCGGAGCCGCCCAGCGCCCCACCATCGGATGAGCCCCGTTTGCCACCGCTGAGGCCTCCACCTGCACCGCCGGCGGGAGGGGCGCTCCGGCCCAGGGAAGCCAGCAGGGCCTCCCGGATGAACTTCACCAGGTTCTCCGGGGATGGGGAGGGCGGCGGCGGGGCGGGGCTGAAGGCCGGGGCTTTGTCCCCCGCCGCGGTTTCTTCGCCCTCGGTGACCTCCTGGTACCGGGTCTGCGACACCTTGATGCGGAGCACGCCCGCCCCGCGGAGCAGCCCCTCGAAGCCGCCCTGTTCCTCCAGCTTCGCGGGCTTGGTGCCCAGGCCCTCGAGGAACACGAGGAGCTCGTCGGACTGGACGCCGCGCTCGAAGACGAAGCCGCCGATGCCCCGCTCGGAAACGAGCTTCACGAGGGCCGAGACATGGGGACTGCGTGTGTCCTGAACCTGGCCATCGACGAAGGCCTTGGCACCCGAGACGACGAACTGGAGCCGCTCCTGCTGGGTCAGCCGCCGCTCGAGCAGCGCATGGGCCGCCGCCAGCCCTTCTTGGGCCCTGGGGTGGTGGGCGGTATACATCTGCAGCGCCTTGAGGGCCACGGCCAGACTCTGGGCGAGCTGCAGGAAGTCGCTCATGGGGGCGTCATCTCCGCGGGATCAGACCACTCGCGCCGGAGCTGGGCGTAGTGGGCTTCGATGAAGGCGAGGCGGCGCCGGCCCTCCTCCCGGGCCGGCTCCGTGTTGAAGCTGGCGGTGATGCCCCGGGCCAGGTCCAGCCAGGCCGTGCCGCGGCGCAGGATCTCCGCCGTGGTGATGGGCTGGAAGGCGCCGCTGATGCAGCCGAAGTGGATGAGGCTGGCGGCGCCGATCTTGCTGAGCTTGTCGCAGTCCCAGAGGCAGGCGGTCTCGAGGGGCTCCAGCCGCTTCGCGAGCTTGAGGCCGACATGGTGCTCGATCGCATGACGCACTGCCGGGATCTTCTCCATCGGGAAGTCCGTTCCGGCCAGGATCTCCTCCACCTTGGCGGAGGCGTCCTGGGCATGGGAGTCCTTGGCGTGGGGATCCTTCAGTCGCTTGGCCACATCGTGCAGCCAGGCGGCGCATTCCACCACCTCCGCATCGGCTCCGGTGGCGGGGGCCAGCCAGCGCGCCAGCAGCACGGCCGCATAGGTGTGCTCGAAGCGGTAGTTGAAGATGGGCTGGTAGGCGCCGTCCACCTCATGGCCGATGCCCCAGAACCGGATCGCATCGGCGTCCGAGAAGCGCCGCAGCGCTTGTTCACAGGCGATCCGCCAAGGCGTGGTGGTCATGGACGAGCTTCCTCATAGGCGCAGAGGGCGCCGAGGGTCTTGTTGATTTCCTCAAACATGACGCGATCGCTCCAGGGGGCGCAAGCCTCGGAGAGGCGATCCATCAGGGGTTGCAGGCCCGCGGCGGGGGCGAGGCCGAGGATGCGCACGCCCTCCAGGGCCATGCGGGCCTCGATGGCCAGCACCTGCTCCAGGGCGTCCACGGCTCGCAGCAGCTTGCGGGCGGCGATGGGGCCCATGCTCACGTGGTCCTCCTTGCCGGCGCTGGTGGGGATGGTGTCCACGCAGGCGGGGTGGGCCAGGCCCTTCATCTCGCTGACGAGGGCCGCCGAGGTGACGTGGGCCATCATGAAGCCCGATTCCAGGCCGCCGTTCTGGGTGAGGAAGGCGGGCAGGTCCGAGTAGGCCGGGTTCACCAGGCGCTCCTGGCGGCGCTCGGAGATGCTGGCCAGATCAGCCGCGGCAATGGCGAGCACGTCGCAGGCGAAGGCCGGGTACTGGCCGTGGAAGTTGCCGCCGGAGCGGGATTCCTGCGTGTCCGTGAAGATCATCGGATTGTCCGTGGCGCTGTTCAGCTCGCGTTCGAGGATGGCTCCGGCGAACTGGAGGGCGTCCCGCGTGACGCCATGCACCTGGGGGATGCAGCGCAGGCTGTAGGCGTCCTGCACGCGGTGGCAGTCCTGGTGGCTGTCGGCGATGGCGCTGGTGGCGCCAAGGATCTCGCGCATGTTCCTGGCCACGGCGATCTGGCCCGGATGGGGGCGGGCGGCGTGGATGCGGGGGTCGAAGGCGGCGCGGGTGCCACGCAGGGCCTCCAGGCTGAGGGCGGCGATTTCATCCGCCAGTCCGGCCAGGCGCGTGAACTTCTCCACGGCCAGGTTGCCCAGGGAGGTGATGAGCTGCGTGCCGTTGATGAGGGCCAGCCCCTCCTTGGCCTGCAGGGTCACGGGCTGGAGGCCGGCCTGGGCCAGGGCGTCGCCTCCGGATACATGCTTTTCGCCGAACCACGCCAGCCCCTCGCCCACGAGCAGGAGCGCCATGTGCGCCAGGGGGGCCAGGTCGCCGCTGGCGCCCACGCTGCCCTGGCTGGGCACCACGGGCACCACGTCGCGGTTCAGGCATTCCGTGAGCAGCCGGATGGGCTCGGGGCGGATGCCGCTGTGGGCCTTCAGCAGGCAGTTGATGCGGGCGGCCATGAGCGCCCTCGTCTGATTCTTCGGCAGCGGCTCGCCCACGCCGGCGGCGTGGCTGCGGATGAGGTTGAGCTGGAGCAGCTGCAGCTGGTCCGGCGCGATGACCACGGTGGCGAACTGGCCGAAGCCGGTGTTGATGCCATAGACCGTGCGCCCCTCGGCCACGATGCGGTCCACCACGGCGCGGTTCTCGGCGACCAGGGCGAGGGCCCCCTCGTCGAGCGTGACCCCTTCCCCGGCGGCGATGCGCGCCAGCAGGGGCGCGGTCAGAGTGTGGCCATTGAGGTGGATCATCGGGCTTCCTTGGGCTTGAGCGTGAGGGCGAGGAGCAGGGCCAGGCCCAGGGTGAGACCCGCCACGGTGTAGGCGGGCTGACCTCCCCAGCGGGCGAAGATGAAGGTGCCCACGGCGGGGCCCACGATGCGGCCGACGCCGCTCATGGCGTTCAGGACGCCGAAGAGCGCGCCCTGGTCTTCGGGGGGCGTGAGCTGGCTGGCCAGGGCTGAGCCCGCGGTGTTGCCCATGCCGCTGCCCCAGGAGAGGGGGATGAAGAGCAGCAGGAAGGGCCACATCCAGGGGGCCATGGGCATCAGGGGCAGGGCGATGCCCATGAGAAGAAGGCCGGTGATGAGGGCGGCCCGTTCCGGGAAGCGCTTGGCCACGAGGCGGACCAGGCCGCCCTGGTAGATCACCATCAGGACGCCGATGCCCGCGAACAGGAAGCCCACTTCGCGCTGGTGGAAGTCGAAGCGCTGGTGGACCAGCAGGGCGAAGGTGCCCTCCATCATGGCGAAGCCCGCCATGGCCAGCAGGGACACCATGAGCAGCTGCGCCATGCCGGGGATCTTCATGGCCTTGACGAGGGCGTGGCCGCGGCTTTCGTGGGAGCGGGCGCGGGCCCGGACTTCAGGCGTGAGGGTCTCCGGCAGCCAGAACAGCACCATGAGAGAGGCCGTGAGGGAGAGGCCCGCCGCCACGAAGAAGGGCAGGTGCCAGCCGCGGGTCTGCAGGAGGTGCATGCCGAAGTGGCTGCCGCTCAGGATGCCAGCCAGCGCGGGGCCGAGCACGAAACCCAGGCCGAAGGCGGCACCGATCATGCCCATGACCTTGGAGCGTTCCTCGGGTTCGGAGCTGTCGGCCATGGCCGCCTGGGCCACGGAGATGTTGCCGCCCGTGATGCCGTCGAGGATCCGTGCGGCCAGCATCCACTCGAAGCGGCTGGTGAGGGCGAGCATCAGGTAGCCCAGGGCCGAACCCACGAGGCTGATCCAGAGCACCGGCTTGCGGCCCACCTTGTCCGAGGTGCGGCCCAGGATGGGCGAGGCGATGAACTGCATCAGGCTGAAGCTGAGGAAGCCCACACCTGCCCAGAAGGCCCCGGGGGTGGTGCCCGTGCCGCCCAGTCCCAGGAACTGGTTGACGCTGGCCATCCAGGGGCTGGGGTGGTCGGCGATGGCCTGCGCATAGAGCGGGAGGATGGGAATGACGATGCCGAAGCCCAGGAGGTCGACGAAAACGGTGAGAAAGATGGCCATCCGGGCGCGTTTGGTCGACTGCATGAGGCTCTCCAGCCCCCAGTGTAGCCCGGCTCCTCAGCCCCCCAGCACCCGCTGCAGCAGCAGGCGGAGTTCCTTGATCTGGTAGGGCTTCTGGATGAACCCGGCGGGGCCCTGACCGGCAAGGGTCTCCAGGGAGTCTCCTTCCGTGAAGCCACTGCTCAGCACGATGGGCACCGAAGGGTCCAGGTCATGCATGGCCCGGAAGGCCTCCCGGCCGTCCATGCGGGGCATGGTGAGATCCATGAGGACCAGGTCAGGTCTCGGTCGGGCGTCCCGGAACTGCTCCAGGGCCTCGAGGCCGTCCAGGGCCGTGGTGACCTGCAGCCCGAGGGCCTCCAGGGCCGCGCCGATGGTCTGCAGGATGAGTTCCTCGTCGTCCACCAGCAGCACCCGCCCGCGGAGCCGGGGGGTGGCCGTCGCCTCCTGGCCCGGTTCAGCCGCCGCGGCCGCCTCCCCGGTGGCTGGGAAGCAGAGCCGGAAGCGGCTGCCGCGTCCAACCTCGCTCTGGATCTGCAGCCCGGCCCCATGGCCGCGCAGGATGCCAAGCATGGCGGAGAGGCCCAGGCCCCGGCCCGTGGCCTTGGTGGTGAAGAAGGGGTCGAAGATCCGTGCCAGCACTTCCGGCGACATGCCGATGCCGGAGTCCACGACTTCGAGGAGCACGTAGGGCCCCGGAGCGAGGGGTTCGATGCTGTAGGCCGAGTGCAGGTCCTTTTCCTCGAGCCGGGCCGAGGAAGTCGCGAGGTGGATGGCGCCTTCGCGGTCCCCGATGGCGTCGGCGGCGTTGGTCACCAGGTTCATGACCACCTGCTGGATCTGGGCGGCATCAGCCTGGATGGCCGGAAGGCCGGGCTCCAGGTCGAAGCGCAGGCGCACCTTCTTGGGGATGGACACTTCCAGGAGGTGGGTGACCTCCTGCACGACCACGTTGAGGTTCTGGGGCCGAACAAGGAAGTGGCCGCGCCCGGAATAGGCCAACATCTGCTTGGTCAGCTCCGTGGCCCGCAGCACCGTGGCCTCCATCCTTGCCAGGTAAGGCTGCGCCGGGGCCTGGTCCGGCAGGTTCATCTGGGCGAGGTTCAGGTTGCCCAGGACCACGGTAAGCAGGTTGTTGAAGTCGTGGGCGATGCCACCCGCCAGGATGCCCAGGCTCTCCAGCTTCTGGGACTGGCGCAGCGCCTCCTCCACCTGGAGGCGCTCCGTGATGTCGAGCATGTAGCCGAGGTAGTAAGAGGATCCGGCCTCGGGGCTGGCCTGCGCGGTGAAGTCGTGGAACCAGCGGTACTCGCCGGCGGCGTTCCGCAGGCGGTACCGCTGCTCGAAATGACTGGCACCTCTGGCGCGCATGCCCGCTGATTCCCGGTGGATGCGCTCACGGTCTTCAGGGTGGACCAGGTCGTCGAACAGGATGCGTCCTGAGGTGAGGTCGTCCGGGCTGTAGCCCAGGAGCTTCTCGACATTGGGGCTGATGTAGTCCACGGGCCAGGGCGGGGTCGCGCCCCACCGGATCACCATCACCGGCCCGCCCACGAAGAGCCCACGCTCCGCCCGGAGGGCCTCCTCCATCTGCTGGCGTTCCGTCACGTCCGTGGCGATGCCGATGACGCTCTCCACCTGCCCCTGCTCATTGCAGACGGGAGTCAGGAAGTTGTCGAAGAGGCGCCCACCTGCCGGCGTGATCTGGCGGGAGGCCTTCCCGCCCAGGGCCACCCGGATCTGGTCCACCGTCTTCTCATCCCCCCGGTAGAGCTCGAGGGCGCTCATGCCCACCACCTGGCCGGGGGCGAGTCCCAGGTGGGACAATCCCAGCCCCTCGGAGAGCGTGAAGCGGCCTTGGGGATCCAGCTGGTAGATCACGGCCTCGGAGTTGGCCAGCACGGTCCGCAGCCGCTGCTCCGCTTCCTTCAGCGTCGATTCGGCGCGCTTCCGGTCGGTGATGTCACGGGTGACGGAAAGCAGGCAGGTGACGCCGGCCACCTCCATGACTTTTCCGGACATCAGGCCGGTGATGATGCGGCCATCCTTCCGGCGGAAGGCGATCTCCAGGCCGGTGTACTCCCCCTGGCTCCGGATGAGCTCCACCGCCCGTTCACGATCCTTCGGCTCCACCCAGATGTTCAGCTCCAGGGCCGTGCGGCCAATGGCCTCCTCTCGGGTCCAGCCGCTGATCTTTTCGAAGCCCTCGCTGACGTCGAAGTAGGTCCCATCGTCCAGGCGGGTGATGTTGATGGCATCGGGACTGGCCTGGAAGGCCCGGGTGAACTTGTCCTCGTTGTAGCGGATGGCGGCTTCGGCCTCCTTCCATTTCGTGATGTCGCGGGTGATGCTGAGCAGGCAGGTCTCCCCGCCCACCTGGATGAAGGCGCCGGAGACGAGCCCGGTGCGGACCGTGCCATCCTTCATGCGGAAGGGCGCCTCCAGGTCGCTGAAGCGGCCCTCGGTCTGGAGCAGGCACCGCATCCGCTCCCGGTCCTCTGGCTCGGCCCAGAGACCCAGTTCCAGGGTGGTCCGGCCGAGGTATTCCTCGCGGGTCCATCCGCTCATCCGGGTGAAGGCTGGATTGGCGTCCAGGTAGGTGCCATCCAGCCGGTTGATGTTGATGGCGTCTGGGCTGGCCTGGAAGGCCTTGGAGAACCTGTCCTCGCTGGCACGCAGGGCCTCATCGGCGGCCTTCCGGGCGCTGATGTCGCGAACGTGGGTGAAGGTCAACTCCCGCCCTTCCGCGGCCAGGAAACTGCTGCTGATCTCGACCGGGAACACGGAGCCGTCCTTGCGCCGATGGCTGGTCTCCTCCCGATTGGCCCCGCGGGTGCGGAGCCGCTCCCAGCGCAGGGGCCAATCGGCGGGAAGAATCAGCGGATCCACCTCCCACACGTGCATGCGGAGGAGCTCCGCCTGGGAATAGCCCAGGGAGGTGCAGGCCGTCTGGTTGACGAAGACGAAGGCTCCCGACTCCTCGATGCCGAACACCGGGTCGATGGCGCTGTCCATGGCGGTGGTCAGGAGGCGCTGTTCGGACAGGGCCCTGGCCCGCTCCACGGCCAGAGCCACTTGAGTCGAAACGAAGACCAGCAGATCCCGCTCCTCGGCGCTGTAGCGGTGTCCCCCTTCGTAGCTCTGGATGACCAGGGCGCCGAAGACGCCGGCCTTCCCCTTGAGGGGCACCCCCAGCCAGTCCAGGGACAGGGTGCCGAGGGGCTCCACCTCCCCCGCCGCCTCGAGCGCCATCAGCGCCGCCTGGTCCACCAGCAGGGGCTGACCCCGGCGCAGGACCCAGGCCGTGAGGCCCCGGCCCAGGCGATGGGTCGGCGGCGCGGAATCCGACTGGTCGACCCAGTACGGGAAGGACACCAGCTCGGACACCGGGTCCCAGAGGGCGAAGTAGAGGTTCTCCGCGGGCATCAGGTCGCGGACGATGGCATGGACCCGCGGGAAGAGGTCCTCGGTGCGTCTGGCATCGAGGGCCGCCTCGGCGATCCGGTATGTGGCTTTCTGCGTCAACTCGGCCCGCTTGCGGCTGGAGATGTCCTGGGCCACGGCGATGACCACCGGCTGGCCCAGGAGCGCCCCCGGGTACAGCCGCACCTCCTTCGGGAAGATGGACCCATCCTGCCTCAGCCCCCAGTACTCGAACTGTTGCGGCACCCCCTGCAGCGCCTTGCCGAAGGCCGCTGCCACGGCACCCGAGTCGTTCCGGTCCGGCGCGGACAGCACCTCAGGGGACTTCCCGATGAAGAAGGCCCGCGGGTAGCCGTACATCCTGGCCGCGCCTTCGTTCACCTCGAGGAAACGCCCTTCGGCGTCCTGGATGTAGATGGCCTCCGAGATCGCATCCAGAAGGCCCTGTGTGCTGTCGAGGCGGGCCTGCAGGCCTTCGGCCCGCTGCCTGAGGGTCTCGAGCGACTCTTGGGGGGCTCCGGGGGGCGGGCCTGAGGTCATGCCCCCATCATCGGCCCGGACCCCGCCGGAGCATAGCCTTGGTTCAGGCCCAGCGGAAGCGCCGGACCGCCAGCGCGAAGGCGGCCAGGGCCCAGGCCAGGACGATCAGCAGGCCCACGCCATGGCCCGCCAGTCCGGCACCGTCGTTGAACACCGCCCGCAGGGCCCGGATGAAGGGGGCGAGGGGCATCACGGCCACCGCCTGCTGCAGCCAGGCGGGGGCGGCGTCCAGGGTGAAGTAGACGCCGCTCAGCATCATGAGGGGGAAGAACACCAGGTTCGAGATGGCCGCGTAGCCCTCAGAAGTCTCGGCGAAGCCGCTGAGGGCGAAGCCGAAGGCCATGAAGCAGCCCGTCCCCAGGGTCATGATGAGCAGCAGGTCCAGGAAGGATCCCTGGTTCTGGATGCCGAAGACCAGGCGCCCCACCAGCAGCAGGATGGCGGCCTGGACCACGGTCACCGTGAGGCGGTGCAGCACCTGGCCCAGCAGGAAGATCCACTTGGGCAGGGGCGTGACCGCCAGGCGCCGGAACTTGCCCTTCTCCCGGTAGGACACGTTCACCATGCCCACGCTGAAGAGGCCCATGCTGACGAGGTTCAGGCCCAGCAGGCCCGGCAACAGGAACGAGGCGTAGTTGGTCGAGCGCTTGTGGCCGGGGCTTTCGACCTGGGCGGGTATGCGCTGCGGCTCCGGGGAACCGCTCAGGCGGGCCTGGGCCACCAGCCAGGCCTGGTTCACCAGCCCCGCGGTGGCACCGGCCTGGGCCATGAGGTAGCTGTTCAGGCGCAGGCGGTAGCCCTCGCCCTCGGGCTCAAGCTGTGCGGCGGTCTCGCCCCGGGACCAACGCGCTTCGGCCTCAGCCTTGGGGAGGGATTGGACCTGGAGGTGGAGGTCCTTCAGGGCCTGGTCGAGGGCTGCGTCCCGGGGCGTGGGGACGGGGGACTGCACGCGCACCACGGAGAGCTTCGGGCCGCCGCCATCCCGGAAGATGGTTCCGAAGCCCAGCAGCAGGACCACCGGAAAGGCGAAGGTCCAGAACATGGCCACGCGATCGCGGCTGTAGAGCCGCCACTCCATGACGAATTGTCTCCAGAGCAACATGGCTACTCCCTCAGGCTCCGGCCCGTGCGGTGCAGGAACACATCCTCGAGGGTGGCCCGGCGGATGTGCACCTGCTGGAAGGGAACGGCGGCGGCTTCGGCGGCCTCCAGCAGCCGGGGCAGCAGGGCCTTGGGATCCGGCGTGGGGAGCTCCCAGAGGTCGGCCCGCGGCTCCACGGCCTGGCCCAGCCGCGCCGCGAAGGCGGCGGGATCTGGGGCGGCCCCCTCGAAGGTGAGCTCCACCACGCTGGGCAGCTCCAGGTCCGCGATCAGGGAGGCGGGCGTGCCCGTGGCGATGACCTGGCCGTGGTCCATGATGGACAGCCGGTCGCAGAGGGCCTCGGCCTCGTCCATGTAGTGGGTGGTCAGCACCACGGTGCGACCCTCGCCCTTCATGCGGCGCACCACGTCCCAGAGGCTGCGCCGGGCCTGGGGATCGAGGCCCGTGGTGGGCTCATCGAGAAACACCAGCTCCGGATCGTTGACCAGGGCCAGGGCCAGGGCCAACCGCTGCTGCTGCCCGCCGCTGAGGGTGATGTGGTAGGCGTCGGCCTTGTCCTCAAGCTGCACGAGCTGCAGCAGATCCTTGGAGGTCCGGCACTTCGGGTAGTAGCTCCCGTAGAGATCCAGGGCCTCCCGGGGGGTGATCTTGTTGAAGAGGCTCGTGCTCTGCAGCTGGACGCCGATGCGGGACCGGATCTCCTGTCCAGCTCTCTCCCAGGTCAGCCCCAGGATCTCGATGTCACCCGCGTCGGCGGTGGTCAGTCCCTCGATGATCTCGAGCGTGGTCGTCTTCCCCGCGCCGTTGGGTCCCAGCAGGCCGAACACCTCGCCCCGGGCGACCTCCAGGTCCACGCCATCCACGGCCACCACCTTGGGGAAGGCCTTGCGGAGACCGCGGATGCGAAGGGCGGGAACAGACATGGAAACCTCGGAGGTCACAGATACCACGGGGGATGGCTGTCTGGACAGGCTCAGAGGGTCCAGACTCTCCAGGCCTGGTGGGCGGCGCGCAGGGACCCGGCGGCGGCGTCCCGCCGGGCGATGGATTCGTACCGGGCCGCCCAGCAGCTGCCGGAGCCGCAGAGCAGGGGCTCGCCGCCGCTGCCGCGCAGGGCGTCGCGCACCGCGCCCAGGGGCGGACAGACCCGCAGGGCCGCCTCGGTCAGGTCGTTGCGCAAGGGGGGCGGGGCGCCGGCCGGCAGGGAGGGCAGCGGCTCGGGCTCCGGGTACCCGACCTCCTGCAGGGCCCGGTACACGGCCGGGGTGCTGACGTGCAGGCCCGGATGCGCGATGAGCATCGGTTCCAGGGGTACGGGGCGCAGCGGGAAGACCCGCTCGCCGCGGTCCAGACCCAGGACGGTTCCGCCCAGGAGGAACAGGGGGACATCGCTGCCGAGTTCGCTGGCCAGGATCAGGAGGGCCTGGTCTTCCAGCCCCAGGTCGAACAGGCGGTTGCCCAGGCGCAGGGCGGCGGCGGCGTCACTGCTGCCCCCGCCGAGCCCCGCGCCATGGGGGACGTGCTTCTCCAGCTCCAGCCGTGCGGGCAGGGGGCGGTCCGCCACGCGCTCCAGCTGGCGCCAGGCGCGGAGGACCAGGTTGGATTCGTCAGCCACCAGGCCGTGGCCGGCGGGGCCGGAGATCTCCAGCGAGAGGCTGGCCGCAGGTTCCCCGGACAGCAGGTCCGTGAGTCCCGGCACGCCCTCCAGCACCGTGGTCACCAGCTCCAGCTCATGGAAGCCGTCCGCCCGGCGACCAAGCACGGCGAGGAAGCGGTTGAGTTTGGCGGGGGCCTGGATCGTGAGAACCATGCCTCCACGGTAGCGCAATGAGCCGCTAGGCTGATCCGATGGTTCTGCTGTTCCGCACCCTCTGGAAGGGGCTCACGCTCCGCTTTCGTTCGCCCCTGGAGGCGCTCGGGAGCTCGGTCCTCGCCTTCCGGGTGTGGCCCAACGACCTCGACGTGAACGTGCACATGAACAATGGGCGGTTCCTCAGCGTGATGGATCTGGGCCGCTTCGACCTCACGTTCCGGACGGGCCTGGGGAAGGCCATGCTGCGGAACCGCTGGCAGCCCCTGGTGGGCGGCGTCACCATCCGCTACCGCCGCAGCCTCGATCCCTTCGAAGCCTACGAGCTGCACACCCGGCTGCTGGGCTGGGACGCCAAGTGGTTCTTCCTGGAGCAGCGCTTCATGAAACGCGGCGGAGTCCTGGCCGCGGAGGGCGTGGTGCGGGCCCTGTTCCGGGGCCGGGAGGGCAACGTGCCCGTGGCCGAGGTGCTTCGCCAGATGGGCTATGCAGGCCCCGATCTGGAAGCTCCAGAGGCAATCCGGCGCTGGGCTGAGGGCTGATCAGCCCTACAGTCCGTCCTCCAGCTCAAATTCGGGATCGGGAATCGACAGGATCTCCGGGCCGTTCCGGGTGATGGCGATGTCGTGCTCGAACTGGGCCGACAGGCCGCCGTCCTTGGTGCGCACGGTCCAGCCGTCGGGTTCCACCAGGCACTTGTGGCTGCCGGTGTTGAGGATGGGCTCGATGGTGATGGTCATGCCCGGTTCCATGCGGAAGCCCGTGCCCGCCTTCTGCTCGGCGAACACCACCTGGGGGTCCTCGTGCAGGTCGCGGCCGAGGCCGTGGCCGATGTACTCGCGCACCACGGAGTACCCCCGCTCCTCGGCGAAGGACTGCACGGCCGTGGCCATGTCGCCCAGGCGCAGGCCGGGCCGGCAGTGCTCGATGCCCACGAACATCGCCAGCTGCGCCGTCTGGATGAGCATCCGGGCTTCTTCGGTGATCTTCCCCACGCCCACCGTAAGACAGGTGTCGCCGTGGAAGCCATCCAGCTTGGCCCCGCAGTCGATGGCGATGATGTCGCCCTCCTGCAGCACGTATTTGGACGGGATGCCGTGGACCACCTTGTCGTTCACGGAGGTGCAGAGGGTGCCGGGGAAGCCGTGGTAGCCCTTGAAGCTGGGCGTGGCGCCCTGCTGGCGGATGTAGGTCTCGGCGATCTTGTCGAGCTCCAGCAGGCTCACGCCGGGCCGGGCGGCACGGGCCGCGATGCGCAGGGCATTGGCTGCCAGGCGGCAGGATTCCCTGAGCTTGTCGATCTCCTTCTTGCTCTTGTAGCGGATCTGTTCGCGGATCAGGGCGGCGCCCTCCTCTCTCCCAGTCTAACGGGTAGAATGTCGGCATGGCGCGACCTTCGACGATCCCAGTGATGACAGCGGTTCTGGCGGTGCTTCTGAATGGATGCCGCGGAGTTCCCACCCGGCCCGCCTCGGTGCCGCCCGAGGCAGTCTGGGGCGGCGAGGGCCGGCAGGGCCTGTTCCTGAAGGTCGAAGGACACCAGGGCACCCTCTGGCAGTTGCAGGTCTGGGACCGCAAGGGTCAGCTCCTGGGCTCCGGGCCCTTCCGGCTCCGCGGGTTCGCCAAGGCCCGGATCGTGCCCGAGGAGATCCTCGGCTGGGAGCAGGGGGCGCTGCACCTGAAGGACGGCACCTGGCTCGTGCCCGAAGCGCCGGCCCCGAAGTGACGGCCTACACCCGGGAGGAGAAGGACTGGCTGGAGCGCGAGTGGGCCTTCCGGGCCTGGGGCCGGGCCGGGCTGCTGTCCACCGACGACTACCGGCAGGTGCTGGCCTGGGAGGCGGAGGCGGTACCCATGGACCTGGTGGTGGCCGCGCTCAACGCCTTCTTCGATCGCCGGGAGAAGCGCGAGAAGCCGCGCACCTTCGTAGCCCTCAAGCACCTGGACCGGGACGTGGCCAAGGCCGTGAAGCTGCGCGAATCCCTGCTGCGCGCGGGGCCGGAGCTGGAAGCGGGGAAGGGCTGGATCCAGGTGAAGGCGCCCCTGCGGGAGGATCCCGCGGCCAAGGCGGCCTTCGAGGCCTGGCGGCGCCTCCAGGTCTCGGCCCCCTCGCCAGAGGCCGCGGGCTACCTGGACCACCACGACCAGGAGCGGGAGGCCCGGGCCGCCCTGCTGGCCCTCGCCGAGGCCGCGCTGGGTCCGGCGGCCGAGGCGCTGCGGGAGGAGCTTCGCCAGCGGCTCGAGGCTGCGGACATGAAGGAGGGCAGCCTCGTCTGGAAGCGGGCCTGGAACCACCACTGGGCCCGGCTGGTGGCCTCGGCCTGGAACCTGCCCCTGGGTGGCGCATGAGCGCGGAATCCAGATGGAGCCGGGAACTCGAGACACCCTCCGAGGGCTTCTTTGCTGCCTATGTCGAACGGACCTCCGAGCCCGATGGCGTGCGCGATGCCGTGCGGGAGGCGCTGAAGACCCTCATCCCCCGCATCGACTGGGAGGCCTACCAGCCCCACGTGCCCCACGGGCTGCCGGGCCTGCGGGCCGTGCTGCGGCTCCAGCCCCTGCTGGGGGAACGCAGCTTCCACCGGGCCCTGGCCACCCAGCTGCACATGGCGGCCACGGAGGGACGGCGCCAGGGCCAGGTGGCTGCCCAGGTGCAGGCGGCCAAGGGCAGCGGCAGCTGGCGCAACCTGGAGGGCTTCATCCAGTCCCGCCGGCCCGGCCTGGCCTACGCCGAGGCCCAGGGCTTCGAGCTGCCTGGGCTGGACGATTTCCAGCGGCTGGGGCGGCTGACGGAGCTGGACATGGCCAATGTCGGGCACAAGGCCGTCCTCTGCGATCACTTGGCGGAGCTGCACGGGCGCCTGGGGCACCCGAAGGCCACGGGCCGGCGGTTGTTCGGCCTCGCGGCCTGGCTGGCGGCCACGCCCGAAGACACCTTCTGGGCCCGGCGCGCCGCCAAGCGGCTGGTGGGGGCCGAGGTGGCCGTGCCCTGGACCGACGCCATCCTCGGCGGGGAGGCCCTTGAAAGCCAGGTGCGCGACCTCTGCGACCTGGGCCTGGTGGCCCTGCTGGATCGCTTCACCGAGCGGCTGAAGGCGGGACAGGGCTCCGGCGACACCTTGGCCGCCCTGGTCCTGGCCGCTTCCGAGAAGCAGCTGGACGCGCGTCGTGACCTGGAAGGCAAGACCGCCTGGACCTTCGCCTACCTGGCCACCCTTGCCCGCACCCGGCCCGCGGATCCACGCATCTGGTGCCAGGCCGCGGCCCTGGTGAACCTCTTCCCCACGGACGAGCCCGAGGACCGGGTGCAGCCTGGGCTGGTGTCCGCGGTCGCGCCGGAGGCGCTGCTGGAGGCCATCCTGGACAGCGAGGCCGCGCTGGCCATGGGCCAGGCCCAGAGCCTCCTCCGGGGCGGCAAGGCCGGTGCCGTGCTGGAGACCCTCGCCGAGGCCGCCACCCGCAACGATCCCACCTTCAACCACGCCCACCAGCTGATCGCCGTGGCCGCCGCCGCGGATCTGGTGCCGCACCTGCCGACCTTGGCGAGCGAGGCCATGCTGGTGGCTCTGGCCAAGAGCCTGGCCAACAGCCAGGGCAGCGGGGACCTGGGGCGCCTGGCGGACCGGGCGCTGGGCAGTGGGAACTGACCGGCGCTTCAATGCGTTGATTCACGGACCAACACTGGCACAGGTATGCTGACTCGATGGTTTCCGGAGCGAACATGCGGTGGTTGATTTGCCTGGTATTCGCTGTGGGTTGGCTGCCGGTTCAGGCTCAGGCGCCATCTCCCTTAAGCCCGAGGGCTCAGATGTTGGATCGGACCTTGAGTGACATCAAGGGCGCCCTGTTGGTGGTGGTGGACGGTCCCAAGGGCGAATGGAAAGCCAAGATCGATGCCCTGACATCGGATCCCGAGTGGATGGATTTGGAGATCGGAGTTTCCTACTACGGGTCCAAGGCCTCGGAAGTGGAGAGCCTTCTGCGCCAGAAATACCAGGCGGGGCCTCGACCTCAGTGGGTGCTATTCGGGGCAGGGCCCCGGGTGGTGGCCACAGGAGGGACTGCTCCTGACGCGAAGGCCATGGCGAAGGTGGTCGAGGAGAATGGAATCCGATCGGTGATCCAGATTCTGAGGGACTTCGTGCGCCGCAATCCGGACCACCTTGAGGCGCGCGCGACCCTGTGCAGCTATCTCAGGCCCAGGGCCTCGAAAAAGACCCTGCTGCGGACGGGGGGGAAAGTGGAACCCATGCGCCCTGCGGACGAATCGTACGATGCGGTGAAGGAGCAGAAGGAGCGAGAGGCCAAGGAAGAAGCGAAGGCCAGGGAGCAGCAGGAGGAGAAGCCGCCGCTCCAGCTGAGCGCCGAAGACGATCAGGCCATCTGGGGCGAACTGGCTGACCTGCTCGCCACGACCTTCCGCAGCGGAGACTGGCTGGAGATGCAGAACCCATGGACCTTGACTCCGGATGAGACGGCTGTTCACAGCCCACTCATGCAGGAGGTGAGCCGAACTGCGGCGCCCGAAGTGGAGCGGGCCCTTGCCCGGAATCCCACCTCCTGGAGCCACTGGCAGCTTTGGTTGGGGTTGACACGCACATTCGGAGGGAAACCCATTCGTCCACTCCTGGACAACCTCGTGCCGGTACCCACCTATTCCGCCATGAACTGGCCGCCCTATTCCGTCCGCGACGCCTATGTGAAGGACGCCCGCAAGCGGAAAGACTGGACCGGCATCCGGGACCTCCTCATGCCCCAAATCGAAATGAACCGTCTGTGGGAGGCAGCCCAGGACCAGAGAACGGAGTGGGTCATCCGGAAGGATGGGAAGATTCAGGAGAACACGGAGACCGGGGACTACTGGCGAGGCACTTTTGAACCTCTGGTGGAGGCCCTGCTGTGGCTGGGAGACGCTGGCAAGGCGGATGATCTCGTGCGGGAGCGCTTCGGCAAGCACCCCTGGTCGGGGCTCCCGGCACGGGCCGCGGCGGTGGCCCTGCGCTGCAACCAGTCGAACCTCGCGGCCCAGTGGTCCGCGCTGGGCGCCGGGAAGTAGGAAGACCGGTGCCGCGCACCTTCGCCTTCCTCCGGGCCATCAACGTGGGCGGCCACACCGTGACCATGGCGCGGCTGACGGGCCTGTTCGAGGAGCTGGGCCTGGAGCGGGTGGAGACCTTCCTCGCCAGCGGCAATGTCGTCTTCGATGGGGCGAAGTCCGGCGAGACGGGCCTCCGGAAGCGCATCGAAGGCCACCTGGCGAAGGCCCTGGGCTTCGAGGCGGCCACGTTCCTCCGGTCGGACCGGGAATTGGCCGCCCTGGTGGAGGGCTGCCCCTTCAGCCCTGCCGAGGTGGCCGGGGCCCGGGCCCTGAACGTGGCCTTCCTGCAGGAGCCGCTGGGGGCCGCGGCCGAGGCGCGGCTCCAGGGGCTGCGCACGGAGCTGGATGCCTTCCGAACGGCGGGCCGCGAGGTGTGGTGGCTCTGCCAGGCGAAGCAGAGCGAGTCCACCTTCTCCAACGCCGTGTTCGAGAAGGTCCTGGGCGTGAAGGCCACTTTTCGCGGGATCTCCACCCTGCAGCGCCTGGCGGCGAGATACCTGGAGGCTTGACCCCCCGCCAGGTGCCGTGAACAATCGCGGATCCGGGGGTGGACATGGGCAAGAACCGGCTCGAGGCCTTCAGCGATGGTGTGCTGGCCATCCTCATCACGATCATGGTGCTGGAGCTGAAGGTGCCCCACGGGGACTCCTTCGGGGCCCTGGCCACGCTGCTGCCCACCTTCTTGAGCTACGCGCTGAGCTTCATCTACCTCGCCATCTACTGGAACAACCACCACCACCTGCTCCACGCCGTGAAGAAGGTGAACGGGGCGACCCTCTGGGCGAACACGCACCTGCTGTTCTGGCTGTCCCTGGTGCCCTTCGCCACGGCCTGGATGGGCGAGAACCACTTCGCGGCCCGGCCCGTGGCGCTCTACGGCGGCGTGCTGCTCATGGCGGCCCTCGCCTACTACCTGCTGACCCAGTGCCTCATCCACGCCCACAGGTCGGGCTCTCCGCTCGCCATCGCCGTGGGGACCGACCTCAAGGGGAAGATTTCCATCGCCATCTACGCCACGGCCATCCTGCTGTCCTTCAGCAACCGCTGGCTGGGGTTCGGCCTCTACTGGGTGGTGGCCCTCATCTGGCTGGTGCCGGACCGGCGCATCGAGCGGGTCATAGCCGAATAGGCCGGTCTACTGCAGGTCGATGGTGACGGCGGCGGCCATGATACTGGCGTTGCGCCGGGCTGCTTCCAGGCTTGGGGCGGCGCAGATGGCCACAGCCAGGCGGCGGTGGCCTCTGCATTCGGGCTTGCCGAACAGGCGCAGGTGGCTGTCTGGAATCTCCAGGGCCTTCTCCAGGCCATGAAAGCTCGGGATACCGTCGCCATGTCCCAGCAGGGGCACGCTGGCGGCGGGCGACACCAACCGGATGGAGGGGACGGGCAGGCCCAGGATGGCCCGGGCGTGCAGGGCGAATTCGCTCATGTTCTGGCTGCCCAGGGTCACCAGGCCCGTGTCGTGGGGACGGGGACTCACTTCGCTGAAGATGACCTCCTCCCCCCGGATGAAGAGTTCCACCCCGAAGATGCCGTAGCCGCCGAGGCCACTCACGACCTTCCGGGCGATGGCCTGGGCCTTGTCCCAGGTGGCTTCGCTCATGGGCATGGGCTGCCAGCTCTCGCGGTAGTCGCCGTCGATCTGGATGTGCCCGATGGGAGGGCAGCACTGGATGCCGCTCACGGCGGACACCGTCAGGGCCGTGATCTCGTAATCGAAGGCAATGAACCCTTCCACGATGCAGCGCCCGGCCCCGCTCCGGCCCCCCTCCTGGGCGTAGGCCCAGGCCTGGTCGATCTGCTCCTCTGTCTTGATGACACTCTGTCCTTTGCCGGAGCTGGACATGATGGGTTTCACCACGCAGGGCAGGCCCAGGACCTTCACCGCCTCGCGCAGCTCGGCCTCGGTGGAGACGAAACGGTAGGGAGACGTGGCCAACCCCAGCTCCTCCGCCGCGAACCGCCGGATGCCCTCGCGGTTCATGGTGAGGTTTGCGGCGCGAGCCGAAGGAACCACGGTAAATCCCTCGGCCTCCAGATCCAGGAGTGCCTGGGTGGCGATGGCCTCGATCTCCGGCACGATGAGGTGCGGTTGCTCCAGCGCCACGATTCGGCGCAGCTCCGTGGCGTCCAGCATGGAGAACACATGGCTGCGATGGGCCACCTGCATGGCGGGGGCATTCGCGTAGCGATCGCAGGCGATCACTTCGCAGCCCAGGCGCTGGAGCTCGATGGCGACTTCCTTGCCGAGCTCGCCGGAGCCGAGAAGCAGGACACGGGTTGCGGAGGGGGACAAGGGCGTGCCGAGGGTGGTCATGGAGCATCCCGAAAGGCCCCATTCTGCCCTGGAATCTGCGGCGCATGGATGTCGCCATCGTCCCGCGGTCAGCGGCTTGCCGCCCGGTAGTTCGGCATGACCTTCCCTTTGGCGCACTCGAAGATGAGGCTGGTCTGGATGTGGGCCACTTCGGGGCGGGTGGTGAAGGCGTCCAGGGCCAGGTCGCGCAGGTGGTGGGCGTCGCGCACGGCCACGTGGACCTGGAAGTCGTGGGTGCCCGCCACGTGGAAGACCATGAGCACTTCGGGCAGGCTCAGCACGTGCTTCCAGAAGGCCTTCACCTGGGCGCGGCTGTGCTGGCGGAGCTGCACGGCGATGAGGGCCTGGAGGCCCACGCCGAGGGCATCCGGATCCACTTCGGCGTGGGCCCCTTTCAGCACGCCCTCACTGCGCAGGCGCTGCACCCGGGCCAGGCAGGAGGAGGGCGCCAGACCCACGGCCGAGGCGAGTTCCTTGTTGGATAGCCGAGCATCATTCTGAAGATGCTCTATTAGTTCGCAGTCAATTCGGTCGAGTTCCATATTTGGCATTGTTTCACGAAATCAATTCGGCGGATCACCGAATCGATCGAACCTACATTGGGGACATAGGAGACCTGTCATGGCCCATCCCTCGCTTCCCCAGTCGCTGGAAACCCAGGCTGTCCACGCCGGCCGCGAGGTGCTGCACGAGCAGGGCATCCATGCCATGCCCATCGACCTCAGCAGCACCTATCCCGTGCAGGATCTGGACGAGGGCGGCCGCAGCCTCGAGGCCATGGCCATGGGTGGCCTGCCCATCGGCAGCCCCGTCTACTCGCGGCTCTACAACCCCACGGTGGCCCGCTACGAGCAGGCCCTGGCCCAGCTCGAGGGCGCCGAAGAGTGCGTGGCCTTCGGCTCCGGCATGGCGGCGGTGACCGCCAGCCTCATGGCCGCCAAGCAGCGCGGCAACCACATCGTGGCCGTGCGTCCGCTGTACGGCGGCACGGACCACCTGCTGGCCTCGGGCATGCTGGGCCTGGAGGTGACCTGGGCCGAGGCTGACGGCATTTCGGCCGCCATCCGCCCCGACACGGCCATGGTCATCGTCGAGACGCCCGCCAATCCGACGCTCGCCCTGCTGGATCTCGATGACGTGATTCGCCAGGCCGGCCAGGTGCCCGTGCTGGTGGACAACACCTTCGCGACGCCCGTGCTCCAGAACCCCATCCAGCAGGGCGCCACCCTGGTCCTCCACAGCGCCACGAAGTTCCTGGGCGGTCATGGCGACGTGCTGGCGGGCCTGGTGGCCACCAACAAGGACTGGGCCACGGAGCTGCGCAAGGTCCGGGTCATCACCGGCAACGTGTTGCACCCGCTGGCGGCCTACCTGTTGCACCGCAGCCTGCCCACGCTGCCCCTGCGGGTGCGCGCCCAGCAGGCGGGGGCCCAGGTGCTGGCCGAGCGTCTGGCCAAGCATCCCGCGGTGTCCGCGGTGCACTTCCCGGGTCTCGCCGGCCAGGATCCGAAGGGCCTGCTGGGCCGCCAGATGAAGGGCCCCGGCTCCCTCATGGCCTTCGAGCTGGTGGGCGGCTTCGAGGCGGCCTCTGTGGTGATGGCCGAGGTGAAGCTCATGACCCCGGCCGTGTCGCTGGGCAGCGTGGACACGCTCATCCAGCATCCCGCCGCCCTCACGCACCGCGTGGTGAATGCCGATGCCCGCGAGCACGCCGGTGTGTCCCAGTCCCTCATGCGGCTCTCCGTGGGTCTCGAGAGCCCCGAGGATCTCTGGGCCGATCTGGAGCAGGCTCTGGTCAAGGCCATGGCCCGCACCACCACGCACGTCTAAGACTGTTTTATCCATGTAACCTTTCGGGGCCACCCTGGGCACGGGGTGGCCCCGGTCGTATGCTGGGGGCCCAATCCCTGACAAGAGGAGACCCCATGGCGGACAAACCCGTTCCCACCGGCTTCGGCGCCTTCTGCTGGAGCCAGCTGAACGCCAGTGATGCGGCGGCCTGCGAGCCCTTCTACTGCGCCCTCTTCGGCTGGTCCGCCGCCCACGAGGACCTGGGCGGAATGCCCATGACCCTGTTCACCCGGGGGAAGGACCAGATCGGCACCCTCATGCAGATCCCGCCCCAGGGAACGGAGACGCCCCGCAGCCACTGGCTGGGCTATGTCTGGGTCGAGGATCTGGATGCCACCTTCGCCAGGGTCAAGCCCCTGGGCGCCACTCCCTATGTGCCGCCGACACCCATCCCGGGCGTGGGACGGTTCGCGGTGATCGGCGATCCCGGCGGCGCGGTGCTCGGCCTCTACGAACAGAATGCGCCGGTGGATCCCACCACGCCCATGCCCGCGGGCCACGGCGCCTTCAGCTGGTACGAGCTCACCACCCGGGCGGTGGCGCCCTCCATCGCCTTCTACACGGCCCTCTTCGGCTGGACCACCCAGGACTGGCCCATGGATTTCGGCACCTACACACTCTTTCTGCGGGGGGAGGAGGCGGTGGCCGGACTGATGCCCATGACCGGCCCTGAGTGGGAGGGCGTGCCCAACCACTGGATGCCCTATGTGGGCGTGACGGATGTGGACGAGCGCTTCGCCGTGGTGCCGGGGCTCGGGGGGACCGGATGCGTCCCGCCCACGGACATCCCCGAGGTGGGCCGCTTCGCCGTGGTGACCGATCCCACGGGTGGAACCTTCACGCTGTTCAAGGGTCTTGCGTGATCCGGTCCACCCCGGGGCTGATCCACCTCCACTGTGGGGATGCCGCCGCGGCCGTCCACCGGAAGTCGGGCCTCCCTGGGGAACTCCGCGTGTGGCGGGATTCCCCCGCCGTGGGCCCCTGGGCGGCCGCGGAGGAGGGTCTGATCTCCCTTCGGGCCACCTGGTGGGGCCTGGCTCCCGCTGACATGGGCGACCAGTCTCACCTGCGGGATCTGGCGCGATCCACGGAGCCGGTGCTGTGGTTCGGTCCCGATCCCTGGGAGCAGGCCTGCCTGCTCTGGGTGCTGGGGTCCCTGCCGGAAGGCCCGTTGCTAGATGTCGTTCCTCTTGAGCTCGGGGTCGCCCGGATGGCCCCCGGCGCGCTGCCGCGCTGCTTCGCAGAGAGAACCCTTCTCGAGGCCGACACCCTCGCGGAGGCCAGGCTTCTCTGGCACGCCTTCCTGCGCGGCGGCTGGGGCGCCCTGGGCGGAGCCAGTGTGGCGGCACTTCCCCAGTTGGGCCCGGCCCTGGCGCGGCTGGCGGAGGATCACCCGCCCGCCGGCCCCGGGCGGACACGCGTCCAGATCCAGAGTCTGGTGGATGCGGGCGTGCGAGACCTCGCGGGGCTCATGGAGGGCCTCGGCGCGCTGGAGCAGCCCGCCCATGGGGCCTGGTACGGGGACCTGTTCGTCGCCCGGATGGTGGAGGCCATGGGGGTGCGGATAGGCTGAGTCAGCCGCCATGTCGCTCGCTCCGCTCCCCCTCTCCTCCAAGGTCACGGTCCTCCGGGGCCTGGGACCGGCGCGGGCCGCGGCGCTGCAGGAGGCTGGCATCGACACGCTCCAGGACCTGCTGTGGAGCCTGCCCTACCGCTATGTGGACCGGGGCAGCCTGAGGCCCCTGGGCAGCCTGGAAATGCGCGGCTTCGAGGCCCAGGAGCCAGGTCTGGTCACGGTGCTGGGGACCATCCAGGATCTGCGCCAGAGCACGACGCGGGTGCAGCGCATGGCCCTCACGGAGGTGCTGCTGGCGGACGGCACCGGCACCCTGCGCCTGGTCTGGTTCAACCAGCCCTACCTGGGGCGCACCCTCAAGGTGGGCGACCGGCTCCTGGTCTTCGGGAGCCTCGCCATGGGGCGGCACGGGGTCGAGATGCGCGGCCCGCAGTTCGAGGTGATGGAGCGCAGCGGGGACATCGGCTGGGTCCGGCGGTACCTCCCCCTCTACCGGAAGCTGGGGCCCCTTCCGGGCCGGGTGCGCCAGAAGCTGGTGGCCGAGGCCCTGGGCCGTGTCCACCTTGGCGAGGACTGGCTGCCCCTGGAGCTGTCGAAGGAGCTGCCGGACACCCTCACGGCCCTGCGCCTGCTGCACGACCCACCGGACCAGGCCGAGGCGCGGGATCTGGAGGAGGGCACCACGCCGGCCCACCGGCGCCTGGCCTCGGAAGAGCTCTTCGCCTTCTCGTTGGGAGTGGCCCTTCGGCGGGCCGGGCGGCTGCAGCGGCCGGGGCAGAAGGTCTCCACCTCCCCCGAATTGCGGGAACGCCTCCGTTCCTTCCTGCCCTTCCACCTCACCGGGGCCCAGCGGCGCGCCTTCAGGGAGATCGTGGAGGATCTCACCTCGGGCCGGGTGATGAACCGCCTCCTGCAGGGCGACGTGGGCAGCGGCAAGACCCTGGTGGCCCTGCTGAGCATGGCGATGGTGGCGGAAACCGGCGGGCAGGGCGCCCTGCTGGTGCCCACGGAAGTCCTGGCGCGCCAGCATGCCGCCAGCTTCCAGCGCTACCTGGGCGACGAGGCCGGAGCCGTGCAGCTGCTGCTGGGCGGCATGAAGGCTGCGGAAAAGCGCGCCGCCCTGGCCCGCATCGCCAGCGGCGAGGCGCGCTATGTGATCGGCACCCATGCCCTGTTCCAGGAGGCCGTGACCTTCCACCGGCTGCAGCTGGTGGTGGTGGACGAGCAGCACCGGTTTGGCGTCAAGCAGCGCGAGGCGCTGAAGGAGAAGGGCGGGGATCCCCACTGGCTGGTCATGAGCGCCACGCCCATCCCCCGCTCGCTGGCCCTGGCCGTGTTCGGGGATCTGGACCAGAGCGTGCTGGACGAGCTGCCTCCTGGACGGCAGCCGATCACCTCCCGGCTGTACTCCACCGATGCGGCCGGCCGGGCCTGGGAGCAGGTGCGCCGGGAGCTGGCCGAGGGCCGCCAGGCCTTCGTCGTGAGCCCGAGCATCGATCCCTCCGAGGAAGGCAAGGTGCAGCTGCGGGACATCCAGGCCATGGAGGCCCTGCTGCGGGGCGTCTTCCCCGGCGAGGCCATCGAGGTGGTCCATGGGCGCCTGAAGGCCGACGACATGGCCGCCCGCATGGGCCGCTTCGTCTCAGGCGAGGCGAGGCTCCTGCTGGCCACCACGGTGATCGAGGTGGGCGTGGATGTACCCAATGCCACGGTGATGGTGGTCGACCATGCTGAACGCTTCGGCCTGAGCCAGCTGCACCAGCTCCGCGGCCGGGTGGGACGCGGCGCGCACCGCAGCCACTTCCTCATGATCAGCGACTCCGAGAACGAGCGGTTGCAGACCCTCGTCGAGACCCAGGACGGCTTCCGCATCGCCCAGCGGGACCTGGAGCTGCGCGGCCCAGGCGAGTTCTTCGGTGTCCGGCAGGCGGGACTGCCGCAGTTCCAGGTGGCGGATCTCGTCCGCGACCGGGACCTGCTCCTGCGCTGCCGGGAGGCCGCGGGCCGGGCCCTGGCCCTGGGTCTCAGTGAGGCCCAGACCGCGTGGCTGAGGCGAGAGCAGGTCCGGCTGAAGCTGGCGGACGTGAGCTGATCCGGGGACTGCTCAGCCGGTGGGCGCGCGTTCCCCGGGATCTTCCCCGGGGGCCTGATCGGGATCCGGTCCGGCGCAGGGCAGCTTCAGGATGAAGGTGGTGCCCTTGCCCGGCTCGGAGCGCAGGGTCATGCTCCCGCCCAGCAGATCCGTGAACTTCTTCACGAGCGTGAGCCCCAGTCCGGTGCCGCCGTACTTCCGCGTGGTGCTCTCGTCCGCCTGCACGAATTCCTCGAACACCCTGGCCTGCTGGGCCTGCGACATGCCGATGCCATCGTCCTGGACCAGCAGCATGAGATGGTCTTCCTCAGGCCAGGCCTTCAGGAGGACCAGCCCCTGCTTGGTGAACTTGGCCGAATTGCTGAGCAGGTTCACGAGGATCTGCCGCAGGCGGGTGGGATCCGAGTGGATGCGCTCCGGCACCTCCAGGATCTCCAGCGTGAAGCGGTTGCCGTTCTTCTCGACCAGGGGGCGGATGGTGGCATCCAGGTCGTGCAGGAAGGGGCGGAGTTCGATCTCCTGAAGCTCCAGGCGCAGGCGGCCGGCCTCGATCTTGGACATGTCCAGGATGTCGTCGATGAGGCCCAGGAGGTGCTGGCCGGCACTGTGGATCTTGCCTGCGTCCTGCCGGAGCCCCCCCAGGGCGGGATCCTTCATGTCCTCCTGCAGGATTTCTGAATACAGCAGGATGGCGTTGAGGGGTGTGCGCAGCTCGTGGCTCATGTTGGCCAGGAAGGCGCTCTTGGCCTTGGAGGCGGCCACCAGGTCCGTGGTCTGCCGGGCCACCTCGTCGATCAGCTCGCGGTTGCGCTGTTCCAGGCGTGCCTGCCGGACCTTCACCAGGACGAGGACCAGGCCGCCCAGGCCGACGATCCCCAGGACACGGACCCACCACCGCTCCCACCAGGCCGGCCGGACCCGGAACTGGAACCGGGTCACCGGGCCCAGGACCCCTTCCCGAGTCTGGCCGCGGAGCTCGAGCACGTGCGGGCCTGCGGGGAGCCCGATGTAGCGGAGGTAGGGGGTTTCCGGGCGGGTCCAGTCGGCATCCACGCCGGACAGCCGGGCCTGGTAGACCAGGGCGTCCTGGATCTGGTAGTTGGGGACCATGAACAGCACTTCGAGTTCATTGCGGTCCCGGGGCAGCTCCGGATCGGCCTCGCGCAGGTCGAGTTCCTTGCCGGCCACCCGGACGGAGAGGATCACCGGAGGCAGCAGGGCCTGCGGCGGTGGCAGGGGTTGCGGGTCGTGGCTCATGAGGCCGGAGGGGGTGCCGATCCAGACCCGGTCCCTCTCCACCAGAAGGGACCCCTGATTGCACTCGGGGTGGATGATGCGATCCTCCGAGCCCAGCAGGCGCAGCTTTCCAGGCTCCTTGGCATCGGCACAACCGAGGCCGAGGCCGGTGCCGACCCAGATCGTTCCGCTGGCGCCGATGCCGACGCTGTAGACCACAGGGGTCTTCGAGCCGGCGGCGAAATCGAGGATCCCCGTGCGGGCCAGCGTGTCACCCTGCCGCTTGTGGACCGTCAGCGTGGGACTGGTCTTGTAGCCAATGACCACCTGGCCATCGGCACCGACCGCGGCGACATAGGGAAGCTCGGGCAGCAGGTCCGGAACCGGATGCCAGGCATTCCGCCAGTACAGGGCGGCCGATTGGTCATAGAGCGCCAGGACCTCGCCATCCGGCAGGGCCAGGAGGGTCCGCAGCTCGCGGGGGGGAGGTCCACCCAGGGGCACGCGTTCCCAGGACCAGCCGGTGGCCGTCGGAGCGCCCCGGACCATGGTGCCATCCTCGTTCGCCACCCAGGGCCGGCCCTCCCGGTCGACGGTCAGCCCGGCCGTGATCCTGGCCACGGGCAGGGCCTCGATCCTGAATGACCTGGTGGTCAGGCGCTTCGTGTCCACCAGGTGGACAGTTCCCGCCGGACTGCCCGAGGCCCACAAGGCATCGCCTTTCCCGAGAGCCAGGTTCAGGAACCGGCCGGTCAGGAGTTGTCTGAACCGCTTCCCGTCCTCGACCCAGAGCCCTTTGTCCATGCCCACCCAGAGCCGGCCCTGACGGTCCCGGACCATCTGCCAGGTGGTGTCGAGGGGGAGCCCGTACGGGGGTGGGTAGTTGTGCCAGCGGGTGTGCCCGAGGACCCTGAGGACGCCCTTGTCGGTGCGGAACCAGAACCCGCCTTCCTGGTCCACCATGCCGCCGCGGGCATCATCCTGGGCGTGGCCGAACTGCACGCGGCGGTCGCCCCGGACGCGCCACAGCCCCTCGGTGTTGTCCACCCAGACCCAGCCTTGCGCATCCCGGCTGAGCTTGGAGATATGGCTGTAGCCGCCGGCCATCCGGATTCTGATCCAGGTGCGGGGGCCTTCGGACGGTAGGCGCCAGAGGGCGCTGCTGGTGCGCACCCACAGGTCTTTCAGGCCGTCCACCGCCACATCCCGCAGGGTCTCGCCGGGTGAGAATTTGGGTGGGGGGATCTGGGTCCAGCCAGTCCCCTTCCAATGCCAGATGGTGCGCAAGGTGGTGGCCCAGGCCCCGGACAGGGAGGGGTCGGCGAACAGGTGGGTCGGCGGTTCCTGGCCCGGCCAGGGGACGGGAACGGTGAACCGTTCGGGTGACTGTTCCATCCGGATGCCATCGGAGGCGAGGATCCAGTGCCGGCCCTCGGCGTCCCTCACCACTTCATGGATGGAGCCCCGCGGGATGCCGTGGGCTTCACCCAAGATCTGCGACTTGCCATGGTGGATGCGGGCCAGTCCACCGTCCGTGGCCACCCACAAGGAGCCGTCCTGATCCACGGAGAGGCTCAGGACGAAACCAGAAGGCAGAGCACCCGGGAAGGAGGAGAAGCGGGTGCCATCGAAGAAGCAGAGGCCCCCCTCGGTGCCGACCCAGAGCCGGCCTTCCTGGTCCTGGACCATGGCGGAAACCACCTCGCTGCCGAGGCCCTGGTCGGTCCCGTAGCGGCGGACCGGGAAGTTGCCCTCCACTTGGGCAGGGAGGGGAAGGGCCAGCAGCAGGCAGAGCAGCCGGAGGGCTCGGGATAGGTGGCGCAGCATCTTGCCTGGAGTATCGGTTCGACGGGCCGGCCGCTTCAGTTTCCAGGCCCGTGGGTGCTGGGAGGCCCCTACTGGGCCAGCCGCTGCGCCACCCGCTCCCGCAGGGCTTCGGGCACCAGCTCGGAGAGGTTGCCCCCCATGGTGCCGATCTCACGGACCAGGCGGCTGCTCACGGCGGCGTACTTCTCCTTGGGCATGAGGAAGACGGTCTCCAGCTCCGGGGCCAGCTTGCGGTTCATGAGGGCCATCTGGAACTCGTACTCGAAATCGCTGAAGGCCCGCACGCCGCGGACGATGAACTGGGCGTTCTGGGCCTTGGCGAAGTCCACGAGCAGGCCGTGGAAGGTGGTGATCTCCACGTTCGGCAGGGGGGCCGTCAGCTCCTTGAGCATGGCCACCCTTTCCTCGACGGTGAAGGCGGGGGTCTTGGCGGGATTGTGCAGCACGGCCACCACCAGGCGGTCCACGAGCTTGGCTGCCCGCTGGATGAGGTCCCAGTGGCCGAGGGTCACGGGATCGAAAGAGCCTGGGTAGATGGCCGACCGCACGGTTGCTCCGAAAGGTAGGCCCTAGCCTAGCGCATCGGTCGCGCACAGGTGTCAAAGTTGCGCGGGTTGGGAGTACAGTGGTCGCATGCACGAAACAATGAGCGTTGGCCTCCTCTTCGGCGGGGAATCCCCCGAGCACGAAGTCTCCATCGTCACGGCCCGGGCCATCGCGGAGCACCTGGACCCGGCCCGCTTCACGGTGCGGCCCATGGGCATCGCGCGGAACGGCGTATGGGTGGTGACCGGCGATCCCTTCGCGCGACTGGCCGCAGGGGAACTGCCCCAGCGCAGCGAGCACCCCTTCCTGCCCCTGGAGCAGGGCGCCGAGGCGACGCCCCTGCCGGATCTCTTCTTCAATGCCCTGCATGGGGCCGGCGGCGAGGATGGGCAGATCCAGGGCTACCTGGAGCTGCTGCACCGCCCCTACACCGGTGCCGGCCTGCTGGCCATGGCGGCGGGCATGGACAAGTGGATCACCAAGCGACTGTGGGAATCCGAGGGCCTGCCGGTGGTGCCCTACGTGGGCCTCACGGAGGAGCGTTGGACCCGCGAGCGGGCCGTCTGCCTCGCAGACTGCGGGAAGCTGGGCCTGCCTCTGTTCGTGAAGCCCGCCAACCTGGGTAGCAGCATCGGCGTTGAGAAGGTGAAGCAGGCCGGGGACCTCGCTGCGGCCCTTGATCGGGCCTTCACCTTCGATCGCCGGGTGCTGGTGGAGCAGGGGCTGGACATCCGCGAGATCGAGGTGGCGGTACTGGGCGCGGACGAACCCCTGGTCTCCAAGCCCGGCGAGGTGATCGTGGCCGACGAGTTCTACACCTTCGAGGACAAGTACCTCCACGGCAAGAGCCGCACGGAGATCCCGGCCCGGATCCCCGAAGAGCTGGCTGACCTGGTCCGCAAGCTGGCCGCCAGGGCCTTCGCGGCCTCGGATGGCTACGGCATGGCCCGGGTGGACTTCTTCCTTGAGCGCCTGACGGGGCGGATTTTCCTCAACGAGCTGAACTTCATCCCCGGGTTCACCAGCATCTCCATGTATCCGAAGATGATGGCGGCCAGCGGCGTGCCCTACGGGGAACTGCTGACCCGGCTCATCCAACTCGCCCTGGACCGGCATGCCCAGATGGCGGTCAAGCAGAAGGGCTTCCAGTCCGGTAGCAACTGGTTCCAGGGCTCTAAGAACGCCTGATGAAAAACCGTCAAGTCCTACCCGGCGGAAGCCGATAGGTTCCCCATGGACGTGGTCGGCATCGCACTCTCCGGTCTCCGCGCTTCGGGCGCCGGGCTGGCCGTGCAGGCCAACAACGTGGCCAACCAGCTGTCGGACGGATACAAGGCCAAGCGCGTCGACCTGGTGGCTGAAGCCTCGGGGGGGGTGCGGGTGTCGGGGGTCTCCGCAGACCCCGCGCCCGCCGGCTCCGCACCCTCGAATGTCGATCCTGCCAGTGAGGCTGTGCAGGGCCTGGCGTTCGAGTTCATGTACAAGGCCAACCTCAAGGTCCTCAAAACCGCGGACGAGCTGGCCCAGGCCACCCTGGACCTGAAGGCCTAGGCTTCCGTCTGACCGATAGCCGGCGGTCCCTGGGCCGTTTCCTCGTACACTGTCCGCATGCACGCGCGCACCTGGCTCTCGGTCCTGTCGCTTCCCCTGGTGGCGGCCTTCACCTTGCCCGTCCTGCAGCAGGGCAATCCGCCAAAGCCGCAGCCGAAGGCCGGAGCCAAGGCCCCAGTCCAGGATCCCCTCGCGGGGCTCTCCGACATCCAGGATGTGCTGTCCCTGGTGCAGCAGAACTACGTGGACTCGCCCGACATGGAAAAGGTCGTCTCGGGCGGCGTCCAGGCGGTACTGGAGCGTTCCCACCCCCTGAACGCCTACCTGACCGCCGACGATGTGCGGCTGCCCGATCCCGGTCCGGCCGAGGCCGGCCTGGTGGTTGTCAAGCGCGGCATCTATGCCACCGTGCTCGCCGTGACGCCCGGCGGACCTGCGGCGAAGGCTGGCCTCCAGCCCGGGGATGTCATCCGCAAGGTGGATGGCGATTCCGTGGGGCGGCTCAGTGCCTGGGCCCTGGAACGCAAGCTGCGCGGACCTGAGGGATCCTCCCTCGACCTCTACCGCTACAACGCCACCGGCGATCTCACCAAGACGACCATCACCCGCCAGCGGCTGGCCCCTGGCGCCCTGACCCTCAAGCAGGGGCAGAGTGCCCTGCTCCTGTCCCTGCCGGACCTGGGGCCGGGACGGGCCGAGGAGATTCGGAAAACCCTGGCTTCCGCGGATCATGGGCAGACCCTGGTCCTGGACCTGCGCCAGTGCCAGAAGGGCTCTGTGGAAGAAGCCGCCGCGGTGGCTGGCCTGCTGGGCATGAAAGGCGCTTTCGCCACGCTCCAGGAAGCCGGGAAACCCGAGCGCGGCATTGCGGTGGCGGGCACCGGAACCTCCTTCGCCCGCATGGCCCTTCTCATGGGGCGGTCCACGCTCGGGGCTTCGGAGGTCCTCGCCGCCTGCCTGAAGAAGGGTGGCATCCGGACCTTCGGCGAGCGCACGCCGGGCCTGGGCGTGGAACGCACGCGTTTCGCCCTCAAGCAGGGCGGGGCGGTGGAGCTGGTCTCCCGGCGCTGGGTGGGGCTCGGGGGCGAGAAGCTGGATCGGCAGGGCATCGTTCCCGACCAGGTGCTGCGCATGGCCGACACCGAGGATGCGCTGGCCCGCGTCCTGACGGCCCTCCAGGCGCCGCCTCCCGCGGCACCTCCGGTTCCTGTGAAGGCCTCCTAGGTTGGCCCGAGCCAAGGGCCGGCGCACGTCCACCCTGGTCCTGGCGGGTTGGGCCCTGCTCATGCTCGCCCTGGGACTGGGCGCAGGGCTGCTGCTGGGCCAGCAGGGCTGCAACCGCCGGGAGGCTCCGGCGAAGAAGGAGGCTCCCAGGCCCGAATCCAAGAAACCCGAAAAGAAACTGGCGGAACCGAAGACGAAGCCCAGCTCTGAGGCTGCCAAGCCTCTGAGCCCGGAACCGGCGCAGCCGCTTCCCCGCCTCGCCCTGGTCATCGATGACCTCGGCTACATCCAGCCCGAGCTGGTCACCCGCCTGTGCAGCCAGCCAGTGCCCTTCAGCGTCGCGGTCCTGCCCTACCAGGAGCACACGCGCGAGAGCGCCGACATCGCCCACCGCCTCGGCAAGGAGGTGATGCTGCACCTGCCCATGGAACCCATCGGCTACCCGGGTCCCGGCCGCGATCCCGGGCCCAACGCCATCCTCTACAATCTGCCGGAAGCCGAGGTCCGCCGCCGGGTGCGGATGGCCCTGGATGACATCCCCCACCGCACCGGCGTGAACAACCACATGGGCAGCCGCATCACGCCCGACCGGACGCGCATGGGCTGGGTCCTCCAGGAGGTCAAGGCGCGGAAGTACTTCTTCGTGGACAGCCGCACGGAGAAGGACAGCGTGGCCTTCGACCTGGCCGAGGAGCTGGGCATTCCCGCCGTGCAGCGCCGCGTCTTCCTCGATGACGACAAGACCTTCCCGGAAATGGAAAAGCAGTGGGAGCGGGCGCTCAAGCTGGCCGAAAAGGAAGGGGCCGCGCTGATCATCGGGCACATCTATCCTGAGACGGTGGAGGCCCTGGAGAAGCTGGTGCCTCGCAGCAAGGGGCGGGTGCGGTTTGTGCGGGCGGGAGAGCTGGTGAAATGAAGCACATTTGGCTGGGGCCACTGGCTGGGGAGGCACCCCGATGAACCTAGGGGCGGCCATGGCCGTGGGTATCGGCGCCGCGCTGGGCGCCTGGCTGCGCTGGGGTTTCGGGACCTGGCTGAACGCCCATTTCCCCACACTGCCCCTGGGCACCCTTTCGGCGAACCTGGTCGGGGGCTACCTGGTGGGCCTGGCGGTGGCCTTCTTCTCGCAGCATCCGGGGCTGTCTCCGGAATTGCGGCTGTTCGTGATCACGGGCTTCCTCGGCGGCCTGACCACCTTCTCCACCTTCTCCGCCGAAGCCGTAAGCCTGCTGGGCCGGGGGGAATACGGCTGGGCCCTGGCGCATGTGTCATCCCATCTGGCGGGATCGCTGCTGCTGACCTTCCTGGGCATGGCGACCGTCAGAATGGTTCTGAGAGGCTGAGGGGGCTCTGATGCAAGGGATCTGCCTGAGGTTCTACGTCCAGGAGGACCGGAAGCACCACCATGTCCTGGTCTATGAGTGGCTGCTGGAACAAGCGCGGCAGCTGGGCCTGAACGGCGGCTCCGCCTTCAAGGCCATGGCCGGTTTCGGCCGCCACGGATTGCTTCACGAGGACCACTTCTTCGAGCTGTCTGGAAAGCTGCCGGTGGTGGTGGAGTTCATTGTGACCGAGGCGGAGGCCGATCGGCTTCTGACACGGGTCCAGGCGGAGGAGGTCACCCTCTTCTACGCCAAGACGGTCGTGGAATTCGGTTGGGTGAAGGGGCTCAAAGGCTAGGCGTCCCTAGTGCCCGCAGCCGCAGCCGCCCGTGAAGGCGGCGCTGCGGGCCGCACGCACCATGCCGAGGCCCTCCCTGCCGATGAGCAGGGCGAGGCCCAGGGCGGCCGCCGCGTCCACCCACCACAGCCCGGGTAGGAGCAGGAACAGGAGGCTGCCGGCGAAGAGCACGGTCGAGAGCTGGATGCAGGCCAGGCTGCAGGCGGCGTCGGCTTCCAGGGTGGCGCTGTCCAGGGCCTGGGCCGCCTGCCGCTTGGCGCGCCAGAGGAAGACCATGCAAGCGAGGGACAGGGCCGAGATGACCAGTCCCGGAACCGTGGTGGGCGGATGGTGTCTGGCCATCAGCTGCAGGAGGGCGCCTCCGGCCATGCCCGCGGCCAGGGCGAGGAAGAGCCAGCCGATGCCCAGGGTGGCCTTTCGTTCGCGGGCGAGGTTGCCGTGGTCCAGGAGCTTCCAGAGCACCAGAAGGGCCGAGGCCACCTCGATGAAGCTGTCGGCACCGAACCCGAACAGCGCGATGGAGTCGTCCGCCCAGCCGAAGGCCATGGAGACGACCCCTTCAACCAGGTTGTAGGCGATGGTCAGGGCGGAGAGCCAGAGGGCCCGACGGCGCCACTGGTCCTGGTTCACGGGTGCGGCTCGCGCACCTTGCGCGCCTTCACCAGCACGAGGGTGGAGCCTTCTGGCCGGCGCTCCATGTGGACCTCATCCATGACCTGCCGCATGAAGAAGACGCCCCGGCCACCGGGCTTGAGCAGGTTCTCGGGCAGGTTGGGATCGGGCAAAGCCTCGAGGTCAACGCCAGGGCCCCGGTCCTCGATGCGGATCTCGAAGCGGTCCACCCGGGGCGTGAAGGTGACCTTCACGGGCTTGTCCTTCTGCAGCTTGTTCCCGTGGCGCATGGCGTTGGCGATGCCCTCCTGGATGGCCAGCCAGAGGCGTTCGCCGTCCTCCTGGGTGAAGCTGAGGTGCTTGAGGAACTCCGCCCCCACCACCTGGATCAGGTCGATGAAGCGCAGATCCGTGTTGCACGTGAGGACGACGGGCAGAAGGGCGGGGTGGGCCATGGACGCGGATTCCCTTTCACAGACCGGAAGAACCAAGCCCAAGGTACTTGGAATCCCGACAATTGGGCAGGGGTTTTGCCATATCGGCCCGTCCCAGAGGAAGGAGGTGGGTGTCCTGGATCACAATAAAGAATTGTTGGTCCTAAATATAGAAAATATGTGAAACACTGTTTTTCGGCGAGCAGAGCCGCCCTGATGGAGGTTCCAATGAAGGCAAGATGGTGGTTGGTGTTACTGGTGCTCCTGGCGGGGTTCGGCGTGCTGGGCTTGGGCGGGCGGCAGATTGCCCAGAACGCGCCGCCGATTCCGCAGCGAGTGGTGGCCGAGGACGGCACTCTGCTGGTGGGGCCCGGCCAGATCCTCGAGGGTCAGGTCAGCTACCTGGGGCACGGCGGGCAGCACATCGGTTCCATCTGGGGCCATGGGGCCTACCTGGCGCCGGACTGGACGGCCAAGGCGCTGCACCAGTGGGCTTCTTCCACCCTGGATGGGGTGAAGGCCCAGGGCGGTTCTGCCGCGGACGCCAAGGCTGGGATCATTTCCATATTTCAGAATAACAAGTATGAATCATCCACCGGGACCCTGACCCTGGGTGCCGCCCAGGCCTCCGCTTATCTGAAGACCCGGGCCGAGCTGGCCAAGGTCGTGTTCGAAGGCGACAAGGATGCCGCCATCCCGGCCCGCTGGATCCCCACCCTGCAGGAAGGCGAGCGGGTGGCCGACTTCTGGCTCTGGACGGCCTGGAGCGCCGCGGCCCGCCGCCCTGGGGTCGATCACAGCTACACCCAGAACTGGCCCCAGGAGCCCCTGGTCGGCAACACCATCACGCCCATCAGCCACCTCTGGAGCATCCTCTCCATCATCCTGCTGATTGCGGGCGTGGGCCTGATGGTCTGGCACCACGCCAGCCAGCCTGCGGAGGAATTCCCTGCGCCCCAGGCCATCCCGGCGGCTCCCGCCACCCCCAGCCAGCGCTGGTCTGCCCTCTACTTCGCCGTGGCCATGGCTCTGTTCCTGGTGCAGATCGGCATGGGCGTGCTGACGGCCCACGACGCCGTCGAAGGCAACGCCCTTTACGGCGTGGACCTCTCCCGCATCCTGCCTTACGCGGCCTCCCGCACCTGGCACCTGCAGCTGGCCGTGTTCTGGATCGCCACCTGCTGGCTGGCCACGGGCCTCTACCTGGGCCCCAAACTCAGCGCCAAGGAGCCCAAGGGCCAGTGGTTCGGCGTGGCGGGCCTGCTCGCGGCCCTCGTGGTGGTCGTGGTCGGCGCGCTGGCCGGCGCCCACCAGGCCGTCCTGGGCAAGCTCTCCGGTTCCTTCATGCTGGGCCACCAGGGCTATGAATACGTCGAGCTGGGCCGCGTCTGGCAGATCCTGCTGACGGTGGGGATGCTCATCTGGCTGGTGCTGGTGTTCCGCGCCCTGATCCCGGCCCTGAAGGGTGAGAAGGGCCGCCTGGGCCTGCTGAAGCTCTTCGTGCTGTCGGCCATCGCCATCCCGCTGTTCTACTCCGCGGGCTTCATGTACACCCGCGAGACCCACGTCGCCCTGGCCGAGTACTGGCGCTGGTGGGTGGTCCACCTCTGGGTCGAGGGCTTCTTCGAAGTCTTCGCCACCGTCGCCATCGCGCTGCTCTCCACCCGCATGGGCCTGCTGCGCGAAGGCACCGCGCTGCGCGCCGTGAGCCTCTCCATGGGCCTCTTCCTCGGCAGCGGCGTCATCGGCACCTTCCACCACCTCTACTACACCGGATCCCCGGCCTCCATCTCGGCCCTGGGCTCCGTGTTCAGCGCCCTGGAGATCGTGCCCCTCACCATCGTGGGCTTCGAGATCGCCCAGAGCCTCAAGGCCGGCAAGGCCATCGGCAGCGGCTACGAGTGGCCTTTCAAGTTCTTCGCGGCCGTGTGCTTCTGGAACCTCATCGGCGCCGGCGTCTTCGGCATGCTCATCAACCCGCCCTCGGTGCTCTACTTCGGCCAGGGCCTGAACACAACGCCCATCCACAGCCATGCCGCGCTCTTCGGCGTCTACGGCTTCCTCGCCATCTCCCTCATGCTCTTCGCCCTGCGCGGCATGACGCCGGACAAGGCCTGGGATGAGAAGTGGCTGAAGGTCGGCTTCTGGGGCCTGAACATCGGGCTGGTTCTGATGCTCGTGCTCTCGCTGATCCCCAGCGGCTTCTATCAGATCGCCCAGAGCCTCGAGCACGGCACCTGGTATGCCCGCAGTGCCGAGGTCGTACAGAGCCCGCTCATGCGCACCTTCACCTGGCTGCGCATGCCTGGCGACGTCCTCTTCGGCCTCGGCGCCCTCGCCGTCATCCTCTTCACCTTCAAGGCCGTCATCGGCGCCTGGGGCTGGAGGAACGCCGAGGAAGCTGAGCCCGCCAAGGAGGAACGGTCGGCCACGCCCGCCTTCGCAGTGGCTGAGGACTGAGCGGACCCGCGTCAGAACGGGCCCCCGTCGAGAGGCGGGGGCCCCGGTTTGTACTCTCGGAGCGGGCCAGCCCGGGGCTGGGAGCCAGGGGCGTCCAAGGCCCGGCTGCAGTCCAAAATGGGCCCCTGATCCCCGAGCTGGCGAGGCGGTCAGGTCCGTCCGGCTGGTTGTTCCATTTGGGGCCTTTGCTTTCCCGGCCGCTGGGCTGACCATTCCTAGATCCAATCCGTCCACTTCGAGGAGGCGTTGCCATGAAGCAACACTACAGGCTGCTGCTGGGGTTCAGCCTCGGGGTACTGGGCGGCCTGCTTGGCTACTACTTCCTGCCAGCCGGCGAGCACGCCTTCATGGCGAAGGTCACCGAGCTCTTCACGTTCGTGGGGGCGACCTTCCTGCGGCTGATCTTCATGGTCGTCGTGCCGCTCATCCTTTCCGCGTTGATGCTGGGAGTCATGGAATTGGGCAAGGGCCGGGGGCTGGGAAGGGTGGCGGGGAAATCGCTTCTCTACACCATCCTGCTCAGCGGCCTGGCCGTCCTCATCGCCATCTTCACCACCCACCTCTTCAAGCCCGGCGTGGGCCTGGTGTTTGACCGCGTGGCCTTGGCGGGCAACTCCGGTGTGCTGAAACTCCAGGAATCGGTCAAGACCGTGACCGCCAAGCCCTGGTACCAGTACCTCGTGGACCTGCTCCCCCAGAATCCCATCGACTCAGCCGCCCGGGCCTTTTCTGGCGAGATCGTGGCCCTGATGGTGTTCGCCCTCTTTTTCGGGTGGGCTCTGAGCACCGTCATCAAGGAGGACGATCATCCACTGGTGCGGTGCCTGGAGGCCACCTTCCAGGCCTGCCTGAAGATCATCGACCTGGCCATGGTGCTGGCGCCCTTCGCCATCTTCGGCATGGTGTTCAACACCGCCTACAGGATGGGGGCCGGCTTCCTGGGCAACGTCGCCTTCTATGCCGCCATTGTCGTCCTCGGTCTCGCCCTGCAGTTCTTCGTGGTCTACGGGTTCTTCCTGAAGGTCGTGGCCAAGACCTCGCCCTGGGAATTCTGGAAGGCCTGTCGGGATCTGTTTCTCTATGCCTTTTCCACGGCGTCTTCCAACGCAACGCTGCCCATGTCCCTCGAGACCGCCGAGCAGGTGCTGAAGCTCCCGCCCAGGATCTCCCGCTTCGTGCTGACCGTGGGGGCCACCGCCAACCAGAACGGCACGGCCCTCTTCGAAGGGGTCACGGTGCTCTTCCTGGCCCAGGTCTATGGCGTGGACCTCAGCTTCGGCCAGCAGTTCCTGGTGGTGCTGATGTCGATCTTGGCGGGGATAGGCACCGCGGGGGTCCCCGGCGGTTCCCTGCCGCTGATCGTGGTGCTCCTGACCCAGGTGGGCGTCCCGGCCGAGGGCATCGGCCTCATCCTGGGCGTCGACCGTTTCCTGGACATGTGCCGCACGACCCTGAACGTGGCGGGTGACCTGGTGATTGCCAAACTCGTCAGCGTTGGCACCGAGGATGCCTCCGGGATTCCGGAGGCCGATCCCATCTAACAAACGCGCGAAAGACAAGAAACCCGCCGCCAAGCCCCGGAGGAGGGCCAGGGAAATCCTGCTTCGGCCGTTCCATGTCGTCCGGATCGGGTGCGCAGGGGCGCGGCAGGGGCTATGATGAATAACCTGACAAACTCGGTCAGGATTGTGGGGACTGCATGAAAGTCATCGTCGCCAAGACAGCGGGGTTCTGCTGGGGCGTGAAGCGGGCCATGGACGCGGTGCTGGAGGCCTCGGTCCGCCGCGATGGCCGTGCTGTGCAGACGCTGGGGCCCCTCATCCATAATCCCCAGGCCCTGGAACTCATCGGGAGGCGGGGCGTGGCCGTGGCCGAGGGCCCGGACCAGGTGCAGAGCGGTACGGTGGTGATCCGCGCCCACGGCATACCGATCCAGGATCTGCGGGGCTTGAAGGAGCGGCAGGCCAGGGGCGAGCTGAAGATCGTGAACGCCACCTGTCCCGAGGTGGCCAAGGTCCACCACAAGATCAAGAAGTGGAGCCCCAAGGGCTATTTCACGGTGATCCTGGGCAGCCACGGCCATGCCGAGAGCGTGGCCCACCGCAGCTTCGCCGAGAGCGGCTCGGTGATCGTCTCGAACATGGCCGAAGCGGAGGCCCTGACCGACGAACAGCTGCGGAAGGTGCTGGTGGTGGCCCAGACCACCTTCACGGTGAAGGACTACCACATCATCAGCGACTACATCCGGAGCCGCGCGGGAGAGGCGGTCCTGGAGAACACCATCTGCGAGGACACCTGGATGCGCCAGGATGAGGCCCGGGAGCTGGCCCGCACCGTGGACGCAGTGATCGTCGTGGGCGGCAAGGCTTCCAGCAACACCAAGCACCTGGCCGAACTGGCCCAGCACTACGGCAAGCCCGTCCAATATGTGGAGACGGCCTCCGAGTTGGATCTGGGCAGCTTCACAGGCAAGGAGACCGTTGGCGTGCTCGCGGGTGCCTCCACGCCCACCTGGCTGGTGGACGAGGTGGTGGAGGTGCTGGAGGAGGTGGGCGGTGCCCCGGGCAAGCTGGCCCACTTCATGAGCAGCGCCTTCGCGACTCCGGTAGTGCTGGCCGTGGGTGCCGCCCTCGCCACCCTGGGCGTCCAGAAGTGGCTGGGGCTCTCGCTGGGCTTCCGCTCGCCCTTGATCACGGGGTCCTACGTCCTGGCGATGTACCTGCTGAGCCCATTTCTGGACCCCATGGGCCTCGGAGCGAAGGGGCCCGGCCGGGAGCGGTTTCTGGTCAAGAACCGGAGCATCCTCCTGGGGATCGCCTGCGCCTCCCTGGTCGTCTCCATCGGCACGGCCGCCCTCGTGGATTGGCGCGCGCTCCTGATCGTGGTCTCCGCCAGCATCCTCGGTTCCACCTACAAGCGCGGACTCCGGCTGGGGAAACACCAGGTCAGCCTCAGCGTGCTGCCCGGGGCCAAGGATGTCCTGGTGGCCGCCGCCCTCAGCATCGTCGCCGTCGTGATGCCCATCTGGGTGAAGGGCGGACGCTGGGATCTGCACGCCTTCGCCGCCATCGTGCTGGTGGCGGCCCTGGGGTTCTCGCGCACGGTCATCTACGACATCCGCGACATGCAGAATGATCAGGTGCTCGGCCGCGACACGCTGCCGATCCTGCTGGGCAAGCAGACCGCGAAGCGCGTCCTCATCGCCCTGCTCTCAGGCATCCTGCTTGTCCTGATCGGCCTCACCATCCCATCCCGTGCCCCGAGCGCCATTTGGGAGGCGGCCATCATGGCTTCCGCCCTGGTCTACCCGCTGGTGTACCAGTGGTACTACCATGAGCGCTTCAATGCCGGCCGTCCCCGCTTCGAGCTCAAGCCGGAGCTCAGTTTCTATCTCCTCGGCCTGCTGGTGTTCGTCTGATCCTGCTAGCCTTGGGACACCTTTTCCAAGGAGAGTCCCATGCGCATGAAGTCCATCGCGGCTTTGGCCGCCACCGCCATTCTCGGCTCAGCCCTGGGCTGGGCCGCCGCCGCGGCCAGCTACCAGAAGACCGGCGTCGTGAAGGAAGTGGCTGCCGACAGTTTCACCCTCGATCTCGGCAAGGAGGAGTGGCGCTTCTACACGGACGGCGGCACCGCCGGGAAGGATGCCCTCAAGGCCGGCGACAAGGTGACCGTCAGCTACAAGCAGGTGGCCACCAAAGTGGAGTCCAAGGGTGCCGCCAAGGCTCCTGCGAAGAAGAAGTGACCCGATTGACAGGATGTCCACCCTTGAGGTCTCGCGTATGGCCTTCGGGCCATACCGAGAAAGTGGAGTCCAAGGGTGCCGCCAAGGCTCCTGCGAAGAAGAAGTGACCCGCCGAAGGCGGTGGCTGCGAAAACGGGGCGCCGAGGGCGCCCCGTTTTCGCAGGGTGTGAAAGGATGGACGGATGCGCCACTGGGTCCTCATCACAGGCTGTTCCACGGGCATTGGGCGCGCCCTGGTGCCACTCTGCCGCGAAGCGGGCTGGAGCGTGGTGGCCACGGCCCGGAACCCCGATGCCCTGGCGGAGCTGCCGCCGGGGGAGGATCTGCGCATCCTGCCGCTGGACGTGACCGATGCCGCCAGCATTGCCGCCGCGGCCGCCGCCTGCGCGGACCTGCCCCTCAAGGCCCTGGTGAACAACGCTGGCTACGCCCAGGTGGGTCCACTGGAGCTCCTCCATCCGGAGGAACTCCGGGCGCAGTTCGAGACCAACGTCATCGGCCTGCATATGGTGACCAACGCCTTCCTGCCCCTGCTGCGCCAGCAGCCCGGCGCGCGGATCCTGCAGGTGGCCTCCATGCTCGGGCGCCTGTCCATTCCCCTGGCCGGTCCCTACAACGCCTCCAAGCATGCCGTGGTGGCCTTGGCGGAAAGCCTGCAGTTGGAGGTGGGGCGCCAGGTGGCGGTGGTCCTGGTGGAGCCGGGCGCCGTCCGGACCGCCTTCCGCGACACCCTGGCCCGGGCCTGGGGGGACCTGCCGGAACGGGCCCGGGGCACGCGGTACGAGGCCGTCATCGCCCACTACCTGCATGGCCGGAAGCGGCAGGCGGAACGCTACGGCATGACTGCGGAAGCCTGCGCGCGCAAGCTGCTCCAGGCCCTCAATGCCAGCCGGCCGCCGCGCCGGATGACGGTGGGGTGGGATGCCTTCTGGGTGGGCAAGCTGAAGGCCCTGCTGCCGGCGGCCTGGTGGGAGGCCGTGATGCGCCGCTTCTATGGGTTGGGCTGAGCTACTTGTAGATGCCGCAGCCCACCATCCAGCCGTCCAGGAACTCCACATAGGAGGTCTTGGCTTCGATCTTCCCGCTCTTGGGATTGGGGTACTTGTAGTCCACCCAGCCGCTCCCCTTGGTCTTGGCGAGGCTGATCATCTCCTGGAGGAAGAGCTTCCCGTCCGGGTCCTTCACGCCCCAGCGGTTCACACCCACCATCTGGCTCTGGAAGCCGATGGCCTGGCAGACACCCGTCATGTCGTAGATGAAGATGTAGAGGTCATCGCCGCTCTTCACATGGAAGCGCCCCTGGCCCTGGTTGGTCTCCTTCAGCAGGGCCTCCTTGCCGTTCTTCTTGGCGAAGGCCACGGCCTCCTTCACGAGGGCCAGGGCTTTCGGTTTCTGATCCTGGGCCTGCAGGGTGCCGGCCAGGCAGATGGCGGTGATGGTCAGGATGGATCGCAGGCTCATGGCTGACTCCTCGGGTAAGGCGGTGCACCCACGGCATCGTCCCGGCAGGCAGAGGGCATGATTTCCAGTCTGCCCTGCCAGACTGGGGGCATGTCCGAAGACCGCCTCTACCTCATCGACGCCTTCGCCTTCATTCTCTCGGTATCGGCTGCGCCGATACGCGAGACCTCGCCGTTGAGCATGGAGGTGGCCGGTGGCTGAGGATCGCCTTTATCTGATCGACACCTTCGCCTTCATTTTTCGAAGCTACTTCGCCAATCCGCGGCTGAAGAACGGGGCGGCCTATACGTTCACGCGGCTGGTGCTGCAGCTGCTGGAGAAGCACAAGCCGACGCACATCGCCTGCGTCTTCGATACGCCGGAGCCCACGTTCCGGCACGAGATCTATCCGGAATACAAGGCCAACCGGGATGCCATGCCCGAGGACCTGCGCCCGCAGATCCCCATGATCCGCCAGCTGGTGGAGGCCCTGAACATCCCCATCGTGGAGCTGCACGGCTACGAGGCCGACGACGTCATGGGCACCCTGGCCCGGGAATCGGCGGCCATGGGCCTGCCCGCGGTCATCGTCAGCCCGGACAAGGACCTGCTGCAGCTGGTCGATGACGAGCTCCGCATCCAGGTGCTCAACACCAAGGACGGCGAGGTGTGGCACGACCGCGAGGGCGTGAAGGCCCGCATGGGCGTGTGGCCCGAGCAGGTGGTGGACTTCCTCAGCCTGGTGGGGGATGCCTCTGACAACGTGAAGGGGGTGCCCGGCATCGGCGAGAAGGGCGCCGCCCTGTTGCTGGAGAAGTTCAACACCCTGGATGGCGTGATCGCCTCCAAGGCGGAGCTGAAGCCCAAACAGCGCGAAGGCCTGGAGATCGCCTCCGAGTGGCTGGACCTCACGAAGCGCCTGGTCACCGTGGTGACGGATCTGGAATTGGCCCTGCATCCGAAGGACCTGGCTTATCCCGGTGTGGACGAGGCCAAGGCCCGCGAGACGTTCAAGGCCCTGGGCTTCCAGTCCCTCACCAAGGAATTCACGCAAAGCGCCAAGGATGCTGGCAGCGAGCGGAAGTACCGATTTGCCGCCACCCTGGCCGATCTCGAGGCGGCCGTATCCGCCTGCCGCGCCGCGGGCCGCTTCGGCCTGGATACGGAGACCACCAGCATCGACCCCACCCGGGGGCACCTCGTGGGACTGAGTCTGGCCTGGGCACCCAATGAGGGACTCTATGTGCCGCTGGCCCATCTCAAGCCGGCCACGGCCGATACTGAAGGTTCCCTGCCCGGACTGCTGCCGGACAGCGGCCTGCCCGAGGGGCTGCTGGACCTGCGAGGCGAGGCGGGAACCTTTTTCGCGGAGCTGGCGCTCCACCTGGATCCCCGGAACCTTCCCTTTGCGGAGGTCCGGCGCATCCTGGCGCCGCTGCTGGCGGATCCCGCCGTTGGCAAGTGCGGCCAGAACCTCAAGTACGACCTCCAGGTGCTGGCCCGTCATGGCCTGCCGGTGCTCGGCCTGGCCGACGACAGCATGATCCTGAGCTTCCTGCTGGAGAGCGGCGTCCGCCACAACCTGGACGACCTCTCCGTGCGCCTGCTGGACGTGAAACCCATCGCCTTCGAGGAGGTGGTGGGGAAGGGCAAGGCCCAGAAGCGCTTCGACGAGGCCGACTTCGACCACGCAGTGCAGTACGCCGCCGAGGATGCGGATCTCGCGCTGCAGCTCTGCGACAAGTTGCGGGCGACCTTCCCCGATGACCAGCTCAAGCGGCTCTACGAGGAGGTGGACCTGCCCCTGGTGGAGGTGCTCGCGGCCCTGGAAGGGCATGGCGTTCGGCTTGACCTTGAAGTCCTCTCCAAACTCGGTGTCCAGATGCACAGCGAGCGGAAGCGTGCCGAAGCCCGGGTGCTCGAACTCGCTGGCGAGCCTTTCAACCTCAACAGCCCCACCCAACTGGGCGCCATCCTCTTCGGCAAGCTGGGCTACCAGCCCGTGAAATACACCGGCAAGACGAAGGTGCCCAGCACCGATGAGGAGACCCTGGAGGAGCTGGCCACCAAGCATGACGCGGAGATCGCCAGGGAACTGCTGCGCCACCGCCAGATGGTGAAGCTGCTCGGCACCTACGTGGAAGCCCTGCCGCAGATGGTGAATCCCGTGACGGGCCGCGTGCACACCAAGCTGCACCAGGCGGTGGTGGCTTCGGGGCGCCTGGCCTCGAATGACCCCAACCTGCAGAACATCCCCATCCGCACTGAGGAGGGCCGCGCCATCCGCGGCGCCTTCGTGCCTGAGCCGGGCTGGGTGCTGCTGGATGCGGACTACAGCCAGATCGAGCTGCGGGTGGTGGCGGCCCTGGCCGAGGATCCGGTCCTGCTGGGCGCCTTCGAGGCCGGCGAGGACATCCACCGGCGCACCGCCTCGGAGGTCTTCAACGTGCCCATGGACCAGGTCACCTCAGAGCAGCGCAGCGCCTCCAAGGCCGTCAACTTCGGCCTGCTCTACGGCCAGGGGGCCTTCGCCCTCGCCGCCAATATCGGCGTCAGCCAGAAGGAGGCCAAGGCCTTCATCGAGCGCTACTTCGAGCGCATGCCCAAGGTGGCCGAGTGGATCGAGGGTACCAAGGCCAAGGCCATCGCCGAAGGCCTCGTCCGCACCCACTGGGGCCGTATCCGCCGCATCCCGGAGCTGCAGAGCAGCGACAAGCGCTTCCAGGCCGCGGGCCTGCGCGAGGCGGTGAACACCGTGGTCCAGGGCACTGCGGCGGACTTGATGCGCCGGGCCATGGTGCGCCTGCACCGCAGCCTCCGGGTCGAGGGTGTGAAGGCGCGCCTGCTGCTGCAGGTCCACGACGAGCTGCTGATGGAGGCGCCGCCGGAGGAGGTGGGGCGCGCTTCGGCCCTGCTGAAGGAGGCCATGGAGGGCGCCGACGATCTCGGAGTCCTGGGCGTGAAGCTGGCCGCCGAGGTCCGCACTGGAGACAGCTGGCTGGCCTGCAAGTGATTTGACACTTTGTCGGGCAGGCTCCCCGGATCATGCGATTTCGGGGGGTTTTGTGATGGCTGTCCGGGCCCGAATTTAACGGGGAGGTCATCATTGGCGGGTCCGGTGCTTTGGCGCACCGCAGCCCCAGTCCCCTTCTGCAGGAGCCCAACATGAGCCAGTTCAACATCGCGTGGTTGCCCGGTGACGGCGTCGGCGTCGAAGTCATGGAGGCGGCCAAGATCTGCCTCGACGCCCTGAAGTTCGACGCGAAGTACACCCACGGCGACATCGGCTGGGAGTTCTGGTGCAAGGAGGGCGAGTCCTTCCCCCAGCGCACCATCGACCTGCTGAAGAACAGCCATGCCGCCATGTTCGGCGCCATCACCTCCAAGCCCGTGAAGGACGCCGAGGCCGAGCTGGTGCCGGAGCTGAAGGGCAAGGGGCTCATCTACCGCAGCCCCATCGTTCGCATGCGCCAGATGTTCGACCTCTACACCTGCCTGCGGCCCTGCAAGGCCTATCCGGGCAACCCCCTGAACTACAAGGAAGGCATCGACATGGTGGTGTTCCGCGAGAACACCGAGGATCTCTACGCCGGCGTGGAGTTCAGCCCCGTGCCCGACGAGCTGAAGGAGAGCCTGAAGAAGCTCAGCAAGCCCTTCGGCCACTTCGCCGACATCCCCGGCGACCAGTTCGCCATCACCTGCAAGGTGAACACCCAGAAGGGCTGCGACCGCATCATCCGCGCCGCCTTCGAGTACGCCAAGAAGTTCAGCTACCCCAAGGTCACGGTCATCCACAAGGCCAACGTGGTGCGTGCCACCGAGGGCATGTTCCTGGAGACCGGCAAGCGCATCGCGAAGGATTACCCGGGCATCGAGATGGACGATGCCAACGTCGATGCCATCACCATGTGGATGCTCAAGAACCCGAAGAACTACGGCGTGATGGTGGCGACCAACCTCTTCGGCGACATCATCAGCGACCTGGCGGCCCAGATGGTGGGCGGCCTGGGCTTCGGCTGCTCCGGCAACATTGGCGAGAAGCTGGCCGTGTTCGAGCCCAGCCACGGCAGCGCACCGAAGTACGCGGGCCAGTACAAGGTCAACCCCATCGCCACCATCCTGGCCGCCAAGATGATGCTGGACTGGCTGGGCGAAACCGAGAAGGGCGCCCGCCTCGAAGCCGCCACCGCCGCCGTCATCGCCGAGGGCCAGGTCCGCACCTACGACATGGGCGGCAGCGCCACCACGCTCGAGATGGGCGAGGCGATTGCACGGAAGCTCTGAGGCGAGCCATGAAGCCGATCCTCATCCACGAAGTCGGTCCCCGCGACGGTCTCCAGGCCGAGAGCTCCGTGGTGCCGACGGAGCTGAAGCTCGACTGGATCCGCCGCGTGGCGGCCTCGGGCGTGGACATCGTCCAGGTCGGCTCCTTCGTCCGGGGCGACAAGATGCCCCAGATGGCGGACACGGACGACCTGTTCCGCATACTCGCGAAGGAGTCCCACCGGGCTATCCTCTCCGGCCTGGTGCTGAATGAAAAGGGATTGGAACGGGCCCTGGAGGTGGGCGTCCAGCTCATCTGCATGGGCGTCTCGGCTTCCGACACCCACAGCCGCAAGAACACGGGCATGAGCACCGAGGACGCCACCCGCCGCATCATCGCCATCGCCCTGGAAGGCAAGAATGCCGGCCGCAAGGTGCAGGTGAGCGTGCAGAGCGCCTTCGGCTGCGGCTTCGAAGGGGCCATCGACGAGGCCCGCGTGCTGGCCATCGTCACGGCCTATCTGGAGGCGGGGCTGACCTCCATCAGCCTGGCGGACACCGCCGGCCACGCGCACCCGGCCCAGGTTAGGCGCTACGTGCAGAAGGTACTGGAACTCGACCCTGCCGCCGAGGTCACGGCCCACATCCACGACACCTACGGCCTGGGCATGGCCAGTGTGTACGCGGCCATGGAGGCGGGTGCGAAGGCCATCGAGACCAGCTTCGGCGGCCTCGGCGGCTGTCCCTTCACCAAGGTCGCCGCGGGCAACGTGGCCACCGAGGATCTGGTACATGGGCTCCAGCGCACCGGGCAGCGTCTGGACATCGACCTGGCTGCGCTCGTGGGCGTCACCAAGGACGTGGCCAGGCATTTCGGCCGAGAACTTCCCGGCTGCGTCTACAAGACGGGCCCCATTCAAACGAAGGCCATGGCATGAGTAGGAAAATCCTCGAAGGCATCAAGGTCCTGGACCTCACGAATGTGCTGTCCGGGCCCTTCACCACCCTGCACCTGGCCCTGCTCGGCGCCGAGGTCATCAAGGTGGAGAATCCCAAGGACGGCGACCTGGCCCGCAAGCTGGGCATCGTGCCTGCGCTGAACAAGCAGCTCATGGGCACCAGCTTCCTGGCTCAGAACTGCAACAAACAGTCGATCACCTTGAACACCAAGTCGCCCGAGGGCAAGGAGATCTTCCGCAAGCTGGTGAAGGACGCGGACGTGGTGGTGGAGAACTTCCGGCCCGGCGTCATGGAGCGGCTCGGCCTGGGCTACAAGAGCCTGGCGGACCTCAATCCGCGACTCATCTACTGCGCCATTTCCGGGTTCGGCCAGACGGGCCCGGACGCCCTCAAGCCGGCCTACGACCAGATCATCCAAGGCCTGTCCGGCGAGATGGCGGTCAACGGCGACGAGCGCCTGAACCCCCTGCGCACGGGCTTCCCCGTCTGCGACACCGTGGGTGGCCTCAACGCGGCCTTCGCCGTCATGGCGGCCCTCTTCCACCGGGAGCGCACGGGGCAGGGGCAGTTCATTGACGTGGCCCTGCTGGACAGCATCATGCCCCTCATGGGCTGGGTGGCGGCCAACCTGCTCATCGGCGGCGAGCAGCCGGTGCTGATGGGCAACGACAACTTCACGGCGGCGCCCAGCGGCACCTTCCGCACGCAGGATGGCCACATCAACATCGCGGCCAACAAGCAGGAGCAGTGGGAGGCAGTCTGCGAGGTGCTGGGGGTTCCCGACCTGAAGACGGATTCCCGGTTCCAGGAGCGCGACACCCGGAAGAAGAACCGCAAGGCACTCACGCCGCTGCTGGAGGCCAAACTGGCTGAGCAGCCCACCGCGCACTGGGTGGAGGCACTGAATGCGAAGGATGTGCCCAGTGGGGACATCCTCAGCCTGGAGGACGCCCTGCGGCAGCCCCAGGTGCGGCACCGCCAGGTGCTCCAGAAGGTGGCGGTCGCGGGCGTGGGCGAGGTGGAAGTCTTCGGGCTCACGGCCCTGTTCGAGAAGACGCCGGGCTCGGTAGATGCCCCTCCGCCGACGTTGGGTGAGCACAATGCGAGGATCTTCGGGGCCCTGGGCCTCTCGGAAGCAGAGCAAGCTGAACTGAAAGCCAAAGGCGTCATCTAGGAGGTTGTATGGGAATGACTGTTGTCGAGAAGATCCTGGCCCGTGCGGCGGGGCAGGCCTCTGTGAAAGTCGGGGATGTGGTCGAGCCCCAGGTGGACCTCGCCATGTCCCACGAGAACGCGGCGTTGGTGATCAACCAGTTCCAGGAGGTGTTCCAGGGCACGGGGATCGAGCCCAAGGTGTGGGATCCCTCGCGCATCGCCATCATCTTCGACCACCGCGTCCCCGCGGAATCCCCGAAGACCGCCACCAACCACAAGAAGATCCGCGGCTTCGTGGCGGCCAACGGCATCACCAAGTTCCATGACGTGCGCGGCGACGTGGGCGGCATCTGCCACCAGATCCTTCCCGAGTACGGCTACGTGCGGCCGGGCTTCGTGGTGCTGGGCACGGACTCCCACACCACCAGCCACGGCGCGCTGGGTGCCTTCAGCTTCGGCGTGGGCGCCACGGAGATGGCCTCGGCCTGGAGCCTGGGCATCGCCGTGAACATCGAGGTGCCCGCCACCATCAAGGTGGTGGTGAAGGGCGAGTTCCCGCCCATGGTGGGTCCCAAGGACCTGATCCTGCACCTCATCGGCAAGCTCACGGCCCAGGGCGCCAACTTCAAGGTGCTGGAGTTCCATGGCGAGACCATCCGCAACATGAGCACCAGCGGCCGCATCGCCATCTGCAACATGAGCGTGGAGGCGGGCGCCACCTCCGGCATCGTCCCCGGCGACGAGGAGACGGTGCGCTACCTGCGGGAAGAAGCGGGTGTCACGGAAGCCATCCCCTGTGTCACGCCGGATGCCGATGCCACCTACGTGCAGACGGTGGAGATCGACGTGTCGGCCCTGGCGCCGCAGATCGCCTGCCCGCACATGGTGGACAACGTGAAGTCCATCGAGCACGTGGTTGGCACCAAGGTCCAGCAGATCGTCATCGGCAGCTGCACCAACGGTCGCCTGGACGACCTGGCGGACGCCGCGGCCATCCTGCGCGGCAAGAAGGTTGCGGAAGGGACCCGCATGCTGGTGTTCCCCGCCTCCAGCAAGATCTTCGCGAAGGCCCTGGACCTGGGCTACATCCACGACTTCATGAAGGCCGGCGCCGTGGTGATGAACTCCGGCTGCGGGCCCTGCCTCGGAGTTCACGAGGGGGCCCTGGGCGACAACGAAGTGGCGCTCAGCACCACGAACCGCAACTTCAAGGGCCGCATGGGCAATCCCACGGGCGAGGTCTACCTCTGCAGCCCCGTGGTGGCCGCCGCCTCCGCCATCACCGGCGTCATCACCGATCCCAGGAAGGGGGCCTGATCATGTCCAAGGTCATCATCAAGCTCGAGAACGACATCAGCACCGACGACATCTACCCGGGCCGCTTCATGGCCACAGTGCTGCCCACGGAAACGCCCCAGTTCGCCTTCTTCGACCGCACGGACTTCAACGCCCAGCTCAAGGCCAAGGCCTTCCCGGCGGGCTCGATCATCGTGGGTGGCGAGAACTTCGGGTGCGGTTCCAGCCGGGAGCAGGCCTGCTCCACCCTGAAGGGCCATGAGGTGGCCATCGTGGCCAAGAGCATCTCCCGCATCTTCCTGCAGAACAGCATCAACC
>JADKCH010000008.1 GCA_016714685.1 Candidatus Geothrix odensensis
GTCGAACCCACGTCCAAGACATGCCGGATGGCGGTTCTTCCACAGGCTTGTTCTGTTCTTGAAACCTCCTGGCGGGGAACAGACAAGCCGCTCAGGACGTGCGTCCCCTGATCTCGGCCACCGTCAGGGGACGTCGCGGCAGCCTATCTGGTGCCCTGTCCGGCAGGCCGAAGCCACCCTTTCAGGGATTTAACGAGCCCCGGTACCCAGAGATCCCGGGGACTCGCTCGGAGCCTAGGTTGCCCTGGTAGCGCGAGCCAGTTCGAAGTTATCGTTGGCAGTTTGATGTGGGCGGATTGATAAGGGGGCCATCCGTCCAACCCCCGCCTGCACCGTGCACCTGGATCACGACCTGTCGAAACCGGTCACCCCCATTGCTGTGGTGTCCACCAATCAAGGCGATGGCTGATCGCGGCGTGATTCCCTCCCTGTGGGTCCCCACTTCGCAAAGCCCACCGGGCTTTGCTCCGTGACCCACATGGTCGGGACCTGTCGAAACCGGCCACCCCCGTGTGTGGTGTCGCTTCCCGAAGCCCCGCGAGGATTCGCTTGAAGCGGAGGTTGAGTATGGGGGTCCTGGCGGCGATGCACAAGGCGTGGGCTATTTCCCCTGCTGCCGCCGTGCGGTGATGGTCTCGCCGCCGATGCCCCAGTTGTCGGTGTCCACCTCGTCGATGATGACGACCGTGGATGGGGGTTCTTCCGAGACGTCCACCAGCAGCTGCGTGGCGCTCTGGATCAGCCGCGCCTTTTGTTCGGGAGTGGCGCCCTCGCGGGTGATGCGGATGTTGACGTAGGGCATGGGAGTTCCGGGCCTCAGGGCCCAGGGTGCCAGCTCCCGCTTTCTTCAGGACGGCGGAACCGCCGCCATCGGCGAAGCGCCAGGGGCGGGCCTGGTTCGCCGGGTGGCGAAGCCGATGCCCAGGCGCGGACCCGCGAGGATCGAGGCCGGGAAGGCCCTGGCGCAGCTCGAGCCCGCCCTGCCTCAGCAGGCTCGTGGCCGTCGAAAGTCGCAAGGTCGAGCCCCAGGGCCTGGGCCACCTTGTCCGGGCCCGCGCAGAGCAGGGGCGCGGGCCCTGGCGGGCCTTCCGGCGGCCAGCACGGTGTCCAGCCCGCCACGAGCCTCGGCGCCTCCCGGATGAGCACCGCGGAGGCCGCCCTCGGGCCCCGTCACCACGTTCAGCATCCAGTGCATGCCAGCAGAGGTAGAGGTAGGCCCGCCCGGGCGGGCCCCACATGCGGGTGTTGCGGGCCGTGCGGCCATGGCGGGCGTGGCTGGCGCTGTCCTCGGGGCCGCCGTAGGCCTCGACTTCGGTGATGCGCAGGCGACCTCGGCTCGCCCAGCAACTGGCCCAGGAGGGGCCGCGGCCGGGGCGGGGGCGGGGCCTGCAGGTTCATCCCGGAACAGCTTCCGCTCGCGGAGGAAGGCGGCCAGCCGGCGCCGCCGGCCCCCGTCGAAAGCCCGTTCCGGCACCAGCACCGGCCTGGGAGCGGCTGATGCGGAAGATCCAGAAGCCGCTGTGGCGCTGGATTTCCGCGAAGGATGCCCAGGGCAGGCCGCCCTCGCTGGCCTCGGTGCGCACGGTGAGGCCCTCGTCATCCAGGGTCACCTCCATGGGCGGGTACGCCTCGGCCCCGCGGCGCAGGCGGGCCCAGCGCAGCACCGCCTCGGGCAGCACCAGGAAGAGCAGGCCGTTGATGAGCATGATCAGGGGCAGGCCGCGGCTGTCTGGTGAGGCCTGGAGGGCGGTGATGCCCATGAGGACCATCAGTGCGCCCGAGCCCACGGAGAGGCCGTACCAGAGGCGCTTGAAGGCCCGGGTGCCCCGGAGGGCTTCGTCGGGGGTGAGGGCGTAGTGGACGGTGATGTGCACGGGGCATCCTGCGGGGCTCGCGTGGCCCGAATGATGAAAGCATTTCATGGAAAGGTCCGAGCGCGGGCCCTTTCCCACCCGGGAGCGCCACGCCCGAGCCGTCAGCGGACTATTCCTGGTTCAGGCTCTTGGGGTTGATCTCCCAGCGGATCAGGGTCACCCCGAAGGTGCCGTCGGGCTTCTTGAGGCAGCTCACGGTCATGACCTTCTTGCCGTCGAAGCCCAGGGCCATGTCCTTGATGACCGCCTGGGAGCCATACTGCCGGCCGGCGGAGTTGTCGGAGATGCCCATGTGGCGCATCTTGCCCCAGGTCTTGGCCGTGAGGGCCTGTCATGCGGTAGATGCCGGAGTTGAAGGCCAGGCGCGCATCCTTCACCGGATAGTCATCGGTGGGGCGCCGAGCAGGGCGTCGAGCTTGCTGGCCGGTGCTCGATGCCCAGGCCCTTGAGCTCTTCGGGAGTCAGGGTGAGGCCCAGGGCCTTGGCATCCAGGTGGAGCTGGCGGCCGAGGGGTACACCACGTCCGGGGTGATGGGGCGATGAGCGCCACTTGCTTGGTAGTCCTTGCGCACAGCCAGTACTGCAGGTGGTAGAGGATGTCCGCGGGCTCCTTGGCGGCCTCAGGTGCCGTGGTCGGGATCGCGTCGCCGCAGCTGATGAAGGCGGGCACGAGAAGCAGGCTGGCCAGGGAGAGCATCAGGGATCTGCGCATGGGGAAACCTCCGGAAGGGGCTGGATGTATGGATGTTGGAGCCATCCCGCTGCGCTGCCAAGGGAAATTCATCACAATAGGATCATGTATCCGATCTCCGTCCTCGCCTTCGGGCCGCCTCCGCCTCGAACCCCTGCCAGAAGCTGCAGGAGCACTACCGGCATGCTCAGGACCCACGCCCGCATGGAGGTGGTGGAGCCGCCCGAGGGCAAGGGGGATCCCGCCCGGCAGCTGCGGAGGAGGCGGAGCGCCTGCGGCCGAGACTGGCGGCCGCGAGGTGCCCGGTCCTGCTGACGCCGGAAGGGGCCTGCGCGACAGCGAGGGCCTGGCCCGGTGGCTGGTGGAGCGCATGAACCGCGGCGAGCCTGGCCTCGCCCTGGGCAGCAGCCATGGTTTCGATCCCGCCCTGAAAAGGAGATCCCGGAGCAGATGAGCCTGTCGCCCATGACCTTCCCCACGAGCTCAGCCGGGTGATGTTCCTGGAGCAGCTGACCGGGCCTTCACCATTCTGCGGGGCAAGGAGTATCAAGTCAGCAACGGGAACGCCCGCGGTCACGCCGCCGTCTCGCCCCCGCCGCCCAGGCGAGCCCGGCCGACGCCTGGCCGTGGTGATGGCGACCCGCGCAGGCAGAATCGGTTGTTCGCCCTTTTTCCGCCTTTGCTCCACACTGGGGAAATGGCGCACCCCATGGATCGCTACTTCGCCCCGGAGGGGGGTCGGATCTTCGCCTGCTTTCCGGGGGCGGAGGATCGGCCCGGCCAGCGGCGCATGGCGGAGCTGGTGCACAACACGGTGGTGGAAGGCGGGGCCCGCTTCGATCAGTGGCGTCAGCGCGGCGGCGAACTGACGCAGGCCCGAGGCCGTGATCCAGGCCGTGGAGGCGGGCACGGGCACGGGCAAGAGCCTGGGCTACCTGGTGCCGGCGCTGGCGGCGGGGCGGCACCCCGTCCTGGTGGCCACCCGCACCAAGCAGCTCCAGCGGCAGCTGCTGGAGGAGGACGTGCCCCGGGCCGCGGGCATCCTGGGCCGCCCCATCAAGGCCGTTCTCGCCAAGGGCCGTGCCAACTACCTCTGCCGCACGGCCTGGGAGGCCGTGCCCAGATCCGCACCTGGAGTTCACCCGGGCCGATCAGCAGCCTGGCTGGCCCTGCAGCGCTGGACCCTGGAGACACAGGATGGGGATCGCGAAGGCCTGGGCCGCTTCGGCGAAGGCGAGTCACCGCTGTGGGACAAGGTCAACGCCCGCCGAGCGCCGCACGGGCCGCCAGTGCCCGCGCTACGAGGACTGCTACCTCACCCGGCTGCGGGCGGAAGTGGCCGCGGCCGACCTGATCATCGTCAACCACGCCCTGCTGCTGGCCGACCGGGTGCTGCGCCAGGGCGACTTCGGCCAGGTGCTGCCGGACGCGCCGGTGCTGATCCTGGACGAGGCCCACGACCTGGAGGAGCAGCTCACGGAAAGCTGCGCCGAGGCCTGGTCCAGCCGCGCCATGAACCTGCTGTTCACGGATCTGCGGGACGGGGCCCGGGGCCAGGGCGCGGCCGTGGCAGGGCTGCTGGAGGCCTGGGAGCGCGCCTGGACCGACCTCCTGTCCTGGGTGCCCCTGGAGGGCGGTGTGCTGCCCCTGCTGGCGCCGGGCCCCGAGATGCGGGCCCTGGCCGACGCCGTGGGCGCAGCGCCACCCTGCGCGATGGCCGCGGCTTCAATGGCCTGGGCCTGCGCCTGGGGCTCACGAAGCCCGAGGTGGAAGTGGCCGAGAACGTGGAGAGCCCCTTCGACTTCGAGACCCAGGGGCTGCTCTTCGTGCCGCCGGATCTGCCGGAGCGGCGGCCCGGGGCGGGGGGCGGCGTGGGCGATCCCGCCTGGGTGGAGGCCTCCCTCGAGGCCATGGAGCGCATGCTGCGGGCCAGCCGGGGCCGGGCCCTGCTGCTCTTCACCAGCCGCAAGATGCTGGCGGCCTTCCGCCCCCGCCTGGAAGCCGCCCTGCCGGAGCTCACCTTCTTCGTGCAGGGGGACGGTCTCTCGCGCACGCAGCTGCTGGACCGCTTCCGCGCCACGCCCGCGGCCGCGCTGCTGGGCCTGGCCAGCTTCTGGCAGGGCGTGGATCTGCCGGGTGATGCGCTGAGCCTGGTCATCGTGTCGGCCCTGCCCTTCGCGCCGCCGGACGACCCCGTGCTGCAGGCCCGCATCCGCGAGGCGGACGCCCAGCGGGATGGCCTGGGCTTCATCGGCATCCAGGTGCCCCAGATGACGCTGAAGCTCAAGCAGGGCATCGGCCGCCTCATCCGCACCCGCGCCGACCGCGGGGTGGTGGCCGTGCTGGATCCACGCCTCATGCTGCCCAGCGAGGACCGACTGGGGAAGCGCTACGCCGCCCAGGTGCGGGCCGCGCTCCCGCCCTTTCCCCTGACGCGGGACTGGGAGCGCGTGACCACCTTCCTCGAGAGCCTCTGACGCCACGAGGGCCCCGGCGGGGGCCCTCAGCGGCGTGGGTCATTCTGGCGGTGCGGGCGGTGCAGGCGGGGCAGGTGGCGCGGGGGCGCGGGCGGTGCGTCGGAGCCGGTGGCGGTGGGGGTGGCGGGCGGGCGGAGCTGGCCGTGGGACTGAGCCGCCGTGCCTGGTTTGGAACCCCTGGGGGAGGGGGCGGCCTTCGGGGTCGGCCGGTCTCCTGCTGCAGGGCATCCAGCCGCTTCTGCAGGGACTTCAGGGCCTGCAGGGCTTGATCTCGGCCTCGCGGCCCTGGGCAGGTGCGCCTTCCGGGCGCGGAAGGTCCAGGTGGCGCCCGTGGCCGGGATCCCCGCCCTTCGGACATTCACCCCTTCTCGACCCAGTCGCCTCCGGCGCCCGGCCTGCGGATGATGAGGTGGTCACCGTCCTGCTCGGCCTGGGAATGCCGATGCGCTCCTCGGTGACCTCCTTGCCATCGATCTTCTTGCGGATGATGAGGACGCCCGGTTCCACCTCTCGGTGGTGACCCTGACCTTCATCCTTCCCGCGAGGCGCCAGGCCTCCCAGAGGATCTTGGCATGCGCTTCGTGCTGGCGCGCGGCGCCCTCCTTCTTGACGATCACCATCTTGGTCCGGGCCTCGTCCATGTCCTTGGAGGCCCGTTTCATGTCCGCCCTGGCCCGCTCCAGCTCGGCCTTCACGCGGGCGCGCTCTTCGGGGGGCAGGTCCTTGAGGTGTGCGTCGAGGTTCTTCAGGTTCAGGTCCAGGTCCTTGACGTGGACCTCGATCTCCTTCTGGTGCCGGGCCAGGTCGCCGACGTGCCGTTCGATCTCGGCCTCGTCCACCGTGACCGTGGAGGCCGGGTCCCCGTGGACTTCCACCTGGATGCGCTTCGGGTGGCCCTCCGCATCCTTCTCGCCCCGGTGACGGACCTCCACGATGCGAACCTTCTCGTGCTTGCGGCCCTTCTCCACGGACTTCGCCACCTCCTGGAGCCAGCTCTCGCCCTCGGCATCCAGCGGCTTCTCCTGGCCATCCACGGTGTAGGCGCGGCCCTTCGCATCCTGGCGGTAGGCCCGGGTCTTTCCGGCCCTGGTCTCCTCCACCTGGAGGCTGCCGTCCGCGCCCAGCAGGAAGGGGTCCCTGGCGCCGGGGGTGGCCTTGACCTCGCCCTTCAGGGTAATGGCGGTCGTGCGGTCGTTCTCCACCGTTCTGAACCGCAGGGTCTTCCCTTCAGGCTTGGGGGTGGCGGGCGGAAGCGGCGGCGGTGGAACCTTGTCGTCCCGGAGGGCGGCGCCCGCGGCGCCCAGCAGGGAGGCGGCCAGCAGGGCCAGGGCTGTGGCCCGGGCGCCGGTGGTGATGGGCAGGGCGGGGTAGAGCAGGTGGCGGACGCGGTGCATGAGGGAGCCTCCGTTGGCGGCCAGGGCCAGGTGGGTGGGGGATGGGGCCGGGGGCACGCGCAGGGCCTCCAGATCGGTGAGGGCGCGGGCCAGGAGCAGGGGATCGCCGCAGAGCTCGGCGGCCACGTCGTCGCAGCAGAGCTCGCGCTCGGCGCGGATGCGGGCGGACAGCCACCAGACGGCGGGGTGGTAGAAGAGCAGCACTTCCACCAGGGACTGGAGCAGGTTCACCAGGAAGTCGCCCCGGCGGATGTGGGCCAGCTCGTGGGCGAGGATGGCCTCCAGCTGAATGGGCGACAGGCCGGCCAGGGCGCAGGCGGGCAGCAGGATCACCGGGCGCAGCCAGCCCAGGGCCGTGGGCACCTCCACCGCCGCCGACTGCAGCAGGCGCACGGTGCGGGAGAGCTTCAGCTCCCGGCAGAGCCTGGAGAGCACCAGGTGCCACTCCGAGGGCACTGGGCTGGCGCTGCGGCGGCGCAGGCGCTGGACGCGGACCCAGCTGCCGAGGAAGCGCGTGGAGAGCAGCAGCACGCCCGCGGCCCAGCCGGCCAGCAGCCAGGGCAGGGCCGGATCCAGCGCGGCCTTCACCCGCTGGGCGAGGGGGGCGGCCGCAGGAGCGGTGGGCGCGGCGGTTTCCACCACCACGCTCAAGGGGGCGAGCGCCTGGGCCGTGGTCTGGTGCTGGAGCACCAGGGCCGTGGTCGCGGGGGCGGCCACCATGAGCAGCAGGCAGGCGCAGGCCAGGCCGTAGCGGGCCCTGGCGCTGGCGCCGCGCAGCAGCACGAGGCCCAGCCAGGCCGCCAGGCCCAGGGCCGCGCCCTGCCACAGGAAGTGGATCAGGGTCCAGCCCAGGCTCTGGGCCCAGGGCTGGTCCACGAACGACAGAAGCGTGGTCATCGCTTCCCTCCTTCCGCCAGGTCGAGCAGCTTGCGGATCTCGGCGAGCTCCTCGTGGCTGGCCCGGCGCGTGGCCAGGGCCTGCATCACCAAGTTCATGGAGGAGCCGCCGAAGGCCTTGTCCAGCAGGTCGTCCAGCAGGGTCTGCTGGGTCTGGACCTGGCTCTGGGTGGTCGAGAAGGTGTGCACCCGGTCCGTGATGTCCCGCTGCACCAGGCCCTTCTCGTTCGTGATCTGGAGCATCTTCAGGACCGTGGTGTAGCCCAGGTCCTTCTCCGCCGAGAGCACCTCGAAGACCTGCCGCACCGTGCTGGGGCCGCGCTCCCAGAGCACCCGCAGGATGGCGAGCTCGGCGTCGGTGGGACGGGTGGCAGGCTGCATGGGATCGGTCTCCAACAGGGGAATGCCGAAAAGATACGACAAGTTTCGTAGTCGTCAACGAAATTCTTCGTAATAGGTTTAGCCCCCCGGGAGGAAATCCTTCCGGGGGGCGGTTCCGGGCCGGGGGGCCTGGTTTCCTGGGCTATTCCGCTGGGGTGGCCTGGGCTTCGAGCCGGGCCTTGACCTGCCGCTTGCCGATGCCCCTCAGGGCGGCGATGGCGGCCAGCTGCGTGGCGCGAGGCCGGGACTTCTCGGCCTCCCAGTTGTAGACCGTCTGGGCCGAGACGCCCAGGAGCAGGCCCATGTCCGCGGCGGACAGCCCCAGCTTTTCCCGCTGCCGGGCCAGGCGCTTCGCGCTGAACCGGATCGGGGCCGCGGCCCCGGAAGGCTCTGCCTGCTCCGAGGCGGCGGCGCGCTTCTTCTCACCACGGGCCAGCTGCTTCTCCAGTGCCGCCACCTGTCGCTTCAGGCCGGCGATGTCGGAGCGGTAGGCCGCGCTGGCCTTCTTGAGGCCTTCGGTGGCGGTGCGCACTTCCTTGCGGGCCAGGCGCAGGATCTCGTCCTTCAGCACGGATGCAATGTTCGGCATGGGTTCTCCTGGCGTCGGGGCCCCGGAGCGGGCGGCCCTTTCTTGATAATAGGGGAGTTGCCCGGGCCGGGGTCCAATTACCGTTTTAAAACCGGCTTTATAACTTTGACAACCGGTTCTCTGGTCGCTCCAGTTCGGTCCAGGCCGAGGGGGTGGGGGTGGCGTAAGGTGCGGAGAGCTTGTCTTAACTATAATTAATGTTTTAAATACAAAAAGAATGGGAAGGGGGCGGGGCAAGGCGCTTCGGACATTCGTGATCTGCGGCCGGGGGTGGTGCTGCAACAGTTATCCAGCAGAAGAACCTTCGGAAGGCGTTCGACGATTTTCGGGGAAGGATCCACGCATGCGCAGCGGCACCCGGTCAGCCTTGGTCAGACGCCTCCTGGCCCTTCTCCTGATGCTGCTTCCCTGTGGGCTGATCGCGGGGCCGCGGCTGGTGCGGGTGGCCGTGTTCCCGCACAAGCCGGCCACCTTCCAGGAGGCGGGGGGCCAGGTCCGGGGCTTCTACATCGACATGATCGAAGAGGTGGGCCGGGCCCAGGGCTGGGAGATCCACTATGTCCCCGGCTCCTTCGCCGAAAGCCTCGAGCGGGCTCGCCGCGGCGAAGTGGACCTGGCCACGAGCGTGGCCTTCACGGAGGAGCGGGCCCAGTACCTCGACTACGGCAAGGAGGTCACCCTCACCGTCTGGAGCATCCTCTACGCGAACCCCAAGGTGCCGATCCAGAGCGTCTTCGATGTGCGCGGGCGCCGGGTGGCGGTGATGAAATCCGACGTGAACGGCCAGCACTTCATCGACCTCTGCCGGAAGTTCGAGATCCAGGTGGATTTCGTGGTGGTTCCCTCCTTCGAGGACGTGATGCTCACCGTGGCGGCCGGCGCGGCCGATGCCGGCGTGACCACCAGCATCTTCGGGTACTCGCGCGAGGGCGATTTCCAGGTGGTGCGCACGCCGGTGGTCTTCAATCCCTTCCCCGTCTATTTCGCCACCACCCGGGGCCGCAACGCCGACCTGCTGCGGGCCCTCGACACCTACCTCGCCGAGGGCCGGGGCAAGGCGGACTCGGGATACACGAAGGCCATCGACCGGTGGATGCAGTCCGGCGGCATGGTGCGGGGGCTCCCCCTCTGGCTCCCGCGGGCCGCCCTGGCCCTGGTAGTGCTGCTGACCCTCACCTTCAGCCTCATGCTCCTGTTCCGCTACCGGGTGCGCCGGGCCACGGCGGAGGTGCGCGCCCTGAACGCGGAGCTGGAGAAGGAGCTGGTGGAGCGCCGCCGGCGGGAGGACGTGATCCTGAACGTGGCCAGCGGGGTCTCCGCCGTGACGGGGGACACCTTCTTCCAGGAGCTCACGCGCTACCTGGCCCAGGCGGCCCACGCCGACGCGGCGCTGATCGGCGAAGGCTTCCTGAAGGATGGCGCGGAGTGGGTCCGCACCCTGGCCGTGTCCCTCGACGGCCAGGCGATCCCCGGCTTCGAGTACCCGCTGGCCGGGACCCCCTGCACCAAGGTCTACAAGGGCGAGCCCTGCACGTATCGCGAAGGGGTCCAGCAGCTGTTCCCGGGCTTCGACCTGCTCCGGCAGCTGGGCGCGTCGGCCTACGTGGGCTGCCCCCTCCTGGACGCCGCGGGCCGCACCCGGGGCATGCTGGCCGTCCTGAAGCGCCAGCCGGAGGACCACCCGGAGGAGACCGCCTCCCTGCTGCGCATCTTCTCGAGCCGCGCCACGGCGGAGCTGGAGCGCCGCGCGGCGGAGCGGGAACGGCAGCTCATGGAGCAGCAAATGCAGCACGTGCAGAAGCTGGAGAGCCTGGGCCTGCTGGCGGGGGGCATCGCCCACGACTTCAACAACCTGCTGACGGCCATGCTGGGCCACCTGAACCTCGCCCAGTCGCGCCTCAGCCCCGAATCGCCGGCCCATCCTTCGCTGGGCAACCTGGAGCGGATCATCCACCGCACCGCGGAACTGACCCGGCAGATGCTCGCCTACTCGGGGAAGGGGCGCTTCCTGGTGCAGAACCGCGACCTGAACCAGGTCATCCGGGAGATGGTCCACCTCCTGGAGGTCTCCATCTCCAAGAAGGTCGCCCTCCGGCTCGGCCTGGCCGGGGCCCCGGTACCCATCCAGGCCGATGCGGCGCAGATCCAGCAGGTGCTCATGAACCTGGTGACCAATGCGGCGGATGCCATCGGCGATCAGGAGGGCACCATCCGGATCACCACGGCGGTGACGGCCCTGGACCGGGCCTACCTCGACCAGGTCTTCCAGGGCCAGGAGCTGCGGCCGGGCACCTACGCCGTCATGGAGGTGCAGGACTCGGGCTGCGGCATGAGCCCCGAGGTGCTGTCCCGCATCTTCGATCCCTTCTTCACCACCAAGGCCACGGGCCACGGACTTGGGCTTTCGGCCACCCTCGGCATCCTCCGCGGCCACCATGCGGGCCTGCGGATCTACAGCGAGCCGGGCCGGGGCAGCACGTTCAAGGTGCTCTTCCCGGTCGCTGACGGGGTCGCCGACGAGGAGGGCCCCGAAGCAGCGGCCCCGGTCACCCTCGCCGGGCTTCGCGTGCTCCTGGTGGACGATGAGGTGATGCTGCGGGAATCCACCTCCGAGGCCCTGCAGTCCCTGGGCGTGGCGGTCGTCCTGGCGGCGGATGGGCAGGAGGCCGTGGACCTGGTCATCCAGCAGGGGCCCTCCCTGGATCTGGTCTTCATGGACCTGACCATGCCCCGCATGGATGGGCGCGAGGCCTTCCAGCAGATCCGCCGGCTCTGCCCCGGGGTGCCCGTGGTGCTCACCAGCGGCTACAACGAGCAGGAGTCCATCCAGGACTTCATCGGCCGCGGCCTCGCCGGATTCCTCCAGAAGCCCTACACCCTCAAGGCCCTGGGCGAGACCCTCCAGCGCTGCGCCCGGCGCAGGCCGGCGGATTAGCCCGGTGGCCCAGCAGCCCTTGGGCTGGCCTGACATGGCGTTGTCACCTGCCCTTGACAGCGGAACCCCCCGCTTTCTGGAAGGATGGAGCAGGAGGCGCGCCATGCAGCACCAGAAGGTCATCGCCCTGGTCGCCCACGATCATCGGAAGAAGGACCTCATCGAGTGGGTCTCCTGGAACCACGCACTCCTGGCGGAGCACCGCCTCGTCTGCACAGGCACCACCGGCAGGCTCGTGGAGGAGGCCCTGGCGCGGAAGGCGGCCGAGGCGGAGGGCACCTTCCCCGTACCCCCCATCCAGAAGCTCAAGTCGGGCCCCCTGGGCGGGGACCAGCAGCTGGGCGCCCTCATCGCCGAGGGGAAGGTCGACGTGGTCATCTTCTTCTGGGACCCCATGCAGCCGCAGGCCCACGATGTGGACGTGAAGGCCCTCCTGCGGCTGGCGGTGGTCTACAACATCCCCATGGCCTGCTCCCGCAGCACCGCCGACTTCCTCATCTCCTCGCCCCTCATGACCCGCCCCTACGCGCCCGCCGCGACGGACTACTCGGCCTACATCGGCCGGCAGGTGGACTGACCACCTGCGCCCGGCGGTTCCCGTGACCAGGATTGGCGCCCCTCGTTGTGATGGATGCCTGCGTCATTTTGGCGAGGCATCCTGCTGCCACGGGCGAAACCGGCTTCATCAAGTGGGCTGGAAATCAACAAGTAGGCTCGGGGAACAGAAAGTGCTTCTCAATCCTTGTCGCGCAAGGACTCCTGACATGACCCGTGAGTGCTTCCCACTGTGTGCCGAGCCGAGGTCGGTTCTCTTGGCCCCGGTGGCTTGCGCAGCGGCAGGTTCCGGGCTGGCCTCGAGGCCGCAGCCCCGGGTGAAGCCCCGCTTCCGGGGGCTCTCGCACCTGGTGGCGACCTGCGTCGCCGCCCCGGCGGCGGTGTTGCTCTGGTGGGGAGCCGGCTCCTGGGCGGCCCGCTGGGGGGCGGCGATCTACGGGCTGAGCCTCGTCATGCTGCTGGCCATGTCGGCCACCTATCACCGGCCCACCTGGCGACCGCGGGCCAGGGACTGGATGGGGCGTCTGGACCAGGCGGCCATCTTCCTGCTCATCGCCGGCACCTACACACCCTTCGGGCTCCTGCTGGGGCCTCGGGGCCACCTCCTGCTGGCGCTGGCCTGGGGTGCGGCCCTGGGGTGGCGTGGCGCTGTCCCTGCTGTGGCCGACGGCGCCCAAGCCCCTCATGGCGGGGATCTACGTGGCCTTCGGGTGGTCCTTCGCCCTGCTGGTCCCCTCTCTCTTCCGGGCGGGGGGTGTGGCGGTGCTCGGCCTGATCGTGGCCGGGGCCGTCGCCTACACGGTGGGGGCCTGCATCTACGCACTCCAGCGGCCCGATCCCTTCCCCCGCACCTTCGGCTACCACGAGATCTTCCACCTGCTGGTGGTGGTGGCCGCCGCCTGCCATTTCGCGGCCGTGTCGTTGGCCCTGCCGGCGCTGGCCTGAGGACGGCCCCGATTCGGGTTCAGGGGGCCTCGAGAGGCATCCGGTCGCCGGGCCGGGTCTGGCCTAATCCTCTGTTCGCAGCCGATAGCCCACGCCCGGCTCGGTCTGGAGGTATCTGGGACGGGAGGGCTCCGCTTCCAGCTTGTGCCGCAGCTGGGTCATGTAGACCCGCAAGTAGAGCGGCTGGGCGCCGGCGGCCCCGCCCCAGACCTCCTTCAGCAGCTGGCGATGGGTGACGACCTTCCCCGCGTGGCGGATGAGGGTGGTGAAGAGGCTGTACTCCAGGGGCGTGAGGTGGACTTCCTTGCCGTCCATCAGCACCTGGCGCTTGGCCAGGTCCACGCGCCACCGGTCCAGGACGAAGACCGGCTCCTGCTGGGTTTCCGGGCCCGCATGGCGCAGGGCCACCCGGACGCGGGCCAGCAGCTCGCGGGTGCCGAAGGGCTTGGTGAGGTAGTCATCGGCGCCGGCGTCCAGGGCGCCCACCTTGTCCGTTTCCTGCCCCCGGGCCGAGATCACGATCACGGGCGTGCGACTCCATTCCCTCAGCCGGACCACCAGGTCGAGGCCATCCATGTCCGGCAGGCCCAGGTCCAGCAGGATCGCCTCGGGCCGGTGCTGGACGGCCAGGGCCAGCCCTCCCTGGCCGGGCCCCGCCTCCAGGTAGCGGTAGCCGCTGCCCTCCAGCGCCACCTGAGGAAGCGGCGCATCTGCGGCTCGTCCTCCACCAGCAGGATGAGGGCTCCGGCTCGGTCATGGGGCTTCCTCCCACATCACGGGCGGCGTCCCCAGGGGCAGGGTCACCAGGAACTGGGCGCCGCCCTGGGGTGGTTCACGGCCTGGATGCGCCCGTGGTGGGCCGTCACGATGCCCTTGCAGATGGCGAGGCCCAGCCCGGCCCCGGGCCGGTTCGAGGCGGCCTGCCCGCGGGCCAGCTTCTCGAAGATGCGCTCCTCCTCCCCGGCGGGGATGCCTGGGCCCTGGTCGGCGATGGAGAGCGTGAGTGACTTCCCGGCGGCCCAGGCCTTGATGTCCACAGGGGATTCCGGCGGCGAGTACTTGAGGGCGTTGTCCAGGAGGTTCAGCAGCAGCTGCTCCATGAGCACGCCATCCATGGCCACCAGGGGCAGGTCCTCAGGCAGGCCACGCGCACCCGGTGGGCCTCGGACGCCAGCTCCCGGCGGTTGAGGGCGGCGCCCACCACCTCCTCCAGGGGCATCCACTCGGTGTGCAGGTCCAGGGCCCCGGATTCCAGGCGGGTGATGTCCAGCAGGTTGCTGACCAGGCGGTGGAGCCGCTGGGCCTCGTCCTGGGCGGACTGGAGCAGCTCCCGCCGGGCGGGTTCGGGAAGGTCCGGCGTCTCCAGGGCCGTGCTGACGGCCCCGGTGATGACGCCCAATGGCGTGCGCAGGTCGCGGGAGACGGAGCTGAGCAGCGCGTTGCGGAGCCGCTCCTCGTCCGCCCCGCCGCTTGTCCACGGCGCCCTCCGGCCAGGAGGGCCCGCTCAGGGCCAGGGGCCGTCTGCGTGGCGAAGGCCTCGAGCAGCTGGCGCTGGTCCCGGCTCGCCCGGGGGCGCCCTCGGGGAGCAGGCCCAGGACCCCGATGGCGCCGGCGGCTCCCTTGAGGGGCAGGTAGGTGGCGCGGGCGCCGGGCAGGGTGAGGGTGCCAAGGCCCGCGGGCTCCGCGTGGTCGAAAACCCACTGGGCCACGCCCAGCTCCTGGTCGTTGAGGGGGAAGGCCAAGGGGTGGGCGGGCGCCTGCAATCGCCCGTGCTCGTCAGGCCGCAGCAGCACGCCCTGGCTCTGGAACTGGGTAGCCACGTTCTGGAGGGCGGAAGCCACCAGGGCGGCGGAGCCCGAGCTGCGGGCCAGCTCCTGGCCCAGGCGGTAGAGGGCGTGGGTGCGCTGCTCCCGGCCCCGCGCCAGGCGGGCCTGGGCGCGGATGCGCTCGGTGAGGTTGCCGATGACCACGCCCATCAGCAGCATCACGGCGAAGGTGCCCACGTGGCGGAAGTCGGTGACGGCGAAGGTGAAGTAGGGGGGCACGAAGAGGAAGTCGAGGGCCGCCACGCTGAGCACGGAGGCCAGCAGGGAGGGCCCGCGGCCGAAGCGCGTGGCCACGATGAGGATGCCCAGGAGGTAGACCATGACGATGTCCGCCAGCTCGGTTCGGCGGAAGATGAGGCTCGCGAGGACGCTGGCCAGCACCACGGTCAGGGCGCTCAGCAGGTAGTTGCGCAGGGGGCTCGTGATGGTGCGCCGGATGAGGGGAGTGGCCGGTTCCCGACCCGGTTCGCCGCTGATGACGTAGACATCAATGGTGCCGCTGTCGCGGATGAGCTCGTCCACCGTGGAGCCCATCACCAGCTCCACCCAGCGGGGCCGGGAGGGCTTCCCCACCACGAGCTTGGTGATGTTCCGGTCCCGGGCGAAGGTCAGGATGTCCTCCACCAGGGCGCCGGCCCCTTCGATGACGGCCGTCTCGCCGCCGAGCTTCTCGGCCAGGCGCAGGTTGGCCTCCAGGCGCGTGCGGTCCTCGTCCGTGAAGCGGAGGTGCTGGCGGGACTCCACGTAGAGGGCCAGCCAGGGCGCCCCGAGGGCCCCGGCCATGCGCCGGGTGCCGCGGATGAGACGCTCCGACAGCTCGCCCGGGCCCACGCATACGAGCAGGCGGTCACCGGCGGCCCAGGTCTTGCGGATGCCCTCGGAGGCCATGTAGCGGCGCATCTGCGCGTCCACGCTCTCGGCGGTGTGGCGCAGGGCAAGCTCGCGCAGGGCCAGGAGGTTGCCCTTGCGGAAGAAGTGGTCCTGGGCGTGGCGGGCCTGGTCCGGCAGGTAGACCTTCCCCTCCTTCAGGCGGAGCAGCAGGTCGTCCGGCGGCAGGTCGACCAGCTCCACCTCGTCGGCCCGCTCCAGCACGGTGTCGGGCACGTTCTCCCGGACGATCACGCCCGTGATCTGGGCCACCACGTCCTTCAGGCTCTCCAGGTGCTGCACGTTCAGGGGTGGTGTGACGTCGATGCCCGCATCCAGCAGCTCCAGCACGTCCTGCCAGCGCTTGGCATGCCGGGATCCCATCACGTTCGAGTGGGCCAACTCGTCCATGAGGATCAGCCCGGGCCGCCGCTGCAGGGCCGCATCCAGGTCGAACTCCGGCAGGAACTGGCCCGCGTAGGCCAGCTCCCTGCGGGGCAGCACCTCCAGGCCCTCGATGAGGGCCGCGGTCTCGCTGCGGCCATGGGTCTCCACCACGCCGATGGCCACGTCGATGCCCTCGGTGCGGCGCTCCTGGGCCTCGGACAGCATGGCGTAGGTCTTGCCGACGCCGGGCGCCGCGCCGAAGAAGACCTTCAACTTGGCGCGCGCTTCTCTGGATTCCTCCTCCTGCACCTTGCGGAGCAGGGCATCCGGGTCCGGCCGACGATCATCCACAGGGCAAGGCTAGCGCAACTGCTCGAGGGCGAGGTTCAGCTTCAGGACGTTGACGCGGGCATCGCCCAGCACGGCGATCTGGGGCGGCTCGGTGTTGGCGGCTACCAGGTCGCGGACCTTGGCTTCGTCCAGGCCCCGGGCCTGGGCCACGCGATGCACCTGGAAGGCGGCCGCGGCGGGGCTGATGTGGGGATCCAGGCCGCTGGCGGAAGCCGTCACGAGGTCCACGGGCACGGGGCCCTTGGCCTCGGGATCGGCGGCGCGAAGGGCGGCGATGCGCCCTGCAACGGCCTCCTTCAGTGCAGGGTTGCTGGGGGCCAGGTTCGAGCCGCCGCTGTTGGCGCCGTTGTAGGGCAGGGGCTTGCCGCTGGCGTCGACGGTGGCGGAGGGGCGGCCCCAGAAATCCCCGGGGGCCGTGAAGGACTGGCCGATAAGCTCGGAGCCGATCACCTTGCCACTGATCGTGATGAGGCTTCCCGCGGCCTGCTTCGGGAAGATGACCCTGGAAAGCCCCGTGATGAGCGCAGGGTAGGCCAGGCCGGTGAGGACGCTGAGCGCGATGAAGGAGACGAGGGCTGGGCGGAGTTGCAGGTTCATGAGGTGCTCCAAATAAAAGAGGTTGAAACCGCAGATGGCGCAGATGAAAAGGAAAGGCTCGTGGTCGGCAGCGACACATCATCCCGTCCTCGCTCGATCAGCCCGGCCGGTGGACTGTAGACGCCTCGAAGTCCCCGAAGTCCATCTGTGTCAATCTGCGTCATCTGCGGTTCCATATGCTTTCTCCGTCTTAAGCCGCGAGGTGCAGCGCGACGAGCAGCCAGTCGATGAGCTTGATGCCGATGAAGGGCACCACCAGGCCGCCGGCGCCGTAGATGAGGAGGTTCCGCTGCAGCAGCTGGGCGGCACCCACGGGGCGGTACTTCACGCCGCGCAGGGCCAGGGGGATGAGCACGACGATGATCAGCGCATTGAAGATCACCGCCGAGAGGATGGCGCTCTCGGGGCTGTGCAGGCCCATGATGTTGAGCGCGCCCAGGGCCGGGTAGGTGGCCACGAAGGCCGCGGGCAGGATGGCGAAGTATTTGGCCACGTCGTTGGCGATGCTGAAGGTGGTGAGCGAGCCGCGGGTCATCAGCATCTGCTTGCCGATCTCCACGATCTCGATGAGCTTGGTGGGGTTGGAGTCCAGGTCCACCATGTTGCCGGCCTCCTTGGCGGCCTGGGTGCCGGTGTTCATGGCCACGGCCACATCGGCCTGGGCCAGGGCGGGGGCGTCGTTGGTGCCATCCCCGGTCATGGCCACGAGACGGCCCCCGGCCTGGTATTCGCGGATGAGCTTGAGCTTCGCCTCGGGCGTGGCCTGGGCCAGGAAGTCGTCCACGCCCGCTTCAGCGGCGATGGCGGCGGCGGTCAGCGGTTGTCACCGGTAATCATCACCGTCTTGATGCCCATCTTTCGCAATTCGGCGAAGCGCTCTTTGATGCCGCCCTTGACGATGTCTTTCAACTGGATGGCGCCCAAGGCATGCGCCCCTTCGGCCACCACCAACGGCGTGCCTCCCGCCATGGCGATCTGATCCACGGTGCGGCGCAGGTCGTCTGGGAACTTGCCGCCCTGGGACTGGACGTAGTCCTCGATGGCGGAAGCCGCGCCCTTGCGGATCTGACGGTCGCCCAGGTTCACGCCACTCATGCGGGTCTGGGCGGTGAAGGGCACGAAGTGGGCATCGAGGGCGTGCAGGTCCCGTTCGCGCAGTCCGTGGTTCTCTTTGGCCAGCACCACGATGCTGCGGCCTTCGGGCGTCTCATCCGAGAGCGAGGCCAGCTGGGCCGCGTCGGCAAGCACCTTGATGTCCACGCCTTCGCCGGGGATGAAGGCCACGGCCTGGCGATTGCCCAGGGTGATGGTGCCGGTCTTGTCCAGCAGCAGCACGTCCACGTCCCCGGCGGCTTCCACGGCGCGGCCCGAGGTGGCGATGACGTTGGCCTGGATCATGCGGTCCATGCCGGCGATGCCGATGGCCGACAGCAGCCCGCCGATGGTGGTGGGAATCAGGCAGACCAGCAGGCGACCAGGACGGTCAGGCTCACGGGCTGCCCTGGCCCGCGGCCCTGGTCGCGAAGAGGGAGAAGGGCAGCAGCGTGGCCGCGGCCAGCAAGGAAGACGATGGTGAGGCCCGCCAGGAGGATGTCCAGGGCGATCTCGTTGGGCGTCTTCTGGCGCTTGGCGCCTTCCACCATGGCGATCATGCGGTCGAGGAAGCTCTCGCCGGGGTTGGCCGAGATGCGGATCACCAGCCAGTCGGAGAGCACCAGGGTGCCGCCGGTGACGGCGGAGCGGTCACCGCCGCTCTCGCGGATGACGGGGGCGCTCTCTCCGGTGATGGCGCTTTCGTTCACGGACGCCACGCCCTCGACCACCTCACCGTCGCCGGGGATGGTTTCCCCGGCTTCCACCAGCACCAGATCGTTGATGCGCAGGTCAGGCGCGTCGACCACCCTGTGGCCGCCCAGGCGGTCCGTGCCGGCCAGCCGCTTGGCTTTCACGTCCCGCTTGGATTTGCGCAGGAGTCGGCCTGAGCCTTGCCCCGGCCCTCCGCCATGGCTTCGGCGAAGTTGGCGAACAACAGCGTGAACCAGAGCCAGAGGGCGATGGCCAGGATGAAGCCGGGGCGCCCTCCGCCGTGGCCCGAGAGCGCCTGCACCCACAGGCCGGTGGTGAAGGCGCTGCAGATCCAGACGGTGAACATGACGGGATTCCGCAGCTGGTGCAGAGGGTTCAGCTTCCGGAAAGAGTCGCTCACCGCGCGGCGCACGATGTCGGGTTCGAAGAGGGGGCGGGCTTGACGAGAGATCCCGGATCGCCCCTGTGCGAGTTGGGGAAGGTCCTGCCGGGAATGGAAAACCATGGATGGCCTCACGAGAAGAGAGCGCTTTGATTAGCGGGTAAGAGCGATTCCGACGAGGAGATACAACAGGGGCACCACCATGACCAGCACGAGCCGGAACCAGGGCTCGGCCTGTCCGCGCGCGGGAAGGGGCCCTTGGCCATCGAGGTTGGAATGGGGTGTGAAGGCCGTGGGCATGGTCATCACTCAGCGCAGGGCCAGCTGCTCGGCGATGGGGCCGAGGGCGAGGGCAGGCAGGTAGGTCAGGGCGCCGACCAGAAGGACCACGCCCATCAGCACGGCGACGAAGAGCGGGGTGTGCGTGGGCAGGGTGCCCAGGCTCTCGGGCGTGACCTTCTTCCGCGCCAGGGAACCGGCGATGGCCAGGACGGGAAGGATCACCCCGAAGCGGCCCACCAGCATGGCCAGGGCCAGGCCGTAGTTGTAGAAGGGGATGTTGACGCTGAGGCCGCCGAAGGCGCTGCCGTTGTTCTGGGAGGCGCTGCTGAAGGCGTAGAGGATCTGGGTGAAGCCGTGGGGTCCGGGGTTGGAGACCGAGGCCGTGGCGGTGGTGGAGAGCACGGCCGCCGCGGTGCCGATGAGGATGGCGGCCGAGGGCAGGAGGATGGCGATGGAGGCCATCTTCATCTCGAAGGCCTCGATCTTCTTGCCCAGGTATTCCGGCGTGCGGCCCACCATGAGGCCGCCGATGAACACGGCCACCAGGGCGAACAGCAGCATGCCGTAGAGCCCCGAGCCCACGCCGCCGAACACCACCTCACCCAGCTGGATCAGCCACAGGGGCACGAGGCCGCCCAGGGGCGTGAAGGAGTCATGCCAGCCATTGATGGCGCCGCAGGAGGCCGCAGTGGTGATGGTGGCGAAGAGGAGGTGGCCCCGGTGCCGAAGCGGACTTCCTTGCCCTCCATGTTGCCGCCGCCCTGCTGGAGGGTGGCGACCTGATCCACGGGGAGGTTCTTGAGGCCGGCATTGCCCCTGGCCTCGGCCCAGGTGGTGGCGGACAGGGCCAGCACGAAGAGGAGGGTCATGGCGGCCAGCACGGCCCAGCCCTGGCGGCGATCCTTCACCATTTTCCCAAAGGTGAGGCAGAGGGCCGCCGGTATGGCGAAGATGGCCAGCATGTGGATGAGGTTGCTGAGGGCGTTTGGGTTTTCAAAGGGGTGGGCGGAGTTGGCGTTGAAGAAGCCGCCCCCATTGGTGCCCAGCATCTTGATGGCCACCTGGGAGGCCACGGGGCCCATGGCGATGACCTGGCCGGACGCGGTGCACATAGGCCGCGAAGGTCTGGATGGTGCCCTGGGAGACCAGCAGGAGGGCGAGGATCGCGCTGAGGGGCAGCAGCACGTAGAGAGGGTGGCGCGGGACCAGGTCGGCCCAGGCGTTGCCGATGCCGTGGGAGGTGCGGCGCACCAGGCCGCGGATGAGGGCCACCAGCACGGCCATGCCCGTGGCGGCTGAGAGGAAGTTCTGCACCGTGAGGCCCAGCATCTGGGTCAGGTAGCTCAGGGTGCTCTCGCCGCCGTAGGCCTGCCAGTTGGTGTTGGTCATGAAGCTCACGGCGGTGTTGAAGGAGAGGTCCGTGGACAGCTTGGCCATGCCTTCGGGATTCAGGGGCAGGGCGCCCTGGGCCTTCTGGAGGGCGAAGACCGCCAGGAAACCGAGGACATTGAAAAGGGCGATGGACCAGGCATAGGCCTTCCAGCTCATGTCCTCGTCGCCTCGGATGCCCATGAGGCGGTAGAGGCCCCGTTCGATGGGGCCGAGCAAGGGATGCAGGAAGGTGCGCTCGCCCTCCATCACCCTGGCGATGAACGGCCCCAGGGGAACCGCGATGGCAAGGAGGAGGATGAGGAACAGGAGGTTCTGGATCCAGGCCGCGGTCATTGAAACTTCTCCGGCTTCAGCAGGGCGAAGGCGAGGTAGCCCAGCAGGCCCAGGGCCAGCAGGGCGGCGACGACGAGGGAGGCGGTCATTCGAAGGCTCCTGAGGTGGTGGTGAACTGGGCGATGAACCAGAAGACGAGGGGCAGGGACATGAGCACCAGCAGCCACCGGGCGGTGGTCCGGGCGGTCCGTCCCTCGGAGCGGTGATTCCGGACGGTCCTCACGCCCAGCCAGGCCACCAGCGTGGCGAGGGGGAAGAACCATGGCATGACGAGGTGCAAAGCGGCTCCTGCTGCGGCCGGGTCCGGTGGCGTCGAGGAGAGGCGGCGTGCTTCCCCTGCCGATGACCAGGCACCCGGAAGCATGGCCGCGGAGGGCGTTAAGGCGGCGTTAGGAGTCTGGGCGGTCCCGTTAGGTTTTTGTTGGAGGCCGCCTGCGACGTCTTGCCGCATTCCCGGGAAGGTCCCGACCGCCTAGGTTTGGATTCAGCCAGGCAGAGGGGGGTGGAATGGGGTTCCAGGGAGGTGCGGGGCAGAGTGGGATGCTTCCCGGATCCGCTGCCGGGAATTCGACGCCGTGGGCGATGGCCCATGGCCTCGCCCAGGAGGCCGCCACCTGGACCACCTGCCCCTGTGACGCGCAGCGGGACCGGCGGTTCCTGGCCACCTTCGCCTTCGACCTGGTGCAGCTGTTCCGCGCCGAGGAGGCCCGGCTGAGCCTGGTCCGGTCACCCCTGCTGGGGGAGCGGCGCCGGGAGAATCGCCGCCTCGCCCAGGCGCTCCGCGAGCTCATGAGGCAGGCGGACCAGGGCCTGGATGTGAGCGGCGGCATCCAGGCCTTCCTCCGCGCCTGGCACTGTCACCAGGAGCTGAGCCCCCTCCGTGGCGTGGCCGCCGGGATGATGGGGCACTGAGGTTTGGTGCACCGGTCCTTCTGCCTCGCCCCTGGATCCGCCTGGGGACGAAACCCTGGCCCCTGGTCCAGGTTCGCGGGGCTGTGCCTCGTGGTGGTGGGCTGGCTCGGGGCAACTGGCCCACGCGAGTCCGCTGCTCCGGCCCGGGGCCCCCGCCGGTCCCCTGACCAGGGCGCCATGATCCGACTGGGGGCACAGCTCTTCTTCGATCCCCGTCTCTCGCTCGACGGCACCCGCAGCTGCGCCAGCTGCCACGATCCGGCGAAGGCCTGGGCGAACCACGACCGCACGGACACGGGCGTCCTGGGCCGGGTCGGCGGCCGGAATTCGGGAACGGTGCTGGATGCCGCCCGCATGGAGCACCAGTTCTGGGATGGCCGGGCGGCTTCCCTCGAGGACCAGGCCTGGGGCCCCATTTTGAATCCACTGGAAATGGGGGAGACCGTCCCCGGTGTCCTGGCCAAGCTGGAGGCCATCCCGGGCTACCGCACCCAATTTCGCACTGTGTTCCGGGGCGGTGTCACGCAGGCCCGCGTGGCCAGGGCCCTGGCAGCCTTCGAGCGCACGGTGGTGTCGGGCCCCTCGCCCTACGACCGCTTCCGGCGGGGCGAGCGGGGGGCCATGTCCGAAGCCGCCCGGCGCGGTCTGGAACTCTTCGATGGAAAGGCGCGCTGCTTCCGGTGCCACAACGGACCCGAGCTGTCCAACCAGGGCTTCGCCAACCTGGGGGTGGGCCTGACGGATCCGAGGCCGGACCTGGGCCGCGAGGTGGTCACGGGGGACCCCGAGGACCGGGGCCGGTTCAAGACGCCGGGTCTGCGCAACGTGGCCCTGACCTGGCCCTATTTCCACGATGGCTCGGCTCCCACTCTGGAGGCGGTGATCGACCTGTACGACCAGGGCGGAGTACCCAATCCGAACCTGGACCCGAGGCTCCGCCCCCTGGGGCTGACGCCGGAGGAGAAGCGCGAGCTCCGGGCATTCCTGGAGGCCCTGACGGGAACGCCGCACGAGGCCCGGAAACCGGACCTGCCCAGATAGGGGTCTGCGACATCTTGACGCAGGCTGGGAGCGCTCAGGAGTCGCTAGGGTCAATTGATCCCCTGGAGAACATTCCATGACCCTGCCCCGCCTCTGCATCCGCCTCTCCCTCGTCTGCGCCCTGCCTCTCTGCGGGGCTGACACAGAGGACAAGGGCAAGCCCAAAAAGCCCGCCCCCAAGCCCGAGCCCTCTGCCGTGGTGGAGGTCACCGCCCCCCTGCCCACGGAGCCCCTGGTCACCGTGATGGATCCCAAGGCGCCCCGCCAGCCGCTGCCCGCGCAGGATGGCGCCGAGTACCTGAAGGGCATTCCCGGCTTCGCGGTGATCCGCAAGGGCGGCACCGACGGTGATCCGGTGCTGCGCGGCATGGCCGGATCGCGGCTGAACATCCTGCTGGACGGCGAACAGCTGCTGGGCGGCTGCGGAATGCGGATGGATCCACCCACGGCCTATGTCTTTCCCGAGTCCTACGACCGCATCACCGTGGTGAAGGGGCCCCAGACGGTGCTCTACGGCCCCGGAAACTCGGCGGGGCTGGTGCGCTTCGAACGCGCCAACGAGCGCTTCCAGCAGCCCGGCTTCCGGGGAGTCGCCAGCCTCATGGGCGGCAGCTTCGGTCGCAACGATGCCGTGCTGGACGCCACGGGCGGAACCTCGGCGTTCTACGTGCGGGGCATCGGCACCCGGTCCCACTCCAACGACTACGAGGACGGCAAGGGCACCAGCATCCATGCGCGGTACACCCGCTGGAGCGCCAATGCGGCCTTCGGCTGGACCCCGAGCGATGACACCCGGCTGGAGCTCTCGGGCACCCGCAGCAATGGCGAGGCCGCCTACGCCGACCGCACCATGGATGGCGCCAAGTTCCTGCGCGAGAACCTGGGCTTCCGCGGCGAGTGGCGCCGGCTGACCGACCGCATCGAGAAGGTGGAGTTCCAGGTCTACCGCAACTACGTGGACCACGTGATGGACAACTACACCCTGCGCACCTTCACGCCCACGATGATGATGCCGGGGCCCATGGTGAACGGTCCCGACCGCCTGACCCGGGGTGGCCGCCTCGCCCTGGGCCTGCGGCTGGCCGAGGCCACGAGGCTGACCCTGGGCCTGGATACCCAGGCCAACGACCACACCATCCGCAAGACGGCCAACGCGTGGACCATGCCCGTGGAGAACATGGCCCGGAACGACGATGGCCGGTTCAAGAACTCGGCCCTCTTCGCGGAGCTCGAGCATCCCTTCACGGGGAAGGATCGGCTGGTGGCCGGCCTGCGGGCGGATCGCTGGCACGCCGAGGATCCGCGCGCCGTGGTCGCCATCAGCATGATGGCCAACGTGGCGAACCCGACCTTCAACCACGAGCGCAATGAGACCCTCAGCAGCGGCTTCCTGCGCTATGAGCGGGAGGTCTCCGCCGGCTCCACCGTCTATGCAGGCGTGGGCCATGCCGAACGCTTTCCCGATTACTGGGAGGCCATCAGCAAGGAGAGCCTCAGCACCGCCAGCGCCTTCGACACCCGGGCCGAAAAAACCACCCAGCTGGACCTGGGCTGGATGAAGCAGACCGGATCGGTGCTGGCCTCGGTGTCCTTCTTCTACGGCCAGGTGAAGGATTTCATCCTCATCCAGTCGAACGTGGTGAAGCCATTGATGTCTGGAACCCGGGTGGCGACAGTGTCACGCAACGTCGACGCCACCACCTGGGGTGGGGAAGTGGGCGTGGGCACCAAGGTCGCCGGCTTCCTCAAGGTGGATGCCACTCTCGCCTACACGCGCGGTGAAAACGACACGGACGGCAAGCCCCTCGCCCAGATCCCGCCCCTGGAAGCGCGACTGGGGCTGGGCTACGAGGCCGAGGCCTGGTCCACCGGGCTGCTGGTGCGCGGCGTGGAGCGGCAGGATCGCTACGCCGTGAACCAGGGCAACATCGTGGGCCAGGATATCGGTGCCACCGCCGGCTTCGCCATCGTCTCCTTCAACGCCGGTTGGAAGCCCGCCAAAGGCTGGCTGGTCACGGGCGGCGTGGACAACCTGTTCAACCGCGCCTACGCGGAGCACATCAGCCGGAGCACCAGCATGATCCCGGGCTATCTGGTGCAGTCGGTCCGCGTCAACGAGCCCGGGCGCACCCTCTGGCTGAAGGCCTCCCTGACCTTCGGCCGCTAGCCGCCCCGTGGGAGATCCCGTGGATAATGGCTCCACCATGTCCCATCCCCGCTTCGGCATCTCCCTCACGTGGCTGCTCCGCCTGCGCTGGATCACCGCGGCCGCGCAGACCGCGGCGATCCTCGTGGCGAAGCGCCTGCTCCCCGAGGAGCTGAACATCCTCCCCCTGCTGGGCCTGGTGGCCTTCGGGGCCCTCAGCAATGCCGGTCTCTGGTGGCGCCTGCGCCAGCCGGAGCCCGTGCGGCCCGCGCTGCCCGGCCTGGTGCTGGGCCTGGACAGCCTCCTGCTCACGGGCCTGCTCTATGGCAGCGGCGGCGCGGCCAATCCCTTCACGGCCATCTACCTGGTGCACGTCACCCTGGCGGCCGTGGTGATGCGAGGCCTCTGGGCCTGGGCCCTGGGCCTGCTCTCGATTTCCGGCTTCGGCCTGCTCTTCTTCTACAACGTGCACGTGCACTCCCTGGCCCACATGGATCACGGCTCTGGCAGCGGCGTCTCCCTCCACCTCGTCGGCATGTGGGTGGCCTTCGCCATCACGGCGGGGCTCATCGCCGCCTTCGTGGGCCTGGTGACGGAAGCCCTCCGCCAGCGGGACGAGGAACTGGCCGCGCTGCGCGATCTCACGGCCCGGCAGTCCCGGCTGGCGGCCCTCACCACCCTCGCCGCGGGGGTGGCCCACGAGCTGGGCACGCCCCTCGGCACCATCGCCGTGGCGGCCAAGGAACTGCAGCGCACCGCCGAGGCCCTGGGTGGGCAGGGCTCCGACATGGCCCAGGACGCGGCCCTCATCCGCGAGGAAGTGGGCCGCTGTCGCCGCATCCTCGACCAGATGGCCGAGCCCAGCGGCACCACCCTCGGGGAGGCCTTCCAGACCCTGGCCTGGCCGGAGCTGGAAGCGGAGCTGACCGAGGGGCTCTCGGCCGTGGACCGTTCCCGCCTGATCTTCCAGTGGCCGGCCACGGCCTGCGGCCCCATGCCGCGCCGCGGCCTGGTGCGGGCCCTGCGGGCGGTGCTGGCCAACGCCCTGGAGGCCACGCCCCGGCCCGGTTCCGTGACGATCCTCGCCCGGGAAGCGGAGGGCACCTGGCACCTGGAGGTCGAGGATCGCGGCACGGGCATGACGCCCGAGGTGCTGGCCCGGGCGGGCGAGCCCTTCTTCAGCACCAAGCCCACGGGCTCGGGCATGGGGCTGGGCCTCTTCCTGGCCCGCACCTTCGCCGAGCAGCTGGGCGGCGAGCTGCGCGTGGCCTCGGCGCCTGGGCATGGCACGAAGGTCCAGGTGAGCTGGCCCCAGGTGGCCCATGGCTGAATCCCGTCCGTCCCTCCTGCTGGTGGACGACGACGCCACCTACCGCGAGCGGCTGGCCAAGGCCATCACGGCGCGGGGCTACGAGGTGCGCACCGCCGCCGACGCCGAGGCGGCCGTCCTCCTGGCCGAGGCCGACAGCCCCGAGTTCGCGGTCCTGGACCTGCGCATGCCCGGCGAGTCGGGCCTGGACCTGCTGCGCCGCCTCATGGCCATCGACCCCACCACCCGGGTGCTCATGCTCACGGGCTACGGCAGCATCGCCACGGCCATGGAGGCCGTGCGCCTTGGCGCCGTGAACTATCTCACCAAGCCCGCGGATGTGGATGACATCCTGGCGGCCTTCAACCCGGATGGGAGCAGTCCCGACCCGAATGCCGACCTGGAGACCCCCTCCCTGGCGCGGGTGGAGTGGGAGCACATCCAGCGCGTGCTGAGCGACTGTGACGGCAATCTCTCCGAGGCCGCCCGCCGCCTCGGCATGCACCGCCGCAGCCTGCAGCGGAAGGCCGGGCGGAAGCGGCCCGCCAAATAGGACCGACCCCCAGCGATCCCGCCTTCACGAAGGGCAACGGTCTGCCCTGGTGCCACCGGGGGTCGCTGGAAGCATCGGGATTTCCTTGTAGAATCAAGGGTTCCGACGGAGTCCGCCCATGCCCTTCCAGCCCCTGACCCAGGAACCCGAGATCCAGCGGCGCTGGCTCGAGTCCGGCGCCTTCCGCGCCAAGCGGGCCAGCGAGCTGCGGCCGGATTCGAAGACCTTCTACATGCTCGTGATGCTGCCCTATCCCAGTGGCCGCATCCACATGGGTCACGTGCGGAACTACACCCTGGGCGACGTCACGGCCCGGTTCCGGCGCATGCGGGGCTACGAGGTCATGCACCCCCTGGGCTGGGACAGCTTCGGCCTCCCGGCGGAAAACGCCGCCATCAAGCACGGCATCCACCCCGCCATCTGGACCCGCGCCAACATCGAGGAGATGAAGGGCCAGATCCAGAAGATGGGCATCAGCTACGACTGGGACCGCGAGATCGCCAGCTTCCAGGACGACTACTACCGCTGGAACCAGTGGCTCTTCCTCAAGATGTGGGAGGCGGGCGACGTCTTCCGCGCCATGCGCACCGTGAACTGGTGCGAGGCCCTGGGCACCGTGCTGGCCAACGAGCAGGTGGTGGACGGCAAGGACGAGCGCACGGGCCACCCCGTGACGCAAAAACCCCTGGAGCAGTATTTCTTCAAGACCACGAAGTACGCGGATGAGCTGCTGGACTGCCTCGACGGCCTGGACTGGCCCGAGAACGTGAAGACCATGCAGCGCCACTGGATCGGCCGCTCGGAAGGCGCGCGCCTGGCGTTCGATCTCGAGGTCGGCGGCCAGGTGGAAGTCTTCACCACCCGGCTGGACACCCTGTTCGGCGTGACCTTCATGGCCCTCAGCACCGAACACCCGGTCATCGAGAAGGCCGCGGAAACGGATGCGGCCCTCAGGGCCTTCTGCGACCAGGTGGCCAACCTGAGCCGCGAGGAGCGCCTCACCAGCGACGAAAAGCTGGGCCACCGCACGGCCCTCTCGGTCATCCACCCCTTCACCGGCGAGAAGGTGCCGGTCTTCGCCGCCAACTACGTGCTGATGGATTACGGCACCGGCGCCGTCATGGGCGTGCCCGCCCACGACGAGCGCGACAACGAGTTCGCGAAGAAATACGGGCTGCCCATTCCGCAGGTCATCGTCTCCGAGAGCGAGTGGGATCTCGGCACGCTCATCAACAGCGGCGAGTTCACGGGCCTGAAGAGCGAGGACGCCGTGACGGCGATGATCGCCAAACTGGGCTCCAAAGCGGAGAAGACCACCACCTACAAGCTCAAGGACTGGGGCCTCAGCCGCCAGCGCTACTGGGGCACGCCCATTCCCACGGTCCACTGCGATACCTGCGGGGTGGTGCCCGAAAAGGCCGAGAACCTCCCCGTGCGCCTGCCCGAGGATGTGGCCTTCACCGGTGTGGGCCCTTCGCCCCTTCTCACCTCCCGTTCCTTTTTGGACACGCCGTGTCCAAAGTGCGGCAAGCCCGCCCGGCGCGAGACGGACACCATGGACACCTTCGTGGACAGCAGCTGGTACTGGCTGCGCTACCTGGACCCCAAGAACACCGGGCTGCCCTTCGCCAAGGCCGAGAGCGATGCCTGGATGCCCGTGGACCTCTACGTGGGCGGCATCGAGCACGCCACCATGCACCTCATCTACGCCCGCTTCTTCTACAAGGTGCTGCGTGACCTGGGCCTGGCCAGCGGGCCCGAGCCCTTCCAGAAGCTCATCTGCCAGGGCATGGTGCTGAAGGACGGCTCGAAGATGAGCAAGTCCAAGGGCAACATCGTGGATCCCGACGAGGTCATCTCGAAGTACGGGGCCGATGCCCTGCGCCTCTTCATGATCTTCGCCGCGCCCATCGAGAAGGAGATCGACTGGACGGGCTTCGAGGGCATCGAGGGCGCCAGCCGCTTCCTCAAGCGCATCACGCGCATGGTCGAAGATCACACCGTGACGGCGGCACCGCTGCCCGGCAAGGACCAGCTCAGCGCCGAGGAGAAGGCCCTCCTCATCAAGCTGAACCAGACCCTGGCCCGCCTCACCGACGACCTGGAGCGCCGCTACCAGTTCAACACCGTGGTCTCGGGCCTCATGGAGCTTTCGAACGCGCTCTCCGACCTGCCCGCCGATGCGCCTCACCGTGGCGCGGTGATGCAGCACGCGCTGGACGCCTTCGTGCGCCTCATGTCGCCCGTGGCGCCCCATGTGGCGGAACAGCTCTGGAGCCAGCTGGGCCGGCCCGGCCTCTGCATGCAGGCCGCCTGGCCGGAAGCGGACCCCCAGTACCTGGAGGCCGACGAAGTCCTCGTGGTGGTCCAGGTGAACGGCAAGGTGCGGGGCCGCGTCACGGTGCCTGCCTCGGCCACGGAAGATCAGCGCCGCGAGGCCGCGCTGGCCTGCCCGGAGGCCCAGTCCCACCTGGCGGGCAAGGAGGTGGTGAAGGTCGTTCTGCCCCCCGGCGGCAAGCTGGTGAGCATCGTGGTGAAGGGCTGATCCTATGACCAAGACCCTGCCCCCCGTCGTCGACTCCGTCCTGGACCTGGTGGGTAACACCCCCCTGCTGCGCCTCACGCGCTTCGCCCCGGACTTCCAGATCTTCTCCAAGCTCGAGTACCTGAACCCCGGCGGCAGCGTGAAGGACCGCATCGGCGTGGGCATGATCCGGTCCGCCGAGGCCCTGGGCCAGATCCAGCCGGGTGTCAGCACCATCATCGAACCCACCGCGGGCAACACCGGCGTGGGCCTGGCCATTGCCGCCAAGGCCCTGGGCTACCGTTGCATCCTCTGCGTGCCCACGAAGTACAGCCGCGAGAAGATGATGCTCATGAAGGCCCTGGGCGCGGAGCTGGTGCTCATCCCCAAGGAGCAGGGCATGAAGGGCGCCATCGAGAAGTGCGCCGAGCTGGCCGCCAGCATCCCCCACGCCTTCGTGCCGCAGCAGTTCGCCAACCCCAGCAACCCCGACAGCCACTACGCCACCACCGGCCCCGAGATCTGGGACCCAGATGGAAGGCCGCGTGGACGCCGTGGTGCTGGGCGCCGGCAGCGGCGGCACCTTCACGGGCATCGCCAGGTACCTGAAGGAGAAGAACCCCAGGATCCAGGCCGTGGTGGTGCAGCCCGTGGGTTCGATCTACTGCGGAGCGCCCCTGAAGGATTGGGTGGTAGAGGGCGTGGGCAACAGCTTCCTCCCCGCCAGCCTCGACCTCAGCCTCGCCGACCGCATCCTCGACGTGGCCGATGCGGATAGCCTGGCCACGGCCCGGGAGCTCATCGCCACCGAGGGCTGCCTGGTCGGCGCATC
>JADKCH010000009.1 GCA_016714685.1 Candidatus Geothrix odensensis
CGAGACGCGCGCGGCGCGTCGAAGCGAGGCGGGGCGGCGAAGCCGCACGGTTCGATTCCTGACCGGGCCATTCGGCCCCCTGGCTCTGCTGCTCCTGAGGAAAGGATTCAGCGTGGGCATCATTTGGGTTCGGCCCCCGGGACGGATTCCATGACTGTGCCCAACCCGTGAATTTCTGAACAAACCCATGGCCAACGATTTTGGTGGGCTACCCTGAAGCCCTGCCCCGGGAAGGTCCATGCGCAAGCCTTTTGCAGTGACAGTCACCTCGGTTTCGTTCGTGCTGCTGCACCTGGCCTGCCTGGCTGCGCTCTGGCTCACCTTCTCGTGGAAGCTGGTGGCGCTTTGCGGGGGGCTCTACCTGGTCCGGATGTTCGCGGTGACGGCGGGCTACCACCGCTACTTCAGCCACCGCAGCTACAGGCTGGGGCGGATACCGCAGTTCCTGCTGGCCTTCGTGGCCCAGACCTCGGCCCAGAAGGGCGTACTGTGGTGGGCAGCCCACCATCGGCACCACCACCGGTTCTCGGATACCGCGCAGGACCTGCACTCGCCCGTGACCGACGGGTTCTGGTGGTCCCATGTGGGCTGGATCCTGTCGGACGCCCATGATCACTACGACCCCAAGGCCATCGAGGACTTCGGCCGCTTCCCCGAGCTGCGCTTCCTGGATGCCTACCACTGGCTCTGCCCCTGGCTGTTGGGCACGGCCACCTTCGCCTTCGGGGCCTGGACCGGCGTTGGCGCGTGGGAAGCGCTGGTGTGGGGGTTCGTCATCTCCACGGTCCTGCTCTGGCATGGCACCTTCTGCATCAACTCGCTGACCCATGTCTGGGGCACCCGGCGCTTCAATACCAATGACCAGAGCCGCAACAACTTCGTGCTGGCGCTCATCACCCTGGGCGAGGGCTGGCACAACAACCACCATCACTACCAGGCCAGCTGCCGCCAGGGCATCCGCTGGTGGGAGTTCGATCCCACCTACTACGCGCTAAAGGCCCTGAGCTGGCTGCGCATCGTGCGCGACATCCGGCCTTTCCCGGCCTCCATGATGGCGGTTACCGAGCCATGAGCCGGATCGCGGTGATCGGTTCCGGCATCGCCGGACTTTCCGCCGCCTGGCTGCTCAGCCGTGAGCACGAGGTCTGGGTGTTCGAGCGGGACACCCGGATCGGGGGCCACACCCACACGGTGACAGTGGACACCCCGGACGGGCCGGTTCCCGTGGACACGGGGTTCATCGTCCACAACCGGGCCAACTACCCGAACTTCGTCCGGCTCATGGCGGCGCTGGGGGTGGAGACCTGCCCCAGCGACATGAGCTTCGCGGCCAGCGGGAACGCCTACCCCTGGTGCAGCCGCGGGCTCAATGGGCTCTTCACGGAGCGGCGGCACCTCCTGGATCCCGCCTTCTATGGCCTCTGGATGGAGGTCCTCCGCTTCAACCGGGTGGCCCGGGAGCTGCTGACCGGGACTGGCGCGGCCAGCCCGACCCTGGGGGAGTATCTGGCCCGCCATAGGTTCTCGGCGCGCTTCAAGGCGGAGTACCTCTACCCCATGGCCGGCGCCGTCTGGTCCACGACCCTGGTGGACATGGAGGCCTTTCCGGCCACCACCCTGGTGCGGTTCTTCCACAACCACGGCTTCCTGGGCATCACCACCCACCACCCCTGGCGCACCATTCCCGGGGGCACCTCCAGCTACCTGGAGCCCCTCACGCGGCCCTACCGGGATCGCATCGTGACGGGTGCCCGGATCATCAGCCTCCTCCGCGCGGCGGCCGGCGTTCACATCCACCTGGAGGGTGAGGCGACCCAGGTCTTCGACCAGGTCATCCTGGCCTGTCACGGCGACCAGGTGCTGCCCATGCTCGCGGATCCGAGCCCCTCGGAGCGCGAGGTGTTCGGAGCCTTCGCGAGCAACCGCACTCCCACCGTGCTGCATCGGGACGCCTCGCTGCTGCCGCCCCAGCGCCGTGGCTGGGCCTCCTGGAACTTCCGCGACCACGCCGACTCCGGCCGGCTGGTCCTGACCTACCACATGAACCGCCTCCAGCCCCTGGCCACCAAGCAGGACTGGTTCGTGAGCCTGCACGCGGAGGACCTGCTCGACCCAGGCACCATCGCTGGCCGCTATGCCTACGAGCACCCCCGCTTCACCCGCGAGGCCATCCACGCCCAGTCGCGCTGGGCCGAGGTGAGCGGCCCCGCCTCCGTCCAGGGGCGCACCCACTACGCCGGCGCCTACTGGACCTACGGCTTTCATGAGGATGGGCTGAATTCGGGAATCAGAGTCGCGCGTGACCTGGGTGTTGCATGGTGAGCGCCTGCCCCACTGCGAGAGGTCTCGCGTATCCGCAGCGCGGATACCGAGTGGATGGGCTGAATTCGGGAATCAGAGTCGCGCGTGACCTGGGTGTTGCATGGTGTGACCCGGGTGTCGCATGGTGAGCGCCCCCGAGCCCGCCATCTACGTGGGCGAGGTCCGCCACCGGCGCCTCAAGCCGAAGGCCCATGCCTTCACCTACCCCCTGTTCATGGCCTTCCTGGATGTGGACCGGATTCCAGAGCTGTGCCGGGTGTCCCCCTTCCTGAGCTACGGCCGCTGGAACTGGGCGGCCTTCCACGAGGAGGACCAGTTCGGGGACCCGGCCCTGCCCCTGCGGGAGCGGCTGCGCCGGGATGCCGAGGCCAAGGGCCACGCGCTGCCGGAGGGCCCCATCTACCTGCTCACCCACCTGCGCTACCTGGGCATCTGCTTCAACCCGGTGAGCTACTTCTACTGCCACGACCGGGAGGGGCGCCTGGCCCTGATCATGGCCCAGGTGAGCAACACGCCCTGGCGGGAACGGCACACCTACTGGATGCCGGTGGCCGAGGGGCAGCAGGGGCCCGGGGGGGTCAGCTTCGACGTGCCCAAGGCCTTCCATGTCAGCCCCTTCATGCCCATGGACTGCCGCTACCGCTGGGCCTTCAACACCCCCGGCGCCACCCTGCGGGTGCACATCGCCGAGTTTGATAGTCTAGATTTATTTTTCGACGCAGCCCTGATTCTCGAGAAACGCCCCTGGACGGCCGGCATCCTACTGAAAACCCTCGTCCAGTTCCCCTGGATGACCCTCAAGGTTCTGGCTGCCATTCATTGGGAGGCTTTCTGGCTATGGATCAAGCGCGTGCCGGTGTTCACCCATCCCGGTCCTGCGACCTCACCGACCCCGCCCCCACCTTCGCCCAGCGGATCCTCCTGAAGGGACTGGCGGGCATCCGGGCCGGGCGGCTGGACCTGGAGTGGGCCGGCGGGGCCCAGACCTTCGGGGATCCGGAAGCCGAACTGAGGGCGCGGGTCCGAATCCGGGACCTGCGGGCCTTCCAGGCCGGGCTGCTGCAGGGCGAAGTCGGCCTGGGCGAGGCCTTCATGGCGGGCTGGTGGGAGACGGATGACCTGGTCGCCGTGGTGCGCATCGCCGTGCGCAACATGGCCGCCTTCGACCAGGGTGGCGGGTGGCTGGCCTCCCTGGGCAAGGCTGCCAATCGCCTGCTGCACCGGCGTCGGCGCAATCATGTGGAGGGCTCCCGCCGGAACATCGGCCACCACTACGACCTGGGCAATGACTTCTACCGGCTCTGGCTGGACCCCAGCCTGGCCTATTCCTGCGCCTACTTCGAGACTCCGGGCCAGGGGCTGGAGGCCGCCCAGGTGGCCAAGTTCGAGCGCATCTGCCAGAAGCTGCAGCTGACCGGGGATGACCACCTGCTGGAGATCGGCACGGGCTGGGGCGGGTTCGCCCTGCATGCCGCGAAGACCCGGGGCTGCCGGGTCACCACGACCACCATCAGCCGGCAGCAGTTCCAGTACGCCCGCGACCTCTTCCAGCGCGAGGGGATGGCGGATCGCATCGACCTGCGCCTGGAGGACTACCGCCACCTGGAAGGGGAGTACGACAAGGCCGTGAGCATCGAGATGTTCGAGGCGGTGGGCCTGGCCTACTACGATGCCTACTTCCGCGCGGTGGACCGTCTGCTGAGGCCCGGCGGGCGCTTCCTCCTCCAGACCATCACCATGAACGAGCAGCACTTCCCTTCCTACATCCGGCAGAGCGATTGGATCCAGAAGCACATCTTCCCCGGTGCCGAGCTGGCCTCCGTCTCGCGCATGGTCGCCTCCGTCGGTCGCTGCACCACCATGAGCCTGCACCACCTGGAGGACATCGGCCTGCACTATGCCCACACGCTGCACGCGTGGCGCGAAGCCTTCCGGGCCCGGCTGGACGAGGTGCGCGGCCAGGGCTTTGATGAGACCTTCATCCGCATGTGGGACTACTACCTGGCCTACTGCGAAGGCGCCTTCGCCGAGCGCCACATCGGCGACGCCCAGCTTCTGCTGGCCAAGCCGGATGGCGGGTCGACCCACTTCAACGAGCCCTGGTGATGCGAGGGCTGAGGATCTTCTCGATCACGGTGCTCGTCGCCATGGTGGCCGTGACCGCCTGGGCGAGCCTGGAGGCCAACGTCCTGGTGGGTTTCCAGCGACTGCTGGCCGACCGGTGGGGCGTGGCCACCCTGTTTGACGCCTACTTCGGCTTCCTCTGGTTCTGGCTCTGGATCGCCTACAAGGAGGGCCGGCCGGGGCGGAGCCTGCTGTGGCTGCTCCTCCTTCTCACCCTGGGCAACCTGGCCATGGCGGCCTACGTGCTGGTCCAGGTGGCCCGGTTGCAACCCGGAGAAGGCCCCGAGACCCTGCTGCTGCGGCGGCCTTCATGAACTGGCTGCGCCGCCGCCTCTGGGAGCCGCTGCGGGCCCAGCTCCGGCAGGGCCTCAGCCCCGAGCGCATGGCCTGGAGCCTGGCCCTGGGGCTGGGCGCGGGGGTGTCCCCGCTGGTGGGTTCCTCCACGGGGCTCTGCATCCTCCTGGCCCTGGTCTTCCGGCTGAACCAGGTGGTCATGCAGGCGGCCAACTACCTGGCCTACCCGCTGCAGCTGGCCCTGCTCATTCCCTTCATCCGTTTGGGGGAGAAGCTCTTTGGAGCGCCCCGGCTGCCCCTCTCGCTGGAGGTGCTCGGTGGCGCCCTCCGCGCCGATGCCTGGGGCACCCTGCACACCTTCTGGACCACCCTCTGGCATGCCGGCGTGGCCTGGCTCCTGACGGCTCCAGTGGGGGCGGCGCTCCTGGCCTGGGGGCTGACGCCGATCTTCCGTGCCGCGGCCCGGCGCTTCCCGGGCGAGTCCGCATGATCGCCGCGGCGCTCTGGGGCGCGGGCATCCTGAGTTTGATGCAGGCGGGTTTCTGGTTCTGGCAGGGCCGCACCCGCAATGCCGGCTGGGTGGACGTGGGCTGGGCCCTGGGGCTGGCCGTCATGGCCATCCTGGCGGCGGTATCGGGGCCCGCGCCCCTGGAGCGGCGCCTCCTGGTGGGATTGATGGGCGGCCTGCACGGCCTGCGGCTGGGGCTGCACCTCTGGCACCGGGTGGCCCATGAACCCCACGAGGATGGCCGCTACCAGGCGATCCGCGCCGCCTGGGAGACCGGCGTGAACCTCAAGTTCTTCGCCTTCTTCCAGGCCCAGGCCCTGCTCGACGTGCTGCTCGGACTGCCTTTCCTGCTGGCGGCCTGGAATCCGAGGCCGGGCCTGCATCCGCTGGAGTGGGCTGCGGTGGCGCTCTGGCTGGGGGCCTGGTGCGGCGAGGCCCTGGCTGATCGCCAGCTCCGGCGCTTCAAGGCTCGGCCCGAGGCTCAGGGCCGCACCTGCCGCGAGGGCCTGTGGCGGTTCTCGCGCCATCCCAACTACTTCTTCGAGTGGCTGGTGTGGGTGGCCTACCTCCTGCTGGCCCTGTCCGCCCCGTGGGGCTGGACTGCGGTGCTGTGTCCGGCGCTGATGCTCTACTTCCTGCTGCGGGTGACCGGGATCCCCTACACCGAGGCCCAGTGCCTGCGCAGCCGCCCCGAGGACTATGCCCGCTACCAGCGGGAGACCTCGCCCTTCATACCCTGGTTCCCCAAGGCTGGCGCATGATCTACACCCTCCTCACTGCCGGGTTCGTCCCCGATGCCGCGATCCGGTTCGGCATCCGCCGTCTGCTCCGCCAGCGCCTCCAGGAGGAGGGAGAAGGGGGACTCGAAGCGGTCCACGAGCGCCTCCGCCGGCACCTGGCGGCCTGGTCCGCAGGCCCCATCGCGGTGCACACCCGTGACGCCAACGAGCAGCACTACGAATTGCCACCCCGGTTCTTCGAGCTGGTCCTGGGTCCGCACCTCAAGTACAGCGCCGCCCTGTTCGAGCCCGGTACTTCGGAACTCGGCCGGGCCGAGGCGGCCATGCTGGCCCTCACCTGTGAGCGCGCGCAGCTGACGGATGGCCAGGCCATCCTGGAGTTGGGCTGCGGCTGGGGCAGCCTCACCCTGTGGATGGCCGAGCACTTCCCCGCGAGCCGCATCACGGGGGTGTCGAACTCGAAGGACCAGCGGGCCTATATCCTGGCGCGGGCCGCCGAGCGGGGCCTGGCCAACGTGGAGATCCTCACGGCGGACATGAACGTCTTCGAGGCGCCGGACCTCTACGACCGGGTGGTGAGCGTGGAGATGTTCGAGCACATGCGCAACCACAGGGAGCTGATGGCCCGCATCGCCCGGTGGCTGCGGCCGGGCGGCGCGCTGTTCGTCCACATCTTCACCCACCGGGACTTCACCTACCCCTTCGAGGTCCGCGACGACTCCGACTGGATGGCGAAGCACTTCTTCACGGGGGGCATCATGCCCTCGGACGGCTACCTCCTGCGGTTCCAGGAGCAGATGCGACTGGAGGACCACTGGCGCGTGTCCGGAACCCACTACCAGGCCACGGCGGAGGCCTGGCTGCGGAACCAGGATGCGCATCGCGAGGAGATCCTCAGCCTGTTCCGGGCCACCTACGGGGCCGAGGCGGACTGGCGCTTCACGCAGTGGCGCATCTTCTTCATGGCCTGCGCCGAGCTGTGGGGCTGCCGGGATGGCTCAGAGTGGTTCGTCAGCCACTACCGCTTCCGCCGCCCCTGATCCCCGGATAGCCTGTCAGGACCTGGATATTTGGAGCCTTGAGCATGAGCGAGCCGCGCCCCCGCAAACCCTCCGTGATCAAGAGGCGCTTCCCCTGGGGATGGGTGGTGCTGGGCCTGCTGGGTGCGGGCGCCCTGGTCGCCATGCTGGCGGCCCGGGGTGGCCCCGTGGCGGTGTCCGTGTCGGCCCCCACGGTCTTCAAGGCGGGGGAACGCAACCCACTGGTGACCGCCTCGGGCTACCTGGTGGCCCGCACCCGCGCCACCCTGTCGAGCAAGGTGCTCGGCCGCGTCAGCTGGCTGGGCGTGCAGGAGGGCAGCCGCGTGACCAAGGGGCAGATTCTGGCGCGGCTGGAATCGCCGGATCTGGCCGCCAGCCGCGATCAGGTGCAGGCCCAGCTGGACCAGGCCAAGGTGGACCTGGACCGGGCGGAGAAGCTGCGCGCCCTGGGCATCCAGGATGTGGCCACCGTGGATCGGCTCCGCAGCCAGAAGCTCACCCTGGAGGCCCAGCTGGCCTACCAGGACGCGCTGCTGGAGAGCATGGCCCTGAAGGCGCCCTTCAGCGGCGTGGTCACCCAGAAGCTCTCGGAAGTGGGCGAGACCGTGGCGCCCGGCAGCGCGGGCGGCGCCAACGCCATCAACGCCATCCTCGTCATGGCCGACTTCGACACGCTGGAGGTGGAGGTCGAAGTGAACGAGGCCTCCATCGCCAAGCTGCAACGGGGCATGCCCGCGGAGATCCGCGTGGACGCCCTGGATGGGCAGGGCCAGCGCTCCGTGCTCAAGGGCCGCCTGCGGGAGATCTACCCCAGCTCCAACCGGCAGAAGGCGGTGGTCATCGTGCGCGTGGCCTTCGTGGAGAAGGACCCCCTGCTGGTGCCGGACATGGGCGCCAAAGTCACCTTCCTGGGCGAGGCCTACGCCCAGGATGTGCTGGTCCTGGGCAGGGAGCAGCTGAAGAAGGAGGATGGCAAGCCCTTCGTCTGGACGGTGGAGAACGGCGCGGCGGTGCAGAAGTTCGTGACCGTGAAGGCGGAAAACCCCATTGGCCTGGAAGTGGATGGACTGGCCAAGGACGCCATGCTGATCGTGGCGCCGCCTGAGTCCCTGAAGCCCGGCGCCAAGGTCAGGGTGAAGCAAGGATGAACACGGATCGCTTCGACCTGGGCGGGGGCGAGCCCATCATCACCCTGCGCGATGTGGCCAAGAGCTACTGGCGGGAGGCGCTGGAGATCCCGGTGCTCCAGGGCATCGACCTGGAGATTCCCGTCGGGGCCTACATCGCCCTGATGGGCCCCTCGGGCAGCGGGAAGACCACCCTGCTCAACCTGGTGGCGGGCATCGACCGGCCCACCGGAGGCTCCCTCGAGGTGTGCGGCCACGAGCTGAACTCCCTCGATGACGACCAGCTGGCGGCTTGGCGCAACGCCCACGTGGGCTTCATCTTCCAGAACTACAACCTGGTGCCGGTCCTGAATGCGTTCGAGAACGTGGAGCTGCCGCTGCTGCTCACGGGCGCGGGTCGGGGCGAGCGCCGGGACCGCGTGGAGGAGGCTCTGGCCCTGGTGAACCTCACGGACCGCATGGGGAACTACCCGCGCCAGCTCAGCGGGGGCCAGGAGCAGCGCGTGGCCATCGCCCGGGCCATCGTGACCGACCCTGACCTGCTGGTGGCCGACGAGCCCACGGGCGCACTCGACGCGAAGAACGCCGAGGAGGTGCTGGCCCTCATGGAGCGGCTCAACTCGGAGTACCGGAAGACCATCGTGATGGTCACTCACGATCCCAAGGCCGCGCACCATGCGCGGCACCAGATCCATCTCGAGAAGGGCGTGCTGGACAAGGCCGTGGAGGTGAACCGGTGAGCGGCGGGGGCTGCTGATGCGCTGGCTGGCGCTCATCTGGAAGAGCCTGATGCGCTCCAAGCGGCGCACGCTCCTCATCGTGGGCAGCCTGATCCTGTCCGTGTTCACGGTGGCGGTGCTGCAGAGCCTGCTCACCACGCTGAACGCCGTCACCAACAACCCCAACTCCAGCAACCGGCTCGTGGTGCGGCACAAGAGCGGCCTCACGCAGATGCTGCCGCGCAGCTACGAGGCCTACCTGCGCCAGCAGTCCGAGGTGGAGACCGTCTGCGCCCTCCAGTGGTTCGGCGGCTACTACCAGGATCCCCGCAACTTCTTCGCGAACTTCGCCAGCGACGAGACCACCCTGTTCCAGACCTTCCGCGAGGAATTCGGCGCCGCCGGCATCAGCGAGGCCCAGATCAAGGACTACCTCCGCGATGGTGCCGGCTGCATTGTGGGCGAGAGCCTGGCCAAGAAGAATGGCTGGAAAGTGGGGGACGTCGTGCCGCTGACGGGCACCATCTTCCCCATCAACCCGCGGCTCACCATCCGGCTCATCTACAAGAGCCCCAAGCCCTCGGATGAGAACGTCCTCCACTTCCACTACAAGGTGCTGGAGGAGGGTGTGCCCCGCATGAAGGGCCTGGTGGGCTCCTTCTGGGTGCGGACCCACCGTCCTGAGGACATCCCCCGCTTCATCGAGAGGGTGGACCGGCACTACGCGAACAGCGCCTACGAGACGCTCACGGAGACCGAGAACGCCTTCAACCTGGCCTTCGTCAAGATGCTCGGCAACATCGGCGCCATCATCCAGGGCATCACGGCCGCGGTGGTGGTGGCCATCCTCATCGTCACGGGCAACACCATGGCCACGGCCATCCGCGAGCGCACCACGGAGATCGCCGTCTTCCGGGCCATGGGCTTCTCCGCCGGCCGGGTGCTGGGGTTGCTGCTCTTTGAGGGCGTGCTGCTCGTGGGCGTGGGGGGCTGCCTGGGGGTGCTGGTGGCGAACCTCGCCGCTGGCGCAGTCCGTGCTTCCCTGGGGATGGCCATGCCCTTCTTCGCGGACTTCGCCATCCTGCCGGACACGGTCCTCGCCTGCCTGGCCGGGGCCATGGCCATCGGCCTGCTGGCCACGTTCATCCCGGCCTACGCAGCCACGCGACGGCCCATCACCGAGGGCCTGAGGGCAGTGGGATGATCCTGGGACTGCTGCTGGCCGCGCCCTTCCTGGTCTACCTGGCCTGGCTCATCTGGGCCCTGGTGGCCTACCCCATCCCGCTGGGCTACAACCTGCGCTCCCTCTGGCAGCGCAAGCTGTCGAGCTTCAGCACGGCCGCGGCCATCGCCCTGGTGGTGGGCATCTTCGTGGTGGTGCTGAGCCTCGCCCAGGGACTCTCCGTGGCCTTCGTCAGCAGCGGCCGGCCGGACCAGGCCCTGGTGCTGCGACCCAATGCCCGCTTCGAGCTGAACAGCTCCATCGAGCGGGACCGCATGCGCATCCTCAAGGTCCACCCCCTGCTCAAGCGGGATGCGGAGGGCCCCATGGCCAGTGCCGAGGTGGTGGTGGTGAAGCTCTTCCCCATGGCCGACGGCACCGATACCAACGTGACGGTGCGTGGGCTGGAAGCCAGGGGCATCACCCTGCGCCCCCAGGTCCGTCTCGTGCAGGGGCGGTGGTTCCGCCCAGGCCTCAGCGAGGTGGTGGTCCCCCGGAAGATGCAGGGGCGTTTTCCCAGCCTGGAATTGGGCCGGAACCTGCGCATGGGAGGGCGCGACTGGCAGATCGTGGGGACGTTCGACGCCGGGGGCGCCAGCTACGAGAGCGAGGTCTGGTCCAACGTGAACGACGTGATGCAGGCGTTCCGGCGCGAGTCCTACTCGGCGATGCTGGCCCGACTCGAAAGCCCCGAGCGCGTCGAAGGTTTCCTGAAGGCCGTGGAAGACGACAAGCGGCTGAAGCTGGAGGTGATCCGGGAGACGGACTACTTCAAGGAACTCACCAAGGCAGGCGATCCCATCAAGATCCTGGGGAACCTCATCACCCTGATCCTCACCGGCGCGGCCATCTTCGCGGCCATGAACACCATGTACGCGGCCGTGGCCGGCCGCACCAAAGAGATCGGCACCCTGCGGGCCCTGGGCTTCCGCCAGCGGGAGATCCTGGCCAGCTTCCAGTGGGAGAGCATCTTCCTCTGCCTCACCGGTGGCCTCCTGGGTTCGGGCCTGGCCCTCTTCGCCAACGGCATCCAGACCGGCACCACCAGCTTCGAGACCTTCAGCGACGTCAGCTTCGCCTTCACCATCACCCCTGGCCTCATGGCTCAGGGCGTGGCCTTCAGCCTGGTGATGGGGCTGCTGGGGGGATTCCTGCCGGCCTGGCGGGCCAGCCGCATCCCGTTGACGGAGGCGATGAAGGGCGGGTGAGGCGGCTGGCCCTGCCGCGCACTTGCACCTGCGGTGCTGCGTTTGCGGAGGCCGGCGCGATGCTCAGCCCGCCGGGTGCCTGGCTCCACCACCCGGCGGTCGGGAGGCGAGGAGAGGGGGGTGACCTTGACAACCATCGTTTTGCGAGGCAGATTGAAGGTGCTTATTTCTCCTAACCCGGAGGGCCTCGTGGACCGTGAATTGCTGAAGGGCAGCACACCCCTGCTGCTGTTGTCGCTGCTCTGCGAGGGGCCCATGTACGGCTACCAGATCATCGAGACGGTCCGCCAGCGCACGGGAGGCACTTATACGCTGAAAGAGGGCGCCTTGTATCCCGCGCTCCACAAGCTCGAGGCCACCGAGTTCATCGCTTCGTACTGGGAAACCCAGGAGAACGGCCGCGAGCGGCGCTACTACGCCATCCAGCCGGCGGGCCTGGCTTTCCTGACGGCCAAGAAGAAGGAATGGAACCAGTTCGTGGACATGGTCCAGGCCTTTGTGGGGCCGCGGGCCTAGCGGGCAAGCCGTGTCCAGGGCGCTGGAAGCCTATCTCCTCCAAGTGGGTTCAGGCCTCAAGGGCCTGTCGCGGCGGCGCCGCCTGGCGGTGCTGCGCGAACTGGAAGCACACCTGCTGGACGAAGCCGAGGCCCGCGGCATCGAATCCGAATCCGCCATGGCAGCCCTGCTCTCCGAGAAGGAACATCCCAGCCTGCTGGCAGAGGAACTGGCCGCCGGTGAAGGGGAGGACGCCAACCACCGGGGGGGCACCGCCCTCGCCGCGGGCATGATCATCGGCCTCGCCACCGGGGGGCACATGTGGTTCGAGGGCTGGCGCTGGTACATCGCCCTGGCCTTCGCGGCGGCCCAGGGCCTGGCCGTGGGTGCCGGCTATTTCTGGGTGCGGCGCCACTGGCTGCGGCTGGATCCCTGGGCCCGGACCCTGGTGGCCGTGCTCATCACCGCCCTGCTGTCCATCCCCCTGGGCTTCACCACCCACCACGGCTTCAAGCCCACCCGGCTGCTCTACGGCGCCTTCACGGGCTTCCTGCTGGAGCGCCACAGCCAGGAACGCCCCCTCTGGCAGACGCTGCTTGAACCGGTGGTGTTCACGGCCCTCATGTTCATCCTCGAGGCCGGGGTGCTGGGGCGGATCCAGTTCCAGTGGGGGAAGGTGCCCCTGGAACTCAGCTTCAACGCCACCATCCTGCTGAGCGTGATGCTGGCCAATCGGTTGAAGCGGCTCCTGGCGGAGCGGCGCGTGCTCACCCCCCAGCAACAGCAGGGATAGTGCTCTCCGGGGGCTCCCCTCGCAACGCATGCGCTGCGAGGAGCTAAGTTCGCGCTGCGCGCATACCCCGGACCCCCGCGCCGAATTCGGCTTCGCCACACCAGGGATCGCCTGACTCAGGGCATTCAGGGTGCTTCCTCGGGGAATCCCCCTTGAGTCAGAAGGGTTCGGGCGGTAGACTGGCTGTCTTGCGTGGACAAGCCGCGTGCACAAACCCCGCTTGTGGGGGCATCCGGTCGGTCCCAGGAGGAACACCATGAAAGAGAAAATGCACCCCGAGCTCCACGACGTGAAGGTTCACTGCGCCTGCGGCAACGAGTTCATGACGCGCTCCACGAAGAAGGAGCTGCGCGTGGAAATCTGCTCGAACTGCCACCCGTTCTTCACGGGCAAGCAGCGCCTGATGGACACCGAAGGTCGGGTGGACAAGTTCAACAAGAAGTACGCCAAGAAGGTGGCCCCCGTGGCCACCGAGGCGGCTCCAGTCGAGACCGCTCCGGCCACCACCGAAGCCTAGCTGATTCGTTCCAAAGGACGGGCCGAGTGATCGGCCCGTCCTTTTTCGTTGGCGCGGAAGGGAGGGATCTTGCTCGATCAACTTGAAGCCGTGGAGGCCCGCTTCCAGGAAGTGGAGGCGCAGCTCCAGGATCCGGCCGTGGTGTCGGATCCCAAGCGCCTGCGCGAGCTGTCCAAGCTGCGGGCGGAGCTGGAGCCGGTGGTGCTGGCCTTCCAGACCCAGCGCAACCTGCTCAAGCAACTGGAGGAGGCCGAGTCCATCCTGGGCGACAAGTCCATGGACGCCGACCTCCGCGAGATGGCGGAGCTGGAGATCCCCGACCTGAAGAAGGCCATCGCCGAGGGTGATGCCGAGATCAAGCGGCTGCTCATCCCCAAAGATCCGGCCGACGCCAAGAACGTGATCCTCGAGGTCCGCGCGGGAACGGGCGGGGAAGAGGCGGCTCTGTTCGCCGCGGAGATCTTCCGCATGTACATCCGCTTCGCCGAGCGCCGGGGATTCAAGGTCTCCGTGCTGGACGAGAGCGATGCGGACGCCGGGGGCCTGAAGGATGCCACCGCCGAGATCCAGGGCGACGGCGCCTACAGCCTCTTCCGCTTCGAGAGCGGCGTCCACCGCGTGCAGCGGGTGCCCAAGACCGAGACCCAGGGCCGCATCCACACCTCCGCCTGCACCGTGGCGGTCATGCCCGAGGCCGAGGAAGTCGATATCGAGATCCACCAGAAGGATCTGCGCGTCGATACCTTCTGCTCCGGCGGCAAGGGTGGGCAGAGCGTGAACACCACCTATTCCGCCGTGCGCCTCACCCACCTGCCCACCAACACCGTGGTGCAGTGCCAGGACGAGCGCAGCCAGATCAAGAACATGGCCAAGGCCATGACGGTGCTGCGCAGCCGCCTGCTCCAGAAGGCCCAGGACGAGGCCGATGCGATTCATTCGGCCATGCGCAAATCCCAGGTGGGCAGCGGCGACCGCAGCGAGAAGATCCGCACCTACAACTTCCCCCAGGGCCGTGTCACCGACCACCGGATTGGCGTCACCATCCACCAGATCGACAGCTTCATGGGTGGAGCCATCGAACCGATCATCGAGCCCCTCCGTGCGGCCTTCGAGGCGGAGCGGCTGCAGGCGCTGGAGGCCTGATCAGGCCGTAGGTACGGCCTTCGGCCGCGAGGCTGGAGACCGGAGGCACTGCTTTCTGGTGCGGCGCTGCACGCCGCGCCAGCCTTTTGAGATTTGGCGCCGAAGTCGGCCTCAGGAATCCGTACCTCCAGACTGAGGAACTATTTCTTCAGCGTCACCCGCTCCGCCGTCGTGAGGCTGAAGGACACGGGTTTGGTGGCGGGTATGCGGATGATGGTGTCCGCGGTGCCGGCCGCGATGGCCGTGCCGGCGGCGGCGCCCAGGGCGGCCCCGCCCAGGGCGTGGTCGTTCTTGTTCTTCTTGTCCGAGAGGATGCCGATGAGGGCGCCCAGGGCCGCCCCGCCGCCGATGTACTTGGCGTTCCGCTCCCCGCGGGCCGTGGCGACCACGACGTGCGTGTCCGTATCAATGCCCACGCCGGCGATCTCGGTGAGACGGATGCCCAGGGCCCCCTGGCCGTTGCTCAGGCGGCCAGCGGCGGCGCTCTGGGTGATGACGCCCCGGGCCGGGCTGCCGGCGCTCCAGACCAGCTTGCCGTCCTGGACCACATCCGAGGCCAGGGTGCCTTCCCACGCATCGCCAGCCAGGTCCTTTTCAGTGGTCAGTTCGCGGGCCAGGGCGATCTCGAGCTTGGTGCCGACGAGGACTTCCAGCACCACGGGTTTCGGGGCCTCTTTCGGGGCAGGGGCCTGGGCCAGCGTGAGGGCCTCCTGCTTCTTGATCTCGGCCCGCTTCTTGGCATCAGAGACCTGCCGCTCAAGGGCTTTCACCTGGGACTTGGTGACCTGCTGCACGGTTTCCGCATCGTCGCCGGTGGCTTTGCCCGATTTGGCCTCAGCCAGCTGCTGTTCCAGCTGGGCGACCTTGGCTTCCGCGGCCTTGGCGGCCTCCTCGGCCTGGATGGCGGCTTCGCTCTTGGGGTTGCAGGCCAGGGTGAAGGACAGGATTGCGGCGAGGGCGATCTGGGGGAGCACGGGGCGCATGGGGCCTCCTCGGGTTGGGGTGCCGTATAGTATGGCATCCCGACAGGGACCCTTCCCATGGCCCGACCCAACCTCAACCCCCGCGGTGAATCCGTCCTGCGCACCCTCATCGAGACCTACCTCGAGGCGGGGGAACCCGTGGGTTCACGCCTTCTGGCCAAGCGGTATCCCGAGTCCCTGTCCAGCGCCACGATCCGCAATGTGCTGTCGGATCTGGAGGACGAGTCCATGGTGGCCCAGCCGCATACCTCGGCGGGGCGGATCCCCACCGAAAGGGCCTATCGCTACTATGTCGACCGCTGGCTGAAGTCCCTGCCACCGGGACCCGATGTCGAAGGCCGCTTGTCCACCACCCTGGAGGGCCTGGACCTGGATCCCGAGGCCTGGGCCCGTCATGCCAGCCGCACGCTGGCCGAGGTCATGGGAGGGGTCTGCGTCGCGCTGCCCATGCCCCTCTCCCAGAGCCGGCTGGTGCGGCTGGAGTTCGTCCCGGTGGGCCTGAACCGCCTGGTGGCGGTCTGGGTAGGCAGCCTGGGGGAAGTCGAACACCGGCTCATGGAGAATCCCTGGCAGCATCCGGAGTCCGTCCTGACCGAACTCGGGAACTACGCCACGGCGCACTTCGCCGGTCTGACGCTGGTGGAGATGCGCTCGAAGCTGCTGGAAGCCCTGCGGGCCGGGGCCCAGGAGGGCGAGTCCCTGCGCCGCCGTCTCCAGGAACTGGCCGCCCGGTGGCCGGAGGACCCGGAAGCCGCGGACCCGCCGGTCCTGGTCTCCGGTCTCGGGCAGCTGGGCGGATTGCCTGAGTTCGAGGATGTCTCCAGGTTCCGGGATCTGGTCGCCGCCTTCGAGGAGCGTGGGCGCCTGGCCCACCTCCTCAACGCCTTCGCAGGTCGCGCCTCCGAGGACGTCCAGCTGCTGCTGGGGACCGAGAATCCCTACTTCGAGGCTTGGCCCCTGGCCACGGCGGTACGGACCGTGGCGCTGGGCCCCGCGGGCTTCGTCACCTTCGCCCTGGTGGGCCCGCTTCGCATGGATTACGGCCGGGTCTTGGGCGGCTTGCGCTGGTGGTCCCGCCAGGTCCAGAGCCGGCGGGACCGGGCCTAACGGGGGCATTCCCGCCATTGCCAGGAGTGCTTATACTTCTGCGATGCCTACCGATATCCCTCATCAGCCAGATGCCAGGCCCGCTGTCCCACAGGTGGAATCCGAGGACTTGGTCGACCTCAACCTGGACGAGAGCCTGGAGGGCGATCTCCAGTCCGTGGCCGACGAGGTGGCCTCGGAGTACCGCACCCAGATGGTTCCGGAGATGGACCTGCCGGATCTGCCCCAGCCCGCCGCTGACCAGGATGCCCGCGTGGATCTGGAATCGGCGCTGACCGAGGCCGAGCACCAGATGGAGGACATGCTGCGCCGGGAGGCGGAGCTCATGGACCAGCACCGTCGGCTGGCGGCGGATTTCAACAACTTCCGGAACCGCGCCCAGCGTGACATCTCCCTGGCCGTGGAACAGGCCGAGCGCAAGATCCTCCTGGAGATGCTTCCCGTGCTCGACAACTTCGAGCGGGGACTCGGTGCCTCGTACCAGGACGTGGAATCCTTCCGGGCCGGCGTCGAGCTCATCCGCAAGCAGTTCCTCGAATCGCTGCGCCGGCTGAATGTCGAGCAGCTACCCCTCCAGGTGGGTGAACCCTTCGATGCCCTGACCTCCGAAGCCCTGACCACCTTCAGCGATCCGAACCTTGCGGATGGCGCCGTGGCCGCCATCTACGAGCAGGGCTACAACCTCAAGGGCCAGCTCCTCCGGGCGGCCCGGGTGGTGGTGAACCGCCTTCAGGAACCTGGAAAATCCTAGTCCGCTCCATGCTTCTGCTGGATCCGCTTTCGAGAAGTCGAATACGATAATTGACGCGACCCCAGGGAGTTCCACTCATGGCAGGCAAACTGATCGGCATCGATTTGGGCACGACCAACAGTTGCGTCTGCGTCATGGAAGGGGGCGATTCCCGGGTCATCCCCAACCGCGAGGGCAGCCGCACCACCCCGTCCGTGGTGGCCTTCACCGACAAGGGCGATGTCCTGGTGGGCCACATTGCCAAGCGCCAGGCCGTGACCAATCCCCAGCGGACCCTCTTCGCGGTGAAGCGGCTCATCGGGCAGCGCTTCCAGTCTCCCAGGGTGCAGGAGGCGGTGACCCGCCTGCCTTTCCCGGTGGTGGCCGCGCCCAACGGCGATGCCTGGCTCCGCGTGGGCGAGCGTGACTACGCGCCCCCCGAAGTGTCCGCCATCGTCCTCCGTTCCCTGAAGCAGGCCGCCGAGGCCTTCCTGCACGAAGAAGTCACGGATGCCGTCATCACCGTCCCGGCCTACTTCGACGATGCCCAGCGCCAGGCCACCAAGGATGCCGGCAAGATCGCGGGGCTGAACGTCCAGCGCATCATCAACGAGCCCACGGCGGCCGCCCTGGCCTACGGGTTCAACAAGAAGGGCGTGAAGCAGATCCTCGGCATCTACGACTTCGGGGGTGGCACCATCGACTTCACCCTCATGGAGATGAACGATGGCGTCTTCGAGGTGCTGGCCACCAGCGGCGACACCTTCCTGGGCGGCGAGGACATCGACCAGATCATCCAGAACTGGCTGGTCCTGCACTTCCGCGAGAAGACCGGCATCGACCTCACCAGCGACCGCATGGCCCTCCAGCGCCTGAAGGAGGCCAGCGAGAAGGCCAAGTGCGAACTCTCCACACTGGATCGCGTGGAGATCCGGCTGCCCTTCATCGCCCAGGGCCCCAGCGGGCCACAGCACCTGGAGGCCGCGCTCACCCGCGAGCAGCTCGAGGAGATGGTCCGGGAACTGGTGGACCTCACCCTCGTCCCCATCAAGGACGCCCTGGAGCAGGGCGGCAAGACCCCGAAGCAGGTCGACGAGATCATCCTCGTGGGCGGCCAGACCCGCATGCCCCTCGTGCAGCGGCTGGTGCGGGACTTCTTCGGCAAGGAACCCAACCGCAGCATCAACCCCGACGAGGTGGTGGCCGTGGGCGCCTCCATCCAGGGCGCCGTGCTCAAGGGCGACATCAAGGACCTGGTGCTGCTGGACGTGACGCCGCTCAGCCTGGGCATCGAGACCCAGGGCGGCGGCTTCGTGAAGATCATCCAGCGCAACGCCACCATCCCCACCCGGGACGCGCGCACCTTCACCACGGTGACGGACAACCAGAGCCGGGTGGAGATCCACGTGCTGCAGGGCGAGCGCGAGCTCTCCGAGCACAACAAGAGCCTGGGTCGCTTCGACCTCATCAACCTGCCGCCCCTGCCCAAGGGCGTGCCGCAGATCGAGGTCGCCTTCGACATCGACTCCAACGGCATCGTCAAGGTCTCCGCCCGTGACCTCATGACCGGGCTCGAGCAGAGCATGAGCATCCGGCCCAGCTCCGGCCTCTCCGAACTGGAGATCCAGCGCATGATCCGCGAGGCCCTCGCCAACGCCGAAGGCGACGTGAAGAAGCGCGACGCCATGAAGTACATCGCCTCGGCGGAAGGGCTGATCTTCTCCTGCGACAAAAGCTTCATCGAGTGCGGGAAGTACCTGACGGACGAGCAGCAGTCCCTGGTGCGGGACGTGCTCTCCAAGGCCCGGCAGGCCGTGGCTTCCCAGGACCCGGATGCCCTCCGGGCCTGCGAGACCCAGCTCCTGGAAGCCCAGAACCTGCTGACGGACGCGGTCCTGGCGGCCAGCGAGGCCATGATGGCCTCCCTCGACGGCGAGGGCGATGGCGCGGCTCCGCCCAATTAACAGGGCACTTCATCGGCTATCCTGGAGATTCAGGATGGGATGATGAAGCGCGACTACTACGAAGTACTGGGTGTTTCCAAGGATGCCGGGGCCGATGAGCTGAAGAAGGCCTACCGCAAGCTGGCCATGGAGTTGCATCCCGACCGCAATCCGGGCAACAAGGAGGCGGAGGAGAAGTTCAAGGAGGCCGCCGAGGCCTATAGCGTGCTGTCCGACGCCGAGAAGCGGAAGGTCTACGACCAGTTCGGCCACGCGGGGCTGGGCGGCGCGGGCGGTGGGGGTCAGCAGTTCCAGTTCGACCCGAGCCAGTTCGCCGATTTCGAGGACATCCTGGGCAGCTTCTTCGGCGGTGGCCTCTTCGGCGACCTCTTCGGCGGTGGCGGCCGGCGGCGCTCCAACGGCGAGGAGCGGGGCTCGGATCTGCAGTACAACCTCAAGCTCAGCTTCCAGGACGCCATCTCCGGGAAGGAGGCGGTGGAACTATCCATCCCCCGCCTGGAGGCCTGCGACACCTGCCACGGCTCCGGCTGCGAGGCCGGCACGCGGGCCGAGACCTGCCCCCAGTGCCGTGGCGCAGGGCAGGTGGCGGTGCGCCAGGGCTTCTTCCAGATGCTGGCCGCGTGTCCCCGCTGCGAGGGCCGCGGGCGGATCATTCCCAAGCCCTGCCGCACCTGCCACGGCGAGGGCCGTGTCCACCGGAAGTCCAAGGTCAGCTTCAAGGTCCCCGCCGGCGTGGACCGGGGCACACGGCTTCGGCTCCAGAACCAGGGCGAGGCGGGCCGCTTCGGGGGCCGCACGGGGGACCTCTACGTGGTCTTCGATGTGGAGCCGGACGCCCGCTACGAGAGGGACGGCAGCGACCTGCACCGGCGCCTGGAGGTGCACTGGCCCCTGCTCGTGACCGGCGGCACCTTCGAGGTGGAGACGCCGTATGGCCCCGACAAGGTCAAGCTGGCGCCCGGCACCCCGGCCGACCACGTGGTGAGGCTGGTGAACGCGGGGGTTCCCCGCCTTCAGGGCAGCGGGCGTGGGGACCTGTACCTGCACCTGCGGGTCGCCGTGCCGAAATCCCTGACGGCCGAGCAGCGCCAGCTGGTGGATCAGCTCCGTCGCAGCCTCGAGGGCGAGGCCGATGCCGGTGAGGAGGAGGGCTTCCTCGCCAAGGTGTTCGGCTCGGAGAAGGGCGGGAAGAAGAAGCGGAAGTAGGGGATCAGGCGGTACCTCCGGTCTGGGAGGCCGCCACCATCACCCGTCCCTTGCCCTCCTGCTTGGCCCGCATCAGGGCGTGGTCAGCCTGTTCGATGAGGTGGCCGGCGCCATCGGCGTGTTCGGGATAGGCGGCCACGCCGGCACTGAGGGACACCGTGAGGTGGTCGCGGCCCAGGTCCAGGGGGTGTTCCTGAAGGACCTGGAGCAGGCGCTCGCCCAGCTTCCGGGCGCCCTGGGCGGTGGTGCCCGGCATGAGGATGCAGAATTCGTCGCCGCCATAACGGTAGAGGCGGTCGTGGGCGCGGCAGAGCCGCTGGGCCGTGGCGGCCACGGATTCCAGGAGCAGGCTGCCCACGGGATGGCCATGGCTGGTGTTCACCCGCTTGAGATCATCCACGTCGATGAAGAGCAGGGCCAGGGGCTCCGCCCTGGCGGCGGCCGAGCGCACCGCCTGGGGCAGCTCGGCCTCCAGGCAGCGCCGGTTCTGGGCCACCGTGAGGTCGTCCTTGAAGGAGAGCGCCCGGCTCTCCTCCAGCTGCCAGGCGCTGAGCAGCAGGGGCTCCATGTCGTCGAAGCCCCTGAGGAACCGCTCCGGCCGCTCCTTTGGGCCCGACAGCCGCAGGATGCCCAGTTGCTCGGAAGGTGCCAGGAGAAACGCCTCCCCAAGGCGGACGAGCTCGGCCGCCTCCTGGCGGGGCAGGGGGGCTTCCGTGAAGGTGCTGTCTCCCACACGCTGGTAGAAGGTGTCGTCTCGCCGGAGCCAGATGGCGCCGCCTGCGGCCCCGGAGAGGCGGATGGCCCTGGCCAGGGCCAGGCGGAGCAGCTCGTCCAGGGAGGCCAGGTGCATCATCTGGCGCAGCCAGCCCTCGCTGCCCAGGTCCCGCTGCCGCAGGTGGACCAGGGCTTCCCGGGCAGCCTCCAGGGGGCGGTTCTGGAGCAGCACCCAGCCGGGACGAAGGTTCAGCACCGCGCTCACTTCCTCGGGTTCAGCCTGTTCGACCCACCAGAGGATCTCCGTGCCTTCGGGGGGAACCAGGCGGGCATCCGGACGTTCGGCCACCAGGACCAGGGACCCGGGCCCCGGGCCTTCCTGTACGTCGTCGCCCCATCGATCGAGGGCCGCGCGCAGTGCATCTCCCGCCGGGGAGGGATGCACTTCCAGCCAGTGGATGCGGGGCATGGGACTCCCTGATGACCAACTCTTCGACAGTGGATCGGGCCTGGATGAGACTGCTCAACCCAGCGCGGCTTCGAGGCGCAGGGCCAGCTGGCGGAGGTGGGCCGCCAGCTGATCCAGAGCCGGGGGCGAGGCCTCACGAAGGCCTCGTTCGGCACGGACCCAGCGCTTGAGCAGGGCCAGGCACTGGGGATCCCGGACGCCCAGCCGCTTGGAGGTCTGGATGAGCTTGTGGGAGAGGCGGGTCCGCTCCGGGCCCAAGGGACTCTCCCGCAGCTCCCCGATGAGCCGGAGCGCCTCCTGAGCCACCTCCAGGTCCTGGCGGATGAGGGGGATCCGGGCGTTGATGCGCAGCAGGAAGAGCTCCAGGAACCGCAACAGCTCGCCCAGCACATCCATGCCGTCGCGCAGAGCCTGGGCGACGTCCGAGGGCGACTCCAGCAGGCTCCCGAGCTCCTGGATGAGGCGCTCGGCCTCCTCCCGGTCGGGGCGCCGCATGAGCGGGAACTCGGGGCTTCGCCGGAAGGCCAGGAGGTGGCGGTAGGTATGGGCAAGGCCCAGGGCCAGCCGTGGCCAGTCCTGCAGTTCCAGGTGGAGCTGCAGCTGGCCGTGGAGGGGGGGAACCTGCTCCCACAGCCGCTGGATGCGCAGGCGGAGCCGCTCCCCTTCTTCCATCATGCTGGGCGATTCGGGGAAGAGGCGGTGCTGCACATCGGGCGAGAAGATCCCCACCAGCTCCCCCATCAGCTGCTTCTGGTGGTTGATCAGCAGGCCCTTGAGGTTGTCGAGGGTCTGCGCCAGCTGGTCCGCGTCCTGGCCCGCCAGGGCCTGCTGCAGGAGGCTGCGGAGGGTGCCCTGGTCCTGCTGGAGGCTCAGCACGGCCTGCCGGAGGAAGGCCCGCAGGCGGTGGGTCTCGGGGTGGGAGGGGTCCAGCAGCTCGCCGCGGGCGGGCTCGTACGAGCGTTCCGCCAGCCGCCCCAGCTCCGACTCCAACACCAGGAAGGTGGGCACGGCCGCGTAGCGTTCCGGGAGGCCCGCGCTGGTGGCGGAGTCGAGGGATTCGAGGAGGCCGAGCAGTGAGACGTGGCTGGCCAGGGCGCGGGCCACCACCGAAAAGGCGGGCCGGTTGCTCCGCCGGATCTGCTGGAGCAGGCGGCGCAGCTCCGGCGGCATGCTGTCCCGGAACAGCTCGGCGTCCATGCGGGGCAGGGACCAGCCCAGGTGGTCCCAGAGCCAGCGCAGGCTGCCCCGCACCTGCTCCACGGCCGGCCAGTGGATGCCCCGGTCCAGGGGGCGCACGAGGCTGAGGCGGAGGTTCGAGACCACATGCTCCAGGAGGAGCAGGGGCTCCACGCGGGCATGGATTTCCGCGGGAATGCAGGCTTCCAGTTGTTCGGCCAGCCGGCCGAGGGATTCCTCCAGGCGGCCCTGCCCCTGGATGGCCCGGTTGACGGCCTTCATCTGAGTGTTGAGCCGTGAGACCGCCGCGGGGCCCGGCTCGACCTGCTGGAGCGCCGCCAGGATGTCCCGGAAGGCGTCCCGGTGCTCCGCCAGGAACGAGGACCACATCTGGCGGAGGTTGCCACTGTCCTCGGAAGGGGCCAGGGACATGGCACGCAGCGAGGCGAGCAGGTCCAGCAACTGGGTAACCCATTCGGGCTGCTGCTGCTCCACCATCAGCTCGCGGTGGGCGGCCTCGGCCTGGTCGCCGAGTCGGCCCAGGCTGTGCAGCATGACCAGGCCCATGGCGTTCCGGGCCTCGCCCAGCCGCCGAGGTGAGAAGGTGTGGAGAAAGGCCAGGAAGTAGCCCAGGCTCCGCCGGAGGGCCGCCTGGGCTGGCGACTCCTGACTGTTCGCCACCCGCTGGGGTGCGGCCTCGACCAGCGGTTCGAGATCCCTGGCTCCCTCCCGCAGGATGTCCTCCAGCAGGGTCAGGTCGCTTTTGGACAGACCCTTGTCCCGGATCAGCTGCCGGGCCAGCAGCAGTCGCTGGGGCTGGGTGCCTGGGGATGACATGGCAAAAGCATACAATGGTTAGGATTTCGGAACCTGCTGGTGGTGATACCATCGCTTCACCCCAATCTGGAGGCAGCCGGTGGTCAGCAAGCTCGGGGAAATGCTCGTCAAGGCCCAGCTCATCACGGATACCCAACTGGATGAGGTCATGAAAATCCAGCGCCGGGAGGGTGGAAAGCTCGGCAGCATCGTGGTGCGCTCCGGGTTCTGCTCGGATCAGGACATCGTGAGTTTCCTGGGCATGCAGTATGGCGTCCCGGCCGCGGACCTGGAGCAGTGGCCGCCCATCGATGCGAGCGTCATCGCCCTGATCCCGAAGGACCTGGCCCAGCGCCACAAGGTGCTGCCCCTCCAGCGCACGGGGAATGTCCTGACCCTGGCCATGTCCGACCCCACGGACATCTTCGCCATGGACGACGTGCGGTTCCACACGGGCTACAACGTGGATCCGGTGGTCTCCAGCGAGATGGGCCTGGCCCGGGCCGTGGAGAAGTATTACGGGGGCAACAGTGCCATCCGCCTGGCGGATGGCACCAAGGCCCGCAGCACCCATAGCGGGAGCGGCCCGGTGGGCAGCGGTCCCGCCGCCACCGACACGGCCCAGCCCTTCAGCGAGGAAGATGAACACTTCGACCTGTCAGAGCTGGAGCAGGAACTCGATGCCGATGCCGAGTTCGACGCCACCGAGGATGACGACAGCAGCGTCAATGTCGGCAGCCTGAAGCGGGGCAGCGAGGACGCGCCCGTCGTGAAGCTGGTGAACATGGTGCTCATCGACGCCATCAAGCGGGGCGCCTCCGATATCCACATCGAACCCTACGAGAAGACCTACCGCATCCGGTTCCGCATCGACGGCATCCTCATGGAGGTCATGCGGCCCAACCTCAAGCTGAAGGACCCGCTGACCTCCCGCGTGAAGATCCTGGCCAAGCTCAACATTGCCGAGCGGCGCCTGCCCCAGGACGGTCGCATCAAGCTCCGGGTCAACATGCAGGGCCGGCAGAAGGTCATCGACTATCGCGTGAGCATCCTGCCCACCCTCTTCGGCGAAAAGATCGTGCTGCGGCTGCTGGACAGCGACAAGCTCATGCTGGACCTCACCAAGCTCGGCTTCGAGCCCGAGAGCCTTGTGGCCTGGGATCGCCAGATCTCCAAGCCCTACGGCATGGTGCTGGTAACCGGCCCGACGGGTTCGGGCAAGACGAACACCCTGTATTCCTCCATCGCCAAGCTGAACACCGTCGACACGAACATCATGACGGCCGAAGATCCCGTCGAGTTCAACTTCCCCGGCATCAATCAGGTGCAGATGAAGGAACAGATCGGCCTGAACTTCGCCGCGGCGCTGCGCTCCTTCCTCCGGCAGGATCCCAACATCATCCTGGTGGGCGAGATCCGGGACTTCGAGACGGCGGAGATCGCCATCAAGGCGAGCCTCACGGGCCACCTGGTGCTGTCCACTCTGCACACGAACGACGCCCCGAGCACCATCAACCGCCTGATGAACATGGGCGTGGAGCCCTTTCTGGTGGCCACCTCCGTCAACATCATCTGCGCCCAGCGCCTGGTGCGTCGGCTCTGCGCCAACTGCAAGCAGGTGGACACCCACCACCAGCCCGAGGAGGCCCTCTACAAGGTGGGTTTCACGCCCGAGGAAGTGGCCAAGGGCATCACCTTCTACAAGCCCGTGGGCTGCGAGATCTGCAACAAGCGCGGCTACAAGGGCCGGGTGGGCCTCTACGAAGTCCTGGAGATGTCCGAGACCCTCAAGGACATGATCCTCACGGGCGCCTCGGCCATCGAGATCCGGGAACAGGGCCAGAAGGAGGGCATGATCACCCTCCGCCGCTCCGGCTGCCGCAAGGTCCTCGACGGCGTCACCACCATTGAAGAGATCATCCGAGAGACCGTGTTGTAGGCGAGGTGATACATGAGTGAAGTCGGTGCCAACTATGTTGCCCCGCTCCAGCAGCTGCTGAAGACGATGGTGGAGTACGGAGGCACGGACCTCCACATCACGACGGAATCCGCGCCCCAGATCCGCATCGATGGCCGCATGGTGCCCCTCAAGCTGCCGCCCATGGACGCTTCCCAGACCCGCTGGCTCTGCTACGGCGTGATGACGGACCAGCAGAAGCACCGCCTCGAGGAGGATTTCGAGGTGGACTTCTCCTTCGGTCTGCAGGGCGTGGCTCGCTTCCGCGCCAACGTGTTCAACCAGCGGGGCGCCACCGCCGGGGTGTTCCGCACCATCCCCGAGCAGATCCGCAGCTTCGACCAGCTGGGCCTGCCGCCCTCCATCCAGGCGCTGTGCAGCAAGCCCCGGGGCCTGGTCCTGGTGACCGGCGTGACCGGCTCCGGCAAATCCACCACCCTGGCCGCCATGGTGGACAAGATCAACACCGAGGAGCCCCTCCACATCCTCACCATCGAGGATCCGGTGGAGTACGTGCACAGGCACAAGCGGGCCCTGGTGAACCAGCGTGAGATCCACGCCGATACCCACAGTTTCAAGAAGGCGCTCCGCTCCGCCCTGCGTCAGGATCCTGACGTCGTGCTGGTCGGTGAAATGCGCGACCTGGAAACCATCGAATCCGCCCTGACCATCGCCGAGACGGGCCACCTGACCTTCGGCACCCTGCACACCAGCAGCACCGTGCAGACCATCAACCGCATCATCGACGTGTTCCCCAGCCACCAGCAGCCCCAGATCCGGGCCCAGCTCTCCCTGGTGCTGGAAGGCGTCATCTGCCAGAGCCTCATCCCCAAGGCCAGCGGGAAGGGCCGGGCCCTGGCCCTGGAGATCATGATCCCCAACTCCGCCATCCGGAACCTCATCCGCGAGGACAAGATCCACCAGGTCTACGGTGTCATGCAGTCCGGGCAGGGGAAGTCCGGCATGCAGACCTTCAACCAGAGCCTTTCCGACCTGGTGATCCGCAAGGAGATCAGCCAGGAGCAGGCCTTCGACTACTCCTCCAATACGGACGAGCTGCGTGAACTGATCAACCGCGGCGTGGGCGTTGGATCCGCCGGTGGAAGAGGTGCCGCCGTCCCCGCCCAGCCCTCCAGCCCAGCCCTGGGGGGGCGGAACCCCAACATCAAGTACACCTAGGACTTCTCCACCGGTGCTTTCCTGCCTATGCTGAAGGCACCATCATTCCCAGCCGCTCTCCGAGGTCCGCATGCCCGCTTATGCTTGGAAAGGCAAGAACCGAATGGGAGAAGTCCAGGAAGGTGTCCTGGTCTCCGATTCCCGTGATGCCGCTGCCACCACCCTGAAGCGCAACGGCATCGAAGTCATGAACATCCGGGTCATGGCGGCCGAGGGTGGCAAGTCCTTTGGCAAGGTGCCGGCCAAGGCCCTGGCCATCTTCACCCGGCAGTTCAGCGTGATGATCGATGCCGGTCTGCCCCTGGTGCAGTGCCTGGAGATCCTGGGCGCCCAGCAGGACCACAAGGGCTTCCAGCGCATCATTGAAGCGGTCCGGGACGACGTGGAGAAGGGCTCCACCCTCCAGGCGGCCCTGTCCAAGCACCCCAAGGCCTTCAACGACCTCTACGTGAACATGGTGGGTGCCGGGGAAAGCGGCGGCATCCTGGACATCATCCTCCAGCGGCTCTCCGGCTACATCGAAAAGGCCGTGAAGCTCACTGCCAAGGTCAAGGGGGCCATGACTTACCCGGTGGCGGTCATCACCATCGCCATCTCGGTGGTGGTCATCATCATGGTGAAGGTCATCCCGGTGTTCTCCGCCATGTATGACGGTCTCGGCAGCAAGCTTCCCTTTCCCACCTTGGTCTGCATGGCCCTTTCCAGTGCGCTCATCAACTACAGCTGGCTCATCATCATCGGGGTCATCCTGGTGGTCGTGGGGCTGCGCCAGTATTACAAGACCCCTGTCGGGCACCTTCAAATCGATGCGGTCCTGCTGAAGATCCCCATCATCGGTGACGTGCTCCGCAAGGTCGCGGTGGCCCGGTTCTGCCGCACCCTGGGCACCCTCATCAGCTCCGGCGTGCCCATCCTCGAAGGCATGGACATCACGGCCCGCACTGCCGGGAACATGGTCATCCAGAACGCCATCCTCAAGTCCAAGGATGCGGTGGAGCAGGGCCGCAACATCTCCACACCGCTGGCCGAAACCAAGGTCTTCCCCCCGATGGTGGTCCAGATGGTGGGTGTCGGCGAGGCCACGGGCGCCCTGGACGCCATGCTCTCCAAGGTGGCCGACTTCTACGAGGACGAGGTGGACAACGCCGTGGCGAACCTCACCAGCCTCATGGAACCGGTCATGATCGCGATGCTGGGCGGCATCATCGGCTTCATCGTCGTCGCCATGTATCTGCCGATCTTCAACCTGGCCAACGTGTTCGGCAAGGATTGATCGCACGATCCTTGCAATCGGAATCGCAGAAGGAGGCTCCACATGTCTACCGAACGGCGAGCCCAAGGCTTTTCATTGGTTGAAATCCTGCTGGTGTTGGCCATCTTGGGCATCATCAGCGCCATCGCCATCCCGAGCTTCCTGGGCCAGCGTCGCCGTGCCAGGGTCATTGGTGATGCCATGTCCAATGCCAAGGTGCTGCAGATGGAACTGGAGTCCCGCAAGGCGGATGCCGGCGTCTACGGAGCCGCGGGCACCTATAGCTGGACTGCGGATGGATCAGCCACAACCGGCCCGGCCTTGATCTCCACCTTCCAGCCCAGCGGCGCTTCCAAAATGAACTACAGCGTTCTCATCGCCAACGGCGGGCTCACCTACACCCTGACCGTCACTGACCCTTCAATCGGATCAGGCGTGACGGCCTACCAGACCGACCAGAACGGAAAAGAACTGGCACGGCTGCACTGAGAAATATCTCCAAGTCGCGTGGGATTCACTCGAGGCGGACACCTCGAGTGGTCAGGTTCGATTCCTGCCCGCATCCACCCATCCAAGGGCGAGAAGCAGCAGTCCCGCACAGGCGCTGGAACGAGCCCAAAAGCCAAACCGGGGTGGGTGGGGTGGGGGAAAAGCACCTCGTCTGGAATGTTTTGCCAGGTGCGAATCGTCTTGCCGCTGGGCAGGCGAATGGAGTTCGCCTCTTGTTGGAACTCCTTCCCAGCCACATGAGCCTGCTGCTGAGTTGAGCCCTGGCGCATTACCTGCTCGGCGGCTGCGTAGGGTAGCACCCAGGGGATGAGGTCGCGCCGCCAGGGCTGGGGCAACTCCTGACCTGCCAAGGCGATGGTCAGCAGCAGGCCAGCCAGGCCGAAGACCACCGGCACCGCCAGACTGTTGATGCGGTCGGACACCCAGAGGTAGAAGGCCAGCAGGGGCAGGGTGGACAGCCAGAGCCATCCCAGCACGCGGACGACCTTGTCTTCGTGGAAGGGCAGGGCCAGGGCTGGGTTCCAGAACCCAAGCAGCTTCCGCTCTGCCCATAGAAGCAGGCCCACCAAGGCCAGCATGATCGTACAGAGCAGCAGGGCCCAGGCGGCCTTTGCCAGGTAGATTCCCCGCCGGGCCACGGGCTGGCTGTGGAGGTGCCGCCAAGCCTTGAAGCGGTGTTCGGGGCGGAAAAGGAGGGCCGGAACCAGGGCGACGGCCAGGGGATAGAAAACCCCAGCCCAGAAGGCCACAAGGGACTTCAACGGGAGGCCTTCAAGGGTGGCCTGAACCTGAGGTGTCAGCGCGGGCAAGGCCAGGAATGGCCGCTCGACCACCAGGGCTTGCAGGGCCACGAAGAGGAGGGGCAGCATCCAGACGACCCGCCAGGCCGGAGCCCGGCGGAGCTTCAGCCCTTCAGCGGCGAGGAGGCGAGAAAAAGGAGTCATGGTGGCCTCAGGCTCGGGGCTCGCTGCGCCGGACGAAGTCGGCCATGCCCAGGATGGCCAGGAGCAGGCCCACAGCCAGGTTGCCGGCCACATGGCCCCAGGGAAGGGGACGCCACCGCTCGAACACCGAGGCCATCTTGGCGGCGAGTCCCCACGGGATCACCTGGGACCATGCCGAGGCACCCGCCAGCTTGAGTGCGCACCAGCTCCCCAGCAGGCCGATGACCAGGCCCACCCATAATCCGGGTACGCGCATTGACAGCCAGGTCTGGAAGGTGGCCACCGCTACGCTAGCCAATAGGGAATAGGCCAGGAAACGGCCAAAGGACTGGAGTGGAAGAGGGCCCATGATCAGCCAGGGATTGAGCTGGAGAAGGAAACTGCAGGCCAGGACAAGGGTGGCCAACAGGAGGAGGGAGACCTCCAGGACGACCAGGTGCCCCAGGAGCTTCACCAGGTAGTGCATGTGGCGGGTGGCGGGCTGGACCAGGAGGCGATTCCAGGCCGGCCTCCCGTTCCTGTTCCCAGGAAAGGTCGCAAAGTAGGGCCGCAGCCACGGGCATGACCAGGAGGTTCCAGGCCATGAAGTTCAGCTCCAACCAGAAGAGGGAGCCCGGCTGGAATTGGCGGACGCGGTGATCGGAAAACCAGCACACGATGGCCAGGAAGCCGGTCTGGCAGACCGGGGCGAGGATCACCACGAGGAGCAGCCAGCTTTTGCGCCACTTCACGCGCTCTGCCTTGAACCAGGATCCCAAGAGGGTCATGCCTCCTCCAACAGGGCAAGGAAGCGTGCCTCCAGGTTCGCCCGGTGGGGTGTCAACTCGAAGAGGTCACACTGTGCCTGCACCAGGCAGGCTACGACCCTGGGCGCGGCTTCCGGCTGAGCCTGGACCCGCACCCGTCCATCGGCTTCCCGCACCGTGAATCCACTGCCTGCCAGGGCCTCCAGGGCCTGGGCGGCGTTTCCCACCCGCAGCACCAGCTCGGCTTCAGCTGCCTCCCCAGGTCTTCGGTTCGGCCCTGGTAACGGAGTCGGCCCAGCACCACCTCCAGGTCTTCGGCCACCTGCTCCACTTCCGCCAAGAGGTGGCTGGAAAGGAAGACCGAGGCCCCAGTCTCTCTGGGCAGATTGCGGATGAGCTCCCGCATGTCCTGGATTCCGGCGGGATCCAGGCCATTGGTGGGTTCGTCCAGGATCAGCAGGCGGGGTTGCCCCAGGAGGGTCAGGGCCACCCCCAGTCGCTGGCGCATGCCAAGGGAGTAGTTCCTTACGGGGCGGTTCGCGTCCTCGGAGAGGGAAACCACCTTCAGCACCCGATCCACTTCGGCCTTGGGCTTGCGCCTTCATGAGGCGGGTGATCTCCAGGTTTTCGCCCCGGTCAGGTGGTCGTGCAGGGATGGGGACTCCACCATGGCACCAATCTGGGCCAGGGGCCGCGGGATGCCCCGGCCTGTGTCCCAGCACTTCGGCCACACCCTCATCAGGTTTGAGGAGCCCCAGCAGCAGGGTGATGGTGGTGGTCTTCCCCGCGCCATTCGGCCCCAGGAAGGCCGTGATGGTCCCCTCCCGGACCCGCAGATCCAGCCCTTCCACAGCGGGGACCTTCCCAAAGCGCCGCGTGAGACCTTCAGAGCGGATGGCGAATTCCATGACGACCTCTTTCGGGAGCAATCGGCAAGGTTACCCCCCCCGGCGTAAGGTCTGTCCTATCGAACTTGGCCAATAAAGGGCCCGAAGGCCCTTTTTCCATGACGCGTCAGGTTACTCGACGTTGCTGACCTTGACGAAGCCTGGGTGGCGGTGTTCCTGGCGCATCCTTGAATGCGATGTTCAGGTAGGCCGCCGTGCGATCACGCCGGTGCAGTGGCGGTGCGGGCAGTAGCCGATCTGGACCTGCCCTTTCTTGCGGCGCGGCGACCTGCGGCCGCAGTCGTGGTGCCGATGGCAGCAGTCTCGGTAATGGCAGCCGGTGTTGTGCGCGGGAAGGGCGGCTGCAGTATTCAGGGGTTCTTGGCGTCCAAGACCACCGGGATCTGGCTAGTGGTGGCGGTGCCCACGATGTTGGTATTGAAGGTCCCGACAGTGGATACGTCCACGCCGTTCTCGCGTGCCTTGTCGTAGGCGGAAATGATGTCCGCCACGATGCTCACGCAGTTCTCCTGGCTGCTCTTGTCCCGGGCGCGGGAGCGCTGGCCGAGCAGGGCCGGGATGGCGATGGCGCTGATGATGCCGATGATGGCGAGCACGAGCAGCAGCTCGATGAGGGTGAAGCCCTTCTGGCTCTTCATGGGTGATCTCCTATGGGCGATGGCCGCGATGGATGGTATCAAGCCCTGTGCCAAGCTGCCCAATGGAAGTTGAAACCATATTCTTGTGGGCTTCCATCCGAGTCGGTGAAAGCTGAAAGCCCGGTCGAGGCATGGAAACTTGGATAAATGGGCGCAACGGGTCAACCGTCCTGCCGCAATGCGTCCATCAGCTCTCTCGCCCCCCGGTGTCTCGGGTCGAGCTTGAGCGCCTCCTGGGCCGCCCGTCGGGCTTCCTCCTTGCGCCCCAGGCCCAGGAGGATCTGCCCTTTCCGCCACCAGGCGCTGGGGTAGCCGCCGGAGCCGCCCTCGAGGGGTTCGCGCAGGACCTGGTCCAGGGCCAGCAGGCCTTCTGGCCGGTGCAGGCCGCTGGCGGCGGCGACCTTGCCGAGTTGCAGGCGGAGCAGGCTGGGGGCATCTACCAGGCCGAGGTGGTCATGCAGGACATTCCAGGCGATTTCGGGCTGGCCGGCGTGGAGGTAGGCATCGCTGACGGCGATGACGCCGCGGGCGCGGGTGCGCACGCCGGGGAGCAGGCGCGGGGCCTCGGCCAGCAGGCGCGCGTTCTTTCCGGCCTCGCCCAGGGCCTTCTTGGCGGGTTTGCGGTCCAGGGCGTCCAGCCACTGGCCCACCACTTCGGGATCCTGGGGGGCCTTGGCGAGGGCGCGGCCGAACCAGGGCTCGGCCTCCCGCCACTTCCCTTCCTCCAGGAGGATCAGGGCCTGCAGCAGGTCTCCCCGGGCGGGGGCAAGCGCGCGCAGGCGCTCGGCGCAGTGCAGGGCCTTGCGGGTGGACCCGCCCAGCAGCCCGGGCAGCATCTCGTAGGCCAGGCCCAGGCTGGTCCAGGCTGGGGCCAGAGTGGGGTCGGCCACCGTGGCGGCGCGCAGGTCATCCATGGCGCCGAGGGCGCTGCGCAGGGCGCTGAAATCGCGCTGCCTGATGGCCTCGCCAGCCCGCGCCAGGCCCCGGGCCAGGAGGGGCATCCGCCAGGTCGGGCTTCAGGGACACCGCGCGTTCCGCCGCAGAGAGCGCCTCTGGGAAGCGCAGGAGGCTGGAGAGGGCCTGGGACTTCGCGGCCCAGGCGGGGGCATCGCTCGGATGCTCGCGAAGACGCTGCTCGGCCTCGGCCAGCACCTTGAGGTAGCGGCCCGCCTCCAGGTCGGCGCGGAAGGCCGGGGCCTGGGCCTGGAGAATCGAAACGAGGAGGATGGGTGCGGTGCGGATCACGGGACCCCCAGGCATGATGGCAGGACGGGAGGAACAGGGAGGATAGGCCGGGTGAACAGGATTCGGAATGGGGCCTTCCCTGGCGACCGAACTGGCGGAATCAGATGGGGTTGGTGTATCCTAAGTGATTGTTCCGACACGACTCTGAAGGAGATCGCATGGCGACCAAGGGTGGACTGCTGGAGGGGAAGCGCGGCCTGATCATCGGGGTGGCCAACAAGCGGTCCATCGCCTGGGGCATCGCCCAGAAGGTGTCCGAAGCCGGGGCCCAGCTCTGCCTGACCTACCAGAACGAGCGCCTGGGCGAGAATGTCCGCGAGCTGGCCGCCGAGCTGAAGAACCCCCTGCTGACCATGATGGATGTGGGCAGCGACAGCCAGATCGTCATGGCCTTTGACGAGATCCGCAAGAAGTGGGGGAGGCTCGACTTCGTGGTGCACGCCGTGGCCTACGCCCCGCGGCAGGCCCTGGAGCACCGCTTCGTGGAGACGAGCCGCGAGGACTTCCGCGTGGCCCATGACATCAGCGCCTACTCCCTGGCCGCCGTCTCCCACGCCGCCACGCCCCTCATGCCCGAGGGCGGCTCCATCGTGACCCTCAGCTACCTGGGCTCCGAGCGCGTCGTGCCCGGCTACAACGTCATGGGCGTGGCCAAGGCCGCCCTGGAAGCCAGCGTGCGCTACCTCGCCGCCGACCTCGGGCCCCAGGGCATCCGGGTGAACGCCATCTCCGCGGGCCCCATCAAGACCCTCGCCGCCTCGGCCATCCCGGGCATCGGCTCCAAGCTCAAGCAGCACCGCTCCCACACCCCCCTGCAGAGGGACACCGATCAGCTGGAAGTGGGCGATGCCGGCGTGTTCCTGGTGAGCGACATGGGCCGGGGCATCACCGGCCAGGTGCTCTACGTGGATGGCGGCTTCAGCATCATGGCGGGTTAACGCTCTCCGGGGGGGCCCCGGTGCGCGCACACCCCCGGACCCCCACGCTCAACCCGGCTGAGCCGGATTTCGCTGGTCTCCTCGGGGTGTTCCTCGCTCCGCCGCGCTGCGGAAACACCCCAGCGCTCGGCGCGGCCAAGCCGCGCCTCGCTGGATCTCCCCAGGGAGCCGCGCCCTCCCTTTCTGATCCAGGTGATCCCTGCTCAGCCTTTCAGCTTCGCCAGGGTCTCGAGCACGTCCTGCACGTGCCCCTTCACGCTGACCTTGGGCCAGACGTGGCGGATGACGCCTTTGGGATCGATGAGGAAGGTGCTGCGGATGATGCCTTCCATCTCCTTGCCGTACATCACCTTCTTCCCGAAGGCGCCCAGAGGCTTCAGCAGGGCGAGGTCGGGGTCCGAGAGCAGGCGGAACGGAAGGCTCTGCTTGGCGATGAAGTTCTGGTGGCTCTTCAGGCTGTCGCGGCTGATGCCATAGACCTGGGCGCCCAGGGACAGCACCCGGGCCAGGTTGTCGCGGAAATCGCAGGCCTCGGTGGTACAGCCGGGGGTGCTGTCCTTGGGGTAGGCGTAGAGCACCGTCCAGCGGCCCTGGAAATCCTTGGCCGTGACCGTGGTGCCCTGGTCGTCCTGCAGGGAAAAGGCGGGGAGGGGATGTCCGACATGGGGGCTCATGGGGTCAGGGTAGCGCAGAGGGTGTGACAGGCGGCAAGGCCGAATCCAGACAGAATGGAGGAGGGGGCGACCATGAACCTGACCGAGTACCTGGCTGCCGAGTGGAGACCCGCTTTGGGCTGCACGGAGCCCGCCGCAGTGGCCTATGCGGCCTGCCTGGCCGCTGGGCAGGCGCCGGGGGAGCCCCGCATGGTGCGCCTCGTGCTCGATGCCCGTACCTACAAGAACTGCCACGCCGTGGGCATTCCCAACAGCGGGCACAAGACGGGCGTGCTCTGGGCCCTGGTGCTGGGGGCCGTGCTCACGGACCCCTCCCTGGGCCTGCAGATCTTCCAGGCCCTCACGCCGGAGGCTCTGACTCGGGCCGCCCGCCTGCTGGACCGGGGGGCCGTCCATGTGGAGGTGGACGCCACACACACGGAGATCTACATCGACTGCACGGTGGCCTGTGAAGGGGGTGTGGGGCGGGCGGTGCTGGAACGGGAGCATACGCGGATCGTGCGACTGGAGGTGGATGGCGTGCCCCTGGAGATCCCCGCCGTCGAAGCGGGGTCGCAGAACACCCACGGCATCCGCGAGCAGGTGGGAAGCCTGCCGCTGGTGGACCTGCTGGCCCTGGCGGGCACCGCCACGGAAGCGGATCGGATCCGGCTGAGGGAGGGACTGGCCCTGAATCTGGCCATGGCCGAGCACTGCGTGGGTCACTTGCCGGGGGGCTTCGTGCCGGGCGCCGGGGCTGACCCCTGGCTCCGCATCCCCCGGCTGGTGAGCGCCGGCGTGCTGGGGCGCATGTCCGGCGAGCCCCTCACGGTCATGTCCCTGGCGGGGTCGGGGAACAAGGGCATCACGGTCGCCGTGGCCATGGGGCTGTGGGGGCGCCAGGCCGGGCACGCGGAGGCGCGCATCGAGGAGAGCCTGGCCCTGGCCTGCCTGCTCACCACGGCCACCACCCATCGGCTGGGCACGCTGTCGGCCATCTGCGGCGCCTCCAATGCCGCGGGCATCGGCATCGCGGCGGGGCTGGTCCACCTCGGCGGCGGCACGGCGGCCCAGGTGGACCTGGCCATCCACAACATGGTGGGCAACCTCGCCGGGCTCATCTGCGATGGGGCCAAGATCGGCTGCGCCATGAAGGCCATGACGGGCGTGGAGGCCGCCTTCCGCGCCGCGGAGCTCGCCCTGGCGGGCTTCGGCATTCCGGCCACCGATGGCATCGTCGGGGCGAACGGCGAAGCCTCCCTGGTCAACCTGGGACGGCTCGCCCAGCGGGGCATGGCCGGGGCCGACACGGAAATCCTCGACATCATGCAGGCCAAGCTGGGGCCGGGCTGATCAAGCAGCGCCCTGGGGCCTGCGGCCGGGTGTCGAAGTCCAGGCCAGGGCGAGCACCGCGGCCAGGGCCGCCCAGCCCAGGGGCGAGGGGTCCGAGCCGAGCCGGGGCAGTTCCTCGGCCAGCAGGCGGCCCAGGCTGTCCTGGCCCGGGCCGGGGCCCAGCCCCAGGGCCGACAGGGTGGCCTCGCCCCAGAGGGCCGCAAGCCAGGCGCTCGGGAAGAGGGCCACAGCCTGCTGCCAAGCCCAGGGAGACCAGCGGTGGAGGATGGAGGGCCAGGGGGCGCCCAGGGTGCGCTCGGCGGCCCAGGCCGGCGAGTGGCGGAACCCCTCCAGCCGGGCCCGCATCGGCGGCTCCAGATGGGGCGCGATCAACAGGCCCAACAGCAGGCCGAGGGGCAGGGCGGGCAGCCCGTCCAGGGCCGCGGCGAGGGGCAGCAGGAAGAGCAGGGGCGGGAGGCTGCGCAGGGCGGACCAGACGCCGACCAGGCGCCGGCCACGCCAGGCGAGCAGCAGCCCCACGGTCAGGGCCAGCAGGGCACAGGCGCTGGCAAAGCCAAGACTGCGGGCCGAGGCCAGCAGCAGGCGCAGGAAGGCATCCCGGCCCAGGTCGTCAGTGCCCAGCGGGTGCCTGAGGGTCGCGGCCAGACCCCCCTGGAAGGGATCCAGGGCCAGGTCTGGGAGCAGCAGGCCTCCGAGGAAGGCGAGGCGCCACCTCACGCCACCTCCCGGTCCAACCGCTGGGAGAGCAGCCAGAGCAGGGCCAGGGCCAGGATCCAGCCGGCGAGGCCGGCGCGGTCCCGCACCGCCACCCGGGTCATCCAGTCGGTGCCGAGGCCGGGCACGCCCAGGATCCGTTCCAGCACGAGGGTGGCCGTCAGCCAGACCGGCAGCCGCGCGGTGGTCCAACGGCCCCAGAGGCGCAGCAGCACCAGCCAGCGCACCCGGTTCACGGCGGCCCGGCCCCAGGCCTGGGGGAAGGGGTGCTCGGCCGGCATGGCCTGGGCCAGCCAGCGGGCCTCACCGGGCAGGGCGGCTACCAGGAAGGCCACGAGCCAGCCGCCGAGGCCTGGGGGTCCCCAGGCGGCGGGCCACAGGGCGAGCAGCAGCCCGGCCCAGAGCAGGTCGGGCGGCGCTTCCAGCAATGCAAGGGACCGGCGGGACGCCAAGCCGGGGCCTCCCCGCCAGGCGACCAGGGGTGCCAGCAACGAAAGTGTCCCAACGGCCAGGATGGTGGGCCCCACGGCGGCCCAGGGGAAACCCGGCGGGGCAGCCTGTCGCCAGACGGAACCCGGCAGGCCGAGGGCCAGGGCCAGGCCCAGACCCCAGACCACCAGGCCCGCGGTGATTCGGCTCATTCACGGCTCCAACGCCAGCCGGCGGCCCCCGGGGTGTGCAGGTAGAGGCCCATGGGGCTCGGCACCACCTGGAGGTTCCGGTCCACCCAGATCACGCTGCGGAAATCCAGCAGGGGCAGGGCGGCGGGGTTCCGGGCCCAAAGGGACTGGAGGTTGCGCCAATCGAACTCGCCCCCCTGCTGGAGACGAGCGCTGAGCTCGGCCAGCCGGGGGTGCTGCCAGCCCGAGAAGTTCATGGGGCCCTTGGGTTCCAGGTATTCCAGGACTGCCCAGGGGTGGGGGTCGAAGACGACCACGGCGCAGGCCAGCTGGAAGTCCCCCTTGTGGAGGCGTTCCCCCAGGAGCCCCTGCTCGAGGGGGATGAGCTGCAGGTGGAAGCCGTCCTTCCTGGCCCGCTCCCGGAGCGCGAGCAGGAGCTTCTCGATGGACTCGTCCCCGGCCACGTAGTGCAGCGTCCAGCTGCCCGGGCCTTTGGGCAGGGCAGCTCCCGCGTCGATGGCCTGGGTCTCGAAGCCGAGAGTTTCCGGCCAGAGGCCGCGGCTGGGACGGGCGTTCTGGCCGAGGAGCTGGGGCGGGAAGGCATCCCGGCGCCAGCGCTCCAGCAGCTGGAGCGGTCCCACCCCGGTCCGGCTCCAGACCACCAGCTGGGCATGCATGGGCTGGGTCAGCAGGCGGTGGGTGGGCGGAACCTCGGCCTGGCGCCGGGTGGCGGGGGCGCCGATGTGGAGCCAGCCCTTCTGGAGGGCGGTCATGACGGCGCCAGGGTCCGCGAGGAGGCGGAAGCGGATGCCATCGATGCGGGGTTTCAGGAAGTGATCCCGGCGGGTGAAGACCCAGGCGCCGGGCTCCTTGCGGAAGGCGAAGGGGCCGGAGCCGCGCTCCGGGTGGCCGCGCTGGGCGATGGGCACCCGGGCCAGCTCCATGAGGAGCCGGCCCGCAGGCTTGCGGGATCGGATCCAGGGCCGGCCCTGGTCCACACCCACCTCCGCCCCCTCGAGGATGGCGCGCTTGGTGGCGCTGGCCTGGGGATGCCTCAGCAGCTCCCGGACGGTCCAGACCACGTCCTCCGCGCTGACACTGGCGCCATCCGGGTAGCGGGCATCCGGCCGGAGGGTGAAGTGGATCGCCCCGTCCTTCTGGGCTTTCCAACTGGAAGCGAGCCGGGGCACCACCCGGCCGTCGGGGCCCAGGCCGACCAGGGCATCCCCAGCCAGGGACTGGAGGATCCACTGCTCATAGCTGTCCCCCTGGATGAAGTCGAGGGGACCGGGATCCCGGCCCAGGGATTCCTCGACCATCTGGGCCGCCAGCGGGAGGGGAGTCAGGCTCAGCGGCAGGAGCAGACAGAGGGCCAGGAGCAGAGGGCGCATGGGGTATCCGGGGTTCTCTTCAGGATGCCCCGGGTGGCGGGGCCGGGGAAAGGTGCATCCTGCAGCGGCGATGGGTGTTGCTACTCTGATTGGCTGGAGGCCCGCTTGGCGGATCTTTCGAACTCGAAGCTCTGGTGGTGGTGGCCCCTCATGGCGCGCCACCGGCGTACCCTCTACTGGGGCCTGGCGGCCACGGTGTGGTGCAGCGTGGCCGCCTCGGTGGTGCCGTACTGGTCCGGCCGGGCCGTGAACGCGCTGGAGCGCAGCGACTGGCACGGCTCCCGGGTCTTCCTGGCCTGGATGCTGGCCTTCACGGCCGCCGCGGGCCTCGGCCGGTACCTCATGCGCAACACCCTCATCGGCCTCAGCCGCGAGGTGGAGCGGGAGCAGCGGGAATCCCTCTACAGCTTCCTCCTGGCCCGGCCCTTCGCCTTCTACGAACGCCAGCGGGTGGGCGACCTCATGTCGCGGGTGGGTGACGACGTGGGCACGGTCCGCATGGCCACGGGGCCCGGTCTCATGAGCTTCCTCCAGGTGCTCTCCATCCTGCCGGTGACCTTGGGGCTGATGTTCCACACCAGCTGGCGGCTCACCCTGGCGGTCATGTTCCCGTTCTGCTTCCTGGCGCTGGGCTTCTACATCATCGGGAAGTGGAGCCACATGGTGCAGCAGAAGCTGCAGCTGGCTTTTTCGGCGCTCACCACCTTCAGCCACGAGACCATCAGCGGCGAGCGGGTGGTGCAGGCCTTCGGGCTGGAGGAGGCCCGGGTGGCGCAGTTCGGGGCCCTCAGCCGCCGCCACGCCATGCTGAGCATGAAGCAGTCGGTGATCTTCAGCGCCTATGCGCCGCTCTCGGCCCTCATCGGCGGCGTGTCGGCCCTGATCCTGGTGGCCTACGGGGGCAGCCTGGTGGTGGCGGGCGTCCTCACACTGGGCGACCTCACGGCCTTCACCGGCTTCCTGGTGGCCCTGGCCTGGCCCATGATGAGCCTGGGCTGGTCGGCGAACCTGTTCCAGCGGGCCAAGGCCGGACAGGAACGCCTGGATCAGCTGCTGCACAGTCCGGAATCCCCGCTGCCGCCGGCCGAGACCATCACCCTGCCGGAAGTTCCGGCCGCGCTGAAGCTCGAAGGCGTGACGCACCGCTTCGAGACCGGGCGCGGCCTCGGCCCCCTGGACCTTGCCCTGGCTCCCGGCGACAGCCTGGCGGTGGTGGGCGGCATCGGCTCGGGCAAGACCCTGCTGCTCCAGGTCCTGGCAGGCCTGCGGGAGCCCCATTCGGGGCGGATGCTGGTGGACGGGGAGCCCCTGTCCGACCAGACCCTGCGCCGCCACTGGGCCGGCCTGGGGTGGGTGCCCCAGGATGCCTTCCTGTTCTCGGACACCCTCCGCATGAACCTGGCCATGGGGCGACCCGACGCCACGGAGGAGGAGATCTGGGAGATCGCCCGGGTGGTGGCCATGGACGACCTGATCCGTCGCCTGCCCGAAGGCCTCGACACCGTCGTGGGCGAGCGGGGCGTGATCCTCAGCGGCGGCGAACGCCAGCGCACGGCCCTGGCCCGTGCCCTGCTGCGCCGCCCGCGGCTCCTGCTCCTGGACGACGCGCTCTCCGCGGTGGATGCCGAGACCGAGAGCCGAATCCTGGAGAACCTGCGCGGCTTCCTGGGCACCGCCACGCTGGTGCTCGCCACCCACCGGGTCTTCGTGGCCGAGACCTGTGCCCGCGTGCTGGTGCTGGAGGAGGGTCGGACGATCCAGGTGGGCGATCCAGAATCCCTGGCCGCCCAGCCCGGCCTGTTCGCAAGGCTCAAGCGCCTGCAGAGCCTGGAACGGGAGCTGGTGCGGGGGGCCTGAGGATGCCGCTTCTGATTCAGGGCGCGGGACGCTAGCGTAGAGCATCCCCCCGGAGCCGACCATGGACCTGCACGCCCTCGTGGACTACCTCAACGGCTGGGTGTGGGGCCTGCCGCTCATCCTGCTCTGCCTGGGGGCGGGGGTGGTCTTCTCCATCTGGACCCGCTTCCTGCAGGTCCGCCACCTGAAGGGCATGGTCACCCAGCTCTGGCAGGGCCAGGCTTCGGCCTCGGGCATCTCGAGCTTCCAGGGCTTCGCCATGGCCCTGGGCGGGCGCGTGGGCACGGGGAACATCGCGGGCGTGGCCACCGCCATCGCCATGGGCGGCCCTGGCGCGATGTTCTGGATGTGGGCCATCGCGTTCCTGGGGGCCGGGTCGGCCTTCATCGAGGCGGCCCTGGCCCAAGTCTGGAAGGAGAAGGTGGACGGCGAGTACCGCGGTGGTCCCTCCTACTACATCGAGCGGGGTCTCGGGATGCGCTGGTACGGCATTCTGTTCGCCGCGGTGGCCGTGCTGAGCTGCGGCCTTCTGCTGCCAGGCATCCAGTCCAACAGCATCGCGGCGGCCTTCCAGAGCGCCCTGAAGGTGCCGACCTGGGCCTCGGGCTTGGCCGTCACCACCTTCCTGGGGCTCATCATCTTCGGCGGGGTCAAGCGCATCGGCCGGGTGGCCGAGCTGGCGGTGCCGTTCATGGCTCTGGGCTACATGCTGATGGCGGTTGCCATCGTGGTGATCGACTGGCGGCGCGTGCCGGAGGTCCTTGCCCTGATCTTCCGCTCGGCCTTCGGCACGGATGCCGTCTTCGGGGGCATCGCGGGCTCGGCCATCGCCTGGGGCGTCAAGCGGGGCATCTTCTCCAATGAGGCCGGCCAGGGGACAGGTCCCCAGGCGGCCGCGGCCGCCGAGGTGGCGCACCCGGCCCAACAGGGGTTGGTACAGGCCTTCTCGGTCTATGTGGATACCCTCGGAGTCTGCACGGCCACTGGTCTGATGGTGCTGCTGACGGGCCAGTACAACGTGGCCGATGGGAAGGGTGGCTACCTGGCGCAGCTGATCCCGGGTGTGGAGCACGGCCCGCTCTACACCCAGCGGGCTGTGGACACCGTGCTGCCGGGTTTCGGCCCCGGCTTCGTGGCGGTGGCCCTGTTCTTCTTCGCCTTCACCACCCTGATGGCCTACGCCTACTACGCGGAATCCAACGTGGCCTACCTCATGCGGGGGCGGCATCCGAAGTGGGGCATCACCGCCATCCGGGCCGGCCTGCTGGGGATGACCTATTTCGGTTCGGTGCGGACGGCGGGGCTCATGTGGGCCATGGGCGACATCGGCGTGGGCCTCATGGCCTGGCTGAACCTCATCGCGATCCTGCTGCTGGCGAAGACGGGCTTGAAGGTGCTCCGGGACTACGAGGCCCAGGTGAAGGCCGGCACCCCCCTCCGCTTCGACCCGGCCAAGCTCGGGATTCCGAACACCGTCTGCTGGAATGACGGGGACCGCGAAGCATAGGCTTCTGCAGGTCAGGCGCCTTCGCGGAAGGTGACCTTGTTGATCTCGGGGAAGGTCGTGATGCCCGCCCGGACCTTCTCGATGGCGCTCTCCCGGAGGAACTGCATGCCGCCCCGCCGGGCGGCGGCCTTCACCTCGCGGGTGGGGGCGCGCTGGACGAGCAGCTCGCGGATCTCGTCGTTGAGGCCCATGAACTCGATGATGGCCTGCCGGCCCCGGAAGCCGGTGCCGTGGCAGTCCACGCAACCCACCTTCTCGAAGAGCGCGGCGCTGCGCAGCCAGGCTTCATCGACGCCGTTCTCCTCCAGTTCCTGGGGCGTGGGGGTGGCCGCGGGGCGCTTGCACTTGGGACAGAGCACGCGCACCAGGCGCTGGGCCAGGATGCAGTTGAGGGAGGACACGAAGTTGTGGACTTCGACGCCCATGTGCTGGAAGCGGCCCAGCACGTCCAGCACGTTGTTGGCGTGGACGGTGGTGAAGACCAGGTGGCCCGTGAGGGCGGACTGGATGGCGATCTGGGCCGTCTCGGGATCGCGGATCTCGCCCACCAGGATCTTGTCCGGGTCGTGGCGCAGGATGGAGCGGAGGCCCAGGGCGAAGGTGAGGCCCTTCTTCTCGTTCACGGGAATCTGCGTGACGCCCTCGAGCTGGTATTCGACGGGGTCCTCGATGGTGATGATCTTGTCCTCGGGGGACTTGATCTCGCTGAGCACGGCGTAGAGCGTGGTGGTCTTGCCGGAGCCCGTGGGGCCGGTCACCAGGAACATGCCGTAGGGTTCGCGGGAGAAGCGGCGCAGGCGCTTCAGCTCATGGTCCGAGAACCCCAGGATTTCCAGCGAGAGGGATTGGAATTCCTCCGTGAGGTTCTCCTTGTCGAGGATGCGGATCACGGCGTCCTCGCCGTGGATGGTGGGCATGATGCTCACGCGGAAGTCGATGGCCCGGCCCCGCACCTTGAGCTTGAAGCGCCCGTCCTGGGGCTTGCGCTTCTCGGCGATGTCCAGCTCGGACATGACCTTGACGCGGCTGATGATGGGGGAGGCGAAGCGCCGGTCGATGGGCTCGGCGGCGGGATACAGGCTGCCGTCGATGCGGTACTTGATCTGGAAACCGGTGGCCATGGTCTCCAGGTGGATGTCGGAGGCGCGCCGCTGGAGCGCGTTGAAGATGGTGGTGTCCACCAGCCGGACGATGGGGGCCTCGTCCTTGTCCGTGAGGCGCTCCAGGTCCAGCACCTCGTCGTCCCAGTCCTCCTCGTGGAGCACCTGGACCTTGAGGGCCTCGCCGGCCTCGTCCATGACCTTCTGGCCGCTCTCGGACTTCTTGAGCACCTCCTGGATCTGGGCCAGGGGGGCACCGGCGAAGCGGAGGGGCCGCTTCAGGCTCAGCCGGAGCATGTCCTGGGTGGGGATGTCCAGGGGGTCGGCCATGGCCAGCCAGAGGACGCCGTCCCGCTCCTGCACCGGCACGAAGTGGTGCTTGAACATCAGATCCAGCGGCAGAGCCTGGAACAGGGCGAAATCCACCGGTTCCCGCGTGAGGTCCAGGGTCGGGTAGAGCTCCTTGGCGGGCCGGAATCCGGTCAGGGTCTGATCGCTCGTGGCGACGGCATCCGAAGGACCCGGGGCGTTTGATGTGGACATGGAAGCATCCTAGCGGATCGGGACTGGGCCCGAGTGGCCAGAATCGGACATGGGTCACAAAGGATGCGAGGATCGGCTTCCAGCGTTGACCTGCGCGGGATCGGCACTCCACAATGACCTGTCCTGGAGGCTCCATGCGCGGGTACGCGTCCATCCTGCTGCTGATCCTGGTAGCAGTGGCCCTGCCGATCATCATCTGGAATCTGTCGTGGCTGCTGCGCCCCAGCTGGCCCAGCGCGGCGAAATACTCGTCGTACGAGTGCGGCATCACCACCACGAGCGAAGCCCGGGAGAAGTTCTCCGTGCGCTACTACCTGGTGGCCGTGATGTTCCTCGTGTTCGACGTGGAAACGGTCTTCCTGATGCCCTGGGCCATCCAGATGAAGGAGCTGGCGCTGTTCGGCGCCATCGAACTGGGCCTGTTCCTCTTTCTTCTGCTGTTCGGCTACGGCTACATCTGGTCCAAGGGAGCCCTCACATGGGAGTAAGCCTCAACCAACCCTCCGCCCTTGAGCAGATCCTCATCACCACCAAGGTCGAGAAGGTCATGAACTGGTCCCGCGCCACCAGCGTGTGGCCCGTGACCTTCGGCCTGGCCTGCTGCGCCATCGAGATGATGGCCGCGGGCGCCAGCCGCTTCGACTTCGACCGCTTCGGCGCAGGCATCTTCCGGGCCACGCCCCGGCAGGCCGACCTGATGATCATCGCCGGCACGGTCACCTACAAGATGGCCCCCGTGATCAAGACGCTCTACGACCAGATGCCCGAGCCCAAGTGGGTGATCGCCATGGGCTCCTGCGCCACCGCGGGCGGGCCCTTCGACTCGTACCACACCATCCAGGGCGTGGACAAGATCATCCCCGTGGATGTCTTCATCCCCGGCTGCCCGCCCCGGCCCGAGTCACTGATCTACGGGTTCATGAAGCTGCAGGACAAGATCATGACCAGCAGCCTGGCCGACCGGTACAAGGACATCTTCGAGGAGGTGGGCTGATGTCGGACGAGACCCTCCCCCAGCCGCCGGAGACTCCGGAAGCCCCTGCCGGACCCTATGTCTACGACTACGCGGCCTCGCCCCAGCGCCAGGTCGTCATGCCGAAGACCGTGCCCCTGCCCAGCCTGAAGACCTACGAGGCTGAGGTGAAGGCCGCGGCCGCGGCCGACGAGGCCAAGTGGCAGAAGATGTTGGCCGATTTCGAAACCGCCAAGGCCAAGGCCGAGGCCGAGGGGAAGGATGCCCCCAAGCCCCCGGTCCGCCCGGTGCCCCGCAAGGATGACAACGACCTGAAGACCCCCTGGCCCCAAGAGGCCAAGGATGATGACCTGCATCGACTCCAGGAGCGCCTGGGCGCCAAAGTCGAGGAGATCTTCGAGCAGGCCGGGGAACTCACCTGCCAGGTTTCAAAGGAGGCGATCCTCGAAGCCCTCCAGCTCTGCCGCCAGGACATCGCGCTGAACTACGAGATGCTCGCCGACCAGACCGCCACCCACTACCCCGCGGCCACCGGCTTCGCCTTCAGCGTGGTCTACCACCTGACCAGCATCAGCCGCCGGAAGCGTCTCCGCCTCCGCATCCTGGTGCCTGAAGGATTCATCCCCGAGAGCGCCTGCGCCGTCTATCCGAGCGCCAACTGGATGGAGCGCGAGATCTACGACATGCTCGGCATCCGCTTCGCCAACCACCCTGACATGACCCGCATCCTCTGTCCCGAGGATTGGGAAGGCCATCCCCTCCGCAAGGACTACCCCGTGGTGGGCTGGGGCCAGCGCGACATCGCCTTCCGCGAGGATCGCGGCGGCATGCTCGAGCGCATCGCCCTCCAGAAGGCCGGCCAGCTGGGCATCAACCTGAAGCAGCCCAAGGCGGAGTGATCCATGTTCAAGAACGAGGAAATGGAGATCAACCTGGGGCCGCAGCACCCGTCCACGCACGGTGTGCTCCGGGTGAAGCTGCGGCTGGATGGCGAGACCATCACCCACTGCCGGCCCATGATCGGCTACCTCCACAGGGGCGTGGAGAAGATCTGCGAGAACCAGACCTTCTTCCAGGGCCAGGTCTGGACCGACCGCATGGACTACTGCTCGGCCGTGGCCAACAACCTGGGCTGGGCCGAGGCCAACGAGAAGCTCTTCGGCATCACGGTGCCCCGGCGCGCCCAGTACATCCGCACGATGCTGAACGAGTTCAACCGCCTGGCCTCGCACCTGATCTGGCTGGCGACGCACGCCCTGGACATCGGGGCCATGACGGTCTTCCTCTACGCCTTCCGTGAGCGCGAGGACATCCTCGACATGAACGAGGCCTTCTGCGGCTCGCGCCTCACCACCACTGCCTTCCGCATCGGCGGCCTGCGCGAGGACCTGCCTCCAGGTTTCGAGAAGCTGGTGAAGGCGTTCCTGGCCAAGTTCCCCAGCTGCCTCGAGGAATACGAGAACCTGCTGAACGAGAACCGCATCTGGAAGAAGCGCACCATCGGCGTGGCCAAGCTCAGCGCCGAGGACGCCATCGCCCTGGGCGTCACGGGTCCCGTCCTCCGGGCCGCCGGCGTCCCCTACGACATCCGCAAGGCCTTCCCCTATGCGGCCTATGCCGAGATGGACTTTGAGGTGCCCACCCGCACCGAGGCCGACACCTACGCCCGTTACCTGGTCCGCATGGACGAGATGCGGCAGAGTGCCCGCATCATCCAGCAGTGCATGGACGGCATGCCCGAAGGCCCCGTCATGGCGAAGCTGCCCAAGATCCTGAAGGCCGAGGTCAACGAGGTCTACCACGCGACCGAAGCCCCCAAGGGCGAGATCGGCTACTACCTCGTGGGCGAGAAGGGCAGCGGGAATCCCTACCGCTTCCACGTGCGGGCCCCCGGGTTCATCAACCTCCAAGCCCTGCCCAAGATGGCCGAGGGTTCCCTGATCGCCGACATCGTCGCGGCCATCGGCACCCTGGACATCGTGCTCGGCGAGATCGACCGCTAGGCGACGAGGACATCCGACCATGCCCACTCCGACCCTCACCCAGTCCATCGTGATCACCCTCATCCAGTGCCTGCTGGTGGTGATCTTCGTCTTCGTCGTCGTCCCCCTGACGGTGTTCGCCGAGCGCAAGGTGCTTGGCTACCTCCAGCAGCGCCTGGGCTCCACCCGTGTGGCGAGCGGCCACGTCGGCATCACCGGTTGGATGAACCGCGGCATGTGGAAGTGGGGCCGGATTCCCGTCCTCTCCTACTGGCGCGGCATCCCCGGCCTCGTGGCGGACGTGCTCAAGCTGATCCTCAAAGAGGACGTCATTCCGGCCAAGGCCGACAAGTTCGTGTTCTTCATCGCGCCCGCCCTCAGCATGGTGGCGGCCGTGGTGGTGTTCGCCGCCGTCTCCTTCGTGCCCGGCGTCTTCTTCACCTTCCCGACCTGGTTCCCCTTCGTGGGCGGCCTCCCGGTGTCCGGTGGCATCGCCGACATCAACGTGGGCCTCCTCTGGATCCTGGGCGTCGCCAGCGTGGGCGTCTACGGCATCGTCCTGGCCGGCTGGGCCTCCAACTCCAAGTACCCCCTCCTGGGGGGCCTGCGCAGCGCGGCCCAGATGGTCAGCTACGAAGTGCCCCTGGCCCTGAGCCTGCTCGCTCCGGTGGTTCTCTCCTCCAGCCTCAACTTCGCGGAGATGTCGAAGGTCATGGCTACCGGGCTGCCTTTCTGGGGCCTGGTGCCGCAGGTCATCGGCTTCCTGCTCTACCTCACCTGCGGTTTCGCCGAGACCAACCGCCTCCCATTCGACATGCCGGAGGCCGAAAACGAACTGGTGGCGGGCTTCCACACCGAGTATTCGGGCATGAAGTTCGGGTTTTTCTACTTGGCCGAGTACATCAACATGACCGTGGTGGCGGCTTTGGCCGCGGGCTTCTTCCTGGGCGGGCCCTGGCTGCTGCCCTTCGGCCTGCAAGGTCTGGTGAATCCCTTCCTGCCCACATTCCTGTCCTGGTTCGGCGAGCCCCACGCCATCTTCTTCGTGGTGAAGATCATCTTCCTGCTCTTCACCTACATCTGGGTGCGTGGCACCATCCCCCGCTACCGGTACGACCAGGTCATGAGCGTGGCATGGAAGTATCTGATTCCCCTGACGCTGTTCAACCTCTTGCTGGCGGCCGCCGTCCGCTGCTTCGCCGTCTAGGGGCCGACCATGAACAAGATCCTGAGGACCCTCATCCCCTTCGACATTGCCAAGGGCCTGTCCATCACGGGCAAGCACTTCTGCAAGGTGTTCTTCACGGCCAACCGCCGGAAGGTCCGCTACCACATCACCTCTGAGTACCCGGAGGTTCCCGCCAAGGTGCAGCCCCGGTATCGGGGCCGCCTCACGCTGCTGAAGGACGAGCAGGGCGAGATCAAGTGCGTGTGCTGCCTGGCCTGCGAGAAGATCTGCCCCACCCAGGTGATCACCATCGAGAAGGGCAAGAAGGAGGGGCGCAAGATGCCCTTCCCGGTGCGCTACGACTTCGAGATGGAACGCTGCATCTTCTGCGAGTTCTGCGTGGAGAGCTGCGGCTTCGACTCCATCATCCTGAACCACCAGTTCGAACTGGCCGCCTACAACCGGGAGGACTTCTCCATCGGCATGGAAGGTCTCGGCCAGAACATGTACGAGCCCACGCCCGTGGGCAAGTTCAGCGTGGCCGACGACTGACCTCCAGACCTCCAGATCATTCGCGCATTCCCGAGGACGCCCCATGGAACACTTCATTCAAATGATCGGCCGGAACATGTTCGCCATCTTCGGCGTCATGGCCCTGGGTGGCGCCGCGTTCATGGTCGCCTCCAGGAGCGCCGTGCACAGCGTGCTCGGCTTCCTCTTCGCGATGCTCTGCATTGCCGGCTGCTTCCTTTCCCTCGAGGCGGAATTCCTGGGAATGGCCCAGATCCTGGTCTATGCCGGAGGCATCGTGGTGCTCTTCCTCTTCGTCGTCATGCTCGTGGAGATGAGCAAGAAGAAGGAGAAGGAGGTCTTCCAGCTGCAGTCCCGCTATGCCGTGGCGGCGGTCCTCCTCGGAGCGGCGCTGTTCCTGGGTGTGTTCCGCAAAGTCTTGTTCGGAGCCGCCTCCCCGGAGGCGCTGGTGCTGCGCCCCGAACTCGCCCAGGGGCTGAACGTGGCCGGGCAGAACGCCCAGGCCGTGAGCCGCGGGCTCTTCGCGGACTACCTGCTGCCCTTCGAGATCCTCAGCGTGATCCTGCTGGTGGCCCTGGTGGGAGCGGTGGTGCTGGCGAAGACTGGCGAAAACGGAGCGTGTGTGATGGTCAGCCTGAACGCGGTCCTCCTCATCTCGTTCCTCCTGTTCTCCATCGGCATCATCGGCGTCCTCATCCGCCGCAACGCCCTGGTCATCCTCATGTGCGTGGAGCTGATGCTCAACGCCGCCAACCTGAACTTCATCGCCTTCGCACGCCACAGCGGCTCCGTCTCCGGCCAGGCCTTCGCCCTGCTGGTGATGGGCTTCGCCGCCGCCGAAGTGGCGGTGGGCCTGGCGCTGGTGGTGGCCCTCTACCGCAAGCGCGACACCGTCCAGGTGGACGACATCAACCTGCTGAAGGGATGACGACGACCATGACTGCCGATCCGACCCTGGTGCACGCCGCCGCGACTGCCGCCTCCCAGCCCTCCACTCTCCTGTGGCTGATCCCCTTCCTGCCCCTGTTCGGGTTTCTCATCAACGGGCTCAGCGGCAAAAAGCTGAGGAATACCAAGGTGGTGGACTTCATCGCCCTGGGCAGCGTGGGCGCGGCCTTCCTCCTCACCCTCTACCACTTCATCCAGCTGGTCGGGCTTCCGGCCGATGGCCGCTCCATCCACCAGAGCCTCTGGACCTGGTTTGACATCGGTGGTGCACGGGTGCTGGGTGGGCTCACGACCTACAAGATCACCTGGGCCTACAAGTTCGATGCCCTGAGCGGTGCCATGGCCCTGCTGGTGACCGGTGCGGGCTTCCTGATCCACCTCTTCAGCACCGGCTACATGGCTGAAGAACGTAACGACGGACGCTACTACCGCTTCATGGCCTACCTGAACCTGTTCGTGTTCAGCATGCTCAACCTGGTGCTGGGCGCCAACATCATGATGATGTTCCTGGGCTGGGAGGGCGTGGGCCTCTGCTCCTACCTGCTCATCGGCTTCTATTTCGACAAGGAATACGCCGCCGTCGCAGGCAAGAAGGCCTTCGTCACCAACCGCATCGGCGACTTCGGCTTCATGATCGGGTTCTTCCTGATCTTCATGCTCTTCGGCAGCCTGGATTACGACACCCTCATGGGCTCGGTCCGGGAGATCTCCAGCCTGAAGTCCATCACCCTCTTCGGCATCACGCACGCGCCGACCTGGTGGTTCAACCTCATCGGCTGCTGCCTCTTCGTGGGTGCCGCCGGCAAGTCCGCCCAGATTCCCCTCTATGTCTGGCTGCCGGACGCCATGGCGGGCCCGACCCCCGTGTCGGCCCTGATCCATGCCGCGACCATGGTGACCAGCGGCCTCTACATGATCACCCGCCTGAACTTCATCTACGTCCAGGCGCCGGTGGCCCTGGCCGTGGTGCTCTTCGTGGGCGCCCTCACCGCCTTCGTGGCCGCGAGCATGGGCCTGGCCCAGTACGACATCAAGAAGGTGCTGGCCTACTCCACCGTGTCACAGCTCGGCTTCATGTTCATGGGCCTGGGCGCCGGAGCCTTCGCCGCCGGCATGTTCCACGTCTTCACTCACGCGGCCTTCAAGGCCTGCCTCTTCCTCGGCTCCGGCTCCGTGATCATGGCCTGCCACCACGAGCAGGACATGCGGAACATGGGCGGCCTGAGGAAGCACATGCCCTGGACCTTCCTCTCCATGGGCCTGGCCACCCTGGCCATCGCGGGCATCTTCCCCTTCTCGGGGTTCTTCTCGAAGGACGAGATCCTCTGGAAGGTCTTCGAAGGCTGGTATCACCACGGCGCCTACGATGGCCCCACCCTGAACTTGGTGGCCTGGATACTGGGCATGCTGGGCGCTTTCATGACGGCGTTCTACATGACTCGCCTGATGGTCATGACCTTCTACGGCGAGTACCGCGGGGCGGGGCATGATCCCTACCATCTGGCGGTGCCCTCTGAGGCCCATCACGGTGCCGACGATCACGGTCATGCCGGCCACGGCCAGGATGATCATGGTCATGCCGGCCCTGCTCACGACAATCACGGTCATGCCACTGCCGCGGCCCATGGGCATGGCGACCACGGCCACGGGCCCAAGGAAGTGCCCTGGAACATGTGGCTGCCGGTGTTCATCTTCGCGGTCCTCGCCGTGATCCTCGGTTTCCTGAACCTGCCCCACAGCCTGCACACCCTCGGCAAGGTGTTCGGCAATGACCACTTCTCCAGGTGGATCGAGCCGCTCCTCTACCAGGTGACGGCGCCCGACCACGGCCACCACGCGCCGCCCTTCATCGAATATGCGCTGATGTTCTGGGCGACCCTCGTGTGGGCCCCGGGCGCCATCCTCCTCGCGATCTGGATCTACGGCCTGGACCCCAGCTGGTCCAAGGCCAGGGCCTTCGTCACCCGCTTCCCCAAGGTCTTCGAGTGGGTGAACGCCAAGTACTACGTGGATGAGTTCTACGAGTGGGCCATCATCGCCCCCACCAAGCGTTTCTCCGCCCAGCTCTGGAGCTTCGACACCTGGGTGGTGGACGGCATGGTGAACGGCGCCGCCAGGGTCACCCTCATCTGGGCCGAACTCATGCACTGGGTGGATGAGTACCTGGTCGATGGTGCCGTCGACCTCACCGAATACATCGTGCACGAGACCAGCGGCGTGTTCCGCGGCCTGCAGAGCGGCCGGGTGCAGCACTACGCCTTCGTGATGTTCCTCGGCTTCCTCGCCTTCGCTGTCGTGAAATTCCTCGTCTAGTCATTCCCTGCCTAGCCTTCATGGTTTGGAGTCCCCATGTTCACCGCTAACACGACACTGATGCTGGTGGCGACCTTCCTGCCCGTCCTGGGCGCGCTGGTCCTGCTCTTCGTGCCCAAGGACCAGCGCCGCACCTTCGAGATCGGCTCGCTCCTGATCATGATCGCCAGCCTGCTGCTGAGCCTGCCCTTCTGGTTCGCCTACGACCGGGCCAGCGACGCGGTCCAGTGGGCCGGGGCCTGGACCTGGATTCCCGCCCTGGGCGTGAAGTTCAGCGTGGGCATGGACGGCATCAGCCTCCTGCTCTGGCTGCTGACCACCTTCATCGGCCCCATCGCCATCGCCTGCTCCTTCAAGTCCATCGAGGAGCGCCACAAGGAGTATTACGTCTGGATGCTGGTGCTCCAGACCGCCATGCTCGGCGTGTTCATCACCCAGGACATGTTCCTCTTCTACCTGTTCTGGGAAGTGATGCTCGTGCCCATGTATTTCCTCATCGGCATCTGGGGCGGTCCCCAGAAGCTCTATGCCGCCATCAAGCTCTTCCTCTACACCCTGGCCGGCTCGGTCCTCATGCTGGTGGCCATCCTGGCCATCTACTTCCTGCAGCACAAGGCGACGGGCGCCTACAACTTCTCCCTGGAATCCTTCCAGCAGATGGCCCCGATCATCGCCCAGCAGAGCAAGACCTACCAGCACCTCATGGCCCTGGCCTTCTTCATCGGCTTCGCCATCAAGGTTCCGATGTTCCCCTTCCACACCTGGTTGCCGGACGCCCACGTGCAGGCGCCCACCGCCGGCTCCGTGATCCTGGCCGCCATCCTCCTGAAGATGGGCACCTACGGCTTCGTCCGGTTCCTGCTGCCCATCCTGCCCACGGCCACCAAGGAACTGATGCCCTGGTTGATCGCCCTGGCGCTCATCGGCATCATCTACGGCGCCCTGGTGGCCATGATCCAGAAGGACATGAAGAAGCTGGTGGCCTACTCCTCCGTGAGCCACCTGGGCCTCTGCATGCTGGGCATCTTCGCCCTCAATCCCTACGGCATCAAGGGCGGCCTCTTCCAGATGATCAACCACGGCATCAGCACCAGCGGGCTCTTCCTCGCGGTGGGCATCGTCTACGAACGCCGCCACACCCGCATGATCGCGGACTTCGGCGGCCTCTCGAAGACCATGCCGGTCTACGCCACCATCTTCATGATCATGACCATGAGCAGCATCGGCCTGCCCCTGCTCAACGGCTTCATCGGTGAAGGCGTCATCCTCATGGGCGCCTTCCAGGCCTTCCCCTGGGCCGCCGTCGTCGCCACCCTGGGCATCATCCTTGGCGCCGCCTACATGCTCTGGATGTTCCAGCGCGTCATGTTCGGACCCATCTCCGCCGCGAACGAGAAGATGGAGGACCTGAGCCTGCGCGAGATCCTCTACTTCGCCCCGCTGGTGGTCGCCGCCTTCTGGATCGGCATGTATCCCAAGCCGATCATGGACGTCATGGATGCCCCGGTCCGGAAGCTGGTCGAGCAGGTCACGCCCGGCTTCCATGCCGCCGAGGCCCTCGCTGCTCGTCAGGCCGCCGCCGCCAAGCTGGGCATGCAGGGCATGGCCGCTCCGGCCGCCCACCATGAAGCCACTCCTGCCGGACACCAGGCTGCTCCGGCTGGCCATGAGGCCCCTGCCGCTCACGGTGAACCTGCCCACGGCGGAGGCCACTGATGACCGGCTTCGCTCAGGGGCTTCTGGCGGCGCTCCTCCGGGATACGCCCCTCATCACGCCCCAACTCTTCCTGATGACCGTGGCCACGCTCATGCTCTGGCCCGGCGACCTCTTCTTCAACCGGAACGAGAAGCACAAGTGGGCCCCCATCACTCTGGTGATCCTGGCCGTCACGGCCTTCCTGGTGACCAGGGTGCCGGATGGTGAGGGCTTCTCCCGGATGTTCCGCATGGATGGCCTCACCCGGGGGTTCCAGCTGCTCTGCATCCTGGCCTCGGTTGGCGCCGTCGCGCTGAGCGTGAAGCTGCTGGACAGCCTGAAGCAGCAGACCGTCGAGTACTACGCCCTGATCCTCTTCTCCCTGGCAGGCATGCTCTTCCTGTGCGGCGCCTCGGACCTGATCTCGGTCTACTTCAGCATCGAGCTCATGGCCATCTGCATCTACATCCTGGTGGCCTACCTGCGGGACCGCGCCACCAGCGTGGAAGCGGGCATGAAGTACTTCCTGCTGGGGGCCTTCTCCAGCGGCATCCTCGTCTACGGCATCAGCCTGATCTACGGGGCGGCCGGCGGCGTCTCCACCAACCTGGTGGACATCAACCAGGCCCTGGCCCTCACCCCCACCACCAGCAACCTCCTCGTCTATGCCGGGGTCCTGATGGTGCTGGTGGGCATGGCCTTCAAGGTCGCCGCGGTGCCCTTCCACATGTGGGCCCCCGATGCCTACGAGGGCGCCCCCACGCCCATCACCGCCTTCATGGCCACCGCCCCCAAGGCTGCGGCTCTGGCGGCTTTTCTGCGGGTGTTTGGCACTGGGTTCCATGGGGTGTCCAGTGACTGGGTGCTCCCCCTTTGCTACATCGCCGGGGCGAGCATGGTCCTGGGGAACGTGGCTGCCGTGAAGCAGGAGAGCATGAAGCGCCTGCTGGCCTACTCCAGCATCGCCCACGTGGGCTACATGCTGCTGGGTGTGCTGTCGGGCGATCCCAAGGCCGGGGCCCAGGCCGTCTGGCTCTACATGCTCATCTACATCGTGATGAACACCGGTGCCTTCGCCGTGGTGATCTACCTGCAGGGCAAGGGCGAGGGCGAGCGCATCGAGGACTTCAAGGGCCTGGGCCAGAAGCATCCGGTGTTGGCCTTCGCCATGATGATCTTCCTGCTCAGCCTGGCGGGCATCCCGCCCCTGGTGGGCTTCTTCGGGAAGTTCTACCTCTTCAAGCTGGCCATCGAGCAGGGCTTCGTCACCCTCACGGTCCTCGCGCTGTTGACCAGCGCCGTGAGCGCCTATTACTACCTGGGCGTGGTGAAGGAGATGTACTTCAAGGCACCCGAGGGTGAAGCCATCCCCATGGGCGCCGCCCAGGTCTTCATCGTCGGCCTGGCCTGCATCCTGGTGCTGGTCGGCACGGCCTTCGGGCCCTGGCTGCTGGATTGGGCTGGGAAAATTTTCTGGGTTTGATATCCTCCGGGGGTTCCTCGCTGGCGCGAATACCCCCGGACCCCCGCGCAGAAGCCCGGCTGAGCCGGGCTTCTGCTTTTCTCCTCCTTGGTCCAGGGCCTTACACTGGGAGGCGCGAGGCGTCTCGCGTCCTTTTTTCGGGGCCATGGTGATCTTCAAGCGGAAGGTGGAGGCGGATCCGGGGGAGCGGGCTCTCTGGGGCGACCTCATGTCCCTGGGCTTCGTGTTCCCCATCGCCATCACCCTGGGCTTCTTTCTGGGGCGCTGGATCGGGGGCTGGTTCGGGCGACCGGTGCCAGGGCAGTGGGTGGGTCTGGTCTGGGGCATCGCCACGGCCTTCTACGAGCTCTACAAGGTCAGCCAGCGCATGTCCCGCCGGGACGAGGCCGAGCTGAAGCGCCTCCAGGAAGGCAAGGACCCCGATGCCTGAGCCCGGGGATGATGGTGAGGAGCACCTGAGGCGGGTGACCTCGGCCATGGTGGTCCTCGGCCTGCTGGGCATCCCCCTGTGGGGTTTCCTGCGCTCCTGGACCGCCGCCCTGGTCTTCGCCGTGGGCTCCCTGACCAGCCTGGCCTTCTGGGCCCTCCACCGGGTCCTGACGGCCCGGATGCTCACCCCATCGGTGCGCCGGCGCTGGCTCTACGGCTTCCTGTCCCTGGGCAAACTGGCATTGATCGCCCTGGTGCTGCGTGGGATGATGGGAAATTACCCGGCGGAAGCCCTGCCGCTGGCCCTGGGAGTGCTCCTCTTCGTGGCCGGCATCCTTCTGGAGGCCCTGCGCCTGATGTTCCAGAAGCCTGAAGCCACGCCACCCGAGTGAGGTCTGACCGACATGGAACACCACGCATCGTTGCTTGCCCAGTGGCTCACCCACGTGCTGGGCCTCGCCCAGCACCCCTGGCCCGGCTTCGCCCACGGCGCCTCCCTGTCCGTGCTGGAACGGTACGACCACCTGCTGAACGCCGCCCTGGCTGCGCTGCTCACCATGTTGATCACCACCCTGGTCCGGAAGGGCCTGGCCCGCATCCCCGGTCCCCTGCAGCAGATCTTCGAGGGCATCGTCGGCGGCTTGAAGGAGATGATCAACGACAACATCGCCCACCATGGCGAGAAATACCTTCCCTTCATCGGGACCATGGCCCTGTTCGTCTTCTTCAACAACCTCTTCGGCCTGCTCCCCGGCCTCAGCCCGGGAACGAGCAACTGGAACGTCACCCTGGGCGCGGCCCTGGTGGTGTTCGGCTACTACAACTTCCACGGCATGAGGGAGCAGGGCTTCGTGAAGTACTGGGCCCACTTCGCCGGCCCCATCTGGTGGCTGGCCCCCCTCATGTTCCCCCTGGAGATCCTGGGCCTGCTCAGCCGCATCCTCAGCCACTCCCTCCGTCTCTTCGGCAACATCGCCGGTGAGCACGTGGTGGCGGGCATCTTCTTCGGCCTGATGCCGATCCTGCTGCCCGTGCCCATGATGTTCCTGGGCCTCTTCTTCGGCCTCATCCAGACCTTCGTGTTCACCATGCTGGCCACGATCTGAGCCTGTGTGATTCGTTTTCAAACCGCCTGCGGGATTCCGAACCCCTCGGGCACCACTTAGGAGCACCACCATGAAGAAGTTCCTCACCACCGCCTTCCTCTTCACCCTGGCCGCCGTCGCCTTCGCGCAGGGCGCCCCCGTCGCCGCCCAGAAGAGCCTCTTCGAAGGCCAGTTCGTGGCCCACCTCTCCCTCGCCATCGCCGCCGCCGGCTGCGGTCTGGGCCAGGGCAAGGCCGTGGTCGCCGCCTGCGAGGGTGTCGCCCGCAACCCCCAGGCCGCCGGTGCCATCCGCACCACCATGATCATCGGCCTGGCCCTCATCGAGGCCCTCGTGATCTACGTGCTCGTCGCCGCCTTCGCCATCAAGTAGGCGTTCCTGGTTCCGAGCGGGGCGCCCAGGACCTGGGCGCCCCGTTTTCATTGTGATGCCCAGATGGTCCGATGTAGGTTCTAGCCGCCATGACTCCCCACGCCCTGTTTCCCATGCCCCCCGAAGTCACCCAGGTGATCCTGGGTGGCGGCTCGCCCATCGACCTGGATTCCCTGCGGATCCACTCCCCCGGGGAGGCCCGGAATTTCGCGCTGAACTACGGCTACGACATGGATGTTTCGGTCCAGCGGGCCGCCGTGATGCGGGTCTACGAGGACGCCGTGGACTTCCTGGAGGCCGTGGTGCTGGAGGGGACCAGCCTCCACGTTCCGCTGGAAGTGCGGGATCTGCAGGATCCGTTGGATCTTCTGGTCTGGGCCTCCGACCGGCCCCGCAACCTCCGGGGCCGCTGGTCCTGCGCCATCCTCCGGGTGATGCACACGCTCTTCCACGTGGACCACAACGTGAACCTCCGGTTCCTGCCCGAGATCCAGCGCCAGGTCTTCAGCCGCTACGACCAGTACCTGGTCTGCGAGGAGGGCCAGTGGTCCCTGAGGGGGGCCTACGAGGTGCCCCTGGTGGCCATGGAGCGCAAGGAGAACAAGGACCGCGTCTCCATGCTCCTGAAGATGCTCCACAAGCCCGAGAACGTCGCGGAGACCATCTATGACCAGATCGGCATCCGCCTGGTGGCTGAGGACCAGCTGGGCGTGCTCATGGTCATCCGCTTCCTCCTGGACCACCACGTGCTCATGCCGACCCACATCAAGCCCAGCCGCAGCCGGAACCTGATGATCGACATGGAGGCCCTGGCGGCCTGGAGCGAGGCGACCCCGCCCTTCTTCCGCATCCAGGACCTGGGGCCCGAGGAACGGCAGGCCCTCAGCCGCACCCTGGCGATAAAGGGCCCAGGCAAGGATCAGAACCCCTTTTCCAGCAAGGATTACTCAGCCATTCAGTTCACGGCACGCACGCTGGTCAGGCTCCCCAGCCCTGCCACCAGGGCCCTGGAGACTCTCCAGGAGCGCCTCCAGACCATGGGCGATACTGAGCTATCGGACCTCGTCCGGATTCCGGAGTTGATCCAGGATCAGGAGGAGTTTACTTTCTTCTTCGCACATGAAGTCCAAGTGATGGAACAATCGGGGTTTCAAAGCTCACGATCCGGTCCCGCATCCCATTCGGAATACAAACAGCGCCAGCGGGACGCCGCCCGGCGGAGAGTGCTTCAGGGAATCCTTCAGGAGGAACCATGCTGAACATCCAGACCCGCCAAGAAGGCACCGCTTCCGTGGTGTCGATCCAGGGCAAGGTCAATTTCGAGGTGACCGCCCAGCTGCGGGACGTGATCCGCGAGACGGTGGCCACGGCGCAGCCGAAGCTCCTCACGATCAACCTCGAAGGCGTGAGCTTCATCGATTCCTCGGGCCTGGGGCTCCTGGTCGCCGCCCGGAACAGCGTGGACAAGTCTGGCGGCAAGCTGCACCTCTGCTGCCTTCCCGCGCCGGTGAAGAAGACCTTCGACCAGACCAACCTGACCAACTACTTCTCCATCTTCGCCACGGAGCAGGACGCTCTCCGCGGCGCCTGACCGACGCGCCCGGCATGGCCAAGGGCGCGGTTCTGGTGGTGGATGATGAAGCACCCATCCGGGACATCCTCAGCTTCTACCTCAAGCGGGCGGGCTACCAGGTCCTGACCGCCGCCAACGGCGTGGACGCCCTCGACGAGATGGGCCGCTCCCGGCCGGACCTCATCATCTCGGACCTCCGCATGCCGGAGATGCCGGGGGATGAGCTCTGCAAGCGCGTCAAGAGCGATCCGGCCACGCGGGACATCTACTTCATCATCCTGTCCGCCCTGGACGGCACGGCCTCGCGCATCGGCGGCCTGGCCCTGGGCGCCGACGACATGATCCCCAAGCCCTTCCACGCCCAGGAGGTGCTGGCCAAGGTGGACTCCACCTTCCGCCTCATCGAGATGCAGAAGGAGATCAAGCGGCAGAACAAGGAGCTCACGACCTTCCAGCAGAAGGTGCAGGAGGAGATGGAGCTGGCGGCCGCGCTCCAGATGGGGCTGCTGCCCAAGCTGCCAGGGGAGGCGCCGGGCAGCCGGTACACGCACCGGTATCTTCCGGCGGCGGGCATCGGCGGGGACATCTACGCCATCCTGCCCCTGCCGGACGGCTGTACCGCCATGATGATCGCGGATGTGAGCGGCCATGGCGTCACCGCGGCCCTCATCTCCGCCATGGTGAAGACCTCCTTCGAGAACCAGGTGCGCCTGGGCGGCGAGCCCCTGGCCTGGGCCCAGGGCATGAACGAGGATCTCTGCCGCTCCACTCTGGCCGAGCAGTTCGCCACGGCCTGGCTGGGCCGGCTCGACCCCGTCTCCAACCGCCTGCGCTACGTGGTGGCCGGACATTGCGCCCCCCTGCGGATCGTGGGCGGGGCCAAGGGCGGGCTGCAGCGCTCTGAGGTCCTGCGGGGCAAGGGCTTCATGCTGGGCCTGGACGAGCAGCTGCCCTTCATGGAACACGATGCCGAGTTTCTGCCGGAGGACCGCCTGGTGCTCTACACCGACGGCCTGGTGGAGGTGGAACGCGAGGACCGCACCATGCTCGAGGAGGCCGGCCTGCGCCGCATCTGCGCGGAACTGCCGGTGGGCGCGGAAGCGGCGGCCGATGCCGTCATCGCCCAGGCTCGCACCTTCAACCACCCCGCGCCTTTCCTGGACGACGTGACCCTGGTGATCCTGGACCGCAAGGCCTAGATCTCAGCCAGTGTGGCCGCGATGCCGGCTTCCATCTCGGTGAAGGGGGTCGTGTAGCCCGCGGCCCGCAGGCTGCGCACATCCGCCTGGGTGAAGCTCTGGTACTTGCCGCGCAGCTCGTCGGGGAAGGGGATGTAGTCGATGCGGCCCTGGCCCAGGTGGGCGATGAGGGTCTTGGCGATGTCGTTGAAGCTGCGGGCGCGGCCCGTGCCGGCGTTCACGATGGCCTTCGCCATGCCCGCGCCGCCGAAGTGGAGGTTGATGGCCACGATGTCGCCCACGAAGACGAAGTCGCGCTTCTGCTCGCCGTCTCCGAAGCCGTCGGTCCCCTTGAACAGCCGGCAGGCTCCGGTGTCCTTCAGCTGGCGGAGCAGCTGGTGCAGCACGGACATCATGCGGCCCTTGTGGTGCTCCCGCGGGCCGAAGACGTTGAAGTAGCGCAGGCCCACCACGGGGCTCTGGATGGCGGGCATGAGGCTGCGCACGTGCTGGTCGAAGGCCAGCTTGGAATAGCCGTAGACGTTCAGGGGACCCTCGTTCTTCGCCACCGGTTCGAAGTCCGTGCTGGCCCCATAGGTGGCCGCGCTGCTGGCATAGACCAGGGGCGTCTTGCGGGCCAGGCACCAGTGGAGCAGGGCCTTCGAGTCCCCGTAGTTGTTCTCCATCATGTAGCGTCCATCGGATTCCATGGTGTCGGAGCAGGCCCCGTTGTGGAACACGGCCTCGGGCTGGAGGTCCAGGGTGCCGGCATCCAGCCGGGCCCTGAACTCGCGCTTGTCCATGTAGTCGGACAGGGTCAGGTCCGCCAGATTGCGGGCCTTCTCGGCCCGGGCCAGGTTGTCCACCACCAGGATGTCCTCATGGCCGCGCCGGTTCAGCTCCCGCACCAGGTTGCTGCCCACGAATCCCGCGCCGCCAGTGACAATGAACATGTCCGACTCCTCGTCTCAAGCATAGCGGTTTCGCCGTCGGCCAACGCGTTGGCCAACGGCCCCTATCCGATGGTGTCTTCCGCCTCGATGGGGGCCAGGCGGCGCAGCAGTCTCGGCCCCAGCTCCGTCACCAGGGTGGCGGCCAGGATGAGCAGGCCGCCCATGAGCTGGACGGGACTCAGGTGCTCGCGGATGCCCGGTACCAGGCCACTGACGGCGATGGCGGCGGTCCAGACCGGCTCGGTGGACAGGAGGATGCCGCTCTCGGTGGCGCCCAGGCGCGCCTGCATGGCGCTCTGCACGTAGAACGCGAGGCTCGTGGCGAGGACCCCCATGAAGGCCAGGGCCGCCCACGTGCCGGCCCGCGACAGGGCCGCCCCGGCGCCCTGGAAACCGAATGGGGCGGGCAGCGCGAGCGTGACCACCAGGGAGACGGCGCCGGTCACGGCCACCTGCACGAAGGCGAGGACCCAGCCGGAGGACCGGCGCGAGAAGTGCGAGGTCATCACGATGTGGAAGCCACAGAGCACGGCCGCCAGGAGGGTCTCGGAATCCCCGCGGTTCCAGCCGCCCCAGGCCGCGCCGGGCTCCCGGACCAGCAGGACCAGGCCAGTCAGGGCCACCAGGGCGCCGAGGGCGTGGGAGGGCCTCAGGCGGTCGCCGACCAGCAGCGCCACCATGGGCGTGAAGATCACGTAAAGTCCCGTGATGAACCCGGACTTCGAGGTGGTGGTGAACCGCAGCCCGTCCGTCTGCAGCCAAAACAGGGTGACCAGCACCAGACCCAGCCAGAGGCCATCCAGGACATCGCGCCGGCGGAGGGGCACCTTCAGGAGCACCAGCATCATCCCGAGGCCAAGGGTGCCGATGGCGAAGCGCAGTGCGAGGAGGGCTCCCACCGACAATCCCGCCTGGAGGCAGTACTTCGTGGCCGGGAAGCCGCCGCCCCACACCGCCGCGATGGCGGCCATGGAGAGGACGGCGATCAGGTGAGAGGCGCGGGATTCCGGCATCCTCACAGGCTATCGCCGGGAGCGGACCCCTCCGAGCGGAACTTTCACAGGAACGGCCGTCCGCCGCTATTTCAGCAGGGCCACCACGCGGATCGTCAACTCCGGCTGATCGGGATCATCGGTGGTCAAGGCCAGGATCTCGCTGTACCGCCCGGCCTTCGCGGTGGGGGGGAACACCACGGTCAGGTCCATGGTTGAACCCTTCTGGTCCAGCCCTTCGACCCGCATGCCCTGGAAGGAGGGACGGGTGCCCGTGATGCGAAACGACCGGCCCTCCGCCTGCTTGAGGGTCAGCTTCTGCCGGAGCTCCTTGCCCGCCGCGTCCTGGAAGACCAGCTCGACCGGGCTGGCCTGGATCGAGGGCTTGAGGTCCCACTGGATGTTCAGGGGCAGCTGGCGCATGCGGGGGTTGGTGAACCGCACCGTGGCCTGCTCCACGCCCCGATAGTGGCCCGCGGGCACCTTGCGGCCATCGAAGGAGACCTCGAGCACGAGGTCCTTGCCCTCGGGCCGGTAGGTGAAGGTGAGGAAGGGCGCGCCCGGGGCCTTCACGTCCACGACCTGGACAGGCTCCCCATTGCCACTGGCGTAGCGGACCTGGCTCCGGGTGGTGGCCGATTTGGGTGCCTGGTGGAAATAGACGGACTCCACCGAGGGCATGATCTCCTGCACGACTTCGGCCTCCAGGGTCAGGCTCAGGTTCGGCGTCTTCGGATCGTTGCAGACCACCTCGATGGACTTGCGCACGCCGCCCTTGAGGCCCTTGGGATCGAACATGGCCTCGATCTCCGTGGATTCCCCGGGGGCGATGGACCACTTGCCGAGCATCGTGTAGGTGCAGCCGCAGCTGGGCCGGACCTGGGTGATGCTCAGGAAGGCGTTGCCCGTGTTGGTCACCCGGTACTTGGCGGCCACTTTCTTGTCCGGCGTGATGCGGCCGAAGTCGTGATGGGTCTTGTCGAAGGTGATGACGGGCGCCTGGGCCATCAGGGTGGCGGTGGCGCAGGCGAACACGAGACGACGGAACATGCGGAACCTCGGAGGAGACTTGAATTCTATACGGAGATCAACGGTTCGGGGGGGGGGGGCGGGGGGCCCGCTCCCTTCCGGCCCCACGGGGTTTTGTATGGCTCTTGAGTTCAGCCCAGACCTGGTCGGGCCCGATGTCCGCCAGGCAGGGATGTCCGGGCGTGAAGCAATCCGGCTTGAAGCAGGGGGCGCAGGGAATCCCCTCCTTCCGCAGCCCCCGGCTCCGGGGTCCCCAGGGGGTGGAGCCGCCGGGATCCGTGGCGCCGTAGAGGGCCAGGGCCGGCGCTCCGGTGGCGGCGGCGAGGTGGCTGAGGCCGGAGTCATTGCCGAGGACGCCTGCGGCGCCGCGCATCCAGGCGGCGGCCTCCTTGAGCGTCGTCTGGCCGCAGAGGTTGATGCCCTCGGCGCCGGCCACCGCGGCGCAGGTGGCGGCCTCGTCCGGGGAACCCAGCACGGCCACGGCGAATCCTTCCGAGCGGGCCCTGAGCAGGAGGGCCCGGTAGTGCTCCACGGGCCAGGCCTTGGATGGCCAGGTGGAACCAGGCATCAGGCAGAGGTAGCGCTCTGCAGGCTTGTCGATGGCGATCCCCGGATCGAAGTCGGCAAAGGGCATGGGCGGCAGGTCCGGCCAGCGCCGCGCGAGCACCGCGTGATACCTGAGCAGGAAGGGGCCTTCCGCTTCCCAGAAGGGGCCACTGTGGGTGTTGAAGGGGCCCGCCAGGCTCTCGTCCACGCCGATGCGCTCGGGCACGCGGGCCAGCCAGGCCGCCAGGGCCGGGCGCAGGGACTTCGGGAAGTGGATGCTGCGGTCGGCGCGGTGCTGGCGCAGGGTGGCGGCCATGGCCAGGGGGCCGGGCTTGCCCTCGTCCGGCAGCGTCGCGTCGCAGAACCAGGTGCCCTCGACGAGGCCGACGGTGGTCTTCGGTCCCCAGACGACGAGGGGGCCGGCGCCGATCTCCCGCAGGAGGCGCAGCACCGGCAGCTGCATGGCGGCATCGCCCACGAACCGCGGGAAGCGCACCCAGGTGGCGTGGTCGGGGATCACGACAGTCATCTTGAAAGCTCCAGCGGGGCTCGCCGCCGGGGACTACCCCCCGATCGCACCGCGCCCCGCGCGGTGCTCCTGCGCTCGCTGCGGCTTCGCCTTGCGACCGCAGAGGGGGCCCCGTCATCGCCCACGAACCGCGGGAAGCGCACCCAGGTGGCGTGGTCGGGGATCACAGCCACTCGGCCACCGCCTCGCGGAACTTCGCCGCGGCGTCGTAGTCCCGGGTCAGGGCGGTGCCGAAGGCGTGGGCCTTCGCCCGCTGGGCTTCCCAGCCGGGGGCGTAGGTCATGAGCGGGGCGAGGCGGGCCGCGGCAGCCTCCAGGAGGGGGGCCGGGACGGAGCGGCGGTCATCCGGCTTCTTGATGAGGAAGCCCCCGTCACCATCCCTCAGCTGGGTTCCGATGCCACCCACCGTGGGCGCCAGGACCGGCACGCCCCGCTCCATGGCCTCGATGAGGGCGATGGGAAAGAAGCCCTCGTTGCGGCTGGTCATGACGTAGAGGTCCAGGGCCGTGAAGGCGGGGCGGAGATCCGCCTGGGGGCCCAGCCGGACGGTGCGGTCGCGGAGGGGCGAGGCGGCCAGGCGCTGGTCGAGCGCCGCCGCGGTGTCGGCTTCCTCCCGTCCGGCGAAGAGCAGGTGGACGTCTCCGAGTGCCTCGGCGAAGGTGACGACGCCGGCGGGATCCTTGCGGCCATCGACCTGCCCGACGTAGCCCACCACGATGCCAGTGGTCGGCAGTCCCAGCTGCTGCCGCGCGGCCTGGCGCTCCTCCGGGGTCGCCGCGGGGACCTCGGGGCGGGGATAGAGCGGATGGATGATGCTGCAGGGCGCCGGGCTGAGGTGCTCCCGCACGGCGGCGGTGAAGTCGTAGGTGCAGATCCAGCGGTTCACCAGGTTCCGCACGCCCCGGTACTTGCGGAGATGGCGCTCGTAGTGCTCATGCAGGGTGAGCACCATGGGGATCTTCAAGCCGAGGCGGGCCAGCCAGGGCAGGGCGCGCTGCACGCCCTTGTGGTTGCAGACGACCAGCAGGTCGGGCCGGGTCCGCCACAGCCAGCGGAAGGCGCCCAGGGCGCCTGGCAGGTGGACCACCTCGACCACGTTGGGATTCCGTTCCCTCAGCTCGGGCTCGATGTCGCGCCTTCCCGGCTCCTTGCGGAAGAGCACGGAAACCTTGACGGGCAGGGCAGCCAGGGCGGCCACCTGCTCCAGGAGCACTCGCTCACCGCCCCCGTAGGACAGCTTCCGGTGGGCGAACACGACGTGCTTCACGGGACTCCAGGCGAGGTTCATGGCCGGATTCAGGATAGGATGACTGACCCAATGCGTCACAATCCTCGGGCGTCACACTCACAGGTTGCCATGTCCCCTGCCTCGACCCAACGGATCCTGCTGGTGGAGGATGAACCCGGCCTCCGGGAGGTGCTCACCCTGGCCCTGGAGGGAGCCGGCTTCAAATGTGAGGCGGCATCCGGCATCGAGGAGGGGCAGCGGGCCCTCCGGGAAACCACGTTCGACGGCGTACTGTCCGACCTGAAGCTCAAGGACGGGTCGGGCATCGAGCTGCTGACCTGGATGAAGGAGCAGGGCCTGGAGACCCCGGTGGTCATCATGACCGCCTACGCCACCACGGAGACCACGGTGCAGGCCCTCAACCAGGGCGCGGTGGACTTCATCACCAAGCCCTTCAAGCACGAGGACTTGATCGCCTCCCTCAAGGGCCTGCTCGCCGCAGCGGAACCCCAGGCCGCACCGCCCTCGGACCTGGGGGAGCTGGTGGGGGTGGGCCCCATCATGCGCAAGATCAACGCCCTCATCGGCAAGGTCTCCAGGGCCGACACCACTGTGCTGCTGACCGGTGAGAGCGGCACGGGCAAGGAGGTGGTGGCCCGGCTCATCCACCGGTACTCCGACCGGGCGAAGGGGCCCTTCGTGGCCGTGAACTGCGGGGCCCTGCCCGAGGCGCTGCTGGAGAGCGAGCTGTTCGGCTTCGAGAAGGGGGCCTTCACGGGCGCCGGCGCCATGAAACGGGGACTGTTCGAGGAGGCCGGTGGGGGCATGCTCTTCCTCGACGAGATCGGGGAGATGCCGCTGTCGCTGCAGGTGAAGCTGCTGCGGGTGCTGCAGGAGCGCAAGTTCCGACGCCTGGGGGCCACGGAGGAGCGGGCCGTGGACGTGCGGGTCATCGCCGCCACCAACCGCGACCTGCGGGCCCGGGCCGAGACCGGGGCCTTCCGCGAGGATCTCTACTACCGCCTGAACATCCTCCAGATCGAATTGCCCCCGCTGCGGGAGCGCCCCGAGGATTTGCCGGTGCTGGCCGAGCACTTCATCCGCCGCTCCTGCCACAAGCTGGGCAAGGCGCCCATGCAGCTGCACCCGGAGACCATGTCCCAGCTGCTCTGCCACCGGTTCCCGGGCAATGTCCGCGAGCTGGAGAACCTCATGGAGCGCTGCGTGGCGCTCAACCCCGGCGGGCCCATCACGAAGGACCTGCTGCCGGAGGGGCTCGGCCAGACGGGGCCCGCCCAGGACCTGAGCCGCCTCGCCCCCCTGGTCATCCCCCCGGAGGGCTTCGACCTCGAAGCCTGGATCCAGGCCCTGAAGGGACATTTCCTCCGGCGGGCCCTGGATGAGGTCGGGGGCGTCAAGACCAAGGCCGGCAAGCGCCTCGGCATGACCTTCCGGGCCTACCGGTACTGGCTGGCCGAACTCGGTGGGTTGGAGGCGCTCCCCGCGGAATTTCCCTGGCCCGCGGATTTCCCCGCCCAGCCGGTGGATGAAGGCGGTGGAACCGAGGGTTCCAAGGAGGCATGATGCCCATGAATGCTTGCTTTTCCGGCCTTTCCTGGCACACTGGAACGCTCGGATGCGACGCATCCGACCCCTCACCCCGGACCCCGACCATGAGCACCCCTTCGACCCAGGACTCCGCCCAGGCCCAGCGTGCGGCCCGCGGTTTCTCCCTCCTGGAACTGCTGGTGGCGATGATGATCATCGCCGTGCTGGGCACCCTGGGGTTCTCCCAGTACCGGAAGCAGGGCGCCCAGGCCCGTTATCTCAAGGCCCAGGATGAGCTGAAGATCGTGGCCGAGGGCTTGGACCAGTACTGGCTCAAGCACGGAACCTACCCGGATTTCGGCAGTTACGAAGCCATGATCGATGGGAACTCCGTCCTGGTGAAGGAGAGCCTCATCAAGGTCGGCATGTCCGCCCAGGATCCCTTCAAGCAACCCTACGAGGGCAAGTCCACCCGCGCTTCCTACGATCTGAAGTGCCTCGGCGACCCGGACAATCAGGAGGACTACGGCCCCTTCACCCGGACGCCGGGTCAGGGCCAGGTCATGGGCAACGGCCCCTCGGCGGGAGGCGCCCCCAAGGCGGACCTCCCCGCGGGCGATGCCGGAGTGCAGAAGTGATCGACCTCTATCACCTGCCCCCGGAAGGGCTGCGCCTGAACGGCACCACGGCCCAGCTGGCGCTGGAAGGGGACGCCTCCCTGCGCGACCTGTCCTGGTCCGTCTTCGCCCTGGCCTCCGATGGCGATGTCTTCCTCGAGGTGAAGGGCCAGGCCCTGTGGCAGGGCACCTGCAGCCGCTGCCTGGCGCCGCTGGACCGCCCCCTCGCGGTCGAAAGCCAGTTCCTGGGCAGCAAGGACCCCGACCTGGTGGGCCGTGGGTCGCACCAGCTGGGCTCCCAGGATCTGGATGTGGTCTTCCTCCCCGAGGACAACCTCGACGAGGCGGAGCTGGTCCGCGAACAGTTCGAGCTCCAGGCCCCCATGCGCCCGCTCTGCGTCGAGGACTGCAAGGGCCTCTGCCCCAGCTGCGGCAAGAACTGGAACAAGGGCCCCTGCCACTGCCGTCCCGAAGCCGACCAGGCCCCCTCCGCCCTCAACCGGGCCCTGACCAAGGCTCTGGCGGGAATCAAGCTGGACCCGGAATCCTGAACCCTTTAACCTGGAACATTGCGTTCTATCGTTCTTCTCCTAGGAGCAAGCCATGCCGAATCCCAAGCGCCGCCATTCCAAGGCCCGCCGCGACCGCCGGCGCACCCATGACGCGCTGGAAGTCATGAGCGCCAGCACCTGCCCGAACTGCCAGACCCCCAAGCTGCCGCACCGCGTGTGCCCCAGCTGCGGCTTCTACCGCGGCAAGCTGGCCGTTCGCGTCGCTGCGACCGCCTAAGAGTCGGCCGGTGGACGGCCATTGCATCGCACTGGATGTCATGGGGGGCGACCACGCCCCCCATGCCACCTTGCAGGGCGCCCGGGAGGCCCTCGAGGCCTGGCCCGGGCTCCGGCTGCTCCTGGTGGGCAACGAGAGCGTGATCCTGCCCGAACTGGTCCGGCACGGGTTCACCAAGGACCTGCTGGCCCGGGCCGAAATCGTGAACGCCCTGCAGACGGTGGTCATGGAGGACAAGGCCACCTGCATCCTGAAGGAGAAGAAGAACAGCTCCATCCGGATCGCCGCCCAGCTCGTGCGGGATGGGAAGGCCCACGGCGTGGTGTCCATGGGGCACACCGGGGCCGCCATGGTCGCCTCGAGCCTGGTCATCGGCAAGCTGGAGGGCGTGGACCGTCCGGCGCTGGCGAGCGTGCTGCCCAACATGAAGGGTGGACCGACCGTGCTGCTGGATGTGGGTGCCAACGTGGACTGCCGCGCCGAGCACATCGCCCAGTTCGCGGTCATGGGCTCGGTCTATGCCGAGCAGGTGCTGGGCCTGGAACGACCCCGGGTGGGCATCCTCAGCGTCGGTGAAGAGGACGGCAAGGGCACGGACGTGACCAAGGAAGCCTCCGCCATGCTCCGCAACATGGAGATCCGCTTCGAGGGCAACGCCGAGGGCCGCGACATCTGGAACGGGAACTTCGATGTCATCGCCTGTGACGGCTTCGTGGGCAACGTGGTGCTGAAGTCCAGCGAGGCGCTGGCGGAGGGCATCATCGGTGGCCTGCGCGAGAGCTTCATGGCCAGCCCCCTCACCAAGTTCGCTGGCCTGCTGGCCAAGCCCGCCATGAAGCGGTTCAAGAAGAAGCTGGACTACGCGGAGTATGGCGGCGCGCCCCTGCTGGGGGTGAAGGGCGTGAGCATCATCGGCCACGGCCGCAGCGACGCCAAGGCCGTGCGCAACGCCATCCGCGCCGCCCTGCGCGCCGCGGAGCACCATCTCCACGAGCGCATCCAGGAGCGCGTGGCGCTGCTGCTTCCCCAGGATTGAGACCTGGAAAAAGGCAAAGGATCAACCACGAAGACGGGAAGACCACGAAAAATAAACCTGCCTTCTTCGTGGTCTTCTCGTGTTGGTGGTGAATCTTTTTCAATGAAATCGAGCTGGAGGTTTCAATGAGCAAGGTGGCGTGGCTGTTTCCCGGTCAGGGCTCGCAGGCGGTGGGCATGGGCGTGGCCCTGGCCGAGGCGGAGCCGGCCGCCCGGGCCGTGCTGCAGGACGCCGACGCGGCCCTGGGCTTCCCCCTGTCCAAGCTGATGGCCGAAGGCCCGGAAGAGACGCTCAAGCTGACGGAGCACACCCAGCCAGCCATCCTCACCCACAGCGTCATGGTCGTCAGGGCCTGGGCGCACCGTCTCCCGAAACCTGATTTCGCGGCCGGTCATTCCCTGGGCGAGTACAGCGCCCTGGTGGCCCTGGGCGCCCTGGGCTTCCAGGATGCGGTCCGCACGGTCCGGGAACGCGGCCGGGCCATGCAGGAGGCCGTGCCGGTGGGCGTGGGCGCCATGGCGGCCCTGCTGGGCATGAGCCAGGTGGATGTGGAGGCAAGCTGCGCCGAGGCCGCGGCCGCCACGGGCAAGATCGTGGTTCCCGCCAACTTCAACGGACCCGGCCAGATCGTCATCGCCGGCCATGCGGAGGCCGTGGAAGCCGCCATGGAGGCCGCCAAAACCCGCGGGGGACGCAAGATGATGAAGCTCCCGGTGAGCGCGCCCTTCCATTCACCCCTGATGGAACCCGCCCAGACCCGCATGGGGCCCATCCTGCGCGCCCTGGCCTTCAAGGCGCCCATCTGCCCCCTGGTGAACAACGTGGATGCCGCCCCGGTGACCAGTCCCGATGCGCTGCTGGACGGGCTGGTGCGCCAGATTCCCGGAGCCGTGCGCTGGCAGGCGACGATGGACCTGCTGCTGGATCAGGGAGTCACCACCTTTGTGGAACTTGGGCCCGGAAAGGTGCTGGCCGGACTGGCGAAGCGGCAGGCCAAGGAGCGCGGGCTCGAGGTGGCCGCGCTCAGTCTCGGCGGCCCCGAGGATCTGGCCCAGCTGGGCTGAACGGCCGTCCCGATTCCCTGGTCATTCACGATCCCTAGATCATCTGCACTGTTGCCTGGATCAAGCATCCGTGCGGGTTTCCTTCGGTCTTCGCGAGCCCAGCTCCGGGAAACTGTGATGCAAGCCAAACCCCCGAGCGGCTAGGGTGGAAGGACGCCACGACCCCAGTTTTCGTGTCCAGGACGGTAGGCGGAGGTAGCTGCCTGTCCGTTCACATCACTCCCTCCCGGAGGTGCCCATGCGCAAGGATCTTGTCTTCGGAATGGCCGGTTCGGGAGGAGATGGCATCGTCTCGGCCGGCGAATCCCTGCTCCAGGCGGCGGCGGCCGAGGGCTACCACGGCGTCATGACGAAGAGCTTCGGCTCCCAGATCCGCGGTGGTGAGTCCTCCTGCCGCGTGCGCATCAGCACCACGCCCATCCTCAACCCGGGTGGCAATCTCGATGTGGCCGTGGCCCTGAACTGGGAGGACTTCCTGAAGTTCGGCGCCGAGCTGCCCGTGAGCGGCACCACCGTGGTGATCTATGAGGCGGCGACCGGCATCAAGGAAACGGAGATCCCGTTGGTGGGCGTGACGCCCCTCCAGGTCATCGCCGTGCCCATCGCCGCCATGGCCAAGGAGACCGCGGGCACCGAGCGCGCCAAGAACACCGTGGTGCTCGGCCTCATCGCCGGCTGGTTCGGCATCGGGGCCGTGGCCGTGATGAAGGGCATCCGGAAGAAGCTGGCCAAGAAGGGCGAGGAACTGGTGGAAGCCAACCAGCGCGCCTTCGATGCCGGCCGGGCCTTCGCCATGGAGCATCCCCTCAAGGCCAGCATGAACGTGGTCACATCCGAGACCAAGGGCCAGGTGAAGCTCATCACCGATGGCAACGACATGTGCGCGGCGGCGGCGATCTTCGCGGGCTGCCAGTTCTTCGGCGGCTACCCCATCACGCCCTCCACCGAGATCATGCAGTTCTTCACGGACCAAGTCTGGAAGTACGGCGGCTCCGTGCTGCAGGCCGAGGACGAGATCGCCGGCATCGGCGCGGCCGTGGGCGCCTCCTTCGCGGGCAAGAAGTCCATGACCGCCACCAGCGGCCCGGGCCTCTCCCTCAAGTCGGAGATGATGGGCCTCGCCAGCATCGCCGAGCTGCCCCTGGTGATCGTGGACGTGCAGCGCGGCGGCCCCTCCACGGGCCTGCCCACCAAGACCGAGCAGTCCGACCTCTTCGCGGCCTGCTTCTCCGCCCACGGCGACGTGATCCGGCCGGTGCTCGCGCCCACCTCCGTGGCCGACATGTTCCGCATCACCATCGAGGCCTTCAACATCGCCGAGTACTACCAGACCCCGGTGATCGTCCTCTCCGACCAGGAGATCGCCGCCCGCAAGGAGACCCTGGACCCCATCGACACCTCCACGTTCAAGATCGTCAACCGCACGGTTCCCGTCGGCGCGGATCTCCAGGACTACAAGCGCTTCAAGCAGACGGACAACCACATCAGCCCCATCAGCCACCCGGGCATGCTCGGTGGCACCTACCTGGCCTCCGGCATCGAGCACGTGGAGTCCGGGGCGCCGACCAACAGCGGCTCCGTCCATGCGCGGATGAACGACAAGCGCACCAAGAAGTTCGAGCCCCTGAAGGACCGCAAGGACCTGTTCGAGGTGACGGGCAATCCCAACGCGCCCATCGCCATGGTGGCCTGGGGCAGCATCGCCGGCGTCTGCCGCGAGGCCCTCGAGATGGCCGAGGCCGAGGGGCTGAACGTGAAGCTGCTGGTGCCCTACCTGCTCTATCCCGTGGCCGAGGGCGTCTACAACGACTTCTTCGCCTCCGTCCAGAAGGGGCTCGTCATCGAGCAGACCCACCTGGCCCAGACCTTCAAGCTCCTGCGGATGCACGTCGATCTGCCCAAGGGCCTGAGGCCCCTGGCCCGCAGCGGAGCGAATCCCTTCCTGCCCAGCGAAATTGTTGCGGCCCTCAAAACCCTCGTCTCGGAGCTGCAGCGCAGCCACGAGGGCAACCTTCAGCCCCAGGAGTGAGGTCGACCATGAGCGCAACCGGCACCTGCGAATACCAGCCCAAGGACTACAAGAGCGACCTCAAGCCCATCTGGTGTCCCGGATGCGGCGACTTCTCGGTGGTGCAGGGCATCTACCGCGCCCTGGCCGCCGTCGGCCGTCCGCCGCATGAGATCGCCTTCGTGTCGGGCATCGGCTGCTCCAGCCGCATTCCCGGCTACACCACGGCCTACGGCTTCAACAGCGTCCACGGCCGCGCCCTCCCCATCGCCCAGGGCATCAAGATGGCCAACCCCGAGCTGACGGTGCTGGCGGCAGGCGGCGACGGCGACGGTTTCTCCATCGGTGGCGGCCACATCGCCCACCTGATCCGCCGCAACATGGACATCACCTACATCGTGATGGACAACCAGATCTACGGCCTCACCAAGGGCCAGCTCTCGCCCACCTCCCAGAAGGGCCGGGTGACCTGCACTTCCCGGTTCGGCAGCCTGGAGGAGCCGGTGAACCCGCTGCTCTACGTGCTGGCCTACGGCGCCGGCTTCGTGGCCCAGGCCTCGCCCACCGATCTCGTGGGCATGGCCGCCACCATCGAGGAGGCCATCCGCTATCCGGGCTTCGCCTTCGTGAACGTCCAGTCCCCCTGCGTCACCTACGGGGAGGAGGCCCAGCAGATCAAGGGCCTCAAGGCCATCAGCGAAAGCCTGGCCGGCCTGGGCCACAACCCGGCGGATCGCCTTGCCGCCATGGACCTGGCCCAGCAGTACGGCGAGAAGATGCACCTCGGCGTGTTCTACCGCAACCCGGAGCCCCCGCCGACCTACGGTGACCTGGTGAAGGAACGGCAGGCCCTGCTGTCTAAGGACGCCCTCCCCAAGGAGCGCATCCTGGACCTCTTCATCAAAAAGTGATTGGAGGTCACCCATGGCCACCCGCGGCATCGATTTCGCAAACCTCTCGCTCAAGGATGCGCTCGACCTCGCCATCCTCATCGAGGACGAGGCCCAGGAGCGCTACGAGGATCTCGCGGCGCAGATGGACCAGCACCGCACCCCCGAAGCCGCCAAGTTCTTCCGCTACATGGTCGAGAACGAGGCCAAGCACGGGCGGGAGCTGACCGCCCGCCGCCTCCAGCTGTTCGGCGATGCGCCCAGGGCCGTGACCCCGGCCATGATCTTCGACATCGAGGCGCCGGACTTCGACGCGGCGCGGGCCTTCATGACGCCGCGCAAGGCCATGGAGGCCGCCCTGGCCTCCGAGGTCAAGGCCCACACCTTCTTCGTCGCGGCCCTGCCGGCCCTGAAGGATCTCGAGGTCCGCGCCCTCTTCGAAGAACTGCGGGACGAGGAGATCGAGCACCAGCACCTCGTGAAGATCGAGCTGGCCAAGCTGCCCCCGGACAGCAGACTGTCCGACGAGGATTTCGTGGACGAGCCTGCGCCGCAGTAGGCCGCAGGGCATCGACCGGCGGGCCGCCCGGGGCCGGTGGGTGGAACCGACCCGCGGGCCGGAGCATCCTTGATCCGAGCCGAGGTGTCCATGCTATCCATTGCCTTCCTGACGGTGGCGGCCCTGAGCCAGCCGGCGCCCGTCGCCCCCGACCGCGAGGTGGGCTTCCCGGGCTTCAACGCCTTCCCCCTCAAGGGCAGCGTGAAGGCCGGCGGTGCCCATCCCTACTTCGCCGTGATGGTGGCTGGCTCGGGCCCCACGGACCGGGACTGGTCCAATCCGATGATTCCCGTGCCCAGCCATGGCGGGCGGGAGATCGCTGCCTGGCTGCAGGGCCAGGGCATCGGCTCGCTGCGCTTCGACAAGCGGTTCATCGGCTCGAAGGATCCCAGGCTCGACGTCTCGCTGGACGCGCAGCTGGGCGACATCAAGGCGGCCCTCCGCGCGGCGAGGTCCCTGCCCGAGGCGAAGGGGAAGAAGCTGCTGCTGGTGGGCCACGGCGAAGGCGCGCTGCTGTCCATGCTGGCGGCCGGTGGCGCCGATGCGGCGCTGCTGCTGGCCATGCCGGGCCTCAGCATGGGCAGGCTCATCGTGGCTCAGGTGAAGGGCCAGCTGGCATCCGCGGGGGCGCCCGCCGAGGTGACCGCCCAGCACTTGGCCTACCTGGAGGGGGTGCTGGCCGCCATCCGGAAGGATCTCGACCTGCCCGAAGCCGCGCCTTCCGTGGCGCCGGGGCTGACGGCCCTGGCCCGCAGCCTGGCCCGGCCCGAGACCCGCAGCTTCGTCCGCGACCTGCTGGACCTCGATCCCTGGGGCATGGCCCAGCGCCTGCCCATCCCCACCGCGGTGGCCTGGGGCGACCGCGACGTCCAGACCTGGAAGCCCGAGGTGGTTCCCGCGGAATTCAAGGGTGCCGTCATCGAACTCGCCGAAGCGAACCACTTGTTCAAACGGGAGACCCGCGCGAAGTCGGAGCTGTCCGGCGCCAACGCCTCGACCACCTACGGCGACGGCACGCCCCTGGCCGATCTGACGCCATTGGCCGCCTGGCTGAAGGGGCTGAGGTAGCGCGAAAAAAGCCTTCCCGGGAATGCCTCGTCTTGTGATGATTTGGCATCCACCCCTGGAGGTTCCATGCGCCGCGCGCTTCCCGCCGCTCTGGCCGTCTGCCTTGCCGTCGCGCCCGCCAGGGCGGAGGTACCCAACCCCAGCCAGTTCCTGAAGATGCCGGTGGGCGCGGACCGCACCCTGGCGGACTATGGCCAGATCACCAGCTACTTCCGGGCCCTGGCCGCGGCGAGCCCCAGGGTGCAGGTGGAGGAACTCGGCAGGACCACGAACGGCCAGCCACTGATCATGGCTGTCATCAGCAGCGAATCGAACCTCAGGGACAAAGCCAGGTATCAGGAGATCGCCAAACGGCTGGCGGACCCCCGGGGGCTCAGCGAAGCGCAGGTCGAGGCTCTGGCGAAGGAGGGCAGGGCCATCGTGCTGGTGACCTGTTCCATCCACGCCTCGGAGATCGCCGCTTCCCAGATGGCCATGGAGTGGGCCCATGCCCTGGCCACGGCGCAGGACGCGGAGACCCGGCGGCGCCTCGACCAGGTGATCCTGCTCCTCATGCCCAGCCTCAACCCCGATGGCCAGGTGATGGAGACCGAGTACTACCGGAAGCAGCTGGGCACCCGGTACGAGGGCGGGCGGCTGCCCTGGCTGTACCACCCCTACGTGGGCCACGACAACAACCGCGACTGGTACATGCTCACCCAGAAGGAATCCATCGCCGTCAACCGCATGGCCTACCACCAGTGGTTCCCCCAGGTGTGGCTGGACGAACACCAGATGGGCGCCACGGGGCCGCGCATGTTCGTGCCGCCCTACGCCAATCCCGTGGCGGCGGAGATCCATCCCCTGGTCTGGCGCACGGTGGATCTGCTGGGCAGCACCATGAGCCTGCGTCTGGAGGAGGCCGGCAAGGCCGGCGTGGCCTACGGCACCATGTTCGACGCCTACTGGCCCGGCGGCACCAAGAACACCGGCTGGTGGAAGAATGTCGTGGGCCTGCTCACGGAAGTGGCCTCGGCCCGCCTGGCCAGCCCGGCTGACATCGACGCCACTGAACTCTCCGCCGGCGGCAAGGGCCTGGTGGAGTACAAGCCCCAGGTGAACTTCCCCAATCCCTGGAAGGGCGGGGCCTGGCGGCTGCGCGACATCATGGACTACGAGCGCATCGCCTCGGATGCCCTGCTGGAATCCTGCGCGAACCTGAAGAGCGATCTGCTCCGCAACCGGGCCCGCATGGCCCTGGCCAGCATCCAGGCTGGCGATCCGGCGGTGTTCTACCGGCTGCCGCTGGCGCAGCGCGATCCCGTGGCCGCGGCCCGGCTGGCCCACCTCATGGCCGAGAATGGCGCGGAAGTGCGGGTGGCCGGGGATGGATCGTACCTCCTGTCCACGGCGCAACCCCTGGGACGCTTCGTGAAGGAGATGCTGGAGCCCCAGCGCTATCCCGAGACCCGCCCCGCCGCGGGCGCGCCGCCCATGGCCCCCTACGATGTGGCGGCCTGGACGCTGCCCATGATGATGGGCGTCCAGGTGGAGAAGGCGCGGCTGAACGAAGGCCAGCGCAGCGCCACACGCCTGCTCAAGGCGGGGGATTGGCCCAGGGGCGGCATCACCGGCAGCGGCGCCGTGGCGGTATTGGACCGGCGCAGCACCGCCGCCGCGGGCCTGCTCAACGAGGTCTTGAAGTCCGAACAGGCGACCGTCGCCCTGGAGGCATTCGAGGCCGAGGGCAAGCGCTTCGAGGCGGGGTCCATCCTGCTGAAGGCCGGCTCCGGGTTGGACAACCTCGCCAGCCGCCACCATGTGGGCCTGATGACCCTCAGCGGCAAACCCAAGGTGAAACAGGCCACCTTGAAGGCGCCCCGGGTGGGACTCCTGAAGCCTTGGGCCGTCTCCATGGACGAGGGCTGGACGCGGTGGATCCTGGAGCAGCACGGCTTCGCGCCCCGCAGCCTCGAGCCCAAGGCCGCGCAGGCCGGCAAGCTCCACGAGGCCTTCGATGTGATCGTGCTGCCGGACGTGGCGAAGAGCCTGCTGCTGGAGGGGCGGCGGATGGAAGGGGATGTCCGGCGCTTCCAGGAGGAAGTACCCCCGGAGTACAGCGGCGGCCTCGGCAAGGAGGGCGTGAAGGCCCTGAAGGCCTTCGTGGAGCAGGGCGGCACCCTGGTGGCGCTGTCGGCCAGCTCGGAGTTCCTCATCGACGAGCTGGGCCTGCCGGTGCGGAACACGCTGTCCGGCCGCAGCAGTGAGGACTTCTCCTGCCCCGGGTCCATCCTCCACATGCATTTCGATGGCGCCCATCCCGTGGCCTACGGCCTGGCGGCGGAAGGATTCGGGTTCATGGATGGCCGCCTGGCCTTCCAGACCCTGCCCGCCTCACCCCAGAACCGGCGCTCGGTCATCGCATCGTACCCCAGCGATGCCCGCGACATCCTGGCCAGCGGCTGGATCAAGGGGGCCGAGCGGCTGGAGCGCAAGGCCGCCGCCGTCAGCCTGGAGCTGGGCAAGGGAAAGGTCGTGCTCTTCGGCTTCCGGGTGCAGCACCGGGCGCAGACGGAGGAGACCTTCAAGCTCCTCTTCAACGCGCTGTACTGGAGCGCGATGGGGGAGTGAGGCCCGCAGGCCAGGTGATTCCCTCTCTGTGGGGCCCCCGCTCCGGGCGCTCCCCCGGAGCGCGCCTTCGCGACCCACATGGTCGGGACCTTCAAGCTCCTCTTCAACGCGCTGTACTGGCGCGATGGGGGAATAAGCCCCGCGGGGCTTGCTAGACTGGTCCCTCATCCACTGGAGGTCCCATGTTCAGCCTCGACGGCAAGATCGCCCTCGTCACCGGCGCCAGCCAGGGCATCGGCGAAGCCATCGCGAAGCAGCTCGCCGCCCAGGGGGCCATGGTGGTCTGCGCGGCCCGCACGCTGAACAAGCTGCAGGAGGTGGCGGACGCCATCACCGCCGCGGGGGGCAAGGCGGATGTCATCGCCGCCGACCTGTCGGACACGGCCTCCGTGAAGGCCGCCGTGGCCGCCACCGTGGAGCGCCACGGCGCCATCCACATCCTGGTGAACAACGCGGGCATCACCCGCGACAAGCTCCTCATCCAGATGAAGGAGGAGGACTGGGACGCGGTGATCGACACCAACCTCAAGGGCGCCTGGACGGCCATCCAGGCGGCCACCAAGCCCATGATGAAGCAGCGCTGGGGCCGCATCATCAACATCGCCTCCGTGGTGGGCCAGATGGGCAACCCGGGCCAGTCGAACTACGTGGCCGCGAAGGCCGGGCTCATCGGCCTCACCAAGTCCGTGGCCCGGGAGCTGGCCAGCCGCAACGTCACGGCCAACGCCGTGACGCCCGGCTACATCGAGACCGCCATGACCGCGGGCCTTTCCGAGGACGTGAAGGCCGAGTTCACCAAGCAGATCCCCCTGGGCCGCATGGGGACCCCCGCCGACATCGCGTCCGCCGTGGCCTTCCTGGCCAGTGACGAGGCCAGCTACATCACCGGGCAGGTCCTCAGCGTGAATGGCGGAATGCTGATGGCCTGAGCTGGACATGCTCGGCTCCCTGCAGGATCTGATCCGCCGAGGCTGGGCGGCCTTCCGCTTCCGGCGCGACTGGCCCTGGGCCTTCCTCCTCGTGGGACTGGCCCTGGCCCTGCCGCCGGTGGGCTCTGGCTGCGCCGGGGCCGTGGCCTGGGTCGGCGGGCTGTGGCTCCTCCTCCGGGGCCTGCGGTGGATCTGGAACAAGCTCCTGTTCCGCGTATCGCGGCGGCTGTGGGTGATCCTCGCGCTCATGTCGGTGCTGCCCGTGGTGGCCCTGGCCCTGATGCTCATGGCCCTGGGCTGGCTCGGGCTGGGGGCGCAGGTGAGCCGCTCCACGCAGCAGACCCTGGCGGCCTGGGAAGATGCCCTGAAGACCGCCAACCAGGAACCCACCGACGCCGCTGCCTTGCAGGCCCTGCGCACCTACGGCGGGGCCTGGGTGGAGCACGTGCCGCAGCTGCCGGAGGGCGTGCCCGAGGCCTTCATCGGCATGGTCTGGGCCGACCGCCACGATGCCGGCCTGCAAGAGACCCGCAAGGACACCTACCTGCGAACCGTGCGGCCGGAACCCGGCGGCTTCCGGGTCCTGTCCCTCAACCTCGGCGTCCTCGGCGACCGCGCCCAGGCCCTGGCGGGCGGCCAGGTGCGCTTCCAGCTGGCCCCGCAGCGGGAGAGCAAGAAGGGGAAGGAGTCCTTCAAGATCACCACCGGCGGGGGGCGCGTGGGCCAGGAGGCGCCCATCCTGGCTGGCGAAGGCGTGGCCGTGGCCACCTGGACCAAGGGACAACCCCTCCAGGGCACCGGCCTGTTCGCCCCCTTCGACCTGCCGCCGCTGGCCTTCACGCTCACCGACTGGTCCACGGGGCAGTCCCTGGTGCTCACGGCGACGCCCGAGACGAACCTCTACGCCCTGTTCGCGGGCTTTGGCGCCAGCGAGCGGCAGGGCATGTCCCTGGGCACCGTGAAGGCCATCATCGTCGTGGTGCTGGTGCTGATGGCCCTGGCCCTGGCCCAGGCCTTCGCGGCGATCCTCGGACTGGTCCTGGCCTGGTCGCTCGGGCGGGCCGTGAACGACCTCCACCGCGGCGTGAACCAGCTCAGCCTGGGGGATTTCTCCGCCCGCATCCATCCCCGGGGCAGGGACCAGGTGGCTCAGCTCTCCGCGGCCTTCAACGACATGGCCGCGCGGCTGCAGACCGCCGCCTCCGAGCGGGAGGAGCGGCTGCGCATGGAGCAGGAGCTGCGGGTCGCCCGGGAGGTGCAGATGCGCCTGCTGCCCGATCTGGAGGCCCTGCGGATGCCCTCGGTGCGGGCCACCATCCTCCCGGCCCGCGAGGTGGCCGGCGACTACTACGACCTGTTCCCCCTGGCCGATGGCAGCCTGGCCTTCCTGATCCTCGACGTGAGCGGCAAGGGCACCAGCGCGGCCTTCTACGCCGCGGAGACCAAGGGCGTGCTTTCGGCCCTGGACAAGCAGGCCCTCGGGCCCGTGGACGTGGCCGACCGCCTGAACGCCATCTGGTGCCAGGGCCATGACCGGCGCCTCTTCCTCACCCTGGCCTACGGCACCTTCCATCCCCGCACGGGCCGCTTCCAGTTCGTGCGGGCGGGGCACCCCTCCGCGTTCCTGCGGCGCCAGGAGGGCCAGGTCATCCGGCTGCATCCCCGGGGGCTCGGCGTGGGCCTCAGCGGCAGCCGCTTCCGGGATGCCCTGGAGCTCTGCGAGGGCACCCTGGAGCCCGGCGACAGCCTGATCTTCTACACCGACGGACTCACCGAGGCGCAGGCTCCCGATGACGCCTTCTACGGCGAGGATCGCCTGGAGACGCTGCTCACCCTGCCTGCGGAGGACCTGCAGGCCGCCATCCTGGCCGACGTGGTGGCCTTCGGCGGGGGCAGACCCCTCGCGGACGACCTGACCCTGCTCATCCTCAAGCGTTGATCCGGGCTCCTCAGCGGGCCGCGTCCTTCAGCTCCCGGACGATCTCCGGAGCCTGGACCTGGGCCGCCTGGAGGGCCTTGGCGAAAAGGGTCTTGGCCACCTCGGCGTGGCCTTCCCCGCGGGCCAGCCAGGCCTGGGCCCGGAGGATGTAGGGCGTCTCGTGGGTGGAGAGGGTGCGGCTGCGTTCCAGCAGGCTGCGGGCCATGCCGCGCCGCCCGTCCCGGGCGAGGCACTCGGCCTCCCCCGCCAGGCAGTGGGCCTCCATGACCGCGTCCTTGAGCTCCTGATGGAGGGCCAGGGACTGGCGGTAGAACCCCCGCGCGGACTCGAAGCGCAGGGCCGTGCGGTTCAGTTCCCCCAGGTTGTAGAGGGCCAGGGCCTCCATGGGCCGCAGGCTGGTCCGGCGGGCCAGATCCAGGAACTGCCGCACGAGGCCTTCGGCGCGGTCGAGGTCGCCCCGGGCCTGGGCGACGCTGGCCAGGCCCATCAGGGTGTAGACCAGGCCGTTCTGGTCGCCGCTGGCTTCGCGCAGCGCCTGGGCCTTGCGGAAGAAGGACTCGGCGCGCTCCAGGCCGCCCTCCTGGGCCAGCGCCAGATCGCCGAGGTTGTTGGTGATGATGGCCTCCCCCCACTTGTCCCCATAGCCCTGCACGGTCTGCAGCGCGCTCAGGTAGCGCGCTTCCGCGGCCCGGAGGTTGCCGCGCTCGCGTTCAAGGACCGCGAGGTTGTTCAAGGTCCGGGTGGCATTCAGCTTGTCGCCGGCGGACTGGTACATGGTCAGGGCCTGCTGGTATTCGGTCTCCGCTTCGACGGGCTTGTGCAGGCGCTGGAAGGCGACTCCGATGGTGGCGTGGACGCCCGCCTCGAACGACGCGTTCCCCAGAGATTTCGCCAGGTCCAGGGCCTCCCGGCTGGCCTGGTCTGCGGCCTCCCACTGCCCCCGGTCTCCGTGGCGGACGGCCAGGTAGTGCAGGGCCCGCATCTCGTCCACCCGGTTGCCCTGGGCCCGGGCGGCCCAGCGCGCCCACTGGAAGATGGGCTCGGGCGGGATGTCCGCCAGGCGGCTGAGACAGCGCGCATAGCCCAGCACGGCCGGCGCGTAGTGCGGGGCCAGCTGGGCGGCCCGCTGGAAGGTCTGGGCCGCGTCCTTGAAATCGCCCCGGCCCATGAGCTCGGTGCCGCGGACGTAGGCCTCCAGGGCCTTCGGCGGGACGTCCGGCAGGGTCCTGCGGGAACGGGTTGCGAAAGGATCCACGGCCTTGAGGAGGTCCCCCGAGACTTTCCGCGCCAGGGGCAGCGAGATGGTGGTGTGGTCGCCGGCTTCCTGGGCCTCGCCGGACTGCCGGACCTTCCCGCTGGCATCCATGAGCTCGTAGGCCACCGTGAAGGCCCCGCCCGCGGCCCTCGTCAGCGAGCCGCGGAGCAGGAGCTGGGTGCCGAGCGCCGACAGCAGGCGCAACTCGTCCTCGGAACTGAGGGCGCCCTGGGGGGGCAGGCGCAGGGTGCTGCGCGCCTTCGCCACGCTCTCCAGATCCAGGGGCGCCAGCTTCGGGTGTTCCCGGAGCGAGGCCTCCAGCATCTCCGGGAGGACGAGCCGCGCCACGGCATCCATGCCGGGGTCGCCGGTCTGGTTGGCGAAAGGCAGCACCACCAGCCGGGCCGGGTGCTGCCGCACGAGGTCGGCGATGATGCCGCGGCTCAGGAACAGGTTCACGGCCATGGCCAGGAGCAGGGCCCCGGCCACGGACACGGCCGTCCAGCGCAGGAGGCTCCGGGGGCGGAGGAGGTTGCCCAGGGTCTCGGAGACGCGGGCCGCTGTCGGGCGCTTGAAGGGATGGGCCTCCAGCATGGCCCGCAGCAGGTCCGAGGTTCCGGAAGGAAGGCCCCGCACCTTCAGCTCACGCCGGGAGCCCTCGACGATGGCGCGCATTCGGGACCGACCTTCGCCTGGGAAGGGATGCTCCCCCGCGAGTAGCTCCCAGGCCAGGATGCCCAGGGAGAACACGTCACTGGAAGGCCCCGCCGCCTGCCCCTGGATCTGCTCCGGAGAGGCGTAGCTGGGGCTGCCCATGAAGGTGCCCGCCTGGGTCAGCTGCTCCCAGCTGTGGGAGCCCGAGGCGCCCCGCCGCTCGCCCTCGGCGCACGACATGGCCGTCTCCCGCCCGTCCCCATTCCGCTTCTGCTCGGCCGCCTCGAGGGCCTGCAGCAGGGCTAGGTTGGGAACGGGGGCCGGCGTGATCTGGAACTCCCCCGGGCCCTGGGTGCCCGCCAGCCGGGCCAGCCCGAAATCGAGGACTTTCACCCGGGGGCCCTGGTCGCCCTTCCCCGGGGCGACCATGATGTTGCCGGGCTTGAGGTCGCGGTGGACCAGGCCCTTGGCGTGGGCGGCCTCCAGCGCGAGGGACACGCCGCGGATCACCTGGAGCTTGTCCCGCACCTTGAATGCCGCGGCGGCCTGGTCGAGCGTCTGGCCCTCCACCAGCTCCATGGCGATGAAGGTGCCGCCGGGCCCATCGACCCAGTCGTGGATCTGGCAGACGTTCGGGTGGTTGAGCTGGGCCAGGGCGAGGGCCTCGCGCCGGAACCGCTCAGGGGCTCCGGCCTCCCGCTCACCACCCACACTCAGGGCCTTGAGGGCCACGTTGCGCTCCAGCGTGGGATCCCAGGCCAGGTACACCTCGCCCATGCCGCCACTGCCCAGCAGCGACTCCACGCGGAAGCGGCCCACCAGGTCCCCGGGCTCCAGAAGCCGTCTTCCCGGAGGAAGTTCGGGCGCAGGCTGGGGTTCGTTGGACATTTCACACCAGGTATTTTTTTTACCTTAGCACGGCCAACGCAGGCTTCAATCCAGCCTTGCGCGACGCTCGCCATCCTTCCAGCGCAGGCGGAGGCCAGCCCCGGCGGGCAGGGCTTCTGCGCGGGTCACCGGCCGTCCGTCCGGCCCCAGGGCCAGCACGAAGCCCCGTTCCAGCGGGCCGGAGGGGTCCAGCCCCTGCAGGCGCTCGGCCATCACGGCCAGCCGCTGGTCGCGGCGCTGGAGGGCGCGGAGGAGCGCGGGCTCCAGGCGCCGCTGGGCGTCCCGCACCCGGGGGAGATCCGCTTCGCCTGCAACCTGGGCTCCCAGGTGGCCCAGCCTCTGCCGGAGCAGGGCCAGCCTCGCGGCGGCCCCATCCAGGCCGCGACTGGGGTGGGCCAGGGCCAGCCGCTGGGTCAGGGCGCCGAAGCGGGACTGGGCCGGGGCCACCGGCTCCACCCGCTGCAGCCCGTGGTCGGTCAGCAGGTTGAGGGTGGTCTCCTGGCCCTGCAGCCGCCAGAGGACCTTGGCGCACAGGGCGTCCACCCGCCGCCGCAGCTCGGCGCCCAGGGCCGACCGGTCCGGCGTGGCCAGCTCGGCGGCCTGGCTGGGCGTGGCCGCCCGGCGATCCGCCGCGAGGTCCACCAGGGTGGTGTCGATCTCGTGGCCCACGCCCGTGATGACGGGGATGCGGCACTCGGCCACGGCCCGCACCAGCTCCGGGTCGTTGAAGGCCCAGAGATCCTCCAGGCTGCCGCCACCCCGCACCAGCAGCAGGGCCTCGCAGCCCCAGTGGGGATCCTGCAGCTCCTGGAGGGCCAGCAGGGTCTCGGGCACGCAGCGCTCGCCCTGGGCGGCGGCGGGGGCGATGAGCACGTGGATCCCCGGTGCGCGCCGGCCCATCACCTCCAGCACATCGCGCAGCGCCGCGCCCCCCAGGGCCGCCACCACGCCCAGCTTTCTCGGAAAGCGGGGCAGGGACCGCTTGGGGCGGTCGAAGAGGCCCTGGGCCCGCAGCTCCGCCTCCAGCTGCCGCAGCCGCGCCTGCAGGTCGCCTGCGCCCGCCAGCTCGCAGTGGGTCACGGCCAGCGTGAGGGTGCCCCCCGCCACGTAGAGGTTCAGGCTGCCCTTCAGCACCACCCGCTGGCCGTCCGCGGGCCGGTGCTGGAGGAAGCGCTGCTGGCTGGCCCACACGGCGCAGGAGAGGGCGGCTCCTTCCTCCTTCAGCGTGAAGTACCAGTGCTTGCCCGAGCCCCGGAAGTTCGACACCTCCCCCACCACGCACACCGCCGCGAAGGCCGGCTCCAGCCGGGTCTTGATCTGTTCCAGCAGGCGCTTGACGGAGAGGGGGGCGTCCATCCCCGCATGATCGCACAGCCTTTTCGCATGACCGGGGCTTGTGCCTCGTCTTACAATGCTTTGACCCCCCACGAGGTGATCCGATGCCCGGACGAACCCTGCTCCTTTCCCGGCTGGCCCTGGCCCTTGCGCTGCCTGCGGCGCTGTCGGCCCAGACCAAGCTGCTGCGCTACCCCGACCTCCACGGGGACCGGGTGGTGTTCAGCCACGGCAGCGACCTCTGGCTGGCCCCCGCCGCGGGCGGCACGGCCACTCGCCTCACGGCCCATCCGGGCCAGGAGCTTTTCGCGAAGTTCAGCCCCGACGGGAAGTGGATCGCCTTCACGGGCCAGTACGACGGCGACGAGCAGGTGTATGTGATGCCGGCGACGGGTGGCACGCCTCGCCAGCTCACCTTCGACCCGGCCGTGGGACCGATGCCCCCTCGAGGGGGCTACGACCACCAGGTGGTGGGCTGGACGCCCGATGGCCAGCGGGTGGTGTTCCGGGCCGCCAGCGATGCGGATGGCGTGCTGAGCCGGACGGCCCTCTACACCGTGTCCCTGGAAGGCGGCCTGCCCGAGAAGCTGCCCATGCCCACGGCGGGGCCCGGCGCCTTCTCGCCGGATGGCAAGCGCCTGGCCTACACGCCGATGTTCCGTGACTTCCGCCACTGGAAGCGCTACGAGGGTGGCTGGGCCCAGGAACTCTACGTCTTCGACCTGGCCACGAAGCAGCAGAAGAAGGTGGCCGCCAGCAAGCGCACGGAGCGCGATCCCATGTGGATAGGGGACAAGGTCTATTTCGCCTCCGACCGCGACGGCAAGCTGAACCTGTACTCGGTGGATCCTGCCACCGATGCCGTGAAGCAGCTCACCTTCCAGAAGACCTGGGATGTGCGCTGGCCCTCCAGCGACGAGCAGTCCCGGATCGTGTACGAGCTGAACGGCGAACTCCGCATTCTCAGCGTGAAGGAGGGCAAGGACACTGCCCTGGCCATCACGGTTCCGACCGACGGCGGGGCGTCGCGCCCCTCCCGCATCGCCGTGGAGCGCAACATCGAGGGCTGGGAACTGTCGCCCAAGGGCGAGCGGGCTCTCTTCGTGGCCCGGGGCGAGGTGTTCACCGTGCCCATCGAGAAGGGGCCGGTGCGCAACCTCACGAACAGCTCCGGTGCCCATGACCGCCACGCCCGCTGGTCACCGGACGGGAAGAAGGTCGCTTTCATCTCGGACCAGGGCGGCGAGGACCAGCTCTACCTGGTGGACCAGGATGGCAAGGGCAGGGCGGAGGCTCTCACCGAGGGCCTGGCCCTGCAGCTCAATGCCCCGGTGTGGTCGCCGGACGGCAAGCACATCGCCTTCTCGGACAAGGATGGCGTGGTCCATGTGGTCGGCCTGGCTGACCGCAAGCGCGTGAAGGCCGCAAAGGACGAGTTCGGTGGGGTGGGCGACCTGGCCTGGTCGCCCGATGGGGCCTACCTGGCCTTCTCCCTCGGGAACCTGAACGGCACCCGCAGCCTCCAGGTCTGGGGCACGGCAGATCAGAAGCTGCACCGGCTCACGGGCGACCTCTTCCCCGTGGGCAGCCCGGCCTGGGATCCGGAAGGGAAGGTGCTCTACGCCTTGAGCCGGCGCGACTACGCGCCCCAGATCAGCAACCTCGAGTTCGACTACGCAGGCAATGCGAACCTCGACATCGTGGCCTACACCCTGCGGAAGGACGTCCCCCATCCTTTCCCGCCTGAGAGCGACGAGGTGAGTCTCGGCGGGGACAAGAAGGAGGAGGCCACCAAGAAGGCCGAGAAGGGCCCCGTGCCCGTGCGCATTGACTTCGATGGCTTCGAGGCCCGTGGCGTGCGGGTGCCCGTGCCGGCCGACAACCTGGGCGGCCTGGAGGCGGTGAAGGGCTACCTCCTCTACACCAAGAATGCCCCCTTCGTGTATGGCGAGGCCAACGGCCGGCGCAACGCGGGTGGCAGCCTCTGGATCTTCGACCTGAAGAAGCGGCAGGAGAGCGAGCTGCTGGGCGGCGTGCAGGGCTGGGCCACCAGCCAGGACGGCACCAAGGTGCTGGCCCGCACGGGGCAGGGCCCGGCCACCTCGTACCAGCTGGTGGAGGTGAAGCCCAAGGGGGCCGAGAAGAAGACCGTCTCCACCAAGGGGCTGGTGGTGGACCGCATTCCCGCCGAGGAGTGGCGCGAAGTCTATGACGAGACGTGGCGGCGCTTCCGCGACTTCTTCTATGTGAAGAACATGCACGGCTACGACTGGAAGGCTCTGCGCGAGCAGTACCGTCCCTGGCTGCAGCACGTCACCCACCGCACCGACCTCACCTACGTGCTGACCGAGCTCATCTCCGAGCTCAACATCGGCCACACCTACACCGAAGGCGGCGACTTCCTGCTGCCTGAGCGCGCGCCCGTGGGCCTGCCCGGGGCCCGGTTCGAACTGGACGCCAAGGCCGGCCGCTACCGGCTGGCCCGCATCTACCGCGGCCACAACGAGGAACCCAAGTACCGAAGCCCCCTCACGGAACCCGGGGTGGATGCCCGGGAAGGCGACTACCTGCTGGCCATTGACGGGCAGGAGCTGAAGGCCGGGGACAATCCCTACCGGATGCTGCGGCACAAGACCTTCACCGTGACGTTCACTCTCAATGACAAACCCTCCCTGGAAGGCGCCCGCCAGGTGACCTACCGGCCCATCACCAGTGACGCAAGCTTGCGCTACCTGGATTTCGTGCTGCGGTCGAAGGAGACGGTGGACAAGCTCAGTGGCGGCAAGGTGGGCTACCTCCACATCCCCGACATGGGCGCCCCGGGCCTCTACGAGTTCATCAAGTGGTACTACCCCCAGATCCGCAAAGAGGGCCTGGTGGTGGACGTCCGCGCCAACGGCGGCGGCAACATCAGCCAGATGATCCTGGGCCGCCTAGGCAAGAGGCTTCTGGGCACCCGCTTCGGCAATGCCGGGCCGCACCCGACCACCTATCCCTCCACCGTCTTCCACGGGCACATGGTGGCGCTCACCAGCGAAACCAGCGCCAGCGACGGAGACATCTTCCCCTACCACTTCCGGTTCGCGGGCCTCGGCCCCCTCATCGGCAAGCGCACCTGGGGCGGCGTCGTGGGCGGGGGGAACATCCCCCTGATTGACGGTGGCAGCGTCTTCGTGCCCCGTTCTGGCACCAATGCCCCGACCGGCGAGTGGATCATCGAGGGCGAGGGCGTGACCCCCGACATCGAGGTGGAGAACGACCCCATCTCTCTGCTGGCAGGCCATGACCGCCAGCTGGAACGAGGCGTGCAGGAAGTCCTCAAGCGCATGGCCGAAAAGCCCATGAGCCTGCCGAAGCGTCCCGCCGACCCCGTCAAGACGAAGTAGCATGCGCATCATCGTGGCTCCGGATTCCTTCAAGGGCAGCCTGTCGGCCCTTGGCGTGGCCGAGGCCATGGCGCGCGGCATCCACGCCGTGTTCCCCGATGCGGAAGTCCTCAAGGTGCCCATCGCCGATGGCGGCGAGGGCACCGTCGAGGCCCTGGTGGCCGCCACCGGCGGCCGCCTCATGCACACGGACGTGCGGGGTCCCCTGGGCGACCCCGTGCGCGCCCACTGGGGCATCTCCGGGGACGGCGCCACCGCCTTCCTGGAGATGGCCTCGGCCTCGGGCCTGCCCCTGATCTCCAGGGAGCGCCGGGATCCTCGCCGCACCAGCACCTTTGGCACCGGCGAGCTGATGAAGGCCGCCCTGGATGCCGGGCTCCGCAGGCTGGTCATCGGCATCGGCGGCAGCGCCACCAATGACGGCGGCACCGGCATGGCCCGGGCCCTGGGCGTTCGCTTCCTCGATGCCGAGGGCCGCGACCTGCCTGAAGGCGGCGCTGCCCTGGCGCGGCTGGCCCGCGTGGACCTGTCGGGCCTGGATCCCCGCCTGGCCGAGAGCACCCTCCTCGTGGCCTGCGACGTGGACAACCCGCTCTGCGGCCCCCGCGGCGCCTCCGCCGTCTATGGCCCTCAGAAGGGCGCCACGCCGGACCTGGTGGCCGAGCTCGACACCGCCCTGGCCGTGTTCGCCACCATCGCCGCCCAGGCCACGGGTCGCGACATCGCTCATTCGCCAGGCGCGGGCGCGGCGGGCGGGCTTGGGGCCGGCCTGCTGTTCTTCACCCCGGCCCGCCTGCGGCCCGGCGTGGCCATCGTGCTGGAGACCACGGGCTTCGAGGCCCTGGTCCAGGGCGCGGACCTGGTCCTCACCGGCGAGGGGCGCACGGACTTCCAGACGGCCATGGGCAAGGCCCCCGTGGGCGTCGCTGCGGCGGCCCGGCGCCACGGCGTGCCCGTGATCTGCCTCTCGGGCGGGCTGGGCGACGGCGCGGAGGATGTGCTGGCCCACGGCATCGACGCCATCGCCAGCACCGTGCCCCAGCCCATGGCCCTGGAGGCCTGCATGGACCAGGGGGCCGCCCTGGTGGAGGCCGCGGCCCGGCGGGTCTGCCGGATGCTGAGCGTGGGGATGGCGCTGCGCCGGTAGGTCAGCCTACCTGCTGGCTGGAAACGCGGCGCGGACATGCTCCAGGAAGGCCCTTTCGGTCGTGCCCAGGTGCCGCGCGGGGTTCCACACCAGGTGCGTGGAGATCCGGATCTCCGGTCCCTCCCAGGGGACCGCGACCAGCCTCCCGGACTGCAGTTCGGCCTCGACGGCCATCCGGGGCAGGGGCGCGATGCCCAGCCCCACCTCCACGCAGCGCTTGATCGTCTCGACGCCCTGGAACTCGAGGAAGCGGCCCGGGTGGGCGCCAGCGGTGATCAGCTGCCGCTCGAACTGGTTGCGGTAGCTGCAGCCGAGGGCCTTCAGCAGGACGTCCTCCCCGAGGAGGTCCTGGGCGGAGACCCGCCGTGCGCTGGCGAAGCGGTGCGAAGGCGCCGCCACGATGAGGATCTCCTCGTCCCGGAGCGTTTCCACGGCCAGCGTCTTGGAGGGGAAGGGCTCCTCCAGGATGAAGGCGAAATCGACCATGCCCTCCAGCACCTGGCGCTTGAAGTCCCGCACGAAGCCGGGAAGGAACTGCAGGTGGACCCTCGGGAATGTGTCCTTGAAGGCCTTCAGGACCGGCGGCAGCAGGTAGGTGCAGACAGACTCGGGCGCGGTGAACCGGAGCGTCCCAACCCCCGCCTCATCCTGCAGCGAGGCCTTGGCCTCATGCGTCAGGGCGAGGATCCGCTCGGCATAGACAAGGAACCGCTCGCCGGGCTCCGTGAGCTCCAGCCGGTTGCCGACGCGGTTGAAGAGCGACGATCCGAGGTCCTCCTCCAGGCTCTTGATCTGGGCCGTCACGCTCGACTGCGCGTAGCCCAGGGAGCGGGCGGCGTTCGTGAAGTTGAGGGTGCGGGCGGCGGCGGCGAAGGTCGAGAGGGTGCGGACATCCATGGCAGCCATTGTACCGGGGCCTGCGATGACCCATGGCAAGCTCCCGAGACGGAGGCATACCGGACCGCCCGATCACTGAATCCGATTCCAGGGATCGAAAAGATTCTCTGGTCTCCCCGGCCCATAGAAGGGAGATTGGGTGTCAAGGCAGCGAATGACACACCCATGAACCTGGGCCGCGGCACACTCCCGGCTCCGTCGGAGGCTACGATGACCACCTCTCTCGAATTCCGCGCGGGGATCCTGGCCCAGTATCCGGATGTGTTCACGCCGGAGGTGCTCCGTGCCCTGGAGGCGCTGGCCCCCCTCAACGAGCGCCGCCGGGAGCGCATGGCCGCCCGCACCGCCCTGCGGAAGCGCCGCCACGCGCAGGGCGAGCGCATCGGCTTCCTCGATGCCGAGTCCCTCATTCCCGGCACCCAGATCAAGGTGGCCGATGCGCGAGCCGGGAACTTCGACGGCGCCGTGATCCCGCCGGACCTCCAGCGCCAGTGGATCCAGGGCACGGGCCCCGCCACCAAGCCCCGCGCCGACGTGCGCTCCGGCATCCGCAACGTGGCCTACGCCCTGCTTTCGGGCGCCGATGGCTGGATGTTCGACGGCGAGGACGCCCTGGGCCAGGTGGACACCATGTCCCTGGACAACCACCGCAACCTCAAGCTCGCTCTCGCCCGGGATCCACTGTTTCTGGAAGTGGCCGAGGAGGTCTCCCGCGAGATGAACCAGTGGGCCCAGGGCTTCTTCGGCCGCCCCATCATCGCCGACTGGCGTCAGCAGCTGGACTTCACCACGGTGATCTACCGGGTGCGGGGCCTGCACCTGGATGACCGCCACCTCCGCCTGGACGGCCACGGCTTCTCGGCCTCCATCGCGGACATGGTGATGTTCGTGGTGAACAACTACCAACGGCTCCAGGCCGCGGGCCGGAGCCTCGTCCTCTACCTGCCCAAGACCCAGACCGCCGAGGACGCCGCGCTCTTCAACAGCATGATCCTCGCCCTGGAGGCGCACCTGGGCCTGCCCGTGGGCACCATCAAGTGCTACGTGCTGGTGGAGCAGATCGAGCAGTGCTTCCAGCTCATGGAGATCCGCGCCGCCCTGTCGCCGCATTTCGTGGGCTTCAACACGGGCCGCTGGGACTACATCAACAGCGTTTCCGACGCGCTGGCCTGGGACCGCGACTTCGTGAACCCCAACATCCAGGCCATCACCATGACCTACGGCTACATGCGGACCTACGAGGACCGCGTGCGCCGTGCCATGAACACGCCGGACCGCAACGGCCGCTTCGCCCTGTGGCAGGGCGGCATGGAGCCCAACATCCCCGTGGGCTCCGAGGCCGGTGTTTCCGCGAGCATGAAGAAGGCCGTGGCCGGCGCCGAGCGCGAGCAGCGCGAAGGCGCCTCGGGCAAGTGGGTGGCCCACTGGAAGATGGTCCACATCGTCCGCCCCGTCTGGGAGAAGGTGGGCCAGGCCAACCAGGCGGGCCGGGCCTTCCCACCCCTCACCTACACGCCCGAAGACGCCGCGGGCCTCATGCGGCTGGAGCCCGCCCCGCGCACCATCGCGGGCGCCCGCGACCTGCTGTCGGTAGCCCTGCAGTACGGCAACGCCTTCCTGCGCGGCTTCCAGGCCGCGGCCCTGAAGCCCGCGGACTTCTTCGGCAACGACGATGTGCTCTACCTCATGGAGGACATGGCCACGGGCGAGATCCGGCTGTCCATCCTGTGGGAGTGGATCCACAAGGGCGCCACCCTCACCGAGGCCGATGCCGGCACCGGCTGCGCCGCCGGGGATGCCTTCACGCCGGCCCTCTTCGCCCGGTTGCTGGAGGAGGAGTACGCCAAGCTCCGCCAGGCGGGCAACCGCGACGTCCACGACGACTCCAAGGAGACGACCCTGCCCATCGCCCGCGCCATCGTCCAGACTTACGTGCAGAGCGACCTCAAGGCCCCCTGGTACGTGGACCTGCTCAACCTCAACCTCGGGGTGGAGAAATTGTCCGAGGCGGAACAGCGCATCGCGCGGTTCCTGGAGGCCTTCGGGAAGGACGGGACGCGGCTGACGGGGAACCTGGACTTCAACCGCTAAAATTCCCCCAAGTCACCAAGGCGCCAGGAATCGAAGGGCTGCTGGCTGCGCACCCTGGTCTCCTGGTGGTGGGATGGTTCCTTTCCCCGCAGGGTCCGTCACTTCTCGGTCGTTACCGACTGGCCGATCTCGAAATTCGCCAGTGTCTCCAGCGCCCGGACCATGGCCGAGTGATCCCAGGCCTTGCCCCCATGGGCCGCGCAGGCGTTGAACAGCTCCTGGGCCGTGGCTGTGTTGGGCAGGGCCACGCCCAGGGTCCGGGCGGTGGAGAGGGCCAGGTTCAGGTCCTTCTGGTGCAGCTCGATGCGGAAGCCCGGGTCGAAGGTCCGCTTGATCATGCGCTCGCCGTGCACTTCCAGGATCTTCGATGAGGCGAAGCCGCCCATCAGGGCCGCCCTGACCTTGGCGGGGTCGGCACCGGCCTTGGCGGCGAAGAGCAGGGCTTCGCCCACGGCTTCGATGGTGAGGGCCACGATGATCTGATTGGCGACCTTGGCCGTCTGCCCGTCGCCGTTCTGGCCCACCAGGGTGATGTTCTTGCCCATTAATTCGAACACGGGCCGGACCTGCTCGAAGGTGACATCGGAACCGCCGACCATGATCGAGAGGGTGGCGTTCTTGGCCCCCACCTCGCCGCCAGAGACGGGCGCATCCAGGTACTGGCAGCCCAGGTCGTTGATCCGCCTCGCGAAGTCCTTGGTGTCGATGGGCGAGATGGAGCTCATGTCGACCACCGTCTTGCCAGGCGTCAGGCCTTCGGCGATGCCGTTGGCCTCGAACAGGGCCGAACGCACGTGGGGCGTATCTGGCACCATGAGGATGATGAGGTCCGCCTTCTCGGCGACTTCCCTGCCGTTCGTGCAGGCCTTCCCACCGGCCTCGACCAGGGCCTGGGGCACCGCGGGGATGCTGAACAGGAACACCTCATGGCCGGCCTTGATCAGGTGCCCTGCCATGGGCGTGCCCATGATGCCCAGTCCGACAAATCCGATCCTGCTCATGGTTCCTCCCGAAAGTTGGATTCTGCTTGTTCGCCCGTGTTCGAAGCCATGGTCCAGCCCGTGGGGGAACGCTGGGCTACCTGCCCAGGACGGTGACCCAGCCCAGGCCCTCGGTCGTCGTGGTGAGGGGCTTGTACTCGCAGCCGATCCAGCCGTCATAGCCGAGGCGGTCGAGATGGCCGAACAGGAAGGGGTAGTTGATCTCCCCAGTGCCGGGTTCGTGCCGTCCGGGGTTGTCCGCCAGCTGGATGTGGGCGATGCGGGGCAGGTGCTTCTCCAGCGTGGAAGCCAGCTCGCCTTCCATGCGCTGCATGTGGTAGATGTCGTACTGCAGGTAGACGTTGTCGCTGCCGGTCGCGGCGAGGACATCCGCGGTCTGCTGCGTGCCGCAAAGGTAGAACCCCGGGATGTCACGGGTATTGATGGCCTCGACCAGCAGGCGGATGCCGGCGGCCAGCAGGTGGTCGGCGGCGAAACGGAGGTTGGCCACCAGGGTCTCCTGGAGCACGTGGTCCTCCACTCCCACTGGGCGGATGCCCGCCAGGCAGTTGACCTGGGCGCAGCCGAGGGCTTTGGCGTAATCGATGGCCTTGCCGACCCCCTCCTGGAATTCACCCACGCGATCGGGCAGCACCGCGATGCCCCGCTCACCCCGGGCCCAGTTGCCGGCGGGGAGGTTGTGCAGCACCTGGACCAGGTCGTGGCGGCCCAGCTGCTCGGCCAACTGCTCCTTCGGGAAGGCGTAGGGGAAGAGATACTCCACGCCGCGGAATCCTGCTTTGGCTGCGGCCTCGAAACGGTCGAGGAACTCCAGCTCGTTGAAGAGCATGGTCAGGTTGGCGGCGAATCTCGGCATGGCTGCTCCTGCTGGAGGTGAGGGGCCGACGGCCGCATGGTTCGCGGGAAGTGGCGGATGGAACGGTGGCCATTGTCCCACCATGCAGGATCGTGCGGTAGTCAATGCCGCGCTTGGTCGCCCCGACCGGTCTGGACGGGGGGCCGACTTCGGGGTTCTGGATCTCCCAGCAGTTTGGGGAAGCCTTCCTAGGCCTTCAAAGCCGACCAGGGTCCGGCAATGAAGATGGATCTCGGGGGAGGGCCACTCATGGCTTGGGAAAGTGCTCCTTCGCGCACTCGGGGCAAAGGCCATGGGTGAAGGAGGCCTCGGTGTGCTCGGCGAGGTAGTGTTCCACCTGGGTCCACAGCCCCTCGTCGTCCCGGATCTTCTTGCACCAGCCGCAGATCGGGAGCATGCCCTGGAGCGTGCGGATCTCGTTGAGGCTCCGGTGGAGCGCCTGGTTCGCCTCGTGCAGGCGTTTCCGCTCCTCGTCGTGGGTGGCCACCACCACCCACAGCATCAGGACACAGGCCACGACGCTGACCAGGAAGCCCGTGACGAGGTCGAGGTAGCGGTCGAATGGCGTCTGGAAGGGGACCGACCACTCGGGATGGGCGTGGTCCAGGGCCAGCAGGGCGAGGACGTTCGCCAGGAAGAGGATCAGGAAGAGCCAGCGCTCCCGTCCGCGGAAGAAGATGCCGTTGATCATGACGCCGGCGAAGAAGAACATGGCGATGCTGCCCTGGGAGCCCGCATCCGTGAACCAGCACAGGTTGAGGACCAGGGCCACGATCACGAAGAAGGTCCGCATGTAGTGGGAGCCGCGGAGCGAGGCCCAGTAGAGGGCCAGTGCCACCAGCCCGAAGACCGCGATGGTGGCATTCAGCAGCCAGGGCAGGTTCTGGATGGTGTTCACCGGGATGACCACGGCGAAGGAGAGGAAGGCCGCCGCCAGGCAGAGGAGGCGGAAGAGCCTGAGCTCCATGTTCGGTTCCCGGGCGGACGAGAACTCGTATCTCAGCGAGGCGAGGAAGGACTTCAAGGGGGGTATCCCGGGGCGGATGGGCTCAGCGCAGTCTACTCGCCTCGGCGGCGAAAGCCTCCAGCGCCCGGTAGTACGGGTCGATGCTGGGGAGGTAGTGGCGCTCGTTGGCCGCGTGGGGGCCGATGCCCGTCTGGCCCCACACCACGGCTTGTCCTCCCGGCGCGAAGCGGGCGGAGGTGCCGGCGCCCTTGCGGCCGATGCGCACCTCGCCGCCAGCGGCCGTGATGCCCGCCAGCAGGGCCTTGAGGTACGGGTTCCCGGGATCGCAGGCGACGCCGGGCTCCCAGGCGGAGGGCAGGAACTCCAGCTGCAGCTCGGCGGCCAGGGCCTCGATCCCGGCACGCATCTTGGATACATCGTCCTGGGGGATGGCGCGGATCTCCACGCCCAGGGAGCCACGGTCCGGCGTGATGTTGTAGATGCCGGGCGTGCCCACCTGGATGTAGGCGAAGCGGGCCAGCGACTGCCAGCCGTCGGCGGCCTTCAGCGTCAGGTGCTTGGCGAAGAGCTCGCGCAGGGCCTCACGGGCGCTGAGCAGGCGCTCGGTGAGGTCCGTTCCACCGGCCAGGCCGCTGTGGCCGCGGGTGCCATGGGCGATGAGCTCGAAGCGGAGGACGCCGCGGTTCTGGGTGCAGACCTCGCCCCACAGTTCCGTGCCCTTTTCGCCCGTGCGTTCACCGGCGATGAAGAAGGACGGCTCGTAGTCCCACTCCGTCTTCAGCAGGTTCAGCACGTGCGGCGTGCCCATGGGCACCAGCTCGCCGTTCTCCTCGTTGCCCACCAGCAGCAGGTTGATGGGCGGGTAGGGCGCGCCCTTCTTGAGGGTGTCCTTCATCCAGACGAGGTAGGTGGACACCACGGTCTTCATGTCGGCGGCCCCGCGCCCGAACAGGTAGTCGCCCTGGATCCTCGGCTCGAACTGGCTGTCATCCGGCTCCGGCTCCACCACGTCGAAGTGGCCGCAGAGCATGGCCGGGGCCTGCTCCCCACCGGGGAAGTGGGCGAGCACGGCGGGGAAGGGACCCTGGTCGAAGGTGCGCACGGGCACGCCGTGGTTGCGGAGATAATCGGTGACGAAGGTGGCGGCGCGGTGCACTTCCGGCAGGCGCTCTTCCGGGCAGGCCGTGACGCTGGGGATGCGCACCAGGCGCTGGGACAGGGCCACCACCTCGGCGGTCTTGTCGGGGTATTCCGCGTCCACCAGCGACTCGGGCCGGGGCTGGAAGCGGACGGGGGCCTGGGGATCCAGGGTCACCTCGTCGCGGGCGTGCTCGACGAAATCGCGCAGCTTGCCCTCCTCCTCGCCCAGGTCGGCCAGGTGGGCCGTGATGGTCTCCACTTCGTCGCGCACTCGACCCTTGCGGGCCTCCGCCAGCTCCACCAGCAGGTCCGGGGGCACGAGGTCCGAGGTGCCGAGCTTGGCCTTCAGCGTCTGGCGGATGCGCTCGGCGGTGCTGGGGGCTCCTGCGGCCAGATCCCGCAGGGGCTGGAGGTCGTCCCAGAGGCCCAGGGCCTCGGCCAGCGGCCGCATCTGGAGGAGGGTCCAGTCCAGGAAGGCGGACAGGGAGATGGGCTTGGCCGTGAGGGGATCCTCGATGACGCCGCGCAGGCCCTCCTTGGCGGCCAGTTCCTCGTTGCGGCGGGCCCGCTTGATGTCCTCGGCGTCGTAGCGGAAGCCCCGGGCGAAGTCGGCATCCGCGTAGAAGCGGAGCAGCAGCAGGTGCTTGAGCGTGAGGTTGGCGACGTCCAGGGCCAGGTCGTGGCCGGGATCGTCCGTGCGCACCTCCACGCGGGCCATGGGCAGGTCGATGCGCGCGAAGAGGTTCTGCCGCTCGATCTGGGCGGCCATGTCCTCCACGTTGCGGGTCTGCCCCGCAGCGAAGAGGCCCCGGGCGTAGATGTCGTGCAGCTGGTCGCTGGTGACCTGGATGAGCCGTTCCACGGGCTCCGCCTGGGAGCGGGCGCGGACCGGGATCCAGTTGTTGTTGCCGAAGCGCACGCCGCTGCGCACCAGGTCGTAGGACAGGCGCAGGTAGTCGGCGTGGCTGCGGTTCAGGTCCGGCACATCCAGGGCCGGCGGGTTCGGGAAGGTGAGGTTGCGCACCGATTCGTAGGGGGTGAGCCGCACCACGGGCTTGCCGTCTTCTTCTGAAGCCTGCAGCGGGGTGCTGGCGGAGGTGGCGATGAAGAGCGCGGCGAAGGCGCGCATGAGCCGGGTGCCCGTGATGTAGACCCGGTTCTTGTAGTCGTCCAGGTGCGTGTCGCCCCGCTCGCTGGTGGGCAGGTGCATGAAGTCCCAGGCCAGCATGGGCTCGGGCAGGCTCAGGTTCGAGTGGGTGCCGGCCGTGGCCAGCTCGGTGCCGTACATGTCCACGCAGCGCTGGAGGTAGCGGCGCTTGGCCAGGTGCCAGGACTCGGGTACGCAGTCGGGGCCGATCCGGGGCAGCACGAGCAGGTTGCCGTGCCAGTAGTGGAGCGGCTCCCCGAAGCTGCGGCCGGCCTTGGCCAGGGCGTTGATGAGGGCGCCCTCCAGCAGGCGGCCCTCGTACACGGCCCCCCGGGGCGTGTGGTAGGGCTTGGTCACCCACTCGATCATCCAGTGGAAGACCTCGAGCTGGTGGTACTCCTCCGTCCAGGGGGACAGCACCTTCGAGCGCAGGTGGTCCACGAAGGACATGTGGTCGGGTCCGGTGCCCACGGTGAGCAGCGGCCGGAACTGGGGATCCACCAGGTTCCACTCCAGTTCCAGCCCGCAGAGACCGCCGGAAGGACGGGTCTCCAGCGCCGTCTGGCGCGCCAGCTGGAACTTCTCGACGAAGGCGTTCAGGTCAAACACGGGTGCTCCGGAGCAAACAGAAAAGACAACTGCAAACCACGAAGACAGAAAGACCACGAAGCAGAACGGAAGGGTAGGACAGCCTTCGCTCGTGGCCTTCCGTCTGATCGTGGTGAGTATGTTCAATTCCGGAGCGATTTCAGCGCCTCGATCAGCCGCTCCGCCGCGCCCTGGGTGCGCTCGACGGGGGTGGCGTAGGAGAAGCGGATCCAGTCGCCGCCGTAGGGGCTGAAGAAGGCGCCGGGCACCACGGCCACGCCATGGTTCTCGGCGAAGTGCTGGCCCAGGGGCTCGCTGTCGGCCCAGCCCTTGGCCTGCAGGCCCGCCGCGACGTTGATGAAGGCGTAGTAGCCCTGGCCGATGATGTGCGTGAGGCCCTGGGCCTTCAGGAAGTCGCGCAGCCAGGCGCGGCTGGCGCGGCAGGGGCCGGCGATGGGCGCGCTGGCGGCGGCGAAGCCCTGCTCGTAGGCGGCCATGGCCACCGCGAGGCTGAAGAAGGAGGGGATCACCGTGTGCGAGGCCTGGGCCACGATGGTCTTCACCACCTCGGCGTCCGCCAGCAGGTGGCAGTTGCGGATGTTGGAGCCGCCCAGGCTCTTGGTGATGCCGTCGAGCACCATCAGCCGCTTGCGCAGCTCCGGCTCGAAGGCCCGCAGCAGGGCGTTCACGTCGTAGGGCTCGCCATCGCCCACAGCGTGGTACATCCAGTCGAACAGCACGAAGGCCACGCCCGCTTCCAGGGCGGTCCGGGCCAGGGCGATCTGGCGGTCGAGGGTGAGGGTCTGGCCCGTGGGATTGTCCGGGCTGGTGATGACGAGCCCCGCCACCTTGCGGCCAGATTTCGCGGCTTCGGTGACGCAGGCGCGGATACCGTCCTCCGAGTAGGCCCAGCCCTCCTCGGCGCGGCCCGGGGCCCACATCACGTTGGCGCCGATGCCGTACGGGCCCCAGTTGTAGCTGATCCAGGGCACACGGCTCACGACGACCACGTCGCCCTGGCGGCCATGGCCCAGGGCCAGCATCGCCTGGTAGGCCTTCTGCAGGCCGTCGCGCCCGCCCTGGGTGCCGATGACGTTGGCCGTGCCCCAGCCGGTGTCCGGCGCCAGCTTCCAGTAGCTCTCGGCCACGGCCTTGCGGTAGGCCTCGGTGCCGAAGGGCATGTCATAGGCGGTGCCGTGCTGCTTCTGCAGCTCGAAGGCTCGGTCCAGCAGGGCTTCGGGCACGCCGGGCAGCGAGGCGCCGCCATCGCCCTGGCTGGCGTCGAAGATGGGTACGCCGGGCTGCTTCTCCTGGAAGACCTTCAGCGACTTGTTGATGAGGAACATGCGCGAGGCCGGGATGGCCATCAGCTTCCCCAGGTGGTCGCTCACCGGGACGAGGTTCGTCTCGGGCACGGCGAAGGCGGGCGTTTCAGGAGAGAGAAGGGCAGCCACGGTACCTCCCGATACGAAAAATGCCGCCCCTGCGGCAACCCGGGGGCGACAAGCATTGGTTAAGGCTAGCAGTTCAGGTTCTCGACTCAAAGTTATAGAACCTTATGAATTGATTAATGAGCCTTATGGGTCAGGAATGAGCTCGCGATGCGTGAAGGCGCGGGCGGCGGGCCCCGCATAGTCCTCGACCCGCTGCCCGGAACCCCGCAGCAGGTAGCGGTAGCTGAGCAGGCCTTCCAAACCGACCGGTCCCCGGGCGTGGATGCGCCCGGTGCTGATGCCGACCTCGGCCCCGAAGCCGTAACGGTAGCCGTCGGCGAAGCGCGTCGAGGCGTTGTGGAAGACGCCCGCCGCGTCCACCTCGGCCAGGAAGCGGGCGGCGGCGGCGGGGTCCTCCGTGACGATGGCTTCCGTGTGGCCGCTGCCGTGGGCGCGGATGTGGGCCAGGGCCTGGTCGAGATCCGCCACCACCTTCATGGCCAGGATGGGCACGCCGTACTCGGCGTCCCAGTCGGCCTCGGTGGCGGGGGCGATGGCAGGCGCGAGCTCACGACAGCTCGGGCAGCCGCGCAGCTCCACGCCCCGGGGGAGCAGGTCCGCCACCAGGGCGGGCAGCAGCCGGGCCGCCGCGTCACGGTGGATCAGTACGGTTTCGATGGCATTGCAGGCGGAGGGGTACTGCAGCTTGGCGTCCCGCACCAGGGCCACGGCCATGGCGGTGTCCGCGGCCGCGTCGAGGACCATGTGGCAGATGCCGTCGGCGTGGCCCAGTACGGGAATGCGGGTGGCGGCCTGGAGGCTCAGGACCAACTCCCGGGAGCCGCGGGGGATGACCAGGTCCACCAGGTCCGGGCGTTGCAGCAGCGCCGCCACCGCCGCGCGATCCGGCAGGCCCTGCACGGCCGCTTCGGGCAGGCCGGTGTCCCGCAGCGCGGCCTGCACCGCGGCCAGCAGCGCCGCGTTGGAGTGGCGGGCCTCGCTGCCGCCCTTGAGCAGCACGGCATTGCCGCTCTTCAGGGCCAGGGCGCTGATCTGGATGAGGGCATCGGGCCGCGACTCGAAGACGACGCACAGCACGCCCAGAGGGCAACTCACCCGGCTGAGCTCGAGTCCAGCATCGAGTTCACGCCGCAGTGAGACCTGGTGGAGGGGATCCGGCAGCTCCGCCACGGCACGGACGCCCGTCGCCATGGCGTCGAGCTTGGCGGCGTCCAGCTTCAGGCGCTCCATGGCCGAGGGATCGATGAGCCCCGCGGCCGCGCTGACATCCGCGGCATTGGCCGCGAGGATCTCCGGCGTGCGCAGGCCCAGTTCCTCCGCCAGGCGCAGGAGCACGCCGGAACGCTGTTCAAAGGCGGTGGTCGCCAGGCACCGTGACGCCTCGCGGGCGGCCTGCGCCATGCGATGGATGGCCTGGGGATCGGGGCTCGCCGTGGTCATGACCGGCCTCCCTTGGGTGCGGCGAGGAAGAGGGTGCCCACGGGTTCGCCGGCGAGGATCCTGGCCAGGATGTGGTGGGCGAGTCCCGAGGCCAGCACCACGGGAACCCCCGCGCGCGCGGCGGCGCGGGCCGCCTCCACCTTGCTTACCATGCCGCCCCGGCCGCGGTCGGAGCCGCCGTCCAGGTTGGCCCGCAGGTCCGCGCCGAAGGGGATCTCGGCCAGGGGGGTGGCGTCAGGGTCGAGGCCGGGATTGGCGGTGTGCAGGGCCGTCACGTCTGAGAGCAGGATCAGCAGGTCCGCGTCGAGGTGGGTGGCCACCAGGGCCGACAGGTGGTCGTTGTCGCTGAAGATGGGCGTGTGGCCGGGATCGGGGCGCTCCAGCTCCAGGGTGGAGACCGTGTCGTTCTCGTTGAGCACGGGGATGGCGCCCAGCTCCAGCAGGGTCTCCAGGGTGCGCCGGAGGTTGGCGTGGCGGACCGGGTCGGCGAAGTCGTCCTCGGTGAGCAGCACCTGGGCCGCGCAGAGGCCCATGCGGGCGAAGCCCTCCTGGTAGATGGACATGAGCTGGCCCTGCCCGGCGGCGGCGCAGGCCTGCTTCTGGGACAGGCTCTGGGGCTGGAGGCCCAGCTGCCGGGCTCCCAGGCCCACGGCGCCGGAGGACACCAGGAGGGGTTGGGCGCCCCGGCGGCGGAGCTCCGCCACCATCTCCATGAGCCCGTAGAGGCGGCTGAGGGCGGGCCGGCCCTCCGCATCCAGCACGACCTGGGTGCCGAGCTTCAGCACGATCCGTCTCGCCTCGTACAGGCTGCTGCGCTGCGTGTTCGCGGAAGGATCTTGCGAAGGATGGCTCATGGAACCTGCCGAAAGAAAAACCCCCGATCACGGTGGGTCGGGGGCGGGAGAGCGGGAATGAAGTGCTAGCTCAGTTGCCCCCTCCGGCCACCGGGATGATGTGGCTAGGGCGCGGATTGAGATGGAGGGTGGGGGTCATGGTGGAGACAGTGTGGGGGCAGGATGTCTGTCGGCACAAGGGCTGAATGGGGTCCGGCGGTGTGGCATGCCTGGGGATCACCGTGATGTGTGCGCTGGTTCCCGGATGGCACTAACCTTTCGAGGGTCCTTCCACGAAGCCCCCGAATACCCGCACCCACTCGAGGAGCCATCGGTTTGAGTGATCGTCAGGATTCAGCCCTGGAAACGAGCCGGTGGACCGTCCGGCCTCTGGACTGGCGTCTGGTTGGCCTGCTGGTGGGCCTCAAGCTGCTGCTGCATCTCCTCTCCAGCAGCGCCTACGGGTTCTTCCGGGATGAGCTGTACTTCCTGGACTGCGCTCGGCACCTGGGCTGGGGCTACGTGGATGACGCGCCGCTCGTTGCTGTCTACTCGAAAGTCGCTCTGTGGCTGGGGGGCTCGCTGCCCGCCGTGCGCCTGCTGCCGGCCCTCGCCGGGGCGGGCACGGTGGCGCTGGGTATGGTCCTGGCGCGGCAGATGGGGGGCGGCCGCTTCGCGCAGGGGCTGGCAGGCGTGTGCATTCTGGGGGCTCCCATCTTCTTGGGCGTGCACAGCATCCTCTGCGTGGGCGCCTTCGAGCCGCTGTTCTGGATGGGCTGTGTGGCGGTGATCATCGAGGTCGTCCGCACCGGGAACTCGCGGCTCTGGCTGTGGTTCGGTGTGCTGGCCGGCCTGGGCCTCGAGAACAAATACGCCATGCTGGTCTTCGGCCTGGCGGCGCTCATCGCCATCCTGTTGACGCCCCTGCGCCGCGAGCTGACCAAACCCTGGCTCTGGGCAGCGGGCCTGCTTGCGCTGCTGATCTTCCTGCCCACGCTGCTCTGGCAGGTCCGCAACCATTTTCCCCTGCTGGAGGACATGGCCAACATCCGGCGCATGGGCAAGAACGTGGTGCTGGGCCCCTGGCCCTTCGTGAAGCAGCAGATCAACTTCCTGAATCCCCTCCTGTTCCCCATCTGGTTCGCCGGCCTCTGTTCCCTGCTGTTCGGCCGCCAACGCAGGCTGCGGGTGCTCGGCCTGCTCTATCTGGGCATGCTGGCGCTGATGATGGGGCTCCACGCCAAGGACTACTACCTGGCGGCCATCTACCCCATGCTGTTCGCCGCGGGCGCCGTCGCGGTGGAGGACTGGCTGGATCGCCGGGCCTGGAGCCAGGGTCGGGTGTGGCCCAAGGCGGCGCTCGTGACGGCCATTCTCGCGGTCACGGCGGTGCTCATTCCCGCGATGCTGCCCTTCCTGCCACCGGGCCAGCTGCTGGCCTATCAGCGGGCCATCGGCCTCCGGGCCGACAAGCTGGAGGTTCGGCACGAAGGCCCCCTGGATCAACGACTGGGCGATCAGTTCGGCTGGCCCGAGATGGTGGACGAGGTGGCGCGGATCTACCAGGGGCTGTCTCCGGAGGAGCGCGCCAACACCGCCATCTTCGCCGCCAACTATGGCGAGGCCGGTGCCATCAACCACCTGGGCCCGGCCCGGGGGCTGCCCAAGGCCTTCTGCGCTCATCAGGCGCACTCGTTCTGGGCGCCACCGGACCGCGACTACACGACCTACATCTGCTTGGGCTGCGATGAAGGGCTTTCACGGGTCTTCGAATCCGTGCAGGTCGCCGCCGTGCACCACCATCCCTGGGGCATGGAGGAGGAGAACCGGCCCATCTACCTCTGCCGGGGTCCCAAGCTGTCCATCCGGGCGGAATGGTCCCGGCAGAAACACTGGGACTGAGTCGGTCTTCAGGCCCGGGCGGCGACTTCCAAGGCCTCCCACAGCGCCTCCACATGCCGGCGCTCCGTGGTTTCCGCGCCGATGCTCACGCGCAGCATCTGGGCTCCCTTGAGCATCGAGGGCGTCAGGTAGGCCTTGCCGCTGTCGTTCACGCGCCGGGCGAGTTCCAGGTTGTGGGCGGCTAGGGCAGTCTCGTCGAGGCCGGGCTTGAGGTGGCGGAGGCAGACGGTCTGCAGCGGCACGGGGGCCAGGCGCTCCCAGTCGGGAGCGGCGTCCACCTGCGCCTTGAGCCACTGTGCGTTTTCCAGGTCGCGGCGCAGGCGGGCCTGCAAACCCTCCACGCCCGTGTCCATGAGGTAGAACCAGAGCTTCAGGGCCCGGAAGCGGCGGCCCAGCTGGATGTGCCAGTCGCGGAAGTTGCTCACCTGGCCGTCCTGCGCGGTGCGCAGGTAGCTGGGGTTGGTGCTCATGACGCGGATGAGGTGCTGGGGATCCCGCACGTAGTAGGCGCTGAGGTCGAAGCCCACGCCCATCCACTTGTGGGGGTTGAAGACCAGGCTGTCGGCCCGCTCCACGCCCGCCCACATCCAGCGGCATTCCGGCAGCACCATGGCGGTGCCCGCCAAAGCCGCGTCCACGTGCAGCCACATCCCGTGCTTTTCCGCCAGATCCGCCATGGCCGCCACGGGATCGAGGGCCGTGGTGCCCGTGGTGCCGACCGCTGCGACCAGCGCACAGGGGCGCAGGCCGATCTCCAGATCCTTCTCGATGGCCGCGGTCAGCAGGTCCAAGCGGATGGCGTGATTCTCATCGGTGGGGATCAGCCGCAGGAAGCTGCGACCGAACCCCGCCAGCAGGGCGGCCTTCTCGATGGAGCTGTGCCCCTGGTCCGAGGCGTAGACCACCAGGGGCGCTTCGCCGCTCTGGAGACCCTCGCCATCCTGGGCATAGCCCGAGGCCTTCTCCCGGGCACAGAGCAGGGCGGTGAAGGTGGCGGTGCTGGCGGTGTCGTGGATGACGCCGGTGAAGGCGGGGCTCAGGCCCACCATCTGGCGCAGCCAATCCATGACCACTTCCTCGACCTCGGTGGCCGCGGGGCTGGTCTGCCAGCTCATGCCCTGGGCGCCGATGCCGGAGGCGGCCAGGTCGCCGAGGATCGAGCTGTAGCTGGTGTTGCTGGGGAAGTAGGCGAAGAAGGAGGGGTGGTTCCAGTGGGTGATGCCGGGCATCACGTCCCGCTCCAGCGCCGCCAGGGCCACGTCCATGCGGCCCCCGTGCTGGGGGGGATGATCGGGGAAGGCGGCCCGGATCTCGCCGGGCTGGGCCTGGCTCATGACGGGGAGGCGCTCCAGACCCTCGCGGTAGTCCGCGATCCAGTCCACGAGCTGGTAACCGAGGCGGCGGAATTCTTGGGCGTCCATGCCTTCAGTGTGGCCGGAACCGGCAGGCGCGGGGAGCCCGACCGGCCGGGTTCCAGGCCACTGCACCTTGGCGGCCCCGGAGTGGCCCGGCCACAATGGGTTTCGAAGCGAGGAAGGCCAACCATGGACATGACCATCGATTTCCCCGGCGGCGCGCGCGTGGACGCGCACTTTGGACCCTTCACGGTCCAGACGGACCAGCCCCCGCAGGCCGGCGGCGAGGGCTCTGCGCCCACCCCCTTCGCGCTCTTCCAGGCCTCCCTCGCCACCTGCGCCGGCATCTACGTGCTTGGTTTCTGCCGCCAGCGGGGCCTCTCGGCGGAGGGCATCCGCCTGGTCCAGCGCACCATTCCCGATCCCGCCACGAACATGGTGGGCCGCGTGGAACTGGACATCCAGGTTCCGCCGGACTTCCCCGAGAAGTACCACGAGGCCCTCATCCGCACCGCGAGCCAGTGCACGGTGAAGAAGCACATGGAGCACCCTCCGGCCTTCGAGGTGAGGACGGTGGTGGTGGGCTGAGGGCGGGGCGGCGAATCCGGAGATTCCCGGCTCGCATCCCTGTGGAATATCGGCCCTAGTGGTGAGCTGGTGGCGCTGGAACCACCGCGAGCGGCTTGAAGAACTGCACCTTGCCGCTGGCCAGGTGGTAGAGGGCGGGCACGACCCAGAGCTTTTCGGCGGCGGCGAGGTCGCGCAGCAGGGCGGAGCGGTCCAGCATGGCCTGGGCCTGGCGGCGGGCGTTGGCCTCCTCCAACCGGCCGAGGTGGGCCTTGGCATCCTCGTTGGGATCCTGGGGGGTGCTCTCCAGCAGGCCAGCCATGCCCGCCTGCAGCGCCCAGAGGTTGCCGGGCAGGGCCTTGCCGTTGGCCTCGCGCACGGCCTTCACCGCGCCGCAGCTGCTGTGGCCCATGATGACGATCACCTTGGAGCCCAGGTGCTCGGCAGCGTACTCGGCCGAGGCGATGCCCTGCAGGTCCGGCGCATTTCCGGCTTCGCGGATGGTGAAGAGCCGCCCGGCCTCCTGGTCGAAGAGGAGGGCATCGGGCACCCGGCTGTCCGAGCAGGTGATGACCACGGCGAAGGGCGCCTGGCCATGGACCAGGGCCGCGCGCAGAGCGGCGTCCTGGCCGGGGTTCAGGGTCCGCACCCGCTTCCCGGCCACGAACCGGGCATTGCCGGCGCCGAGCTCCGCGAGGGCCGCGGCGGGACTGTCCGGCGCGTCCGCCGCGGGGGCCGGGCCGTGGCCCGCCGGAGTGGGGGCATGCGCCTGTGCCGCGGCCTTCGGCTTGGCCTTGGCCGCTGGGGCTGCGTGATCCTCGGCCAGCAGGGTGAAAGTGGTGGTGGCGAGGATCAGGGGCAGCAATCGCACGGGGAACTCCAGAAGCCTCCTCTGGATCGGAGCGGGCAGCGAGGCGCATGAGTCGCGGCAGGGAATCCTGCCACCCGCTCCGCCAACGGGGGCTAGGCTGGTGGCAGGCGGAACCATGAAGCTGGCCCTGGTGGCGATCCACATCGAACCCTCTCCCCGGGCCCTGCCTCTGGGGCCGGCCATGCTGGCCTCCGTGCTCCGGGGCGCTTTCGGAGCCTCCATCGAGACCCGGGTGGTGGATGCCTTCGTGGCCGAGCCGGCCGCGGCCTGCGCGGCGCGGATCCTGGCCGGCGATCCGGACCTGGTGGGGTTCTCCATGTATGTCTGGAACCGCGGCCAGACCCTGGCGATCGCCGCGCTGCTGAAGGCCGCCAGGCCGGGCATCATCCTCTTCGCCGGCGGGGCCGAGGCCACGGCGGATGCCGCGGGCGTCCTGGCGGACCCCGCCATGGACTTCGTGCTGCCGGGGGAGGGCGAGGAGCTCATCGTCGAGGCCATGCGGCGCCTCCTCCAGGGAGACCCGCCCGGGACCCTCGCCGGGTGGGCGCGGCCACGGCCGGTGAAGGATCTGACGGATCTGCCCTCGCCCTATCTGGATGGCACCCTGCGCCCCGGGGACTATGGCGGCGCGCTCTGGGAGCTCTCCCGGGGCTGTCCCTTCACCTGTGATTTCTGCTTCGAGGCCCGGGGCACGGCGGGCACCCGCCGGATCCCCCTGGCCCGGGTGGAGGCGGAACTGGAGCTGTTCGCGGCCCAGGGCATCCGCGAAGTCTTCGTGCTCGACCCCACCTTCAACTACCACAAGGTCCAGGCCAAGCAGGTCCTGCGGCTCATCGCGGACAGGGCCCCCGGCACCCACTTCTTCTTCGAGGTGCGCAGCGAGTTCCTGGACCGGGAGATGGCCGGGCTCTTCGCGGCCATCCACTGCACCCTGCAGATCGGCCTGCAGAGCGCCCACGACGACGTGCTGCGGAACATCAGCCGGAGCTTCGACCCGGAGGACTTCGAGGCCAAGATCCTCCTGCTGCACCAGGCGGGGGTGCCCTACGGCTTCGACCTCATCTACGGGTTGCCCGGCGATACCCTCGAGGGGTTCCGGGAGAGCGTGGATTTCGCCATGGGCCTGGTGCCCAATCACCTGGATGTCTTCCGCCTGTCGGTGCTCCCGGGCACGCGCCTCGCCGAGACCGCCGCCGGCCTCCAGCTGCGCCACGAGGCGCACCACCCCTACCGCGTGCTCGGCTCGCCCACCTTCAGCGCCACGGACCTGGAGCAGGCGGGCCGCATCGCCCGGGGTTGCGACGCCCTCTACAACCAGGGCCGGGCCGTGCCCTGGTTCGGCATGCTGCTGGAGCCGCTGGACCTGAGGCCTGCGGAGGTCTTCGAGGCCTTCGGCACCTGGCTGGAGACCCACCCCGAGGGCACGCCCATCGAGACCCGGCGCGGCTTCTTCCGCTCCCTCTTCGAGGCGCGGGGCGACCGCCTGCTGGGCGAACTGGCGGTGGACGTGATCGCCTGCTTCGGCCACGCCGATGAAGCCATGGAGGCCTCCGGTGGTGACCGGTCGTCGGCGTCCGGCCCCATCGCCTTCCGCCATGACCCCCGGGTGCTGATGACCGAAATCGAGGCCGGCGCCACCGGGCTGGAAGAGCTGGCCTTCAGCGTTCCCGCCAGCCCCTGCGCGGTCGAGTTCTCAGTCGTTGAAGGAGAACTGGTGCTTCGAGTGGTGTGACAGGGGAAAACCCCTGCCTGACCATCCGCGGTTGCCGTTTTCAGCCTGAGTTTCGCCGGTAACCAGGTTGTGGGAGTGTCGGCTCCCTGCGGAGATCGCCGAGAACGAACCTCGCGCTACTCGCACCACAACGCCAAGCGAGGCGCGGGTGGAGTGGGAGGGCGCTGCATGCTGGGCATCCAAGGGTGGGTTGGGCGCCGTGCGTCGAGCCGAAGGCGAGCGCCCAGGCGCTGGCCCACGGGCATCGGCAGAGGCTACTCGTAGCGGAGGGCCTCGATGGGATCCTGCTTCGCGGCCTTGAGGGCGGGCCACAGCCCGAAGATCAGCCCCACGGCCGTGCTGACGCCGAAGCCCAGGGCGATGCTCCAGAGGGGGGCGGCGGCGGGGAAGTCGAAGACGAGGCGCACCAGCATGGCGATGCCCAGGCCCACGGCGATGCCGATGGCGCCGCCCACGCCGGTGAGGGTGATGGCCTCCACCAGGAACTGGGTGGCGATGTCCTTGCGGGTGGCGCCCAGGGCCTTGCGCACGCCGATCTCGCGGGTGCGCTCGGTGACGCTCACCAGCATGATGTTCATGACGCCCACGCCGCCCACCAGGAGGGCGATGCCGGCGATGAGGATCATGGCCCCGGCGATGCCGCCCGTGATGGCGCGGAAGGTCTCCAGCTGGCCCTCGCTGGTGAAGATGGCGAAGTCGTTGGGCTCCTTGGCCTTCAGGCCGCGCCGAGTCCGGAGGATCGAGATGCCCTGGTCCGTCATGGCCTGCTGTTCTTTGGGATCCCGCGGAATGGTGGCGATGTGGATGGTGTCGCCGTTGCTGTTCTTCACGTCCGGGAACATCTCGTCGAAGGTGCTGAAGGGGATGAGCACGATGTTGTCCGCGCTGCCGCCCAGGAAGGATCCGCGCTTCTCGAGCAGGCCGATCACCCGGAAGGCCACGCCGTTGATGAGCAGTTCCTGGTTGATGGGATCGCGGTGGAACCAGAGGGCGTCGGCGACGTCGGGCCCGACGACGGCGGTCCGCGCCGAGTGGCTGACATCGGCATCCCCGAAGAAGCGGCCATCCTCGATGCTCGCGTTGTTGGCCGCCGCGTAGTCGGGCACCACGCCGGCCAGGGTGGGGCCATTGGCCTCCTTGCCCTTCCGGTTCTTGAAGGTGGTGGAGGCGGCGAGGCCGGGCAGGTTGAGGTAGCGCTCGGGACTCACGGCGGCGGCCAGGGTGTTCTGCCGCTTCAGGGCCTGGGCGTCCTCCAGGGTCAGGTCGCGGCGCTTGCGCTGCTCTTCGGGCGGGCCCGTGGGCCCGCCGCCGAAGCGGGGCTCGTACTTCTGGTACTGCACCAGGGTGGTGCCGAAGCTGGAGAAGGCGCCGGTGATGGCATCGTTGAAGCCCGCCACGAAGCTCACCATGGCGATGACGGTGGCCACGCCGGAGACGATGCCCAGCAGGGTGAGGAAGCTGCGCAGGCGCTGCACGAGGATCGAGCGCATCGCGAAGCGGATGTTCTCGAGCCCCATGCTGCGGATGGCTGAGCGGGTTCGGGCGGAGGCCATGGCGATCTCCTACTCGGCCCGGAGGGCGTCGATGACGGGCAGGTTGGCGGCCCGGCGGGCCGGCAGGAAGCCCGCCAGCAGGCCCACCACCGTGGAGAGGCCCACGCCCATCAGGACGATGCCCACCGTGATCTGGGCCGGGAAGCCCGTGGCCGCCTTGACCAGCAGGGCGATCCCTCCCCCCAGGAGGACGCCGATCACGCCGCCGCCCATGGACAGGAGGGAGGCCTCCAGCAGGAACTGGCGCTGGATGTCGCGCTTGCGGGCGCCGAGGGCCATGCGCACGCCGATCTCCTGGGTGCGCTCCGCCACGCTCACCAGCATGATGTTCATGATCACGATGCCGCCCACGCCGAGGGACACGGAGGCGATGAGGGTGAGCAGCACGAAGGTGGCGGTGCTGATCTGGCGCCAGAGCTCCTGCAGCTGGTCCTGGGTGAGGAAGCCCACGGGATCGGGATCCCGCCAGGAGGTGTGCCGCAGGGCCCTGAGGAAGGCCCGGGTCTCGTCGATGGATTCGCTCAGGCCCTCCACGCCGCCCCGGGCCTTGATGAAGTAGTCGAGGGGATCGTTGGGCGCGTAGAAGTTCTTCCGGTAGACCTGGAAGGGGATGACCACCAGCTGGTCGCGGTTGATGCCGAGCCCTTTGCCCTCCTTCATCATGTGGCCGATGACCCGGAAGGGCTGGCCCCGGACCAGGATCATGCGCCCGATGGGATCCTGGTTCGGGAAGAGCTCCGACTTGATGTCGGCCCCGATGACGGCCACGTTCTGGGCCGACTCGTCCTCGCCCTCGGTGAAGAAGCGGCCGTTGCCGCCGGTGTCCAGGTTCAGGATCCGGGCGAAGTTGGCGGTGCTGCCCACGACGAAGGTGTCGGCCAGGCGGTGCGTGCCGTAGCTGACCGGCAGCGTCTTGAAAGAGCGGGTGGCGGTCAGGGAGGCATGGCTGAGCACGCCGCTGCTGAGGCGCTGGTACTCCTCCCAGGTGAGCTGGGGCCGCTTGACGGCCTGGAGGAACTCTTCGCGGCTGCGGATGATGCCGAAGCGGGTGACGATGTACATGTCCGGGGCGAGGATGATCACCTTCTCCTGGACGTAGCGGTTCAGGCCCGTGATGATCCCCACCACGCCCACGATGGTGGTGACGCCGATGATGATGCCCAGCAGGGTCAGGAAGCTGCGGAGCTTGTGGGCCCGGATGGCCCGGAGGGACACCCGGAACAGCTCTTGATAGTTCATGTGGCTTACCCTTAGCCCTTCTTCTCGTCCTTCTTCTTGCTCTTCTCCTCGCGGACCAGCTCGCCGCCCTTGAGGTCGCGCAGGATCCGGAACGGGCCGGTGATGACGGTCTCGCCGCCCTTGAGGCCGTCCAGCACCTCCACGTTCAGGTCGCCCAGGAGGCCGGTCTTCACGGGCAGGAACTTGGCCTTGCCCGGGCCATCGAAGAGCCAGACGCCCTCCTCGTCCCGGGGCGCGCCCGGCTTGGGCGTCTCACCGGCCTTCGGCTTGATCTCGCGGGTCACCAGGGACTGGATGGGGATGGCCAGGACCTGGTCCCGGCTGCCGGTGAAGATGTCCGCCTGGGCCGAGAGGCCGGGCTTGATGGTGAGGGGGGGATTCTTGATCCAGACCTTCACCTTGAACTTGATGGCCTCGTTGGCGCTGAGCTTCAGGATGGGGCTTCCGCCCACTTCCGTGACCTCGCCGTCGAAGGTCTGGTTGGGGTAGGCATCGATGCGCACCTGGGCCTTCTGCCCCTGCTTCACCGTGGGGATGGAGGCCTCGTCGACCTCCATCTCGGCTTCCACCTTGCTCATGTCGGAGATGGTGACGAGCACCGTGCCGGCCTGATTCTGGATGCCGGGCACCGCCGTCTCGCCCAGCTCGATGCGGCGAGCGGTGACCACCCCGTCCATGGGGGCGGTGATGGTGGAGTTGCGGAGGCCCACGTGCGACTGGCTGAGGTTGGCCCTGGCCTGCTCGGCCCTGCGGCGGACCGTCTCCTGGGTGGCCTGGGCGGTCTCGAAAGCGGTCCTGGCCCGCTCGAAGTCCGCCGCTGAGATGATGCCGGCGGTGCGGTTGACCTTGGCCCGCTCGAAGTCCGATCGCGCCTGGGCGAGGTTGGCCGTGGCCGAGACCAGGTCCGACTGGGTGGCCTGCAGGTTGGCCTGCATGGCCTCGGTGTTGGCCTTGGCGCTGCGCGGGTCGATCTCCATGAGGAACTGGCCCTTCTTGACCAGGTCGCCCTCCTTCACCGCGAGCTTGGTGACCTGCCCCATGACGTTCGCGGAGATGTCGGCCTTGGTCACGGCCTGGATCTTGCCGTTGGCGCTGACCTTGGACTGGAGGTTCTCCCGGCCGACCTTGGCCACCTGCACGGCCAGGCCCTTCTCCTGCATGCCGGCGATGGCGACGCCGCCCACCAGGACGACCGCGAGGCCCCCACCGAGAATCCAGAGCTGCTTCCGCTTCATGTCGAAGACCTCCCCAAGGGGCAAATGATTCTTAAGTTTCGCTCATCTGGCCGGGTGGTTTAGTGAACGATTTGGTCGTAAATGAAAATAAATTCCATTGACCGACGCCCGATTAATTAGAAAATAGTTTCATCTGGAGCGCGTCATGGTGGCTAGGTCTTCTGCACGAGTTTGTCTGGTGGCCCTGCTGGCCATGGGGTCGAGCCTTGGTGCTGCCGTCCGCAGCGGCCTGGTGGCGGGCCGGGTGGCCGATGACCAGGGGCGTCCAGTGGCCGGGGCCACGCTGATCCTCTCGAATCCCGTCTCGGGCTACCGCCAGAAAGTCCAGACCGATGCCAAGGGGGCCTTCGCCTTCCAGAACGTCCCCTTCAACACCTACCACCTGGACACCCAGGCCCCCGGCCTGCTGCCAAGCCACCTCGATGTGGATGTCCACAGCCAGCTGCCCCTGGTCGTGCCGGTGACGCTGAGGCCCGAGGGCGCCGTCGTCGTGGTGGAGGAGAACCTGCGGCTGGTGGAGGATCACCCCTCCACCCACCTCGACATCGACAAGAGCACCATCGAGCGTACCCCCACCGCGGTGCAGAGCCGGGCCATGGAGAGCATCCTGCTGGCCACGCCGGGCTTCGTGGCCGATGAGAACGGGCGCTTCCACTTCCGGGGCAGCCACGGCCAGATGACCTACGTGGTGGATGGCATCCCGGTGTCGGATCAGCTCCACGCCACCTTCAGCAACAGCCTGGACCCCTCCCAGGTGGAGAGCATGGAGGTCATCACCGGCGGCATCTCCGCGGAGTACGGCGGCAAGCCCGTGGTGGTGGTGAACGTCACCACGAAATCGGGCCTGGGCACGCCCAACGGCTTCGAGGGCGAGGTCTCCTTCGGCGCGGCGCGGTTCCGCACGGCCGAGGCCGGCTTCAACGCCAGGGGCGGAGCGGCATCGTTCGGCTGGTTCGTGAGCGGGGCGGCCAGCGAGAGCGACCGGTTCCTGGATCCCGTCAACTTCGAGAACCTTCACAACCACGGCCGGACCGGCCGCCTGTTCTCCCGCTTCGACTGGATCCTCGGCAGCCAGGACACGCTGCGGTTCTCCGTCTCCGGAGGCCGCACGGACCGCCAGGTGGCGAACCTGGCCTCCCAGCAGGCGCAGGGGCAGGACCAGCGGGCGGCCACGGCGGACACGAGCGTGAGCCTCGCCTGGGCCCACCTGTTCAGCGATGCGCAGAGCCTCGATGCCTCGCTGTTCTTCCGGGCCTCCCGGGCCGAACTGAAGCCCAGCGAGAATCTGACGGATGGCTTCACGGCGGGCGGCCACCGGGATTTCCCCTACTGGGCGAGGCAGGACCGCAGCCTGGACAACCTAGGGGTGCAGGCGGCCTTCACGCAGCGCTGGGGCAAGGAGAACCTCACGAAGGTCGGTCTCCAGCACATCGCCTTCCCCCTCCACGAGCGGTTCGACTTCGCCATCACGGACGATGCCCTGGCCACCGGGCCCGGTGATCCCTTCTACCCCTACACGCCGGCCGGTGGGGGGAACGTCTTCCGGTTCGACGGGCGGCTGCGGCCCACGCTGACCTCGGCCTTCATCCAGAACGACCTCCACCTCGGGGCCCTCTTCCTCGCCCTGGGCCTGCGGTACGACGCCTACACCGTGGCCGATGTCTCCGACAACCAGCTGCAGCCGCGTCTGGGGCTCAGCTACCGGTTCGATGCCACGGGCACCGTGCTGCGGGCCAGCTACGACCGCCTGATGATCCTGCGCGAGCACGAGAACCTCGCGCTCGCGCTGTCCCAGCAGGCCTGGGATCTGGGCCCCTACGCGGGCACGCCGCGCCAGCCACTGCGGCCCGAGCACCAGGATTCCTACAGCTACGGCGTCGAACAGCAGCTCGGCAAGGCCGGGCGGGTGATGCTGGAGTACTGGGAGAAGCAGAGCCGCAACGCCGGCGACAACGCCCAGTTCCTGAACACGGGCGTGCTCTTCCCGGTCGGCGCCGACCGGGGCATCTTCCGGGGCGTGAACCTGCGCCTGGATCTGGTGCCCGTGAAGGGCTGGTCCGGCTACCTGAGCCTCGGTCGCACCCGGGCCATCTTCCAGGCCCCCCTGGTGGGCGGCCTCCAGCTGGAGGCCCCCGAAGCGCTGCCGGGCGAGCGCTTCCTCATCGACCACGACCAGAAGCTGAGCGCCCAGGTGGGCCTCACCTTCGAACGGGACGGCTTCACCGCGCAGGTCATCGGCCGCCACGACTCGGGCCTGGTCGCGGCGGACCCGGCCGACGCGGGCGGTGATCCCGACTACGCCTTTGGCGCGGGCTACGTGCGGCTGGATTCCGAGGGGACCTGGCGGATCAAGTCGCGCACCACCTGGGACCTGAGCCTGGGCCAGGAGTGGCGCTTGCGGACCGGCCGCCTGGCCCTCGGGGTGGACCTCCTCAATGCCACCGACGAGAAGGGCCTCTACAACTTCCTAAGCGTCTTCGGCGGCACCCACGTCATCCCGCCCCGCACCCTGGCGGCACGGGTGAAGTGGAAGTTCTGAGGGCCCGGCGCCGCTTCGAAGCGGCCCGCTACTGCCAGGCGCCGAGCAGGTGCTCCAGCCGCGTCAGGGCCGACTCGAGGGCGGGGTCCTGGTGGGGGGCGGCGGCCTGACGCAGGTCGGCCGTCACCGCACGCAGGGCAGACAGGTCTGTCGCGAGGGTTCCGACCGCCTTGCCGAGGGAGGTGGCGACTTCCGAGAGCTGGTCCTCGGGGCGGATGCCCGTATGGTTAGGGATCCTCCGCTCCGCGAGGTCCTCCAGGACGGACCTGAACCGGAACAGCGGACCGGCGATGCGGTGGCTGAGGAGGACCACGAAGCCCGTCACGAGGGCGGTGGACAAGGCCAGGTTGAAGGCCGCCAGCACCAGGATGATGGGCAGCAGCATCTGCTCGAGGCTGCGGTAGCTCGCGTGGGCGGAGGCCAGCCCGGCCTGGACTTCGCTGTCGAGGAACAGGTAGAGCCCGAACCCGAACAGCCCGGTGAGGAGCACCTGCACGAGGAGGAAGGCCCCCGCGAGGCGCAGCTGGAAGCGGGTGTCGATCAGGATGATGCGGCGCTTTTTATCAGGTGTCATGGCAGCCCTCAATGGCAGATGCGGCAGAGCTGGCCCCGGTCATTCCGGTGGACCAGCAGGTAGGTCCGGTGGCGCGCCTGGCGGCGGAACAGGCGGCCGAACAGGCTCTCGGCCTTCCAGCGCAAGGCGTCCTCCCTGGGTCTGGAGAGATCGTGGCAGGTGAAGCAGGCCAGGACCTGGTTCTTGGCGAGGGGGAGCGGGGTGGGCAGGGGCCTCCGGAGCGGCTTGCCCACGGAATGATGCTGGGCCATGTCAGCCGGTGCATGACAGGTCATGCAGAACGCCGTGCAGGGCTGCCAGCGGTGGGCCTCCCAGAGGCTCGCGCCTGCCTCCCGGTGGCAGGCCGTGCAGGCCGCGGCATCCTGCAGCAGGCCGTGGATGGGCTGGCCGGCCGCATCCTGGGCGTCCAGGGACAGGGCGAGGAGAGGGAGCAGGAGCCAGCGCATCAGAACACCACGACCACTTGGGCCAGGAGCACATTGGCGCTGTAGCCGGGGGCTTCCCGGGTGGCGGCCGTCGCCTGGAAGGTGTGCTGCCACTCGACCTTGACCTGGACGATCCCGGCCAGCACCGCCGCGGCGCCCAGGGCCATCCGCGCATCCCGCTCGTCGCCGGAGGCGGGGTCGGAGCTGAGCTGCGACATCCGCTCGTACCGCAGGAAGAAGGTCGTCGGCAGGGGGCCCTCCGGGAAGCCGAGCTCCTGGGTCAGGTGCCAGCCGTGTTTCGTGAAGCCTTCCGCCTGATCGCTGGCCTCCCGCCGGCGCCAGAGATACTCCCCGCGCAGGAAGAACGGCCCCATGCGCCCTTCCGCGTCCGCGGCCCAGGCCACTTCCTGCTTCCGCCGGAACCGGTCCATGTCGTAGAGCACCGACAGGCCGAACTCGGCGGCCTTCGGCTCCCGTCCGTCCCGCAGCGAGAAGGGATTGCCCAGGGGGGTGATCCCGATCCGGCCGCCGATGAGCCGGCCCTCGTCGAACCCCTTCAGGGCGAAGGCATTGAAATTCACTTCGCCGTCGTTGCCCAGCACCCGGAGGCCCAGGTCGTTGTAGCCGCCGTCCATGATGGCGCTGGTGGTGAAGGGGCGCGAGATCGACACACTGTCCTTGCTGGCGAAATACTGCCAGTCGCTGCCGAAGGGGACATCGAACCGCCCCACCTGCACGTGGAAGCCCTTCTCCACCCAGAGGCGCCCTCGGGGGGCGATGGTGCCGCCGAAGGGATGCCAGTCCAGGAACCCCACCGCCAGCTGCGTGGCCTCCTGCGTCGAGACAACGGCGAAGGCGGCCTCCAGGTTTTCGTGGAACTCGCCCGCCAGGTCGAGCTCGAAGGCGCCCCAGTCCAGCTTCTTCCGGCCCTGGTCGTCGGGTCCGAACAGGCCATCGCCGAAGGCCGAGAGCTTGATGCCGAACAGGTGGTCCGCGAGGCGGTCCCGGCCCTGGTCGATGGACTCCCGCCAGGTCCTGGACTGCCCGCCTTCCGGGGGCGGGGCCGGCAGGCCCTGGCCCGCCGCGTGGACCGCAGCCAGGACCAGGCCGAGACAGGGGGTGCGCAAGGACATGGAGCCTCTTCCCGTCCAGTCTCGGCTCGCCGGTGGTGGGGCATGAATCCTGACCCCGGGGGAGGGAATGTCCCCGGGGTCAGGGGTGATCAGGCCTGGCCGAGCCCCCGTCGCTTGCCCACCCATTCATAGAAACCCGGCAGCACCAGGAGGGTGAACAGGGTGGAGGTGACCAGGCCGCCCACCATCACGATGGCGAGGGGGCGTTCCAGCTCGCTGCCGCCGAAGCCGACCAGCATGGGCAGGAGGCCCAGGATGGCGGCGCCCGCGGTCATGAGCTTGGGGCGCACCCGGCCGAGGCTGGCCTCCAGCACGGACTGCCTCAGGGACAGGCCCGAGGCGTGGAGGTCCTTGGTCTGGGTGATGAGCACCAGGCTGTTCTGCACGGCCACGCCGAAGAGGCCGATCATGCCGACGATGGAGCTCACGTTCCAGGTCTCGCCCGCCAGCCAGAGGCTGAACAGCCCGCCCGCGAAGGCGTTGGGCAGGGTGGCCAGCACGACCGCCACCTCCCACCACTTGTTGAGCGCGAGGTAGAGCAGGCCCACGACGATGCCCAGGGCCACCGCGATGGCGATGAGGAGCCGCTGCTGAGTCTCCCGGGCCTCTTCGATCTTGCCGCCCAGCTTCACCACGGTGCCCTTCGGCAGGGGATAGGAGGCCAGCAGGGCATCCACGCGCTTGGCCGCGCCGCCGAGGTCGCCCTCCGTGCGGAGGTTGAGCGCGAGGCGCCGCTGGCTGGCTTCCCGGCGGATCATGCTGGGCGTGGTGGTCTCCTCGAAGTGGACCACCTGGCCCAGCTCCAGGACCCGGCCATCGTCCAGCACCAGGGGCAGGCGCTGGAGCCGCTCAGGCGTGACTTCCCCCTGGAACTGGAACTTCACCACCCGGCCAATGCGCTGGGGGCCATCGTAGCGGGGCGAGACCTCCAGGCCCTGGAGGGCCGCCTGGAGGGTCTGCAGCAGCAGCGGGCGGGGCACGCCCAGGTGGCGGAGATCGCGGTCATCGATCCGGACCTGCCACTTGGGCAGGGGGCCGCCCGCGTCCGGGGCCACGGACTTCACGCCGGGCAGCTCGGTCAGCCGCCTGCGCAGGTCAGGCGCGAGGGCCTCCAGAGCGGCCATGTCCGGATGGAAGAGCTTCACCTGCAGGTCGGCGGGGGTGCCGCCGAGCCCTTCGGAGATCTTCATGTTCATGGGCGTGGTGAGCTCCACCGGGTAGGGCATCTCGTCGGCCAGGGCAGCCAGGGCGGCCTCGACCTTCTTGGGATCGGCGCTAGGTTCCAGCAGCACGAGGATGTCGCTGGAGTAGTGGGGCATCGGATCCTCCGTGACGTCCCCCCGGCCGGTGCGGCGGTAGTAGTCCTTCACGCCCGGCACCTGGCGGATGCGCCGGCCCAGCAGCTTGTTGCCCTGGTCCACCGCCTCGAGGCTGGTTTCCGCGGGGAAGTTCGGCGTGAGGATGAAGGCGCCTTCATCGAGGCTGGGGAGGAAGTTGCTCCCGAGCCCCAGGGCCAGCACGATGCTGGCGGCGGTGATGGCGCCGGCCACGGCCAGCAGCCGGGCCCCGTGGCTGAGGGCCCAGATGAGGGCCGGGCGGTAGACCTCCTTGAGCTTCGTGACGAACCGGGGCTCCTCGAGCACCGTGCCCGGCGGCAGGAACCGCTCCACCAGCGTGGGCACCAGGGTGAAGCTGAGGATCAGGCTGAGGGTCATGGCCGAGCCCACGGCCACGGCCAGGGGCGCGTACAGCTTGCCGGCCACGCCGCCGATGGCCAGCAGCGGAATGAAGACCGCCAGGATCACCAGCACGGCGATGAGGATGGGGATCCCCACCTCCGAGGCGGCCACCACCAGGGTGGCGCGGCGGGAGGCCGCGTCCGTGGCGTGGGCCTGATGCAGCCGGTGGGTGAGGTTCTCCACCATGATGACGCCCGCGTCCACCAGCAGTCCCACCGAGATGGCCAACCCGCCGAGGGTGAGGGCGTTCAGGCCCAGGCCCATCCACATGAGCGGAATGGCCGCGCCGAGCGTGGCCAGCGGCAGCAGGATGATCACCACCAGCGCGCCACGCAGGTTGCCCAGCAGGACCACGAGCACGAGCCCCACGAAGGCTCCACCCAGCAGCAGCGCCAGCGTGACGCCGCTGAGGGCGTGGCGCACGAAGGCGCCCTGGTCGTAGAACATCTCCAGCTTCATGCCTTCCGGAAGGCCCTTCTGGAGTTCCGGCAGGGCCTCGCGGACGGCCTGGGCGGTGCTGAGCGCCTCGGCAGTGGGCTGCTTCACCACGCGCAGCGAGACGGCCTCGGCGCCACGGTAGGTGGAGAGCCCCCGCCGGAAGGCGGCGCCCTCCTGCACGTCGGCCACCTCGCCGAGGTAGACGGTGCCACGCTGGGTCTGGATGGGCAGCTTGCGGAGCTCGTCCGGGGTGGGTGCGGAGCTGCCCAGGGTGACGAACCAGCCCTTGTCCTGGAGTTCCAGGATGCCTGCGCCGCCGTCCTGGTCGCTGCCTTCCAGGGCCTCCATGGCGCGGCCGAGGGGCACCCCCAGCAGCCGCATGCGGTCGGGCCGCAGCAGCACCTGGAGCTGCCTGGCCTCGCCGCCCAGGGCCTCCACCCGCGCCACGCCGGAGACGGCCTGGAGCCGGGGGACGATCACTTTCACGGCGTGGTCACGGATGGCCACGGGCCCCACGCCGGGGCCCGTCAGGACCAGTTCCTGGATCTCCTGGAGGCGCCCCGCGGCACTGGTGACCAGCGGCGGCAGCGTGCCGGGCGGGAACCCGCCCATGAGGGAGGTGACGCGCTCGCCCACCAGCTGGCGGGAGCGCCAGGGATCGGTGCCGCCCTCGAAGGCGATCACCACCTGGACCAGCCCGGCCTGTACGGTGCTCACCACGCGCTTGACCCCGGGCAGGCCCCCCACGGCCTGCTCCAGGGGCTGGGCCACCGTGAGTTCCAGCTCGGAGGCGGCACGGCCCGGGCTCTGGATGAGCAGCTGCAGGGAGGGCAGCGAGAGATCCGGGATCAGGTCCCGCTTGAGGCTGAAGAAGGTCAGGGTGCCCGTGAAGGCCAGCAGCAGGGTGGCCCCGTAGACCAGCCCCTTCTTGGGCAGCAGCCAGGCGAACCAGCGGGTCAGCAGCGTGTGGGTGTCCCTACTCATCGCCGCCTCCCGAGCGGAGGCGCATCAGCTTGGACTTGAGCAGGTAGGCGCCGTCCGTGACGACCCTGGCCCCGGCGGGCAGGGCGTCGAGGACCAGCGTGTCGCGCGCCACGTCGGGCCCGCGCTTCACCGGCCGGAAGCGGGCCAGGTCCCCGTCCACGAGGAACACCCCCCACACGCCATCGATCTGCTGCAGGGCCGAGGACGGGAGCAGGACGCCATGGCCCACGGGCACCTGGACCTCCAGGGGCGTGCCGGGCAGCGGCAGCGGCGCGCCGGACAGGCGCAGCCGGTAGGTCATGCGGTGCGTCGTGTCCCCCATGCTGGAGGGCAGGCCCACCACCTCGCCGTGCCAGGTGCGGGCCTCGTCGCGGACGGTGGTGCGGCTGCCGAGCTTCCAGGCGCCCGGGGCCGGGGGGGGCAGCTCCACCAGCGCGAGGGAGGCCGAGGCCGCCTGGAAGGCGCCCAGCTCCTCGTTCATGGCCACCCCCTGGCCCAGCTGGGCCTTCCAGGCGGACACGGTCCCGGCGCTGGGGGCGCGGAGGATGAGGGTGCCGTCGGCCTGGTCGGGCGTGACGCCCCGCGCCTGGAGCGAGATGCGGGCGGATTCCGCTTCGGCGCTCGCGCTGGCCTGCTCGGCTTCGGCGCTTTCCAGGTCGCGGCGGGCACCGGCTTGGGCCGCGGCGAGCCGCTGCTCCCGGGCGAGATCCGCCTGGGCGCGCTTGAGCCGGGCCTGGGCGCTCAGCCACCGCGACTTCAGCTCGGCCAGCTCGGGGCTGCGCAGCGTCAACAGCACGGCGCCCTTGGCCAGGGGGCGGCCGGGGGCGGCCGGGGCCGAGGCGATGATGCCGCTCACGGGCGCGGTGAGGAGGGCGCGGGCGGACTCGTCCCCGGCGGCCTCCGCGGGGAACCACACCTGCAGGGTGGAGGCTGCGGGGACCTCCTGGGTACGCAGTCCTTCCTGGATGGCCTTCAGAGGCACCGCATCCACCTCGGGGGCCTGGGGCGCCTGGGCCTTGGGAGGCTCGGCCGGGGGCGAGGATTTGCAGGCCTGGAGGCCCAGGAGGACCCCCGCCGCCAGCAGCAGGGACAGCGCGGAGGGGTGGGGACGGAAGGCGGTCATCGGGCATCTCCAAGGGTCAACAGGTCAAGTTCGGCGGCGAGGGCGTGGGCCTCGCGAAGGCGCTGGAGCGAGGCGTTCTCCGCCTCCAGGAGCTGGCGGCGGAGCAGCAGGGCGTCGGAGGGACGCTCCTTGCCTTCCTGCAGCCGAAGGTCCACGGCCTTCAGGGCAGCGTCGAAGCGGTGCGGGGGGGGGAACTCCCCGAAGGTGCGGAGGCGGCTGCGGGCGATCTGGAACCGGGAATCCAGCTGGAACACGGCCGCCTCCCCCTCGCGGGTGAGGGCGCTGCGGCCGGTGGCCAGCTCGCGGTGCTGGGCGCTGAGCTCCCCGGGACGGGGCAGCCGGAAGCCCACGCCCACCCGGGCCACGCGTTCCTCGCCTTCGGAGGCGTAGCTGCCCTTGAGGCTCCAGCGGGAACCCCTCAGGGCCTGCTGGAGGTCGAAGGCGGCGCGGTCGGCCGCCGTCCGGTCCGCCAGGGCCCGGCGCAGCAGGCCCTTCTGGAAGGCCTCCGCCAGGCCCGCCTCGGCGGGGAGCACCGGCAGGCCGGGATCGGCCAGGGGCAGGGGCTCCGGGGGCAGGTCGGCCAGGGCGCGCAGGGCGGCCCAGGCCTCGCCGGCCCTGCGCTGGGCCTCGCCCCACTCGGTGCGGAGCCGCAGGAGGTCGCCCCGGACCAGGTCCACCTGGTAGGCGGGATCCGACCCCGAATCCACCCGCGCCTGGGCCACCCGCACCCAGGTCTCGGTGAGTTCGAACTGGGAGGCCCGCAGGTGGAGGTGGGCTTCCGCCAGCCAGGCATCCAGGTAGGCGAGGCGCAGCCGGTGGCGGGCCTCCGCCCGGGCCAGGGCCAGGAGGCTGCCCCCGGCCCGGTCCAGGCTGGCCTGGGCCTCCGAACGCACGGCCGGGGCCAGCAGCAGGGGCGCGTCCACCTGGGCCACCTTGTCGGTGGTGGTCGCGGCACCCGCCCGGCGGCCAGCCTCGGCGGTGAGGGTGGGGCCCTCCCGCAGCCAGCCGCCGGTGGCGGCGAGCTGCCGCTGGCGGCCGGCCAGGTCCGCCTCAAGACGGAGCAGGGCCGGATCTGAGGTGGCCCGCGCGAGCAGGGCCTCATAGGTGAGGGGTGGGGCGGCGACCTGGGCCTGGGCCATCAGCGCACAGGCCAGGGCCCCTGAATGCAGGGCACGGATCATGGGTTCCTCGTGGGCATCACATGCAACGCCGGTCTGGTTCCGGCGGGGGAGATCGCTGGGCGATCAGTTCATGTTCAGGCGACGAGGGTCCGAGGGGGGGCCTTGATGGGCTGGGGGTGGGCACCCCGGGTGGACCGCGCCGGGGCGGCCGAGTAGCTGCGGGTCGGCGGCACATCGGCCAGGCGGGGCGGATCGAGGACCGGCGGGATGGGGCAACCGTGGTTGCAGAAGAAGTGGCACCCGGCCACGCCATCGCCACTCTGCCCCTCGGCGAAAACGAAGGGATCCAACTCCAGCACCACGGTCGCGCCACTGGGATGGACGGCCACCTCGGCCAGACCCGAATGCCAGGCGGCGTGGGCCAGGTAGACCAGGGCCAGCACCAGCATCAGGCTGGAGGAGGCGCGCTTGAGGGTCCTGCCCAGGGTGAGAGTCATTAACCGTCCTGCGACCGACTATAGCTGAATTTGGCCAGCAAACCAATGGATCCCATTGGCAGAAGCAGGGTTGAGTCGATTGTTAAACGGCCCTCGAGGTCATGAAACTTGGGCCTCGATACTTAGTGATACGATGGTTCGTGCATTCGACCCCTCTGGAGCTCCCATGAATCCCCGCCCCCTGATCCTGTCCCTGCTGGCCCTCGGCCTGGCCGCCCCCGCCTTGAAGGCCGACGAGGGCATGTGGACCTTCGACAACCTGCCCACCAAGCAGATCCAGGCCAAGTACGGCTGGGCGCCGGACCAGGCCTGGCTGGACCATGTGCGCCTCTCCTCCCTGCGCTTCCCCGGGGGCTCCGGCTCCTTCGTCAGCAAGGACGGCCTGGTGCTCACCAACCACCATGTGGGCCGGGGCTGGATCCAGCGCGTGAGCAGCAAGGAGGCCGACTACGTGAAGAACGGCTTCGCCGCCGCCGGCCGCGACCAGGAAATCAAGGTGCCGGGCCTGGAGCTGATGACGCTCATGGCCATGGACAACATCACCGAGCCCCTCGCCAAGGCCGTCAAGGCAGGCCTGTCCGAGAAGGACGCCCAGAAGGCCCGTGAGGTCGAGATCGAGAAGATCAAGAAGGCCATGCAGGAGAAGAGCGGCCTCACCTGCGAGCACGTGACCCTCTACCAGGGCGGCGAGCACTGGATCTACAGCTACAAGAAGCACACCGACGTGCGCCTGGTCTTCGCGCCGGAGATGCAGATCGCCTTCTTCGGCGGCGACCCCGACAACTTCACCTTCCCGCGCCACAACCTGGATTTCACCCTCTTCCGCGTCTACGAGAACGGCCAGCCCTACCAGCCCAAGGACTTCCTCAAGTGGACCGGCACCGGTCTCAAGGCCGGCGACCTCACCTTCGTGACCGGGCACCCCGGCCGCACCAGCCGCCAGGACACCCTGGCCCAGATGAAGTACTCCGCCGAGTCCGCCATCCCCATGCGCCTCAAGGCCATGGAGCGCCGCAAGGCCGCCATGGTGGCCTACGCCAAGACCTCGCCTGAAGCCGCCCGCCAGGTCAACACCCAGATCTTCGGCATCGAGAACGGCATCA
>JADKCH010000010.1 GCA_016714685.1 Candidatus Geothrix odensensis
TGAACCTGCGACCTTTGGGTTATGAGCCCAACGAGCTACCGGACTGCTCCACCCCGCGGTAGGGACTTGAGTGTAGCAGGGATTGGGGGAAGGGCAAGGGCGCAGGTCGGGCGGGACTTGGTATGCTCGACGGACGCTCGGGAGTATCGATGGGACGGCGCTGGATCGCTCTGCTGGTGATGTTCGCCGCCGTTGGACTGGCGGCGGGGCCGCGGACCTGGACGCCGGAGAAGTGGTTCGACAAGGCCCGGTCCCCCCGGATCGCGAACTACCGCATCGAGGCGACGCTGGACTTCGAGCACAAGACGCTGGAGGGACGGGAGACGATCTCCTGGCGCAATGCCGGCACGGCGCCGACGCAGGAGCTGCCGCTGCACCTCTACCTCAACGCGTTCAAGGGGCCCCAGAGCCGGTTCGTGCAGGAGAGCGGGGGACGCCTGCGCATGGATCGACTGGACCGGCCCGCCGACCCGCAATCCTGGGGCTACTGCCGGCTCACCAGCGTGCGGATGGAGGGGCGGGACCTGGAGGGGCACGACGGCGAGGATGAGACGGTGCGGTGGCTGAAGCTCCCGCGGGCGGTGCCGCCGGGCGAGACGATCCAGGTGGAGGTCACCTGGGAGAACCGCTATCCGAAGGTCTTCGCCCGCAGTGGTTGGGCCGGAGACTTCCTCATGTCGGGGCAGTGGTACCCCAAGGTGGGCGTCTACCAGGGCGACCGCTGGAACTGCCACGCCTACCACGCCAACACGGAGTTCTTCGCGGACTTCGGCACCTACGACGTGACCCTGTCGCTGCCCAACGCGCTGGGGCTGGCCCACACGGGGACCGCCATCCCCCATATCGACCCAGGGGGAGTGGAGCGCGATGCGGCCCAGGATCCCAAGCGACCCCTGAACTTCCTCTGGCGGCTCCACGCCGAGGATGTGCATGACTTCGCCTGGGCCGTGCGTCCCAGCGCCAGCTGGCAGAAACCGGCGATGTACGAGTACCGCGGCATCCAGGTCTTCTACTACATCAACGGGCCCAACCGGGGGAACTTCCAGCGGCAGCGCCGCGCGGTGGAGAGCGCGCTGCGCTGGAGCGAGGAGTGGTTCTTCAAGTACCCCTATCCGACCCTCACCGTGATCGACACGCCGAAGGAGGCCGGGGGCGCCGATGGGATGGAGTACCCCACGCTCATCACCGCCAGCTCCGTGGCCTTCGATCCCTTCGGGGTGCGGGCGCCCGAGCTGGTGGCCATGCATGAGTTCGGCCATCAGTACTTCTACGGGCTGCTGGCCAGCAATGAGTTCGAGGAGCCCTGGCTGGACGAAGGCCTCAGCAGCTGGTTCACCCACAAGGCCTTGGAACGGAGCTACCACGCCCTCCTGGGGGGGCGGCGGTTCCAGGTGGGGACGGACTTCGGGGAGTGGGCCGGGTACTGGCTCCTTCCGAGCGCCGATCCCCTCACCTGCTTCGGGTTCAATACCCTGAACCTCGAGAGCTACTTCATAACGGCCTACTCGAAGCCCACCCTGGTTCTCAACCAGCTCGAAGCCATGCTGGGCCGCCCGGTGATGGAACAGGTCCTGCGCGCCTATGCCCAGGAGATGGCCTTCCACCACCCGACGCGCCACGATTTCAGGCGCATCGCGGAGCGGGTATCCGGCCGGGACCTGAGTGGCTTCTGGCGGGATTTCGTGGAGGGGACCGAGGTTCTCGACTACGCCATTCGTGGCGTGAAGACGCGGGAGGTCACCCAGGGCGGCTGGCTCTTCTCGGACCAGGCGCCGGTCTTCGCCTCGCCCCAGCCGGCGGCTCCGGGCCGGGTCGGCTCCATCACGCTGGAGCGGAAGGGCGGCATCCGGGTTCCCATCACCCTCTGGGTGCGCCTGGAGAACAGGGAGGAGCAGCGGCTCGTATGGGATGGACAGGATCGCTGGATCACCTACGAGTTCGACTCACCCGTGGCCGCGGCGGTGCTGGATCCCGATGGCAACTACCCCATGCTCAAGGACCGCCTCCACGCGAGCTACATCCCGAAGCCCGTGCGGCGCGGCTTCCACTACTGGGCGCAGATGGCCTGGGGCGCCGTGGCGGGCTGGCTGCAGGGCTGCGGCATCGGCTAGCAGGCCGAACCCCTCAGGGCCGCTTCGGCGCGGCGTCGCCCATGCGGATGGACCGGATGCCTCCCTGCCCATCCAGTTCGATGAGGATGGGGAACCACAGCAGGCCGATCCGCTCAAAGGCGGGCCGGCTGGTGGCAAAGTGGGCGGTGATCCCTGCGCGCTGCAGCCGCCGGGCCAGGTCCCTGCCTTCGGCCAGGAGGGCTTCCGGGAGGGAGGCATCCCGCTCCTCCTGGGCGCCGGAGGCGCTGGGGATGATCCAGGCCGTGCCGGGTGGCAGCGCTGGGAGTGCTTCCTCCCCAAGGGGACAGATCCAGACGCGGGAAGCCAGCTGGTCCAGGCCCAGGTCCCGGTAGTCCAGGCCCGGCAGCGTCCAGAGGCGCAGCACGGGCGAGGGACCGCCCAGGAGCCCGAAGAGTCCCTGGAAGGAGTGGTGGACGCCTTCCAACGAAGGATCTCCCGTGGGGCGGAGCGCTGCGAACCGAGATTCATCCTGCTCGGCCAGGGCCCAGCACAGGGCATGGCGGAGGGCGTAGCCCCGGGTCAGCACCGGGCCGTCACGCAGCAGCCGGTCCTCCCAGGTGCGGCGCGTCGCCCGATCGAACGCCCCGGTCCGGACCCGGACCTGCCCCCACCGCCAGAGGGCCAGGGCGCTGCCGGCCTCCCGGAGGGAGAGGGCCTTGAGAGCCTGCTCAAGCTGTTCGTGGGGGATGGCCGCCAGGCGGCGGAGGCCCTCCACCTCCTGCCGCTCGCGACCCGAAAGGAAGGGACCGGTCGGCAGGCCTCCAGCGGGATCGAAGGTCGCCGCGCGCCTCAGCCACTGGTAGCGCAGGGCGGCCTGGCCCTTCAGTTCCTTCGGCATCAAGGGCAGGGGGTGCCCCCAATCGAAGGCCTCCAGCAGGGCCTCCTGGGCCTCGGGGCCGGTGGGTGCGGGCGCGCTGATGGCGGGGGGACTGGACTGCGGTGGGAGCGGCATGGCGCCTCGCTTGATGGCAAACTGGTCCTCCGCATCATACGGGAGTCCCCTTGTCCGCCTCCGCCTTGAATCTTTCGCCCCGCGAGCGCCTCGTGGTGGCCCTGGATGTCCCCACGGCCAAGGAGGCCCTGGCCATGGCCGAGCGGCTGTCGGGCCGCGTGGGAATGCTGAAGGTGGGCCTGGAGCTCTTCTGTGCCGAGGGACCGGCCTTCGTGAAGGAACTGCAGGCGCGGGTGCCCGTCTTCCTCGACCTCAAGCTGCACGACATTCCCACCACGGTCCGGCGCGCCCTGGAGGCCGTGCTGAAGCTCGACCCGCGCCTGGTGAACGTCCACGCCCAGGGCGGGCCGGCCATGCTGGAGGCGGCGGTGGAGGCCGTCCGCGCCCACCAGGCCGCCGGGGGTCGCACGGAGCTGCTGGCCGTGACCGTGCTGACCAGCCTGGACCGGGAGGCCCTGGCGGCCCTGGGCCATGCCGGCCAGCCCGAAGATCTCGCGCTGGCCTACGCGCGACTCGCCCACCGGGCCGGCTGCGCCGGTGTCGTGTGCTCCGCCTGGGAGGCCGCGACCATCCGCGACGCCTGCGGAGAGTCCTTCCATCGCCTGACGCCGGGAATCCGGCCGACCGGGGCCGCCACCCAGGACCAGGCCCGGGTCATGACGCCCGCCCAGGCCCTGAAGCAGGGCTCGACCTGGCTGGTGGTGGGACGCCCCATCACCCATGCCCCGGATCCGGCGGCGGCGGCCGAAGCCATCGTGGCCGAGATGGACATCTGATGTCGGCTGGCTCGCCCCTCGTCTTCCGCCCCTCCTTCGCCCAGCGGGCCATGGCCATGCTGCTCTTCGCGGGCTCTTGGCTGGTGGGCGTCCGGGCCCTGGCCCAGATCATGGAACGGCTCCCGGTGCTGCGGGCCTCGCTGAAGGTGGCCGAGGCGGCGGGGGAGCCCACCTGGTCCTTCTGGGTGGCCGTCACGGCGGCCTTCGGCGCGGTGGTGGCCGGCAGCCTGCTGCTGCTGGGCACCCTGCTGGGCGTGCTGATGGTGGAGGGTTCCCAGGTGCTGGTGGATGACCTGGGCCTGTCGGTGGAGCACAACGCCCTGCCGACGCCCCTCGCCCGGCGGCTGGGGGCGGGGCGACTCCTCTGGAAGCAGGTGTCCCGCATCGAGCGGTCGGGCCCCTTCTTCGTGTTGCGGGGCGGGGGGGAAGCCAGCACCACGCTGAGGAAGGATCCCAACCTGCGCTTCCTCATGGTGGAGGAACTGGAGCGGCTGGTGCTCATGATCCTGGAGCGCAGCCCGCACATCCGGCACGAGGACTGATGCCGAGCTGGATGGAGGTGTTCGGCTTCGTCACCGGGGCGGCCTGCGTGGCCCTGCTGGTGGCCGAACATCGAGAACTGGCCCGAGTGGATCGTAGCCAATGACATCTCCGTGGGCCTGCTGATCACCAAGGGGCCGTATGTCACCAGCGGCCCGTACCTCGTGTACCAGGTGCTCTGCGCGATGGGGCTGCTTGAGTGGCGGCGGGCGCTTCAGCGCGAAGCTACATCTTCGGCCGGCTGAGGAAGGCCTCGGCCCCTTTCATCTCGGCGGTGGGCCCGTGGGCGGGCTTCTTCGTCCGGATCCTGGCCTGCTTCATGCCCCAGAGTCCGGCCAGTTCCGTGGCCTCGGGATTGCCGTGCGCCAGGGCCAGGACTTCGGCGAGGTCGCCCCGGGCCTTGTCGATCTGGCCCACCTTCTCCCGCAGGAGGGCCCGCTTCATGAAACCCCAGGGGTTGGCGGGTTCCCTGGCGATGATCTCGGCGTACTCGGCCTCGGCCTCGGTCCAGCGGCCTTCTTCCTCGGCGGCCTCGCCGCAGAGCAGGTTGGTGACGGCGCAGAAGCCCAGCCACTGCTTCTGCTGGGCGAACTCGGCAGCGCTGAAGCGGGATTTTGCCTTGGCCCGCTGGGCGGCCTGGTCCAGGTGGCGCAGGGCCTTTTCCGTGTGGCCGTCCACCCGGGCGAAAATTTCCGCATCGCCGCTGGCCCGGTAGAAGTCCTTCTGGATGCGGCCCTCGGCGCGGTACTGGTCGAACATCCGCGTGCCGGGGTAGAGGGCCAGCGGGCTGATCTGGCAGTCGCTGGGCCGGGTGTCGCGGATGAAGGTGGCGCTCTCCTCCACGTCGGCCCAGGTCTCGCCGGGGATGCCGGTGATGAGGTAGATGCCCAGGTTCATGCCCACCTTGCGCACCAGGTCCAGGGCGCGCCGGGCATGGCGGAGGTTGGTGCCCTTGTCCAGGAGCTGCAGCACCCGCTCGCTGCCGTGCTCGACGCCGAACTGCATGAACTCGCAGCCCGCCCGCTTCATGGCCACCAGGCGATCCTCGTCCACCAGGTTGACGCGGCTCTGGCAGTTCCACAGGGGGTGGAGGCCACTGCCCTGGATGCCGTCCATGAGCTTGAGCACCCGATCCCGGTTGGCGGTGAAGGTGTCGTCCCGGAAGCTGAAGTAGGTGAGGCCGTGGCGTTCGCGCAGCAGGCGCATCTCGCGCAGCACGGACTCGGCGCTGCGGAAGCGGATGGAGGTTCCCCAGAACTCCGGGGTGTTGCAGAAGTTGCAGGTGGCGGGGCAGCCGCGGCTGGAGCTCAGGTAGGCCAGCTGGCCCACGTCGTTGAGGAAGTCGGCCTCCAGGTGCTCGGCGGGGACGCCGACGGCATCCAGGTCCTCCAGCGGGGGCTGGGGCAGGGTGCGGCCCTCGCGCAGGATCAGCCCCGGGGTGCGCCGCCACAGGTCCGAGCCGGGAGCGGTCCGCAGGCGCTCGACGAGGCCCAGGAGCACGGTCTCGCCCTCCCCTTGCACGATGGCATCCAGGGCGGGGCAGTCCTCGAAGACTTCCTCGGCCAGGTGGGTGGGATGGGGACCCCCCGCCAGGAGAATCGCGCTCGGGCAGGCCTCCCGGGCCCAGGTCAGCAGCTCATAGGAGCGCTTGCGGTTGAAGGTGAACATGGAGATGCCCAGCACGGCCGGATCCTGGGCCCGGAAGTAGGCCAGGACTTCCTTCCGGCCCTTGCCGCTCAGGTTGGCCACCCGGCAGGGGAATGACCGGGATTTGAGCATGGCCTGCAGGTAGCCGAGACCAATGGGAAGGAAGGTCATCCACTCGTCCCCGAAGCCGCTCCGGGGGGCGCTGTAGGCGAGAAGGGTCCGGTGCGGGGTCATGGGGTCCGAAAGCAGGGCTTTCCAGTGTAGGGGACGGAATCCATGATGGGAGCACGAACACTTTTGGAGGCGCCTTGGTCGGCAACCTGATCCGGAATTCGGAGACCATCCTGGAGATCTTCCAGCGCGCCTGCAATCGCCGCGAGCTGCTGATCCTGGTGACGCCCTACCTCCGGTTCGAGTCGTCTTTCGTCAGGGTCGACGGCTCCGAGTTCCACGTCGTCGCGACCATGGGCCAGGAGGATGCCACCTACGGCTTGCGCAACGCCGGGTTGAAACTGCGGTTCCCCCACGGAGTCAGCTTCCTGGAGGCGCCCACGGAGATGAAGGGCTTCGGCATGTACGACGGCCGGCGCACCCTGCGCCTGCGGCTGCCGGAGGTGCTCCAGGAAGAGGATCACCGGGGCTCGTACCGCGTGGACCGGGTGGGCCGGATCCCCGTCACCTTCAGCACCCCCAAATACGACCTGATCGTGGGGACCCTCGTGAACATCAGCACCACCGGCGCCCGGATCTACAGCAGCCGGGACTTCCTGGAGGGGGAGCTGGAGCCGGGGCAGGACATGGCCGTCACCATCCAGGTCACGGACCAGATCCGCATCAACACCAAGGTGAAGCTGCGCCATGTGCAGGGCCGCACCTTTGGCGTGGAATACCGCCCCCAGCTGGACGAGCAAGTCCTGCCCCTGCTGTCGCGCTGGGTCTTCGAGAAGCGGGAGGAGGATCTCGAGCGGATCGCGCAGCGCGGCGTGGAGACCTCCGCCCCTTCCGGCAGTACGAAGGTGGTGCCAGCTCGCCCGGCCGGCCTGGTCCTGGTCTCCGGAGATGCCGTCCTGGAAGAGACGCTCCAGGGCCTGCTGGGCGGGCTCCAGCCGCTCAAGCGGGTGCCCCCCACCATGGCGGCCCTGAAAGATGTGCTGAACCTGAGGCCGGCCCTGGTGCTCTACCATCTGCCCAGCCTCAGCCTGGACGAGCGTCGCCGGCTCAAGCCCATGGTCGAGAGCATCCAGGGGCGGGTGCCCTTCCTGCTCCTCGGGACCGGCGTGGAGGGCGGGGCCCTGCTCGAACTGGGCACGGAGCTCAAGGCCGCGGTGTCCATCGTGTTCAACCCGGAGCGCGGCACCTTCTTCCAGCGTCTGGTCCAGGGGGTCCTGCGCCGCACCTACGAGGGCGGGGAATCCCCCATGGCGCCCATGGAACCCCAGGCCCCCTGACGGATGTCAAGGCTCGTTCGGCCCGGGCCGGACAGGTAGAATCAAGGCTTCCGGAGCCTCCATGTCCGCTGCCCACGAACCGGCTGTCACCGAAACCCTGGCCCTGGAGCTGGGGCTGTCGAAGGACGAGTGGCAGGTGATCCTGCGGCTCCTGGATGGGCGCCTGCCCACCTACCCAGAGCTGGGGGTGTTCAGCGCCATGTGGAGTGAGCACTGCTCCTACAAATCCAGCCGCATCCACCTGAAGAACCTGCCCACCGAGGGCCCCCGGGTCATCGAGGGTCCTGGCGAGAACGCCGGTGTGGTGGACATCGGCGACGGGTGGGCCGTGGCCTTCAAGATGGAGAGCCACAACCACCCCAGCTTCATCGAGCCCTACCAGGGCGCCGCCACCGGCGTGGGCGGCATCCTGCGCGACGTGTTCACCATGGGCGCCCGGCCCCTGGCCAACCTCAACAGCCTGCGCTTCGGAGACATCGACGCTCCGCGCATGAAGGGCCTCGTCAAGGGGGTGGCGGCGGGCATCGCGGGCTACGGCAACTGCATGGGGATCCCCATGCTGGGCGGGGACTGCGCCTTCGACGCCAGCTACAACGGCAACATCCTCGTGAACGCCTTCACCCTGGGCGTGCTGCGCAGCGACAAGGTCTTCAAGGGCTTCGCCTCGGGCGTGGGCAACAAGGTGATGTACATCGGATCCAAGACGGGCCGCGACGGCATCCACGGCGCCAGCATGGCCTCGGCGGAGTTCGGCGAGGGCAGCGAGGAGAAGCGCCCCACGGTGCAGGTGGGCGATCCCTTCACCGAGAAGCTGCTGCTGGAAGCCTGCCTGGAGATCTTCAAGACCGACTGGGTCATCGGCATCCAGGACATGGGCGCCGCGGGCCTGACCTCCAGCAGCTTCGAGATGGCCAGCCGCGCCGGCACGGGTCTGGAGATCCGCCTGGACCAGGTGCCCCAGCGCGAGGAGGGCATGACGCCCTTCGAGCTCATGCTCAGCGAAAGCCAGGAGCGCATGCTGCTGGTGGCCCGCCCGGCTGTGAGCCGAACATCATTCAAGTGCTGCACAAGTGGGGCCTGGACGCCTGCGTGGTGGGCGAGGTCACCGATAGCGGCCGCTTCATCGGCAGCTGGCACGGCGCGCCCGTCATCAACCTGCCCATCCAGCCCCTGGTGGATGCGGCGCCCAAGTACGACCGGCCCCGCTCACGCCCGGGCTATCTGGATGTGGTGGCCGCCGCGCCGCTGCCCTCGGACCTCAAGCCCGCCGAGGTGGAACGCACCCTGCGCCAGCTCCTCCAGCAGCCCACGGTGGCCAGCAAGCGCTGGATCTTCGAGCAGTACGACGGCACCGTGCGCAGCAACACCCTGCTGGGCATGGGGCGTGGCGACGCGGGGCTCATCCGGGTCAAGGACGAGGCGGGCCAGGACACAGGCAAGGCCGTGGCCATGTCGAGCGACTGCAACAGCCGCTTCTGCTACCTGGATCCCTTCTGGGGCGCCGCCCACGCCGTGGCCGAGGCCTGCCGCAACCTGGCCTGCGTGGGCGCCGAGCCCATCGGCCTCACGGACTGCCTCAACTACGGCAACCCCGAGAAGCCCGAGAACATGTGGACCTTCGAGCAGGGCTGCCTGGGCATCCGCCAGGCCTGCCTGGCCCTCGACGTGCCCATCGTCAGCGGCAACGTCAGCCTCTACAACGACACCGAAGGCCAGAGCATCTTCCCCACGCCGATGATCGCGGCGGTGGGCCTCATCGAAGACTGCGGGGGGCAGGTGGCCCTCGATGCGTCGGATGCCACGGCCCTGTCCAAGGTGGGCAACCGCATCTGCGGTTCCGGCTTCCGCGCCGCCCACGACGGCATCTTCCTCCTGGGCGAGACCCGAGATGAGCTGGGTGGCAGCGAGTATCTCAAGCTCCGCACGGGCAAGGTGGAGGGCGCCTGCCCCGAGCTGCGCCTGGACGAGGAACTGCGCCTGCAGGCCTGCGTGCGCGAGGGCATCCGCCTGGGCCTCATCCGCAGCGCCCACGACACCAGCGAGGGCGGCCTGCTGACGACGGTGCTGGAGAGTGCCTTTGGTGGAGGGATGGGCTGCCAGCTCATGTTGACGAAGGGTGCCCTGCGCCTGGACAGCCTGCTGTTCGGCGAATCCGTGGGCCGCATCGTGGTCAGTGTCAGCGCCGAAGGTGAGGGCAGCCTGGCCACCCTCTGCGCCACGCACCGCGTGCCCTTCGCCAAGATCGGCACCACCGGTGGTTCGCGCGTCACGGTCGCCGTGGACGGCCAGCCCCTTCTGGATGCCGACGCCGCCGAGCTGAAGGGGCTATACGCCAACGCGCTGGAAGCGGCCCTGGGCTGATTCCGTAGACACTGAGTCCCCTACCCGAAGTCCCTCCAGCGGCCCCTGCTCCTGCTCGGCTGTCCCTTCCTGGGCAGGGGTCTGCGGTTCATCCCCCGCCTCGAGTTCAGCCCGGGGCTGGGCCCGCGGGTCACATCCCCATGGCGATGGGGGTCTTCAGCTTGCCCAGAAGGGCCCGCAGCGTCACCTCGTCCGCCTTGAGGATCGCCTTGAAGGCCGCGCGGTCCGTGTGGTGGATCTCGCGCTGGAGATCCTCGAGGCGGTGCTCCAGGGTGCGGGTGAGGAGTTCCATTTCCTTGGCGTCCAGTTCGAGCTCCATGGCAGCCTCCTGGGCGGCCCGGAGATCCCTCGGGTGCGGGCGATGCCCGCAGGAAATATCGGTCTCTCAGCTGGTCGGCGCCACTCCGTCAGGCTCTGTCAGGCCTCGAAATACAGGGCCATCTCGTAGGGGTGCGGGCGGTTGCGCACGGCGGCCTCCTGGGCGCGCAGGTGCTTGAGGTAGTCCTCCAGCTGCAGCCGGTCGAAGGTGCCGCCGGCCAGGAGGAAGTCCATGTCGCCTTCCAGGGCGTCGCAGGCTTCCGTGAGACTGGTGGGCAGGCTCTTGATCTGTTTCCGCTGTTCCTCGTTCCAACTGAAGATGTTCTGGTCGATGGGGCCGAAGCCCAGGGCGGTGGGATCCATCTGCTTCTGGATGCCGTCGATGCCCGCCAGCAGCTGGGCGGCCAGGGCCAGGTAGACGTTGCAGGTGGCGTCGGGTGGACGGAACTCGAACCGGGCGGTCTCGGGCTGGTCCGCGTACTTGGGCACGCGGATGGCGGCGGAGCGGTTGCCCAGGGAGAAGAAGGCGCTGATGGGGGCTTCGAAGCCCGGCACCAGGCGGCGGTAGCTGTTGGTGCTGGGGTTGGTGATGGCCAGCAGGGCAGGGCCGTGGGCGAGGATGCCGCCGATGTACCAGAGGGCCTCCTGGCTCATCTTGCCGTAGCCCTTCTCGTCGTAGAACAGGTTCTTCCCGGCCTTCATGAGCATCTGGTGGAAGTGCATGCCGCTGCCGGCCTCGCCATAGAGGGGCTTGGGCATGAAGGTGGCCGTCTGGTCCTTGCGGTGGGCCACCATCTTCACCACGTATTTCACGATCTGGGTGGCATCGCCCGCCTTCAGCAGCGGAAACAGGGGCGTCTCGATCTCACACTGGCCTGGGCCGCCCACCTCGTGGTGGTGGTACTTCACCTCCACGCCCATGCGCTCCATCTCCATGCAGATCTCGGCGCGCAGGTTGTAGAGCTGATCCTTGGGGGCCATGGCGTGGTAGCCGCCGTGGAGGGGGATGAAGTGGCCGTGGCCGCCTTCGTGGCTGTGCCAGTCGGCCTCGCGGCTGTCGACCCGGTAGGAGGCCGTGTTCACGCCGTTCTCGTAGCTCACCTTGTCGAAGACGTAGAACTCGTACTCGGGGCCCCAGATGCTCTGGTCGGCAATGCCGGTTTCGCGCAGGTAGGCCTCGGCGCGGATGGCGATGTTGCGGGGATCCACGGAGAAGGGCGCCTTGGTGTCGGCCTCGTAGGCGGAGCAGATGAAGCTGAGGGTGGGCAGGTCCCAGAAGGGATCCATGTAGCCCGTGGCGAGATCCGGGATGAGCACCATGTCACCAGACTTCACGGACTTCAGACCCACGCTGGAACCATCGAAGCCCACGCCGTCGCGCATGAGGGATTCGGTGAACTGCGAGGCTGGGATGCTCACATGGTGCCAGCGGCCCCAGAGATCGCTGAAGATCAGATCGATCATGCGGACCGACTGCTCCTGGATGAACTGCCGGGCCTGCTCGAATCCACTGAACACGGAACCTCCATGGCACCGCGTCATTCTAGATGGATGGATCAACAAAGCGTGTGATCTGGCTCAACTCACCCGGTCTGGCAGGCCATTCCAGCGCCCCCACTGGGTTTGGGAGGATGCGGGCCCGCCGTTTCCCTTTCCGTACCGTCAACGCCCGCCACCGAGGATCCGTCCCGGCAGCAGGAACAGACCCCGCACGATCCCGAAGGCACCCTCCACCGCAAAGCCCAGGATGCGGAAGGGCAGGAGCAGGAGCCAGAGCAGCGGATAGAGGATCAGCGCCAGGATGGCCAGCGGCCAGCAGACCAGCAACAGGATGAGCCAGAGCAGGAACGCGACCATGGGGGCCTCCCAACTCAATATGTGGCTTTATCCATGTCCCCGAACCGATGAGATCGGCCAACCGCCGTTCCGTACCGGTCGGTGGTGGTTGGCTATCATGACCCATCCGGAGGAACAGGTGAGGGCAAGAGTCATTGGTCCATTGGCGCTTCTTGTCGTGATCGGACTCATTTGGCACGTGCAAACACCGGTTCAGGCATGTGGCCCAGGGTTCGTCAGAGCCGTGTTCGACGATGTCCAGAAGCCGGAGACCTCCTGGTCTCAGGCCGTAAGAGGCGACCTGGGGATTCTCCGTCCAGGGCTTCCGGTGGATCACCTTGTGATCGCATATCGCCATTTGGTGGGCCTCCCCGTTGATGCAGATGCATGGGATCCGACGGAAACCGAGACCGTCCCAAGGCCCTCGGAACCCTATGAGCCGAGGAGTCGGAAGTGGCAAGCCCTGGTCATCCGTGTCCTTGGCCCGAAGGCTGCTAAGCCTTTGGATACGGAACGGACGACGGGCAACTACGAATGGTTTGCCAATGTGAGTGATCACGCGTTTGAAGTCGCTCTCGACACTTGGAGATCCCGCAGCCAGGCCTACGGAGAGAAAAACACTGATGTTCTCAAGTGGCTTGAGGCTCAGGACCAGGTCTTCAGAAGCAACCCAGGGGCACCACGAATCCTCGGACTCGCTTCATCACCCGAGTGGTTGTGCAAGGACTCCGCTTACCAGCGGGCCGCAGCATTGTTCTATGCCGACCGCTGGGATGAGGCGAGGGAGGCTTTCCGGGCCGTTTCAAAGGATGCCCACTCCCCGTGGCGTACCTGGGGAGCCTTTCTGGTGGCCAGGTGCTGGATCCGCCAGGCCAGCCTCGGGCCAGAGCGGGAACCAATTGGGCCGAGGCAAAACGGGAACTGGAATCCGTACTTCGCGAGCCGGTGTTTTCTCCTGTCCATGAAACAGCGGGTGACTACCTTGAATATGTGCGGTATCGGCTCGAACCAGAAGTCCTTCAGGCAGAAGCCCTGGAAGGTCTGGTCGCTCCCAGGTCCGGTCCGGCTCATCTTGAGCAGTTGATCCAAACAGACCGGCGCATGAGGTCAATGGCAGTAGCTAAGGTCCCAGCAAAGTTGTCGCCTGCCGCAGAGGATCTGCAGGCTTGGCTTGGGGTCATGAAGGACCGCAATCCATCGAAGGAATTGATCGCAGCCAAGTGGAAATCCTCCCGCAACCTTCCTTGGCTCTTGGCGGCTCTTGCCGTCTTGCCCACCAAGGATCCGTTGCACAAAGAACTTGCCGACGAGGCCTCTAGGCTGCCAAAAAACAGCCCGGCTGGGGTGTCCTTGCGCTGGCATATGACACGATCCGCGGTGGAGTCTGCCTCCCCTGCAGATGTCCTCCCCCTTGTCAGGAAGGCATTGCAACAACCATGGCCAGCATGGGCCGAGACTGCCTTGCGAAAAGAAGGACGGGCGCATGCTTCGACTCTGCATGATTGGTCGACGCTGCTCGGTTCAAGAATCGTTCGCCTTTCCGAATATGGTGGAGATTGGGGAGGGGCGGATGACCTGCCCGAAACCACGGCCAAAAGGTACGGTCGAAATCCTCTTCTGTTGGATCCGGTCGTCACTGAACAGCTCAATTTCCAGTTCCCCCTCCACCTGTGGGAGGCGTTGATTGGCTCTCCCGATCTTCCACCGGCGCTGAGAATGGATCTGGCGCACTCGGCGTGGACGCGGGCGGTTCTGCTCCAAAACTGGGGCAGTGAGTCGCGGCTCAAGGGGTACCTAGATCCACAGGTGCAGGCCGCCATCCCGAAGGATCTGCACGGGCTTCATCCGACGATCCGCGAGTTCCGGACCGTGCAGGTCCTCATGGCCTTTCCTGGCCTTTCGCCCTTAGCTGAGGGAGGTATGGGACGCGCCAATGACGGTTGGGCGCCCCTGTCAGAGGCAGTGTGGTTCGGGACCAACTGGTGGTGTCTCCAACCCAAGAAAGAGCGAAACCCAGCTGCGGAAGTGCCTGCCTTCCTTGGCCCCGCGGATGTGTCTACCTGTGAGAGTGAATGGGGCAAGTTGCGGGCCTTCTCCTCGTCCCGCCATTGGTTCGGGCGAGTCGTGACAGCCTACGCTGAGACCCATAAGGATGATCCGACAGTGCCACAGTCGTTGCATCGATTCGTACGGATAACTCGGAACGCAGAATGCCATGACAAGGAGTTGTCAGAGCTCAGCAGACGGGCGTTCCGCATGCTTCACAAGCACTATCCGGACAGCCCATGGGCAAAGAAGACTCCCGTGCACTATTGATGCGGGGACTAGGTTTTCTGGCGATTTTTCTGCTGGGGGCATTCTCTTGCAACAGAGAATCCACTCGCATGCATGCCATTCCACTCCGGATGTTGTGGGCTTGGGAGAGCCCACAGGATTTGCGCTTTCTCACGGATGGAGAGGGTGTGGCATTTCTGGCTGGGGAGATGCATTTCGAAGGTCACTCCACTCGATGGCAACCTCGGCGGAATCCTCTGAAGGTGAATCCGGCTACGCCGCTCATGGCTGTCATCCGTCTGGAAAGCCACTCTGCCGTCCTGGATGAGTCCCAGGAACGAGAACTGGTCCATCGGGCTATGCAATGCATGAAGCTCCCGGGAGTTCTGGGCATCCAGATCGATTTTGATGCAGTACCAAGCGAGCGGAGCTGGTACGCCCAGGCCGTTCGTAGGTTGCGGACCACGCTGCCGGACAAGGCACCACTGACCATTACCGCCCTTGGTTCCTGGTGTTGGGATGACCCGTGGATCGACGGTCTCCCAGCAGATGAGGCAGTACCGATGCTGTTTCGAATGTCTGCCGGGGAGTCGGACATCAGAAGACGTCTTTCCCGTGGGGAAGACGTAAGGGTTGGACTTGCTAGCCATAGCTGGGGTGTCAGCACCGATGAACCGCTTCCCGCACTGAAGAAAGGGCGACGAATCTATGCATTCCATCCGGGTTCCTGGACCGAGTCGGCCTGGCAGGAGATTCGAGAAAAGCTTCGTTGAACCTCGGGGCTATCCTGAGGAACCTTCCGAGGCAACCATGAGCACTGAGACACCCTTTCCAGCCTTCGACCGCCGTTCCTTCCTGGGTGCGGGCCTGGCGCTGAGCGCAGGCGCGCTCATGGGGGCGGACGGGAAAGCCCCGGTCGCTGGGGGCCTGGTGCTGGAGGAAGCCAGCATCGAGTACCTGCAGGGCGGGCTGGCCGCGGGGCGCTGGACTTCCGCGGACCTGGTGCGCCGCTACCAGGCGCGGATCCGGGCCCTGGATCGCTCCGGTCCGAAGCTGAACTCGGTCATCGAGCTGAACCCGGAGGCCCCGGCCATCGCCCAGGCCCTGGATGCCGAGCGGAAGGCCGGGAAGCTGCGCGGGCCGCTGCATGGGATCCCGGTGCTCATCAAGGACAACATCGACACCGCCGACCGTATGAAGACCACGGCGGGCTCCCTGGCCCTGGCGGAGGCCCCGGCCCCCCGGGAGGATGCGTTCATCGTGGTGAAGCTGCGCGAGGCGGGCGCCGTGATCCTGGGGAAGACGAACCTCAGCGAGTGGGCCAACCTGCGCTCCACCCGCAGCAGCAGCGGCTGGAGCGGGCGCGGCGGCCAGACGCGGAACCCCTATGCCCTGGACCGCAGTCCCAGCGGCTCGAGTTCTGGTTCGGCTGCCGCCGCCGCGGCCAGTTTCTGTACCGCGGCGGTGGGCACGGAAACGGACGGTTCCGTGGTGAGCCCCGCCAACGCGAATGGCCTGGTGGGCCTGAAACCCACTGTCGGGCTGCTGAGCCGCAGGGGCATCATCCCCATCTCCCACACCCAGGACACCGCCGGGCCCATGACGCGCACCGTGCGCGATGCGGCCCTCCTGCTGGGGGCGTTGGCGGGCAGGGATCCGAAGGACCCGGCAACCCGCGAGGCGGATGCAAGGCGGGAAGTGGACTACACCCGCTTCCTCACAAAGGACGGCCTCAGGGGCACGCGTCTCGGCGTGGTGAAGAACCTCCTGGGCATTCACGCCCACGTGGACGCCGTCATCCTGCCCGCCCTGGAGGCGCTGAGGGCCCAGGGGGCCTCGCTCGTGGATGTGGAGCTGAAGTCCACGGCCTATGACGATGCGGAATTCGAGGTGCTGCTCTACGAGTTCAAGGCGGACCTGAACGCCTACCTCGCGGGCCGGGGCGGCGCCGTGAAGGACCTGACCACCCTGATGGCCTTCAACGAACAGCGGAGCCGGGAGGAGATGCCCTTCTTCGGCCAGGAACTGCTGCTGCAGGCCCAGGCCAAGGGACCGCTGACGGATGCGGTGTACCTGAAGGCCCTCGATACCTGCGCCCAGGCCCGTCGGGACATCACGGACCTGCTGGAGAAGCACCAGCTGCAGGCGCTGGTGGGGCCCACGGGCGGACCGGCCTGGCTCATCGACCACGTCAACGGCGACAGCTCCAGCCTCAGCTTCTCGAGCCCCGCCGCCGTGGCCGGTTGTCCCCACGTCACGGTGCCGGCCGGCTTCGCCTTCGGCCTGCCCGTGGGGCTCTCCTTCGTGGGCGGCCCCTGGCAGGAAGGGCCCCTGCTCAGGCTGGCCTTCGCTTTCGAGCAGGCCACCCGGGCGCGGCGCGCGCCAAAGTTCCCGACGACCGCCGCCGTTCCCCGTTGACATCCACTCCGGGCCCCCACACCCTGGGCCATTCCCCACAGGAGTCTCCATGAATCGAGCCCTGCTCGCCCTCCTCTTCGCGGCCGCCTCCGTGGCGGCCCTGGCCCAGACCAAGCCTGCGCCAGCACCAGCCACCAAACCGGCGACCAAGCCCGCCGCTCCTGCAGCGAAGCCCGCGGGCGCCATCCTGGCCAACAAGGACTCCAAGACGTACCACCGCACCGACTGCAAGGTCGCCGCAAAGATGAAGGCGGCCAATCAAACGTCTTTCGCCACCGCCGCCGAAGCCGACAAGGCCGGCTACAAGGCCTGCAAGGTCTGCAAGCCCTGACCTCCACCCCTGACACCAAACGGAGCTGACATGAAACTCGTACTTCCGATTCTGCTAGGCGCGTCCCTGGCGCTCTCGGCCCAGATTCCCACCAAGGAAGAGCTGAAGGCCAAGGCCGACGCCGCCGTGGATGCCGGCAAGGCCAAGGCGGATGCGAAGACCGATCAGGCCAAGGCGAAGGCCGACCAGAAGGCTTCGGATGCCAAAGCCAAGGTCGATGCCAAGGCCGGCGGCGTGCCCGTGGCCGGCGACAAGGTGAAGGCCGCCACCGCCAAGGGCGAGGGCGCCGCCAAGACCGGCGCCGACAAGGCCAGGGCCAAGACGAAAAAGGGCTCCGCCACGGGTGCCGCCAAGGCCAAGGCTGTCACGGAGAAGGTGGCCAAGTAAGCTCAGGGGCTCTTCTCGCCACTTGCGTGGCGAGGATCTGATGGCATGCTGCGCCTCCCGAGCTCCCAAGCAAAAGCCCGGCAGAGCCGGGCTTTTGCTTTTGGGATCGGTGGGGTCGGGATTATTTTTTGGGGAACTGCCGGTCGTAGGCTTCCTGGGCGTATTCGCTGGGGGGCACGCCGAAGCGGCGCTTGAAGGCGCGGGTGAAGGCGCTGGCGTCGTAGAAGCCGAGGATCTTGGCCACGTCGCTGGGCCGCTCGCCGTTGGCCAGCAGGGTGACGGCGCGCTGGAGGCGCCGCTCGATGAGGTACTGGTGGGGTGTGGTGCTGGTGGCCTCGCGGAACAGGCGGATGAAGTGGTCCGGCGTGCAGCGGGCCATGGTGGCCAGCTCGGGCACGCTGTTCTTGGCGCCCAGGTGGACCTCCATGTGATCCAGCACCAGCTGCAGGGTGGAGCGGTTCAGGCGGTACGGGAAGCGGCCCCGGTCCTCCTTCTCCGTCAGGCGGGACAGCTCGGCGCCCAGGAGGATGAGGAACAGCTCGCGGGTCATCAGCTGCACGCCGTCGGGGTTGGTCAGTTCCTGCGTGAAGATGCTGAAGAGCTGCTTGAGGCTGAGGCTGCGCAGCACCGCGAAGCTGGACTCCTGCCACTTGCGGGGCGGGTGCTGCAGGGAGGACAGCAGCGGCTCGGGGAAGGGCCCCTCCATGAACAGCGCCGTGAAGCCGAAGGGCGTGTTCGCGTGGTGGCGCTTCAGCGTGTGGCCGAAGCCCGGGAGCAGCAGGGCGAGGTCGCCGGAACGAATGACGCCCTCTTCGCGGTCCTCGCCGGTGCAGACGCGCACGGCGTGGGTGGGCTGGAGCAGGGTCCAGGCATCCCGGGCGGGCAGGATCTTGGACGGCACGGGATCGCGCTTGAGCACGGCCAGGCGGAGCGGTCCGCTGGTGTAGGTGAGGAGGTTTTTGGTTTCAGGATCGCTCATGGCCCAGGAATAAACAGAGATGCCCATCGAGGCATTCCGGGAGGATGACAGGAAAATCATCCCCGGGGCATGCGATTTTCACAGCCCTGCAAGTTGTGACCTAGGTCAGGCCCTGGCAAAGGCTTCGGCCAGGCTCCTGAACATGCCCATGCCTCCCGTGGGGCCGAGCTTGGGATCCACGGCCCGCTCGGGGTGGGGCATCATCCCCAGCACATTGCCCCGGACATTCACGATGCCTGCGATCCCGTTCATGGCCCCGTTGGGCACGTGGGCCTCGCCGATCTCGCCCTTGGGAGAGCAGTAGCGCAGGGCCACGCCGCCCCGGGCCTCCAGGTCCGCCAGGTCCGCGGGATCGAGGGTGAAGTTGCCTTCGGCATGGGCGATGGGCACCTGGAACACCTCGCCAGGCTTCATGGCCCGGGTGAAGGGCAGGTCGGCCCGCTCCACGCGCAGGTGGACGTCGGCATGGATGAAGCGCAGCGACTCGTTGCGCAGCAAGGCGCCGGGCAGCAGCTGGGCCTCGCAGAGGATCTGGAAGCCGTTGCACACGCCCAGGACGAGGCCGCCGTTGTCCGCGTGGCGCTTCACGTCCGCCATGATGGGCGCCAGGGCCGCGATGGCGCCGCAGCGCAGGTAGTCGCCGTAGCTGAAGCCGCCCGGCACGAAGACCAGCTCGGTGTTCTCGGGCAGGCGCGTCTCCTGATGCCAGACCGGGATCGTCTCCCAGCCCATCACCGTGCCGCAGGCATGCAGGGCGTCGTGGTCGCAGTTGGAGCCGGGGAAGACCGGCACGGCCACCCGCATCACAGCACCTCGATGGAGGCCTTCTCCATCACGGGATTGACCAGGAGCTTCTCGCACATGGCCAGGGCCTTGGCTTTCACCTCGACGGGGTCCGTGCCTGGAACATCCATCTCGATGAGGCGGCCGATGCGGACGTGGTCCACGGCAAAGCCGAACCCATGCAGGCCCTGTTCCACCGCCTTGCCCTGGGGATCCAGGATCCCGGGCTTCAACTGCACCGACACACGCACCTTCATGGGGCCCTCCGGCTTCCAGTCTACCTGAGGGAAGCCCCTTCAGCCGCGCGGCTTCCAGCGGTGGGCTTCCAGGTCCAGGTTGCCCAGATCGTCCACCTCGACGCCCTCGTCCCGCAGCCGGCCGATCTGCTCGAAGGCGCCCCACCACCGGCCCCGGCTGGGCACGTAGCCCTGGGCGTTGACCACGCGGTGCCAGGGGACCTTCGTGCCCTCCGGCAGGCCGGACAGCACCATGCCCACCTGCCGGGGGCGCTGGGGGAAGCCCGCCAGGGCGGCGATCTGTCCGTACGAGGCCAGCTTCCCCTTCGGGATCTTCTTCACGAGGGCCAGCACGGCGGCGCGGAAGTCCGCGGGCGGGTCCCCCGGTTCGATGTGCTTGGTTCCTTTCACTAGGCCTGCACTCCCGGCCGCTGGTCGGCGGGCACGCGGGAGCGGAAGCCCCCTTCGTAGCTGTGCCAGTGGCCCAGGTCATCCTCGGGGTAGGCCCAGCACCAGTAGCCATCCCCGGAGTCGAAGTCCACCAGCCAGAGCCCCTTCACCTCCGCCTCCAGGTCGTTCATGCTCTGCTGCCAGCTCTGCACCAGGACTTGCAGCCGCTCCCGCAGGGCTTCGGCGCGGGCCTCGTCCTGGGCCTCCTCGGCCTGGCTCAGTTCCTCGGCCAGACTGGCGGCCAGTGTGTAGACAGGTTCCGTCGTGGCCTTCACTTGCGGCATCAGGGCCTGCGCTTCATCAAGGGTGAAAATGCGGCCCATGGTGCCTCCGTTGCTCCATGATAAACCCATGCGGTTCGTGCCCCTGATTCCGTCGAGTTTTGATCCAGCACCCTGGCTGGCCCTGGGCCCCGTCGCGCTTCATTGGGACGGGAGCCTGCATGACCAGTGGCCCCAGGCCGTGCGGCGGGGGCTGGCCATCCACGCCATCCATCTTTCCGGTGAGGCGCCCGTGGAGGAGGCCCTGGAGGTGCTGCGGCACGGCCTGGGCGCGGATTTCCTGGTGATCCCCCTGCGGCGCCCGGAGACGCGGGAGTCCGGTTTCCGGATCCTCGGGCAGTTGGAGACCCTGCTGGAGGCCACCTCGGGGCGGGGGGTCAAGCTGGCGCTGCATCTGGAAGCGGGCTCGGAAGCCGCGGTACTCGAGCTCTTGCGCCAGGCCCACGCCGAGGCCGTCGGCTACTGCTGGCATCCCGGCATCGTGGATGCCGAACTTCTGGCGGATCGCCTCTGGTGCGCGGTGTGTGGACCGGAGGCAGACCTCCGAATGCTCCAGGCTCTGGGCTACCGGTGGGACATGGCCATCGCCGCGACCGACCCGGAGGCTTTCCGGGCCCAGGCTGGAGCGCTGCAGGCGGTCCACCCGCCGGTGCTGTTCCCCGCGGAGCTGCCCAGCACGATGCTGGGACGGCCCGTGGTGCCCGATGACAGCCTCATCTTCGGCAGGCACCTGAACCGGGAAGGGGAGCGCGCTTGACCCGGACCCTGCTCGTCGTCGCCGGCGAGGACTCCGGCGATCTGCACGGCGCGGAGTTGCTGCGCGAGCTGAAGCTCCGCGAGCCCGGGCTGCGGATCATCGGCGTGGGCGGCCCGCGCATGACCCCCTTCCTGGATCGGAAGCTGGCCGATGTGAAGGATCTTGCCGTGGTCGGTTTCATCGAGGTCATCAAGCACCTGCCGCGGCTGAACCGTCTCTTCAAGGAGATCCTCGCCGCCGCGCGGGAGGAATCGGTGTCCGCGGCCCTGCTCATCGACTATCCCGGCTTCAACCTGCGGCTGGCCAAGGCCCTGCGCCGGCAGCAGCCCGGCGTGACGCTGCACCAGTACGTGTGCCCCCAGGTGTGGGCCTGGAAGAAGGGCCGCATCCCGGACCTCGGGCGCACCCTGGACACCCTTTATTGTCTCTTCGACTTCGAGCCGGAGCTGTTCCTCGGCTACCCGGTGGATGCCCGGTTCGTGGGCCATCCCCTGGTGGAGCTGGTGAAGCCGGAGTGCGACCGCGCCGCCTTCTTCGCAGGGACGGGGCTGGATCCGGCCCGGCCCCTGGTGGCCCTGCTGCCCGGCAGCCGCAGGGGGGAGATCCAGCGGCTGCTGCCGCCGATGGCCGAGCTGGCCCGACACTGGCGGCAGGCGCGGCCCGAGGTCCAGTGGGTGCTGCCCGTGGCGCCGACGCTGGAGCCCGCCTTCGTGAAGACTTACCTCGGCGGCGCTCCCGTCACCCTGGTCCAGGACCGCACCTACGCCGCCCGGGCCTTCGCTGATGCCGCTTTAGTGGCCTCGGGGACCGCAACCCTGGAGACGGCCCTGCTGGGTACGCCCTTCGCCATCGTGTACCGGCTGAACGCCCTCACCTACCAGATCGCCCGGCGCATCGTGAAGGTCCCCCACTTCGGCCTGGCCAATGTGGTGGCCGGGCGTGAAGTGGCAGTCGAGCTGCTGCAGGACGAGGTCAATCCGGAGCGGTTGGGGGTTGAGTTGGCCCGGTTGCTGGAGCCTGAAACGGCTCGGCGCGTGCGTGCTGAGTTGGGGGAAGTGCGCGGGCACCTGGGTGAGCCGGGCGCCGCCGGCAGGGTGGCGGAAGACCTGCTGGCGAAACTCTGACCGTCCCGGCGGCAAACCTTCCTGGCCCTCCGGGCATCTCAGGAGTGGAGGTGCCCCATGAACCCCCTGCTCCTGACCGTTCCGTTACTCCTGCTGCAGGCCCCCCAGACGCCGCTGCCTGAGGTGGAGGCGAAGGACCTGCCCCAGGCGCCGCGGGGGCCCATGGTCCCTCGCGTCCCTGACGCCGGTGCTGAGCACGGCACGTTCGGCCAGGGGCGCCGTGCCGCCCGCCGGGGGCCATCCCTGGCCGCCTTGCAACTGCCGGGCGGCAGCGTCCGTGTGAAGGACAAAATCCCCGACGTCAGCGGGTGGCGGGCCTATGCCATCGAGGTTCCGGGTGGTGCTGCCGTGAAGGCGCATGTGGTGGAGGGGCGCAAGGGCTGGTTCCGCGTGCTGGGCGTGAACGGCTGGGGCCGGGAGGAGCCGGGGCTGCTGCAGAACCGCATCGCCACCGGGGAACCCCAGGCCACCTACAAGAACCCTGGCCAGGAGACCCGCACGATCTACTTCATCGTGGACACGCTGGACGCCGGCATGGTCGGCGAGGCATTCACCCTGGAGATCACGCGGAGCTAGGGGGCCCTATTCGGAGGGCGCGTGTAGCCGCTGCGGCAGCGCATCCTGGAAGGCCTTCCGCAGGGGCTCCGGGGCGCTCCGCCACGCTTTTAGGGCTTTGGCCCGGCTAGAAAAGGTGCCGAAGCAGGCCTGCCAGAAGCGGAGGCCGTCCTTGCGGACGAAGGGCAGGATCAGGAGGTCCGCGGCCCGGGGGCCCGCCGCCCGGGCCACCAGCTTGAGGCCCTCCGCGCGACCTGACACCACCAGCCGCATGGTCCAGGAGCCTTCCGGGGCCGCGCTCCGGAGCGCCTCGCCGCGGTGGATGGCCTCTGTCAGATCCATGCGGTCCAGGGGCTTGATGGCCTCTTCGGGGTTCTCCAGATCCTTCTCGGTGAGCACGCGGCGGGGAGCCTCCACCCGCACCTCCACGCTGCGGGAGGAGCCGCCCATGAGGTTGCTCACGCTCAGGGTGTAGACCGTGGTCTTGTCGGGCACCACGGCGATGCTGGACTGGCCGTCCAGTTCCAGCCCGCCGGGCTCCAGCCGAACCTTGGCGTCCCCCTGGCAGATCCAGCGCAGGTCCACCTGCTCGCCGGGCTTCACCACCGTGCGGCTGGCCTCGAAGGTGCAGACGGTGGCGGTGGTCGCCGGCAGGGCGGGGGTCAGCCGACCCAGCACGGAGACTTCGACCGTGCGGCTCTGGCCGCCGGCGGCGTTGTTGGCCGTGATGGTGTAGCGGGTGCTCTCCAGGGGCGTGACGGTGACCTCGCTCTTGCCGTCCAGCTCGAGGCCACCGGGTTCCAGCCGCACCTTGGCGCTGCCGGCGCACTCCCACTTCAGCACGACGGGTTCGCCGGGCAGCACGGCCTTGGCGCTGGCATCGAAGGCGCAGATGCGTGCGGCCTCGCCCAAAGGCATGCCTGGCGTGACGCGGACCTCGGTGCGACCTAGCTCCGGTCTTCCGGGCCGGGCGTCGAACACCCTGTAGGTGGTGGTGTAGGCGGGCCTCAGCGTCACCTGGAACCGGCCAGGCAGGACCATGCCGCCGGGCTCCAGCCGGACTTGCGGTACTTGGGGGAAGGTCCAGGTGAGCAGGACCGAGTCACCGGGCCGGACTTCGGCGGGTTCGACCGCCATGGAGGCCGGGACCGGAGCCTGGGCGAGGAGGAGGACTGGGAGCAGGAGCATCCTGCGAGTTTAGCGCCGGTCAATTGCCCAGATATGTGAACCAGAACCGCACACCGAGGTACTGCCCCTCGTAGCCCTCTGGCAGTCGCTGCAGGGGGGCGGAGCGCAGCACGGCCATGCGGGCGCTCTCGTCCATCGTGGCGTTGCCACTGGGGATCTCGACCCGCACGCGGTCGAGGCTGCCGTCCCTGGCGATGCGGAAGTAGATCTGCACGCGGCCCTGGGTGCTCGAGACCCGGTTCCAGTTCGTGGTGATGCGGGTCTGCACCTGCTGCAAGTACCAGGTATAGGGGAAATCGCCATCCACGCCCCCCACGAGCCCCACGCCACCCTGCACGCCAGAGGAGGGGTTCAGGCCCGGGATGCCACTGCCCGCGCCGAAGGCCGCGCCATTGCCAGTGCCCACGGCGCCCGCCACGGGGTTCGGAGCCGCGGTCTTGCCCTTGGCGGCGGTGGTGCCGGTGCCCTGGCTGGTGGCATCCTTGTTGTCGCCCCGGGCGGCGGCCGTGGTGGTCTTGGCGGCGAAGGGATCGGGGGCGGTGGCGGCTGGCGCCGTCTGCCGGACCGGGGCCACCTCCTCGACCCGGCGCAGGCGCTCGCCGGACTTGCCCACCTCCATGGCCTCGGAGCCGCCGGAGGCGCCGGCCAGGGCCGCGGGCAGGTTCACCCAGGTGACCTTCACATCCTCGGGCTTGTCCGTGCTCCCGCCCCGCGGCCAGAAGAAGGCCACGCCCAGGGTCAGGTGCAGGGCCAGGCTCAGGGCCAGGCCGGGGCCCCAGGGCAGCTCACCGAGGTGCGCGCGGCTGCGGAGGTAGGCCTGCAGGTCCTGGCTCATCTCAGGTCGATGGGGGGCGCCGCAGGGGCGGCGGCGGTGACGAAGCCCACCTGGGTGAAGCCGGCATCGCGGATGGCATCCACCACCTGGATCACCCGGCCATAGGGCACGTTGTGGTCGGCCCGCACCAGCACGGGCCGCTTGCCGCCGCTCTGGGCCCTGGCCTTCAGCTGATTGGCCAGCACGGGCAGGGCCACGAAGGCCTTGTCGAACTGCAGGCGGCCGTCGAAGGTGATGGACACCGTGAGGGCCTCGCTCTCCAGGTTGCGGCCCGTGCGGCTCTCCGGCAGCTTCACGTCCACGCCCGTGGTCATCATGGGCGCCGCGATCATGAAGATGATCAGCAGCACCAGCATGACGTCGATGAGGGGCGTCATGTTGATGTCGGCCATGGCGCCGCGCCTGCTACCTGGGGTAAATGCCACAGAAACCTCGATCCTGAGGTCTCCAGTCTAGCGCGGTGATGCCCATGGACCGGCGCGGCCTCCCACTTCGACTCCCCTGCGCGGACTCTCAGCGGAGCGGGGCCCCGATGGCGCCGCGCCAGCTGCCTGGGGTGAATGTCCCGGGAACCTCGGTCACAGGAACCGGTGGGCCTCCCGCAGGTGGGACCTCTGGAACTGGAACCGGTGGACCGGCCTTCCGCCGGTGCCGTAGCCAGGCTCCATGCGGAGGACCTTCAAGGCGCAGAGGAACTCGAAGTACTTCCGCACCGACACCCGGGAGATGCCCACCTGCTGGCCGATCTCCTCGCTGGTGAACCAGGGGGGATTGCCCGGCCAGGCGGTGATCACCTGCAGCACCTTGTCCAGGGTGTTCCGGTCCAGGCCCTTGGGAAGCGCTTCCGTCATCTGCCGGTCAGCCGGGTGGCGCGCCAGGCGCTTGTCCAGTTCGGCCTGGTCGAGGGTCTGCCCCTCCTGGATCAGGCGCCGGGTCTCGCCGTAGCGCTCGAAGGCCTGCTGGAGCCGCTCGAACTCGAAGGGTTTGATGAGGTAGTCCACCGCGCCCAGCTTCAGGGCCCGGTCGATGGTGGTCGCGTCCCGGGCGGCCGTCACGAAGATCACATCCATGTCCAGGGCCTGGCGGCGGATGTCCGCCATGAGCTCGAGGCCGCTCTGCCCGGGCATGAAGATATCCAGCAGCAGCAGGTCCACGGTGTGGGTCCTCAGCAGGTCCAGGGCCTCGGCCGCGCTCCGCGCGGAGGCCACCAGTTCGAAGCCGGGAATCCGCCCGAGGTAGAGCCGGTTGAGCTCGGCCACCATGGGGTCGTCCTCGACCAGCAGCACCTGGATCATGCGCCCTCCGCGGGGAACAGCCGGAGGGTCGCCGTGAAGATGGCCCCCCCGCCCTCCCGGTTTCCGCCCTCCAGGCGGCCGCCTCGCGCCTCGGTGGTCCGGACCGCTTGCCACAGGCCGAATCCGCGATGCTCTCCCTTGGTGGAGAAACCGAGGGTGAAGGCCCTGGCCAGGACGGCCTCGGGCAGGCCGGGACCGGTGTCCATGACCGACAGGTGCACGCAGGTGCCCTCCGGCCGGATCGAGACCTCGATCTCCCGACGGGTGCCATCTCCAATGGCCTCCACGGCATTCTCCAGCAGGTTGCCCAGCACCGTCACGAGGTCGTGGGCGGTCGCGTCATCCGGGCAGGGGGGCAGGGAGGCCTCCTGGTCCAGCTGCATGAGGATGTTCTGTTCTCGGGCCGAGGAGAGCCGGGCGAGCAGGAAGCCCGCCACCATGGGGTCCTTGATCCGCTGAACCACGAAGCCCACCTCGTCGTCGAGCCGTCCGGCCACGCCGGTGATGAAGGTCTTGAGCCGCTCGTATTCCTCCAGCCGCACCAGGCCCAGGATCACGTGCAGCTTGTTCATGAACTCGTGGGTCTGGGCGCGCAGAGCATCGGCATAGAAGCGGACACCCGTGAGCTGCTCGGCCAGGCGGTTCACCTCCGTCTTGTCGCGGAACGTGGCCAGGGCCCCGGCGATGCGCCCATCCACCATGACCGGGACGCGGTTCGTCAGGATGGGCAGGCCCAGGATGTCGCCTTCCTGGTCGTACTCGGCCTGCCCGGTTTCCACCACCGTCCGCAGCCGCGAGCTGGGCAGGACCTCCTCCACATTGCGACCCACCAGCTCGCCCTGGCTCCCCGCCCGGGCGAACAGGCGCAGGGCCTCCTCGTTGGCGATGGTGACCACCAGGTCCCGGTCCACGCTGAGGATGCCCTCACGCACGGAGTGGAGCATGGCGTTGCGCTGCTGGAGCACGGTGGCGATCTCCTGGGGTTCCATGCCCAGCAGGATCCGTTTGATCTTGTCCGCCAGGTACATGGCGCCGACGATTCCCGCCGCGAATCCGATGAGCCCCCCCAGGGCGATCCGCTTGTGGACACTGACCACCGCGCGATCCACGCCGGACTGCAGGAGCCCCACGGCCACGGCGCCCACCTGGCGGTCCCCGTTCCGGACGGGCGTGAAGGCCCGCACGGACACACCGAGGGTGCCCTTGGCCACGGACAGGTAGGACCGGCCCCGGTACACATCCGCGTCATCACCACCCGCGAAGCGGGCCCCGATGAGGGACCGGTTGGGATGGGAGAGCCGCAGCCCGTTCATGTCCATGACGACCACGTAGTCCACGCCCGACTCGAGGCGGATCCGCTCAGCGAGTTCCTGGACCTGGGCCTGGGGGCGCGATCCGATCAGCCCTTCCCGCGCAACGTCCATTCCAGCCACGATCCGGGACAGGAGGGCCACCTTTTCACCCAGGGACTCCCGCGTCTGCCGCTCCAGGCGCCAGTGCACCATGGCGCCCGTGAGGAGCAGCGCCAGGCCCAGAATCAAGGAGACCAGGAGCGTGATCCTGGTCCTGAGCTGGAGGATGGGGCGTACCCGCGGCATGGTAGGACCATCCTAGCCGGGACCTCCGCCGGGATGGCCCGACGGCGGTCACCCGAGCTGTCGCGGCCACGTGAGGCAATTACGGGGTCGTGTAGGTCACCCGCTGGAGCGTGCCGCCGCCGCCCCGGGAGAGGACGAGGACCGATCCGTCCCCGGCCACCCGCAGGTCCACGGGGCTGGAGAAGCCCGTCAGCCAATCACCCACGGTCCCGGTGGCGGGATCGAGGGTGCGGACCCACCCCTCGCACAGGTCCATGAAGAGGTACTTGTGGAGGAAGGCGGCTGGAAAGGCGGGCGTCGCCGGATCGTAGAAAGCGGCCCCCACGATGCAGCACCCCGTCACGGGCCCGCCGCTGTGCGGGTAGGCGTAGACGGGGCCCGTGTAGGCAGGGTTCGCCGTGGCCCCCTCGGTGGCCGGCCACCCGTAGTTGGCGCCCGCCCGCCCCTCGTCCACCTCCTCCCAGGTGTTCTGGCCCACGTCGTTGAGGAAGAGGCGCCCCGTGCCCGGCTGGAAGGCGAAGGTGAAGGGGTTCCGCAAACCCAGGGCCCAGATGAGGCGGTTCTTGCCAGAGGTCTGGGCCAGGAGGGGGTTGTCTGCCGGCACGCCGCCATCGGGGTCGAGCCGGAGGACCTTCCCCAGGAGGTTGGTGAGGCTCTGGGCATTGGCGGCGTTCGCGTTCTCCCCCACGCCGGCGTAGAGCTTCCCATCGGGGCCGAAGTGCAGGGCCCCGCCGTTGTGGTTGGTGGCGGCGCCCAGGTCGTCCAGATCGAGGAGGACCGCCTCGCTGCCCGGCACGGCCAGGTCCCCCGCGGTCGTGAAGCGGCTGATCCGGTTGTGAGGGGCGGGGGTGGTGGCCGTGTAGTAGACATACACGAAGCCGTTGGCCGCGAAGGCGGGGTCCACCGTGACGCCGAGGAGGCCACGCTCGCCGGAGGCGTCCACGGGCAAGGTGAGGAGGGGCGTGGCCAGGAGGGCGCCCCCCTTGGCGACCCGCAGGCTCCCTCCCTGTTCGCAGATGAGGATGCGCCCATCCGGCACCAGGGCCATGGCCGTGGGGTTCACCAGGCCTGACACCACCACGGTGCGGGTGAAGATCCCGCCCTCCGGCGGCAGTGGCGCGGGCGCGCTGCTGCTCCCGTGTCCGCAGGCCAGGAGCGTGGCGGCCAGGATCGAGGCCAAGGTCAGGGGCGGGACGGGACTCCAGGCGCGCATGGGACCTCCCGGGGGTGCCCCTCTTGGATGCCGCCGATGGGCGGTGTCTTCCTGACGGGTCAGAGGGCCAGGGGGGCCACCAGGTACTTGCCCTTGGCGTCCCGGCTCACCGTGCCCGCCGGGATGTCGGGGTCGTGCTCGAAGACGCAGACCGTGCCGTTCCCCGTGACTTCCGCGAGTACCTTCTGCCGCTCGTCCACGCAGGTCACCACGTCCAGGTCGTAACCCATGACCCAGGCGGGCTGGATGTGGCGGGCAGTGGGGATGAGATCGGCCAGGTAGACCAGGCGCTTCCCGCCGCCCTCGATCACCACGTTCTGCAGGCCCTCGATGTGGCCGGGGGCGGGGCGGACGGAGATGCCGGGCAGGAGCTCAGTGCTGCCGTCGACGGTGTCGAGGAGTCCGGCGGCTTCCAGGGGCTCCCAGTTCTGGGGCAGGTAGCTGGCCTTCACGCGCAGGTGGGGCTGCCTGGCATCGGCGAGGTCCTGCGCCTGCACCACATAGCGGGCGTTGGGGAAGCTCGGCACGGTGCTGCCATTGGCATCGAAGCGGGTGCTGCCGCCCGCGTGATCGAAGTGCAGGTGGGTCAGGATGCAGAGGGTGATGTCCGCGGGCTTCACGCCGTGCTCCGCCAGGCTGGCGTCCAGCACCCCTCGGCCCTGGAACTTGAAGCGGGCCATGAAGTCGTCGGTCTCCTTGTCGCCATTTCCGTTGTCCACGAGGATGACGTGCTGCTTCCCGTCCACCTCGCCCCGGACCAGCAGGCAGTTGGTGTCCATGAGGATCTGGTTGTCCTCATCGGCGGGGTAGATCTTGTTCCACACCACCTTGGGCACCGTGCCGAACATGGCGCCGCCGTCCAGGCGAAAGGTGCCGCCACTGACGATCTGGACATCCCAGGGACCGAACTGCATGTGCGCTCCTCACACTGAAAAAGATTGGAACCACGAAAGGCGCGAAAGAACGCGAAAAGGAAACGGGAAAGCTCGGAGTAGATATGGAGTGCGTTTTTCGCGGTTACATTTCTTTGCGTTCAGAACGAAAGAACCTTGCGAGCCGCTGCCAGCACTTTGTCGGTGTTGGGCAGGACGGCGCGTTCCAGGATGCGGTTGAAGCCCACGGGGGTGAACTCGGAGCCCACCCGCTCCACCGGCGCATCCAGCCAGGGGAAGCACTCGGAGGCCACGATGGCCGCCAGCTCGCCGCCAAAGCCGCCGAAGACCTTGTCCTCGTGGGCGATGAGCGCGCGGTGGGTCTTCTTCACGGAGGCCACGATGGCTTCGGTGTCCAGGGGGCTCAGGCTGCGGAGGTCGATGACCTCGGCGGACTTCCCCTCCTGCTCGAGCTTGGCCGCGGCCTCCAGCGCGAAGTGCACCGGGGTGCCGTAGGCGAGGATGGTGAGATCGGTGCCCTCGCGGCGGACGCGGGCCTTGCCGAAGGGCACGGCGAAGTCCGGCGGAATGACGGCGTGGGCCATCTTCGCGTTGTAGAGGAACTTCGGCTCGAGATAGAGGGTGGTCCCGCGGCTGCGGATGGCCGTGCGGAGCAGGCCCGCGGCGTCATCAGCGAAGGCGGGCACCACGACGCGGATGCCGGGCAGGGTGGTGAGCCAGCCTTCCACGTTCTGCGAGTGGTAGAGACCGCCGCCGATGTAGCCGCCGGAGGCGATGCGGATGGTGATGTTGGGGGAGAACTGCCCGTTGCTGCGCCAGTAGTCGTGGCTGGTCTCCACGATCTGCTCGGCGGCGGGCCAGATGTAGTCGGCGAACTCGGCGCCCTCCACCACCACGCGGATCTTGTCGTCGAGGCGGACGAAGCCGTTGGCCGTGCCCACGATGTAGTCCTCGGCGATGGGGCCGTTGAAGATGCGCTTCTCGCCGAACTCCTGTTGCAGCCCTTTCGACACGTTGAAGATGCCCCCCTTCTCCTTGTTGGCCATGTCCTGGCCCCACATGTAGGTGTCGGGGTTGTGCCGGAACTCCTCCTTCAGCGTCTGGTTCAGGGCGGCGATGAGGCTCAGGGTCTCGCCGGACTCATGGTGGGTGCCCTCGGGATACCGCTCGGACACCCAGGCTTCGGGAATGACGAAGTCGTAGATGCTGGCCGGAGCCGGATTGGGCGCGGCCATGGCCTTGTCATGGGCGGCCAGGTAGCGGGCCTGGTTGTCGATCTCGATGGCCTTCAGCTCATCCTCGCTGAGCCCGTGCTCCAGGCAATAGGCCCGGAACCTGGGCAGCGGATCCTTGGCCTTGGCCTCGGCGCGCTCGGCCTCATCCCGGTAGAGTTCGTGGCGGTCGGAGTTGGAGTGGCTCCCGATGCGCACGCAGGTGGCATAGACCATGGCCGGGCCCCTGCCGGTGCGGACGTAGGCCAGGGCCTCCTCCATGGCGCGCATGGAGTCGGGGAAATCGAGGCCGTTGCACTTGATGATCTTCAGGTTGGTGAAGCCGCTGAAGTTGTCGCAGATGTGCTCGTTGGCGCTCTGGTCCCGCTTGGGAACGGAGATGCCGTACCCGTTGTCCTGGATGACGAACACCACCGGCAGCTGCTCCCGGTCGGCGCCGTTGATGCTCTCGAAGCAGTAGCCTTCGGACAGGGAGGATTCCCCCTGGCTGCTGAACACGATGCTGTCGCGGTCATAGGTCTTCACCGCGCGGGCCAGGCCCACGGCGTGCTGGGTGTGGTTCCCCGTGAGGCTGGACACATTCTGGATGCCGATGGAGGGCTTGGCGAAGTGGTTGCTCATGTGGCGACCGCCGCCGGCGGCATCGGTGGCCTTGGAGATGCCGTTGAGGATGATCTCCTCGGGGGTGAGGCCCGCGGCGAGGCAGGTCAGCAGGTCGCGGTAGTAGGGGAAGAGGAAGTCGCGGCCAGCCCGGAACGCCAGGCCCGCCGCCAGCTGGATGCCGTCATGGCCGGCGCAGGGGGCGTGGTACGACCAGCCGATGGCCTGCTTGAGGTAGTTGGGCGCCTTGTCATCCAGGAGGCGCCCGAGGTGCATCAGCTCATACCAGTGGCAGAGATCCTCGCGGCTGGGGCCTTCGTGGCCATTCAGCGCATGGAGGGCCGTCTTCACCAGGGTCGGAGTGTCCAACATTCACCTCCAAAGATCCGGAGTCACACCGGCTGTACCAGAGCCTCTCATCATCCCATGGACCCGCGGACGGGGCCACCCGGCAGGCCTGGAGGCTGGTCTCAGTCGTGCTTCCAGTGGAGGACGGATCCCTCGCGATTGGCGTCGGAAAAGGCTTTGGCCACACGACGCAAAGCCGACTTCATGGTCATGTCCTTGCCATCCGGGAGCCACAGCGTGGCGCCGGTCGGGTGGTTGCCGACGGTGGCGCGCAGGCGGGACAGCAGCACCTCCGCGCCCGAATCGCTGGTGTGCGGCAGGAGCAGCAGGTACTGGTCCGTGGACAGCTCCACCAGGAGATCCTCGCCGCGGAGATGGCTCATCACGGTGGCCAGCCGGCCCTTGGTGCCTGGCAGCAGGGGCTGGGACCACAAAGCGAGGGCCATGGGCTCGCGCCTCCGCCGGGCCATGAAGAGCGTGGAGCGCAGCCAGATGTCCAGGTAGCGGCGGTTGGGGAGGCCCGAGCGCGCGCTGAGCAGGGCGCTGTCCTCCACGATGGCACTGCTCAGCTCCAGGGCATCGAGGGCGGCCTGCAGCTCCCGCTTGAGGTTCTCGGATTCAAGCGTCCGCGCGATGAGGTGCCCCATGGTCCGCAGCAGGGCGAGCTCGGCGCGGGTGAACAAGCGGGGGCTGTGATGCTGCACACAGAGGGTGCCCACGGCCTGGTCCCCCACCTTCAGGGCCACGCCGGCATAGGCGCGGATCCCGAGCTCCGCGTAGCCCGGCGACTTGCGCCAGCGGGGCTCCTTGGCCGCGTCGGGGATGGTGAGCGGGCGGTCGGGGTGGGCGATCACGAAGGGGCAGAAGCCCTTCTCCGGGGCCTCGAAGATGCCGTCCATGTTGGCGCGGGGGGCCACAGACCACCAGAACACCTCGTGGCCAAGCCCGGTCACGCGGGTGAGGAGGGCCCTGTCCACGCCGAGGGACTGCACCAGCAGCGCCAGACCATGTTCGAAGAGCCGGGCCGAGTTGGTTCGGCTGTCCTGCAGCAGGTCGGACAGCGAGGCGAGGTGATCGGCCGTGCCGGCGCGACGCTTGACGGGTTTGGCCACCACCACGCGGATCTCCTGAAATGCCTTTAGGTTGCCCGCCTTTTTCCTGGGCGCAACCCCTACCTGCGGCCGCGACCGGGGCGGCAGGCGCCCAGGTGGGGCGAGACCTCCGACTTCCGTCCTACCAGCTGACGACGCGGAGGCTGGGACTGATCTCCACTCGGCACGGCCTGCGGCCGCGACCGAGGTGCCCGGCGCCCGGGTGGGGCGAGTCCTCCGACTTCCGCCCTACCAGCTGACGACGCGGAGGCTGGGACTGATCTCCACTCGGCACGGCCTGCGGCCGCGACCGAGGTGCCCGGCGCCCGGGTGGGGCGAGACCTCCGACTTCCGTCCTACCAGCTGACGACGGAGGCTGGGACTGATCTCCTCCTGAAGCAGGCCCTCGATGTAGTGCAGGGTGCCGCTGGTGGAGGAGGGGCAGGAGCCGCAGGCGCCGTGGTAGCTGATCTGGAGGGTCTGGCCATCGAAGGAGATCACCTCCAGGCCGCCGCCGTCGCCGGCCAGCCCGGGCCGGATGCGGGTGTCGAGGAGGTGGTTGATGCGCTCCAGCACGGCGGCGGAGTCGCCGCCCGTCACCAGGGCCCCGGCCTCGCCCGTGTCGTTGTCGGGCAGCCGCAGATCTTCGATGGCCTCGCAGATGGGATCGATGAGGTCGCTCCACTCCGCCGACGGCTCCTTGTTCACGGTGACGAAGCGATCCATGTAGAACACGGAGGTGACCTTGCCCAGGCCGAACAGGCAGGAACCCAGGGGATCGCCCACCGCGGCGCCGAAATCCTTGAAGGATCGGGAGCCCGCCTTCAGGATGGCCGGATGCACCAGAAACTTCAGGGCGTCAGGATTGGGCGTGGGTTCGATGTTGATGACCTTGGGCATGGCGGTCTCCCGGTAAAGTTTACCAAATTCGTCAGGATATACGAGCGTCCATACTGAGCCCGGAGCCCCCATGACCCGTCGCAAGGCCCTCCTGAGCTGGTCCAGTGGCAAGGATGCCGCCTGGGCCCTGCATGTGCTGCGTCTGCAAGGGAAGGTGGAGGTCGTCGGGCTGCTCACCACCACCAACGGGGCCTTCGACCGGGTCGCCATGCATGGCGTGCGCGAGGTTCTGCTGGAGACCCAGGCCGAAGCCGTGGGCCTGCCGCTCTGGAAGGTGCCTCTGCCCTGGCCCTGCCCGAACGAGGTGTACGAGGCCCGCATGGCGGATGTCTGCGCCCGGGCGGTGGCCGAGGGCATCGAGGCCATGGCCTTCGGCGACCTCTACCTGGAGGAGGTGCGGGACTACCGCATCCAGAAGCTGGCCGGCACCGGGCTGGAGCCCTCTTCCCAATCTGGGAACCGGACACGGCCGGCTTGGCCCGGGCCATGATCCAGGCGGGGCTGAAGGCCACGCTCGCCTGCGTGGATCCGAAGGCCCTCGATGCGGCGTTCGCGGGTCGTGACTTCGATGCGGACCTGCTGGCGGCCCTGCCGCCAGGGGTGGATCCCTGTGGTGAGCGCGGCGAGTTCCACACCTTCGCCTGGGATGGCCCCATGTTCCAGCATCCGGTGGCCATCCGCCGCGGCGAGGTGGTGGCGCGGGATGGGTTCGTCTTCGCGGATCTGGTGCCCGCGTGAACGGCGTCCAGGGCCCTGGAGCCCCTCTCGCGGATCCCGGCCGGCCCCTCGTCCTGGTGACGGGTGCCACGGGCTACATCGGGGGCCGGCTGATCCCGCGCCTGCTGGCGGCGGGCCACCGGGTGCGCTGCCTGTCCCGCAATCCCCAGCGGCTGGCGGGCCGAGCCTGGCCCGGCGTCGAGTTCGCGCGGGGGGATGTCTCCGATCCCGCGTCGCTGGAAGCCGCACTCGTGGGCGTGGCGCAGGCCTTCTACCTGGTCCACGCCATGGGGGAGGACAGCCCGGATTTCCGGGGGCGGGACCTGCGGCAGGCCCTGACCTTCGCAGAGGCTGCCGCGAAGGCCGGCGTGCGCCGGATCATCTACCTGGGCGGCCTGGGGGATTCCACCGGGCACCGGAGCGATCACCTGGCCAGCCGCCACGAGGTGGGGACAGCGCTGGGTTCAATGGGCGTGCCCGTGCTGGAATTCCGGGCCGCGGTCATCGTCGGGAGCGGCAGTGCCAGCTTCGAGATGATCCGCCACCTGACCGAGCGCCTGCCCATCATGATCACGCCACGCTGGGTGACCACCCGCTGCCAGCCCATCGGCGTCCGCGACGTGCTGGCCTACCTGACGGAGGCCCTGGAGCATCCAGGGTGGCGGGCATCTTCGAGATCGGCGGCCGGGATGTCCTCAGATACCGGAGCATGATGCTGGGCTACGCCGAAGCCCGCGGATTGCGCCGCATCATCCTGCCCATGAACGTGCCGCTGCCCGTGCTGTCGGTGCTCTGGGTGGACCTGGTGACGCCCATCCCCCTGCAGCTCGCGGGCCCCCTGGTGGAGGGCATGGGCACGGAGGTGGTGGTGCGGGACGCCCGGGCCCTGGAGGTGTTCCGGGTGCAGCCCCTCAGCTACCGCGAGGCCCTGGCCCTGGCCCTGCAGCGCCTGGACGAGGATGGCGTGGAGACCACCTGGGCCTCCAGCCTGTCGGGCGAGCCCGAAGGACGGGAACTGGGCTCTCACGAGGGCATGCTGCTGGAGCGGCACCATCGCCACGTGAAGGCGCCGCCCCAGGTCGTGTTCGAGACCTTCTGCGCCCTGGGCGGCGAGAGCGGCTGGCCCGCGGGGAACTGGCTCTGGCAGATCCGGGGCCTTGTGGACCGCGCCCTCGGGGGCATGGGCATGCGGCGGGGGCGGCGCCATCCGACCCGGCTCCGGGTGGGTGATCCAGTGGATTTCTGGCGAGTGGAGGCCCTGGAGCCGGACCACCTCCTGCGCCTGCGGGCCGAGATGCGGATCAGCGGCAACGCCTGGCTGCAGTTCATGGTCAAGCCGGAGGGCACCGGCTCGCGGCTGGAGCAGACGGCCTTCTTCGAGCCCCATGGCCTGCTGGGGCTGCTCTACTGGTACGCCTCGCTGCCCTTCCACTTCTTCGTGTTTCCGGTGCTGGTGAGGGCCCTCAAGCGCCGGGCCGAGGCCGCCGTGGGAGAATCGAGCCAAGGACGGTGACCATGTACGACGCACAGCGGGAGGCCTGCGTGGCCGCGGCCCAGGCCGGCGGGGAGGTGCTGCTGGGGTTCTTCCGGGAGGCTCGATCCCGCCACCATCACCGAGAAGACCAAGAACGACGTGGTGAGCGAGGCCGACCGCGCCGCCGAGGCCGCCATCCGCACTGAGCTGGCCTTCCGGTTCCCCCAGTACGGCTTTGTGGGCGAAGAAGGCGGCAGCCACGGCGACGCGGAAACACGCTGGATTGTCGATCCCTTGGATGGAACGCTGAACTTCGTCCAGGGCTTCCCGCACTGGTGCGTGTCCGTGGCCCTGTGGGATGCGGTCGGCCCCGTGGTGGGCTGCGTGCTGGATCCTCTGCGCGGGGACTGCTTCCTGGCCGTGCGCGGCCAGGGCGCCACCTGGAACGGCAAGCCCATGCGGGTCTCGCAGCAGGCGGGCCTCGACGGCGCCTTCCTGGCCACGGGCTTCGCCTTCCAGCTGGGCGATCGCTGGCCGATGTTCAATGCGGCGCTGGGGCGCGTCTTCCCCCGCGCCAAGGGCATCCGCCGGGCCGGCAGCGCCGCCCTGGATCTCGCCCATGTGGCCTGCGGCATCTTCGACGGATTCTTCGAGCTGGGCCTCAAGCCCTGGGACATCGCCGCCGGTGCCCTGCTGGTGCAGGAGGCCGGTGGGGTCATCACCGATTGGGAAGGCGGACAGGCCTGGTTCGCGAGTGGCAGCCTGGTGGCGGGAACGCGAGGCGTGGCGCGGGATCTGCTGGGATGCTTCAAGGGCTGACAAATCAAAAGCTGTATGTAAGCGGAGGACTACCGAGGAGCGGAGGAAAACGGAGAAAAGATAAGGGGATCTCCTCCGCTTTCCTCCTGTCCTCCGCCCACCTCCGCTTATCAAGGCTTTCCAGGAATCCGACGTGGCGATTGTTCCTGGACCTATTTCACACGTCGGACTGTGAGCACCACGACGACGCCGTGGTCCTTCACCACGGAGGTTCCCACGACCACCCGCTCGCCTTCGCGCAGGGAGAGGGGCGTGTTGAACTTCGCGAGGGTGCCGGATTTGGTGGCGGCCTCTTCCTCTAGGTCGAACCGGAAGGAGGCCACGTCCAGGGTGGACGGCCCATCGCCCTGGTTCCCGAGCCGGAGCCCCTGGGCACGCCACTCCACCTTCATGCGGGGAGCATCCTTGCCCTCAGCGTTCCCCAGGGCGCCCGGCAGGACATAGCCCAAGCCGGAGGTGTCGCTTCTTGCATGGTCCAGGACCTGCGCCCGTTGGACGAAGCTGGCGGCCAGTGCGTAGCCGCGGTAGGTCAGGGTGCCTTTCAGCTGCTTCACCACGTCCTGGAGTTCCGGCGGCAGGTCCCCATTCGGCAACGGCCCCTTCGACGCGAAGAGCACGTGGAGGGTAAATTCCATGTCCGTGGCCTTCTGGATCGGCGGCAGGCACGTCCAGGCGCTTGATGCGCCTCCTCGATGAGGGCAAGGTTCTCCGGGAAATCGCACGGTGATGGTGTGTTGAACCCCCCCTCCTTGACCAGTCGCATCGTGGCGCCCTGGTGCCGCTTACCGAGGGGCCGAGGGTCCTCTGAGCCGCAGGGGATCCCGGTGCTGGATCACAAACACCTTGCTCCGCATGGCCTTCAAGATGGCGGGGTCGGGCTCCGTCTGCGGGGCGGGCGTGGCGGGGGGCGCCTGGGCAGCGAGGGCCGAGGCCAGCAGGGTGGCGAGGGCGAGGGTGCGGATGATGGTCATGACTTCTCCTCCAGGGATGGGGTCGTGTCGGGCAGGGGCTTGCTCTGGGCCAGCCAGATGATGCGGATGGTGGGGTCGGCGGTCTGGAATTCGATGCGGGTCGGGCCGGCCGGGGGCTGGGCTTCCCGTGGGGAGGCGGCGGGTCCCGGGTGCGGGGCGGGGACGGATCCTGCCGGACGGCCAGCGCCGGTGGCGGCTGCGCAGGGTGCTGGTGGCCCTTGGGAGCTGATGTGGGCTCTGGTGCCACGGCGGCAGGGCCCTGGCGCCACAGGAAGACGGCGAGCAGCAGCGAGGCGGCGCAGGCGGCCAGCAGGGCGAAGCGGGGCAGGAGGCGGCGGACCGGCTTGGCAGCCCCTTCTGCGCGGACCTGCACCATCACCTGCCGGCGCAGGCGCTCCCGATCGGAGGCTCCGAAGGGGGACACCATCGCCTCCCGCAGCTGGATCTGGCTGGCGCGCAGGTTCTCCGCGGCCGACCGGCAGTCCGGGCACTGGTCGAGGTGGTGATCCACGGCGGCCATGTCCGCGGCATCCAGGTCACCTTCGACCCAGAGGGGAAGCTGAGGGTGGACATGGGGCGTCATGGACGGCCTCCGTGGGGATGCAGCAGGCGGGTGCAGAAGGCCTGGACCTTGGCGCGGGCCGAGGCGGCCTGGGAACGGATGGTGACGGGACGCACGCCGAGGAGGCGGGCGGCCTCCTCCGTAGAGAAGCCTTCCAGGTCCCGCAGCACCAGGGCGGCGCGTTCCCCCTGGGGCAGGCTAGCGAGGGCCTGCTGGACCAGGGCGCGGCGTTGGCCCAGCAGGGTGACCTCTTCCGCCTCCGTGGGCGTGGGATCACGGGGCAGCATTTCCATGGAATCGAGGGGCAACGGCAGGGGGCCCCGCTTGCGGGCCAGGTCCCGGCAGACGTTCACGGCGATGCGCACCAGCCAGGCCTCGAAGCGCTCGTCCAGCCGGAAGGTGCGCAGGGACCGGAACACCCGCAGGTAGGTTTCCTGGGCGGCGTCCTCGGCCAGATGCCGGTCACCAAGCATCCGCCAGGCCAGGGCCAGCACGCGGGCCTCGGTGTGGGCCATCAGGTCCTCGAAGGCGTCCACCTCGCCGCCGAGGATGCGCTGGATGAGGGGCGCCAGCGGATCCACCGCCGGGGCTTCCGGGAGGGAGGCGGACCCCTCGTCCATCAGCGCGGCCTCGGATCCCGGAAACACGTCACGATTCCTCCCTCACCTATGCATACCGGGGGAACGGGCCAAACGTTGACTCAAACTTCAGGGGTCAGGAAAAGATGGAATGACAATTATCCGCAGGTGACGCAGATAAGGCGATGGGTCCACAGATTTCACAGATTCACACAGATTGAAAAAGAGCGCCCGTGGGTTTGTCTGGAGATGCCGCTTCGCCAAAAGGGGGTTGGGGGGGGAGACGGGGGGGGCCGCAGGCCCATGCGCGGGGTCGGCGCCCATCTGGCCACTGTGGAATCTGTGGATTCCGCTTTTGATCTTGAAAGGACCATGCTGAGTCTCGCCGATAATCGGGTCCGGCTGTTCATCTGCGGGCATCTGCGACATCTGCGGTTAAATTTTCTTTTCCTATTCAGGCCTCGCCCTTCGCCCGCCGGCTGTAGACGACGACGTAGAGGCAGAGGGCGACGAGCGCCCCGAGGCCGATCCACTCGCCGAGAGCCCCTTCGGCCTGGTGGAGGCTGAGCACCGGGAAGCCCTCCCGCCAGCTGTCCTTGGCCTTGATGGCCGAGGCGATGACGCCCATGATCGCGCCTCCGGCCATGAGGCCGCTGGCGATGAGCACGCCGCGGTTCTCGCGGGCCTTGGCATCGGCCTCGGAGGTGCCGGCCTTGGGCCGGTTCACCCAGTGGGAGAGGAGGCCACCCAGGAAGAGGGGCGTGTTCAGCTCGATGGGCAGGTACATGCCCAGGGCGAAGCCCAGGGCGGGCAGTTCCACCATGCGCAGCACGATGGAGAGCATGACGCCCAGGCCGAAGGCGTACCAGCGCAGGGGCATGGAGACGGTGCCGAAGATGCCTTCGAGAATGGCCTTCATGGCGCTGGCCTGGGGGGCGGGCAGGGCGTTGGTGCCGATGGCGTAGGCGCCATCCGGCAGCTTCTGGTTGGCCAGCAGCCACATGGCCAGGCCCGTGAAGAGGGCCGCCACGAGGGTGCCCACGAACTTCCAGGCGATCTGCCGGGCCGGCGTGGCGCCGATCCAGTGGCCGATCTTGAGGTCGGTGCTGAAGGCGCCGGAGGCCGCCAGGGCCGTGCAGACGATGCCGCCCACCATCATCGTGAGGAACATGCCGTAGCCGCCGGTGAAGTTGAGCTTGAGCATCAGGCCGCCGGTGATCACCAGGGTGAGCATGGTCATGCCGCTGATGGGGTTGGTGCCGATGGTGGCGATGGCGCGAGCGGCCACCGGGGCGAAGAAGAAGGCGATGACCATGATGACGGCGGTCGCCACGAGGGCCGGCACCAGGGAATCCTTGATGCCCAGGCCGAAGGTGAGGAACAGCAGGATGCCCAGGGCGCAGGTCACCAGACCGGCGGCGATCATGCCGCCGGGAAGGCTGCGGTCGGTCCGGTGGACGACCACGGCCTCGGCGCCGGGCTTCTCGCCCGCCAGCAGGGCCTTCATGTTGCTGATGATGGAGCGGATCATGTTGGGCATGGAGGCCAGCACGCCCATCACGCCGGCACCGGCGATGGCGCCCACGCCGACGATGCGGATGTAGGAGAAGAACACCTGCTCCGGGTTCATGTCCGCGATGAGCTTGGTGCCTGGCGCGATGACCACGGGCACGTGCTGGCCGATGGCATGGAAGAGGGGCACCAGCACGAACATGCTGAAGATGGAGCCGGCCGCCATGACGGCGCTGTAGCGCAGGCCGATGATGTAGCCGATGCCCAGCGTGGCGGCGTTGTTGAGGAAGTTGAAGGCGAAGAAGCGCTCGCGCAGCGCCGTGCCTATCCACATGCTCTTGAGGGTGAGGTTCTCGCCCATGACCCGGAAGACGCTGGTCAGGGAGTCGTAGAGCATGCCGATGCCCGCGGCCACGGCGAGTTCCTTGGCCTGGTTGCCGGCCTTTTCGCCCGTCACCAGGATCTCGGCGGTGGCGGTGGCCTCGGGCCAGGGGAAGATGCCGTGGTTCTCGACCATGAAGTGGTGGCGCAGGGGCAGGATGAAGAGGATGCCGATGCAGCCGCCCAGGAAGCTCACCAGGCAGACCTGCCACAGGGTGGGATTGGGCACGCCGCTGCCCGGCGTGTTGGCCAGAACGTAGAGGGCGGGGATGGTGAAAGCGGCGCCACTCACCACGTGGCTGCTGTTGGCGCCGATGCTCTGGATGATGACGTTCTCCAGGATCGTGTTCTTGCGGGGGAAGAAACGGCTCAGGCCCACGGCCAGGATGGCGATGGGGATGGCGGCCTCGATGCCCTGGCCCAGCTTCAGGGCCAGGTAGGCGGCGGCCATGCTGAAGATGGCGCAGAAGATCAGGCCCATGGTGACGGCCCGGGGCGTCACTTCGGGAACACCATCCTGGGGCACCAGGGGCACGTAGGCCTCGCCGGGCTGCAGGGGCCGCCGCGCATTGGCAGGCAGACCCTTGATCTCCTGGGGTACGGATCCATGGGACATGGGTGCTCCTGGGGGGCGCTAGGCGGAATAGGCTTCGAGGACGGACTGGACCACGCGGCGGGAGAGGCCGTGGTAACCCGGGCTGGCGGCGGCGAAGATCTCGCGGGCCAGGGCGCGGGTGCGGGGCGACCCGCCCAAGGCGCCGTAGAGGGGGCGCAGGTACTTCATGCGGCCCACCCGGAGCAGCACCTCGCGGATGCGGGGGAAGGCGGGCTCGTAGTCGGCGGCGGCGGCGAGGGTGAGCCACTCCACCAGGATCTCGTGATTGCCGCGGCCCATGAGCTGGAAGTGCTCGTCCAGCCAGGCGCAGTCGGCGGTGGTCAGCTGGCGCGGCAGCTTCTGCAGGAAGACCTGCAGTTCGGCGGGCTTCCAGCCTGCGATCTGCTGGGCGCTGGGGCGGCCGCCGGCGGTCCAGCTCTGCGCCAGCTTCGTGAGCCCGTCCAGTTGGGCGCTGCGGAATTCCGGGGCGGTGCCCGGCAGGCCGGGCTGGTCCAGGTAGGCGCGGGCGTTCACGGCTTCCAGGGCGCCCGGCAGCTTGGCCTCCGCGAAGGCGCAGAACTGCTCCGTGGTGATGGAGGTGAAGCGGAAGGCATCCATGTAGTCCCGGATGAAGCGGAGGAATCGCTCCTCGCCCACTTCCTGCTCCAGGGCCGCCACCAGCCGGGCGCCCTTCTCGTAGGGGATGCTGGAAAAGGCGTCATCGGGATCGATGCCTTCCAGGTGCATCCGGAGGACGGTGAGGTGGGGTTCGTCCTTGAAGCGGGCCAGGCTGTCCTCCAGGGCCTTCTGGCCCATGGCCCAGCCCAGTGCGGCGGCATCGTCGCCGTGCAGAGTGCGGAGGATGCGCCGCTCCGCCCAGACCGTGAACCCCTCGTTCAGCCAGAAGTGCTCCATGCTGGCGTTGGTGACGAGGTTGCCGGTCCAGCTGTGGGCCAGCTCATGGGCCACCACGTCCACCAGGCTGCGGTCCCCCGCCAGGAGGGTGGGTGTGAGGAAGGTCATGCGGGGGTTCTCCATCCCGCCGTAGGGGAAGGAGGGAGGCAGCACGAGCATGTCGTAGCGGTCCCAGGGATAGGCCCCGAACAGGGCTTCGGCCTTCAGGATCATGTCTTCCACGCCCGCGAATTCCCAGGCGGCGGCGGCGACGGTTTCCGGCTCGGCCCACACGCGGGCGCGGGGGCTGAGGTCGCGGGCTTCCAGCCGGCCCACGGCAAGAGCCAAGAGGTAGGAGGGAATGGGCTGAGGCATGTTGAAGCGGTAGACGTGGCGGCCATTCCCGAGGGCCTCATCCCCGGCTGGTCCTGCGGACATCACCGCCGTGAGGCCTTCGGGCACCGTCACTTCCGCCTGGTAGGCGATGCGGGCCACTGGCGTGTCCTGGCAGGGCACCATGCTGCGGGCGTGGATCTGCTGGCACTGGCTGAAGAGGTAGGGCGCGACCTTGCCCTCGGTCTGTTCGGGCTCCAGCCACTGCAGGGCCATGGCCTCGGCGCCGGTGGCATAGGTGATGGCCACTTCCTGGGAGCCCTGGGGCACCTCGATGCGCAGGCGCTGGCCCAGGATGGCGTCGGCCTCGCCCAGCTCCCAGGCGACGGGACCGTGACCGGGCACCTGCACCGTGCGGATGTCCAGGCCCTTGGTGTCGAGATCGAGCGGGCCGCCGAAGGCCTTCCCGAATTCCAGCACCACCTCGCCCTCGAGGCGCTTGGCGGAGAAATCCACTCCCAGCTTCAGTCGCAACCGGCGGGCCTTGGGCTGGGCGGCATCGTAGTAGGAATGCGGATCCGGGCGGTGCATGGGGGCCTCGTGGGAACCGCCCATGATCCCATGGGGCAAGGATTGGCGGGCGTCACAACTGCGAGGTGGATGCCTGGTTTGCAAAGCATGAGGGCCCCGTAATGGGGCCCTCATGGATTCTCGTCGGGTGGTCAGACCGGAGGCTAATCCTCGTCCGGAGCCAGCCCCTCGACCTTCTTCACCTTGATGACGTCGCCGTGCTCCTTGACGATGCAGCGCAGCCAGTCCTCGGGGGCCTTGGGGTGGGTGACCCCGCCCTTCTCATTGCGCACGTTGCCATCCAGGTACTTCCAGATGAGGAACTCGCCCAGCTTCCGCCAGCGGGCATGCAGCTGGGAAGTCTCCTTCGCGGCGTACTGGGTGAGGTACTCCCTGGCCTTGGCGGGATCCTTCTTGTAGAGGTCGAGGGCGGTGCGGTCCACCTCGGCCTGGTTCGCCAGGTAGCGGCCCTCGTACTCGCGTTGCACCTTCTGGACATCCACGATCATGTCGCTCCAGCGGGTGTAGGTGTAGTTCGTGACGAAGTTGAAGGTCCAGAAGGCGCTGTCCCAGTTGAACTCGCTGAAGTTGCCGGTGCCCTCGGCGAAGGCCTTGGGAGGGGCCTGGACGCCGCAGGAGATGGGCACGTAGACCGTGGTGTAGGTGTCGTCCACCCCGAACCAGAGCACGCCCCCGACGGGATCGGGCAGCCAGGAGCGGCTCTGGGTCACGAAGGAGAAGCCGGTCTGCTGGGTGCTGATGGCGCGCTCATGGACGTAGTCCTGGCCATCGATCTTGAAGCCCATGGGCCGCCAGCGGTAGGGGAGCTTGTAGGGGCCCGCGCCGATGTCCTTGGTCATGTCGAAGTCGGTGCCCTCGTAGTGGTCCCGCATGAGCTCCATGGCGTCGCGCACGTCCAGCTTCTGGTCGGGCTTGACGAAGAGCGGCATGGGCCTGGCGCCCTTCTCGGCCTTCACGAAATCCATGGGGATCTTCTGGCTCTTGGCGGCGCGGTTGAAGATGCTCCAGACCCGGGCCTCGCAGGCGCGCAGCGCGCCGAAGCTGAGGGGGGCATAGGTGTCCACGAAGCTGAACTTGCTGTCCTCGCCCTTGTACCAGCCCTTCTCGCGGGCGAAGGAGATCAGGTCCTTGCTGAACAGGGTGGTCGCGGGATCGCCCTGGGGGAACTGGCGGATGCGGGCCTGGTTGGCATGGGCACTGATGGTGCCGTCCGGCAGCTTGGTGGCGACCCAGAGGGCGCCCGTCTGGCCCTTGCCCCTGCCGATCATCTCGAGGATCCAGACTTCATTGGGATCGGCGATGGAGAAGCTCTCGCCCGTGGAGGCGTAGCCGTACGTCTCGACCAGGCTGGTCATGACCTGGATGGCTTCCCGGGCCGTCTTGGCCCGTTCCAGGGCGATGTAGATGAGGCTGCCGTAGTCCACGATGCCGCTCGGGCCCTGCAGCTCCTTGCGGCCGCCGAAGGTGGTCTCGGCGATCGCCAGCTGATGCTCGTTCATGTTGCCCACGCGGGTGTAGGTGACCGGGGCCTCGGGGATGCGCCCCAGGGGCTTGCCCGTGTCCCACTCGACGATGTCCCGGAACGCGCCAGGCTGGTGGCGGCCCCCCTGCTTGAAGTAGAGCTCGCCATACAGCGTATGGCTGTCGGCGGAGTAGGTGATCATCGTCGAGCCATCCTTGCTGGCCCCCTTGGTGACGAGCAGGTTCGTGCAGGCCTCGAGGGCCGTGCCGACGGCAAGGAGCGTGACGAGGAGGGCGAGGGGGCGCAGGCGCATGGGAATCCTGTGGAACGAGGGGGTCAGAACCGGAGGCTGGTGCCGACGGTCAGGTAGGAACGGTGGGAGCCGTAGTGGTGGGTGCCCGAGGTGGTGGTCAGATCGCTGTCGACGTAGCGCACCTCGACGGTGGCATGGGGATTGAAACGCCAGCCGGCCCCGGCGCTGACGGTGAAGCCCAGGTCGGAATCCGTGTCGGTGCCGCCAAACGCGGGGTTCGTGGACCGGCGGGTCTCGTTCCAGAGGGTGCCCCCGAGGCCGAGGATGCCGAAGGGACCGCTGCGGCTGTGGTTTTCCAGGTGCGGCAGCCACTCATAGGCCACGGAGTAGGCTTCCATGCGGCCCGTGGCCCACTGGGGAGTGGGCACCCAGGCGCTGCCGTTCCAGACGTCCCAGATGCCGGTCTGGATGGGCCGCTTCGTGTCCGCCTGCAGGTAGTCGATGCGGAGGCGGCCGAGATGCCGGCTCTCGCGATTGAAATGCACCTGCAGTCCAACCTGGAAGCCCGTGTCGAAGGAGGACCCCCAGGTGGCGAGGGGGACAAGGGCGGAGAGGCCGATGCCCATGCGGTTCCCCCCGGGGTTCTCCTGGGCGGAAAGCCCCAGGGTGGCTAGCAGGAGCGCGGCTGCGGGCAGTCTCATGGGGGCAGGTTACCAGATGGCCGTGCGGGCCTGGCCGGCAGGAGGGGCCTCGCAGCCGAAGGCCTTCCTGAACTCCGGGAAGTCCGCCACGGGACCGAGTACCCGCCAGCGCACCGGGGAGTGGACGTCGGTGGTGACGCCCAGGCGCAGGGCCTCGGGCCGCTGGTTGGTGCGCCAGCCCTGGGCGAAGGCGATGAAGAACCGCTGGTCCGGCGTGAAGCCGTTGATGTTGGCCGGGCTCTTGCCCTGGATGGCCAGTTTGAAGGCCTCGTAGGACACGCGCAGGCCGCCGATGTCGGCGATGTTCTCCCCGAGGGTCTGCTTGCCGTTGATGTGCAGGCCGGGCAGCACCTCGAAGGCCTCGTACTGTTTCACGATGTGGTTGGCCCGGGCCTCGAAGCGCTGGGCATCCTCGGCGGTCCACCAGTCCTTGAGGTTGCCCTGCCAGTCGTACTGGCGGCCCTGGTCGTCGAAGCCGTGGGTCAGCTCGTGGCCGATGGTGGAGGCGAGGGCGCCGTAGTTGGAGGCGTCGTCCGCCTTCTCATCGAAGAAGGGGGGCTGGAGGATGCCGGCGGGGAAGCACATCTCGTTCAGGCTGGGATCGTAGTAGGCGTTGTTGGTCTGGGGCGTCATGAACCACTCGCTGCGGTCCACGGGCTTGCCGAGCTTGGCCATGCGGCGCCGGAACTCGAAGGCGGAGGCGGTCTGGACATTGGCCAGGAAGGACTGGCGCGACACCTTCAGGCCGCTGTAGTCGCGCCAGCGGTCGGGGTAGCCGACCTTGCTGCGCATGGTGTCGAGCTTCTTCAGGGCCTGGGCCTTGGTGGCCTCGACCATCCAGTCCGCGGCGAGGATGCGGGCCCGCATGGCCTCCTTGTGGAAGTGGACCATCTTCAGGGCGCGTTCCTTGGCGGCGGGACTGAAGGCGGTCTTGACGTAGAGCTGGCCCAGGTCCTCGCCCAGGGCGCGGTCGGCGGCGGTCAGGACGCGCTTCCAGCGGGGCCGGAGCTCGGTCGTCCCCGAGAGGACCTTGCCGTAGAACGCGAAGTTCTCGCTGACGAAGGCCCTCCCCAGGAAGGGGGAGGCGCTGCGCAGCATGTGCCAACGGAGGTAGGTGCGCCAGTCCTCCATGGGCTCGGAGCCCAGCAGCCCGGCCAGGGCCTTGAAGAACTCAGGCTGGCCGACCAGGACATGGGCCTCGGCGGCGGGCAGGGCCACGGCGGCGAAGTAGGTGTCCCAGTCGATGGCGGCCAGGGCGCCGAGATCCCGCCGGGCCACCTTGTGGTAGTTGGCCTGGGGATCCCGGAGGTCCACCAGGGTCTTTGACGCCTGGGCCAGCCTGGTCTCGAGGGCCAGCACCTTGACGGCCTTGGCCTGGGCCACCGCCGGCCCGTCGCCGGCCAGGGTGAAGATGCTCGCGATGTGGCGCTGGTAGGCCTGGCGGATCTCGTCGGCCTCCTTGCCGGGGCGCAGGTAGTAGTCCCGCTCGGGCAGGCCCAGGCCGCCCTGATAGAAGCTGGCGATCATGGCGCTGCTGTCCTTGTCATCCACCTGGACGCCGAAGCTGAACCCGGCGGGGACGCCCAAAGCATGAAGGCGGCCCAATTCGGCCACCAGATCCCGGGGCGTCTTCACGGCCTGGATGGACCGGAAGACGGGGGCCAGCGGCTTGAGCCCGGCCTTCTCGATGCGGACTTCATCCATCCCGGCGGCGTAGAAATCCCCCACCCGCTGGCCGACGCTGCCCCTGGCCCCTCCCCTGCGGGCGGAGGCCTCGAGGATGCCCTTCAGGAGCGTGAAGTTGCGCTCATCGATCTCCTGGTTGACCCCGTAGGAGGCGTACTCCCCCGGGATGGCCACCCGGTCGAAGGCGCCGTTGGCGAAGCCGTAGAAGTCCTTGCAGGGGGAGGTCGCCGTCTGGATGTAGGCGGGGTCCACCCCGAGGATGGGCTTGGGGGCCGGACGGGACGGGGACCCCGCGACCAGGGCGGGCATCAGGACCAGGAGCGACAGAAGGGATCGGGCTTTCAAGGAGCATCCTTTCAGCGGAGCGGCGGGGCGGTTTACCAGATGGCCGGACGCACCTTCGCGTCGCGCTTCATGGGCTGGCCATCGGCGCAGGTGAAGGCCTCGTAGAACTCGGGCAGGTTGGACAGGGGGCCGTTCACGCGCTCGCGGCCGGGGCTGTGGGGATCGGTCTTGAGGCGCAGGGACAGGGCCGCCTCGCGGATGTGGTTGCGCCAGACCGCGGCGGCGCCCAGGAAGAAGCGCTGGGGCCCGGTGAAGCCGTCGATGGGCCCCGGAGTGGCCTTGCCCTTGAGGCTGTTCTGGTAGGCGGCGAAGGCGATCTTGAGGCCGCCGATGTCGGCGATGTTCTCGCCCAGGGTCAGCTTGCCGTTGACGTGTTCGCCCTTGATGGGCTCGTAGGCTTCGTACTGCTTCACCACCAGGTCGGTGCGGGACTCATAGGCCTTCTTGTCCGCCTCGGTCCACCAGTTCTTGAGGTTGCCCTCGGCATCGAACTGGCTGCCGGCGTCATCGAAGCCATGGGTCATCTCGTGGCCGATGACGAAGCCCAGCGAGCCGTAGTTCACGGCGTCATCCGCCCTGGGATCGAAGAAGGGCGGCTGCAGGATGCCCGCGGGGAACACGATCTCGTTCATGGTCGGGCTGTAGTAGGCATTCACGGTGGGCGGCGTCATGCTCCACTCGGTCCGGTCGATGGACTTGCCGAGCTTCTTGAGGTTCTCCTGGATGCGGAAGGCCGAGGCCCGGCGGACATTGCCGAAGTAGTCGTCGCGCTTCACGTCGAAGGCGTAGGTCTTCCACTTGTCGGGGTAGCCGATCTTGACGCCGAAGGCATTGAGCTTCTTGATGGCCTGCTGCTTGGTATCCGCCCCCATCCAGTCGAGGTTCGTGATGCGCTCGCGGAGGGCGACGCGCAGGTTCTCCACCATCTCCAGGACCTTGGCCTTGGCCTCGGGCGGGAAGGCGACCTTCACGTAGAGCTGTCCCAGGGCCTCGCCCAGGGTGCTGTCCGTGGCGGCCTCGATGCGCTTGGCGCGGGGCTCGCGCTCCGGCGTTCCACTCAGCACCTTGCCATGGAAGGCGAAGGCCTCCTCGCCGAAAGCCTTGGGCAGCAGGCTCGCGGTGGCATTGAGGGCATGCCAGCGGAGGTAGGTGCGCCACTGGGTGGCCGGGACTTCCGCGGCCAGCTTGCCGAAGGCCTGGAAGTAGGAGGGCTGGGAGAGGTTCAGGTCCGCCTGCTTCACGCCGCGGGCCTGGAAGTAGGCCTTCCAGTCGAAGCCGGGAGCCTCGCCCGCCAGCTGATCCATGGTGCGCTTGTTGTACAGCTTCTGGGGATTGCGCTGCTCCACACGAGTCCACTGAGCCTGGGCCATGCGGGTCTCGAGCTCCAGCACCACCTTGGCGCGGACGGCGGCAAGGCCGGGAGCATCGCCCGCCAGCTGGAACATCCTGGCGATGTGCTGCTCGTACTTGGCGCGGATGTCCTTGCTGCGGGCGTCGTCCTTCAGGTAGTAGTCGCGGTCCGGCAGGCCCGTGCCGCCCTGGTTGAGGTAGCCCAGGTACTGGGTGGAGGCCTTGGCGTCCTGGCGCACGAAGAAGCCGAAGCCGCCGGGAAGGCCCTGGGCATGCAGCTTGGCCAGCAGGGCGGGGAGCTGCCTGGCATCCTTCAGCCCCTCGATGGTGGCGAGGGTGGGCTTCAGGGGCGCGAGGCCCCGCTTCTCGATGGCGGCCTCGTCCATGCCAGAGGCGTAGAAATCACCCACCTTCTGCTGGACGCTGCCCTTGGACCAGACGGTCTTGGCGCTGGTCTCTTCCAGGATCTGCTTGAGGATGGCGCGATTCCGCTCGCTCACCTCCTCGAAGGCGCCGAAGCGGGCCTTGTCCGCGGGCAGGCTGTGGGACTTGAGCCAGCCCCCGTTGGCATAGGCGTAGAAGTCCTCGCAGGGCTTCACGGTCGAATCGAGGTTCGCGGGATCCACCCCGGGCTTGGACTGGGCCGCCAGGGTGAAGGTTGCGAGTCCGAGACAGAGGCCGAGCGAAAGGCGCAGGGGGGAGAGCATGGATAACCTCGTAAGATGAGGGCAATAGCCTATCAGGAAGGCTTGTTTAATGATATATGTATTGTTTTCTGTACTTCGGCGTGAATAACACCCCTTTCATCCACAAGCATGACGGTGTAGGTTCGATCCACCTTGGCCTGCTCCAGGAGCAGGCGGCGGATCTCCGCCAGCTCGGGTCCATCCAGCCTGAAGGTGGCGCCGAGGGTGCCGCGGCCGGGTTTGCGGAACCGGATGGCGGCGGCCTTGTCCCACACGGCGAACCCGGGTCCCAGGTTCTTCATGAGCATGATCATGTAGAAGGGATCCACGGCTCCGTACAGGCTGCCGCCGAAGATCGTGCCCACGATGTTCCGGGTGCGCCAGGACAGGGGCAGGCGCACCCGCACCTCCCGCCAGTCCGCGGCGATGAAGGTGACGCGCCCGCCCGTGCCCCGGTAGCAGGGCCACAGGTTGAAGCCCCAGCGCATGAGGCGGGTGCGGAACGACTCCGGCATGACGGTCGGCTAGAAACGGACGGTGACGTTCTCGCCTTCCTTGATGTGGACCGTGTCGATGAAGCGGACCTGGCGGGCGCCGTAGGTGAGGATGAGGCTGGAGGTGCGCAGGCCGTGGCCGAAGTGCAGCACGCCCTTGAGCAGGTTGCCATGGGTGACGCCGCAGGCGGCGAAGACGATCTGCTTGCCGGGACAGAGGTCATCGGTGAAGTAGATGCGCCCGAAATCCACGCCCATGGCCTCGGCCTTCTCCCGGCTGGCGGTGTTGGTGTCCACCTTGAGGCGGCCCTGGATCTCGCCGTTGAGGCACTTCAGGGCCGCAGCGGAGAGCACGCCCTCGGGGGCGCCGCCCGTGCCCATGACCGCGTGGATGCCGGTGCCGCTGACGGCGGCGCTGATGGCGGCGCTGAGGTCGCCGTCACCAATCAGCTGGATGCGGGCGCCGGCCTTGCGGATGTCGGCGATGAGCTGGGCGTGGCGCTCGCGGTCCAGCACGCTGACGGTGATCTCGGAAATTTGGCGATCGAGTGATTTGGCAATGATTCCGAGCGTTTCATGCACGGGGGCATCGAGGCTCACCTTGCCCTTGGCGGCGGGGCCGACGACGAGCTTCTCCATGTAGAGGTCGGGGGCGTGGAGGAGGCCGCCCTTCTCGGTGGCCGCCAGGACGGCGATGGCGTTGGGGGCGCCGGTGGCGCAGAGGTTGGTGCCCTCGAGGGGATCCACGGCGATGTCCACGGCGGGGTTGTCGCCATCCAGGTCCGCCCCCATGCCCACCTTCTCGCCGATGTAGAGCATGGGCGCCTCGTCCCGCTCTCCCTCGCCGATGACGATGGTGGCGTCCATCCGCACGGATTCCATGGCCTTGCGCATGGCCTCGACGGCCAGCTGGTCGCTGTACTTGCGGCGACCGTGACCGACGGAGGAGGCACAGGCGATGGCGGCCTGTTCGACCACCCGCAGGAATTCGAGGGACAGGGTCTGTTCCATGGGGTCACTCCCGGGGAGGCTTGGTGGCGGAAGGTCAGGCCAGGCGGTTCACGCTCTGGCGGATCCAGTCGAGGAAGGGCTCAGAGCCCTCCTCGATGGGGAACATGAGGATCTCGGGGACCTCGTAGGTGTGCAGGTCGGTGATCACTTCGGAGACCTGCGGGAAGAGTTCCCGGGTGGTCTTGATGATCAGCATGACCTCCTCGTCGAGGTGGGTCTCCCCCTTGAAGTAGTAGTAGCTCTTGATGCTGGGGACGATGTTCACGCAGGCGGCATAGGCCTGATCCACCAGGGCGGCGGCGATGGTGAGGGCGGTTTCCTCGCTCCCGCAGGTGGTCATGACGGTGCAGACGTCGGTCATCGTGGAGGCTCCCCGCCCGGCGGACGGAACTGGCCATTGTAGCTTGGGAGGAGCGAGGGCACGGATCACGAAAAGCGAGGCGGGATCGGGCCTTTGGCGAGATCGTGGTCTGACCACGGTGGGGGTTGGGTTTGGAGGAATTCGATGCCGCGGTGGGGTGAGGTGGGGCCACTTGTGGGGGGTGGGTGCGCCCCGTTTTTCGTGGTGACCGAGGAGGGGCTCGTTCCGATTGCGGTCCGCAATGTGGCCAGGAGGCCACTTGTGAGGGCCTGGCCGTTCTCCGTGTTTCGCACCGACCCATCAGAGCCTGGATTCGAACTGCGTCTGGCATTGCCAGCCGCCGGTCTTGTTCCGGCGCGACATCAAGTCGCGCCTTCGAAATCCCACTCGGAGGTTCGAATCGTTCCCCATATTCGGCGCCGACTCATCAGGGGGGCGGATTCGAACCGCGTCTGGCTGCGCCAGCCGCCGGTCTTGCTCCGGCAGGACAGAGGCTCGGCAAGGGGAGCCGTCGCGCCACAGCCCAGGCCGCTTACCCTTCTGATGTCGACCCATTCAGCAGTGCACGGCTGCCGGCTTCGGCGGCCCAACCGGAGGTTGGCCGTTCTCCGTATTTTGCGGCGGCCCACCAGGGCACCGGATTCGAACCGCGTCTGGCTGCGCCAGCCGCCGGTCTTGCTCCGGCGCGAGATCAAGTCGCGCCTCCGGCGGCCCAACTCGGAGGTTGGCCGTTCTCCGTATTTGGCGGCGGCCCACCAGGGCACCGGATTCGAACCGCGTCTGGCTGCGCCAGCCGCCGGTCTTGCTCCGGCAGGACATTTAGTCCTGCCTCCACAAGCCCATTCGGAGGTCCGAATCCTCATTCGTGCAGATATGCGAAGGGCACCCCGTGGGGTGCCCTTCGCATATCTGGTCGGGGCGAGAGGATTCGAACCTCCGACCTCTCGGTCCCGAACCGAGCGCTCTACCAGGCTGAGCCACGCCCCGACGAAGGTTTGACTCTACTGGAAACGGCCCGAGGCGTCCAGCGGGCTCCTATTCGGATTCGAGGCCGAGGCGAATCCGCTCTTTGCGGCGGGCCTCGAGGAGACGGAGGGCGCGGCGCAGGGGGTCGGGATCCTCGTGGCGTTCGGGGACCTCGCCCGGAGGGTCGCAGGGAATGATCTGCAGTCCCTTGAGGCTCAGGCCCAGGGCACGGTGGATGCGGTCGCGGACCTGGGGCCAGACGGCCTCGGCGGCTTCGCGGAGGGCCGCGATGCGGGACAGCTCCCAGCAGCCCATGACCAGGATGTCCCGATCCACGCGCAGGGGGCGGGTGCGGTCCGCCAGGGCCGGACCGACCACGAAGTGCCAAGCCTGCCGCAGGCGCGCCTCAGCCTTCTGGCTGGGTTGGCGGGCTCCGATGGGAACCAGGCGCGGGGTGCGTTTCATGGCTTCCAGCGAGGTGGGGGCAGGGGGGCGCAGGGCCGCTCGCCGTTCAGGAGCAGCGGCGTGGCCAGGGTGGGCACCATGGTGTTGGTTTCCATCTCGAAGAGGGGCTGCAGCAGGTTGTGCAGGGTTCCACCCTGGCGATACAGCACCTCGTCCACGCTGCGCACGCGGCTGGCGGGGATGGCGTTGGCCTCGCACATGGAGAGCACCTCCTCCACAGTGCTTTCCCCGGTGCGGGCTTCGATGAGGGCCACCAGCTCCTCGCGGTCTTTGACCCGGCCGCGATTCTTCTTCCACTCGGGGCGGGCTTCCAGGTCCAGGCCCAGCCACATGGCCAGCACCTCGAATTGGCGGTCGCTGCCCACGCCGATGGCCACGTCACCGTCCTGGCAGCGGAAGGACTGGTAGGGCACGATCTGGGGATGGGCGTTGCCCCAGCGGCGGGGCGGTTCCCCGGTCATGAGGGAGCCCGCGGCCACGTTCACCAGGCCGGCGAGGGCCGCCTCCATGAGCGGGACTTCGATGTGGAGGGCCTCTCCGGTGCGCTCTCGGTGCAGCAGGGCAGCCTGGATGCCGTTGGCGCAGTAGAGGCCCGCCAGCACGTCCACCAGGGCCACGCCCACCTTCATGGGACGGCCGTCGGGTTCGCCGGTGATGGCCATCCAGCCGCTCTCGGCCTGGATGATGAAGTCGTAGCCGGCGCGGCGGGAGGCCGTGACATCCGAGGCGAAGCCGCGCACCGAGGCGAGGATGAGCTTCGGGAACTTCGCGTGCAGCCGCTTCCAGCCCAGGCCCAGGCGATCCGCGGAATCGGCGCGGAAGTTCTCCACCAGGACGTCAGCCTCTTTCAGGAGATCAAAGAGCTGCTCCTTGCCCGCCTCGGTGTGCAGGTCGATGGTGCGGCTGGTCTTCCCCCGGTTGGCGCAACGGAAGTAGGCGCTCTCGCCCGCATCACCGTCCTCGAAGGGTGGGCCCCAGCCCCGGGTGGGATCGCCCTCGGGAGGCTCCAGCTTCTGCACCTCCGCCCCGAGATCAGCCAGGAGCTGGGTGGCAAAGGGACCGGCCAGCACGCAGGACAGGTCCACGATCCTGAAGTGGGACAGGGGCTTGGGCATCCGGATTCTCCGCTCCCAGCCTACTTCAAGTCCCGTGTCGGACGGGTTCAGCTCGCGGCCACGGTCCGGCGGTAGGCGCCAGTCAGAGTGGCGGCGATCTCCTCGGGACTGTGGCCGAGGAAATCCTGGCGCTGCATGAGGTGGACCAGCTGCCCGTCCTTGAAGAGCGCGGCCTGGGGGCTGGTGGGCATGGCGCCCTCGAAGTATTCGCGCGCCTGGGCCGTGGCTTCCTTTTCCATACCGGCGAAGACGGTCACCAGCTGATCGAACCGCAGGCCCTGGGACCGCAGGGCCTCGGCCACGCCCGGGCGCGCACCGGCCGCCGCGCAGCCGCAGACGCTGTTCACCACCAGCAGGGTGGTGCCGGGCTTCTGCAGGGCCTCGTCCACCTGGGCGGGGGTCAGGAGCTGCCGGAACCCGACCTGGACCAGCTCGTCTCGCATCGGGGCCACCATGTGTTCGGGGTAGTTGGACATGCCATCCTCCAGGGGATGAAAAAGCTTACCAATTAAGTCAGGATTGATCCAGGTCACATCTCAGGAGAAACAATGCGACTGGTGCTGATGGGTGGAAGCCTCCGCCCCGCTTCGCTCAATGCGAGGCTCCTGGATTATCTGGCCCAGACTTTGGAGGCGCGTGGGCACGAGGCCTCCCCTTTTTCTGGTGAGGCCCTGCGCCTGCCGCTCTACGAAGACGGGGAGGCGCCTACCGCCGCCATCCAGGCCCTGCATGCCGGACTGCTCAAGGCTCACGGCCTCGTCATCGTGTCCCCGGAGTACAACGCGGGCATTCCCGGCCACCTGAAGAACGCCGTGGATTGGCTCAGCACCATGAAGCCCAGCCCGTGGGCGGGGCTGCCCGTGCTGCTCTGCGCAGCCAGTCCCGGGGCCTTCGGAGGCGCCCGGGGCCTGATGGCGTGGCGCGCCACCCTGGCCAACATGGGCGCGCTGGCGCTTCCCGAGGCGATCACCGTCCCGCAGGCGGACCAGCAGCTGGACGCGGCGGGCGCGCCCACCGATGCCCGCACCGCCGCGGCCGTGCCCAGGACCCTGGACGCCTTCCTGGCCCTGGTGGCCCGGCTGCGGTAGGTCCGGGCCGTTTCTGCCATCCTGAAGGGTCTTCTCCGGAGCCGCCATGAAGGACTTCTTCAAGAGTTTCTTCGCCACCCTCCTGGCCCTGATGGTGGCCGGGGGCTTGGCGTTCGTGCTGTTCTTCGGCCTGCTGGCAGTCGTCGGATCCTCAGGCAAGCCGACGGTCCCAGGCAAAGCCGTGCTGGTGTTCGACCTGGACACGAGCCTGTCGGATGGTGAGCGCGACCCCGAGCCCAGTGAGGCGATCAGCGAGGCCTTGGGTGGGGGCGGCGCCCGCAGCCAGGTGCTGCCGGTGGCCATCGAGGCCCTCGACCGGGCCGCTTCCGATTCCCGCATCACGGCCCTGTTCATCACCGGCAACCTGCAGAACGCCGGTCCGGCCCAGCTGCGCGAGCTGCGCGAGGCCATCCAGCGGTTCAAGGCCAAGAAGCCGGTGCTGGCCTACAACCTGGGCTGGGGCAAGCGGGACTACTACCTGGCCGCGGGCGCGACGACGGTGTTCATCAATCCCTTCGGCGAGATGGAAGTGAACGGCCTGGCCAGCGAGCCCATGTTCTTCGGCGAAGCCTTCAAGAAGTACGGCGTGGAGGTGCAGGTCACCCGCGTGGGCAAGTACAAGAGCGCGGTGGAGCCCTTCATCACCGACCGCATGAGCGATCCCAATCGCGAGCAGATCCAGATGCTGCTGAACGACATCTGGGGCGAGTGGAAGGACACGGTCGCCAAGGATCGCAACAAGCCGGCCAGTGATCTCCAGGCCATCGCCGACGAGCGGGGACTGATCGAGGCCGAGGAAGCCAAGAAGCTCGGCCTGGTGGACCGCATCGCACCCTACGACGAAGTGCTCGACGAGCTCAAGAAGCTGGCCGGGAAGCAGCCGAAGGACAAGGACTTCCCCCAGATCACCCTGGCCACCTACGCCGGGATCCCCGGCGAGGCGAAAGCGGGGAAGACCCGCATCGCCGTGCTGGTGGCAGAAGGCGAGATCGTGGATGGGGAAGGCAAGTCCAGCCAGATCGGCGGCGAGCGGCTCAGCCGCGAGCTGCGGCGCCTGCGCCTGGACGAGCGGGTCAAGGCGGTGGTGCTGCGCGTGAACAGCCCCGGCGGCAGCGCCTCGGCCTCGGAGCTCATCCAGCGGGAAGTCGTGCTCACCAAGAAGGTGAAGCCCCTGGTGATCTCCATGGGCCACCTGGCGGCCTCCGGCGGCTACTGGATCAGCACCTACGGGGATCGCATCTTCGCCGAGCCCACCACCATCACCGGCTCCATCGGCGTCTTCGGCCTGCTGCCCAACGTGAAGAAGCTCGCCAACGGCCACGGCATCACCTGGGACAGCGTGCAGACCGCGAAGCTGGCCAACCCCATGACCCTGACCCGCCCCAAGAACGACCTGGAACTGAACCGGATCCAGGGAATGGTGGATCACATCTACGAGCAGTTCGTGGCCAAGGTGGCCGACAGCCGGAAGCTGAAGAAGGAGACTGTCCACGAGATCGCCCAGGGCCGGGTCTGGTCCGGCCGCGAGGCCGTCAAGCTGGGCCTGGTGGATGAGATCGGCGGCCTGGGCGCGGCCCTGAAGCACGCCGCGAAGATGGCCAAGGCCGAGAACGACTTCTACGTGGCCGGACCCGAGCGTGAGCCCGATGCGCTGAAGGACCTGCTCCGGAACCTCGGCCAGGGGAAATCGCGGAAGCTAGCCAAGCCCGGTCCAGTGGACGCGCTGGCCGAGGCATTCAAGCTGCAGCTGGAGCGGGTGTCGGCCCTGAATGATCCCCGGGGCGTCTACGCCCGGCTCGCATTCGAAATCGACCTCAAGTAGATGGACACGTCCTCCTTCGTCTCGGCCATCGTCTTGCTGGTGCTGGTCACGGATCCCCTGGGCAACATCCCGCTCTTCGTGGGGCTGCTGCGCCAGGTGGATCCGGCCCGGCGCCAGCGGATCATCGTCCGCGAGGTGCTGTTCGCCTTCGCCATCCTGGTGTTCTTCGCCCTCTTCGGGCAGCGGGTGCTGAAGCTCATGCACCTCACGGACACCTCGCTGGGCATCGCGGGCGGGGTGATCCTCTTTCTGATCGCGCTGAAGATGGTGTTCCCCCACCCCGAGGGGCGCGGCGCCGACCACCCGCTCCACGGGGAGCCCTTCCTGGTGCCGCTGGCGATCCCCTTCATCGCGGGCCCCTCCGCCATCGCCACGGTGCTGCTGCTGGTGAGCCGGGAACCGAACCGCCTGTGGGAATGGCTGGGCGCCCTGTCCGTGGCCATGGCCATCTCGGCCTTGGTGCTGGGCTTTGCCGAGAAGATCGCGGACTTTCTCGGCGAACAGGTCACCATGGCCTTCGAGCGGCTCATGGGCCTGGTGCTGACGGCCATCGCCATCGAGATGCTCCTGGCGGGCATCCAGAAGTTCCTGCTGCAGCTGCGAGCCGCCTAGGGCTTCCGCTTGAGGCTGAGTTCCAGCGTGAACTCCGCCACGGGTTCAAAGGCGCCGTCCGGAAGCCTCACGGCGGCCTGGATGCGCATGGGCTCGGTGATGCGCTCTTCGGATGCCAGGGCCCGCCGCACCTGGTCGCGGATGGCCTGTCCTTCTTCGCAGATGAAGTAGACATCGGATTCGGGGCGCTTGAGGAACTGGGCCTGGAAGGCCTTGAAGACCAGGGAGACCTTCCCGCCCGAGCGCTTGATCTGATCCATGGCCAGCAGGCCGCCGGCGCAGTCGGCTCCGATGGCCAGGGCCCCGAAGTACATGGAGCCGAGATGGTTCTTCGACCAGCGACGCAGTGGCACCTTGACCACGCACCGGGTCTCGCTGAGTTCCACCACGCTGGGCCGCACGGAGGCCAGCAGGGGGATCTTCAGCCAGCCGAAGAGGCGCATCCCGAAGGTCTGCTTGAAGCGCTCCAGCCGGGAGCCCACGGGTCAGTCCCCGACCAGGTTGACGTCGAGCAGGCCCTCGGGCGGATCCAGGTCCAGGCGGCGGTTGGGCAGGTCCAAAGTCCACCAGGCCTTGATGTAGGGGATGTCGCGCTGGCCGGTGCGGCCGGGCCGCAGGTCCCGCATCACCACCATGTCGTAGCCCGCCGGGCCCGGGTCGAGGCGCAGCACCTCGCCCACCTTGCGGCCGGCGATGAAGACTTCGCAGCCGATCCACTGGTGGCGGAAGCTCTCCCCCTCATCCAGGGTCGCTTCGGCCTCGGGCATCCACAGGGCCCAGCCCTTGAAGGGTTCCGCCGCGGTCCGGTCCGGGAGACCGGCGAAGGCGAGGCAGGGCCGGTCCTGGTGCCAGCGGAAGCTGCGCAGGCTGATGCCGCGGGCGGGCGCGACTGGTTCGCCCTGCTCCAGATCCTGGTGGGGTGGGGCCAGCACCAGGCCCGTCATGCCCTCCAGGCGCTCCGGTCTATCCATGAGGGCGTGGAACAGGAACTCGCCCTTGAGCCCCTGGATCTTGGCGAGGTGGCCGGCGAGCAGCATGGCTCAGGCCTCGCCCGCCTCGTCCCCGTCGTACAGCTCGAGGTCCACCGACAGGCCGGCCTTCTCGCCAGCGGTCTTGCAGAGGGTGCGCAGGGCCGAGATCATGCGGCCGTGCTTCCCGATGATGCGGCCGCGATCCTGGGGATCGGCGAAGATGAGCACGTCGCGCCTCCGCCCCTCGCCCGAGATCTCCACCCGGAGGGCGTCGGGGTGGTCCAGCAGCGGCGTCAGCACATCGCGCAGGAAGGCTTCCAGGTTCATGGCTTCTCCGGGGAGAACAAAGAAAGCCGGACCACTGGCCCGGCTTTCGTGGATCTGAGACGGGCTAAAGGACCTGGTTCTTCTTGAACAGGTCGAGCACGGTCTTGGAGGGCTGGGCGCCCTTCTGCAGCCAGGACTTGGCCTTCTCCACGTCGATGCGGACCGCTTCGCCGGCGCCGGCGATGGGGTTCACGAAGCCGAGCACCTCAACGGCCTGGCCGGTGGGGATGCGGTCGTTCTCGGAGACGACGATGTGGTAGAACGGGCGCTTCTTGGCACCATTGCGAGCAAGACGGATCGAAAGCATGGGCACTCCCTGAGCAGGAAAGTGTATCGCGGAAAGGCTCAATTCCCAAGCCATAATTCACGGCTCGAAGGCTGAAGGCGGGAAGCTGCCCTCCAACACCGCTTGCCGTTCCCGGATGTTCCGCCGGAGGGTCGGCCAGCGGGGATGCGTCCGGACCTTGGCCAGGAAGGGCGAGTTCTCATACCAGGCCGCGCAGCTGAAGCCCTGCACGAAGGCCCGGGTCGCGCAGTCCACCCCTCGATCCGCATCGCCGAGCACGGCGTAGGCCTCAGCCTCCTTGAAGGTCCACTCGCCATCCGGGATGTGGAGCTTGCCGCGGATCTCGTCCATCTCCCGCAGCTCGACCAGGCCGTCCTGCGGGCGGCCTTCGAGATAGGCCCGGTAGACGCGGCAAAGGGTTCGGAAGTGGGGCGGGTTCATTCCCGGATCGCTGCCGGCGCTCATGAAGTCCAGGGCCTGTTTGTCCTGCCCGTGGAGCAGGGCGAAGTACCCGTTGTAGAAATGGATGCTGGCGTCCTGGCGGAGGGAGCCGGCCCTGGCGAGTTCCTGGCCAAAGGCCTCCAGGTTGCCCAGGTAGAGGTACGTGGTTTCCGCGAACCAGGAGGAGGGCGCGGCCAATGGGCCCAGCAACTTGGATCGCCGCGCCAGCGCCCTCCGGGCGCCTTCGAGCAGGCCCGCGGTCCGGCTGGCATAGGCGATGCCGAGATACAGGTCGGGCGTGTCCGGACGCAGCCGCACCGCGTCTTTGAGGGCCTCCAGGGCCACGCCCTGGTTCCCGGTGTCGGTCAGCATCATCGACCAGAGGAAGGTGGCCCTCGGGTAGCCGGGGACCAGGCCTGCGGCTTTCTGGAAGGCGCGGTGGGTGCGGGAGTTCAGGCCGATGCCCGCCTTCGTGGGGTCCACCCACAGGCTGCGGTAGAGGTGATCCCCCAGGACCGTCCAGGCGATGGCGCAGCCGGGTTCGGTCTCGACCAGGCGCTGAGTGGCTTCCAACTGGGCGGCCGCGCTCTGGTCGTTCCGGACGGAGAGGCTCTGGAGCAGGAGCCAGAAGTTCTGGGAGGAGGCGGGGAGCAGCGTCTCCAGCTGGTGGAACCGCACCGGGAGGGGCCAGTGCTGGACCATGTGCCGCATGGCTTCCAGGGGGGGCTCCCGGTCGAGGGTCTCCACAGACCAGGCTTTACCTGATCGGACGCGATCCACCGTGCTCCACTCCAGGGTCAGGGTCAGCTGGTCGCCGCTCCGGCTCCCCGCGAACCTCAGCAGCCGGGTGTCCGGAGGCAGCCGGTCGAGGTCCGCAGGAGAGGGCAGGGAGGAGGCGTGGGTGACGGTGGCTCCGGCCAGGACCTCCAGGCAGTCTGAGAGGAGTGTCTCCATGCCGGGACCCAGATCCTTTCCATGGTCATCCAGGGGCGAGGCAAGGATCAGGATGCGCCCGGTCGTCCGGTGTCCGGAGAGGTTCAGGACCGTGGCCACCAGGCCGAGGCTCAGGGCCACGGCGATCAGGATCCAGGGGCGGGCCATGGTTGCGCGGAGGAGGGCCATGGTCTCCTAGAAAGGAAGGTTGGGGCCGCCGCCCATCTTGGCCATGCGCTGCATCTTGGCCATGAACCTCGGGTCGTTCATCTGGCCCATCATCTTCTTCGTTTCCATGAACTGCTTCAGCAGCTGGTTGATCTCGTGGACCGGGCGGCCGCAGCCCGCGGCGATGCGGCGCTTGCGCTTGCCATCCAGCAGGTTGTGGTTGTTCCGCTCGGCCGGGGTCATGGAGTTGATGATGGCCTCCAGATGCTTGATGCGCTTGTCCGTGGCCACCTGGGCCAGCTGATCCTTCATCTGCCCGAGTCCCGGCAGCATGCCCAGGATCTTGTTCATGGAGCCCAGCTTCTGCACCTGCTGGAACTGCTTGCGCATGTCCTCGAGCGTGAACTGGTTCTTGGCCAGGCGCTTGGCCATGACCTCGGCGTCCTTCTCGTCGAGCTTGTCCTTGGCGTGCTCGATGAGGCTCAGGACATCGCCCATGCCCAGGATGCGCTGGGCCATGCGGTCCGGGTGGAAGCGCTGGAAGTCCTCCAGCCTCTCGCCCTCGCCCACGAACTTGAGGGGCTGACCCGTGGCCTGCTTGATGCTGAAGGCGGCGCCCCCGCGCGTGTCGCCATCGGTCTTGGTGAGCACCACGCCTGTGATGCCCAGCTTCTCGTGGAAGGCCGTGGCGCTGCGCACCGCATCCTGGCCGGTCATGGCGTCGGCCACGAAGAGGATCTCGTCCGGAGCGGTGGCGCCCTTGATCCGAACCAGCTCCGCCATGAGCCCTTCATCCAGGTGCAGGCGGCCGGCGGTGTCCAGCACCACCACGTCCCAGCCCTTGAGCCTGGCTTCGGCCACGGCGGCGGCGCAGATGGCCACGGGATCCTTCTCCTCCGTGTGGAAGGAGGGTACGCCGGCATCCTTCGCCACCACGTGCAGCTGCTCGATGGCCGCGGGGCGGTAGACATCGGCGGGCACCAGCAGCGGGGAGCGCCCGAGCTTCTTGAGGAAGACCGCCAGCTTGCCGCAGGTGGTGGTCTTGCCGGCGCCCTGGAGGCCAACCATCATCACCACGGTCGGTGACTTGGCCGCGAAGGTGAGAGGGTGCTCGGGAGCCTGGCCGCCCATGATCTCCACCAGCTCGCGGTGGACGATGTCGATGAAGGCCTGGGCCGGGTTGAGGCCCTGCATGACCTCGGTGCCGAGGGCCTTCTCCTTCACCCGCTGGAGGAAGGTGCGTGCCACGCTCACGTGGACATCGGCCTCAAGCAGGGCCATGCGCACCTCGCGCAGCACGGCCTCGAGGTTGGCCTCGGTCAGCTTCGACTGGCCCCGGAGGGCCTTCATGGCCTGACTTAGCTTCTGGGAAAGACTGTCGAACATGGGACTCCGCTGGGGACCAAACCACCATTGTAGGTGGCGTCGAGGACTTTCCCCGTGTGGAAACAGGATCCTCAGGCATAATCCTGACCGATGGAGTCGGGATAATGCCCAACCACCTTTCCGGAAGCCTCAGTCCCTACCTGCTCCAGCACGCGCACAACCCGGTGGACTGGCATCCCTGGGGCGACGAGGCGCTGGCGAAGGCCAAGTCCGAGCAGAAGCCCATCTTCCTCAGCATCGGCTACAGCGCCTGCCACTGGTGCCACGTCATGGAACGGGAGAGTTTCGAAAATCCCGCCGTGGCCGAGGTGCTGAACGCCCACTTCGTGAGCATCAAGGTGGACCGCGAGGAACGGCCCGATCTGGATGACCTCTACATGGACGCGGTGCAGACCCTGACCGGGCGTGGCGGCTGGCCCATGAGCGTGTGGCTCACGCCCGATCTGGAGCCCTTCTACGGCGGCACCTACTTCCCGCCCGAGCCTCGCGGCGGCATGCCCGGGTTCATTCCCCTGCTCAAGCGCATTGCCCACCTGTGGCAGGACGACCGCGATGGCGTGGTGGGACAGGCGGCGGCCCTCGCCGTGGAACTGCGACGCCAGGCCGAGGTGGAGGCCGGAACCACGCAGCCCGGGGGAGCCGTCCTGGAAGCGGCCCTGGCCCAGTTGCGGCGGGGCTTCGATGCGGAGTGGGGCGGCTTCGGGCCAGCCCCGAAGTTCCCCCAGCAGATGGCGGTGGAACTCCTCCTGGCCCGGGGCACCGCGGCGGACCGGGCCATGGCCTTCCGTACCCTGGATGCCATGTGGGAGGGCGGCATGTACGACCACCTGGGCGGCGGCTTCGCCCGCTACAGCGTGGACGGCCGGTGGCTGGTGCCCCACTTCGAGAAGATGCTCTACGACAATGCCCAGCTGGCGGGCTGCTATTTGGCAGCCTTCCAGGCGACGGGGGAGTCGCGCTACGCCCAGGTGGCCCGGGAGACCCTGGACTACCTGCTGCGCGACCTGTGCGACCCCAGCGGCGGCTTCCATTCCAGCGAGGATGCGGACAGCGAGGGCGAAGAGGGCAGGTTCTACGTGTTCACCCCCGCCGAGGTGCGGGAAGCCCTCGGGCGGGCGGACGGGGACCGGCTCTGCGCGGCCTTCGGCATCACCGGCACCGGCAACTTCGAGCATGGGACCAGCGTCCTGCACCGTTTTTCGGGGGCTCGGGAAGCTCTACTTCCCGAGGGGGAGGATCGGATCCTCCGCGAGCGGCTGCGACTCTGGCGGGATCGACGTGTGCGGCCCGGCAAGGATGACAAGGTGCTGGCGGCCTGGAATGGGCTCGCCCTCTCAGCCCTGGCCCGGGGCGCCCAGGTGCTGGACGAGCCGCGGTATCTGGAGGCGGCCCAGGCCTGCGCGGCGTTCCTCCACACCGGACTCTGGCGCGAAGGGCGGCTGCTGCGGGTGTGGCGCCGGGGCCAGGCGCACACGGCGGCCTTCCTCGAAGACCATGCGGCGGTGGTGGAGGGCCTGGTGGACCTCTTCGAGACGGACTTCAACCCGGCCTGGCTGCGCTGGGCAGAGACGCTCGGGGAGGGGATGCTGGCGCGGTTCCACGATCCGGTCGATGGCGGGTTCTTCAGCACCGAGGCGGACCAGCCGGACCTCCTGTTCCGGCAGAAACCGGGCTTCGACAACGCCATCCCCAGCGGCAACACACTGGCCGCCCGGGCCCTGCTCCGGCTGTCCCGCCACCTGCAACGGGAGGATTTCCGGGCCGCGGCCGAAGGCACCCTCCAGTGCTTCGGGCCTTGGATGGCGCGCGCCCCCCGGGCCTTCCTCGGCCTGCTCGGGGTGCTGGATCTCGTCCGGCGGGAGCACCTGGACGTGGCCCTGTCCGGGGATCCCGGGGATCCCCTCGTGCGGGACATGCTCCGCGAGGTGCACCGCCGCTTTCTGCCGGGCCGGGTGCTGTCGGTCTCAGGCGATCAGCTGCTCCCGCTGCATGAAGGCCGGGGCCTGAGTCCGGGAAGGCCCCTGGCCTTCGTGTGCCGGGGCAGGACCTGTGCGGCTCCCGTGGGAACCAGCCGGGAACTCGGGAACCTGCTGCAGGCCGCCCCGGTCCCGATGTGATCCCTTCCCTACCAGCTGGGAGCTACACTGATTTTACCATCCAGCCTCGCCTGAACAGGAACCTGGGATCTGCCGGATCCGGGCGTGGCGTGGCAGACAAGGGGCAGCCATGAAGACCTTCGTGCTCAAGATCGACCCGCTGACCGGTGAGGACTACTACGAGGTCTACGTCCGGGGGCGGCAGCTCCTGAACAACGCCCACCTGAACAAGGCCTCGGCGTTCACCAAGGAGGAGCGGCTGAGCCTGGGCCTGGATGGCATGCTGCGGCCGGGCATCGCCACCCTGGAGTCCCAGCTCGACCGCACCTACGAGGCCTTCCTGCGCAAGCCCGACGACATGGAGCGCTACATCTACCTCTCGGGGCTCCTCGACCGCAATGAAGTCCTCTTCTACCGCCTCCTCCAGGACCACCTGGACGAGATGGTCCCCATCATCTACACGCCCACCGTGGGCCAGGCCTGCATGCAGCTGAGCCACATCCAGCGCCGCTTCCGGGGCATCTACATCACGCCCGAGAACATCGCGAACATCGACCAGATCTTCCACGGGCTGTCGCAACCCCAGGTGAACCTCATCGTGGTGACTGACGGCGAGCGCATCCTGGGGCTGGGCGACCTGGGCTCGGACGGCATGGGCATCCCCGTGGGCAAGGTGAGCCTCTACGTGGCCGCCGGCGGCGTGCATCCCGGGGTCACCCTCCCCATCACCCTGGACGTGGGCACCAACAACCCCCGGCTGCTGGAGGATCCCCTCTATCTGGGCATCCGCAAGCCGCGGCTGCGGGGGGCCGAGTACGAGGAACTGGTGGAGAAGTTCGTCCTCGGCGTGAAGCGGAACTTCCCTGGCGCCCTGCTGCAGTGGGAGGACTTCGCCAAGCAGACCGCCTTCAAGAACCTCGACCGCTACCGCGAGCGCATCCTGTCGTTCAACGACGACATCCAGGGCACGGGCTCGACGGCCCTGGCGGCCCTGATGACGGCCATGCGCATCAAGCAGAGCCGCTTCCAGGATGAGCGCTACGTCATCGTCGGCATGGGCCAGGCGGGCACCGGCATCGCCCTGAACATCCTCGCCATGCTGAAGGAGGAGGGCCTGTCTGCTGAGGACGCGCGCCAGCGGATCTTTGCGGTGGACATGCAGGGCCTGCTCCTCGAAGGCGATCCCCTGCTGGAAGGTCCGCAGGAACCCCTGGCCCAGCGCCGGGCCTGGGTGGATGGATGGAAGCTGGACGATCCCTCGCGCATCGGGCTGGAAGACGTCATCCGCAACGCCCACCCCACCGTGCTCATCGGCGTCACCGCCCAGCCGGGGCTCTTCAGCGAGGCGATCCTGGCGGAAACCGCCAAGCACTCGGCGCGGCCCATCGTGCTCGCGCTCTCCAACCCCACCCACAAGTGCGAGTGCACGCCGGAAGCCGTGTGGAAGGCCACGGATGGCAAGGGCCTGGTGGCCACGGGCAGCCCCTTCGAGCCCATGGACTGGAAGGGACACACCCTCCAGGCCTCCCAGTGCAACAACATGTACATCTTCCCAGGCGTGGGTCTCGGCGCCCTGGTCTGCAAGGCCACCCGCGTGACGGACGGCATGTTCCTGGCAGCCAGCAAGGCCATCAGCGAGTTCGTGACTCCGGAGCAGGAGGCCATGGGGCTGCTGCTGCCGGAGATGAAGGACATCCGCAAGGTGTCCGCCTCCGTGGCCAAGGCCGTGGGCATCGAGGCCCGCAACGCGGGCCTGGGCCGCCTCCTCGATGACGACCAGATCGGTGCCGTGGTGACCAGGGCCCAGTGGGTGCCGGCCTACCCGGCCTACCGGCCCGGGACGTTGCGGTACGAAGATTGAGCGCTGGTTTCCCCTTGTAGGAGGGAAGTCCTGGCCTAGCCTGGGGGTTGGGAAGAGCCTCTCTTTCCTCCCACGGGGCGACCGTTTTCGCCAGCCCCTTCCGGCCAGTGCTTCACGGGGCCGAGACTACCGGGCACCCTTCGGGGTGCCCTTTCATTTTGTCGGATGCCGCGAACTCCAGCTGCCGGCAGGCGGCTGGACTGGTTGATACGAAAAAGCCCGGCGACGCCGGGCTTTGATATGGAGGCGGTTCCGCTTCAGGCGGCGTGGACGCGGCGGCTGCGGTGCATCACTTCGGCTTCAAGCTCGGCCTCGAGGGCCTGGACCTGGCGGAGCACGGCGAGACCTCGGGGCGAGCTGCTCATCTGGCGCTCGAGCTGGTTGAACACTTCATGCAGGCGCTCGGCGGTGGTCCAGAAGGCGGGGTTGTGCTGGCGAGCGGTGGTGTCCATGTGCATGGTGGCTCCGTGGGCTTCCTGGACAACATGATCGTGTTTGCTTGTGACTTAGGCTAGTGATAGGCATCACAAGAAATGTCATGAGTTACGAGATTTTTTGTCACGAGGCCTGTGACAATTTCCGAAGCCATTGAAAAACATGACAACCAGGTCGTCCAAGGGGCGGGTCAGACCCTGCGGCTGGCGAGCAGATGGCCGATGGCCACGGCCGCCGCATCGGCAGCATCCGCCGCCAGAGGCTCCTTCAAGTTCAACAGGGTCATCACCATCTTCCCCACCTGGCCCTTGTCCGCCCACCCATAGCCGCTGACCGCCTTCTTTACCTGCATGGGGTTGTAGTCCCCCACCGGCAGCCCGTGCAAGGCGGCAGTCAGCAGGATGCCTCCGCGGATCTGCCCCAGTTTCAGCGCGGTGGCGGCGTTCTTCTCCACGAAGGGGGACTCCACCGCCATGAAGCCGGGATGGTGGGCGGCGATGGCCTCGGCCAGCCGGCGGTGGATGAGCAGGGCCCGCTGGTCGAAGTCGGTGCCCCGCGGGTTGCGGATGACCCCCGCCTCCACCAGGGTCAGCCGGGACCCGAAGCGCTCCACCACGGCCCAGCCACAGGCCAGGGAGCCCGGGTCCACGCCCAGGCAGCGCACGGGCGAGGGCGGGACGATCACCGGCCCTTCCGCTTGCCGGTGCCGCGGACGCTGCCCTTTGGGGGTTTGGGGCTGGCCTCCCGTGTTTTTCCGGCCGTGACGCGGGCCTTCTTCGGTGGGCGCTGCTGGGTCGCCGTGTCACGCCGAGCGCGGGGCTCGTCCGACCGGGCCCTCCCCCCCCGCCGGGGCTTCTCCAGATCACCTTCCCGCAGCACCGCCGGCGCCGCGAGCGTCGGCACGAACTGGAGGACCTTCCCGTGGGCATCCTGGGCCTTCGCCTCGGTGACCCAGGCGCTGATGCGCCGGAGGTCCTCATCCACGGTGGTGATCTCCACCTCGACAGCATCGCCGATGGTGAGCACGACCATGCCCCGCTGGCCGATGGCCTTGGTGCGGTGCTCATCCACCCAGAAGTTGCCGCCCAGGGCCACCAGGGGCACGCCCACCTCCACGAAGGGGGACTCGAGCGTGACGAACATGACCTTGGCGGAGAAGCCCTGGATGCGGCCCTTGAAGCGCTGGCCGATGCGGGCCTTCATGAGCAGGCAGGCCTTCCACTTGTCGTTCTCACGCTCGGCCTCGGTGGCCTTCTGCTCGCAGTCGCTGGCGCCCTTGGCGAGCACCGCGAGTTGGCTGAAGAGGCCCTCGGGCAGCCTCTGGCCCCGGAGCACCTTGCGCAGCAGGCGGTGGACGATGAGATCCGGATAGCGCCGGATGGGGCTCGTGAAGTGCAGGTAGTCCTGGAGGGCCAGGCCCGAGTGGCCGATGTTGTCGACGTTGTACTCGGCCTTCTTCAGGCTGCGCAGCAGCAGCGTGTTGATCATGGCCTCCAGGGGGCCGCCCCGGATCTTGTCGAGCATGGCGTTGAGGTGCTCGGGCGTGGGCGTCTCCTTGGGCTTGAGCAGCCCGAAAGTGCGGGCCACTTCCGCGAAGATCTCCAGCTTCAGCGCATCGGGCTCGTCATGGATGCGGTAGATGGCGGGGATCTTCTTCCGCGTGAAGAAGCGCGCCACTGTCTCGTTCGCCAGCAGCATGAACTCCTCGATCATGCGGTGGGCATCGTGGCGCGGATAGCGCCGCGCGTCGATGGGACGCCCATCCTCGTCGAAGATGAACTCGGCCTCTTCCGTGTCCAGGTTCATGGCACCGCGGCCGAGGCGCACCTGGGTGAGCTGCCGCGACAGCACCAGGGCCTCGTCCAGGAGGCCGCACAGGGGCTCGCCCAGCTCGGCCCGCTTGCGCTTCGACAGGTCGATGCAGGCCTCCTTCACCTCGTCGTAGGTGAGCCGCTTCGCGCTGCGGATGACGCTCTCCGAGAGCCGCGTCTCCACCACCTCGAGCTCCGGCGAGATCGTCATCCAGGCCGTCATGGTGAGCCGGTCAACGCCCTCGCGCAGGCTGCAGAGGTCCCCGCTGAGGCGCTCCGGGATCATGGGGATGGCCTCGTCGGGGAAGTAGACGGAGGTACCTCGCAGGCGGGCCTCCTCGTCCAGCGGACCACCCTCGGCCACGTAGTGGCTCACGTCGGCGATGTGGACGCCCAGGAGCCAGCCGCCGCCTTCGGACCTGGGCAGTGCCTCCAGGCTGATGGCGTCGTCGAAGTCCTTAGCCGTGGGTGGATCCACGGTGCAGGTGAGGTTCTCGCGGAGGTCTTCCCTGCCCTGGATCCACTCGAGGGGGATGGAAGTGGGGAAGGGCGCCAGCTCGCGCATGACCGCATCCGGAAATTCGGTGCGCAGATTGAACAGGGCGGCCGTGAGCTTGTTTTCGATCTTGAGGTCGGTCTTCTTCCCGAGCCTGGCGACCACCGTGCCGCGCAGCTGCTTGGCCTCGGGATCAGCGTCCAGCTTCACACTTACGAGCTCACCATCTTCGGCCAGCTCCGTGGGCGGCACGGCGATGATCTGGGCCAGGCGCGGCTCCAGGGGCACCACTCGCCAGCCCCAGGGCTGCTTCTGCAGGGTGCCGGGCAGGGGAACGTCACCGCGGCCCTTGATCTCGAGGACCCGGGCCTTGAGGCGGCCGTCCCAGCCCTCCCCGTTGACCTCGGCCACCACGCGGTCACCGTGGATGGCGCCCTGGGCATCCCGCCAGTCCACCAGCAGGTCCATGCGAGGCCCCTTGGGCGCTCCCAGGATCCTCAGGAAGCCCCCGGCACCCTCGGGGTGGCCCAGGAAGGTGGCCTCGAAGGTCTCGTACGGACGAAGCCCCGACGCCATGGGCCTCGGGGCTTCTTTCGAAATCCGCCGGTCGGGGGTGCGGGCCGGGCTGCGGACGGGGATGCGGGGGGTTGAACGGCGGGTCATGCCTCCAGGGTACAGGCCCCGGGCTTGATCAGCCCTTCTTTCCCTTCTTGGTGGGAGCGGCCGCAGCCTTGCCGTTCAGGATGTCCAGCTGGTGCTGGACCTTCTTGTTCTCGGGATCGATGGTCGCCAGGCGGTAGAGCCAGCGGGCCCGGCCCGCTTTGTCACCCTGGGCTTCCAGATAGGCGGGGCTGGACACCACGGCCTCCACCCACTTCGTCTTCTCTCCCTTGCCGGCCTTGTATTCCTCGATCTGGGTGGCTTCACCCTTGATCTTGTCCTCCATCACCTTGACGAGCGGATCGTAGGCCTCGTTCTCCCGCTTGGTGACGTCCAGGTAGGTCTGGAAGAACTTCATCCACTTGGCGCAGTCCAGCACCTCCTTCTCGACGCCGAGGGCCAGGTCCAGTTCCTGGCGCTCGCCGGGATCCAGGGCGCTCTTGCCCTTCAGTTCCTTGATCCGGTCAGTATTCTCGTCCAGCACCTGCTGGGCCCGGGCACCGGCCTGCTTGTAATAGGCGACAGTCTGGGTGAAGGGCTCCTTCACGCCGGCGTAGCATTCATTGGCCAGGATCTTGGCGGTCTTGGCATACTCCAGCGCCTTCTCCCAGGCACCGGCGGAGTCGGCGGCCTCGGCGGCGAGGCGCAGGGCCTCGGCCATGTCCAGGTTGGCGGCACAGCTCTGGACGAGGGTCGAGTTGTCCTTCTTGTCGAAGACGGGCCGGGTGGCGGGCAGCAGGGCCTCGGCCCGTTTCATGGCCTCCGGGTATTTGAGGTCGGCCAGGAGCTGTTCGACCACGGGCCGTTCGGCTTTCACGCGGTCCCCAAGGGAAGGCGGTGGCGCCTGGGCCAGGAGGGCCGCGGAAAGAAGGACGGAGCAAAGGAGGGCGGGTGTGCGCATCGTTTGGACCAATGATGAAAGGGGGGTGACCCCGGGAGAAACTTGGATTGTCGCGGGATTCTCGGGACTTGCCTAGCCCTGTCCGGCCAAAGGTCACAGCTGAGGTGGACCTGATGACCACCGCCACTGGTCTGACCGGTCTGGATCGGGGGTCAACCCAGCGTCTCTGCCATGCCCCGGATCTCGGCCTTGATTCGGTCCATCTCGTCCCGATCGATCCTCCGGGCGGGCACGCCGCCCGGCGAGGGTGAGCATCAAGACCGTAGGCGGGGTCACCCCAAGGTTTCGGCCATGCCCCTGATCTCAGCCTTGATCCTCTCCATTTCCTCGCGCTCGATCCTCCGCGCGGGGACGCCGCCCCAGGTCTCTCCGGCTCCCACGCGGCTTCCGGGCAGGACCACGCTCTCGGGCAGGATGGTGGCGTCGTCCCCGATGATGACGTCACCCATGACGCAGCAGGCCAGGCCCAGGGTGGCCCGGTGGCCCACCGAGACCGGGGCGATGACCAGGTTGCCGCCTCCGCCGTAGTGGGCGAAGATGCGCACGCTGCCGCCCAGGGCTGCGTCGTCGCCCACGCTGATGAGCTGGGGATCGCTGATGTATTCGGTGTTGATGAAGGCATGCCGCCCGATCTTCATGCCCATGGCCTTGAGGAACCAGACCCCGAAGGGGGTGAGCGTCACGAAGGGCAGGAAGGTGAAGCGCACCAGGTAGAAGAGGCCGTTGTGGAGGAACCAGGGCAGGGCATGCAGGGTGTAGTAGCCGCCCTTGAAGGGCCTCACGCGGGTGGGGAGGATCCAGTTGTAGAGGGGCACGACCAGCAGGAGCATCAGGCCGAAGATGAAAAAGCAGAGGGCCAGCGCGAACCCCGACACGATCCAGGGCAGGGGGCCAGCCAGCGGAACCGCCCAGGCATGGAGCCGGGGCCAGGTCCACAGCGCCGGGGCCAGGGCCAGGCCCAGGGCCGTGGAGGCGAGCGTGTACATCAACAGGACCGCCAGCCCGTAGGCGAGGCGGGAAAAGCGCCGCAGGAGCCGATCCAGCCAATTCCTGGGAGGCGGGTTCTTGGTCTGGTCCTGGGCGAAAGGCTGCATGCTCATGCCCCCAGCGTAACGAATAGGATGGAGGGATGGATCTGGTTCTGCTCCGCCTCTCCGCCCTCGGCGACATCCTGCGGGTGCTGCCCGCCTGGGCCAGCCTCCGTGCGGCGTTTCCCGGGGCCCGGTTCCGGGCGGTGGTCGAGGATCGCCACGCCTTCCTGCTGGAGCCACTCCCCTGGCTGGAGCCGGTCGTCGTGAAGCGCCGCCGCCTGTCGAATCCCCTCACAGCGCTCGGTGAGTTGAGGCGGGTGGCCACCCTCGTCCAAGGCGCCGATGCCAGTCTGGATTTCCACGGCATCCTCAAGGCCGCCATGATTCCGAGGCTGGCCTCCATCCCCGAGCGCTGGGGGGATGGCGTCACCAAGGAATTCGCCGGGTCACTCCAGACCCATCCCCTGGCCTTCCTCCATCAGACGCGGTACGACCAAGCCCTGGGGCTGGCAGAGGCCTTCGGCCGCAGTCGCGGCGTCCAAGGCCTGGGCCGGTTCCAGGCCGTCCTGAAGTCGGTGGACCTGCCAAGTCCAGGTGACATCTGGCACCAGGGTGCGAAAGCCCGGATCGTGCTGGTGCCCGGCGCCTCCCGGCGCGGCGCCATCAAGCGCTGGCCCCTCCGGCACTGGCTGACCCTGGCCGCTGAGCTCAAAGGGCGCTTCGACCTCCGTTGGTCGCTGGGGCCGGAGGAGGAGGACCTTCGGAGCTGGCTGCCTGAGGCCACGGGCGTCGAGGCCCTGCCCCGGCTGGATTTCTGGCAGCTGGCCGCGGCACTCCGGCAGGCCGACCGCGTGGTCGCGCCGGATACGGGTCTGTTGCACCTGGCCGTGGTCCTCGGTGTCCCCGCCCTTGGGCTCTACGGCTCCAGCGACCCGGTGGTCGCCGGGCTGCCGGCCGGGGCAGGCCGCATCCTCCGTACCGATATCGCCTGCGCTCCCTGCCGGGAACGGGCCTGCCAGCGCCGCCAGTGCCTGGAGGAACTCCTGCCAAGGCTGGTATCCGCGGCCCTTCTGCAGGACCCGGACCTTATTTCAACTTGAACTTGTACTTCCCCTGGTGGCACTCGAGGCACTTGACGACCGGGGCCTGGTGTTGGCGATGGCATTCCGTGCAGGGGATCTCGCCCAGGTGCGAATCGTGCGGATTCGGCTTGGCGTCCTTCGTCAGGACCTTCATGGCCGGGTAGTCGCCATGGCAGGTCATGCAGGAATCCGAGGCCACGGCCTTCTTGGACGGCTTCTCCTCCTGGTGGCAGTCGTAGCAGTGCACGCCTGCCTTCGCGTGGAGGGCCGGCAGGCTGGTCTTCCCCTCCTGCGGGTGGGCCGGCAGGCTGCAGAACAGGCTGAGGCACAGGAGTAGGAGACAGCGGTTCACACTGGTCATGGCGGTTCCGTTGAGGTTCGGGGCTTGAGTCGAGGGGCCTGGGAGCAGTCTACAGGAGGGCAGGCCTCGCCCCCTAGAGTGATGACTCCGCCAGCATTGGGCCATGCCACACTGGACCCCGGTCCTGGGCGTGACCTGCATCACCAATCCGAGCCGCAAGGCATGGCTCCGGGTATGCGGGTGTACGATCATGACCCGCGGGGCGTTTAACGACCTCCGGTTTGGACTCATTGATTTCCGCCTGCATCGTGAATGCCTGAACACCGTGGCAATCTTGGTGCGGTCATCCCACGAGAGGATTCCCCATGAGAACACAGCACGCCCGGTTGGTCTCAACTCTGATCCTGGCGGCGGGGTTCTGCGGTCTCGGGGCCTTGCAGGCCCAGACGGCCCAGCCCCGGGCCAAAGTGCCCACGGCCATCCCCGGCTATCAGCCCCAGGTCCAGGTCAAGGGGCCCATTGATCTCATCGGTACGGATGCCCTCTCGGACCTCGGGGAGGAGTGGTCCGCCGCCTTTCGGAAAATCCATCCCGAAGCCAACCTGATCTTCCGCCCCAAGCTCACGAAGGAAGCCGTCAAGGGGTTCGTGGATGGCACCAGCCTGCTCATCCTGACCGCGCGGGAATTCAGTTCCGAGGAGAGCAAGGCCTTCCAGGCCAAGTTCGGCTACATGCCGATGCGCATTCCGGTCTGCCTCGACGCCAACATCGTGTTCGTCAACAAGAACAACCCCATCACCTCCATCTCCATGGAGCAGCTGGACGCCATCTACTCCAAGTCCCGGCTGGGCGGGGCCAAATCACCAGCCGCCACTTGGGGCGATCTCGGCCTGAAGGGCGAATGGTCCAAGCTCCCCGTCCAGGCCTACACGCGCGCTGCGGGGACCGCCACCCGGGCCAATATCGGGGAGAAGGTCCTCCTCAACGGGGAATTCCGGCAGGGCATCCTGGACCGGGACGATGCCTCCGCCCTGGCCGAGGCCGTCATGACCGATCAGGCCGGCATCGCCATCGGCACCATGTCGTCCTGGTACTTCGCCAACAAAGTGCTCCCAGTGACGCCCTACCACGGTGAGGATGCCCGGTTCCCGAACCAGGAGAACATCACCACCAGCAGGTACCCCATGCCCCGGCTCTACTACGCCTACCTGAACCGGACGCCCGGCGCCCCCCTGCCCGCCCCCGTCAATGAGCTCATCCACTTCATCCTGACCCGCGAAGGGCAGAATGCGGTCGCGGATTCCGGACTCCTTCCCGGTCCTCCGGAGTTCATCACCATCGCCCTCAAGCGCCTGAGCCGCTGAGCGGTTCCGCCTGAAACGCAGCGGCCCCATCCGGGGCCACTGCTTCGTTCGCCTTATCCCCGCCGCCATCCCGTGCTGCCGTCCTTGCGGTCCTCCAGGACGATGCCGAGGGCTTTCAGCTGGTCGCGCACCCGGTCCGCCTCGGCCCAGTTCTTGGCGGCCTTGGCGGCCCTCCGCGCTTCGATGAGGGCTTCGACTTCCGCATCCAGGCTGTCGGTGGCATGGGGCCAGGCGGAGAAGATGGCATCGGTCTCATCCAGGAAGGCCAACACGGCATCCCGCTCCTCGCGGGTGAGAGCCACATGGTCATCCTGGGCATTCAGGTCGCTCACCAGCGTGAAGATGGCAGCCAGTGCCTCGGGGGTGTTCAGGTCGTCGGCCATGGCCGACCAGAAGGCCTCCCGGGCCTGTTCCAGGCGTGCGAGGGGATCCAAGGCTTCCTTCCATGGGCCTCCGCCGGGCTGCCCCTCACCCTCCATCCGGGTGCGGAAGGCCCGGATGCGCTTGAGGGAATTCTCCGCGGCGCGAAGACCCTCAAAACTGAAGTTCAGCACCTTGCGATAGTGGTTGCTCTGGATGGCATAGCGCAGAGCGATGGGATCCACGCCCTTGTCGATCAAGTCGCGAAGGGTGAAGAAGTTGCCCAGGCTCTTGGCCATTTTCTGGCCCTCCACCATGAGGAATTCCCCATGGACCCAGTGACTCACCCATTGATGCCCCAGGCAGCCCTCGCTCTGGGCAATCTCGTTCTCGTGGTGCGGGAAGATGAGGTCCACGCCGCCGCTGTGGATGTCCACCCGCTCGCCCAGCAGCTCCATGCCCATGGCCGAGCACTCGATGTGCCAGCCGGGGCGACCGGGCCCCCAGGGACTGTCCCACCAGGGTTCGCCGGGCTTGGTGGCCTTCCACAGCACGAAATCGGTGACGGAGTCGCGCTCGTACTCATCCGCGTCGACCGAGGCGCCGGCCTGCATCCCCTCGCGATCCAGGTGGGCCAGACAGCCGTACTGAGGCAGACCGGCGATGCGGTAGTAGACACTGCCCTCGCGGACATAGGCCAGGCCCTTGGCCTCCAGTGCCTGGATCAGCCGGATCATCTGGGGTACATAGGTGGTCGCTTTGGGCAGGAAGTCCGCCCGCTGGATGCGCAGGGTGTCCAGGTCTTCCAGGAAGATGGCCGTGAACCGGTCCGTGAGCGCTGTCATGGCCCCGTGCCGCTCGGCGTTGGAGGCGTCTGCGGGCAGGGCCCCCTGGGAATCGCGGATGATCTTGTCCTCCACGTCCGTGATGTTCATGCAGTGCCTGACCTCGTGCCCCGCGGCCCGGAAGGTCCGCTTCAGCAGGTCCTGGAAAAGAAAGGTTCTGAGGTTGCCGATGTGAGCATAGTTGTAGACCGTGGGCCCGCAGGTGTACAAAGAGACCTGTCCATCCAGGATCGGGACCACGGGATCGACCCGCCGCGTCAGGGTATTGAACAGAGCCAGGGTTCGCCGCATCTTCTTCATGGTTCTAGCAAACCATCTTTTCCCTTCGATCCAAAGCCTCCCGGAGACCCGATGAGTCTGTTCGGCGGCAGCAAGCAGGACCAGGCGCTGCTTGAGCGCGACGAGCGCCTGCGGAAGCTGGAGGCCGAGAGCCAGGGGATTCTTGCCCGCCTGCAGGACACCCAGGAATTGGTTGGCCACCTGGATCAGGATCGTGACCTGCTGCTGAGCGCCCTTGAGCGCATGCGCCCCGGGGAGTCGGACCAGGCCTTGGCCCAGATCCTGTTCGACATCAGTTTCAAGGCCCTCGGCCTCGCCTGCTTCTATGTGGCCGTGGCGGACTGGGACCAGGACCAGCTCCGGTTCGTGCTGTACCACGAGGGCGGGCGAGCCCGGAACCACCCCTCCCGCCGCCTGTCCGATCGGGCGGGTCTGTCCGAGCGCGTGCTGGCGGGCCGTCGGTCCGTCTACATCCGCACCATGGAGGAGGGGCATGCCGCCGGCAGCCTGCTCACCGCCGCCGAGCAGGCCACGGGCCTCATTCCCCACTCCTGGTACGGGGTGCCCCTGGGCTGGGGCCCACGCCCTTCCGGGCTGGTGAGCTTCCAGAGCTTCCAGACCGATGCCTTCAGCGAGGGCAGGCGCCGCGTGATGGACGCCCTGGCGGCCCTCATGTCCACATGCATGAGCGGACCAGGGTCGGCTCAGCGCTCCTGAACCAGGGCCAGCAGGTCGTCCGGCAGCACCCGAGCGCGGTTGTCCGAACCCGCCACCAGGTGGACGCTCTCCCCCTCGGCCAGCAGGATGCCGTCCCGCTCGATCCGGTAGCCGAAGGTGATGCGGCGGCGTCCCGTCTCCAGGAGGGAGGTCCGCACCTGGACCAGCTCGTCGTAGCGGGCCGGGGTCCGGAAGCGCACCCGGATCTCGTTCACCACCAGCCGGACGCCCCGGGCCTCCCAGTCCGCGTAGCTCTGGCCCAGCTGACGGAGGAAGTCGCTGCGGCCGAGCTCCATCCAGACGGGATAGGTCGCATGGTGGACGATGCCCATGGCGTCCGTTTCGGCATAGCGCACTCGGAGTTCGGTCAGGGATTCCATGTTCCGAGCCTACACGAAGAAGCCCCGCCGGAGCGGGGCCTGACGATGCACGGAGGGGCTCCCGGTTACTCGACGGTGACGCGGACGTGATCGCCCTTGTCCGTGGTGATTTCCAGCAGCAGGTCCCCCGCCTTGGCGTCGGACAGCAGCTTCTGGAGCTGTTCGGGCTTCATGCCCTTCTTGGTCTCGCCGTTGACCTTGATCTCGCCCTCGCCGGCCATGTCGAGGACGCCCTTGGCCAGGCTGATGGGCATGCGGATGTGGACTTCGGTGGGTCCGTCCACGCCCTTCTTCTTGTGGTGGTGCTGCATCATGGTCTTGGAGACGATGTCCACCTTGATGAACCGCGCGCTCTGCGCGGCCAGGGGAAGGCTGAGGCTGGCCGCCAGGGCCAGCGGGATCATGATGGCGCGCATGGGCGGCCTCCTTGGAAGGATTGGGGTTCGGCACTCGCCGGGTCGCTTGGGATTACGGGCCGCTGAACGGGGGGATTAGCCCGGGTATCCTGAAACCTGGAACGAAACCCATCCTGCCTCCATCCAAAACCCTGCGGTCCGTCCGCCAACCTCTGGAGCCCATGCATGAAAGCCCTCGCCGCCCTGCTTCTGATCGCCGCCCCGGCCTTCGCCTCGGGCCCCGTCAAGTGGGAGCACGACTACCAATCCGCCCTCAAGCGGGCCAAGGCCGAAAAGAAGGTCGTCTTCATGGATCTGTGGACCGAGTGGTGCGGACCCTGCCTGCACCTCCAGAAGAATGTGTTCCCCACGCCCGAGGCCCAGGCCGCCCTCGCCAAGGTGATTCCTTTTTCAGCGCTGGTCCAGAAGCGGGACGGCACCCCCGTCGCGGAGGGCACCAAGCTCTCCGAGACGTTCAAGCTGAACGCCTTCCCCACCATGGTGATCCTCGACGAGAACGGCAAGGAGCTCCGCCGCCAGGTGGGTGCCTTCCGCAGTGGCGCCGAGTTCGCCACCTGGCTGAACGCGAAGTAGGCAGACGGAGTCTGGAGACTGGAGGTCCTGCCTCCTGATGCGGCCCTTCGGGGCCGCGTTGATTTTGGAGCTTGGTCTCGGCCCACCCAATGGCCTCTCCCAAAGGGAGACTTTGTGCGGCCACAGGCCGCCCAGAACCAGGTACCTGTGGACTCCAGACTCCGGGCTTCCTCCTAGAGATCCTTCACGCCCGCAGGGGTCTTCGGGGGCTTGGGCAGGCGCTGCTTGAGACCCTCCAGTTCGTCCTGCTGGGCGCCCATGCTGGGGCGGGGCGGAGGCGGGGGGGGCGGCTTCTTCGGGTTGGGTGGCGGGGGCGGCTGCGCGTCCTTCACCAGGGTCTGCAGGTCGTGGATGGCCTCCCGCTGACCAGGCTGCTCCAGCAGCAGGCGCTCCAGGAGGGCCTGGGCTTCCGCCGGCCGGTTGGCCTCCAGGTGGGCCCGGGCCGCCAGCAACAGGGCCGGGGCGCGCCAGGCCGGGATGGGGCGCGGGGAGCCCTGGCCCACCAGGGGCGTCAGGGTCTTCAGGGCGTCCTCTGGGAATCCGGTTCGCAAGTCGATCTGCGCCGCCAGCAACACGTGGGCCGGCCGGGCATCGCCCGGGCGCCACTTCCGGGCGCCAGGGAGGTCGCCGCCCTCGATGGCCCGCTGGGCGAGCCAGGCCTTCACCGCGGGCGGGGCCCAGGCCGTGCCCTGGGCCTCTAGGCGGAACGAACCCAGGCCCAGCAGGAGCAGGAGGATCGGCCGCCAGCGAGCCAGGGGCTTGCCCGAGAAGAGGAGCCACAGCGCCAGGCCGGCCAGGGCCAGCCAGGCACCCACCTCGGGGTGGGCGGGCTGCAGAGAGCGCCGGGCGGGCAGGGGCAGCCGGCCGGCGGCCAGGGCCTGGAGGCCCGCGGCGGCATCCTCGCCATCCTTGAACACCTGGCCTTGCGTGGCCTGGGCCAGGCGGGCCAGGAAGTCCGGGTGGGCGGTGCTGCTGGCAGGCTCAGGGCCGGGAGGAGCGGCGGCCAGGGCTGCCACAGTCTGAACCCGGACCGGCACGGCATGGGGCTGACCGTCCCCGTAGGCCAGTACGCAGACCGGAATCCGGGCCCGCTTGAGGGGGTCGATGGCATGGTTCAGGGCCTCCTCCGGCGCCTCCCAGGTCTCCTCCCCATCGCTGAGGAGCAGGATCACGGCAGGCAGGTCGCGGTCGACCTGGGCCGCCACCTGGGGCAGGCCGCGGCCCAGGCTGGTCCCGGGTGAGCCGACCTCGCCGGGCACCACGGCCCGCAGGGCTTCCCGCAGCAGGGTGCGGTCCTCGCCGGGCGGATGGATGGGAATGTCATCGCCCGTGAGCAGGTCCAGGCCCCAGCGGATGCCGGGCTGGGGCCGCGACCAGATGCGGTCCAGGGCGGTCACGGCGGCCTCCCACCGGGTGCGGCCCTCCGCATCGGGCACGGTCATCGAGCGGCTGGCATCGAGCACCACGTGCACCGTCAGGCGGGGGAACTCCGGCAGGCCCCAGCGGGGCTCCGCCAGGCCGATCCCGAGTCCCGCGACCATCAGGGCCAGGCCCAGCCCCTGCCAGAGGGGACGCTGGCCCACCACCTGCACGCCGAGGCCGGGCCGGAGGTGGGCGCGCAGGGCCAGGGCCAGCACGAGCAGGACCATGCCGCCGGCGGGGGCCAGCACCCAGGGATGGGAGAAGGGCAGGCTCATGGCCCCTCCACCCAGGCGGGTCGGGGCCGGCCCCGCTTGAAGGCCAGATCCACCGCCAACGGGAGGGCCAGCAGCGCGGCGGCCAGGAGGCACCACAGGGCCATGGGCCTGCCTTCGGTGGGCGGGTCCACCGGCAGCAGCGTTTTCTCCAGGCGATCGACCGAGGCGAGGCTGTTCTCCAGGCCGGCCGGGTCCTCGGCGCTGAAGAACTCCCCGCCCGTGAGGTGGGCGACCTGCTGCAGGGTGGCGTGGTCCACCTCCACCCGGAGGCGGGCGAAGCCGCCGCCCTCCAGGGGCACCAGGCTCTCCCCGCTGCTGCCCAGCGCCACCGCGTGGATGCGGATCCCGTTGCGGCGGGCCTCCTCGGCGGCCTCCTGGGGCGTCACCCGGCCCCGGTTCTGCACGCCGTCCGTGATCAGCAGGATGACGCGGCTGCGGGCCGGGCTGTCCTCCAGTCGCCGCACGGCGGTCATGAGGGCCGACCCGATGGCCGTGCCGTCATCCCGGCTGTCGATGTCCAGGCGCGCCAGCATGCGCAGCAGGCGCAGGTGGTCGGCGGTGAGGGGGCTCAGCGTCACTGGGTGGGCGCTGAAGAGGATGAGGGCGAAGCGGTCGTCGGGGCGTCGCAGCACGAACTGGGCGAGGGTGCGCCGGGCGGCGTGCCAGCGGTCCTCGTCGGGGCGGTCGAGGATGCGCATGCTGCTGCTGCCGTCCAGCACCACGGCCAGGTCCACCACTGGTGCCGCGCCCCGCAACGGGGTGCGCCACTCGGGGCCCGCGGCGGCGAGACCCAGGGCCAGGGCCAGCAGAATTGGAATCCAGCGGGAGGTGAGGCGGGCCAGCCGGCTGGAGGGCCGCGACGAGGGGATGCCCCAGCGGTAGACCACTCGCCAGGCCCAGATCACGAGCGGCACCGCCAGCAGCATCAGCAGGGGATGGCGGAGGGCGATCACGGCCGGACCTCGACCTCTGCCTTGGCGGCGTGGATGACGGCCACCAGCTGCTCAGTGGAGGGGAAGGGCGGCTCGGACCGGCCGAAGCGGGCCGCATCCAGGCTGCGGAGCCACAGCACCCAGGGACCCAGGGCCCGGTCCTGAAAGTCCGTCGTGCCCCAGGCCCGGGCCGCCTCGCCGAAGCGGGCGGCCAGCAGGTCCCGGCCCAGGCCGTGGGCGGCATCCAGCGTGGCCCGCTCGCGGTTGGACGGAGGCCACTGGTGCTGGAAGGCGTGGATCGCATGAGCCAGCCGGCGCTGGGCCGAGCCCCGCCGCCAGCGGCGGAGGCCCCAGCCAGCGAGGGCCATGGGCGGCACCAGCAGCAGGCTGGCCCAGGCCCAGGGGAAGGGGATCGCCGGGAGGCGGTCGTCGTTGCCCCCGCCGAAGCCCACCCAGGGGGCACCATAGGGGATGCTGCGGGGCACCCACAGGCGCAGCTCGGGGCTGCGCTGGCCGTTGCCCAAGTCCAGGGCGGGCACCACCGCCAGGCCGGGCTCCAGTGCCTGCACCTGGAAGCGCCAGCCACGGCCGTCCGGCAGCGGCTCCAGAGCGCGCAGGTACAGGGGGCCCAGGCGGTCCTCCACGGTGGGGCGCGGCGGGGCGGGGTTCGCAGGGTCCTTCTCGCGCAGCTCCAGCACCAGCAGCTCGCCCAGCTTGGGCTGAGGTGGGGCCTTCCACTCAGGCGCGGCGAGGATGGGCAGGGCCGAAAGTCCCCAGGCCAAGGCCAGGGCACGGCTGCCACGGCTGGCGGGTCTCATGCGCCCCCCGCGCGCAGCCAGCCGTTCAGCTTCACCACGGGATCATCGAGCAGGTCCCAGCGCTGCCGCTCGATGGCCGGGCTGAAGCCGGGATCGGACCAGGTCATGCCCTTCTTGTCCGAACGATCCTCGGGCTGGAACCACACCAGGCGATGGCGGGTGGCCAGGGGCTTCAGCAGGGGCGCCACGCCCTGCAGTCCCGACCCATTGCTGAAGAGCCAGAGCCGGTGCCCCTTGCCGTGCTCACCCCAGTGCCCCAGGGCCTCGCGCCAGGAGGCCTCGGTGGGCAGGGCAGGGCCGCGCTCAGCCAACGTCTCCAGGATGCGCAGGCCGTGGATGCGGCCGCGCTTGGGGGCGATGCGCAGGGCCGGGGTGCGGTGGTCGCCGGGCACGATCAGGCCCAGGCGGTCGCCGGTGGCCTGCAAGGTGGCGAAGGCCGCGCCGCAGAGCTCCAGGGCCCAGCGCAGGGGCGAGACGGGGTCGCCCAGGAACATGGAGGGCGAGGGATCCACCACCAGCCACAGCACCAGGTCGCGGCTGCTCTCGAAGCGCTTCATGATGGGCTCGCCCGTGCGGGCGGTCAGGGGCCAGTTGATGAAGCGGGGATCATCGCCGGGCACGTAGGGCCGGTTCTCCACGAAGGTGAGCCCCGTGCCCTTGACCTTCGAGGGATGCAGGCCCTCGGTGCCGCCGCCCAGCCGCCCGCGCAGGCGCAGCGGCAGACGGCGCAGGCGGGCGAGGAAGCGGGCGGGCAGGGGCATGGGGGTTCAGTATGGCGGAATTCAGGAGGGAGTCCGGAGTCCCGAGTCTGGAGTCTGGAGGTACCGATTCCTGAGCAGGCCTTCGGCCGCGCCAATTATTTACCTTTGGGCCAGGCTGCTCATATGGGTCGGATTCAAACCAAACAGTTGGCGCGGCGCAAAAGCGCCGCACCAGAAAGCAGTTCCTCCAGACTCCAGACTCCGGACTGAACCCCTGCCTACCACTTCACCCTGACCCGGTAGGTCAGCGTGGCGCTGCCCTCGGCGGGGACGGTGACCTTGAAGCGGGCGGTGCCCGAGGCCTCCTTGGCCGCGGGGTGGCTGCTCTGCAGCACCTCCCAGTCGCCGGGCATGGGCTCCAGCAGGCTCACGGTGACGGCCTCCTTCTTGGCGTTCTTCAGCTCCACCTCGAAGGCCGACTCGTACACGTAGCCGAACTTCCCCTGGCGGCCCAGGCTCTTGAAGTCGGTCTGCTTGCGCCTGGCGGTGACATCGAAGGCATCGCCCAGCTTCATGCGTACCTGCTCGTTCCTGGGCGTGTGGTCCACGTGGTCCTCGCCCACGAACTGGGCCCGGCCCTCGCTGTCGCGCTTGTAGACGCGGATGATGCCCTTGGGCAGGGGCATGCCCAGGCGGCTCGCTTCCTTGTTGTCGAACTCCACGAACACGCCCACCTTCTGCTTCTCGCCCAGGTCGCCGTAGCTGCCGGAGTAGTAGTGGTTCTGGCCCTGCAGCAGGTATTCCTTGCGCACCGGCACGCCGCTGGCGCTGAGCAGGGCCACCTGCTTGGTCTGATTCACCGCCAGGGTGGTGGGGCGGTCCAGGGTGTAGAGGTGGTATTCGAAGAGGCTCTCCTCGGCCATCTTGGGGGCGGCGGCCTTGGCGCTCATCTCTGCCACAGCTCCCCGGGCGAACTGGTCCCGCCGGGATTCCCGGGCGCGGTTCACATCCCCCGCCACCAGCTGCAGCGTGGCGTTGGGATAGGCGGCGCCGCTCTGGTTGGTGAGGGTCACCCAGCCGCTGAGGTCGAGGGTCTTCTCGTCGGAGGCCAGGTTGGCCACGTAGTCGGCCCGCCAGGAGAGGCCGCCCGTGAGGTAGCTCAGCTCCAGCTGCTGGGCCTTCTCCACGCCGCTGTTCAGGCTGATCACCAGCGTGGGCCGGGCCCGCAGGTTGCCGGGCACCCTGGGATAGATGATGCGGCCGGGGATGCTCGTCTCGATGCGGTCGGCGAACTGCAGCACCGTGCCGTTGTTGGTGGCCAGCACCGTGGCCTCCTCGCGGAGTTCCTTCGAGCCGGCGCCTTCAGGGTTGGGCACGCTGCGCACCACGGTGACCTTCTCGCCTACATACTTCTCCAGCAGCTTCTGGGGCGTGAGCAGGTCGAAGTCGAAGTTCTGCTCACTCACCCAGAAGTCCTTCGCGTGCGTCAGATTCCGCAGCAGGGCCGTCTCGGGCCGGATCTGTGCCGACACCTCCTGGAAGGCCAGCCGTGCCTCTCCCCTGGGCAGTCGGACTTCGCGCGTGTCCTTCACCAGAGCCAGGTTGTCGTTGTAGATCGTTACCGCCAGGCCCTTCTGGTCCTTCAGCGTGGTGGGTGTCTCCTGCGCGACGAGCAGCGCAGGCAGGGCGGCGAGGAGCAGGGTGGGGCGCATGGGAACTCCTGGGGTGGGTGCCGGGCGGGAAAGGGGCCCGATATCTGGTCATGTCGTGAAGGGGTAGATCCTTTCAGGGGAAGTCGATTATTCGAGCGCCCATCGTTCCGTGTCAGTTCGAACCACGTATCGGAGGGCAGCTCTGCCATGGGCTGGTATACGCACTTGAAAATCGTAAGCGTCTGACCCAGAACGCTTACCGGTGTGGCTGGAGGATACGAGCCGCCACCCAGATGTAATCGGTTCGCGAACTGTGATCCTGGTCTCGGCTGGAAGGAAGTTGGTGACCTGAACACGCACGGCATATCGCCAGCGACGCTGTGGCTGGACCTTTCCCTTTTTCATCCTTGAATGGCTTGCGGAATGACCTCCTGGGCACTCCCTGGGCACTGGAGCCCCGGGCGGCCCAGGATGACTTCGATATCTTCACCCGGAGGGGTTTGGGGGAGTAGCTGATCACTGGCTAGGGACCCCGGAGGCAGAACCAGGGAGCCGGATGGGTCTTGATAACGAAGAAGAAAGGGGCCCTTGGGAAGGGCTCGGCCGAGGCCAACCGAGGCTGAGTTCATCCAGGATCCAGTGATGAGGACAGGCGGGTAATGACAATCCATCCACAAACTGTGCCAGAGGGTCAATGCCGGGATTGCGCCCAGCTTCTGACCGCTGCAGCCGTTCAGGGGACAGGGTGTGATGGTCTGGTTCTTCCAGAAAGGTGGTCGTTAGGGGGACTCAAGCAGGAGAAATTTCTGGTGACGGGCACTTCGAAAGGTGAACAGGGTCAACTGCTTTCAGATCTGGATCGTGCGGAGGGGCGATCCAGTGTGAAAAGCGGGAATTCCGAAAGTTTCTCCTCCTTGAACACAGGGGGAGAGCTTGCCGAGGCCATGACTTCAACGGTCGTGTAATCGGCCGAGGTTGTAGCTCTATCGAGGGAAGCGGGTCGTTGACCAGGGCTCGCCCGCCAGCAACTGGAGGGTGGTATCGGCAATCCTGGCGCCACTTTGGTTCTTTACGGTTGCGAACACATCCAAATCAAGGTGCTTGCCATCGGATGCCAGGGTCGCCACATAGTTGGCTTCCCAGGTCAGATCCGTTGCCGTGTAGAGGAGCGTGAGATCACGCTTGCCGGCAGCTGGCGCAACCAGGTCCTGCAGCAGGGTGGGCGAGGTTCGAAGGTGGGGTGGAACCTGGGTGAGGGCCAAGTCACCAGGCATCCAGGACCTGATCCCTTCCGAGGTTGTCACCACCACCTCTGGATCAGGAGACTGGACATAGGCACTGGGCTTTTTGGCGATCCGCTCCAAGGGCTTCGCGTCAGGCCGCATCCTCGGGTTCAGCAGCGGCACCGACGCCAGCGTCCCAGCCTGATCCGGCTGCCCCTCCTCCCCCTTGATCCGCACGGGCAGGCCGAGGCTGGCGTCCACGAGGGTGGCGGGGCTGAGCAGGTTGAACTCGTAATTGCGCTCTCGCACTTGGAGGCCACCGCCGGGGTCGAGCAGGGTGGCGCTCTTGGGGCGCAGGGTGGGCACCAGGTCCGCGAAGGCCAGGCGGCTGGGGCCCGCGGGCAGGCTCACGCGGCGGGTGTCGCGGATGGCGGCGAGGCCGCTCTGGTAGATGGTGACGCTGAGGGCCGTGCGGTCCTTCGCCGTGGTGCGCACCTCCGGCACCTGGCCCTGGAGGGGCACCAGCACCAGAGCAAAGAAGACCGGCAGGGTGCGCATGGGGATGCCCCAGGATGCCGCAGGCCGCCTGTTCTGTCTGCGCTTTCCTAGGTGAGGTTGCCGTTCGCCGCCAGCTCCTGGATCCGCGCCAGGGCCGTGTCCAGTTGGCCCTGGAGGAGCTTCTCGGCACCCATCATCTGCATCATCATCGGGATGTCGGCCTCGTCCACCAGGCGCAGGGTGCTGCCTGTGCCGGCGGCGGCGATCTCGAAGCGCAGCTCGTGGTCGAACATCTTCTTGGCGCCGGGCACCAGGCTCACCAGCTGGCCGGGGGTGCGGGTCTTGGCGACCAGCTCCTGGGGCATCTTCATGCCCATGACCTCGATGACGTAGCTGTGCGCATCCGCCGTGCCCTGGAAGTTCATGGCGGCGGGTTCCAGGAAGGCGCGGTGCTTCGACAGGTCGGCGAGGAAGGCATAGAGCGCCTCCGCCGGGATCGGCAGCGTGGCGGTGGCGGTCTTGATCGTGGTCATGAAGGCTCCGGGGGCTGAAGAAGCATCGAACCATGAAGGCGCAGGGGCGGCGAGGCCCTACCCCGGGGCAAGGCGGGATCCCGCCTCAGCGGGTTCGTTCCCCGAAAAATGCCGTGCCGATGCGGATCTGGTCCGAGCCTGCGGCGATGGCGGCCTCCAGGTCATCGCTCATGCCCATGCTCAGCCGCAGCGCGCGGCCCAGGCCCTGCTGCAGGCGGTCGCGCAGGGTGGCCATCTGGAGGAAGGCGCCATCGTCATCGGGTGGAGGAATGGCCATGAGGCCGCGCAGGGGCAGCCGCGCATCGTCACCCAGGGCATCGATCAGCGCCGGCAGGTCCCTTTCGGTGCAACCACCCAGCTTGGTGGCCTCGTCCCAGAGGTCCACCTGGATCCAGGCGGGCCGCACCACGCCCAGTTCCTCGGCCAGGCGGCGCAGGCGCTCGGCCAGCTCCGGACGGTCGAGGCTCTGGATCTCGGCGAAGTGCTGCAGGGCGGCCTTGGCCTTGTTGCGCTGGAGGGCCCCCAGCAGCACGAAGCCCAGTTCCGGCATGGCCGCAGCCTTTTCGGCACCCTCCTGCACATAGTTCTCGCCGAAGCGCGTGAAGCCCAGCCCCACCGCTTCCCGGATCAGGGACAGCGGCTGCTTCTTGGAGACGGGCAGCAGCTCGACGGTGGCGGGATCCCGGCCGGCAGCCTCGCAGGCGTGCTGGATGCGGGCCCGCAGGCCCTCGATGCGCTGCGGCAGGCTCACGGCAGGAAGAGCGTCCGCTGGCAGGATTCGCAGGTGACGATGGTCTTGCCCTCTTTCAGCTGGAAGAGCATCGGGCCGCGGAGTTTCACGTTGCAGCCCGAGCAGGCGCCGTTCTCGACGATCACCACCGCGCGACCCTGGCGGGCGCCGGCGAGCCGGTGGAAGCGGGCCACCTCAGTCGTGGTCAGCTTGGCCTCCAGCTTGGCCTTCTTGGCGAGGAGCTGCTTCCGGCCTTCCACCTGGTTGGCGTGTTCTTCCAGGAAGACCGCATGCAACTCGTCGAACTGGGCCTGGGCGGCCGCGCGTTCGGTCTCCAGGGTGGCGAGGGCCTGCTCCAGGGTCTGCACGGTGATCTCGAGGGCCTTGAGAGGCTTGGAGACGGCCGCCTTGAGGCGTTCCTTCTCGTCCAGCTCGCGGATGGCGGCGGTGTACTGCAGCTTCTGGCTGGTGGTCTTCACGGCCGCGCGGGCCCGGTCCTCGTCCTTCTGGGCCTGGATGAACTCCTTCGACTTGACCGCGATCTGGGCCTTGGCGGTGTCGAGGGCCTTGGCCTTTTCGGCGATCTGCTTCTCGGTCGACTTGACCCTGGCATCCAGGGCGGCCAAGTCCGGGGGAAGGGCCGACAGCTCCCGCTGGATGGTGGCCAGGTAGTCCAGGGTGGCTTGCAGGTCGCGCAGGGTGGTGAGTTGTTCCATGGATTGAGGCTACACCTCTATGAGATCTCCGCATGGGCTTTCAGTTGGCAATACCATCCGAAGAAAATCTTCGTATAAATATTTAGATTTTGCCTCGGAACGAGCAATTGGGCTTGACTCACCCTGGCCCGGATGGGACACTTGGCACTCGCTGTTGGTGAGTGCTAACAGCTCTGTCCGTTTCCTCAATCAATCCTTCTCAAGGAGGTCCCATGGCCATCCAGCCCCTGTCCGATCGCGTCGTGCTGAAGCGCGTCGACGCCGCCGAAACCGTCAAGGGCGGCATCATCATCCCCGACACCGCCAAGGAGAAGCCCATGGAGGCTGAAGTGGTGGCGGTTGGCGAAGGCAAGATCAACGAGAACGGCACCCGCAATCCCATGTCCGTGAAGGCCGGCCAGAAGGTTCTGATCGGCAAGTACAGCGGCACGGAAGTGAAGATCGACGGCATCGACCACGTCATCGTGCGCGAAGACGAAATCCTCGCGATCGTCGGCTAAGACAACCAAGAGACCAAGGAGACACACATGGCCAAGTCCATCATCTATGCCGAAGACGCCCGCCAGGCCATCCTGCGCGGCGTGAACAAGCTCGCCGACGCGGTGCAGGTCACCCTCGGCCCCAAGGGCCGCAACGTCCTCATCGAGAAGAAGTTCGGCTCCCCGCTCATGACCAAGGACGGCGTCACCGTCGCCAAGGAGATCGAGCTCAAGGACAAGCACGAGAACATGGGCGCCCAGCTGGTGCGTGAGGTCGCCTCCAAGACCTCCGACGTGGCCGGCGACGGCACCACCACCGCCACCGTGCTGGCCCGCGCCATCTACAAGGAAGGCATCAAGGCTGTCGTGAGCGGCGCCAACACCATGGAGATCAAGAAGGGCATCGACCTCGCGGTTGATTGCGTCGTGGCTGCCATCGACGAGATCAAGAAGCCCGTGGAAGGCAACGCCATCGCCCAGGTGGGCACCATCTCCGCCAACGGCGACGCCGAGATCGGCAAGATCATCGCGGAAGCCATGGCCAAGGTCGGCAAGGACGGCGTCATCACGGTGGAAGAGGCCAAGGGCCGCGACACCGAGCTGAACGTGGTCGAGGGCATGCAGTTCGACCGCGGCTACCTCAGCCCCTACTTCGTGACCAACCCCGATCAGATGAAGGTCGAGCTGGAGAACCCCTACATTCTCGCCTACGAGAAGAAGGTCTCCAACATGCGTGACCTCCTGCCTCTGCTGGAGCAGGTCGTCAACAGCCGCCGCCCCCTCCTGATCATCGCCGAGGACGTAGACGGCGAGGCGCTGGCCACCCTCGTGGTGAACAAGATCCGCGGCACCCTGAACGTGGCCGCCGTGAAGGCCCCCGGCTTCGGTGACCGCCGCAAGGCCATGCTGGAGGACATCGCCGTCCTGACCGGCGGCAAGGCCATCAGCGAGGATCTGGGTCTCAAGCTCGAGAACCTCACCCTGGCTGACCTCGGCAGCGCCAAGAAGATCGTCATCGACAAGGAGAACACCACCATCGTCGAGGGCGCCGGGGCCACGGAGGCCATCCAGGGCCGCGTGAAGCAGATCCGCGCCCAGGTCGAGGTCTCCACCAGCGACTACGACAAGGAGAAGCTGCAGGAGCGCCTGGCCAAGCTCGTGGGCGGCGTCGCCGTCATCAAGGTGGGCGCGGCCTCCGAGACCGAGATGAAGGAGAAGAAGGCCCGCGTGGAGGATGCCATGCACGCCACCAAGGCCGCCGTCGAGGACGGCATTGTGGCCGGCGGCGGTGTCGCGCTGCTCCGCAGCCTGACCAAACTCGCCACCTTGAAGCTCACCGGCGACCAGGCCACGGGCGTGGACATCGTCCGCAAGTCTCTGGAGGAACCCCTCCGGCAGATCGCCAACAACGCCGGCGTTGAAGGTTCCGTGGTGGTCAACACCGTCCGTGAGGGCAAGGACAACTACGGGTACAACGCCGCCACCAACGAGTACGGTGACATGGTCAAGTTCGGCGTGGTCGATCCCGCCAAGGTGACCAAGTCGGCCCTGCGGAACGCCGCTTCCGTGGCCTCCATGATGCTGACCACCGAAGCCATCATCACCGAGATTCCTGAGCCCAAGTCCGCGCCTGCCGGCGGCCCCGGTGGCATGGGCGGCATGGAAGACATGTACTAACCAGTCGCGCTTGCGGCTCGAAAGAAAGGCCCCGCGCGAGCGGGGCCTTTTTCAATTCACCCATGCCAAAGGCCATTCCGACCCCGCGTTGTCGGGGTGTCAACGCCCTGGGCCTGGAGTACCTCCATTTTTCGAGCTGGGAAGATCGGAGCGTAAGCAGAGGATCACCGTCTCACTGCGGATGAGGAAGTCGGTTGAAATCGAAATCAGTGGAACTCAAATGCTCCGAGCCGCGTGTATCCGAGTAGACAAGAGGACCTTCGAGGCGGCTAATCGGGGGAATTGAAAACACCCGCGAGTCCTGTATTCGTCAGGCCGCTCCAGCGCGATTCTTACTAATGACAACGATGTCATTTTTAATTACTACCAAGGGGTTGACTATAGAAAAACCAGGGCGCATGCTTCCAGCCGAACCCCCGGGAATCCCTTCCGGGGTCGATTGACAAGGCAGGAGCACCCATGGGCATGGGCCTTCTCATTGACGCCACGCGCTGCATCGGCTGCGGCGCATGCAGTTCCGCATGCAAAGAGCAGAACAAGCTCCCAGAGAAGGTGGAGGACGTATTGACGGCCTACACCTGGACCACGATCCAGGAACGCGAAGGCCTGAACGTCCGCCGCCTCTGCATGCACTGCGAAGTTCCCACCTGCGCTTCCGTGTGCCCGGTCGCGGCGCTGAAGAAGACGCCGGAAGGCCCGGTGGTGTACGACAGCGAGCGCTGCATGGGCTGCCGCTATTGCATGATGGCGTGCCCCTATGAGATTCCGAAGTACCAGTGGGACCGCCCCGTTCCCGTCATTGGCAAGTGCATCATGTGTACGAGCCGGGTCAAGGATGGACGACCCACAGCCTGCGCCGAGGTGTGCCCGGCGGAGGCCACCACCTTCGGCAAGAAGGAGGACCTGATCTGGGAGGCCCGGACTCGCATCCGATCGAAGCCTGGCGCCTACGTGGATCACATCTACGGCCTAGCGGAAACCGGCGGAACCTCCGTGCTGATGATCTCCAATGTCCCCTTCGAGAAGCTGGGCATGAAGACCAACCTGCCCTCGGATCCACCGGCCCAGCGCACCTGGCAGGTGCTGTCGAATATTCCGAATTTCGTGGGCGTCTGGGGTGCATTCCTCTTCGGGATCCACTGGATCACGGCCCGCCGCGAGGATGTGGCCAAGGCCGAGCACCATACCAATGGACGGGGAGACCGGTCATGAACAGCACTGCCACACTCGCTTCCCGCCGCTTCCGGCCCGGCTTCTGGACAGCCGTCTTTGTCGTGACCTTCCTTGCCTTCGCCGTGGTCACGGTGCTCCGTTTCACCAAGGGGCTCGGGGCCGTGACCAACCTGAGCGACCAGTTCCCCTGGGGGCTTTGGATCGGTTTCGACCTGCTCTGCGGTGTGGGACTGGCCGCGGGGGCCTTCACCCTCACCGCCGTCGTCCACCTGTTCAATCTCAAGCGTTTTGAACCCATCGTCCGTCCCACCCTGCTCACGGGCTTCCTGGGCTACGGGTTTGTGATCGTCGCCCTCCTGCTGGATCTGGGGCAGCCCTGGCGCATTTGGCACGCCATGGTCTATTGGAACCCCCACTCCGTCATGTTCGAAGTGGCCTGGTGCGTGATGCTCTACACCACGGTGCTGGCGCTGGAATTCTCGCCCATCGTCTTCGAGCGCTTCGGCTTCCATGCTCCCGCGCGGCTCATTCACAGATTCATCACTCCGCTGGTGGTGCTTGGTGTGATCCTGTCGACCCTGCACCAGTCATCTCTGGGCACGGTCTATCTGATCGTTCCGAGCAAGCTGCACCCCCTCTGGTACTCCCCACTGATGCCGCTGCATTTCTACATTTCGGCCATCGGCGCGGGCATCGGCATGGTGGTCCTGGAATCCTATCTCAGCAAGCGCGCCTTCGGCCGGCACCTGGAAATGGACCTGCTGGAGCCTCTGGCCCGTGGCATGGTGGTGGCCCTGGGCATCTATGGGCTCATGCGGATCCAGGCCATCTACCGGAACCACGCCTTCGGCAGCATCCTCGAGTTCGGCTATGAAGGCCGGATGTTCCTCCTGGAGTTCGTCATGGGGGTGATCCTCCCGGTGGTGCTGATGTCCTTCCGTCGGCTGCGCAACAACCCCGACTGGCTTGTCGGTGGGGCCTTCCTGGCGGTGATGGGTTTCGTGATGAACCGCCTGAACGTCAGCATCACAGGCATGGAAGCCGCCTCGGGGGTCCGCTACATCCCCTCCGCCATGGAGATCATCATCTCCGTGGGCCTGGTGGCGACGGGCATGGCCATCTTCGCGTTCGCAGCCCGCAATCTGTCCATTTTCCCCGAAGGCCCCGTCACGGATTCCCGGGTGCCGGAAGAGGGAGCCTGAGCCATGCGCACCCGCATCGGCACCCGTCTGATCCTCGGCGCCGGCCTCGCGACGGCGCTGGTGATCGCGGGCATGTCCGTGACCATCCTGCGGTCGCATACGGCCCAGCTGCTGGCTGAGCGGACCCGCAGCGCCGACCAGCTCAGTGAGACGATCAAGAGCGCCACCCACTACGACATGCTGGAGAACCGCCGGGAGAATCTGCACCGCCAGATCCGGGGCGTGGGCGGCCTGCAGAACGAGGGCATCCGCAAGGTTCGCGTCTTCAACAAGGAAGGGCGGATCATGTTTTCCTCGTCCAGCGAGGAGATCGGCACCAGCCTCGACCCGAAGGGCGAGGCCTGTTATGCCTGCCATGCGGAGGGCCGTCCCCTCGAGCGGCTGGACATCCAGGCCCGGGCCCGCACCTTCCGCGCCGCGGATGGAACCCGCGTCCTGGGCGTCATCAACCCCATTCCCAACGAGCCCTCCTGTTCGACGGCGGCCTGCCATGCCCACAGCGCCAAGCAGAGCCTCCTTGGCGTGCTGGATGTGAACGTCTCCCTGGCAGAGGTGGATAAGGAGATCGCCCACAGCCGGCTGGTGATCACGGCCTCCGCCGCACTGGCCATCCTGGCCGGCAGCCTCATGCTCTGGTGGCTCAACCGGCGACTGGTGGTGCGGCCGGTGGCGGCCCTGGTCGAAGGCACCCGCCGCGTCATGGAGGGTGACCTGGGCGTGACCATTCCCGTCAGCGGGCGGCACGAGCTGGGGGTCCTCGCCAAGGCCTTCAACGAGATGACCCAGACCCTCGCGGACACGCAGCGGCAGCTGACCCAGGCCGACAAGCTGGCCTCCGTCGGCCGTCTGGCCGCTGGCGTCGCCCACGAGATCAACAACCCGCTGACCGGCGTGCTGAGCTACGCCTCCCTGCTGCGCAAGCGCATGGAGCATGACGTGCCGGCCTGCGAGGACCTGGACGTGATCGTCCGGGAGACCGTCCGCTGCCGCGGCATCATCCGTGAGCTGCTGGACTTCGCCCGGCCCGCGGCCCCGGCCCGCAAGCCCATGGACCTCAACGAGGTGGTGCGGCGATCCGTGTCGGTGGTGATGACCCAGCTGAGCCTGAACCAGGTGAACCTGTCCCTGGATCTCGCCGCGGATCTGCCTCAGGTCCAGGCGGATCCGAACCAGATCCAGCAGGTGGTCGTGAACCTGCTGCTGAACGCGGCGGATGCCATCGGCGCCGATGGCGGCCAGATCCGCGCGATCACCCGTTCCGCGACCCCCGGCGCCATCGAATTCCTGCTGGAGGACAGCGGCCGGGGGATTTCCGCCGAGGACTTGCCCCGGATCTTCGAACCCTTCTTCACCACCAAGGGCAACCACGGCACGGGCCTGGGGCTGGCAGTCAGCTGGGGCATCGTGGAGGCCCACGGTGGCTCGCTGGAGGTCCAGAGCCAGCCGGGGCAGGGCACCTGCTTCACCCTTCGCCTGCCGACGGCCATCGGGGCCGATGGCGGAACACCGAACATTCCCACCCTAACCTAGGAGGTCGCCATGACCGCTGTCTTGATCCTTTTCATGTTCGTGGCCTTCGTGGGCATCGATTTCCTGGTGCGCACCTCGCTCCGGCGAATGCGGGAGAACCGGGAACGGCAGGCACGCGAAGCCGTCCTCAACACCGCCATCCGCCTGGACTTCACCCACGAGGCCAAGAGCCTCAAGCGGGTCGCCGTCCCCAATCCCAAGGCCCGCATCCTGGCCGTGGACGACGAGTCCGTGGTGCTGGATTCCTTCCGCCGCATCCTCGTCCTCGAGGGCTTCAGCGTGGACACGGTCGAGCATGGTCCCGAGGCTCTGGGCCTGGTGCAGCGCAACGACTATGACTTCGTTTTCACTGACCTCAAGATGCCGGACATGGACGGCGTGGAGGTGGTGAAGGCGGTGAAGCACCTTCGCCCCGACGTGGATGTGGTCGTCATCACTGGGTACGGCAGCATCGAAACCGCGGTCCAGACGCTGCAGCACGGCGCCTGCGAGTACGTGCAGAAGCCCTTCACGGCGGACGAGCTCGGCGACTTCGCGAAGAAGCTCCTGATCAAGCGTGAGGCCAGGCTCGAGGCGGCCCGCCGCCCGAACGTCCGAATGGTCTCACCCGAGATGGCCGAAGTGGTGCCCGCCACCGAATTCTGCGTGCCTGGCGGCGCCTTCCTGTCCCCGGGCCACGCCTGGGTGCGCATCGAGCCGGAAGGACAGGTCCGCATCGGCATCGACGACTTCGTGCGGAAGGCCCTGGGCACGGTCAAGGAGATCGAGCTGCCCGAGCGAGGCAAGACCGTGAAGGCGGGCGAGACCCTCTTCACCCTGAAGGGGGCGACCGGCACGGTCCACGTGGCCGCGCCGCTGTCGGGCCGCATCGAGCATGACAACGCCGGCCTCAAGTCCGATCCCGGCGAGCTCATCCGCAGCCCCTACGACCGTGGCTGGGTCTGCCTGCTGACCCCCAGCGATCTCGCCACGGAGCTGTCCGCCCTCAAGATCGGCAAGCCCGTCATCGACTGGTACCAGGAGGAGATCACCCGCCTCCGCACGGCGAACGGCCCCCAGGGCGCCGGCCCCCTGGACTGGACGGCCTTCGAGCAGCAGTTCCTTGGCGCGGATGTCCACGCCAAGGCGTAGGCCTATCTAGTTTCCTGCTACGGGGGCCTTCGGGCCCCCGTAGCTGTCTCCGGCGTGGTAGCTGGAGCGCACCAGGGGCGCGGATTCCACGCGCTGGAAGCCCATCTCCAGGCCCTTCCGCCGGTACAGCTCGAACTCGGCGGGTTCCACGAACCGGTGCAGGGGGAGGTGGTGTTCGGAGGGCGGGAGATACTGGCCGAGGGTGGCCACGTCCACGCGGCTTGCCCGCCAGTCCGCCATCAAGGCCAGCACCTGCTCGGGCGTCTCGCCCAGGCCCACCATGATGCCGCTCTTCACGCGCATGGCGGGCGCATGCTGGTCCCGCCATGCCGCCGTCCGCCGCAACAGCTCCAGGCTCTGCCCGTAGTCGGCGTCCGGCCGTACTCGCTTGTAGAGGTGGGGCACGGTCTCCACGTTGTGGTTGAGCACGTCCGGTCGGGCCTCCAGCACGGTGCGAAGGGCCACCTCACTGCCACGGAAATCCGGGATGAGCACCTCGATGCCGCTGTGGGGAGATAGGCTGCGGATCCACTGGATGGCCTGCGCGAAGTGGGCCGAACCCCCGTCCGGCAGATCATCCCGGTTCACCGAGGTGACCACGGCGAACCGCAGGCCGAGGCGTGCCACGGCCTCGGCCACCCGCTGAGGCTCCTGGGGATCCAGCTCGCCGGGGCGCCCCTTGCCCACGTTGCAGAACCCGCAGTGTCGCGTGCAGATGTCGCCCATGAGCATGAAGGTGGCGGTGCGGTGGATGCCCCAGCACTCATGGAGGTTCGGGCAGCGGGCCTCTTCGCAGACCGTCACCAGCCGCTGCTCCCGGATGAGCCCTTCGACCTCGGCCACCACCTCCGGCGCCGGCACGCGGATCTTCAACCATTCAGGTCGGGGGCCGGGGAGGACAGGGGGACGGGCCATGGCCTCCCATTGTCTCCTGCCGTTGCACCATTGCGACCGAACAATTGATGGGCAATGGGATGAATGAGCGCATTGAATAGCTTTTCCGGTGGCGGTGCCTGGACCTTGGGCCCGGCTAGAATGGACCCATGTCCGACACCCCCCAGGAAGTCCCCGAATCCGTGGTTGAAGCCGTGCCAGCACCCGAGACCCCCAGGACCTTCGAGTCCCCCAAGGGTTTCGAGACGAAGTTCCGGGGCCTCGCCCTGCACCTTACGGCATTCGAAGGGCCTCTCGATCTGCTGATGCACCTCATCCAGGAGCAGAAGCTGGACATCCTGAACCTGCCCATGGCGGAGGTCACGCAGCAGTACATGGACTATCTGCGGCTCATGGAGGAACTGAACCTGGAGATCGCGGCGGAGTTCGTCGCCATGGCCGCGCAGCTGCTCCAGATCAAGTCACGGCTCATGCTCCCGCGCCCGCCAGAGGCCTGTGGCGAGGAGGATCCCCGCGAGGCCCTGGTGCAGCGGCTGCTGGACTACCAGCAGGTGAAGCTCGCCGCCGCCCAGCTTTCGGACCGCGAGTCCGATTGGCAGAAGATCGCCTTCGCCCCGGGAATCGACCTGGAGGACCACAAGCGCGTGGAGGAGGAGCCCATCCGCGCCACCCTCTTCGACCTGCTGGGCGCCTACCGCGAGGCCTTGAAGCGCCTCATGCCGCCACCGCCAGTGGAAGTCCGCACCCAGCCCAAGTCCCTCGAGCAGCGGGTGATGGAAGTGATGCGGGACCTTCAGGATGGGTTATGGAAGCCCTTCCAGGGCCTGCTGGGTCAGGCGCGCAGCCGGGATGAGCTGGTGCTCACCTTCCTCGCCCTCCTGGAGCTGGTCCGCACGGGACGCATCGCCCTGGTCCAAGGCGAGACTTTCGGTGAGATTCGCGTCAAGGTCGCCGAGGCCGCATGAACGGCGGGACGGAAGCCCTCTGGTCGGCCCATCGCACAGGCCGCCTCCTCGGCATGGCCCTCTGCTTCGGCACCCCTGTCCTGGTCGCCGCGCTGGTTCTTTCTGGAATCGTCCCCCCCGGCCAGGCAGCGCCGGAGGGGTTATACCAGCAAGTGGGATACCTGCTCACGGGCCTGGTGTTCCTGTCCGCCGCCTGGGTCTGGTGGCGCAGTGGCAGGGTCCTGGCCGGGTTCCGGGAGCTGGCCGAGGTGAAGCGCACCACCACCGTGCTCCGCGAGAGTCTGTTCTACGCGGCTGCCTTCGAGGTCAGCAGCCTCTGCGGCCTGGTCTACTGGATGCTCGTGGGCACCCAGGGGACCCGCCACGTCTGGGGGTTCATCCTCCTGACTCCAGTGCTGTTCCTGGCCCTGGTGCCGGGGTACGACCGGTGGGTGAAGCAGCTGGAGGGCTGAGCCGTCCCGGTATGCTGGAATGCACCCGCTGAGGAAGGTCCATGCGCGACCCTGATTCCCCCGATCCCATCGTTCCGGCGCCGTCCCCCGACGACACGGTGAGGTTCTCCGCCGGGGCGCCGGCCGATCCGTTCGCCACTCAGCGACTCAACCTCGCGAAGGATCTGGGGATTGACGCCACCCGGAAGCTCCCGGTGGGGAATCCGGTGGCGGCCTCCGATCAGACGCTTAAGCTGACACGCCCCAGGATGGATGAACCACCCCCCCGCTTGCAGAAGGTGGACCAGCCCGCCGGTGCTGAAGGGCAGACGCAGGGCCTGCCCCTCCCTCCCACCGCGCCCAGACCTTTCGACTGGCGATGGCCAATGGCCCTCGGCGCCCTGGTGGTGCTGGGGGCCTCGGCCTTCCTGGTGTTCTCCAAGGGGCCGGTGCCTCCCTCCGCGCGTCCCACCGCCGGCCCCGGCTCCGGCACCCCGGAGCCGAGCGGCATGTCCGGATCGCTGCCGCGGGATGTCCAGGCCTACTTGGATCAGGCCAAGGCCGGGGACACCCACGCGATGCGCATGCTCGGTGCCATGTATACCTATGGACTGAATGTCCCCCAGGATCGGGAGAAGGGTCTCTACTGGTACCGAAAGGCGGCAGAACGGGGCAGTGATGCGGCTCGGATCGAGCTTGGAAAGCTCGAGGCCGGCAAGTGACGCCTCAGAAGGTGACGATGACTTGAAGACCGCCACCCCAGAGAACGTAGGTGGAGACCTTCTCGCCCCAGGAGGCCTCGGCCCTGAGCGCGAAGCGCTTCGTCAAGGGCCAATGCCCCGTCAGGCTGACCAGACGCTCCAGGGGCACAGGACCGGCAGATGCCGTCAGGGGTGTGGCAGTGCTCGTTGCAGGGGTTGAGGCATGGCGACCGAACCGGCCTCCGGATCCGGACATGGTGGTCATGGTGGACAGCCCCCCACCCGAGGCGGAGCTCTCGAGGATGCCGCGCCCCGCGGCCAACCGCAGGCTGTGCCAGATCCCGAAGCCGCTCCGCCCGAACCGGACATTCAGGATGCCCCCGAGGTCGCTGTCCCCGCCTGGTTCATAGGTCAGCCGCTGGGCCTTGGCCGAGACACTCCAGCCTGCTCCCTCGTAGGCCGGACCCAACTGGAGCATCCGGACTTCCTGGTTCTGGGTGAACCTGCTGAGGGCACCCGCCAGGTCGAGCCGCCATCCGGCGCCGAGGTCGAGGCGAACATCCAGGTCTGCGCGGAATAGGGGCAGAAAGTCACTGTTGCTCCCAGCACTCAGACCCAGAAAGGTGGAGGAGGCTTCTCCGAAGAGCAGTTCCTTACCGGCCGAGAGCATCGTCCCTCTGCCCTCAGGACGGTCGAAGGTCGTGGCAGCAAACTCCCAAGGACCGTTCTGGGTGGGGTAGATGGTGGCCTCCAGCGTCCACCCCTGCCAGCGGCCCCAGCCGTTAGAAAAAGACTGGTCATAACCTCCCACGGCCACCTGGGTGACCGTGGAAGTCTGGGCAGGCTCGGGCAAGGAGGGATCCTCCTGCGCAGAGAGAGCCATGGGCATGGCCAAGAGAAGGATGGATCGCCACAGCATCGAGGCTCCTCTGCATACGGGAACAGGAGGGTGGTCAGCGGCCCCGGCCGCCCCGGTTTCCAGTGGACTGGCCCAGGCGCTGCCCTGTGCCGGTGCCAGGCGCCTGGCCACAGCTGCCGTCCCGCTTGCGCAGGCGACTCTGGGTCTGGGTTTGAGTCTGGTCCTTTGCCTGGACACGATCCTGATTTCGGGTCTGGCTTCGAGCCTGGTCCCGATCTGCCGTCTGGGCACCAAGGGCAAGCGCCGTTCCGAGGGTCGCGGCGAGAATCACCAAGGTTTTCATGGGTACCTCCTGGGATGGTGTGCGGGGAAGTCCGCACACCGTCACAGAGGTACTGCCGGTCTCATAGGTTGAAGCCGGATCGGCCGTTCTATTATTTAAATACAGTACTAGTTTGAATTACAAATCTGCCATGCGACAATTCGTCGCACGTAGGCGGGGCTAAGACCACTGGAGAGCTCTGCTTCTGTGGCCCGTTTGATCGCCGCCACGCTGCCAAAGGTCTGCAGCAGCTTCTTGGCGATGGTTGGGCCGATGCCGGGGATCTGCGTGAGCTCGGTCTGCAGGGTGCGCTTGGCGCGCAGGGCGCGGTGGTAGGTGATGGCGAACCGGTGGGCCTCGTCCCGGATGCGCTGGAGCAGCTGCAGCACCGGCGAGGACTTCGGGATGCGCAGCGGCTCGCTGGAGCCGGGGCGGAAGACCAGCTCCTCCTTCTTGGCGAGGCTGGCCAGCTCCAGCTGATCCAGGCCCAGTTCCTTCAGCGCGGCCTCCGCCGCGTGCAGCTGGCCCAGGCCTCCGTCGATGAGCACCAGATTGGGGAATTCCTGCCCCTCGTCCTTCATGCGCTTGTAGCGGCGAGTCACCGCCTCCTGCATGTTGGCGAAGTCGTCGTTCTGTTCGTTGGTCATCTTGAAGCGGCGGTAGCGGGCCTTGTCGGGCACGCCGTCGGCGAACACCACGCAGCTGGCCACCACTTCGCGACCCTGGCCATGGCTGATGTCGAAGCACTCCAGACGGCGGGGCAGGTGGCTGAGGCCCAGGAAGGCCTGCAGGCCCTCCAGCACGGCCTCGTTCAGCCGCGCAGGCTCGAACTTGCGCTCCAGGGCCAGCCGCGCATTCTCCTGGGCCATGGCCAGCAGGTCCACCTTCTCGCCCTTCTGCGGGACATGGATGCGGGCCTTGGTGCCCCGCAGGCCCGACAGCCACTCCCGCAGCAGGTCACCCTCATCGGGCTCGACTTCCACCAGGAGCTTGGCCGGCACAGGATCGGAACTGTAGACCCGCTGGATCACCTGGGCCAGCACAGCGCCATCGAAGGTCTCGATGTCCTCCAGCACATACTCCTGCCGGCCCATCATGCGCCCCTCCCGCAGCAAGAGCCGGTGCACGCAGGCCCGGCCATCCAGCACGGCGCTGCCGTAGACATCCGTGTCGTCCAGGTCGGCGCTGGCGGCCTTCTGGCGGGTGAACCAGGCATCCACCTGCTGCAGGGCATCCCGGTGCTGGGCGGCCTGCTCGAAGGCGGCGGCCTCGGCGGCCTTCCACATGGCAGCCTCCAGCCGGGCTTTCAGCTCGTCGCGCTTGCCCTCCAGGAACAGCCGCGCCTCCTTGGCCTGCTCCCGGTAGGCCTCCTGACCCACGGCGGCGATGCAGGGCGCCGTGCAGCGGTGCAGCTGGTACTTGAGACAGGCGCGGCCCCGCTTGCCGTCGATGTCGATGTCGCAGTCGCGGATCTGGAAGAAGCGGTAGACCAGCTCCGCCGTGCGGTAGGCGGTGCTGGCAGGGAAGAAGGGACCGAAGTAGAGGCTGCCGTCCTTGCGCACCTTGCGCGTGACGTAGACCTTGGGGAAGGCCTCCTTCCACGTGAGCTTCACGTAGGGGTAGCTCTTGTCGTCCTTGAGCAGGATGTTGAAGGGTGGCCAATGCTCCTTGATGAGGTTGTTCTCGAGGATCAGCGCTTCCAGCTCGGTTTCGCAGACGATGAGCTCGATGTCCCAGATGCGGGCGACCAGGCGCCGGGTCTTCGCGTCCAGCCGCTTCTGCTGGAAGTAGGACTTCACCCGGTTGCGCAGCACCTTGGCCTTGCCCACGTAGAGCAGGTTGCCGCCCTCGTCGCGGTAGAGATAGCAGCCGGGCCGCAGGGGCAGATCCCCCAGCTTCCGTTTCAGGAAGGGGGACTTCTCGAGGTTGGTGCGGACGGCGGCCACGGGCGGCTCAGCGGATCCGCGTGAGGCCGAGGACCAGGCCCACGGGCAGCAGCAGGAGAGCCAGGATGAGCCAGCTGCGGCGATGGGCGAAGTTGAGCGTCCAGCCCAGGCCGAGCCGCTTGGGCACCCAGAGGGCGGGATCCTCCGCATTCACGTAGAAGAGCCCCCAGCGGTAGTGCTCGCTCCGGTCATCGTCCCGCAGGGTCCGCTTCAGCTGCCGCGCCATGAGCACGAGGCCGAGGATGGTCAGGGCCAGGAAGCCGCCGATCATCCAGGCGATCACGCCCTGGCCGTGGCGCGGGATGAAGAGGCCGCCTGCCATCATCCCCAGCAGGCCCAGGCTGATCAGTCCGCGCAGCGGGGCCATGGCCCCGCTCTTGCTGCCATCCGGGTCCTGATCTGAACCCACGAAGGCCCGGCCCGTGAGCAGGAGAACGGTCCAGATCGCCGTGGGCAGGCCGAAGGCCAGCCAGGGATAGCTCGCCTGGGAGGTCCACCCATTGGCGATGCCGCGGGCATCGAAGTGGGTGGGAATGGGATCGGGCAATCCGCGCAGGAGTCCGGGAAGGGCGAGCACCAGGATCAGGGCCCCCGCCAGGGGGAGCAGGTCCCAGGGGGAGAGCCAGGGCACTCGGGGAGGATCGACTTGTTCCATGGCCCCAATCTACCGCCGGGTTTGCCACACTGGAACCATGCTGAACCTCGAGACCTTCCCCGTGGGCCCCCTGGGCTGCAACTGCTCGCTGCTGTGGGAGCCCGACACGGGCCTTGGGGTGGTGGTGGATCCGGGCGGGGATGGGTCGAAGATCCGCAAGCGGGTTGAGGCCCTGGGCTTCAAGGTCACGGCCCTGCTCCACACCCACGCCCACTTCGACCACGTGGGCGCCACCCGGGAGCTGCAGGACCTCTGGCAGTGCCCCGCCCACCTGCACGGCGACGACACCTTCCTCATCGAGGCCCTGCCCCAGCAGACCGGCATGTTCGGCATGCCCGCCATCCCCCAGCCCGAGATGACGGGCCTGGGCGCCGGCGATCAGCACCTGGACCTGACGACGCTGCACACCCCGGGCCACACGCCGGGGTCCTGCTGCTTCCATGGCGCCTTCGCCAAAGGGCAGGTGCTCCTGGCGGGCGACACGCTCTTCCGAGGCGGCGTGGGCCGCACGGACCTCTGGGGCGGCAGCTGGGACCTGCTGGAGCAGAGCATCCGGCGGGAGCTCTACGCCCTGGACGCTGCGACGTTGGTCATTCCGGGCCATGGCCCCGCGACCACCCTGGGGGTGGAGGCGGAGACCAATCCCTTCGTAAGGAAGTGATCAGGGACGGCCGAACCGGAACACGGCGCTCACCGACACCCAGGTGAGAGAGTCGTAGCCCAGGCCGTCCGCGCCGGACTTGTCCACGGCGACGCTGTTGAGGTGCCCTTCCAGGCTGAAGACCCGGTTGAAGTTGTAGCCGCCGCCCACGCGGAGGCCGACGCGGCCAGACTGGGTGACTTCCGAATCGCCATAGTAAGAAAATTCAGCCTTCGCCTTCACCTGGTTGAGGTTAAGGCCTGCCAGGAAGTACCCGCCGCGGGAGGGGGAACCCGCGTTGTAGACATAGTCGGCGCCGAACTGGCTGATGCCGAACGCGTTCTGGCGGGTGCCATCATAGAAGCCACCGCTATAGATGTCCTGCTTCTTGCTGGCGAACCCGTTGATGTTCACGATGAGGCGCATCTGGTGATGGGTGGTGAAGTTGAAGTCGAGATGGCCGCCGAAGTGAAGGCCGAGTCCATCATTGGCGCCCAGGAACTCGCCGTTCGAGGTCTCCTTGTCGGCAAAGTCGCCAGTGGGCAGGCCAAGGCCCACCTGGAGTCCGCCGTTCATCCGGACGGACTGGGCCATGAGCGAGGTTCCCGCGATGAGGCAGAGGGGGAGGATGAGGCGGCGCATGGGGGCTCCTGTAAAAAGGCGTCCCAATCATAGCTGAGATTTGGGTTGCCTTTCATTTTGGCCTTCCTGGCATGATGAGGCCTCTCGAGGAGCTCCCATGGACGCCCTGCTCACTTCCTTCGGCTGGCTGCCCACCATCGCAGTCTTCGTGGTGATCTACCTGTTCTCCTGCCTGAAGGTGGTGAATGAGTACGAGCGCCTCGTAGTCTTCACCCTCGGCAAGGTGGAGGACAGGCCCAAGGGCCCTGGTCTCTGCTTCGTCTGGCGGCCCTTCCAGACCTCCGTCACCGTGAGCCTGCGCACCGTGGTGATGGACGTGCCCAGCCAGGACATCATCACCCGCGACAACGTCAGCCTGAAGGTGAGCGCCGTCGTCTACTTCAAGGTGCTGGATCCCAAGGGCGCCATCATCGGCGTGGAGAACTACTACTACGCCACCAGCCAGATGGCCCAGACCACCCTGCGCAGCATCCTGGGCGAAGTCACCCTGGACGAGCTGCTGGCGGACCGCGAGAAGCTGAGCCTGCGCCTGCGGGAGATCATCGACCGCTCCACCGAGCCCTGGGGCATCGAAGTCACCAGTGTCGAGCTGAAGAGCGTGGACCTGCCCGAACAGATCCAGCGCGCCATGGGCAAGCAGGCTGAGGCTGAGCGGGAAAAGCGCGCCAAGATCATCGCCGCTGAAGGCGAGCTGATGGCCTCCCAGCAGCTGCTGGAGGCGGCCAACAAGATCAGCCAGAACCCCACCGCCATCCAGATGCGCTACCTGCAGACCCTTGCAGAGATTGCTACCGAAAAGAACAGCACCATCATCTTCCCCCTGCCCATGGAGCTCATGAAGGCCTTCGAGAAGTTCACGAAGGACTAATCGGCTTCCAGCCCCGCCACGCGGCGGCCTCTGCCTTCGCCAGGGCGGAGGCCGCGGGGTTTCCGGCACCGTAGGCCAGCCCGTCCACGGCATCCGCGAGGGTGGCCAGGGCCCCCCTCCGCTCTGGTCGTAGGGTGCTCAGGCGGAGGAGCCACGACCGGGCAGTATCCCCGGGGCGGGGCGGGGCCCAGGCCAGGGTGACTCGCAGCAGGGGGTGCAGGGCGCGGATCCGCCCCGGGCTGTCCGCAGGCACCTGCCAGCGGCCTCGGGTGCGCCACAGCAGCCAGGCCAGCACCAGGACGCCGAGGCCCCACTGCACAGCAGCCGGGGGTGCCTTCCAGCGCCACTGCCAGCCCTGGATGCGCTCCTGGAGCCAGGAAAGGCCGGCCTGTTGGTCCTGGTCGGAGAAGCGCACGACATAGCGCTCCCAGCGATAGCTGAGGGCATCGAGCCAACGCCCCATGATTCCGAGTTCCTTTGCCCCTGATACCGCGGCCGCCATGCCCTGGGGCGTGGGGTCCGATGTCCACCAGCGGCCCTCATGCCAGTATTCCACCCAGCTGTGTGCTTCGTTCTGGGTCACCCGGAAGTAGCCTCCTTCGGGAATCCAGGTGCCGAGACGGTAGCCGTTGACCACCCGAGCCGGCACGCCCCGGGCCCGCAGCATGAGGGCCATGGCCGAGGCGTAGTACTCGCAGTGCCCCGCCTGGGTTCGTTCGAGGAAGTCCTCGAGGGGATTCGCGGCCTTGCCGGAGGGATTGTCCAGGGTGTAGGTGAAGCGGCGGAGGCTCGATTCCAGCACCTGTCCCAGCTGCGGGGTCGGAAGGATCCCCGGGGCGAGGCGGAAGCTGGCGCGCCGGGCGGCGTCGTGGGCAGGCTCCATCCGGGTGAGCAGCTCCAAGCGGCGGGGTGAAAGGTAGGGCTCGCGCCGGTCGGGCAGGGCTGGGTTCCAGGTCACGGTCAGGGGCACGGTGCGCTCCCGCTGGAAACGCCACCGGATGCTGGCCCCGGGGCCCCGCGGGAGGACGAGTTCGGCAGGAGCAAGCCTGGTCACCCCCGCCGGGAGCGCGAGGATGCCCCGGGGGCTCGGGGAGAAGAGGAACTCCGCCGTGGCGTCCGGCCCAGGCCCAGACGAGGTGAGCGGGCTCGCGGGGGTGAGGTCAGAGGGGTCCCAACGGGAACCCTGAATGGATTCCAGGGTGATGCCACGCAGCAGGAGCAGTCCCCGCACCCACTCAGGCTGCGCGAGCGGATCCGTTCCAGGCGGTGGCAGGATCCGCAACGCCACCTCGGGATTGGGTTCGATGGGACCAGCACCCGCGAGGTCCAGCCGGTCACTCATGCCCGCCCGCCCGAGCCCCTGGGCCGCGCCAAGGAAGGCGCCTGGGCGCAGGCCCAGGCTCAGGCGGGGGATGATGACGAAGAACCCGCAACCGAGCAACAGGGCTCCACCCACCCAGACCGGCACTTTGGCGTAAGGCGGGCTGGACAGCGCACCTCGGCGGAGGGCGGCCGAGGGTTCCCAGCTTTGCTGCACCAGGGCCAGGGTCGCCGCCGTGGACCAGGCCAGGGTCCACATCAGGAAATAGAAATCGTTGGCTCCGATGGCGGTGGTCAGGAACAGCAGGAAGCTCATCAGCAGCAGCTGAGGATGGTGGGATGGCTCCCTGGGCAGGATGAGGCGAACTCCAGCCAGGACGAACAGGGTGTGGATGGCCACATAGAACACCCCGCCACCACGCGCCAGGTCCCCCAGGAAGAAGACCAGGGCTCCGGCTTCCAGCCACCTGTGCTGCCGACCGAAGTCCCAGCGGAGGCCCTCGACGATGCCCCCGGCGAGCAGCGGCGTCGCCATGACAAGCAGCTCGGCAGGCTCATAGATACCGGTGGATAAGCAGGCCCCGAAGGCGACCCAGAGGTGCAGGTGGTCGAGCCAGCGACCCCACTTCACGGCCACACCCAGCTCCCCAGGACGCGTGGCCCGGAGGCGCCTGTGACACCCGGGAGGTGGCCCGGCAGCCCCCTGGCCGAGGCCGCCCCCAGCAGGGCCCAGCTCACTGCTTCACGGGCTCCCGAGGGAAAGGCGAGGTCGTCCTCCAGTGGCAAGCGCAGGCGTTCGGCCAGCTCTGCGCGCAGCCGCCGGTGTCGGGCGCCACCGCCGCTCACCAGGGCCCGCAGCCCCTCAGGCCAGGGCCGGGTGCGGGTGGCTTCCACCGCGACGGTGGCGGCCGTGAAGGCGGCCAGGGTCGCCAGCCGGTCCGGCAGAGGCAGGGGCTCCAGGAAGGGGCGCTCAGCCTCGAACCAGGCTGCACCGAACACCTCCCGGCCGGTGGACTTGGGCGGCGGGACCCGGAAGTAGGGGTGGGCCAGCCAGCGGGCCAGCAGGGGGGCCACGACGGTGCCCGCAGCGTGGGCGCCATCGGGATCATAGGGAAGGCCCAGCCACTGCTGGGCGGCCAGGTCCAGCAGGGACATCCCAGGCCCCGTGTCCCAGGCCAGGATGGAACTCCCGCCCCCCACGGTGAGGTTGGCGATGCCGCCCAGGTTGAGGGCCAGCCAGGGCCCCGGACCGTGCAGCCAGAGCTCGGGGAGGGGGACCAGCGGCGCACCCTGCCCGCCCACGGCGAGGTCGCGGCGGCGGAGGTCCCAGACCACGGGGCAACCCAGGGCCTCGACCAGCACGTAGGGATCCGCCAGCTGCAGGCTCGCGCCATGGTCTGGATGGTGCTGCACGGTCTGGCCATGCAGGGAGGCCAGGTCGGGCTGCAGATCCAGGGTGTCGCACAACTGCCGCGCGGCCTGGGCATGGTGGTCGCCCAACTGGCGCTGGAGGATGCAGAGGCCCGCCGGATCCAGGCGGTTGGAGGCTGCCTCCAGCACCTGTCCGCGGAGGCCTTCGGCATAAGGCAGGGCGAGGTGGCCTAGGAGACGACGGAACGGGTGCCCCGCTTCGAAGGCGCCGGGATCCACCTCGATGGCCACGGCATCCACGCCGTCGGCGCTGGTGCCCGACATCAGGCCCAGCACGCGCCAGGGCCGGTCGGCCGGGATCGGGATGCGTGGCTGCATGGGGTGATGATGCCAGCAAGGGACGAGATCCGGGGGTCGCCCGCCCGTTGTTCGTACTGGCCCAGCGCCGCCACGCCGGCCCCAAGCGGCCGTTGGCCGAAATCCAGGGGTGTTGCCTACTCCCGGCTTCAGCTCGAGAGTAGCCTAGAGGGCTTGGGGGTTCCCATGACGATGCTCGTCATCCTTCTCATCATCGGTGTCGTGATCTACCTGGCCATGCGAGGCAAGCAGGACAGGCCCGAGCAGCTGGGCGCCTCGCGCCGTGGCCTCCCCACCGGTCCCCTGGAGCCCCACACCTTCGCGTGTCCCTATCCCAAGTGCCCCGCCTGCGGGGCCTCTGGGGATCGCATGAAGCAGCAGTGGGATGGCCTGCGATCGGTGAAGTGGACCTGCGGCTACTGCGGCGCCCTTGCCGGGTTGCAGACCCTCAAGGACGAGGACCTGCCGCCTTCCGCCCGTCGGCAGCTGGGTCTGGATGCCCCCATGCAGGGCTCCATTCCCATGCAGCAGGGGGGCTATGGCCAGACCGGCGGTGGCATGGGGGGCCTTCTTACCGGCATGATGATCGGCAGCATGATGGGCGGCGGCCACCACCACGGCTCCTCGGACAATGGCGATGGCTGGACCGGTGGCGCCTCGGACAATTCCTCCTCCAGCGACTGGGGTGAATCCAGTTCTGGGTCGAGCGACTGGGGCGATTCCGGAGGCGACTTCGGCGGCGGCGATTCCGGCGGAGACTGGTAGATCCGGTCGCTGGTTCGATCACCCCGAGCGACCAGGGGGGCGGTTTCTGCCTCCAGGCCTCCGATCTACAGCACCTTCGGGACCACGAAGTAGCCCCTGTCCTGAGACGGGGCATTGGCCAAGGCCTCGACCTGGGTGAAGCTCTGACCCGGAACATCGTCCCGTCGGGGCAGGGGCTGCCCGTGGCCCAGAAGCAACGGCTCGACTTCCTCGAGGGACAGCTCGTCCAGGCTGGTGGCGTGGTTGAGCATCTGCGCCATGGCCAGGCGCATGGGCTCGATCTCCTCTTCCCGGAGGCTCAGGTGGGCCAGGGCGGCGCACCTCAGGACATCCTCTCGCGTGACTTCCATGTCAGGCTCCCAGCCTCAGATCGGCATCGGCGTTCTGGCTCAAGGGTTCGGGGGGGGGCTGCAGCAGGGCCCCGGCGGCGGCGATCATGGCCCCGTTGTCGGTGCAAAGTCGCGGTTCTGGGATGGCCAGCCGCAGGCCCTGGCGGGCGGCCATGGCCGCCGCCTCGCTGCGCAGCCTTGAGTTGCAGGCCACGCCACCGCTGATGACCAGGCTGCGGGCATGATGCTCCAGCGCCAGATCGGGAATGGGCTTCAGCAGCCAGGCGGCGATGGCCTCCTGGAGGCTGCGGCAGAGCCCCTGCACCTCGGGGTCTGCGGCTCCGGCTTCGGCCAGGCGCGGATTCCGTTCCACCCGCAGTTTCACGCCGGTCTTGAGGCCGGAGAAACTCCAGGAGGCCCTGCCATCGCGGAATTTCGGCGGCGTGAAAGGATCCCCGGTCCGGGCGGCCGCCTGGGCGCAGGCATCCACCAGGGGCCCTCCGGGATAGCCCAGATTCAGCATCCGCGCGGTCTTGTCGAAGGCCTCTCCGGCGGCATCGTCGCGGGTCTTCTGGAGCAGGTGGAGCGAGGTCCAGTCCTGGGCGAGATACAGGTGGGTATGTCCGCCCGAGACGAGCAGCACCAGGGCGGGGAAGGCGAGGTCGGGGGCGGCGAAGCGCGCGGCGTTGAGGTGCCCCAGCAGGTGGTGGACGCCCACCCAGGGGATCCCGTGGCGCCAGGCCACCGCCTTGCTGGCGCTGAAGGTGGCCAGCAGGCTGCCGACCAGCCCAGGTCCCCGCGTCACCGCGATGCGATCAAGATCCTGGAGGGTCACGCCTGCCTGCGCGAGCGCCGCGGCGATCACGGACCTCACCTGGAGCAGGTGCTCCCGCGCCGCTAGCTCCGGCACCACGCCGCCGAAGGGGCCATGAATGGCGTCCTGGCTTTCCCGCACCAGGGAGCGGAGCACTGGACCGGCTGGGGTCTCCTCCACCACGGCGGCGGAGCAGTCGTCGCAGGAGGATTCGAGACCGAGGATGATCATGGGCCAAGTGTATCCTGGCCACCCATGACCCTAGTTCCCACGCGCATCCAGCTGAACCGGCCCCTGCCGCCCCTGACCTACCTGGCGCCGGAGGGTCTGCCCGAGGGCGTGCGGGTGCAGGTGAAGCTGCGGAACAGTCTGGCCGTGGGCCTGGCCATGGGGCTCGACCCCGCCCCCCCGGTTGCGAAGCTGCGGCCCATCGAGTCCGTGCTGGATCCCTTTCCGCTGCTGCCGGAGAAGCTGCGGGAGCTGCAGTCCTTCGCCGCCCGCTACTACGGCTGCCTCGAAGCCCACCTGCTACCCCTGAGCCTGCCCTCGTCCATGCTTCCCAACTGGGAGGCCGACGAGGATGGACAGCGGTTGTCCTTCCACCGCGACCGGGGCGCCTGGGAGGTCCTGGCCGACCTGGGCGAGGCCTGGCACCGCGATCCCGCCATCCTCCCCACGCTGCTGCATCGTTCCGCCCGGCGTGGCTCGGGGTTCACGGAAGTGCGCCTCACCGGGGCCCCGCATCCGCCCCGGGTGACGCCCTCCCAGGCCAAGGTGCTGGTGACCCTGGAGGACGCCGGCGGCGCCCTGATGGAACCGGAGCTGCTGGCGTCGGCGGGGGTCGGCGCCTCGGTCCTGGGCACCCTGGAGAAGCGGGGGCTCATTCAGCGCCTGAAGCGGGTGGACCTGCTGGGGCAGCGCCGCGAGGCCGGGCTGGACCGGACGGTGACGCTGACTGCCGAGCAGCAGGTGGTCCTTGACGCCGTGGCGACGGGTGCCTTCGGCGTGCATCTCCTCCAGGGCGTCACGGGTTCGGGCAAGACCGAGGTCTACCTGGCCCTGGCCGAGCGGGTGCTGGCCGCCGGGCGCCGGGTGCTCTGGCTGGTGCCGGAGATCGGACTCACGGCACGATTGCTCGACCGCCTGGAAGCGAGGTTCCCCGGTCGGGTCGCCGTGGGTCACGCGGGTTTGAACGCGGGTGAGCGGCACGGCGACGTGGTGCGCCTGCTCTTCAACGGGGCCGACCTCTTTGTGGGGGTGCGCAATGCCGTGCTGGCGCCCCTGCGGGACATCGGCCTCGTCGTCGTGGACGAAGAGCATGAGGGCTCATACAAGTCCGAGGAGCATCCCCGCATCCATGCCCGGGATCTGGCCATCAAGCGGGCCCAGCTCGAAGGCTGTCCCATCGTGCTGGGCAGCGCCACGCCCAGCCTCGAGAGCTGGCAGGCCGCCCAGGGCGGGCGCTACAAGCTGCTCCGGCTGCGGGAGCGGCCCGCGGGCATCTCGCTGCCGAGCGTGGAGATCGTGGACCTCCGCGAGGCGTTCCGGCAGGTGCGCAGGAAGGTCATCCTGGCGCCGACGCTCATGGAGGCCATCACGGGCACGCTGGCCAAGCGCGAGCAGGTTCTGCTGCTCCTGAACCGCCGGGGCTACGAGAATTTCTGGATGTGCCGGGCCTGTGGCCGGACGCTG
>JADKCH010000011.1 GCA_016714685.1 Candidatus Geothrix odensensis
CGATGATTGTGGTGTGCCCGGCCTGCCAGGCCCGCTTCCAGTACGATGACAGCCGCTTCGGGGCCGCCCGGACGAAGCGGTTCAAGTGCCCCAAGTGCAGCCATGTCTTCGAGGTGGTCAACCCAGCCCTGGCCCAGGCGCCCCTGGGCGGCACCCTCGCCCATCCCATGCCCGCACCCGCTCCCATGCCCGAGGCCGAGCCCACGCCCCCCACGCCCATCCCCGCGGCCCGCACCACCGCCAAGCGCGACCGCGAAGCCATGCTGGTGGCGGCCGGTCTCCACGTGCCGGGCATGCCCCCGGGCCTGAAGTTCACCCTGGCCTTCCTCACCGGCCCCCACGCCTCCACCGTGCAGGGGCTCGAGCAGCCCCAGATCGTCATCGGCCGCGAGGAGGGCGACGTGGTCACCCGGGATCCGGAGACCTCCCGCCGGCATGCGCTGCTGGAGATCCACCGGGACGGCACCGTGTGGATCAGCGACCAGCAGTCCACCAATGGCACCCTGGTCAACGGCGAGCGCATCACCGGCCCGGTCCAGCTCGCCAGCCAGCAGGAATTCACCTGCGGGAACAGCACCTTCATGCTCCTGGTGCGCAACACAGAAGAGTTCCCGCTGCACTGACCGCGAAAGACGCCATGACCACCGATCCCTACGCGCCCTACCTCCGCCAGGCGGATGATCTCTTCGCCAATGGCGACATCGTCAAGGCCGGCCAGATCTGGCAGGCCATCCTCAAGCAGCAGCCCGGCCACACCACGGCGCGGGAGCGTCTCCTGGCCGTGAAGCAGCACCTGCTGGCGCTCCGGGAGGCGGAGGCCGCCGCCCCGGCAGCCCTGGCCGCCCCTCCTCCCGCACCTGAGCCCGAAGCTGCACCCGAACCGGCGGCTGCGGCCGCACCGGAGCCGCCCCCCGCTCCCGAGCCCCTGTCCCCCATTCCAATGCCGGTCCCGGCCCCGGTGGCTGCGGACCCCCGCTCCACCTCGCCGGAGGCCGCCCTGGCGGTGCCCGAACCCCCGAAGGTGACCACGGGCCACCTGGATCCCGAGCGCCTCCTGGCCGAGGGCTGCACCCTCTACGACATGGGCCAGCTCCAGGACGCCCTCAAGAAGTGGGAGCAGGTCCTGACCCTGGACCCCGACCACGCCCTGGCCCGGGGCTATGCCAACGGAGCCCGTCGGGAACTGGGCCTGGGGCCCATCCACGCGGAGCCCCCCCTGGCGCCCTTGTCCGTGGCGGCCCACCACGCCGACGAGGACATCGACAAGCTGCTGCGGGAGGCCGTCCAGCTCTACGACATGGGCCTGACCGAGGAAGCCATCACCAAGTGGGAGCGAATCCTCGCCCTGGAGCCCGAGCGGCACGAGATCGCAGGCTATCTGCGGGAGGCCCGGAAGGAGGTGGGCCAAGCCACCTCGACCGCCGCCGCGCCCACCCCCGCCGCCCCGGTGGAACCCGACAACCTCGACCTGAAGCTGCGGCAGGCCGAGCACCTGCTCGGCCTCCAGCGCCACGAGGAGGCCGCCTTCACCTTCCAGCAGGCCCTGCAGCTGGCGCCGGGCAATGCCCGGGCCCTCAACGGCTTGGAGCGGTGCCGCAAGCCCGCCAGCCCGCCCCCTGCGGAGGCGCGCCCCACGGCCCCGGTCATGACCCTGGATGCCCAGGGCCGCATCGCCATGGCCGACGAGGACCGCTCCGCCCCCGGAGAACCCCAGGGCGTCGAGCCCCCGGCCGCCCTGCAGCTGGCCACGCCCGCCCCGCGCTTGGGCCCCTCCCTGCCCGACCGCCTGCGCGAGGCCACGGAGCAGCTGCCCTGGCTGAAGGAACCGAAGTTCCTCGCGGCCATCGGGGGCGCTCTGCTGGCCGTGATCGTGGTGCTGGTCCTGGTCCACGGCTACCGCAAGGACCAGGCCCTGAAGGAGGAGGTCCGCGCCGCGCGGGCCGCCGCCGTGGCCCCCGTGGCCCAGCAGGCCCAGGCCCCGGACCTGGCTGAGTCTCCCACCGCCATCCGCCAGGAGGTCGAGATCGCCCTCGGCACGGACCCCCTGCGGGCCTACCTCCGGGCCGAGGCCCTGCTCCGCCTGAACGCCAACGATGCCGCCGCCGCCCAGCTGCTGGAAAAGGCGCGGACCGGCCTGCCTGGTGGCGTCAGCGGCGCCAGCCTGCCCGAGTTCCAGAAGCACCTGCAGAACGGCGACCTCGAGGCCGCCCGCAAGGTGATGGACGCGCTGCTGCGCGCCCAGCCGGACAGCACGGACCTGCGCAGCCGGGCCGGGCGCCTGCACCTTACCCTCTGCTTCGCCCATGCCAGCCAGGCCAAGTGGGACGAGGCCGAAGAAGACCTGCTGCGGGGCCGCGCCCTCTTCCCCGGTGACAAGACCTGGCAGGTCCGCCTGAAGCTGCTGGAGAAGGTGAAGGCCCTGCCCAAGAACCAGCAGGCCGCCTGGATCCCACTGCTCAGCTGACGGAATCCACCCAGATTTCCGGCGGCACCGGATGGCTCAGGAAGTGGGTCATGCCTTCATTCAGGCCATAGGCGCCCGTGCTGCCGAAGGCCAGCAGGTCGCCCGCGGCCAGCTCCGGCAGGCGCACCTCGCCCAGGCGATCCAGGCTGGTGCAGAGGGGCCCCGCCAGCGTGTACGGCACCGTGCCATCGCCCTTGCCCACGACCTTCACGGGGAAGGCCTCGCCCGTGAGCAGGGGGCGGAGCAGGTGGTTGATGCCGCCCTCGAGGATGGCGAAGTGCGCGCCGCGGCTCTCCTTGAGGCGCACCACGCGGGCCAGGTAGACGCCGGAGGGCCCCGCCAGGAAGCGACCCGGCTCCAGGATCAGCTCACCTCTGAACCAGGAGTGCTTCGCGAGTAGCTCAGCGTGGCCCCGGCCCAGGGCGGCGAGATCCAGCGGGGTCTGCTCCGGTGCGTAGGGGATGCCCAGGCCGCCGCCCAGGTCGATCTGCTCGAAGCCCAGGCCGTGGGTCTCGTGCAGGCGCTGCGCCAGGGCCAGCACCGCGCCGTGGATGGCCAGCAGCTTGGACGCGTCGCGCTGGTTGCTGGCGGCGAAGACGTGCAGGCCGCGGATGCGCACGTGGCGCAGACGGCTGGCCTGCTGAAGCAGCGCTGGCACGTCCTCCTCGTCCACGCCGAAGGCCGAGGGCCCGGTGCCCCCGATGATGCGGTTGCCCTCATCGACCTCAAAGGCCGGGTGCACCCGCAGGTTCACGGCGGTCTCGCGGTCCACCAGCGCATCGAGACGCGCCAGGTCCTCGAAGCCCTCCGCCTGCACCCGCACGCCCATGGCCAGGGCCTTGCGCAGCTCGGCCTCCCGCTTGCCCGGCCCCGCGAAGAAGGTTCGGCCGGTTGGCAGCCCCAGCGCCTCCACCCGCTCCAGCTCTCCGATGGACGCGCAGTCGAAGCTGGCGCCCAGGGCGGCGAAACAAGCCAGCAGGTCCGGATGCGGGTTGGCCTTCACCGCGTAGGCCAGGCGGACGCGGGGGGGCAGCACTCTGCGTAGTGAGGAGAATTGCTCCGCCGCCGCCGCGGCGGAGTAGGCAAAGCAGGGCGTGCAGTGAGCCGCGGCCAGAGCGCGACAGGTGGCATCGTCAAGGGCGAAGAGGGGCGTCACGGGATACCTATTGTGTTTTAATTTTAATCATATCAATAAATAATTTGCGAACATCATCATTTACATAAAACCACTCAACGAATTCTGAATTATATATAGAATCATCTGTTTCCAGTTTTACTTTGATTGGTATCCAATTTTCACCATTCCCATCTAACCAATCCCACAAATACGGACTATTTGATTTTGACCAATTGAATGCTGATTCCTGGTTTTCCTTGTTGTTATTTCATTGTTGTCGGTAATGTAATAAATGAGAGCCACGTAACGCCCTTGATTACGGGCATACCTGTTCCAACCCCCAAATGATTCCGAATCAATCCCGGTGTAAGGTGATCTATTTGTAAAAATGTATTTGAAAATCGATTCAGTTCGTTGTTTAAGAATTTTATTGTATATAATTTATTATCTTGTAATTTAATGGTTTTTGTTTCAATTTTTTCATTATACAATGTTAAATTAATTAAATCCTTTTTGGCCGCCATTTTGTTTTCTTCTGTTATCAAGGCCCAATCTATAAAGGTTGTGCTTTCGTTTGATCCAGCATGTTGAACCTGAAAGCAAAAGGGCACCCAGCTTTCCCCCGGCTCATTGATCCATTCCCAAACTTCCGGAGCGTGCTCACGATCTAGCACATTCCATGTCAGTGCAGTTCTACGACCCAATTCGTTGACAGACTTAAATTGAATTCTATTGCTAGTTTTATCATTCAATAGAGACGAAACGATGATTGTTCCGTTAAAATTAGTTTTGAAATAAAAATAAATCGACCAAATTAAATAACCCCCCCCCTTTTTGAAAGTTGGAGTGGTTTGGTTTCGGGGAGACTCTATGGTGTATTGGCTTGCCATTAATGTATGTTTTTACTAAATGATTTTTTCCACTTTTTAAGATTATATTTTTTTCGCCAGAGATCAAATAAGAACATGATAAAAGAGAAATCCACAACATGTTTTTATTAATCAACTGAATTAAGAATGTTTTTGATGTGCACCTATTAACCACAATGATTCCTTAACAAAAATGGGGAAATGCCTACACCACCTAAGCCTTCCAATATGGCGCCAACCTTCGCACCCCTTCTTTCAGCTGCTCTGGCGTGGCCGCAAAGCTGAGTCTGGCGTGGCCGCGGCCGCCTTCGCCAAACGCGAGGCCCGGGATGAGCACCACTTTCGCCTCGTCGCGCAGCTTCAGGCAGAAGGCCAGGGGATCGGCGTGGGCCGCGGGGGGCAGGGGCATGAAGTGGTAGAAGGTGCCGTCGGGCGGGGTGACGGCGTGGCCCAGCTCCTCGCGCAGGGCCTCGGCGAGGGCCTGCCAGCGCAGCTGCACGGCGGCGCGGGCCTCGGCCAGGATGCTGTCGGAGTGCTCGATGAGGGCCAGCGCGGCCCACTGGGCGGGGGTGGCGGTGCCGGTCACCGCGTAGCCGTGCACCACGCGGGCGGGCAGCAGCCAGGCGGGATCGCCCACGGCCCAGCCCACGCGCAGACCCGGCGCGCCCCAGCCCTTGCTCACCGAGCTGGTCACCACGCCGCGGTCGGTGACATCGCGCAGGCTCGGCGCCCGCACGCCGAAGTGCAGGTCGCGATAGACCTCGTCCGAGATCAGCAGCACGCCCCGGGCGGTGCAGGCGTCCGCCACGCGCTTCAGGGCCGTGAGGTCGCCACCGCCGCCCGTGGGGTTCGAGGGCAGGTTGAGGATCACGGCGGAGGCCTTGGGCGTGGCTTCCAGCACACGGATCAGCTCGTCCGCATCCAGGCGGAAGCGGTCTGCGGAGAGTCGGTAGGTCACGGGCTCGGCGCCGGCCATGCGGGCCAGGGCCGGGTAGGCCACAAAGCCGGGGTCGGGCATCAGCACCTGGGTGCCGGGCTCCACCCAGGCCTGGAACAGGGAGAAGAGCGCGCCCTGGGAGCCGGTGGTGATGAGCACCTCGTCCACCTGGGCGCCGTGGAAGGCGGCCACGGCCTTGCGCAATTCCAGCAGACCCACGTGGGGCACGTAGGCGCAGGGGCCGGGCTCCCGCAGCAGGGCCCTGCGGGCCACCTCCGGCAGGTCCCAGGTGGGCTCGCCGAGGCCCAAGGGGATGGCGCCCTGGGGCGTGCGGTCCGTGATGGCCCGGATGGGCGAGGGCTTGAGCAGGGAGAGGCGGCTGGCGGGAATCATCTAAACCTCAAAAGCAACAGCTCACCACCAAGACACCTGGGCACCAAGCACTGAACCGGCTTTTCTGCCTTTCCTGGTGGCTTGGCGTGTGGGTGGTTTGCATTTCGTCGCCACCTCTACCTCAGCGCCTGCTCCAGGGCGGTGGCCGCGTCGGTCTTGTCATCGCGGTACTTCACGATACAAGGCGCGGCCAGCTGCAGTCCGTGAGCCTTGGCGTAGTCGCCCGAGGCTGGGCGGGAACCCGGCACCACCACGGCGCCCTCGGGCACTTCCTGGCGCAGCTCCCGGCCGTGCACCAGGTCGTAGATGATGCTGCTCCCCGTGATCACCACGCCCGAGGCCAGCACGGCGCGCTTGCGCACCACGATGCCCTCGAAGAGTCCCACGAGGCCGCCCACGAAGGCGTCGTCCTCCACGACCACGGGCCGGGCGCCCGCAGGTTCCAGCACGCCTCCGATCTGGGCCGCGGCCGACAGGTGCACCCGCTTGCCGATCTGGGCGCAGCTGCCCACCAGGGCGTGGCTGTCCACCATGGTGCCCTCATCGACGAAGGCCCCCACGTTCACATAGGCCGGGGGCATGAGCACCACGCCGCGGGCGATGTGAGCCCCGCGGCGCACGGCGGAGCCGCCCGGCACCAGCCGGACGCCATCCTCCAGGCCGAAGTGGCGAACCGGATAGGCGGTCTTGTCGAACATGGGAAAGCCCGGGCCCGGCATCTCCACCAGGTGGGTGCGGCGGAAGCCGCAGAGGATGGCCTGCTTCACCCAGGCGTTGGCCTGCCAGGTGCCGTCCGACCGGCGCTCGGCGGCCCGGATGCTGCCGGTCTCCAGGGCCGCCAGCAGGACCTGGTGCCAGGCCGGGGCCTCGGGATCCGCCGCCACCACTTCGGGAGGGCGGCTGAAGAAGGTGTGGATGGAATCGAGGTCAACGACCATCACTTCACTCCTGGCAGGGTGCCGTCAGCGGCGAGGCAGAGCGCCTCGGCCACGAGCGTGCGGGTGGCCGCCGAGGCGGGCATGAGGGGCAGGCGCACGACGTCCTCGCCGATGCCCAGCAGCTTGAGCGCCGCCTTCAACGGAATGGGATTGCTCTCGACGAACAGGGCGTCCATGAGGGGCAGCAGCTGCTGGTGCAGGCGCAGGGCCTCCAGGGTGTTGCCCCGCCGGGCGGCCGCGATCATGGCGGCGGTCTCGCCGGGCAGGACGTTGCCCAGCACCGACACCAGGCCCGTCGCCCCCACGGCCAGGGCGGCCAGGGCCAGGTTGTCGTCGCCGGAGAGCAGGGTCTTGCCCTGGGGCAGGGTGCGGGCCACCTCGGCGATCTGCGCGAGGCTGCCGCTGCTCTCCTTCACGGCCACCACCTGGGGGTTCTGCCAGAGCCGCATCAACACGGCAGGCGTCACGTTCAGGCCCGTGCGGCCCGGCACGTTGTAGGCGATGAGGGGGAAGCCCGGCGCGGCCTCGGCGACGGCCTCGTAGTGGGCCACCAGCCCGTCGGGGTTCGGCTTGTTGTAGTAGGGCGTCACCACCAAGGCCCCGGCAGCACCCAGGGCCTGAGCCCGCTTCGTCATGGCCGCGGCCTGGCGGGTGGCGTTGTGGCCCGTGCCCACGATGACCCGTCGACCGCTGCTCTCCTCCAGGCAGGCGGCGATGAGGGCATCCCGCTCCGCATCGATCAGCGTGGAGGCCTCACCCGTGGTGCCCAGGGGCACCAGGGTGTCCACGCCGCCGGCCACCACATGGCGCACCAGCTGGCGGAAGGCGGGCAGGTCCACCTCGCCGGTGAGGGTGAAGGGGGTGGCCAGGGCGACGGCGAGGCCGGACAGATCGAGGGTCATGGCTTGCCTCCAAACACAAACAGAGGATCGAGCAGGTCAGCCGCCAGGTCGGCCATGGTGAACGCACCCTTTCGTCCGTGCAGCCAGCGGGCCGCCGCCAGGGCCCCCTGGGCGAAGGGAGCTCGAGAGCGCGCCGTGTGCGTGAGCTCCAGCACCTCGGCCGGGGCATCGAGGCCCACGGTGTGGGTGCCGAACTCGGCGCCGGCGCGCACCACCCCAATGTTCAGCTGGTGCACGGTGGGCGTGCCCAGGGTCCACTCGGTCTTCCGCGGACAGCCCGCCATGAGGGCCGCGGCCAGGGTCTTGGCGGTGCCCGAGGGCGCGTCGGCCTTCAGCCGGTGGTGGTGCTCCACCAGGTAGGGGTCCCGGGCCGGATCCAGGGCGGCGAAGCGGCCCATGACCGTGGTGAGGCGGGCCATGAGGGCCACCGTGAGTGAGAAGTTCGAGGAAGTGAGCACGCCGATGCGGCCCCCCACTCGGGCCTCCAGATCCGGCATGGTCCAGCCCGTAGCCCCGATCACCAGGTCCGTGCGGGTGTCCAGGGCCCAGGCCAGATGCGCCTCCACTGCCTCGGCGACGCTGGCGTCGATGGCCACGTCCACGGGCCCGGTGGGCGACTCACCCTGGTCCACCTGCCAGGCGAGGTCCCCGGACTCGGCCGCGATGGCTGAACCCAGGCGGCCCCGTCCGAAGAGGCCGATGCGGAGTGCGCTCATGGCGCCCCCACCAGTACGCGGTGCAGGCGCCGCAAGGCCTCGGCGGTGCATTCCTCCTTCACCACCAGGCTGAGGTTGATCTCGTTGGCGCCCATGCTGATCATCTCGACGTTGATGTCGCCCAGGGCCGTGAGCAGCTTCGCACCCAGGCCCGGCGTGGACTTCAGCCGCTCCCCCACGGCCGCGATGATGGCTCGGTGCTCGTGGATCTCCACGGTGGCGAAGGCCGCGAGATCCTCCAACAGGGCCTTCAGGGGCTCGTCCGCCTCGACCGTGAGGGAGACGCTGACTTCGGCGGTGGCCACCAGGTCGACGCTCACGCCGCGGCGGCCGAACACCTCGAAGAGCCGCGCCAGGAAGCCGCTCTGGGCCAGCATCCGCGTGCTGCTCACCGTGAGCACCGTCACGGGGCCCCGGCTAGCCAACGCGGTGATGGGACGGCCCGTGCGCACCTCGGCCGAGATGGTGGTGAAGCGGCCCTCAGGCTTCTGGGTGTGCCGCACGGTGACGGGGATGCGGGCTTCCACGGCGGGCTGGATGGTGGCTGGGTGGAGCACCTTGGCCCCGAAGGCCGCGAGTTCCGCGGCCTCCGCGAAGCTGAGGTCCGGGATGGGCAGGGCCTCGGGCACGATGCGGGGATCGCAGGTGAGCACGCCCTCCACGTCGGTCCAGATCTGCACTTCCTCCGCAGCCAGGGCAGCACCAAAGAGGGCCGCGGAGTAGTCGCTGCCGCCGCGTCCCAACGTGGTGGTGAGGCCATCGGCCGTGGCGCCGATGTAGCCCTGGGTGACCACGGCCCGGCCCGGGCCCAGCAGGGGCCGCATGTGCTCCGCCGCCAGGGCGCGGATGGCCTCCGGCTGGGGCACAGCCTCGCCGAACACCTCGTCCGTGCGCAGCACCGTGCGGGCATCCACCCAGGCGCCGCCCACGAAAGCCGCGAAGATCCGCGTGGAGAGCCGCTCGCCCAGGGATGCGATCGCATCCATGCTGCGGGGGCTCAGTTCGCGCAGCAGGGCCACCCCGCGCAGCAGCAACTCCAGCTCGCCGAAGAGGTCCGTCAGGGCCACGTCCAGGCTTTCGGGCACGGCGCCTCCGAAGAGGTCCGAGGCGGCCAGGCGGTGGGCGGCCATGAGGGCCCGCTGGCGCTCCATGGCCCCGGCCAGGTCGCCGCCCTCCGCGGTCTTCGCCGCGGCAAAGAGGCCGTTGGTGGTCTTGCCCATGGCGGAGAGCACCACCAGGGGCGCCTTTGGAAGCGCCGCTGCCACCAGCCCCGCCACCTGCCGCATGCAGGCGGCATCCGCCACGCTGCTGCCGCCGAACTTGAGGACGATCATCGGAGGTACCCCTTCGCGTGGGCCAGCTCGGCGTTGAGGATGCTGCCACCCGCCGCCCCTCTCTCCGTGTTGTGGCCGAGCAATGCGAACTTGATGCCCAGGATGGGACACACCCGGATGCGACCCACGTGGACGCTCATGCCCTCGTCCTTCTCCACATCGCGGCGCACCTGGGGGCGGTCCTCCAGGTCATGGACGTGGATGGGCACGGCGGGGGCCGAGAAGAGCCCCAGCTGCTGCGGCTCGGGCTTCCAGGCCAGGAAGGCCGCGCGCACGGCCTCCAGGGAGGGGTTGCCCTTCAGCCGTACGCTCACGGCCTCGGTGTGGCCCTCGATGACGGGGACGCGGTGGCAGAGGGCGCTCACCGTCATGGGCGCCAGCTCCACCCCCTGGCCCGTGAAGCGGCCCAGCATCTTGGGGGTTTCCTCCTCGACCTTGGGCTCCTCGTTGCGGATGAAGGGGATGACGTTGCCCAGGATGTCCAGACTGGCCACGCCGGGGTAGCCCGCGCCGCTGATGGCCTGCATGGAGGTCATCATCACGGCCTCGACCCCGAAGGCCTCATGCAAGGGGGCCAGGGCCATGACCAGCACGGTGGCCGTGCAGTTGGCGTTGGTGACGATGCCGCCCTTCCAGCCGTGGTGGTGGCGCTGGAGGTCCAGCAGGCCCAGGTGGGCGGCGTTCACCTCGGGCACCAGCAGCGGCACTTCCGGCGACATGCGGAAGGCCGCCGCATTGGAGAAGACCAGAGCCCCGGCCTTGGCGAACTGGGGCTCCAGGTCCTTGGCGGGCCCCGTGTCCAGGGCGCTGAACACCACCGGCGACAGCGCGAACTCCGGCGTGCCGTCCACCATCATCTGGTCGCCCAGGCCTCCGTAGGCCTCGCCATCCAGGCGCCAGGCGCAGGCGTCGCGGTAGCGCTTGCCGGAGCTGCGCTCGCTGGCGGCCAGGTGCTCCACGCGGAAGAGGGGGTGGTTGGCCAGGCGGCGCACGAAGCGCTGGCCGACGACGCCGGTGGCACCCAGAACGGTGACGGGGATCTTGGTGGTCATGGTTCAGTCTCCCAGGAAATGCAGGGCCAGGCGGCGGTTCAGGTCCACCCCGGCCTCAAGGTCGGCCAGGCTCAGGTGCTCGTCGAGGGTGTGGGCCACGGTGATGCTGCCGGGTCCCGCCAGCACCACGGTGCGATCTGGCACCAGGGCGCGGAGCGCGGGCGCGTCCGAGCCGAAGGGCATGGGTGCATGGTCGAAGCCCGGCACGGTCGGATAGAGGTCGGCGGGTTCGTCCAGGCGCATGTCCACCGTGCCCTCGGGAGGTGCCAGGCGCCGGACTTCGGCGAGGAAGGTGCTGCCTGGCACCACGCGGGCCATGAGGTGCGCCTCGGCCTTGGCGGGAACCGAGTTCAGGGCCTCGCCCGCCTGGAGCAGGCCCAGGTTCCAGAGCTCGGGCCCCAGCTGTGGATCCACGGGCCGCTCCTGCTCACGCAGGCGCTGCAGCCAGTCCAGCAGGGGCCAGGTGGCGTTGTGGCCCAGCTGGGGGCTGCCGCTGTGGGCCGCTTTGCCCTGGCAGTGGAGGCAGACGTGCTGCACCCCGCGCTGCCCCGTGGCGAGCATCAGCTCTGTGGGCTCGCCGTTGATGAGCACTTTCAGGCCCTGCAGCCGATCCGCCAGACCCAGGGCCGCGGCGGCACCGGCGCTGTCCGTCTCCTCGCCCACCACGCCCAGCCAGGCGAGGCCCTCGCGACCTTCTGCCAGCAGCGTCTTCACGGCCGCCAACTGGGCCACGATCTGGCCCTTGGCATCGCAGGTGCCGCGGCCGAACAGGGCGCCCCCCTCCAGGCGCGGCGGAAGGTAGGGTGGCACGGTATCCAGGTGGGTGGAGAAGAGCACCCGCGGCCGCCCCCACAGCGCCAGCACGTTGGTGCGGCCCGCGGCCACGGGCTGCTCCACCAGGGTGGCGCCCAACTCCAGCAGCAGGGCGCGCAGGTCCGGCAGGCCCGCGTCCTCGCGGCCCGAGGTGGTCTCTGCTGCGCACAGCGTCGTCAGCCGGGCGCCGAGCCAGCTGCGGGAATCTGCGGGGGAAGCGTTCATGGATACCTCGGCGTGCCGACGGTGCCCTCAGGAACGCGGTGGGAGGACTCCCGCCGCTGCGCCTCAGGCCCTCCGCGCCGGGTGACCGGCACGACAGCCGCCGGGGTTTCCCCTCGTCGTCCAGGGGGCGCGTCGATGAGCCGCGAACCCTTCGGCGATCCGCCCCTTTCCCGTCGGGTCATCGGGTTCATCACCCTCGCCGCCGGTACTGATGGGAACCGCTCCTCCATCGGAAGCTCCACCTTCCCATGTCGGCCGGGCCTAGCGCAACTCCGTCGGCACCAGGGCATCCGCCAGCCGCCGCACGTAGCCGCTCAGATCGGTCACGGCGGCCACGGCCTCGGGGGTGGTGCGGAGGAGCTGAAAGTAGCCTGCGTAGGCGGCATAGGCCAGCAGCGCCCGCTGCCGGGCTTCTTCTTCGGACAACCCGAGGGCCTGGAAGGCCGCTACCCCGAAGGCCAGCCGCCGCTCTGAGGCCCGGCGCAGGTAGGGCCGCACGCGCGGATCCTCGCTGGACACCGCCAGCGCCGCAAAGAAGCGACCGTTCTCCACATCCTCAAAGGCCGCGAAGAGCAGCACCCGTAGGCGTCGCCGAGGATCCTCGATGCCTGCGTAGCGGGACACCACGTCCGCGCTCTGATCCTGCTCCCAGGCCTCCAAGGCCGCTTGGATGAGCTCATCCCGATTGTGGAAATGCCAATAGAAGCTGCCCTTGGTGACGCCCAGCGCCACCGCCAGGGGTTCCACGGCCACGGCCGGCACACCTTCCTGGGCGATGAGGATCGAAGCCGCCTTCACCCAGGCCTCCCGCGAAAGCGGGGCGGCTGGGCGGGCCTTCTTCTTGGGTGCGGGCATGGTGGCCTTGACAGGTGACGGCATCAGCCTACCATACCATACCGTATGGAAAATCCATACGGTTCCGTATTGAATTGGGAGACTCCATGCGATCCAGTGCCCTCCAGTTGTTCCGATCTGCCGCCGCAACCCTGGCCCTCTTGGGGGCCCTGGCCTGCAACACGCCCCAGACCACCGTCCGCCGCAGCAGCCTGATGGACTACCTCTATCCCAAGGAGAAGTCCGCGCCCGCGCCGAACCCGGCCGGCGCGCGGCTCAAGCTGCCGCTGAAGCTGGGCATCGCCTTCGTGCCCGGGGGCTCCGCCTCCTGGCGCGTGCAGGGCCTGCTGGCCCCGGGCCAGGAGAAGCCCCTGCTGGACGTGGTGAGGCAGAGCTTCAAGGACAAGCCCTGGGTCTCTGAGATCAAGCTGGTCCCCAGCACCTACCTGCGCCCCGCCGGTGGCTTCGAGAACATGGACCAGGTGGCCCGGATGTACGGCGTGGACGTAATGGCCCTCGTGAGCGTGGACCAGGTCCAGCATACGGATCCCCGCTGGTACAGCTTTACCTACCTCTCCATCGTGGGGGCCTACGTATTGCCGGGCGATGCCAATGACACCAGCACCCTGATCGACGCGGCAGTCTACGATGTGGCCAGCCACACCTTCCTGCTGCGGGCCCCGGGCCAGAGCCGCATGAAGGGCAGTTCCACCTGGGCCCACCGCGAAGTGCAACTCCGCGAGCACTCCGCGCAGGGCCTCCAGGCCGCCATGACGGACCTCGCGAAGAACCTGGATGCGGAAGTGGCCTCCTTCAAGGCCGAGATCGCCAGCGGGGACCGCAAGGATGTCGACGTGGTGGACCGCCAGGGCGTGTCCCTGCGTCAGAGCGGGGGCCAGAACTTCGGCGGCAGCTTCACCTGGATCGAGGCGCTCGGCGCCCTGCTGCTCCTCGGGGCTGCGCTGCGATGGCGGCGGGCCTGATGGATCCCCTGACGCTCACCGCCGAGGCCCTCCGCGAGCCCTGGCGCCTGTGGACTGGACATCTGGTCCACTTCGGCTGGGAGCACGCCCTGGCCAACGCCCTGGCCCTGGCTGTGCCGGCGATCCTCGTCCGGCGGCAGGACCGCGGGCGGCTCCTGCTCGCGGCCCTCGTTCTGGCCCCCCTCCTGAGCCTGGCCCTCCTGCCCTGCCTGGGAGGGGGGCAGTACCGGGGCGCCTCGGGCCTGGCCTGCGCCCTCTGGGCCTGGGTGGGGCTCCGGCTGGCGGGGCGGCGCGAGTCCTTCGCCCCGGGCCTGCTCCTGCTGGGCGGACTGGCCCTCAAGCTGTCCCTCGAGAGCTCCCTTGGGGCCTGCTTCCTCACCGCCCACTCCGGCTGGCAGACCCTTTCGCCGGCCCACGCCTCGGGGGCCCTGCTCGGCCTCTGCCTCGCGGGGTTGGGCTTTCCTGTCCGTCGTCCTCAAGCCGCGCACCGGGTCTGAGCTCAGCACGGGGGTACACTGGGGTTCCGGAGCGCCCATGTCCCTCGTCATCGCCGGCAAGACCTTCGACAACCGCCTGGTCCTCGGCACCGGGAAGTACAAAGACTTCGCCACCATGCAGGCCTGCTACCGGGCCGCCCGGGTGCAGATGGTCACCCTGGCCGTGCGCCGCTTCGACCTGGAGGCCAAGGGCGAGGACAACATCCTGAACTGGATCCCCAAGGACATCGCCCTGCTGCCCAACACCGCCGGCTGCTACACCCGCGAGGACGCCCTGCGCGTGGCGCGTCTGGCCCGAGAGGCCCTGGGCACGTCCTGGGTGAAGCTGGAGGTCATCGGCGATCCGAAGTCCCTCTACCCCGACAACGAGGAGACCCTGGAGGCCGCGAAGATCCTGGTGAAGGAGGGCTTCGTCGTCCTGCCCTACGTGAACGCCGATCCCATCCTCGCCAAGAAGCTCTGCGACGCGGGCTGCGCCGCCGTCATGCCCCTGGGCAGCGCCATCGGCTCGGGCCTGGGCGTGCAGAACCCCATGACCCTGCTGCTCATCAAGGAAGTGGTGGAAGCCTACAAGCTGCCCATGATCGTGGACGCAGGCGTGGGCACGGCCTCGGACGCCGCCCTGGCCATGGAGCTGGGGGCCGATGGCGTGCTGCTGAACACCGCCGTGGCCGAAGCCGGCGAGCCCACCAAGATGGCCCAGGCCATGGACTTCGCCGTGCAGGCGGGGCGCCTCGCCTTCGAGAGCGGCCGCATGCCCAAGCGGCTCTACGCCAGCGCCAGCAGCCCGGTAGCCGGAGTCATCGGGAAATAGCCTTCGTGGGTCCTCACGGCCAGCCACGCCTGGAGTCCACCATGCCCAAGGTCTTCGTCGCCCAGCATCACGCCGAGGCACACCTCGTCTCCGGGCTGCTTCAGGCCCACGGCATCCCCGCGGAGGTGCGTGGCGAAGCTCTGTTTACCACCCTCGAAGCGTCCTCCGTCATCCCTGGCGCAGCACCAGAAGTGTGGGTGGCGGATCCCGCCCAGGTCCTACTGGCTCTGGACCTGGTCCGACGCTTTTCCAGGGGAGAGGCGCTGCCCGGTTCATCGGGCCCCGCCTGGCAGTGCCCGAAGTGTTCCGAAACCCTCGAGGCGCAGTTCACCGAGTGCTGGCGCTGCAGCACAGCCAAGCCAATCATCACGGTCTAGCCGGTCGTTCACGAACACGAAGCGCCCGGCTGTCGCCGGGCGCTTCTCTGTCGCGATGCGTGGTCCTACCGGGCTGGGGCTGCTTCGTGCAGGCCAATCTCGGCCAGAGCGGCGCCCAGGTGCGCCACGGTGCGGTCCACGTTGTGCAGCTTGTCCAGCCCGAAGAGGCCGATGCGGAAGGTCATGAAGTCCGCCGGCTCGTCGCACTGCAGGGGCACACCCGCGGCCACCTGCAGGCCGGCGGCCAGGAACTTCTTCCCGGTCTGGATGTCGGGATCCGTGGTGTAGCTCACCACCACGCCCGGAGCCTTGAAGCCCTCGGCGGCCACGCTGGGCAGGCCGCAGCTCTCCAGCAGGACGCGGGCCTTGGCGCCCAGTTCCGCCTGCTCGGTCCGCAGCTTCTCGAAGCCGTAGGCCTCCATCTCCTGCATCACCGCGCACACCTTGGCCAGGGCGTCGGTAGGCATGGTGGCGTGGTAGGCGTGGCCGCCCTTCAGGTAGGCGTCCATGATCGCGGACCACTTCTTGAGGTCGCAGGCGAAGCTCGTGCTGGTGGTGGTCTCCATTACGCCCTTGGCCTTTTCCGAGAGCATGACCAGGGCGGCGCAGGGGCTGCCGCTCCAGCCCTTCTGGGGGGCCGTCACGATCACGTCCACGCCGATGGCCGCCATGTCCACCCACATGCAGCCCGAAGCGACACAGTCGAGGATGAAGAGGCCGCCCACCGCGTGGGTGGCCTGGGCCACGGCCTTCAGGTAGTCGTCGGGGAGGATGATGCCCGATGCAGTCTCCACATGGGGGGCGATCACCAGGTTTGGCCTTTCGGTGGCGATGGCGGCCACCACCTCGGCGATGGGTGTGGGAATCCACGGGGACTGGCGGTCCGTCCCGGTGCGGCGGGCCTTGAGTACGGTGTGGGAGGCGGGAATCCCGCCCATGTCGAAGATCTGGGACCAGCGAAAGCTGAAGAAGCCGTCGCGGATCACCAGGGCCTTCTTGCCCGTGGCGAACTGCCGGGCCACGGCCTCCATGCCGAAGGTGCCGCTGCCGGGGACGATCACGGCGCCTTCTGCGTGGTAGACCTGCGTGAGGATGCGATGCATCTCCCGCATCACGTTCTGGAAGCGCTTGGACATGTGGTTCAGGGCGCGGTCGGTGTAGACCACGGAGAATTCGAGCAGGCCGTCGGGGTCGACGTTGGGTAGCAGGGCGGTCATGGCAAGTCCTCCTCGGAAGCTATTTGAGCCAGTTGATGTCGGTGCCGGCAGGCAGGTGGGGGGTGAAGATCGAGAGGTACTGCAGGTTCTCCTCCAGGGCCCGGGTGTCGTGCGCGATGCCCCGGGGGCAGACATGCACGTCGCCCGCCTTCACGGGCTTCCACTCGCCGTTCACCAGGATCTCACCCTTGCCACCCACCACGACCACGTACTCGTCGCAGACGGTGTGGAAGTGGGTGCCGATGGTGGTGCCCTTCACGGCGGTACGGATCATCAGCTGCGTGCGCGGGCATTCGTACACCACCTCGCTGTCCACGCCCTTCTCGGGCAGGGCACGCTGGGTGTAGTAGTCGAGCAGGTTGATCAGGACGGCCACGTTCGGGGTCGAGTCGATGAGGCCCTTCAGGGTTTCAGGTGCGCAGTTGGGCATGGCGGGGTTCTCCAAAGTGATTTGGGGTTGCGGCTGGTTCAGCTGGCGACGGGCGCCGTGGGCAGGATCCAGGGGATGACGAAGGCCTGCAGGAGCACCACGACGATCACGATCCCCAGGAGGATGAGGGAATACTTGAGGGTCTTCCGGAAGATATCGGTCTCGTGGCCCACGAGTCCCACCGCGGCGCAGGCCACGGCGATGGACTGGGGCGAGATCAGCTTGCCCATGACGCCGCCGAAGAGGTTCGCCGAGGTGGTGAGCACGGGATTCAGCCCCAGCTGGATGGCGGTGACCTGCTGGAGCTTGCCGAACAGGGCCGCCGACGACGTCACCGAGCCCGTGAGGAAGACGCCGATGAGGCCGATGACCGGGGAGAAGATGGGGAAGGCCATGCCCGTCAGGGCGGCGAAGGTCAGGCCCAGGGTGAAGGACATGCCGGAATAGTTGGCCAGGAAGCCCAGCCCGATCACCGCGGACAGCGTGACGAGGGCGAAGCGGAGCTGCTTGAAGGTCTTCAGGAACACCTTGGCGCCAGTGGCGGGGCCGATGCCCAGCACGGCCATGGAGATCAGGGACGACAAGAACATGGCGGTGCCGGGGGCCGTGAGCCACTGCCACTTGTAGCTGGCGGCATAGGCGGCGGGCTTGGCGACGATGGGCGCGGCCTTGAAGACGACGCCATCCAGCCCGGGCCACTTGGGAACAGCCAGGAACCAGTGGTGGGTCTTTTCGGCGTAGTTCTTGAAGGCGGGGGTGCCCCAGATGCCCATGACCACCATGAGGATGAGGAAGGGCGACCAGGCCTTGAAGATCTGGCCCGCGGAATAGCTGGTGCTGGAAGCGGTCTGGCCGACGGCCTTGTCTTCTTCGAAGGTCCAGGTGGTCTTGGGCTGCCAGAAGCGGATGAAGATCACCAGGCAGAGCAGGGACACCACGGAAGCCGTGATGGCGGGCAGCTCGGGCCCGAAGAACGTGGAGATCACGAGCGACGTGGCGCCGTAGCTGATGCCCGCCACCAGGGCCGCCGGCCACACCTCCCTGGTCCGCTTGAAGCCCACCATGACCACCAGCATGAAGAAGGGGATGATCAGGGCCATGAACGCCATGTCGATGCCCACGGCGCGGGCCATGGTCGTGGCGGGAATGCCCGTCACGGTGGACATCATCATCGTGGGGACGCCCACGGGTCCGAAGGGCACGGGCGGGGTGTTGGCCACGAGGCAGATGACGGCAGCGGGCAGGGGCGGGAAGCCCAGGCCGATGAGCATGGCTGCGGCGACCGCCACCGGGGCGCCCTGCCCCGCCACGCCTTCCATGAAGGCCGAGAAGGAGAAGGCGATGAGCAGCGCCTGGATGCGGCGGTCGGGCGAGAGCGACGAGATGGAGCTCTTGATGATCTCGAACTGGCCTGATTCCACCGTGAGGTTGAAGAGGAAGACCGCCGTCAGGATGATCCAGCCGATGGGGAAGAGGCCGGTGACCATGCCCAGGGCGGAGGCCGAAAGAGCGGCGCTCAGCGGCATCCGGTAGACGAGCACGCTGATGATGATCATGAGAAGCAGTGTGATGAGCCCCGCCACATGGCCCTTCATGCGCTTCACGGCCAGCGCCCAGAAGAGGAAGAAGATGGGGATGGCCACCACCAGGGCTGTCAGGAGCAGGCTTCCGTTCAGCGCGGCGTAGTTCTGATTCCAGGGCATACGGTGGATCCTTTCCATGAAACGGGTTGGCAAACGAACCTCACGGGGTGACGCTCACCCCGTGACAGGCAACAACTGGACGGGTTCGGGGCGGGTCTTGGATCGCGCGGATCCCAGGACCGCACCTTCCACGGCGGCCCTGGGTTCGGCGCTCCATGGGTCAACGGCAGGGCTGGGACGATCCGGGGTTGGCAGCATGTGGATGGAAGCCACTATGGGCCGACACCTCAATAGTTGATGTGACCATCGTCAACTTTTTGTTGGTTTTAATGGTGGTTATCAATACCGGTCTAACCGCCAGACCGATATTTTTATGCCGTCTTTTTCTGGCGCCCCTCCGTGCCGCGGGTGCGCCGGGGAAGAACCGCGTGGAAGCCTACCCCAGGCCAAGCACCCCCTCGGTGGGTCTCGAGGCGGCCCCTCCCGGCCTGTGCCCAGGCATGGAAAAGGCGGGCCCAGGGGCCCGCCTTTTCGGGAAAGGATGGACGCTACTTCGCGGCCGCAGCCGTGGCGGCGCCCTTGGCATCGATGGCCTGGTTCAGCAGGTCCACGCCATCCTTCGCGGCCTTGATGGCACCGGTCAGGGTCTCGCGGGCCAGCTCGGGGTTGTGGAAGCCGTCGCTGTTCTCAGCGGTCCAGAACTCCCACAGCACGTGCGCCTCCTCGTGCTTCTCGCGGGCCTTGGCCAGCACGTCTTCGGCCACGCCGGCGCGCTTGGCGACGACATAGGTGTCGATGAGTCGGCCGATCCAGTACTCGGACTTCCGCATCTTGCCCTTCACGTAGTTGCGGATGGTCTCGATCTCGTACTTCCTCGCGTCCACGCCATCCTTCGGGTGGCAGCCCAGACAGGAGGCCTTCACGTCGGCCAGCGGGCGGATGACGCCATGGGTGGAGAAGACCTTCCCGTCCTTGCCCTTCTGCTTGGGCATGTGGCACTGGTGGCACTGGACGCCGGCTTTGTCATGGACGCTGCCCGCGAAGGCCTCGGCCTCGGGGTGCTGCATCTTGATGAGGCGCGCGCCCGTGACGGCGTGCTTGAAGTCATAGAAGTCCAGCTTCTTGTAGTGCGCGAGCAGCTGCTTGGCGTTCTTGAGCGGGAAGTGGTTGGTGCGCTGGTCGTCGTAGCCCACCTTCTTGCCATCGGACCACTGACTGCCCGCATTGCAGTTGTACTCCACATGGCACTGGGCGCACATCATGCGCGAGTCGGTCTTCTGCATGACGCCGATCTTCCGGAACTCGCGGAAGTCCACCACCTTCAGATCGGTCTTGCCGTCCTTGGCGAAGATGTTCTGGTCGCCCTCGCGGCCGATGGCCTGGATGAGCGCATCGCGCACGATGCGGGGGTTGGTGCCGTGCGGATCATGGCACTGAATGCAGCCCACGGGATTGTGCGTGGCCTTCGCCACGTCCACCGGGCTGGAGGTGCGGTCCCAGCGGGCCTTGGCATCCTTGTCGCCCAGGTACTTCCAGGCCAGGATGTGGTCCGACGTCTTGCACTGCATGCAGGTGGGGTTCGCGGCCATGGCCGTCTCGGGCAGCTTGAACTGGGGGCCCTTGTCCTCCAACACGTCCCAGGTCTTGCCCATCTCGGTGACGCCCTTCCAGCCATGCTTGAACTGGAAGCGGCCGCCCTGGAAGCGATCCACCTGGAACTGGTCGATCACCATGAACGCGTGGGCCCGGGGCTCGGCGTGCTCGAAGGTGAAGCCGTGGCCGGCCAGGAGCTTGTCCTGCATGGGCGAGCGGCCCGCGGGCACGCCCTTCTCCTTCCGGGCGCCGCCCTCGTGGTTCATCGTGAAGAAGCTGTTGTACTGGTTCTTGTGGCAGCTGCCGCAGATGGCGGGATCCAGCTTGGTCACGGGCTTCACCTCGCCCGAGCTGTCCACGTGCTGGGCCAGGCCGTCATGGCAGACGGTGCAGGCCAGCTTGGCGTGCTTCGAGCCCTCCTTCATGGTCTGGATCTGGTCGTGGCACTGGTAGCAGGTCTCCTTGCCGAGACCCGCGGCCTTGGTCTGGCTGGCCTTGGGCTTGGCGGGCTGGAAGCCCAGGGCCAGCAGCAGGCTCAGGGCACCAGCGGCGCCCCAGAGGGCTCGACGCGGGGTGAATGGGGTGGACATCGAAGGCTCCTGTGGGGCGCGGTGGCTGCCGCGAAAGGGGAAGCAGGAAGAACGGGCGACATCAGAAGAGGTTCGCCGAGTTTAAGAGATGATGGTCCTCTTTCAAAAGCTTGGTTAAGGATACGGCGGTCCGAATAAAAAACCAGGGGGTTCAAAGTCACAGCTTGGGGTGGTGGATAATGCCCCATGCCCAACTTCGACCTCACCCCTCTGGAGTGCCGCGTGCTCGGCTGCCTGCTGGAAAAGCAACTGAGCACGCCCGATGTCTATCCCTTGTCCATGAACGGCTTGCTAAACGCCTGCAACCAGTCCAGCAACCGCGATCCCGTCCTGACCGTGGCGGAAGCCGAAGTCCAGGAAACCGTGAGCGCCCTCATCGCCCGGGGGCTCGCCGAGCACTGGCCCGGCCGCGTGCTGAAGGTGGCCCACACCGCCAAGCCCACCTGGAACCTGTCGGTGCAGGAGGGAGCCCTCCTCGCCGAGCTGCTCCTGCGCGGCCCGCAGACCCCCGGCGAGCTCCGCACCAACACCCGCCGCATGTACGCCTTTCCCGACCTGGACGAAGTGGAGGGCTGCCTGGCGGTCCTGATGGAAGCCGAGCCACCCCTGGTGGTCCGTCTGACGCGGGCCCCGGGCGCCCGCGAGGCACGGGTGGCCCACCTGCTCTCAGGAGTGGTCGCCGCGAGCGCCCCTCTGGGCGACGAGGCCCCCGCGCCCCGGGCGGGACGGGTGGAGCACCTGGAGGCGGAGGTGGCTTCCCTCCGGGAGGAACTCGCTGAGCTGCGGGCAGCCTTCGAGGCCTTCAGGGCGCAGTTCTGATCCCTGTCTGCGCCGAAGTCCAGGGCGCCCGGAGGGCCTTACTTCTCGGAGCCCGTTGGAGGATCCAGGCCCATGGCCCGCAGCCCCGCGATCAGCGTGTCAAAGTGCGCCGGGTCCACCTGGAGCACCACCCGCAGCGGGTTCGGGGCCAGGTCTACCTGGGCGTCGCGGAGCACGGCCAGCAGCGTCCCGAACGCGTCCGGCGGGGCTTCCTGCAGCAGCTGCTCGGCCTCCAGGATCAGGAACGTGCCGCCGTCCGGCAGGTCGGCCAAGGCATCGCGCAGGGCATCCCAGGTGGCGCCGAAGTAAGGCGGGAACTGGGCGGCGGCGGCCCACTCGGCCATGAGCCCCTCGCGTGTGCGCATGCGGGAACCCCGCAGCCACCAGAGGGTCGGCTGGCCCACCGAGGCTGCCACCAGGTCCCCCGCGGTTCCGCGCCAGGGTTCGACCAGGGCCGAGCCCGGGAAGAACGGGGACATCACTTCACCTCGAGGAAGGTGCGGTAGTGGTCCGCCGTGTACCAGGCCCGTCCATCGTTGCCCGTCACCAGTCGCTCGGCGCCGCGGTTCTTGCCTTCGGCCCGGGGCAGCACGTCCCACTCGCGGTACTCGATGCGCCGACGCTTGGCGTTGTAGCGGGGCAGCAGACCCTCGTAGTTGCCGAAGACCCGGCCGCCCACGTAACCCGGCGGAGCGTAGCCATGCTGCCGGACATAGGCTAGGGTCTCCCGGGCGTGGGCCGGGATGGGATCCTGGATCGCCTGCACCTGCGCCGGGGGGGACGACGGTGGCACGCCGGGCCCACACGCCGACAGCAGGAAGGCGGCCGCGCAAACCAGGCCGGCGGCCAGGGATGCGAGGGTGCTTCTCCAGCAGGTCATGGCGGCTCCGGGGGGTTTGAAAGTGTAGCGCCTAGCCGGGCTGGTTCGTGGTGGTGATGGTCTCGAGGCCCTTCGCGTCCGGCCCCGTCTCGGCCCGACGCAGGAGGTAGGCGAAGAGGAAGCCGAAGAAGCCCAGGCTGCTGAAGATCCACATGCCCAGCCGATAGCCGTGGGGATTGGCAGCGCTGGCACCGGCGTGGTCGTTGGCCCAGCCGATGAGGAAGTTGAAACCCGCCAGGCCCACGTTCTGGATGAGGGTCATCAGGCCATAGGCCGTGCCCAGCTTCTCCTCCGGTACCAGGTAGGCCACCGAGGGCCACATCACGGCCGGGATGAGGCTGAAGGCGATCCCCATCATCGCCATGGGCACATAGAGGCTCACCTGGGTGTAGGCCATGAGCAGGTACACGGGGATCAGGAGCAGGCTGCCCATCATCATGAAGAGGGCCCGCTTGCCCACGCGGTCCACCAGGAGGCCGAAGAGCGGCGTGCCGATCATGGCGAAGAGGGTGAGCATGGAGGACAGGAAGCCGCCGAGCTCGCGCGTGGCCCCATGGGCATCCTGGAAGAACTTCACCGCAAAGGTCTGGAAGGGGAAGATGCCGCTGTAGAACGTGATGCAGAGGGCCACCACATACCAGTAGGTGGGGCTGAACTTCAACAGGTCGCCCCAGACCACCTTGTCGGTGCCGCCCTGCGAGCCCAGGGTGTACTTCCGCGCGGCGCCGTTCTCCATGAGCCAATAGATGCCTGCGGCGATGACGCACATGGAACCGAACACCGTGGCAATGAGCAGGGGCGTGCGCCAGGAACCAAAAGCCCAGTGCGCCCAGGTGGGGCTGTTCAGGGCCGCGAAGGAGCCCAGGCGGGCGATGAGGAGGTTGATGCCGAAGGCGAAGCTCAACTCCTTGCCCCGGAACCACTGGGCCACGGCGGCGGTCACGGCCACGATGAGACTTTCCGCCCCCAACCCAAAGACCAGCCGCCCCGAGGCCATCACCCACAGCTTCGGGGACAGCGCCGTGATCAGCGAACCCAGAAAGCAGAGCACGCCGAAGATGAAGGTGGCCCGCTTAACGCCGATGCGGTCGATGAGGATGCCGCCCAGCAGCACCATCACGATGTTCGGCACGCTGTAGATGCCCTGCAGCAGGCCGATGTTGCCATCGGTGAAGCCCAGCTGCTTCTGCAGCACGTCCGCAAGGGGACTGATGGCGTCATACACGTAGTAGTTGCCGAACATGGCCAGGCTGATGACCACCAGCACCAGCCAGCGGAAGGCGGGGGGCGGTGCGGGGCGCTCGAGGCTGTGGGTGGCTGAAGGCATGGAACTCCCAAACGGGGCAATTCTCCATCCTGCCAGCAGGAGGGGGGCGTTTACAGACTTCCGGCCCCTGGTGGATAGTGAAGGCCCATGGCCACCCCGACTCGCCGTCTCTGCCCCAGCTGCCAGACCCGCCTGTCACCCCTCGCGGCGGAATGCCCGGAGTGCGGCTTGGCCCTGGCCCCGCCCCGCCAGGGCCGCCCCATGCTCTTCCAGGCCTCCGCCCTGGCCCAGGCCTCGTACGAGCCGCCGCCCCGGTCGCTGACGGCCCCCGCCCTGGGCCGCGTGGCGCCGGTGGCCGTGGAGGTCGACCCCGACGAGCTCCAGCGCCCGGGGGAGGCGACACCCCTGGCCCCGGCGCCCCCCCAGCCCGCCCTTAGCAGTCAGGAACCCGCTGCCAGCTTCTGGCCGCTGGTCAAGGTCGAGGCCGCCGAGGCCCTGCTGCTGGTGGTGGTTCAGGGCCTGGCCCTGGCCCTGCCCGCCTGGGTTTTGGGCATCCCGCCCGCCCGCCTGCTGCTTGGCGCCTGGCCCCTGGTCATCCCCTACCTGCTGGCCACCTCCTGGGCCTTCTTCATGGTCCCCCTGGCGCTCGCCGGGCAGTCCCCGATGATGGGCACTTTCGGCGTCACCCTGCCGGAGAACACCGCCGAGCGGCGCATGACCTTCTCCCTGGTCCACCTGCTGTCGGTGGTGTGTTTTCCCTTGAGCTTCCTCTGCATGATCCTCAGCCCGCGCCACCAGACCCTGGCCGAGCTGCTCAGCGGCCAGGAGCTGCTCGCCCGGCCCACCGCGCGGATGCGCTGAGCCCTCACTCGATGATGGGCTCCAGGTGGTAGGGAATGGAGATCACGACCGTCTTGGGCTTCATCAGCAGGGTGGTTTTGATGCGCCAGGCGGTCTGGTTGTGCAGGATGTTGGCCCACCAGTGGCCCGTGACGAACTCCGGCAGGATGATGGTGATCGTGTATTCGGGCTCCACCCGGCGCATGCGGTCGAGCTCTTCGACGATGGGCTCCACGATCTTGCGGTAGGGGCTGCGGAGGGAGCGGAGGGGAATGCCCTCGCAGTAGCGGGGCCAATCCGACCTCAGCCGCTCCAGGGCCGCGCTGTCCCGGCCGTGCTCGTCGGGGAAGTCAACCGTGAGGGCCTCCACCTCACCGTGATCGGCGATGACCTTGGCATAGTTCAGGGCCTGCACCACGCCGGAGTGGATGCCGGAGACCAGCACCACCACCCGGTTCTTGCGGGGGCTGATGAAGTCGGCCCGGCTGCCGGCCAGGATCGACTTCACGCGGATGTAGTGCCGGTGGATGTTGTAGAAGCTGAACACCAGGAGGGGTAGCACCAGGACCACCACCCAGGCACCATGGCTGAACTTCGTCACCACGATGACCATCATCACGATGAGGGCGGTGACCGCGCCGGTGCCGTTGACCGCGGCCTTCAACTGCCAGCGCTTCCCGCGTTTCTTCCTCCAGTGCTGGACCATGCCGGTCTGCGAGATCGTGAAACCCATGAACACGCCCAGCGCATAGAGCGGCAGGAGGTGGTGTTCCTTGGCGTTGAAGATCCACACCAGCAGGGCGGAGAGGATGGAAAGGATGAAGATGCCGTTGGAGAAGACCAGCCGGTCCCCCTGGCTGCCGAACTGGCGGGGCAGGAAGCCGTCCCGGGCCATGATGGCGGCCAGGCTCGGGAAGCCGGCGTACGAGGTGTTCGCGGCCAGCAGCAGGATCAGCATGGTGAAGGCCTGGACCACCAGATACGTCACGTGGGGAAGGCCGGGCCCACTCCCGAGGATGCGTCGGGTCAGCATTGAAAGCAGGGACTCGGCCCCGCCGGTGTAGGTGACGCCCAGGTGGTTCGCCAGCCAGGTGATGCCCAGGAACATGCTGCCGAGCATCAGGACCATCAGCGTCATGGTCTTCGCGGCGTTGCGGGAGGTGGGTTCCCGGAAGGCGGAAACGCCGTTGGAGGTGGCCTCCACGCCCGTGAGCGCGGTACATCCAGCCGCATAGGCCTTCATGAACACCCATACACCAATCCACCCAGGAAAGGGCGGGGGAGCGATCTCGTGGTGCTCGGCTGCCTGCATGTTGCCCGTGAAGTACCGCCAGAAGCCCAGCCCGATGATGCCGAACATGCAGATGACGAAGCCGTAGGTGGGAAAGGCGAAGACAGCCCCGCTCTCCTTGACGCCCCGCAGGTTCATGAGAGCCACGAAGCCAATGACCGCCACGCCCAGAGCCACTCGGTGGGCGTCCATGGCCGGGAAGGCGCTGGTGATGGCCGTGACCCCGGCGGAGACGCTCACGGCCACCGTCAGGACGTAGTCGACCAGCAGCGAGGCCCCCGCCACCTGGGCTGGCAATTCCCCCAGGTTCTCCCGGGCGACGATATAGGCGCCGCCGCCGCTGGGATAGGCGAAGATCGTCTGGCGGTAGCTCACGGTCAGGATCACCAGCAGCAGGACGATCCCCACGGCCACGGGCCAGGACTGGCCGATGACGGCTGGACCGAAGGCCGCCAACGCCATGTACGGCGCCAGGGCCGCCATGATCTCGCCCGTGGCGTAGGCCACCGAGGAGAGCGCGTCGGAGCTGAAGACCGCCAGGGCGATGGGATTGCTGATTCGCGCCTCGTCCCCCTCCTCATTGGCAAGGCGCCGGCCCAACAGGATTCTTCGCAGATTAGCCATGGTTGATAGATTCCTGGTTCATCGGGCCATGAGCCACAGGCCGGAAAGCGTGGCGGCGAGGCCCAGCAGCTTGGAGGGCTGGAGCTGTTCGCGGAAGAGGATGAAGGCCAGCAGGGCCACCAGCACGAAGTTGGCGTTCATGATGCCCACGGCCAAGGCGGCCTTGGCGCCGCGGGCGAAGCTTTCGTTCAAGAGGATCAGGGCCAACGCGGTGAAGAGGCCCGCCCCCAGGCCCCAGGCCACGCCGCCGGTGGATCCCGCCGGGCGGCCGCGCCAGAGCCAATAGCCCAGAGCCACCGGCACCTCGCCCAGCACCACCCAGAAGAGCACCGAGGCCGGCTCCAGGCCGCGCTGGCCCGCCGCCTTCATTCCCAGATTGGCTAGGCCCATGAAGCCCATCGCCGCCAACGCCCAGCCCAACCACGCCATACCCGACACACTCCAAGGGAACCCATTATGGCTGTTGCGGCAGGCTGTGGGGACAAGGGTTGACAGACGCCACAGCCCCCCACCCCGGTCGCCGCGCCACCAGGGCCTCGATGAGGTGGCGCTGCCCCGGGGCCACGGGCCATAGCCAGCGCTCCCGGCGTACCACCTCGCGCCCACCCGCGGTCAGCAGCGGGGGCAGTTCGAGGCCCGCCAGCGCGTCGCTGGCTTCGATGGGCGCGCCCTCTGAGGTCAGCTGGCGGCCCCAGGCCTCCTCCCAGGGGCCCAGCTCCAATCCGCCCCCGCTGAAGATCACGGCCCGGTCATGCACGAGCCAGAGGTCCGCCCCGCTCTCGGCCAGCACCTCGAGGAAGGCCCGGAGGACCTGGCCGGTCCAGGCCTCCAGGGCCGTGGCAAGGGGGTCGGGGCGGTCCGGATCCGCCTCCCAGGGCGGCCGGAGGAAGGCGCTTTCCACCAGGCGTTCGGCGACCACGCCGAACTGGCCCATGACATTGGCCACCAGGATGGTGCCCGGGCGATGGGCCGCGATCCAGGCCCGCAGGGGCGCCGGATCCGGCCGCTGGGAGGGCAGAAGCCCCGCCAGGCGCAGGGCGGCCACCTCGGGATCCCGGCGCCGGCCCGTCCAGGATTCCCGGGCCGCGCGACGGGCCGTGGCCTCCAGCTCTGCCAGACCGCCCGTCAGGTCCGCGAAGACCCAGGGGGCCCAGCGGCGGTGGCGCAGGGCCGTCCAGGCCCGGCTCCAGGGATCCGCGTCCCAGCCCGTGGTGTCGGGGGGGCGCCAGGGCCCAGGGCACCTCCAGGCCCGAGCCCGCCCCCAGGATGAGCACGGGCCTGGAGGGATCCGCCGCCTGGAGGCCCTCGCCCAGGAAGGCCCGCACCCGCGCCAGGTGCTCGCCCCAGGCGGAGCGGTCCCGGGCCAGGAAGGCCCACTGTTCCCGGCGCAGCAACCTGGAAAGCGGTTTGGACATTCCCCGATCCTACGGGAAACTGGAGCTTCGCAAGGAGGCCTGGTGCCCCGTTTCTCAAAGCGCGTCGGCCGCGAAGTGCTGGCAGGCCACCCCCGCCTCCCCGAGTGGATCACCAAGGAGCGGGTGAGCCTCGCCGACCTGCACGGCATGAAGCGCGACCTGCGGGACTCGCACCTGCACACGGTCTGCGAAGAGGCCCGCTGCCCCAACCGCACCCACTGCTTCACGAACGGCACCGCCACCTTCCTCCTCATGGGCGATGTCTGCACCCGGGCCTGCGGGTTCTGCAGCATCCAGAGCGGCAAGCCGAGGGGCCTGGATCCCGACGAGCCCCGTGAGACCGCCGAGCGCGTGGCGGCCATGCAGCTGCGCTTCGCGGTGCTCACCTCCGTGAACCGGGATGACCTGCCGGACGGCGGCGCCGCCCACTTCGCCGAGACCGTGCTGGCCATCAAGCGCCGCAATCCCGCCGTGGGCGTGGAGGTGCTGGTGCCCGACTTCCTGGGCGACCTCGACGCCGTGGCGCGGGTGGTGGCCTCCGGACCCGCCGTGTTCAACCACAACACCGAGACCGTGCCCAGCCTCTACTCCGAGGTGCGACCTGCGGGCCGGTTCGAGCGCAGCCTTGCGGTGCTGCGCCACGCCAAGGACCTGGGCACCTCGCTCTATGGGGCGGCCTTCCGCACCAAGAGCGGCCTCATGCTCGGGCTTGGCGAAACCGAGGCCGAGCTGCTGACCACCTTCGAGGCCCTGGCCGCGAATGGCGTGGACATCCTCACCCTGGGCCAGTACCTGCGTCCCACCCGCCACCAGCTGCCCGTGAAGCGCTACCTGCATCCGGACGAGTTCGCCGCCCTGGGCCAGCAGGCCAAGGCCTTCGGCTTCACCACCGTCTATGCCGGCCCCCTTGTGCGTTCCAGCTTCAATGCCCACGAAGTGGCGGCGTTTGAGGGCATCAGCATCGCCTAGGGTGAGAGCCTTTTCGCAAGGCCGCGCGCGGCCGCGGCGGCCTCCCGGGCGGCAGTGGCGAGGTCAGGGGTGGCGCCCTGGGGCTGGGCATCTCCGGGATTACCCAGGCCACCGTCCCGGTAGCGCTTCATCTGCGCGAGGATGTGGTTCCGCACCCCCGCGGCATCCCCCAATCCCTTCAGGCTGCCTTCGTGCAGGGAGGGTGGCTGTCCCGGTTGCTCGCGGCTGGCCTCCCCGCCACCGGCGGTGCGAAGCACCAGGTCCGAGATGCCGAACAGGCGCTGCAGGGGCCCTTGGCGCACATCGAGGTTCTGGATGTTCGCCAGGGTGAAGGTCTGCTCCCGGAAATTCCAGATGCCCTCCTGGATGCGGACGCAGCGCTCGGTGAGCACATAGAAGCGGCATTCATAGTCCCAGCGGAGGGCCAGGAAGCTGAAGGGCAGCTGGACCAGGAAACTCAGCACCGCGAAAGTCTCCAGCGCCACGAAGAGTGACGGCGCTTGACGCACCAGGGCGGCGGCCCTGGGTGGGGCTGGGTGCGAGAGCAGGGCATGGAGGACCAGGAGGCCCACCACCAGGCCCAGAGCCGCGACCCCTTGGCGCAGGATCCAGGCCCACAGGCGCAGTCGGTAGTAGGCGGCATCCGCTCGGAAGACCGTGCTGGTGGCCTCCTCGCCCGGGGGAAGGTGGGGAGCGGCCGGGATTCGGAGCAGGACCAGAAGGCGCTGGCGCAGGGCTTCGATCATGGCCGCGCTTCCATCGCTTTCTGCAGCTCCCCCAGGGCCCTCGTCAGCTCCTGGACCGCGGCCGTGGTGCTATCTCCGGCCTCCGGTGAATCTACGGCCAGGGGGCTGGCGGCCCCCCGCATGCGGGCGTACAGGAAGTCCCTCACCCCTTCATGATCGGGCAGCCCCTCCAGCACCATCTCGGCGCCGGCCTTGCCGCTGGCGGTCTGGATCTGGATCCGGGCCAGCCCCAGGAAGCGCTCCAGGACATGACTCACCAGGTGGATGTCCTGGATGCGCGCATAGGTGAGGTGAATCTCCCGTCGGAAGAGGATCCCCCAGGCCATGGAAATGCCTTCGGCATCGAAGCGGTACCGCAGCGTGTGGTAGCGGAAGTAGTAGTACACCGCCAGGAAGGGGAAGGCCGGAACCGCCAGCAGGGCCTGCAACAGGTAGATGGTCAGCAGGCGGGGAACAGGGCGCAGCTCCTGGCCCATGGGCACGGCGGGCTTGGTCATGGGAACCTCCCCCACATCCTGCCTGAATTTCGAAAAAACGCTCCCCCGCAAGAGCTGGCGGGCCAGGACGCCGCCCCGCCTACACCGCTCTACCCTCGTCGCGGGTCCACGATGATCGCCGCCGGCTCTGCGGGGCACGCGAAGACGCAGAGCCCGCAGCCGGTGCAGACCTCGGCCTCCACCACGGGGTGGCCGATGCTCTCGCCTTCGGCGGGGGGCGCGATGCGGATGGCCTCCTCGGGGTAGGGGCAGCGGTCCACGCAGATGCGGCAGGCGCGGGGTTCGCGTTCCAGGGTGCCCCAGGTGACGCACTGGCTTGGCTTCACGCGGGCGGTGCCCATGCGGACGGCCCTGGGGCCCTCGAGCTCAGCGCCATCGGCCTTCTTGAGGGTCGGCCAGACCAGGGCGCCGTCATCGCAGACGGTGATGCAGGGCAGCGTGGTGCAGAGGAAGCAGGGGACGCTGCGAGGGTCGATGTAGGGCGTCTTCAGGGCCAGCCCCGCCGAGGGCGCCGCCACCAGGATGGCGTTCTCGGGACAGGCGCGCATGCAGAGATCGCAGCGGGTGCACTTGGTCAGGAACTCGAACTCGTCCAGGGCCCCGGGCGGCCGCAGCAGCTTGGGGCCCAGGCCCGTCACCGCGTCCTCGACGCGGTTGGCCACGAAGCCGGCGAACAGGGTCCCCAGGGACTTGAAGAAGTCCCCGCGCTCCTGGGGTTCGTCCAGCTTCTTGGCCACGGGGCGTCCTACATCAAACCCAGCACTCGCATGGTGGGCCGCAGCACGCCCCAGAGCACGGGGTCGAAGCCCAGGGTGAGGACGGCCGCCTTCCCATCGCTGGTCAGGTCCATGTGCGCGAGGAGCTCGGGGCTGATGGCCACGTCGCGGGAGCTGGGCGCGGCGTCCACCCACTTCACGCCGGCGGGGGCCTCCTTCTTGGCCAAGGACTGTCCGTCCAGGGCGCGCACCTGCAGGATCAGCAGGTCGCCGTGGAAGGAGGGCACGCGGATCTCCATGAGCCGGCCCTTGCCCACGGCGGGGGTCACGGGCACCACCTCGAAGGCCTGCCGGTAGCCCAGCTTCTTCAGCTCCGGGTCCTCGCCGTTGAGCACGGCCAGGGTCTGCTCCACGAGGCCCTCCAGGCCCCGGTCCCCCATCCAGGCCACGGAGCGAAGGTGCGTCCCGCCCACCTCGCCCAGGCCTTCCAGCAGGCTGGGCAGCAGGGCCAGCACCTGCTCCAGGGCCGGGCGCCCGCGCAGGGACTTGACACCCTGGGGCCAGGACCCGGCCAGGGGCATGGGGTCGATGCGCGCCTCGGGCTCGGCCCGCAGATCCAGGATGCGGCCCGGGAAGCCCTCCAGCAGCTCGAAGTCCGGCGTATCCGCCAGCAGGACGGCGTCGAGCCCCTCCAGGAGCAGCTTGCTGGGCGCGAAGACCACCAGGTCGCCGACCTCCTCCTCCACGGTCAGGGCACCGATGGAGAGGGGCACCACGGAGGCCTCGCGGGCCTCCAGGGCGTTGACGAGCTCGCGCCCCAGGAGCGTCTGGGCGCCGATGACGGCAAGTTTCAGCATGGAATACCTTTCGATCTCAGACGCGGATGGCGGCTTCGCCCGCCGGGACATGGTCCTTCAGGGCCTCGGCCACGGGGCCGGCCAGGAACTGGCGGACCTGCTCCCCGGCCCGGCCCGTGAACCGGGCGGCATCCAGGAGGGCGGCCAACTCAGCCTCGTTCATGGCCCAAGAGGGATCCGCCGCCAGCAGGGAGAGCAGCTCGTTGGGACGCCCCTCCTGCTTGATGCGACGCCCGGCCTCCAGAGAGGCCACGCGGAAGGCCTCGTGCAGATCCTGGCGGTCCCCGCCGCGCTTCACGCCCTCCATGAGCATCACCTCGGCGGCCATGAAGGGCAGCTCACTCATGAGGCGGGCCTCGATCATCTTGGGATTCACCACCAGGCCCGAGGCCACGTTCTTGAGCAGCACCAGGATGGCGTCCACCGCCAGCAGGCCCTGGCTGATGGTGAGGCGGCGGTGGGCCGAGTCATCCAGCGTGCGCTCCATCCACTGGGTGGCCGTGGTCTGGTAGCTGCTGGGCATGAGCCCCAGGACGAAACGGGCCAGGCTGTTGATGCGCTCGCTGCGCATGGGATTGCGCTTGTAGGGCATGGCCGACGAGCCGATCTGCTTGGTCTCGAAGGGCTCCTCCACCTCTTTCAGGTGCTGGAGCAGGCGCAGGTCGCAGGCGAACTTGGAGGCCGAGGCCGCGAGGCCGCAGAGCACCTGCCCGACGCGGTCCTCCAGCTTGCGCGTGGCGGTCTGGCCGCAGACGGGGATGGCGGGGAAGCTCACCTTGGCACAGAAGCGCCGCTCCAGCTCCTCCACCTTGGCCCCATCCCCTTCGAACAATTCCAGGAAGGTGGCCTGGGTGCCGGTCACGCCCTTCACGCCGCGGACGGGGGTGGTGCCGATGACATGGTCCAGGTCCTCCAGGTCGAGAAGGAGATCCTGCAGCCACAGACAGGCGCGCTTGCCCACGGTGGTGGGCTGGGCTGGCTGGAAGTGGGTGAAGCCCAGGGTCGGCTGGTCCTGCCACTGGGCCGCGAAGGCCGCCAGGGCGGCAATCACGTCCTGCAGGCGACGGCGCAGCAGCTGCAGCGCCTCCTGGGTGATCAGCAGGTCGCCGTTGTCCGTGACGAAGCAGCTGGTGGCCCCCAGGTGGATGATGGGCCGCGCGCCGGGCGCCTGCTCACCCCAGGCGTGGATGGCGGCCATCACGTCGTGGCGCAGGGCGGCTTCGTGGCGGGCGATGGCGTCGAAATCCACGTCGTCCTGAGTGGCCTTCAGCTCAGCGATCTGCGCGGCCGTCACAGGCAGGCCCAGCTCTGATTCGGATTCGGCCAGGGCGATCCACAGGCGTCGCCACACGCGCTGGCGGTAGAGGGGCGAGAGCAGGCGCACCATGGCCTTGCTGGCGTAGCGGCTGGCCAGGGGATGCTCGAAGCGCTCCAGTTCGGGACCATCGTGGGGCGGCAGGAAGGGCATGAGAACTCCGGCCCACCAGTGTCTCACACGCCGCCGACCTGTGATCCCGCTCACGAACAGCGCGCCCCGCAAAGCCGCCCAGCCGCTAGGATAGGGGCATCACCCGGGAGCCCCCGCCATGTATGAAGTGATCCGCACCTCCGACCCCGCTGTGTTCCAGGCCCTGGAGCTGGAGGTCCAGCGCCAGCGGCACCACCTGGAGCTCATCGCCTCGGAGAACTACGCCTCCCGCGCCGTCATGCAGACCATGGGCTCCCACTTCACCAACAAGTACGCGGAAGGCTACCCCGGCAAGCGCTACTACGGCGGCTGCAGCCAGGTGGACATCATCGAGAACCTGGCCCGCGACCGCGCCAAGCAGATCTTCGGGGCCGAGCACGCCAATGTGCAGCCCCACAGCGGCGCCCAGGCCAACATGGCCGTCTACCTCGCGGCCCTGAAGCCCGGCGACACGGTCATGGGCCTCGACCTGGCCCACGGCGGCCACCTTACCCACGGCCACCCCCTGAACAGCTCCGGCATCCTCTACAAGTTCGTGCCCTACCACGTGCGCCAGGAGGACGAGCGGGTGGACATGGACGAGGTCCGCGCCCTGGCGCTGCAGCACCAGCCCAAGATGATCGTGGTGGGCGCCTCGGCCTACAGCCGCACCTGGGACTTCAAGCGCTTCCGCGAGATCTGCGACGACGTGGGTGCCCTGCTGATGGTGGACATGGCCCACATCGCCGGACTGGTCGCCACTGGCCACCACCCCAACCCCGTGCCGCATGCAGATTATGTAACCACTACCACCCACAAGACGATGCGCGGCCCCCGGGGCGGCCTGATTCTCTGTAAGTCCCAGTATGCCAAGGACATCGACCGGGCGGTCTTCCCGGGCGTGCAGGGTGGCCCCCTGATGCACATCATCGCCGCCAAGGCCGTGGCCTTCCACGAGATGCAACAGCCCGAATTCAAGGCCTACAGCGGCCAGGTCATCCGCAATGCCCACGCCCTGGCCAAGGGCCTCCAGGAGCGCGGCTGGCGCATCGTCAGCGGCGGCACGGACAACCACCTGTTCCTGGTGGACCTGCGGGACCACGGCCTCCTGGGCCACGAGGCGGAGGACTGCCTCCACCGCGCCGGCATGACCACGAACAAGAACGGCATCCCCTTCGACCCCAACCCGCCCCTCAAGCCCTCCGGCGTTCGCCTGGGCAGCCCCGCCCTCACCACGCGCGGCATGAAGGAGGAGGAGATGGACCAGATCGCCCGCTTCTTCGACCTCACCCTCCGCCATCGCGCCGACGAAAGCACCTTCGCCCGGGTCCGCCAGGAGGTCTTCCACCTGACCGATCAGTTCCCCATCCCCGAGTAGGCCTTGTCGGGATCCCCCGCCCTACCCGGCGGCCTTGCTGTGATGGTCGGCGCCTGGCCGAGGGGTATGCGGATTCTAGGTCTGGCCCTGGTCTATGTCGCCCTGGCCAAGATTCCCCTTTCCAGCAACCTCGCCTTCCAGGCCTACCTGTTCTGGCCGGCGGCGGCCCTGGCGCACACGGCTTATCTGTTGGTGGGATGGGAGGCCATCTGGAGCCTCGCCCTGGGGAGCCTGCTCCTCAATGGCCTCGGCTGGCTCCCCTGGCCCCAGGCCCTGGCCATGGTCCTCCTCCAGACCCTGGGGCCCCTGGCGGCCTGGCGGCTGATGCTCCGGGTGGGCTGCCCCCGCCCGGACCTGCGGCTCACCCGCGATCTGCTTTGCTGGCTCGGGGCCTCCGCTCTGGCCATCGCGACGATCTCGTCTGGACTCGGCGTCCTGGTCGTGGGCAGCGCCCTGCCCGGGGGGCAGTTCGCCCACCCGATGGCCACCGGGTTTTCCTGGTTCCTCGGCGACCTGACGGCCGTCCTCTGCCTGGGCCCAGCCCTGCTCCACTTCGGCCCCCGCTGGCTGCGCCTGCCCGCCTCGTCCATCTCCACCCAGGGCCCCCCGCCCGCAAGAAGCCTGCTGGGGGTCGGCCTCCTGTGCCTGCTCCTGCTCTTCGGCGGCCGAGTCAACCCCGGCCTCTCCGCGGATTTCCGCCTGGCGCTCCAGTTCGCGCTGGTGCTGCCCATCCTGTGGATGGCCCTCCGCTTCGGGCCGCGGGCCACGGCCGCCGGGGTGGCTCTACTCGCCCTGGCCTTCCTCGCCCAGCTCTGGATCAGCGACGCCCGGCTTCCCGACGAGGTCTTCCGCTTCTCCCAGCTCCACCTCCTCGTGCTCGCCCTGGCCGCCCTCGTCACGTCTGCCGCCGCCGAGGAAACCCGCCAGGCCCGTCTGGCCCTGGCCGCCCGTGACCTCCAGGCCCAACGCATGGAGGCTGTCAGCACCCTGGCCGGAGGGCTGGTCCACGAATTCAACAACCAGCTGACGGTGGTGCTGGGCAACCTGGACCGGCTGCGCGGACAGCTGCCGGACCAAGGCGAGGCCCCCGGCCTCGCCCGGCGCCTGGAAGAAGCGGCCCTCGCCATGGGGAGCACGGTCCGGCAGCTGAAGTCCCTCTCCCATCAGGCCCCCCTGCACAGCTACCCCCTGCCCCTCAGCGAGGCCCTCATCCCCTTCCTCCACGCCACCCGCGACCTCCCGGGACGCCTCGCCTTCCACGCCTCCCTGGAGGCGGACCCCGTCCTCGGCCTGGATCCCGACCTGCTGAACCAGGCCCTGCAGCGCCTGCTCGCCAACAGTGTGGAGGCCACTCCCGGGCAGGGCTCCATCCACCTGTCCGCTCGCCAGGACGGTGCCTGGGTCCACCTTGCCCTGGCAGACACGGGCGTGGGCATGACCCCTGAGGTTCTGAGCCGCGCTTGCGACCCCTTTTTCACCACCAAGCCCCTCGCCACCGGGCGCGGTCTCGGGCTTTCCATCGCCTTCGCCCTCACCAAGCAGATGGGCGGCCACCTGGTCCTCGAGAGCCAGCCCGGGCGCGGGACCCGCGCCGAGCTGGTGCTACCCGTGGGTCGAGCCCTCCCGGCGCCGCTCCCGCCTGCCGCCGGCCCCGTGCGCATGCGTCGGATCCTGCTGGCCGATGACGAGGCCGGCCTCCGGGACCTGACCCGGGAGTTCCTGGAGGCCGAAGGCTTCCTGGTGACCGCCACCTCGGACGGCCAGGAGGCCCTGGATGCCTTCGAGGCGGCCCCGCAGGGCTGGGACCTCCTCATCCTGGACCTGGTCATGCCCCGCCTGGATGGCATCGAGGTGGTCAAGCGGGTCGAACGGGTGCGCCCCGATCTGCCGGTCCTTTTGATGAGTGGCTACAGCGCCGTCCCCCAGGCGGGAGTCCTCGGGGCCCCCCATCGGCGCTTCCTGGCCAAGCCCTTCCGCCTCCAGGAGCTTCTGGAGGCGCTGCAGTCCCTGGGCCTGCGGGATGTCCAGGACACCTCCCCATGACCGCGGACGGTCTCTTCGTCTATGGCACCCTGCGCGAGGGGGGCGCGAACCACGCCTGGCTCCAGCGCACCCACCCGGAGGGCCGCACCCGCGCCTGGGTGGCGGGACGGTTGTTCCACCTGCCGGCAGGCTATCCCGCCCTGGTGCCTGGCGCCGAACCTGGCGGCCCACCCCCTGGCCCCGGCTGGGTGCGGGGCGACTTCGTGGGCTACGAGGACGAGACCGACCTCGACTGCGCGCTGGCCGACCTGGATCCCCTGGAAGGCGTGGAGGAAGGCCTGTTCACCCGGGAGGTCCTGCCCGTGGTGCTCGAGGGGGGCCACCGGTTCAAAGCCTGGGCCTACGTGTTCCATGTGGAACGCCTGCCCCGGCTCGAGCGGGAGGCGGTGGAAATCCAGGACGGGGATTGGGCTCCCTACCTCTAACGCAAAACGGCGCGGACCTGTCCGCACCGTTTTACGCATGACGAAAGGACCGTCGGCTACAACAGCTTGGGCTGCTCGCCCCCCTCATCGGGTCCCGGGTGGGCCAACTCGGCCTCGATCGCATCATCTTCTTCGTCCAGAGCCATGGCGCTGGCGTCGATCTTCGCCAGGCCCACCACCCGGTCCTCGGCGCTGGCCAGCTTGAGCAGGCCCACCCCCTGGGCGTTGCGGCCGGTCTTGCGGACCTCGTCGATGAGGAAGCGGATGACCATGCCCTCCTGGCTGATGAGGAGGCACCCTTCGCCGGGCTTGACCAGCTTGAAGCCCACCACTTGGCCGTTGCGGACCCCGGCCCGGATGTTGATGACGCCCGTGCCGCCCCGGCCCTGGAGCCGGTAGTCCTGGAGGAGGCTGCGCTTGCCGTAGCCCTTCTCGCAGACCGTCAGCAGCATGCCGTGGTCCTCGGTGCTCTCGTCGGGCTCCACCCCTTCCGGCAGGTCCGGCAGGGGGTCGGCCACTTCCATGTCCACGATGTGGTCCTTGGCCGCCAGCTTCATGCCCCGGACGCCGGTGGTGGCGCGCCCCGTGGCGCGGACATCCTCTTCGGGGAAGCGGATGGCCTTGCCCTGGGCCGTGGCCAGGACGATCTGCTGGGCGCCCGTGGACCGGCGCACCGTCACCAGGCGGTTGTCGTCATCGATGTTGAGGGCGATGAGGCCGTTGGCCCGGATGTTGGCGTAGGCCGCCAGGCTGGATTTCTTCACCGTGCCATCGCTGGTGGCGAAGACCAGGTACTCGCCCTCGGGGAAGTCCCGGAGCGCCATGAGGGTCACCACATTCTCCCCGTCCTTCAGGGAGATGAGGTTGCGGATGTGCTTGCCCCGGGTGGAGGCGGCGGCTTCGGGCAGGTCGTAAACCTTGAGGGCATACACAATGCCCTTGTCGGTGAAGGCCATGAGGGTGTCGTGGGCCTTGGTCATGAAGAGCTGCTCGACGAAGTCCTCGTCCTTGGTCTTCATGCCCACCTTGCCCTTGCCGCCCCTGCGCTGGCGGCGGTAGGCGTTGAGGTCGGTGCGCTTGATGTAGCCGGCCTTGGACATGGTGACGACCATCGGATCGTCCGGCACCACGTCCTCCATGCGGATCTCGCCGGAATAGCCGGTGATCTCGGTGCGGCGGTCGTTGCCGAACTGTTCGGCCACCTGCTGAAGCTCTTCCTTGATCACCCTCAGGAGCAGGCTCTCGTCGGCCAAGATCGCCTTGAGCTTGGCGATGGTCTTTTCGAGCTCGGCCAGCTCATCGAGGATCTTCTCCCGCTCCAGCCCCGTGAGGCGCTGAAGGCGCATGTCCAGGATGGCCTGGGCCTGCACGGCCGACAGGCAGAGGGTCGGATCCTTCTTGAGGGCCGCAGCAGTGGCGAAGGCGCCGGCCATGAGGCCCGCCTTGGCCTCCTCGGGACTCTTGGCGGCGCGGATGAGCTTGATCACCGCGTCCAGGTGGTCCAGGGCGATCTTGAGCCCCATCAAGACGTGGTGGCGCTCCTCGGCCTTCCGCAGCTGGAACAGGGTGCGACGCGTCACCACCTCGCGGCGGAAGCCGATGAACTCCTGTAGGATCTCGCGCAGCGTGCAGACGCGGGGCTGGCCATTCACGATGGCCAGCATGGTGATGGGGAAGCTGTTCTGGAGCTGCGTCTGCTGGTAGAGCTGGTTCAGGACGATGTCGCTGGGCTCGTTTTTCTTGAGCTCCACCACCAGGCGGATGCCCTCGCGGTCGGACTCGTCCCGCAGGTCGCTGATGCCGTCGATCTTCTTGTCGCGGACCAGTTCGGCGATCTTCTCGATGAGGGTGGACTTGTTCACCTGGTAGGGCAGCTCGGTGAACACGATCTGTTCCCGGTCGCCCGCCCGCCGGATCTGCTCCACGTGGGACTTGGCCCGGACGACGCAGCGCCCGCGGCCGGTGCGGTAGGCATCCAGCACGCCTTCTGTCCCCAGCATCATGCCGCCGCCCGGGAAGTCGGGGCCCTTGATGTGGGCCATCAACCCATCCATGCCCAGGGCCGGGTTGTCGATGAGGTCCACCAGGGCGCCGCAGCACTCGCGCAGGTTGTGGGGGGGGATGCTGGTGGCCATGCCCACCGCGATGCCCTGGGAGCCGTTCACCAGCAGGTTGGGGAACCGGGAGGGCAGGACGAGGGGCTCCTCCATGCTGCCGTCGTAGTTGGGCCCGAAATCCACCGTGTCCTGGTCGATGTCGCCCATCAGCTCCGCTGCGAGGCGGGAGAGGCGGGCCTCGGTGTAGCGCATGGCCGCCGCGGAGTCACCGTCGATGGAGCCGAAGTTACCCTGGCCATCCACCAGCACGTGGCGCATGGAGAAGGGCTGGGCCATGCGCACCAGGGTGTCGTAGATGGCCGAGTCGCCGTGCGGGTGGTACTTACCCATCACGTCACCGACGGTGCGGGCGGACTTCTTGTAGGCCCGGTTCCAGTCGTTCCCGGCCTCCTTCATGGCGAAGAGCACCCGCCGGTGAACGGGTTTCAGGCCATCGCGGACATCGGGCAGGGCCCGGCCCACGATGACGCTCATGGCGTAGTCCAAGTAGGACTTCCGCATTTCCTTTTCGATTTCCAACGGCTCGATTCGGTTCTGGTTCATGTGTCCTTCGGTGTTCTACGTGGAACGCTGCTCGACAGGCCTGAGAAACAACGGCTTAGATGTCGATGTTCTCCGCCAGGAGGGCGTTGGTCTCGATGAAGCGGCGCCGGGGTTCCACGGCATCGCCCATGAGGATGGTGAAGATCTCATCCGCTTCCACGGCGTCATCCACCCGGACCTGCAGGAGGGTCCGGCGTTCCGGATCCATGGTGGTCTCCCAGAGCTGCTCGGGGTTCATCTCGCCCAGGCCCTTGTAGCGCTGGATGCCCAGGCCCCGCTTGCCCTCTTCCATGACCATGGCCAGCATGGCCTCCGGATCCGAGAAGACCTGCTCCTTGCCCAGCTTGGTGGGGCCCTCCTCGGCGCCTTCCTCATCCTTCTCTTTCTCTTTGGCTGCTTCCTTGGCGTCCTTGAGCCGACGAAGCCGGAGTTCGCCCCCATGGAAGCCGGCCAGCTCGACCTTGAGGGCGGCCAGGCGGCGGAACTCGCCCCAGTGGGCCACCTGGTCGTCGATCCAGAGGGTGATGGGGCGGCTCAGGTGCATGCGCACCACCCTGAGCCGGTAGCTGGCGGGGATCGTGATGGCGGGATCCTCGCCTTCGGCGGCCAGTTCGACGGCCTCCGTGGTCTCGATCTCGCAGGTGCCGAGCTTCTGCGTGGTGATGGCCGCGGAGAGCTGCTCGAGGGCCTCGCGGTTGGCGAACCGGTCCACATCCAGCAAACCCTCGGCCAGGAGGGCGTCCACGATGGGCCGGGCGTAGCCGCGGCGGTTGAGCTTGCCGTAGAGCTGCTGGACCTCGCCCCACTTCTTCATCTCGCGGACCAGGGTTGGGCCCTTGTGCTCACTGCCGTCCGGCAGGGTGAGGCTCCAGCCATCCAGGGCCTTCTGGAACAGGAACTCCTCCAGGGCCCGCTCGTCCTTGAGGTACTTCTCGGTCTTGCCCTTCTTCACCTTGTAAAGGGGCGGCTGGGCGATGTAGAGGTGGCCGCGCTCCACCAGCTCGGGCATCTGCCGGTAGAAGAAGGTGAGCAGCAGGGTGCGGATGTGGGAGCCGTCCACGTCGGCGTCGGTCATGAGCACGATCTTGTGGTAGCGGAGGTTCTCGACCTTGAACTCCTCCTTGCCGATCCCCGTGCCCAGGGCCTGGATGAGCACCCGGAGTTCGTTGTGGCTGAGGATCTTGTCGAAGCGCGCCTTCTCCACGTTCAGGACCTTGCCCTTGAGGGGCAGGATGGCCTGGGTGGCCCGGTGGCGGCCCTGCTTGGCGCTGCCGCCGGCGGAGTCGCCCTCCACCAGGAAGATCTCGCTGAGGGCCGGGTCCTTCTCCTGGCAGTCCGCCAGCTTGCCGGGCAGGCCGCCGCCATCCAGGGCGCCCTTGCGCCGGGTCAGCTCGCGGGCCTTGCGGGCCGCCTCGCGGGCCCGGGCGGCCTCGATGGCCTTTTCCAGGATGGCCTTGGCCTCCCGGGGGTTTTCCTCGAAGAAGCTGGAGAGCTTCTCGTAGACGATGGTCTGGACGATGCCCTTCACCTCGCTGGAGACAAGGCGGTCCTTGGTCTGACTGGAAAACTTGGGATCGGGGACTTTGGCGCTGACGACCGCCGTGAGGCCCTCCCGGACGTCCTCCCCCGAGAGACTCACCTTGGCGCTCTTGAGCAGGTTGTTCTTTTCCGCGTAGGCGTTGATGACGCGCGTCATGGCGGCCCGGAAGCCCTCCAGGTGGGCGCCGCCGTCACGGTTGCGGATGTTGTTGGTGAAGCAGTACAGCGTCTCCTGATAGGAGTCGTTCCACTGGAGCGCCACCTCGACGGTGGTGTCCTGCTTCTCGTCCTTGATGAAGATGGGGGGCTTGTGGAGGACCACCTTGTTGCGGTTCAGGTGCTCCACGAAGGCGCCGATGCCGCCGGCATTGACGAAGTCGTGGGTGTCGCCGGTACGCTCGTCCGTGATGCGGATGTGGACGCCCTGGTTCAGGTAGCTCAGCTCGCGGAGGCGCTGGCTCAGGGTCTCGAAGCTGAACTCGAGGACGTTGTTGAAGACCTCGGGATCGGGCTGGAACTTCACGCGGGTGCCGCGCCGGGCCGTGGGACCGACCTTCCGCAGGGGGGCGTCCGCCTTGCCCTGGGAGAAGGTCATGGCGTATTCCTGGCCGTCCTTCCAGACCGTGAGCCAGAGCTTGGACGAGAGGGCGTTCACGCAGGACACGCCCACGCCGTGGAGGCCGCCGGACACCTTGTAGGCGTTCTTCCCCTCCGTGCTGGTGTTGTCGAATTTCCCACCGGCGTGGAGCACGGTCATGATCACTTCGGCTGCGCTGCGGCCCTCTTCCTTGTGGATGTCCACGGGGATGCCGCGGCCATCGTCCTCCACGGTGCAGCAGCCGTCGCCGTGCAGGATCACGTCCACGCGCTTGCAGAAGCCCGCCAGGGCCTCGTCCACGGAGTTGTCCACGACCTCGTAGACCATGTGGTGGAGGCCGCTGCCGTCATCAGTATCGCCGATGTACATGCCGGGCCGCTTGCGGACGGCCTCGAGGTCTCTCAGAACCGTGATGTTGTCGGCGGTGTAGCTGTCGGTTTCCAGGGGGGTGTGCACGCGTGCGCTAAGGACTTCTTCAGACATCAAGACTCACTTGGTTGGGTACGGTGAAGTGCGGTGTTCCAGCGCGGCTCAGGCGGTGGCGCTGTTGGCGAAACGGACGGGCATCAGGACGTAGCGGAAGCTGAAGTCCTCGAGGCTGGGCGACATGAAGACGCCCTGGCCGACCTCATCCTTGAACTGGTAGACGACCTCTTCGCCCGGCAGCCGCTCCAGCAGCTCCGTGAGGTAGTCGATGTTGAAGGCCAGTTCGAAGGGATGCTCCTCGCCCGTGAAGGGCAGCGTGGCCTGGTTCACACCCTCGTCAGGGTGCTGGAACACGGTGCGGAGGTTGGGGAATTCGTAGAAGAGGCGCACGTTCTTGTTGTAGTCGTCCTTCTTCAGGCCCACAAAGCGCAGGGTGCGGAGGAAGACCTCGCGGTCCATGATCACGCGCTTGGGCAGCTCCGCGGGCAGCACCTTCTCGTAAGCGGGATAGTTGCCGGTCACAAGGCGGGTGCTGAACTTCAGGCCGGGCTGGTCCAGGAAGAGCGTCGTGCCGTCCCAGCAGAGCTCCACCTCGCCTTCGTCGCCCAGCAGCGTGGGAATGAGGTCCAGGGCGCGCTTGGGCACGATGAGGCGGACCTCGTCCTTGAGCTTCGTGTCGCAGGGGACCTCGGCCACCGCCAGGCGGAACCCGTCCGTGGAGACCACGCGGACGTGGTGCTTGGACAGGTGGACCAGCACGGCCGACAGGGTGGGCTTCGTGGCGTCCTTGCTGACGGCGATGGAACCCAACTGGATGGCCCGCTTGAAGCGCAGCACCGGGATCTTCACCACCGGCAGCTCTTTGCCGGGGCTTGGGAGTTCGGGGAAGCCCTCGCCGGGCTGGATGTTGTGCTCGGAGTTCATGCCCTTGGCCCGCAGCCAGAGGCGGCCGCCGGCATCGGGACACTCGAGGCTCAGGATGCCTTCAGGGAAGACCCGCACGGTCTCGATGAACTTCTTGCCAGGAACGGCCATGGTCCACTCGCCCTGGCCCTCGCCGGGCACCGTGGCCTCAAAGGCTAGTTCCATGTCCGTGGCCTTCAGGACCACTTCCTTCGGACGGACGTCCACGAGGATGTGCTGAAGGATGGGAAGGGTCACCCGCCGGTCGAGGGCGTGCTTCAGCAGACCCAGTGTCCGGTCCAGACGATCCTTGGAAACCTGTAACTGAAGATTCATGAATCACCCTTGATGATGCTGAGGACCTGGGCAACCTGTGGAAAGGCGAGTCAAAGTCCCATCCTACCGGAGTTTCGCTGCCCGGGACAGGCTGTGGAAAGCCCCCGGAACCCCGTGGAGCGGCGGATCTGGCGAGCCCCACGGACCGGCAGGCGGGGGTGTTGTGGATCCCGTCGGGGTGGAGACTGTGCATAAAAACGCAATACAAATCAAATCAGTGAATGCTATTGAGAAGGGCCTGGACCATCTTGTGGAATTCCGGATCGCGCTTCATGCGGTCCCGGACGGAGTCGATGGCGTTCATCACGGTGGAGTGATGCATGTTGAAGGCCCTTCCGATGTCCGCGAAGGGCAGGGAGGCGATCTCTCGCGCCAGGTACATGGCCACCTGGCGAGGCAGGAGGATGGCCTGTTGGCGGGAGCGCTTCTTCATCAGGTCCACGAAGGAGACGTTGAAGGTCTCAGCCGTCATCCGGTAGATGCGATCGGGATGGACCGGCGCGGTCGGTTCCTCTCCGCTCTGGCCCTGGAAGGCGGCGTGGGCTACCTCCAGTGAGGGGGGCACCCCGATGAGGCTGGCCTGGAAGATCACGCGCGTGAGGAAGCCCTCCAGGTCACGCACGCTGCCCTTGGCTTTGTGGGCGATGAAGGTGAGCACATCCTCGGGGATGGTGGGGACGTGCCGGAAATCCACGTCCTCCAGCTTCTTCTTCAGGATCGCGATCCTGGTTTCGAAGTCCGGGGGCTGGATGTCCGCCGTGAGACCCCACTTGAAGCGCGTGATCAGGCGCTCGTGACAGCCCTCCAGCCGCTGCGGGGGCTTGTCGGAGGTGATGACGATCTGCTTCCCGTGCTGCAGCAGGTGCTCGAGGATGTGGAAGATCTCTTCCTGGGTGCGCTCCATCTTTCCCAGGGTTTGCACATCGTCCAGCAGCAGCACGTCGTTCTGCTGGTACTTCTTGCGCATGGGCTCGGTGTTTTTGGCGCGGATGGCCACCGTGAGCTCGTTGAAGAAGTTGTCCACCTTGAGGTAGACCACGCGCAGCTTGGGATCGCGCTCCAGCAGCCCCTTGCCGATGCCCACCATCAGGTGCGTCTTGCCGAGACCCGCGCCGCCGTAGATGAACAGGGGGTTCATGCTGAGGGGTGTGGCGGCCTTGCCGAAGCTGTCCACCACCGCCTTGGCCGCGGCGAACGCCAGCTGGCTGCCAGGGCCCACCACAAAGCGATCCAGGGTGTAGCGGTTGAAAAGATGGGGAAAGGAGACCGAGGTCTCGACCGGGCCCGTGGAAGCCGCCGCCGCCTTCTTGGGGGCAGCTTTCAGCTCCAGGGCTGGGGTGCCATTGATGTGGAATTCCAAGCGCAGGTCCGCCAGCCCTCCCTGAGCCAGGGCGTCGTTGAACTCCTCCGGCAGCTGCTGCTCGATCCAGAGCTTGGCCGCGGCGCTGGGCACCTGGATCCACAGCGCGCCGTCCGCCACCTTCAGGGGCTCACAGGGCGCGATCCACTCCTTGAAGCTGGCCTCGGGCAGCTGCTTGGAGAGGCCCAGTCGGATGGTGTCCCAGAGGGCTGTGGGATCGGCGGAGCGCATGGTTTCACCAGCAGGGGCGGGGCGGAGTGCGGGCGCACGACAGTGACGGAGAGTGCCGCGCACGCTCCGTCCACGCTGAGCTCGCGGGGGGAACCCAATCTAGCACCCATCGGCTGGTGGAAGAGGGCGGAAATCCTCTTGAGCCCGCCCGTCCTCGCTGATAACCTCTAAGGTTCGTTCTCCTCCCTGGGAGGGAACCCCCGAGGTGGAACCATGAAGCGCACGTTTCAGCCCAACAACCGTCGCCGCGCCAAGACCCACGGCTTCCTGAGCCGCATGAAGACGAAGAACGGCCGTCTGGTGCTCAAGCGCCGTCGCGCCAAGGGCCGCCACGTCCTGGCGCTCTAGTTCCCGTCCGTGATCTACAAAGGCCGCTTCCGCACGGTGCGGCACAAAGACCACGCGGTTCCAGCCCCCCTGCCCCGGCCCTTGCTGGGGCAAGCGTCGTTCCTGGATATCCGGGCCTGGCGCCACGCGGGCACGACCCCGCTGCTGCTGGTCACCTCGCCCCGGAAGGCCGGGGGTGCCGTGCAGCGGAACCGGTTCCGCCGCCAGGTGCGCATGGCCTTCCTTGCGGGCCTGGACGCCTTGCCGAGCCACCCCTGGGTGGTCTGGGTGCGCCCCGCCCGCATGGCCCCGCCCCTCGACACCATCCGTTTCCAGGACATTGAAAGCCAGCTTCGGCTGGCCCTGCGTCGTCTTCCCGCCTCGGATACCCCATGAACAATCGCAACGTCCTCCTCTTCGTCATCGGCAGCATGGTCTTGCTTGGGGGCCAGTTCTGGCTTTCCTCGCGCTATGCCAAGCCCGCTCCGGTGGTCCAGCCGCAGCAGGCGGCCCCCAAGGCCGCCGAGGCGCCGGCACCGGTGCCGCCCCCGCCGGCGGTCGCCGCCCCCGCCCCCGAAGGCGTGAAGGGTGTAGATCCGACCGCCAGCCACACCCTCGCCACCCAGGAACTCACGCTCACCTGGCAGGTGGCCACAGGCGCGATCAAGCAGGTGATCTGGAATCAGGATGGCACCCGCTTTTTCCCGGCGGGCTTCGCCGGACTCGGCGCCCTGAAGGGCGCGGGGTTCGAAACGGTGCGCGAGGAGCGGGGCGCCCAGGGCACTGCGGTCACGTTTGAGAATGCCGCCGGCGACCGCCTGAGCTACCTGGTTCCGGCCCAGGGGGCACGCCCTGAAGCTGGAGGCCAGCACTCCCCGCAACGCGTCCCTGCTGCTCATCGCCAACCCCACCTCCGACGAGCCCGTGAAGAACCTGGGCCGGGTGTTCTCCCTGACAGAGAAGGGCATCGAGGCCGTCACCTGGGGCGAGATGCTCCACGACCCCTTCTTCAGCTTTGTCGGCGCCAAGCGCAAGGTGCTGCCGGCCACGGCGGAGCGCCTGGGCCTGGACGCCGGCCTCGGCAAGGACGACAAGGCCGCCCCCACCAACCACTACTTCGCCGCCCTGTGGAAGCTGCCCCGCCTGGCGGGCCGCGATGCCGCAGGCTATGAGCTGCTGGCCCAGAACGGGCGCCTGGACGCGACCCTCTACCTCGGCCCCAAGCAGGCCGAGCACCTCCTGGCCTTCGAGAAGCCCTTCACCCAGGTCATCGACTACGGCTTCTTCGGCGCCGTGGCCCACCTGCTGTTCTGGATCCTGAAGAAGGTCCACACCCTGGTAGGCAACTGGGGCTGGGCCATCGTGATCTTCACGGTGATCATCCGCGCCGCCACCTGGACCCTCAACACCAAGCAGACCATCTCCATGCTGCGCATGAAGGACTTCGAGCCGCACCAGAAGGCCATCCAGGCCAAGTACGAGAAGTTCGGCAGCGACATGACCAAGAAGGCCGAGATGCAGAAGGAGCTGATGGCCCTCTACAAGAAGAACGGCCACAACCCCATGGGCGGCTGCCTGCCCATGCTGTTGCAGATGCCCATCTTCCTGGCCCTCTGGTCCATGCTCAACGCGGTCTTCGAGCTGCGTCACGCGCCCTTCTTCGGCTGGATCACCGACCTGTCCGCCAAGGATCCCTACTACATCTTCCCCGTGCTGATGGGCGGCTCCATGTTCGCCCAGCAGTATGTGACCCCCGCCGTGGGCGACCCCGCCCAGCGCAAGATGATGCTGGTGCTGATGCCCGCGATGATGACCTTCTTCTTCGCCCAGAGCCCCGCGGGGCTTACGATCTACTACTTCGTGTTCAACATGATCGGCCTCGCCCAGACCTGGTGGATCATGCGGTCCTACCAGCCCCAGCCCATCGAAGTGTAGGAGCCCCCATGCGGAAAAGCGGCGCCTCCCTGGAATCCGTGCCCGAGCTCATCGGCCGCTGGGCGGCCCACCTCGGCCTGACCGTGGAAGCCCGCTTCGCGCCCTCTGGTGACGAGGAGGCCTTCCCCAACCGGGTGGCCGTGTCGGGGCCCGATGCGGCCCTCCTGGGCGCCAATCGGGGGGTGGCCCTGGACGCGCTGCAGTTCCTGGTGCACGAGGCCCAGGGGGAGCGCGAGGATCAGAAGCTGGCCTACCTGGACGTGAAGGGCGCCCGGCTCTTCCGCATGCAGGAAGTCATGGCCATGGGCAAGTTCGCGGCCGAGAAGGCCCGGGAGCTGGGCAGCCACACCCTGGGCGCCCTGAGCGCCCGGGAGCGCCGCTGGGTGCACCTGGTCGTCAGCCGCGAGGCCGGGCTGGGCACCGAGAGTGAGGGCACGGGCACCTTCAAGCCCGTCAAGGTGTTCCGGAAGTAGACTGGGCGGGTGCACCCAGCCTCCGTTCCCATCTGCGCCGCGGCGACCCCCCTGCTGCCTTCGGCCGTGGCGGTCGTGCGGGTGTCCGGGCCCAACCTTTCCGGGGCCCTGGGTCCCCTGCTGACCCTGCCCGAACCCCGGCGGGCCCAGCTTCGCACCCTCACCTGGGATGGCTTTCGCGAGCGGGCCCTGGTGCTGTTCTTCCCTGGGCCCGCCAGCCACACGGGGGAGGACGTGGTGGAGTTCCAGCTCCACGGGAACCCACTCCTGGTGCGGCGCCTGCTAGGCCACCTGGGCGCCCTGGGGATCCGCCTGGCGGAGCCCGGGGAGTTCACCCGGCGGGCGCTCCTGAACGGCAAGCAGGACCTCCTGGCGGTGGAGGCCCTGCGGGACCTGGTCTCCGCCGAGACCGACACCCAGATCCGCCTGGCCCAGGCCCGGGCCGGGGGAGCCGGAGTGGATCCGCGACTGCCGCCAAGTGCTGGGGCCCTGGATGGCCCGGGCCGAAGCCGTGGTGGATTACGGTGAAGAAGAAGGAATTTTGTTGAATTTAAAAGACTTGGCCGAAACGTTAGCCCCCCTTCGGGCGCGGTTCCACGTGGAACAAACCAGAGCCCGGGCGGCCCTCCACCTCCGCGAGGGTCTCCGCCTGGCCCTCGTGGGGCGGCCCAACGCCGGCAAGAGCACCCTCTTCAATGCCCTGGCCGGCGAGGACCGGGCCATCGTCACAGAGCTCCCCGGCACCACGCGGGACAGCCTCGAAGTCCGCTGCGAGTGGCGGGGCCTGCCCCTGCGCCTCTACGACACGGCGGGACTCCGGGAATCCCAGGATCCAGTAGAGCGCCTGGGTATGGCCCGGGTGGGGCCCCTCCTCGAGGATGCCGACCTGATCCTCCACCTGGTGCCCGCCGGCGAGGCGGCCTCGGCCCCGGTGGAGGTCGCCCTCGCCCCCTTCTGGGCGAAGGTGCTGGAGGTCCGCACTTTCGCCGACCTGGCGGAGGCGCCCGGGGTGGCCATCTCCGCGCAGCGGGGGGACCTGGATGCCCTGGAGGCGGCGCTCAAGGAGCGTCTCCTGGGCGGCCTCGCGCCCGATGCCTGCCTCGGGGCGCTGGCCACGGACCGGCAGGTGGCGCTGTTGGACGACCTCTCGCGGCAGCTCGACCTGCTGCTGAGCCTGGACGCGGGCTGCCCCCCCGAGCTGCCGGCCTCGCTTCTGCAGGGCGCCTGGGGCCTGCTGGCCCGGCTCACGGGCGAGGATCGGGCCGAGAGTGCCCTGGACGCACTCTTCAGCGGCTTCTGCCTCGGGAAGTAGGCCGGGCCAAAGTAGACTGGGCCCAGGAGTCGCGATGAAAGCTGGCTATGAAGCGGTGATCGGCCTGGAGGTGCACGTCCAGCTGCGGACCCGATCCAAGATGTTCTGCGCCTGCCAGAACCTGACCGGCGCTCCTCCCAACAGCCTCACCTGCCCCGTGTGCCTGGGCCTGCCCGGAGCCCTGCCGGCCCTGAATGCCGAGGCTGTTCGCATGGCGCTGGGCCTCGGCCTGGCGGTGGAGGCCGAGATCCGCCCCTGCAGCGCCTTCTACCGGAAGCAGTACTTCTACCCGGACCTCCCGAAGGGGTACCAGATCACCCAGGGACCCGTGGCCCTGGTGGAAAACGGCCACCTGGACATCCCCGGCGATCCCCGGGTGCGGGGGGCGGAAGCGCCCGTGCGGATCCGGATCGAGCGGGCCCACCTGGAGGAGGATGCGGGGAAGAGCCACCACGATCTGGATGGGGGTGCCAGTCATGTGGACCTGAACCGGGCGGGGGTGCCCTTGTTGGAGGTCGTGGGGGCTCCGGACCTTCGCAGCGCCGCCGAGGCCTCCGACTACCTCAAGACCCTCCACCGCCTGGTGGTGGGCCTGGGCATCTGCGACGGGAACCTCGAGGAGGGCAGCTTCCGCTGCGACGCCAACGTCAGCGTGCGGCCGATCGGATCTGTCGGCTTCGGCACGCGGGTCGAGGTGAAGAACCTGAACTCCTTCCGCTTCGTGCGGCAGGCCCTGGAGTACGAGCTTGCACGGCAGACCACCCTTCTCGAGAGGGGCGCGTCCGTGCAGATGGAGACCCGGGGCTGGGATGCCGCGGCGGGCGAGACCCGGACCCAGCGGACCAAGGAGGCGGCCATGGACTACCGCTACTTCCCGGAGCCCGACCTGCCCCTGCTGACCATTGAACCCGCCGAAATCGAAGCCGCCCGGGCGGCCCTGCCCGAGCTTCCCGAGCAGCGCATCCGCCGCTGGCGCGAGGCCTACGGCCTGGGCCTCGACGAGGCCCAGACCCTGGCCCAGAGCCCGGCCTTCGCCGCCTACTTTGAGGCAGTGGCGAGCCTCGCGGGCTCGGGCCGGGGTGCCGCCGCCTGGATGCTGGGCGAGGTGAGCCGCACCCTCAACGAGTGTGGAGCCCCCATCGAGGCCTTCCCGGTGACACCGGAGGCCCTGGCCGGGCTGGTCCGGCTGGTGGAGGCACGGACGCTGGGTTTCGGCGCCGCCAAGGACCAGGTCTTCCCCGCCCTGCTGGCCGGCGAAGGCACGGCCGATGCCATCGTGGCCGCGCGGGGCTTGGCCCAGGTGAGTGACCGGGGGGCCATCGAAGGCCTCGTGGCCCGGGTGCTGGAGGCGAACCCGGGTCCCGTGGCCCAGATCCGGGGCGGCAAGGAGAGCCTCAAGGGCTTCCTCGTGGGCCAGGTCCTCAAGGCGGGCCAGGGCCGGCTGGACGCGAGGCTCGTGAATGAAGTCCTGGGCGAGGCCCTGGCCAAACCCTGACCCCAGCCCCATGCTGGGCTCATGCCGAACGAGATCCCCGCTGCCCTCGAAGCCTGTCATCCGGGCGTGGTGCATGTCTGCCAGAGTTGCGGAAGCTCCGTGGTGGATGCGGTGGTCACGCCCGGCGAGCCCTTCCGCTGCGTGGACTGCCGCGGGTTGGTGACCCCCCCGGAGGATGAGCTGACGCGGGCGGCCCTGGAGGATCGCGGCCCCTACGACCTGCCCGACGATCGCCCCACCGTATGGCGGCTCATCACCGTCATCGCCTTCGCCGTGATCGCCCTGGCCATCGTGTTCTGGAAGCGGTAGCACCTACGCGCCTATGCTGGGGGTCGGAGCCACGACCATGCCCAAGCCCTGGGGACCCACCACCACCGCCATCCACGCCGGGAAGCGCTTCAACACCACCCGGGCCGTGACCACGCCCATCTTCCAGACCTCGGTGTTCCAGCTCATGGAGAACAGCGAGGGCGCCGAGTTCTCGGCCAGCGTGGAACCGCCGGCCTTCTATACGCGCTGGGGCAACCCCAACACCAGCGAGGTCGAGGCGGTGCTGGCGGAACTCGAGGGCGCCGAGCGCGCCCTGGCGACGGCCTCGGGCATGGCGGCCTTCGCTCTGGTGTTCGAGGCCTTCCTGAAGCCGGGCGATCACCTGGTGGCCCCCGCGGCCATCTACCTGGGCACGGAACAGCTCATCCGCCGCTGGGAGACGGAGCGGGGCCTGAAGGTGACCTGGGTGCAGAGCACCCTGGACCTGGCCGAGTGGGAGGCCGCGATCCGGCCGGAGACGAAGGTGATCTGGGTGGAGACCCCCTCCAATCCCACCCTGGCCCTCACGGACCTGGCGGGGGTCGCGGCCCTCGGCAGGAAGCACGGGGTGCGCACCGTGGCCGACAACACCTTCCCCAGCCCCATCCACACCCGGCCCCTGGCCTTCGGCATCGACCTCAGCGTGGCCTCGGCCACCAAGTACCTGGGGGGGCACTCGGACCTGGTGGCCGGCGTCATCGCCGGATCCGACGCTGACATCGTGGCCTGCTGGCACCTGGCGAAGATCCTGGGCCCGACCCTGGACCCCATGGCCTCCTGGCTGCTGCACCGTGGCCTCAAGACCCTGGCCCTGCGGGTGCGCCGGGCCTCGGACAACGCCCAGGCCCTGGCCCAATGGCTGCTGTGGCAGCCCCACGTGGCCCGGGTGGACTACCCGGGCCTGCCCAGCCACCCGGGCCACGAGATCGCTGTCCGCCAGATGGAGAAGGGCTATGGCGCCATGGTGGGCTTCGAGCTGCGGGCGGGCCTGCTGGCCGGGCAGCGCTTCTGTGAGGCTCTGGAGGTCATCACCCGGGGCGTGAGCCTGGGTGGGGTGGAGAGCCTCATCCAACACCCCGCCAGCATGAGCCACCTGAAGACGGCCCCAGAGGTGAAGGCCCGCCTGGGCATCACGGACGGCCTGCTGCGCTTCTCGGTGGGCATCGAGGACCAGCCGGACCTCATCGCGGACCTGGAGAAGGGCTTCCAGGCGGCGGCGGTGGCGCGGTGAGGCTGCACCTCAACGGCGAGCTCCGGGAGGCGCCGGATCTGGCCACCCTGGCCGACCTGGCCCGCTGGCTGGAGCTGCCCTCCTTCGGCAGCGCCATCGAGCTGAACGGCGAGGTCATCCGCCGGGCCGACCACCCCGCCACGCCCCTGAAAGAGGGGGACCGGCTGGAGGTGGTGCGGCTGGTCGGTGGAGGTTAATTCACGGAAAGATTGTAGTTGATGGTGCCGTTCGGGTAGGTCACATAGGGATCCACCCGCACCCGGACCACATAGGTTCCGGCCGGCAGGGTGGGCAGGTTGATCACGCCGTTGCCGGAGGACGAAGCCGTCGTCAGGCGCACCAGGCCGACGCTGTCAAAGAGTTCGAGCACTAGGCCCAGGCCCGAGGTGCTCAGCGTCAGCGTGCGCGCCCCGCCGACGTGGCTGAACCGGAAGGCCTGGGCCTGGTTCCGGTCGAAGGACCACCCGGCCGCATAGGTTGGGAAGCTGCCGGAATCCACGAAAGGCATGGCTGGCAGGCGCCAGAGGGTGGTGCTGTTGAGGTAGAGCCGAGGTGGGGTCGGTGCCGTCGCCCACGTTCTCCAGGGCCAGTTCATCCAGGATCGCGCTGGACGCCGCCCCGCCGGCCAGGCGGCGCAGGCCCGTCAGGTAGGTGGGGTAGCAGGCGAGGGGCGTGTTGCCGTACTCGTAGCCCTGGGAGGCGGTGGTGGGGATGGTGGCGCTCCACAGGGTGCCGAGACCCGCCGGGCTGCCGTTGAAGACGGCGCCGTTCTTCCAGATGCCCCAGAGGGTGCGGGCCACGGAACCCGGATAGAACTCGCCGCCGCCTGTGGGCGAGAAGCCCGTGTGCTGGTCCAGGCGGAAGACCGTGGGCAGGCCCCCGCCGGCGGGCACCTCGTAGGTGGTCGGGTCGTTCCGGAAGGCGCTGGACAGGAAGCTGCTGAAGCCCCCCACGAAGGCGATGGCGGGTTCGGAGGCATCCCCCGGGGCCACAAAGCCATTGTCGTTGTCCCGGCGGACGATCTGGCCGAAGGTGCCATTGGCGTAGGCGAAGCTGTCGTCAGCAAAGAGCAGCCGGGCGCAGGCCTCCAGGAGGACGCCGTCGTTGTAGGCATCGGCGCCCCGATCCGCAGCGGTGGGGCCAGCGTAGCGGACCTCGTGCTGGAAGATGGCCCGCCCGCCCAGGGCGGCGCTCTGCTTCAGGATCGCCGAGCCCCCGGTGGCCAGGGCCACGGAGGGATAGGTGGTGCTGGTCGTGCCCGGGTTCCAGAAGGCGTACAGCTCGGGCAGCTGGAGGGTGGGCTCCAGGGACCGCATGCCCAGGGCGAAGGTGGTGATCTGGTCGGCGATGGCGAAGGCGCCAGCCTCCCCGGTGGTTTCCAGGGCCCGCAGGGTGAGGTTGCCGCTGCTGTTGGCCGCGCTGTCGGCGCTGGTGGTGTACCAGGTGGGGATGAGGTTGAAGGCCTCGCTGGCTAGGTGGCGGGAGGGCTCGCGCCCCCGTAGAAATAGAAGCCGTGCCCCCCGGCGGGGACCCTGCTGGCGTATATCGCCACGAAGAAGGTGATGCCCTTGGGTACCGAGAAGGTCCGCGTGCCATCGGCCCCCAGTGTCCCAGCCGCCTCCACCCGGCCCGAGGCGCTGTTCACCACCTGGGCATAGGCATAGCGGGTGGGAAGGGTGCTGAGGGTCGGGCTGAAACCGGCGCTGGAGAGCACCCGCTTCTCGTACTGGCCTTGCACCGTGACGGAGATAGCGCTGGGGCCGTCGCTGGTGCCGCCGCAGCCCGCCAGGAACAGGAGGGTGGCGGCCAGGGATCCAAGAGCGGCGGATGCGTGCTTCATGGGAGACTCCACGGTGGGCTGGGGATGAGGCGTGACATCAAGGGTCATGCCATGAGTACAGGGGAAGCCGGTCAGCGCCAGACCTCCCAGCGCCCCGAAGGCCATGCCCCCGTGGCACGGCAGCGCCAGGATTCCGGCAGAACCAGCGGTACCGGGGTGCCGCCGGCGGGAACGGCGCTCTGGAAGCGGTGGAACTCGTCCACCAGCCCCAGGTCCAGGAAGGCCCCGGCGAGGGTGCCGCCCCCCTCCACCAGGACTCGGCCCACCCCCCGGGCGGCGAGCTCGTGCAACAGGTGCCGCAAACTGCATCCCCGGCCATCCGGGGGCAAGTGGAGGTCCTCCACGCCACGAAGGGGCACGGGGTCCCCGATCACGGCCCGGAAGGCCGGCTGCCCCGCCACGGGGGCCCAGACCCGGGCAGCGGCGGGGAGCTGGCCGCCCTCGTCCATGACCACCCGGGCGAAGCTGCGGTGGGGGGCCGTGGGGGCGGGCCAGCGGTCCGTGAGCTGGGGATCGTCCACCTCGATGGTATGGCGGCCCACCACGATGGCTTCCGAGGCCCGGCGCAGGGCGTGGGCCAGGCGCTGCACCTCGGGCGGGGTCACCGGTGTGGTCTGCCCCGCCGGGCCCAGGGCGCCGTCGGAGCCCAGGGCCAGCTTCAGGGTCACCCAGGGCAGGCCCGTACGGATGAGCTTGAAGAAGGGGGCATGGAAGCGGGCGCAGGCCTCGCCCAGGAGCCCCTCTTCGACCGCGAGCCCCTGAGCCCGCAGGATGGCCAGGCCACCCCCGTCCACCCTCGGATTGGGATCGCGCACGCCCACCACCACTCGGGCCACGCCCGCCTGAATGAGGGCCTGGGTGCAGGGGCCCGTGCGGCCCTGGTGGCAGCAGGGCTCCAGGGTGACGAAGGCCGTGGCGCCCCTCGGATCCTCGCCCCGGGCCTCCGCATCGCGCAAGGCCATGATCTCGCCGTGGGGATCCCCGGCCCGGGTGTGGACGCCGGCCCCGAGGACCCGGCCCCCTTTCACCAGGACGCAGCCCACCGGCGGGTTGGGGCTCGAGAGCCCCACACCCTTGAGGCCCTCCTGCATGGCCAGGGCCATGAAGCGGGCATCGCCCTCCAGGGCCTCCGGCACGGGCCAGGGCCCGCCCGTGGCCAGGGCCCAGGCCAGCTCGCGGGTCAGGGCCGGCTCAGACATCCAGGAGGCCGTCCACGAAGGCTTCCGCGTCGAAGGGGATGAGGTCGTCCACGCCCTCGCCCACGCCCACGAAGGCGATGGGGAGCCGCAGCCGGTCCAGGATGGAGACCACCACGCCGCCCTTGGCGCTGCCATCCAGCTTGGTGAGCACCAGGTCGGTGACCCCTGCCACCTGGGCGAAGGCCTCGGCCTGGACCAGGCCGTTCTGGCCAGTGGTGGCGTCCAGCACCAACAGCACCCGGTGGGGCGCAGCCGGAATCACCTTCTGGAGGCTGCGGTGGATCTTGTCCAGCTCCTTCATGAGGTGGTCCTTGGTGTGGAGCCGCCCCGCCGTGTCGATGAGCACCCAGGGCGTACCCTTGGCCAGGGCGCTGGTGGCCCCGTCGAAGGCGATGGCCGCGGGATCGCCGCCCATCTGATTGCGGATGACGGGCACCCCTGCCCGCTCGCCCCAGCGCTCCAGTTGGTCGATGGCCGCCGCCCGGAAGGTGTCGCCCGCCACCACCAGCACGGCGTCGCCGCGGGCTTTGAGGTGCGCCGCCAGCTTGCCCAGGGTGGTGGTCTTGCCCACGCCGTTGACCCCCACCAGCAGCACCACCTGGGTGCCCGCCGCAGCGAAGGGCCGGGGCGGTCGCTGGCGCAGGAGCCTCAGCAGTTCGTCCTTCAGGACGGCCTTGGGGTCGATGTCCGCTTGGCCCTTCATCTCGTTGCGGAGCCGCGTCATCAGCCGATCCACGGCCTGCACGCCGAGGTCCGCCTGCAGCAGCAGGTCCTCCAGCTCCTCCAGCTGGGCCTCGTCCAGGCGGCGCAGGCCCAGGAGGCGCCCCATGGGCGCCAGCACCAGCTCCTGGGTGCGCTTCAGGCCCTTCTTGAACTGGTTGAACAGGCCACCAAGCAGACCCACGGACACCTCGCGAAGGTCCAGTCTACCGAAGCATTCAGGGTTCCCCGAGGCTGGAATCCGGCTAGTGGTGCCCGCGCGAAATAGCGGGATCATCCATCGCTCCGGTGGGCACCACATGGCGGGGGTTTGGGGGAGGCTCCAGGTCCGCGAGCATTTGCGAGCGGGAGCACGCGCTGTGTGCGATACCCGGAGGGCAGTGCCCCCAGTGGGGTGACAGCCCTGGCGCGTCCGCGCAAGGGCGCCAGAGGGGCCATGCCCCGATGACGCTAGATCCTGGCCAACGCATGCGTTGGCTGGGGGAAATGCACATCGCCAGCACACCATTGATCCTGGTATTTCGCGCGAGGTGCATTAGCATGGGCGGCATCCCAGGTACCACCTCCGGAGTCACCATGCCCCCCCCGCCCATCCCGTCCCCGGACCCGTTGCTGCTGCCGATGCCGCCCGCCGTGCTGAAGGCCCTGTTGCTGGCCACCTTCACCCTCCACCTGATGGCGGTGAACCTGGGGGTTGGCGGCAGCCTAATTGCGGTGGTGCATGCGCTGCGCGGCAGGCCGGAGGACCGCGACCTGGTGCGGCGGCTGGCGCCCATGCTGCCTGGCGCCGTGACCTTCGCCATCACCCTGGGCGTGGCCCCCCTGCTCTTCGTGCAGCTCATCTACGGCCCCTTCTTCTACACGGCCTCCGTGCTGACGGCCATCCCCTGGGCGGCGCTCCTCGCCCTCCTGATGGCGGGCTATGTGCTGCTGTACCGCTTCGTGGGTTCGGTGGCTTCCGAGACTGTGCGGACCGTCACGGGCATCCTGAGCGCCCTCCTCCTGCTGGCCGTGGGGCTGATGCTGGTGAATGTCACGACGCTCTCCCTCCGCCCGGATCTGTGGGCCGCCCACGCGGCCGCCTCGCCCCATGGCCTCCGCATGAACACGGCGGATCCCACCCTCTGGCCCCGTTACCTCCACATGGTGGCGGGGATCGCCGCCGTGGCCGGGCTGCTGCTGGCGGGCTGGGGGGCCTGGCGTGAGCACGCCTACGCGCGTCGCGCGGGGCTCATCTGGTTCATCGCCGCCACGGCCAGCCAGGGGCTCTGGGGCACCTGGCTGCTGGTGAAGCAGCCCGCCCCGGTCTTCGACCTGCTGATGAACGCCAGCACGGCCCCCAGCCTGACCATGTGGGGCTCCATCGCCTGCGGCGGCCTGGCCCTGTTCATGGCCATTCCCGCCAGCCAGGAAGGCTCGCCCGCCAGGGCCGTGTGGGGGCCCTTCGCCCTCGGCATGGCCTCGGTCCTGGGCATGATCCTCCTGCGGGATCAGGCCCGGGATGCCAGCCTGGCCGCCTTCGGCTTCCAACCCGGGGCCCTGCCCCACAAGACCGACTGGCTGTCCCTGGGGGTCTTCGGGCTCACCCTCGCGGCCCTGGTGGTGATGCTGGTGGTGGTCCTGCGCTGGGCCACCCAACCGCGGATGGCGGGGGAGGAGCGGCCATGAACCATCCCGTGTGGGACATCCCCCTCCTCGGCAGCGGCTGGCTCATCGGCCTCATCAGCATCGTCCACGTCTCCATCGCCCACCTCGTCGTGGGGGCCGGCATTTGGCTGCCGATCATGGAGGGCCGCGCCCAGCGGGCCGGGGACCTGGAGCTACAGGCCTGGCTGCGGGGCCGGGCCAAGGCCCTGCTCTGGCTGTCCAGCATCTTCGGGGCCGTCACCGGCGTGGGGATCTGGGTGGCCATCGGCCTCGTGAACCCCACGGCCACCCAGCACCTCATCCGGGCCTTCGTCATGGGCTGGGCCATCGAGTGGCTGATCTTCGTGGGCGAAATGGCCACCCTCATCGTGCTGGTCCGGGCCTATGACCGGCTGCGGCCCCGCCAGCGCCTGACCGTCTCCTGGCTCTATGCCCTCTGCGCCTGGCTGAGCCTCGTGGTCATCAACGGCATCATCACCTTCATGCTGAGCCCCGGAAAGGGCTGGGCCGCCAGCCACGCCATGTGGGACGGCTTTTTCAACGCCACCTACCTGCCCAGCCTGCTGCTGCGGACCTGCGTAGCCCTGGTCCTGGGCGGCCTCTGGGCCCTGGCCGCGGGGGCCACCGCGAAACCACCCCTGAAGCCGCGGATCCTGCAGCCCTCGGCCCTCTTCACCCTGGCGGGTGTGCTGCTGGCCGTGGCCTCGGGCTGGTACTACTTCCAGAGCTTCCCCCCGGCCGCGCGGGAGCTGGTGCTGGGCAACCTCAAGGGCGCCACCGGCCTGGCCCAGGGCTTCCGCTGGGCACTCTGGGGCCTGGGCGCGTTCCTGGTGCCGGGCCTGCTGGTGCTCTGGGCGTTCTTCGCCTCGGCCTCGTTCCAACGGCCCCTGGCCCTGCTGGGCCTGCTGCTGGCCTGCTGGGGCTTCGGCGGCTTCGAGTGGATCCGCGAGGTGGCCCGCAAGCCCTTCGTGATCCGGGATGTCATGTACTCCAACGGCATCCGCGTGGAGCAGGTGGCGGAGTACCAGAAGGACGGCTTCCTGGCGGGAAACGCCTGGGCCCGGACCTTCGCAGCCTCGAGGGGGGACACCGACCTGGCCCGGGGCGAGGCGCTTCTGCGGAGCCAGTGTCTGGCCTGCCACACCCGGGACGGCTACCGGGGCCTGAGGGGCCTCACGGCCAGCAACTCCGAGGGGGACAACGTGGCCTTCATCCAGGCCATACGGGAACTGGACCCGGCGCTGAACCCCTACCTGGACCGCATGCCGCCCTTTGCGGGCACCGAGCAGGAGGCCGAGTTGCTGGGGAAGTATCTTGAATCATTGAAGGCTAAGTAGTGTTCCACGTGGAACTACCAGCGCTGCGGGGCCTGGAAGGGAGGTGGCTGGGGCGGAATCAGGACGGGCGCCGCCGCCCCAGTGGCCTGCCAGGTGCGGACGCCCCAGGGGGTCTCGTCCCAGGTGGCCCGGCCGGCGTAGGCCGTGGCGAGGAACATCAGGATGTCCACGGGGCGGTTCACCAGGTAGCGCTCCGGGGCCGGCCGCAGGTCCCGTGGATCGAGGGAACTGGCCGGGGTGAGAGGGTGCACCGGCTGTTCCGGCACCTGCACCTGGCCAAGCTGGCCGACCTCGCAGATCAGGGCCCTGGGTGGCGCAAAGGCTTCCGGGGCTCGGGCTGGGCCGAAGGCCAGGGGCGGGAGCTGGAGCACCAGAGAGAAGGCCTCGGTCAGCATGGTGACCCTCCGGCGGGGAATGTAGCGTCCCGGGACTGGCGAGGCAAGGGCCCAGCCTGTTTAATATATTACTTGAAATAAATGGCTTAGCGCTGTGAACGGGGCTTGATCCTGCCCCTGGGTTTGGTGGCCGGCTTGGCCTGTTCGGGTCGCTTCCAGCCCACCAGGGCGAACTCGAAGACCTCCTCCACGTGCTTCACGGGGTGGAAGCGCAGCTGCTTGCGCAGCTCGGGGTCGATCTCTTCGAGATCCTTCTGGTTGGCGTGCGGGATGAGGATGTCCTTGATGCCCACGCGCAAGGCCGCCAGGGACTTCTCCTTGAGGCCGCCGATGGCCAGGGCCTCGCCCCGCAGGTCGATCTCGCCGGTCATGGCCAGGGTGTTCCGCACGGGCACGCCTTTCAGCACGGAGAGCAGCACGGTGGCGATGGCCAGGCCGGCGCTGGGGCCGTCCTTGGGGATGGCGCCCTCGGGGAAGTGCACGTGGATGTCCTGCTTCTGGAACACTTCGGGATCAATCTGGAAGGCTTCGCCCCGGCTACGGATGTAGCTGAGCGCCGCCTGGGCGCTCTCCTTCATCACGTCGCCCAGCTGGCCCGTGAGGGTGAGCAGGCCCTTGCCCGGCATCCTCAGGGCCTCGACGAAGAGGACGTCGCCGCCCACGGCGGTCCAGGCCAGGCCGGTCACCACGCCCACGCGGGGGGCCTTCAGCCGCTCATCCTGCAGCAGCTTCACGGGGCCCAGCAGCTCGTGGATGCTCTTGTCGTCCAGGGTGAGCTTCTTCTTCAGGGTGTTCTCGGCCACGCGGCGGGCCACCTTGCGGCAGATGGCGCCGATCTCGCGCTCCAGCTGCCGCAGCCCGGCTTCGCGCGTGTAGCCCGTGATGATGGTCTTCAGGGCGGCCTTGGGGATCGCCACCTGCTTGCGGGTGACACCGTGCTTCTCCAGCTGCTTGGGGATCAGGTGCTGCTCGGCGATGCCCAGCTTCTCCTCCAGCGTGTAGCTGCTGAGGTAGATGATCTCCATGCGGTCCTTGAAGGCCGGGTGGATGGGCTCCAGCTCGTTGGCGTTGGCCAGGAAGAGCACCTGGCTGAGGTCCAGGGGCACGTTCAGGTAGTGGTCCCGGAAGGTGTGGTTCTGCTCGGGGTCGAGCACTTCCAGCAGGGCCGCGCTGGGATCGCCGCGCATGTCCCGGCCGATCTTGTCCACCTCATCCAGCATGATCACGGGGTTCATGCTCTTCACCTGGTGCAGGGCCTGCACGATGCGGCCGGGCATGGCGCCCACATAGGTGCGGCGATGGCCGCGGATCTCGCTTTCGTCATGGACGCCGCCGAGCGAAATGCGCGAATACTTGCGGCCCAGGGCCCGGGCGATGGACTTGCCCAGGGAGGTCTTGCCCACGCCCGGGGGGCCCACGAAGCAGAGGATGGTGCCCCGGAGATCGGGCTTGAGCTTGCGCACCGCCAGGAACTCCAGCAACCGGTCCTTGATTTTGGCCAGGCCGAAATGGTCCTCGTCCAGTACGGCCTGGGCCTGCTTGAGGTCGAGGTTGTCCTCGGTCTGCACGCCCCAGGGCAGCTCGGTCATCCACTCCAGGTAGGTGCGCGTGACGGCGGTCTCGCTGGAGTCCGGGTGCATGCGCTCCAGCTTCTTGAGGTTGCGCTCGATCTCCACCAGGGGCTCGTCGGGCACCTTCATCTTGGCCAGTTTCTCGCGGAAGGCCGTGACCTCCTCAGCCAGCTCCGACCCCTCGCCCAGCTCCTGCTGGATGGCCTTGAGCTGCTGGCGGAGGTAGTACTCCCGCTGGCTCTTGTCCATCTCGCCGCGGGCTTCCATGGTGATCTTCTGCTGCACTTCCAGCAGCTGGATCTCCCGCATGCAGCAGCTCGTTCACGCGCTTCAGGCGCAGGCCCGGATGCGCGATCTCCAGCACCTCCTGGGTCTGTTGGAGCTTGAGGTCCAGGTTGGACGCCACCAGGTCGGCCAGGCGGCCGGGATTGTCCAGGTTGCCGGCGATGACCAGCACCTCCTGGGGCAGAGTCTTGCCCAGGGCCACGGCCTTTTCGAGTGTCTGCTTCACGCTGCGCAGCAGGGCGTCCGACTCCAGGTCCGGCGTCTTCAGCTCGGGCTCCGCGAGGGGTTCCACCCGGGCCTTGAAGAGGTTCTCGGTCTCGGTGAAGTATTCCACGCGGACCCGCTGCAGGCCCTGCACGAGGGCGCGGATGCGGCCATCCGGGAGCTTCAGCACGCGCATGATGAGCGCCGCCGTGCCCACCTGGTAGAGGTCCTCGGGCCGCGGGTTGTCCATCTCTGTCTGCTTCTGGGAGAGCAGCAGGATCATGCGGTTCTCCACCAGGGCCGTGTCCACGGCGCGGATGGACTTCTCGCGGCTGATGCTGAGGGGCAGGATCACGTAGGGGTAGACCACCACGTCCCGCAGCGGGAGGACGGGCAGTTCCTCCGGCAGCTTGGGCGTCTCGTCGGGTGTTGGGGGCAGGAGGACATCATCGGCCACGGAATAACCTCGGACCCCAGGATACCCCTACTTTTTCCGGGACTTCATGGCGGCCACGTCCACGGTCTCGCCTGGAAACAGGGCCTGCGGCTGGGGTGTCGCGAGGTCGTGGCCGGCTTTCGGGGTGCCTGAGCCGCGGCCCGTGGCGGCCTCCTTGTGCATGAGGCCCTCCAGGGCCTTCACGAAATCGGGCAGGTCCTTGAATTCGCGGTACACACTGGCGAAGCGCACATAGGCCACCTGGTCGAGCCCCTTGAGCTCATCCATGATCAGCTCGCCCAGCTCCCGGCTGCGGATCTCGCGGTCGGGCCGCTCCATGAGCCGGGCATGCACGTCGCCCACCAGCTGCTCGATGCGGTCCAGGGACACGGGCCGCTTCTGGCAGGCGGCCAGCAGGCCCTTCATGAGCTTCTGCCGCTCGAAGGGTTCCCGGCGGCCATCCTTCTTGAGGATCACCAGGGGCACCTCCTCCACCCGCTCATAGCTGGTGAAGCGCCGGCCGCAGGAGAGACACTCCCGACGGCGGCGGATGGAGTCGCCCTCGCGGGACTCCCGCGAGTCCACCACCTTGTCCTCGATGTGCCCGCAGAAGGGACAGTGCATGAAGGTTCCTTAGACCTCGACCACGCGGGGTGCCAGCACGGCCTCGCAGGTGACGGAGTTGGCCACGAAACAGTATTTGTGGGCCTTCTCGAAGAGCTCCACCACCTTGGCCATGCTGGTGCCCCGCGTGACGCGGATGACGGGGCGCAGGTGCACCTGGGTGACGCGCGTGACCTTGTCCACGGTGTCGAGGATGGCTTCGGCGTGGTCCTCGTAGCCCACCACCTCCACCTTGGCTTTGGCGCATAGGGCCAGGAAGGTGAGCATGTGGCAGGTGGCCAGGGCCGTGCCCAGCAGGTCCTCGGGGTTCCAGCGGGTGGCGTCGCCCACGTACTCGGGGGCGCTGCTGACCGCCAGGGGCTGCTTGCCGGCGGTGGTGACGGTCGCATTGCGGTTGTAGGTGCCGTCGAGGGTGTTGCCGGTCCAGTGGAGCTGAAGGGGGTAGTGGTGGGCCATGGGGTCCTCCTGGAATGCCTGCGCCCAGGATGCCACAGCCTGCGTGCTAGCCTGGATTTGCCTCCCGGAGCCTCCATGCGCTCGTCGATTCCCGCCGCCCTGGCCCTGCTCGCCCTACCCGCCCAGGCCCAGTTCTGGAGCGAGCTCGCCAACCCCAAGGTGGAGGTCACCCTGGTGCATCCGCCGGGCCTGGGCCTCAGGGTGGAGCGGCTGGCCTTCGCGCCGGCACGGGACATCAACTCCCGCGAGCTGGCCGACGCCCTCACCGCCGACCTGGTGCAGAGCCGCCAGGTGGAGGTGGTGGACCGGGCCCACCTGGATGCGGTGCTCAAGGAGCAGGAACTGGGCGCCAGCGGCTACGTGGAGCCCGCCACCATCGCGAAACTGGGCAAGCTGCTGGGGCCCAGCGTGCTGGTCATCGTGAACGTGAACCGCTCAGACCTGAGCCGGAACCGGTCCACGAAGGAGGAACGCAGCACCGACCCCAAGACCAAGCAGGAGATCGTGCGCCACAAGCGCACCAGCATCACCAGCCTGGATTTCAGCGCCACGGTGCAGGTGGTGGACCTCAGCACGGGCCGGGTCTTCGGGGCCCAGCGCCTGGAGGACGCGCCTAGCCTCAGCAACACGTCCTACGACGGCTTCCCGGCCCACCCCAGGGATTCCGACGTGCGCCGCCTCGCCTTCGAGACCGCCAAGGTGAAGGTGCTGCGAATGCTCCTGGCCTGGAGCGAGGTGCGCAAGCTCACCTTCTTTGACGACGACACCTTCGGCATGGCGAGGGCCCACCAGCGGCTCAAGTCCGGCGATGTTCGCGGCGCCCTGGAGTTGGCCCTGGATGGCCTCGACCAGTCCAAGCGCGACCCCAGCCAGAAGCCCAAGTACTACCCCAGGACCCAATACAACGTTGGCATCATCCACTTCATCCTGGGCCGCTATGAGGAGGCCCTGCCCTACCTGCGCGCCGCCCTGGACATGCAGCCCGACGCCAGCATCTTCCAGACGGCCCTGCGGGAGTGCCGCGAGGCCATCGAGCTGCAGGAGGCCCTGCGCCGGGCCGAAAGCCGCTCGGCCTCAGCCCCACCCCCGGAGCCAAAGCTGCAGCCCGGGGGGGAGGGCGCCCCGGCCAAGGCCGGGCCCGAGGAGCGCCTCCAGAAGCTGCAGGAGCTCTACAAGAAGGGGCTGCTCGACAAAAAGGAGTACGAGGCCAAGAAGGCCGAGATCCTGAAGGAGTTGTAGCCGCATCGCGGGATAATCGGGGTTTGCCTTCTGGAGCCCCATGCCCACGCCTGCCCGCATCCATGTCGCCCACGCCCTGCACGAAGTCTTCGGAGAGGGCGGGCGGGTGCCGGACATCTGGGATCGCGAGCTGGGCGAGGATGCCCAGCTCGCCCAGGCCCTGCTGGGTCTCTGTCTGCGCCGCTGGGGCCGCCTCCAGGCCTGGGTGAAGCCGAAGCTGAAGGATCCGGACCGCGGCGTGCCCCTGGGGACGCGGGTGAGCCTGGCCATGGGGCTGGCCCAGCTGGCCTGGCTGCCGGGCGTCAGCGACCATGCCGCCGTGAACGAGTCCGTAGACCTGGCCGCCACCCGTGACCTGGGCTTCCTGCCCCACAAGGGGCTGGTGAACGCCCTCCTGCGCCGGGCATCGAAGGATCGCGCTGCCCTGGCCGCCGAGCTCGATGCGCTGCCCGCGAGCCTGGACCGCAGCCCAGCCGTGGCGCGCGCCCTGGGCGCGGCCCTCGCCCCCCATGGCGCCGAGGGCGAACTCGAGGCCCTGTGGGCGAGGCTCCAGCAGCCGCCCCGCCCCGATTTCCGCCTGCTGGAGGGGGAGATCCCCGAAGGCCTGGTGCCGGTGGCGGGGCTTCCGGGTTGCCTCTGCCTGGAGGAGGGGGCCCCCTTCCCCCGCCCCTGGCTGGAAGCCGGCGGCGGCATGGTGCAGGACCGCAGCTCCCAGGCCCTGCTGGCCTACCAGTGGGAGCGGCCCGTGACCCGCATCCTGGACGCCTGCGCCGCGCCCGGCGGGAAGACCACGACCCTGGCCCGTCGTCACCCCGGCGCAGCCATCACGGCCCTGGAGGTGCACCCGAAGCGGGCGGCCCGGCTGCGTCAAACCCTCGAGCAGCGGGGCGTGGAAGCCCGGGTCATCCAGGCGGACGCCGCCGAGTGGTTGGAGGGCAACGCGGCCGTCTTCGACCTAATCCTGCTGGACGCCCCCTGCAGCGGCAGCGGCACCCTGCAGAAGCACCCTGAGTGGCCCTGGCTCAAGCATGACGACCTGCCCCGCCTGACGGGGCTCCAGCGGCGCCTGCTCAGCGCCGCCGCTGAGCGCCTGGCCCCCGGCGGGCTGCTGATCTACGCCGTGTGCTCCTGGCTGCCCGAGGAGGGCATCGCCCACCGCGACTGGCTGGTGGAGGCCCGGCCGGACTTGCACCCGGCCGAGGTATGGCCTGCGGCCCTGGGGGCGGAAGTCGACGGCAGGGCGGGCCTCAGCGCCACCTTCCGCCCCGACCCCCTCCGCTGGGAGGGCGAGGGCTTCCAGGGCTTCGCGGTGCGCCGAGCCTGAGAGGGTCCTGACCCCGCGGCTCAGTGAGAGCAGGTCAACTTGAGGGCCAGGGCCAGTGGGAGGAGGAGAATCAGGACCACCACCAGCCGGCCTGAGAAGAAGGAACCGTCCCCGTCCGAAGTGGATGCCTTGGAGGGCTGTAACGCCGGGGCCCCGAAGAGCGTCGCCTGGAAGGAATCTACGCCGATGGAGGAGGGGGGCCGCACCGAGTCGTCCCGGATCTGGATGAGCTTCTGCTCCTCGCGGACCAGTTGTTCCTTGGGTTTGATGCGGTAGGGATCGCTGGACAGGGGCATGGGATGGTCCTCAGCCCCTCCGGGGTGCGGGGCCCAGGGTGGCGCCGTCCAGGATCCGCACGGGGACGATGGTGTGCCGCACGGCCTCGCGGTCGATGGCGCCCAGGGCGAGGGTGACGGCCTCATGGGCGATGGCGGGGATGTCCTGGGCCACGGAGGCCAGGCCCGGATAGAGGTCCACCAGGCCGTCGAAGCCCAGCACGGAGACCTGGGTGGGCACGGCCACGCCGAGATCCGCCAGGGCCCCCAGGGCCCCCACGGCCATTTCGTCCGTGGCGCAGAAGATGCCCGTGGGCCGGTGGCCCCTCTGCCAGGCGTCGCGCATGAGCCGGTAGCCGCCCAGTACCGAGCCCCCGCCCCGCAGGATGACGGGGGCCAGGGAGCCCCCGATGTTCTCGGCCAGGGAGGAGGTGAAGCCCGCCGCTCGGTCCACGGCCCACTGGTGCTCGTCGGCCACCGTGAGGTGCAGCAGGTCCCGGTGCCCCAGGGAGAGGAGCTTCGCCGCGGCCAGCCGGCCGCCGCCAATGTCGTCGGGCGCCACGCAGGACACGCCGGGGTGGTGTCCGATGAGGGCGCCGGGCACGCCCCGCCGCCACAGGGTGGCCAGGCGCTGGTCGATGTCGGCGCAGTGGAACATCAGCACGGCGTCCATGCGCCGCCGCACCGGCGTGATGTCCACCGGCAGCTCCACGAACTGGGTGGCATGGCTCTGCATCTCGCGCAGCAGGGCGCGCCAGATGACGTTGAAGTAGGGCGACAGCCGGTTCTCGCCCGCGCCCACCCAGATGCCCAGGGTGTGCTTGGTGCGCCGCGACAGCTCCCGGGCCACGGGATCAGGCTCGTAGCCCAGCTTCTTCATCACGGCCAGCACCGTGGCCCGCGTCTCGGCCGCCACCGTGGGCTTGCCGTTGATGACGCGGCTCACGGTCCCGGTCGAAACGCCGGACTGGCGGGCAATCTCGCCGATGGTGATCTTCATGGGGGGCCGCAGGGGTTGGGGATCGGAAGGAAGAACGCGACTCCCCATGAATACCGTTCGGTTTCCGGAGCTGTCAATGCGGGGTTGCCTCGGCGCAGCGATTTCCCTATCAGGGGAGGCAATCCGGGGCATGGGCCGCGCCGTAGAGGCTCAGGTCGTAGTCGTGGACCAGGAACACGGGCGTGGCGCGGGTCAGAAGGTCCAGATGCGCCCGGTAGTTCCGCTCGAAGCGGGCCATGAAGCGCGGGTCCTCCACGAAATGCGGGGCGTTCTTGGCGGCGATGCCACCGGCGAGGAAGAGGCCACCGGTGGGCAGGAACACGGCGCAGAGCTCGGCGCAGACCCGCGCGTAGAGGTCCACGAACAGCGCCATGGCGCGGGCGCAGGCGGGGTCCGAGGCGGCCTGGGCCGAGATGGCCGCGGGCTGGTCGGGGGCCGCCAGGGCCAGGATCGCGGTCGCGGCGGGCGTCCAGGGCACGCGCTTGGAGTCCAGCAGGAAGCGGAAGAGGTGCGCGAGACCCACGCCCGAGACCGCCATCTCAGCCCCGGGGGGGCCGGGCAGACCCTGCTGCAGATGCCGCCAGAGGGCCAGCGAGTCCTCGTCGAAGACCGGCAGGCCGATGTGGCCGCCCTCGCTGGGGAAAGCCCGGGCGCCCTGGGCCGAACGCACCACGAAGCCCACGCCGAGCCCCGTGCCGGCCCCCACCACCAGGGCCAGACCCCGGGGATCCGCGGCGGGCAGGCTGCCATCGCCGTGGGCCAGGGGCGTCACCTGGCTGGGATCTTCCAGGTCGAGCTGGAGCACGCCGCAGGACAGGGCGGTGAAGTCGTTGACCAGGTGGACCGGCACCCCGAGGCTCCGCTCCAGGGCGGAGGCATCGATGTCCCAGGGCGCATTGGTCAGGTGGATGCGATGGTCCAGGACCGGCCCTGCGCCGGAGAAGCAGGCCCGGAGGGGCCGCAGGGAGGGGGCTCCGGCCAGGAAGCGCTGGAGGGGGCCGAGGAGGGAGACCTCCTCCTGGGTGCTGTAGCGCGCCTTGCGCAGCAGGCGATAGCGCGGGCCCTCCGGGGCCAGCAGGGCCAGGTTGAGGTTGGTCCCGCCCACATCGGCGACCAGAATGGAATTGTCAACGCTTGCAGACACGGGACCTCATCACGGCAGGACAGCAGCAGGACACCCACACGGGCATCCAGCCTGGGCAGGCGCCGGTGTGACCTCCATGGTCCCCGGTCGCGACCGGGGCGTCCACTGGCCGTGTCGTTGCCAAGAGGCGGTACAAGCGATCCTTCCAGGGTGTTCAGATGGGGGATTCCTCAAGTGGTGCTGGGTTTGGTGTCATTGGACAAAATATCCCCAAGGCCCGGAATTACCCGCTTGACAGGGCTGTGACACCGGTCGACCATACCTGCGACCTTCTTGTAACCGTTTACACACCTCTCCTGGCACGACCTCCCATCCACCTTCAAGTGACGCCAGGGCCCCCAGAAAAACGGTTCGAGTCGTGCGCCGTGTAACCGATTACAAGATCTTCCCAACCCCACCCTCTGCCCACCCCGGGATCTCCCACCCATGTCCCTCCAGCCCACCCCCAAAGGAACTCCGATGGTGCCCGCCGCGATGGCGGACGCCCCTGGGAGTTCCCCCGAGTGGTGGCGCGGCGCCTCGATCTACCAGATCTACCCCCGCAGCTTCCAGGACACGAACGGCGACGGCGTGGGCGACCTGCCAGGCATCACGGCCCACCTGCCCTACGTGGCCGACCTGGGGGTGGACGCCATCTGGGTGTCGCCCTTCTTCACCTCGCCCATGAAGGACTTCGGGTACGACGTGTCGAACTACCGGGATGTCGACCCCACCTTCGGCAGCCTCGCGGACTTCGACCGCCTGGTGGCCGAGGCCCACCGCCTGGGCCTGAAGGTGCTCATCGACCAGGTGCTGTCCCACTCCTCCGACCAGCACGCCTGGTTCAAGGAGAGCCGCACCAGCCGCACGAACCCCAAGGCCGACTGGTACGTCTGGGCCGAGGCGCGGCCGGACGGCACGCCCCCCAACAACTGGCAGTCGGTCTTCGGCGGCTCCGCCTGGTCCTGGGAGCCACGCCGCCGCCAGTACTACCTGCACAACTTCCTGGAGTCCCAGCCCGACCTCAACTTCCACCACGAGCCCGTGCAGGCCGCCATGCTGGACGAGGTGCGCTTCTGGATGGAGCGCGGCGTGGACGGCTTCCGTTTCGATGCCTGCAACTTCCACTTCCACGACAGGCAGCTGCGCAACAACCCGCCCGCCAGGCCCGGCAAGGTGGAGCTCACCTCCGTGCGGGAAGGCAATCCCTACGGCTGCCAGATCCACAAGTTCGACAAGAGCCGCCCCGAGAACCTGGCCTTCCTCAAGCGCCTGCGGACCCTCCTCAACGCCTATGGCGCCATGAGCGTGGGCGAGGTGGGCGACGAAGGCGCCCTGGCCACCATGGCCGAGTACACCGCCGATGGCGACAAGCTGCACATGGCCTATGGCTTCAGCCTGTTCACCGAGGAATTCAGCGCTGGGCGAATCCGCTCCGTGGTGCAGGAGTACGAGAAGCGCGTCCGGAAGGGCGGCGGCTGGGGCTGCTGGTCCCTCTCCAACCACGACAACGTCCGGGTGGTCACCCGCTGGGGCAAAGGCAAGGACGACGCCGGCCTCGCCAAGCTGCTGGTGGCCGTACTGGGCTCCCTGCGGGGCAGCTTCTGCATCTACCAGGGCGAGGAACTGGGCCTGCCCGAGGGCGAGGTGCCCTTCGACCGCCTCATCGATCCCTATGGCATCGCCTTCTGGCCCGACTACAAGGGCCGCGACGGCTGCCGCACCCCCATGCCCTGGACCGCGGAGCGGCCCCGGGGCGGCTTCTCCACGGTAGAACCCTGGCTGCCCATGTCGCCGGGCCACCTGGACCGGTCCGTGGCCTCCCAGGAAGGCGACGCGCGGTCGGTCCTGGCCTTCTACCGGCGGTTCCTGGCCTGGCGCAAGGGGCAGGCCCCCCTCTGGCGTGGCGGCCTCCACTTCTATGCCACCCCGGAGCCGATCCTGGCCCTCCGGCGCGACCTGGGTCCGGACCGGCTCCTGGCCGTCTTCAACCTCAGTCCCGAGCCCGTCCGGTGCACCCTCCCGGCCCGGGCGCTCGCCCTCGAAGGACACGGCCTCGCGCCCTGCGCCCAGGAGGACCGGGACCTGCAGCTCCCCCCCTGGGGAGGGTTCTTCGGCCGCCTGGTCTGACCCCAGGCGGCTCCCTCCCCCTCATCAGCCACTCACCCCGCCGCCCTGCGGCATCTCTCACTGGAGGCAAGACAATGAAGCGTCTCTCCCTACTCAAGGCCGCGCTGCCCATGGCGCTGGTCTGCGGACCACTCCTCGCCGATGACGTGGTCGAGATCCACGGCTACACCCGCGCCGGCGTCGGCCGTTCCTCGAACGGCGGCGAGCAGGTGTCCTTCTTCCTCGCCAACACTGGCGGCAGCCCCACGGGTGGCCCCGGCTACCGCCTCGGCAACGAGACCGACAACTACCTCGAGCTGGCCGTGGACGTGAAGGCCTACGAGAAGGGCAACACCAACTTCAAGCTGCACTTCCGCCCCGCCTTCCGCCAGTACTACCAGGTGCGTGACGCCTCCGCCGATGCGGGCGGCGATGTGGACAACAGCAAGAGCCCCAGCCCCAACCAGCAGATCTGGATCCGCGAAGCCTGGGGCGAGGCCACCGGCATCTTCGGCAACAGCGGCGCCTTCAAGGATGCCTCCCTGTGGGCCGGCCGGCGCTTCTACATGCGCCAGGACCTCCACATCCGGGATCAGTGGTACTGGAACAACAGCGGCGACGGCGTGGGCCTCGAGAACATCGACTTCGGCTTCATGAAGATGCACTACGCCTACATCCAGCACGACACCGGCAACGTGAACAGCGACTGGAACAACGGCGCCATCCGCGGCCAGCTGAACCCCTACAGCCAGTGGGTGGGCGGCGGCGGCCACGCGATCATCGGCTCCCACGACCTCCGGTTCTCCGACATCAAGCTCTGGACCGGCGCCTCCCTGACCCTGGGCGTGCAGTACAACGACGCGCATCCCAAGTCCGGCACCGAGAATGACGGCAACACGAACAAGGGCACCCAGTTCAACGTCATCCTCAACCAGGCCGGCGTGCTGGGCGGCGACAACCGCGTCTATGCCACCTACGGCAACGGCTCCACCTTCTGGAACTGGTACAACCCCGATGTGAAGACCGAGAACACCTGGTGGCACATCATGGACGTCTTCTACATCAAGCCCGCCAAGAACCTCGAGATGCAGGGCACCGTCCAGTACCGCAAGCAGAACGGCAAGGGTTCCATGGCCGGGAACACCAACACCTGGATCTCCGCCGGCGTCCGCCCCGTCTACTTCTTCACCAAGCACTTCAGCGTGGCCTACGAGGTGGGCATGGACAAGCTGAAGTTCGACAACGAGACCGAGGACCGCAAGCTCCTCAAGAACACCATCGCGCTGCAGTGGAGCCCCCAGGCCTCCTTCTGGAGCCGCCCGGTCATCCGCATCTTCGCGACCCGCGCGGACTGGAACAAGAACGCCAACAACTGGAACAAGGTGGGTGAAGGCCAGTTCGGCAACTCCCTCCAGGGCATGACCTTCGGCGCCCAGGTGGAAGCCTGGTGGTAGTGCCGCTCTGATGGAACGGCCCGTCCCGGTGGACGGGCCGTTTCCTCGCTGATGCTTGAAGGGAAAGAACGTGAAGCTCCGTCCCGCGCTGACCGCCGTCGCCCTGCTCCTGGCCGGGCTGGCCTGCCATGGCCCCAGCGCGGACGCCAGCCGCTACCCCGTGGACACCACCACCATCGGGCCCGGGCAGCAACTGGAGAGCGCCCCCGGCTGGTACGCAGACGCAGTGATCTACCACGTCTGGGTAAAGGCCTTCGCCGATGGCGCCTATTCCGACGGCATCGGCGACCTGCCTGGCCTCCAGGGCAAGCTGGACTACCTCCAGTCCCTGGGCGTCAACACGCTCTGGCTGTCGCCCATCTTCGAGTGCGACAACAAGGGCGCTAGCATGCACGGGTACGACACGACGGACTACTACGCCGTGAACGACCGCTTCGGCACTAAGGCCGACCTAAAGAACCTCATCGACGCCGTGCACGCGAAGGGCATGCGGATCCTCTTCGACTTCGTGCCCAACCACACCTCGACAAAGCACCCCTGGTTCACCAACGCGGCCACCCGGGACAGCTGGTACATCTGGAACGCGGGCCAGCCCGCAGGCTGGGGCCTCCCCTGGGGCGGCGGCACGCCCCAGGATGTCTGGCGCTCCGGTGCCTCCGGCTACTTCTACACCTCCTTCAGCACCGACACCCTGGCCGACCTCAACTTCTACAACCCCGCGGTGCAGGCGGAGATGCAGAAGGTGCAAGCCTACTGGCTGGATCGCGGCTTCGACGGCATGCGCGTGGACGCCGTGCGCTACCTCTGCGAAGCAGGTCCCGGCCAGCAGGCGGACCAGCCCGACACCCACGCGCGGCTGCGGATCTTCCGGAGCCTGCTGGACGAGTACAACACCGGGGATCTGCATCCCCACCCGGGCGGCGACCCGGCGAAGCACGCAGCAAGGTGATGATCGCCGAGGCCTGGACCAACGATGCCGGCGGTGTGGCGCCCTACTACGGCAACGGCACCAACGAGTTCCACCTGTGCCTGGACTTCAGCGCCCCCTGGGCCGTGTCGAATGCCATTTCCCGGGGCGACGCCACCCAGGTGACCTCCCTGTGGGAGTTCGAGCAGAGCCACTACCCCGCGGGGTACCGGTCGGCGGTGTTCGACTCCAACCACGACAACCTCATCTCCCGGCCCGGCACCCAGTACGGCGGCAGCAAGGCCCAGATCATCCTGGCCGAGGCTCTGACCCTGCTCTCGCCCGGCACGCCCATCCTCTACTACGGCAACGAGGTCGGCATGACCGGCCAGTCCGGCACGGACCTCAACCTGCGCCGGCCCATGGACTGGGCCGCCGTCACGACCCAGACGGGGCAGCCCGACTCCATTCTCAGTTGGTGCAAGTATCTGATCCAGGCCCGCCAGACCTACCCGGCCCTGCGCGGCGGCTACGCCACCCTGGGCACCGATGTCGGCCCCACCAAGGCCCTGGCCTACCTGCGGAATGCCGGCACCGAGCGGGTGCTGGTGGTGGCGAACCTGAGTGCCGCCACCCAGACCGTGGTCGTGGGCGGTCTCACGGCCCACGGCGTGCCCGCTGGCGGACCCGTCCAGGCCATCCTGGGCGATCTCAAGGGCGTGACCGCCCTGGTCGGCGACGCCTATACCGCGGCCAGCATCCCACCCCACGGCGTGCGGGTGCTCTACCTCGCGGGCTCGGGCTTCCAGACCACCCTCCACGGCGACCTCCCCTGACCTCACCGGACTCCCCCATGGCCAACCTCCAGTTCAAAGCCCTGCGCAAGTCCTTCGGCGACTTGGAGATCCTCCACGGGATCGACCTCGAGATCGGGGACGGCGAGTTCATCGTGTTCGTGGGGCCCTCGGGCTGCGGCAAGTCCACCCTGCTGCGATGCATCGCGGGGCTGGAGGAGATCACCAGCGGCGAGCTTTCCATCGGCGGCCAGCCCATGAACGAGGTGCCGCCCTCCAAGCGCGGCATCGCCATGGTGTTCCAGAGCTACGCCCTCTATCCCCACATGACCGTGGCCGAGAACATGGCCTTCGGTCTGAAGCTGGCCGGCCATTCGAAGACGGAGATCACGGAGGCGGTCCAGAAGGCCGCCGAGATCCTCCAGATCGAATCCCTGCTCGATCGCCGTCCCAAAGCGCTGTCGGGGGGACAGCGCCAGCGGGTGGCGATCGGCAGGGCCATTGTCCGCAAGCCCGGCGTCTTCCTCTTCGATGAGCCCCTCTCCAACCTCGACGCGGGGCTGCGCGTGCAGATGCGCGTGGAGCTGGCCCGCCTGCACAAGGACCTGGCCACCACCATGGTCTACGTCACCCATGACCAGGTGGAGGCCATGACCCTGGCCACCCGCATCGTGGTGCTCAACCAGGGCCGCATCGAGCAGGTGGGCGCCCCCCTCGAGCTCTACCGCCGTCCCGCCAATCGCTTCGTGGCCGGCTTCATCGGCTCCCCGAAGATGAACTTCCTGACCTGCAAGCTGGTCTCGGCCACTGACACCCTGGCCACGGTCCGGCTCGAGGACGGCACCCTGCTCACCGCCCAGGTCGATGCCCGGGGCCTGGCCGAGGGTGCGGGCCTCACTCTCGGCATCCGCCCGGAGCGCCTCCTTGCCGACACCACCGGAGGAGAGGGCGCTGTCGGGGCCACGGTCATCGTGTCCGAGCATCTGGGGGACACCGTCTTCCTCTACGTCCAGGCCCCCGGCGGCCAGGGCCAGCTCACGGTGAAGGCCCCGCCCGAGACGCCCCTCCGCTCTGGCGACGCCACCTACCTCAAGTTCCCCGCCAAGCACTGCCACCTGTTCGGCCCGGACGACCGGGCCCTCCTCCGCCTCATCTAGCACCCCCTTCCCTCCGGCCTTTCCGGCCTTCCCAAGGAGACTTCCGTGAGCCATCCCACCTCCCTCCGCAGACTGGCGGCCACCACCGCCACCATCCTCGTCGCGGGCGCCCTGACCCTGGCCCAGGCCGCCGAGAAGGGCAAGCTCCTCATCTGGATCAACGGCGACAAGGGCTACAACGGGCTCCAGAAGGTCGGCGACGAGTTCGCCAAGAAGACCGGCATTAAGGTCGTGGTCGAGCATCCCGAGGACGCCCCCGGCAAGTTCCAGGCGGCGGCGGAGGAGGGCAAGGGCCCCGACATCTGGATGTGGGCCCATGACCGCGTGGGCGAGTGGGCCGAGAACGGCGTCATCAACGCCCTGACCCCCGGCAAGAAGATCAAGGAGGACATCGACGCCACCGCGTGGCAGGCCTTCACCATCAAGGGCAAGATCTGGGCGTACCCCGTGGCCATCGAGGCCGTGTCGCTGATCTACAACAAGGCCCTCATCAAGACCCCGCCCAAGACCTTCGAGGAGATCTTCGCCCTCGACAAGAAGATGGTCGCCCAGGGCAAGAAGGCCATCCTCTGGGACTACACCAACACCTACTTCACCATGCCCATGCTGGCGGCCAACGGCGGCTACGCCTTCAAGATGAAGGCTGATGGCACCTACGACGCCAAGGACACGGGCGTGAACAACGCCGGGGCCCTGGTGGGCGCCGAGATGCTCACCCGCCTGGTGAAGGAGGGCGTGATGCCCAAGGGCGCCACCTATGCCGACATGGAAGCCGGCATGGCCCAGGGCAAGATCGCCATGATGATCAGTGGCCCCTGGGCCTGGGACAACCTCAAGAAGGCCAAGATCAACTTCGGCGTGGCCAAGATCCCCAGCGTGGGCGGCAAGCCCGCCGCGCCCTTCGTGGGCTACCTGGGCGCCATGATCACCAAGGCCGCCTCCGGCGCCGGCAACGTGGACATCGCCCGCGAGTTCATCGAGAACCACATGCTGAGCCAGAAGGGCCTCGAGACCATGAACGCCGACGTGGCCATCGGCGCCCCCGCCAACAAGGCCGTCTTCGCCAAGATGAAGAACGATCCCTTCATCCAGGTCTCCATGGCCAGTGCCAAGGACGGCGTGGTGATGCCCAACAACCCCCAGATGGGCCGCTTCTGGGCGGCCATGGTCTCGGCCCTGAACAACATGACTGAAGGCCGGCAGACCCCCAAGGAAGCCCTGGACGCCGCCGCCAAGCGGATCCTGAAGTAGCTGCCACCCCGATGCGGGGCGGGCCCAGGCCCGCCCCGCACGCCTTGTTCCGGACCGCGCCATGCCCAAGGCCCTCAAGCGCTTCATCCAGCCCGCCCTGATGATTCTCCTGGGCCTGGTGGGGCTGTACTTCATCACCATCATCTACGCCACGGGCGAAAGCCTCCTGGCCGGCGTGATGCTGGTGACCCTGGCGGCGTTCATCTGGATCTACACCTCGCCCAGGACCTACGCCTACCGCTACCTCTTCCCGGGCATCGGGGCGGCGCTGATCTTCGTGGTCTTCCCGATGCTCTACACCGTGCGCATCGGCTTCACCAACTACAGCTCCAAGAACCTGCTCACCTACAAGCGGGCCACCCAGTACCTGCTGGAGGAGACCTACCGCGCCGAAGGCCCCACCTACACCTCCACCCTCCATGCCGAAGACGGCAAGTGGCGCCTGCGCCTGGAGGATGCCGAAGGGAGCAGCGCCACCCTGGTGACGGAGCCCTTCGTCGTGGGCCCGCCCAAGGCCTGGACCCTCAAGGCGGAGCCCCTCGCCGCGCCCCTGGCGGGCGAGGAGATGCCCCTGCGGGAGCTGATCGAGCATCAGGACTTCCTGAAGGGCCTCACGGTGCTGCTGCCCGGCGGGGGGCAGGTGCGCATGACCGGCCTCCGGGAGTTCGCGCCCGCCCGGGCCCTCTACGCTCTGAACAAGGACGGCAGCCTCACCAACAACCAGGACCAGAGCCGCCTGAACCCCGACTTCAAGACCGGCTTCTACGTGACCGCCAGCGGCGACCCAGTGGATCCGGGCTTCCAGGTGGACATCGGCTGGCAGCACTACGTGGAGATCTTCACGGACGCCGCGCTGCGCGAGCCCTTCCTGCGCATCTTCGTCTGGACCCTCGTGTTCTCGGCGCTCACGGTGGTGTTCTGCACGGCCCTGGGCATGGTGCTGGCGGTGCTCCTGAACTGGGAGAACCTCCGCTTCCGCTCGGTGTACCGGCTCCTGCTCTTCCTGCCCTACGCCATCCCGGGCTTCATCTCCATCCTGGTGTTCAAGGGCCTCTTCAACAACAACACCGGCGAGATCAACCTCGTGCTGGGCGCCCTCTTCGGCCTCAAGCCCACCTGGTTCTCGGATCCCTTCCTGGCCAAGACGATGATCCTCATCGTCAACACCTGGCTGGGCTTCCCCTACATGATGGTGGTCTGCATGGGCCTCATCAAGGCCATCCCCAACGACCTCTACGAGGCCTCGGCCGTGGCCGGCGCGGGGCCCCTCACCAACTTCTTCAGGATCACCATGCCCCTGGTCCTGAAGCCGCTGACGCCCCTGCTCATCTCCTCCTTCGCCTTCAACTTCAACAACTTCGTGCTCATCAGCCTGCTGACGGGCGGCCTGCCTGACTTCCTGAACACCTCGGTGCCCGCAGGCACCACGGACATCCTCGTGTCCTACACCTACCGCATGGCCTTCCAGGATTCGGGGCAGAAGTTCGGCCTGGGCGCCGCCATCTCCACGGTGGTCTTCCTCATGGTGGCCGCCATCTCCATCATCCAGATCCGGTCAACGAAGATCGCCGAAGACACGAAGCGCTGAGAGGGGGAGCCATGGCCATCGTCATCGACAAGTCCCAGCGCTGGCGGGTCATCGCCGCCCACGCCTTCCTGATCTTCCTGTGCTGCCTGGTGCTCTTCCCGGTGCTGGTGACCATCTCCATCTCGTTCCGACCCGGCAACTTCGCCACGGGGAGCCTGATCCCCAAGGAGATCAGCCTCGAGCACTGGCGCTTCGCCCTGGGCCTGCCCGTGACCAACGCCGATGGCCGCGTGATCATCCCCGACCTGCCGGTGCTGCGCTGGCTCTGGAACTCCGTGAAGGTGGCCACCCTCTCGGCCGCCGTCGCCGTGCTGCTCTCCACCACCGCGGCCTACGCCTTCGCCCGCCTCAAGTTCGCCGGCAAGAAGGCCTCGCTCATGGGCCTCATGCTCATGCAGATGTTCCCCACGGTGCTGGCCCTCATCGCCATCCACTCGATCTTTTCGCGCCTGGGCCACACCTTCCCGCTCTTCGGCATCGACAGCCCCTGGGCCCTGGTCCTCTCCTACTCGGGCGGCATCGCGCTGCACATCTGGACCATCAAGGGCTTCTACGAAACCATCCCAGCCGAGATCGAGGAGGCGGCCACCGTGGACGGCGCCACCCCCTGGCAGGCCTTCTGGCGGGTGCTGCTGCCCATGGCCCTGCCCATCCTCATGGTGGTCTTCCTGCTGGCCTTCATCGGGGCCGTGAACGAGTACCCGGTGGCCTCCATCCTCCTGCGCAGCCAGGACCAGCTCACCATCGCCGTGGGCTCCAAGCAGTTCCTCTACGCCCAGAAGTACCTCTGGGGCGACTTCGCCGCGGCGGCGGTCCTGTCGGGCCTGCCCATCGCCATCGTCTTCATCCTCGTCCAGCGTTGGATGATCTCCGGCCTCACCTCCGGCGCCAACAAGGGCTGACCCTTCCCCAACCCGAGGGCCAAAGGCCCTCCCATCCCCCACAAGGAGTCACGCATGAGCCTCCGCTCGAGCCTCCTCAAGGCGATCGCCGTGATCGCCCTGGCCATCTCCCCCGCACTCGCCGCCCCCCCCGACGGCAAGATCGAGATCAACTACCACCGCTGCGACGGCAAGTACGAGAAGTGGGGCGTGCACCTCTGGAAGAGCCCCAACATGCCGCTGCCCGACATCGAGTGGCCCAATCCCATGATGCCCACGGGCACCAACGACTTCGGCGTCTACTGGCATGTGGACCTGGAGGAGTTCAACACGGGCTCCAAGACCCAGGTGAACTACATCATCCACAAGGGCGACATCAAGGAGCAGGGTGCCAAGGACATGGCCTTCGACGGCCGCGCCCACAAGGCGATCTGGGTGGTGACCGGCGACCGCACCATCCACTTCTCCAAGGAAGAGGCCCTGAAGGAACACACCTGCAAGAAGTAGAAGGCTGGGACGGCCCCTGGGCGGTGACGCCCGGGGGCCGCGCCTTCCTCCGCACTGACCCGAGCCACCGAGGTCCCATGAGCCCGTACTGCAGCCTCTCCCGCGCCTTCTCCGGCCTGACCCTGATGGTCGCCCTCCTGGTGGCGGGCTCCGCGAGGGCCCAGGCCCCTGTGGCCGTCCCCGGCACCTTCGCCGAGAACCCCATCGTCTACTTCGTGATGACGGACCGCTTCGTCAACGGCAACCCGGCCAACGACCAGAGCTATGGCCGGCAGCGGGAGGCCACCCCGAAGACCGATGTGGGCACCTTCCACGGTGGCGACCTCAAGGGCCTCACCCTGAAGCTCAAGGAGGGCTGGTTCAGGGAGCTGGGCGTGAACGCGCTCTGGATCACCGCGCCCTACGAGCAGATCCACGGCTGGGTGCAGGGCGGCCAGAAGGAGTTCAAGCACTACGCCTACCACGGCTACTACGCCCTGGACTACACGGTGCTGGACAAGAACATGGGCACCCCCGAGGAGCTGCGCGAGCTGGTGGACACGGCCCACGCCCAGGGCATCCGCATCCTCTTCGACATCGTCCTGAACCACCCCGGCTACCTGGACATCCAGACCGCCAAGGACCTCAAGGTCGACGTGCTCTGGCCCGACTGGGAGAAGGACGCCAACCTCCTGCGGAACTACCACAACTACATCGACTACAACTCCGAGAAGTTCGGCGACTGGTGGGGCCGCCCCTGGGTGCGCGCGGGCCTGCCTGGCTACATCGATGGCGGCCGCGACGACCTCAGCATGCAGCTGGCCTACCTGCCGGACTTCCGCACGGAGAGCACCGAGGCGGTGAAGCTCCCGAAGTTCCTCAAGGAGAAGGCCGACACCAAGGCCGTGGACCTGCCCAATACCACGGTGCGCGGCTACCTCGTCAAGTGGCTCACGGACTGGGTGCGCGAGTTCGGCATCGACGGCTTCCGCTGCGACACGGTGAAGCACGTGGAGGCCGAGGCCTGGGCTCAGCTCAAGGCCGAGGCGGCAAAGGCCCTCGCTGAGTTCAAGGCCAAGCACCCGACGCGCAAGGTGGATGACGCCCCCTTCTGGATGGTGGGCGAGTACTGGGGCGTGGGGCCGAGCAAGCACAAGCTCACCGCATCGGGCTTCGACGCCATGATCAACTTCGACTTCCAGCAGCAGGAGGGCGGCTTCGCGAAGCCCGAGAAGCTCTTCAAGAGCTACGCCGCGGCCCAGGCCGGCAAGCCCGTCCACATGCTGAACTACCTCTCCAGCCACGACACAGAGCTCTTCGAGCGCGAGCGCCTCGTCGAGGGTGGCACGGCCCTGCTGCTGGCGCCGGGCGGCGTGCAGATCTTCTACGGCGACGAGACCGCCCGCCCACTGGGGCCCGAGCCCCGCAGCGACAAGCAGCAGGCCACCCGCTCCGACATGAACTGGGACAAGGTGGATGCGAAGGTCCTGGCCCACTGGCGCAAGCTGGGCACCTTCCGGGCCCGCCACCGGGCCCTGGCCACCGGCGAGCACAGGCAGCTGGGTGAAGCCCCCTACACCTTCAGCCGCGTGGAGGCCGCCAGTGGCGACCGCGTGGTGGTTGCCCTGGACCTCAAGGGTCAGGTGAGCCTCAGCGTGGCCGGCGTCTTCGAAGACGGCCAGACCCTGCGCGACGCCTACACCGGCCGCACCGCCAAGGTGACGGGCGGCAAGGTTGCCCTCCTGGCCGAGTCGGTGGTCCTGCTGGAACGTGTCCAAGGCGACGCCCGCTAGTACCCCGATCCGCTTCATTCGCAACGAATGGCCCACCGAGCACAGACTTTGATCGAGAACGAAGGAGCCCGCATGTCCACCAAGAAGCTGCCCCGGGTCGCGTATTTCTGCATGGAGTACGCCCTCGACAGCCCCTTCAAGATCTACGCGGGGGGCCTGGGCATCCTCGCCGGCGACTACCTCAAGGGGGTGAAGGACCATGGCTACCCCATGGTCGGCATCGGCATCCGCTGGAAGCAGGGCTACGGCGAGCAGATGGTGGATGCCGAATCCGGCAAGGTCTTCGACGCCTACCGCAGCGGCAACCACGAGTTCCTGGAGGACACCGGCGTCCTGGTCGAGGTGGAGATCAAGGGCAAGCCCGTCAAGATCAAGGTCTGGCGCGTGAACACCTTCGGGGTGGATTCCCTCTACCTGCTGGATACGGACATCGAGGAGAACGATGGCGAGTCCCGCTGGATCACGGGCCAGCTCTACGGCTGGTTCGGCGAGGAGCGGGTGGCCCAGGAGATGGTGCTGGGCATCGGCGGCGTGCGGGCCCTCCAGGCCCTGCGCATCAAGCCCGACGTCTACCACTTCAACGAAGGCCACGCCCTCTTCGCGGGCTTCGAGCTCGTGCATCAGCGCATGGCCAAGGGCGCCACCTTCGAGGCCGCCCTTGCCAAGACTCGCGACGAGGTGGTCTTCACCACCCACACGCCCATCGTGCAGGGCAACGAATCCCACCCCATCGACCGCTTCCTCTACATGGGCGCGAACCTGGGCCTCACCAAGGCCCAGCTCAGGCAGCTGGGGGGCAGTCCCTTCAACATGACGGTGGGGGCCCTGCGCCTCTCCCGCATCGCCAATGCCGTGGCCGACCTGCACCGCGTGACGGCGAACAGCATGTGGAAGAAGGTGGAGGGCCGCTGCGAGATCATCGGCATCACCAATGCCATCCACCGCCCCACCTGGGTGGATTCGCGCATGCTCGACCTGGGTGCCGCCTGCGACGGCTCCAAGAAGGCCAAGGAGGCCCTCTGGAAAGCCCACATGGACAACAAGAAGAAGCTCATCACCTTCGTGGAGTCGCGCACCGGCGTGAAGCTGGATGCCGACAAGCTGCTCATCGGCTTCTCCCGCCGCGCCGCGCCCTACAAGCGCTCCAACTTCATCTTCACGGACCGCAAGTTCATCGAGCCCCTCCTCAAGAGTGGCCGGCTCCAGATCGTGTTCTCCGGCAAGGCCCACCCGCTGGACGACAACGGGAAGAAGATCGTCGAGAACATCCTGGAGATGACGAAGCGCTACCCCAACAGCGTGGTCTTCCTGGAGAACTACGACATGGAGATCGGGCGCATGCTCACCCGCGGTTCCGACGTGTGGCTGAACAACCCCCGCCGCCCCAAGGAGGCCTCGGGCACCTCGGGGATGAAGGCGGCCATGAACGGGGTGCTGAACCTCTCCATCCTGGATGGCTGGTGGCCGGAGGCCTGTGAGCACGGCGTCAATGGCTGGCAGTTCGGCGATGGCTTCGAGAGCGAGGATGAGGCGGTGCTGGACAGGCACGACTTCAAGGCCTTCAAGAAGGTGCTGGCCGACGAGGTGCTGCCCACCTACTACGACCGCCACGACGCCTGGGTGGACATGATGGCGGCGTCCATCCGGAGTACCCGGGACGCTTTCGGCGTCCAGCGCATGCTGGATGAGTACTACAGCCGCATGTACAAGCGGCCCACCCGCTAGGCTCCTGCCCTGAACCGAATGGAGGTCCCATGACCCGCCTGCTGGCAGCCCTTCCGATCTCCGCATTGGTTCTGCTCCTCGCCTGCGGGGGAGGCGGCGGGGGCGGGGGCTCCACGCCCTCCACGACGGATGCGATGGCCCTGGACAAGGACACCAACGCCACGCCGCCGGCGGATCCCGGCTACTTCAAGGTGCCCAGCAATACGCTCGGTGCCATCCTCAGCGGCGGCAACGTCACCTTCACCTACTGGAACCCCAATGCCGGCACGGTGAGCCTGTGCCTGTACGCCAACTGGAACGACGCCCTGAGCAGCCCCGCCGCCACGGTGGCAATGACGCGCGGCAGCGGCGGCGTCTGGTCCACGGGATCGATCCCCCTCCCGGCCCAGACCTTCTACGTCTACAAAGTGGGCAGCGAATACGTGCTGGATCCCTACGCGAAGTCCATGGCCCAGTGGGTCCGCGCCAATGGCGCCATCATCACCGGGGACAGCATTGGCAAGGGCGCCATCCTGGACTCTGCGGCCATTGCTCCCGATTCGGCCTGGGCCTACGCGGCCCGCGGCGCACCACTTCGATGGCTCCAGGCATGAAGGGGCCCGATGGCACCACCGCCGCGCCCTACGCCTACGCCTCCAACCGGGATGCCATCGTCTACGAGGCGGGCATCCGCGACCTCACCGTGGACCCCAGCCTGGGCACCTTCGCCGCCGGCACCACCTGGGGCACCTACAAGGGCCTCGTGGCCATGCTGCCCCACATCCAGAAGCTGGGCGTCACCCATGTCCAGCTGCTCTGCCCCCTGGCCAACTACACCTACGACCAGACCAGGATCGGCACCCGGGAGATGAACCCCGCCCAGTACTCCGGCGCCAACTACAACTGGGGCTACGACCCCCAGAACTACTTCACGCCCTCGGGGATGTACTCCGCCACCCCCTCGAATCCCGCCGCCCGCATCAATGAGCTGAAGACGCTCATCAACGAGATCCACAAGCAGGGCATGGGCGTGGTTCTCGACGTGGTCTACAACCACACCGCCAACAACAACGTCCTGGGTGATTCCAGCATCCAGGGCTACTTCTACCGCAGCACCAGCCGGAACGGCGCCGGCAGCCAGGACGTGCGCTCCGACGCCAAGATGGTGCGGAAGCTCATCCTGGATTCCGTCGTCCACTGGGTGGGCGAGTACAAGGTGGACGGCTTCCGCTTCGACCTCATGGGGGTCATGGATACGCAGACGGTCAAGGCGGCCTACCAGGCAGCCAAGGCCCTCAATCCCAACGTGCTCTTCCTGGGCGAGGGCTGGAACGGCTTCTACAGCGGCGTCAGCACCGACTACAACGGCGATGCCACCACGGGCGCGGACCAGGTTAACTCGGCCCAGTTCAACGGCCTGAACGTGGCCATGTTCTCCGACAGCTACCGGGACATCTTCAAGAAGGGCGGCCTGTCGGAAGGATCGGCCTTCCTGTCTGGCACGGCCCAGAACCCCGCCAACCTCTTCTCGAACGTGGCCGGCCTGCCCACCAATGGCTTCGCGCCGGGCTCCACCAACAACGTGGCCAGCTACCTCACCTGCCACGACAACCTCTGCCTCTACGATGCCCTGGCCTATGGCACCAACTCCCCCAAGAACGATGTGGCCGCCGAGGCGGCTCTCCTGAGGCGGGCCCGGATCGGGTACGCGGCCCTGCTCACCTCCCAGGGCCTGGCCTTCATCCACGCGGGGGACGAGATGTTCCGCACCAAGGAGGCCACGGCGGCAGGCAACACCACGGTGGCCAGCACCAACGGGCGCATCTTCGTACACAACTCCTACAACGCCTCCGATGCCATCAACCAGGTGAAGTGGTCCACGGTCTACGCGGGGGACCCCATCACCGGCGGCTTCACGAACTACGACGCCACCCAGAACGGCTACAAGCTCTACGCCTATGTCCAGGGGCTCCTGGCCATCCGCAAGAGCAGCAACGCCTTCCGGCTGCCCGACGCGGTCCGGGCCGCCAATCTCACCCGCATCGACCCCGCGGGCATGGGCACCAGCACCCTGGCCTTCGGCTACAGGTGTGTGGCCTCCACCGTTGATGCCTCGGCCTTCTACGTGTTCCACAACGCAGGAACCACGGCCCAATCCTTCAACACGGGCGTGGATCTGAGCACCGCCGTCCTGCTGGCGGATGGCACCCAGGCGGGCCTGACGCCCATCCCCCTGGGAAGCTCCGCCGTCACCATCATCACCACCGGGGGGGCCAGCACGGTCACCCTCCCCGCCCTCACCTCAGCCATCATCCGGAAATAGATCCTGGCGCCAGGAGATCCTTCCCGGATTCCCCGGGAGCCGTCCACCCTGTGCCGAGATTGCCCGATGCCATCCCTTCGGATTCACGGCTTCGAGGCCTCCGAAGGGCTTCGATGTCGCGCCGCAGGGCGCGCACCTCTTCGAGGATCAAGCGGGTCTGGGCTTCCCCCTCGTCCTGAGGTCTTCGGTGACCTGTGTCTGCATCGCATTCACGACCACCGCAATGAACAGGTTCAACACCATGAAGGTCGCAATGAGCAGGTAGATGACGAAGAAGATCCAGGCATACGGCGCCCGAACCATGACGCCACGGGCGATGTCGGGCCACCCCTCCACGGTCATGACCTGGAACAAGGTGAACAGCGATGCGCCGAGGTTGCCGAACAGGTCCGGAGAGATGGCGCCGAACAGCTTGGTGGCCATCACCGCCGACACGTAGAGCACGAGTCCCATGAGCCCGACGATGGAGGCCATCCCGGGCAAGGCCTTGAGCAGTGCGCCAACCACGCCACGCATGGAAGGCACCAGTGAAACCAGCCGCAGGACCCGGAGCACACGCAGCGACCGCAGGACAGTGAAGGCGCTGCCAGCGGGGACCACGGCGATCCCCACGACCAGCAGATCAAACACGCGCCAGGGGTCACGGAGGAACTGCCCCCGGTGGACATAGCCCCGCAGTAGGAGCTCCACGACGAACACGGCCAGCACGAACCGGTCGAACCCGTGAAGCAGATCCTTCAAGCGTGCCGTGATCAGTGGCGAGGTCTCGATTCCAAGGGTAACGGCGTTCAGGAGGATCAGCGCCGTGATGGACTTCTCGAACCAGACCCCCTCGACGAGGGCGAGGACGCGCGCTCGCGGGGAGGGGGTGCGGTCGGATGGCTCGGGGTTCATGGTGGTGCTTCCATGGGCACTTGGGTGGCGTCTCGTGTGGCTTCATGTCCGCGATGGGGGCAGGGAGGGGGAGGCCATGGGAGCTGGTGATGGCGGCTACTGTCACCGCCGGCAGGGCCTGGGGCCACCACCGCCACCCTCTCCCTGCCCTGACCCGGAGAACATCCAGAGACTGGATGAGCCGCTCCCTAGGTCCAGAAGGCCTTCTTGAGATTTCCCAGGAAGCCGCCCTCTTCGGCCCGGGTGAGGGACTCCAGTTCTCCGGCGTCCAGCCAGAGACCCCGGCAGGCGCTGCACTGGTCCACCCTGTGGCCCAGGTGCTCGATCTCCAGGAGCTCCATCCCGCACTTGGGGCAGCGCATCCAGTGGCGTTCCTTGAGCGTGCGGCGCTCTTCGGCCCGAAGCTGCTCTTCCCGGGCAAGCGCCAGGCTGCGTCTCCGCTCAAGCTCCTGTTGGGCGAAGAAGGTCTCTTCAGGGGTGCTGGGTTTGACGGGCATGGGGGCTCCTTGGGAGATGGGATGCTCGGATCCCGGGTCAGAGGACGGGGCGGGGAGTCAGGGAACCCCGCCTTCGGGGAGACCGGCCGGAGACGCGGCGGCCTTTCGGGGCAGCAGCAGCGAGGCCGCCACGGAACCGCCCACCAGGAGGCCGATGACCGCCAGACTCCAGGTCACGGGGACCTTGAAGACTTCCACCAGGAGCATCTTCAGGCCCACGAAGACCAGGACCAGGCTCAGCCCCACCTTCAGCAGGTGGAAGCGGCCCACCACGCCCGCCAGCAGGAAGTAGAGGCTGCGCAGGCCCAGGATGGCGAAGATGTTCGAGGTGAAGACGATGAAGGGATCCTTCGTGACGGCGAAGATGGCCGGCACCGAGTCCACCGCGAACACCAGGTCCGTGAGCTCGACCGCCACCAGCACCAGCAGCAGGGGCGTGGCGTAGCGCCGGCCGTCCTTCACCACCGTGAACGCCGGGCCGTGGTAGGTCTCCACGGCGGGCACCAGCCGCTGGAAGAGCCGGAACAGGGGATTCTTCCGGGGGTCGAAGCCTTGGTCCCGCATCAAGAGCATCTTGATCCCCGTGATGACCAGGAAGGCGCCGAACAGGTAGAGCACCCAGTGGAAGCTGGCGATGAGGGCGGCGCCGAGGCCGACGAAGATCGCCCGCATCACCAGGGCCCCGAGGATGCCCCAGAAGAGCACCCGGTGCTGGTAGGCCTCGGGCACCGAAAAGGCCCCGAAGATCAGGACGAACACGAAGATGTTGTCGACGCTGAGGGCCTTCTCGATGAGGTAGCCCGTGAGGAACTCCATGCCCCGCTGGGGGCCGAAGCTGTTCCAGAGGAGGGCGTTGAAGGCCAGTGCGCAGCCCACCCACACCAGGCTCCAGATGCCCGCCTCCTTCACCCCCACCTTGTGGGCCTGGCGGTGGAAGACCCCCAGATCCAGGGCCAGCATGGCCAGCACGAAGCCGATGAAACCAGCCCACATCCAGGGGGAACCGATGCTTTCCATGCAGGAACTCCTTAGGCCGCGAGGCCGGGGCGGCGCGAGTGGTCCCGCAGTCGGGCGATGCGCGCTTCAAGGGGAGGGTGGGTGCTGAACCACCGGAGGAGGCCGCCGCCGGCGAAGGGGCTGGCGATCATGAGACTGGCGGTGGCGGGCTGGGCGGTGGGGCCGGGCTCGATCACCTCCTGGAGCCGGCCCAGCCGTTCCAGGGCCAGGGCCAGGCCCTCGGGATCGCCGGTCACCTGCGCGGCGCGGGCGTCGGCCATGAACTCCCGGGAGCGGGAGATGGCGAACTGGATGAGCGATGCCCCGAGGGGCGCCAGGAGGGCGAAGATGAGGCCGCCGAAGGGGCTGCCACCGCCCTCTTCATCGCTCTGGGAGCCGCCGCCCAGCAGGGCGCCCCACTGGAGCACGTTGGCGAGGAGGCTCACGGCGCCGGCCAGGCCCGCGGCCACCGTGGCCACCAGGATGTCCCGGTTCTGGATGTGGGCCAGCTCGTGGGCGATGACGCCGCGGAGCTCCCGGCGGGGCATGGTCCGGAGCAGGCCCTCGGTGAAGGCCACCACGCCGTGTTCCGGGTTCCGGCCCGTGGCGAAGGCGTTGGGGGCTTCGTCCCGCACGAGGAAGACCCTGGGTTTGGGGATGCCCGCCCGGGCCGCCAGCTCGGCCACATCGGCATGGAGAGCCGGGGCTTCGCGTTCGGGGAGCTCCTCCGCCCCCTGCATGCGCAGCACGAGCCGGTCGCTCCAGAAATAGGCGCCGAGGTTCAGGGCGAAGGCCGCGACGGTGCAGCCGATGAGCCACCCCTTGCCCAGGTAGGCTCCCAGGGCCACCAGGAGGCTGGTGACCAGCCCGAGCAGCAGAAAGGTCTTGAAGCGGTTCATGGCGTCCTCCTAGCCCCTGGCCTGTTCGAGCATCCGGGCCACGCGCCGGCCGGCCTTCACCGCCGCCTGGTCCACCGCGAAGTAGAGATCCGCATCCCGAGCCTCCACGGATTCGGGGCCGAGGCCCCTCAGGGTGAAGCCCACGCGGCACACCTTGTCGGAACCGCCCCTGGGTCCGTTCAGGTCGCTGAACCGGACGACGACGCGCTCGATCTGCGCCGAGAAGCGGGAGAGGGAGAAGGCGAGGCGGCGCTCGATGTGGGCCGCCAGTGCCGCGGTGGGGGGGATGCCGATGCCTCGGATCTGGATGTTCATGGGACCTCCACACCGGCAGTCTCGGGCCTCGGGAAAGATCAATCCAATAGATAAAAAATCTTAAAACATCGATAAAATCGAAGTATTGGAGTCCGCATGGACTGGCTGAACTACCACCATCTCTTCTATTTCTGGACCATCGCGAGGGAAGGTAGCGTCACGCAGGCGGCCGAGCGGCTGCGCCTGGGCCAGCCCACCCTGAGCGCCCAGATGCGAAGCCTGGAGAAGGCCCTGGGTGTGCGCCTGCTTAAGAAGGAGGGGCGGGGCCTGGTGCTGACGGAGGCCGGTCGGACCGCCTTCCGCTATGCCGAGGGCATCTTCGGCCTCGGCAAGGAGCTGCAGGAGTCCCTCGCCGGCTGGGCCGCGGATCGGGCCCCCGTCCTGGCGGTGGGCATTTCCGATGCCCTGCCCAAGCTCATGGTGCGCACCCTCCTGGAGCCCGCCCTTCAGCTTCCCGAGCCGATCCGGCTGCTCTGCCGGGAGGACCGTACGGATCGCCTGCTGGCCCAGCTCTCCCTCCATGAGCTCGATCTGGTGCTCTCCGACATGCCGCCGCCCTCCGGCAGCGCGGTGAAGGCCTTCAGTCACCTGCTGGGCGAGTGCGGCGTCCAGATCTTCGGCACCACAGACCTCCGCAAGCGGCACGCAGGTGCCTTTCCGGGCTGCCTGAACGGAGCCCCCGTCCTGCTTCCCCTGGAGGGTGCGGCCCTCCGCCGGGGGCTGGATCAGTGGTTCGAGGTGGAGGGGCTGCACCCCCGGATCGTCGGTGAGGTCGATGACAGCGCCCTGCTGAAGAGCTTCGGCCAGCAGGGGATCGGCTTCTTCGCGGCCCCCTCCCCGTTGGCGAAGGAGATCGAGCGGCAGTACCAGGTCCAGCGCCTGGGGGTGGCGGCGGGAGTGCGCGAGCGGGTCTATGCCCTCACCCTGGACCGGCGGCTCCGACATCCGGCCGTGGTGGCCATCTCCGAGGCGGCAAAGCACCGCGTGTTCGGGTGAGCGGGGACCTTCAGGGGTTCCCCGGGGCCCATGCCCGCGGCTTTACCTCAAGGCGGTGAATGCCACCTGGACTTTCCGCCGCCCCGGGAAGCCGGGGAGCGGCTCACTGCGTCGGGTCGCGATGGCGCCCTCGAAGAAGTAGGGCCTGAGCAGGGCCTTCGCGCTGGGCGGCGCGAAGTAGAGGGTGGCCGACTCGCCGTGCAGGGCCTGGGCCGTGAGGTAGCCCACCAGGGCATGCTCGGCGGAGTGGTAGCCACTCTTCCACTGGTGGATCTTGGGGCCCGGCCAGGGCTCGAAGTCGGGGGCGCCCCCCGTGCCGCCCCAGACCTCGTGATTCACGGGATCCACCATGCGCCGGAACCAGAAGTCCGCCGTGCGGGGCAGGGGCGCGGCCTGGGTCGGGTCCGCCAGGGCCAGGGTGGCTGCCAGCTGGTCCAGCTCCGCGTAGATCCACCACTCCTTGCCGGTGCCGACGCTGCCATCCGGGCGGAGCCGCGAGCCCCAGGTTCCCGAAGCCGGCAGGTAGGCCTGCCGCAGCACGGCCCTTCCCCCCGTGGTGGCGAGGTCCACCAGGGCCTGGTCCTGCGTGAGCCGCCCGATGCGCTCCAGCATCCAGTAGGCCTTGGCCGTGTGGCCGAAGTCCGTGTGCCGCGAGCCCAGCTTTTTCTGGGCCGGATCATGGAGGCTGCCCCAGAACAGGTGGCGCTCCGCGTCGTGATAGTCCTTCACCATCACCCGGGCCAGACGCTGTAGATCGGCGGTCCATGCCCGGCGTTCCGCCGCGGGCAGGATGGGTGTGAGCAGCAGCATGTAGGCGTTGACCTGGTCCAGCTGGGCCACCAGCTCCTGGCGCAGGTGCTCGCCGTCCGGAGAGGCCGTCTTCACCCAGCGGAGGGCCTGCCACTCGGGGTTCCAGTACTGGGTGAAGATATGCCGCTTGAGCCGCTTGAGGTCGCGCAGAGTGGCCTCATCCCGAGTCAGGTAGTAGTACATGGCGAGGCCCAGCTGGGCGTAGGCGAGATCCTGGGTGGTGCGGGCCAGCACCTCGGGCCTCGGCACGCCCTTGTCCCAGTAGGACACGGCGCTGCCGGTCTTCAGATCGAGCGCCCGTTCGCGGATGAAGGCCGCGCCGTCCCGGGCCAGCCCCAGCATCTTCGGATCGCCGGTCAGGTGGTAGGCCACCCCGTAGAAGTAGGTCTGGCGGGACTTCATGCGCACGTAGTCGCGGCCGAAGTTCTCTTTGATCCAGCCCGGCGCAGTGGCCAGTTCCTCCGGCGGCCTTGACCCATCCACGGCCTTGCCGTCGTTGCCGCGGAACGTGGGAAAGTCGCCCCGGGGCGTGCCCCAGGCGTCCGGCACGTTCCAGAAGGGCAGCAGGTCCTCGTTGAAATGCTTCAGCCAACGCTCCCCCGTGGGCAGATCCATCGGAATCTGCGCAGCCGGGCTGGTCTGCGCCACGGCAGGGAGCGCGGTTCCACCCAGGAGGACGAGGAAGGACAGCAGCGTGGAACGCAGCACAGGTATCTCCTGGAACGGCGGAGCCCCTGCATTTCAGCAGGTCCACTGGGACAATCCAAGGGTGGTGGCGAGCTTCTGGGAAAGAATTTTTAAAGCGGAGGACAACGGAGAGGCGGAGGAGAGCGGAGAGGAACCAAATCTTTTCTCCGCACTCCTCTGCACCTCCGCTTATTACGCTTTTCCCGATCCGCCTACTTCGAGATGACGCGCACCATCTCCAGCACCTTGCTGGAGTAGCCCCACTCGTTGTCGTACCAGCTCACGACCTTCACGAAGGTGCCATCGAGCGCCATGCCGGCCTCGGCATCGAAGACCGACGTGCAGCTCTCGCCGCGGAAGTCGGTGCTCACCACCTTTTGGTCGGTGTAGCCCAGCACGCCCTTCATGGGGCCCTCGGCGGCGGCCTTCATGGCGGCGCAGATGGCCTCATAGGTCGTCTCAGTGTTGAGTTCCACCGTGAGGTCCACCACGGACACGTCGGAGGTGGGGACCCGGAAGGACATGCCCGTGAGCTTCTTGTTCAGCTCGGGGATGACCTTGCCCACGGCCTTGGCCGCGCCGGTGCTGCTGGGGATGATGTTCTCCAGGATCCCGCGGCCGCCGCGCCAGTCCTTGTTGCTGGGGCCGTCCACGGTCTTCTGGGTGGCGGTGGTGGCGTGCACGGTGGTCATGAGGCCGCGCTTGATGCCGAAGGTGTCGTGCAGCACCTTGGCCACGGGGGCCAGGCAGTTGGTGGTGCAGCTCGCGTTGCTGATGATGGCCTGGCCCGCATAGGTCTTGTCGTTCACGCCGAAGACGAACATCGGAGTGTCGTCCTTGCTGGGGGCGCTCTGGATGACCTTCTTGGCGCCGGCGGCGAGGTGCTTCTGGCAGGTCTCCTGGGTGAGGAAGAGGCCCGTGCACTCGATGACCACGTCCACGCCGATCTCGTTCCACTTCAGCTCGGCGGGATCCTTCACAGCCGTGAGGCGGATCTTCTTGCCGTTCACGATGAGGGTGTTGCCGTCCACGGCGATGGTGCCCTTGAAGCGGCCGTGGACCGAATCGAACTGGAGCATGTAGGCCAGGTAGTCGGGCTCGAGCAGGTCGTTGATGCCCACGATTTCGATATCGGGGAAGTTCTGAACGGCGGCGCGGAACACCATGCGTCCGATGCGGCCGAAGCCGTTGATGCCTACTTTGATGGCCATGGGTCTGCTCCTGGAAAAGATGGGATGGCTCTGCGCCGGAACCCTGAAGCCCGGCGGGCTTCCTCCATGATGGCCCCCCCGACGCCGCCCTCCAAGGGGTCTCGGGACGATCCTGAGCCCAGGCCCGTGATAGGCGCCTCAGGCCTTGAACAGGGGCCGGTAGCTCTCCCGGTGGTGGTAGGCGAGGAAGCCATTGGCCAGCACGAGGAAGATCGCCAAGGGCAGGCCCTCGGGGGCCAGGAAGGCGTGGATCAGCAGGATGTTCACGATGATGGGGGCCAGCAGCACCGTAGCCAGGGGCACGAAGCGACCCGCCACCAGGGCCAGCCCGCAGGTCAGCTCGAGGGCCATCACCGTGGGCAGCAGGTACCGCGCGGCCTCCAGGCCGGCGCCGAAGGTCTTCATGGCGCCCGTGGGCTCCGGCGGCGTGATGAGCTTGAAGAAGTAGGTGATGGAGGCGAAGAGGAACAGCAGCCCCATGAGGGTGCGGACGATGATGGCGGCGATCTTCACGGCGGCGGCTCCTCGGCGAGGCCCACTGGGGCGGGCGGCCAGCGACATTGATACAGGAATTCACATCAATGGTAGCCGGGCCCAGGGCCGCCGCAAGGGCGGGCCGTTGCTACTGGGCCTTGGCCTTGTCCAGGACCTTCTGGCGCAGCGCCTGGAACTCCGCCTCGTTGATGAGGCCGTCCTTCTTCAGCTTTTCCAGCTTCTCCAGCTCGGTCCGCAGGTCGAAGATCGTGGCCGCGGGTTGGGTGCTCGCGGGCGTTCCCGGAGCGGCCTTGGGTGCCTCGGGGCGGAGCGCGGAGCGTCCGGCGTTCAGTTCCTCCAGGGTGCCCACGGCCTCCACCTTGCCGTCCACGAAGCGCACGAACTTGGAGCGGCTGTTGATCTTGATGGCGCCGTAGCGCTCATAGGCCTCGTACTCGTGCAGTTCGGTGTTGAGGTTCACTTCGGTGATGCGCTTGGGGCCCCCGGCCCTCATGAGCACCTCCTTCTTGGTCATGCCGATCCGCAGCTTGGACACATCCAGGTCGGGCTTGGTGCAGCCCAGGGACAGGAGGGCGGGCAGGAGGAACAGGGCGGCGGCGCGGTGCATGGGGTCTCCGGGTGGGATGTGAGAACGGGGGGGCGGACCTGGGCCTTCCCTCATGGTGGCCGGATTTTGCTCTCGGCGCCCGGGTCAGCGGGGCTGGGGCGGAGCCAAGGGCACGATCCCACGGGTGCAGGGGCCGCGCCGGGTGGCTTCAGTGGACGACTGGATGTCGCCGGGTTCCGTTCACGGACAAGGATCTGCCAGAAGGGAGTACGAGATACCGCACTCTGCCTGAAGCTGGAATGGCGCCATAGGAGACTTTATTGAGGAAAAGGGTCCCATTTTTGATTTCGAGCTCCTCTCCGGCCACGGTCGCCTTTGCGCCCTCTCCGAACAGCTCGGCTTCCGTTTTGCCGTTGCTGATATGGACGGACGTGGATACATCGTGATTTCCATTGCATCCAGTGGCCATGACCGACGCGAGAAGCAAGGTGATTGAAAGACCTCGAACCATGGCTCTCCCTGAACATGCGAGTTGAGCGCTTGTCATGCCTTCAAAAGCCATTCAAGGGCCTCATCGTAGTCGTAGAAGATGGAATTAGAGCTATAGCCTGAAGCAAAAACATCATATTGGCGCGCCACCCCAAACTGATCCGGCTTCTGCACTAGGATGGCTGATCTCCATGTTCTTGACCCGAGGTTCGGAACCACCACTTTGGCAATGACCTCGTTGAACTCGGCGCCAGTCAATTTCATATCTGCCTGGCGGAGATCCGCCAAGCTCCTCCCACAGTTCATAGCTGTCTCGTCTTGGAGTAGCTGTTTGTAATAGGAGGCCGCTGTCTTCGCCGTGATTTCCATCGACCACGTGGAGAACACGATGTTCAGGTCCCCATCAACGAGGTAATGGATGGGCATGTGCGCTCCTGGTGTGAAGATCCTTTGCGAGCATGGCCAACAGGGATCAGGCAACGGGATCTTGGCGGGGAATGGTCATCCAAGCATGGGGATGAGCGCGAAGAACGGGATTGGGGATCAGGTGCGCTCAGCCTACCAGCCCGCGCTTACCGGGTGGTCGGCCCTGGGACTGGCGCCACCGCCCTACCTGGCGGGCTTGAAGGTGGGCTTGGTGGGGGCGTTGGCCACGGCCTGGCCCAGGTCGAAGGTGAACTGGGCCTGCTGCACCATGCCGCGCAGATCCCAGGCGGGATCGTATTCGTCGCTGACCTGGTGGTAGCGCCTGCCGTAGGCGGAGGCCCTGGCCTTGAGGGCGGCCGGGTCGGTACCGATGTAGTCGCGGCCACCGCCCACGGAGAGGGCGGGCACGCCGGCCTGCACGAAGCTGTAGTGGTCCGAGCGGAAGTAGCCACCGCCGGTGTCGGGCCGCGTGGGGGCCACCGTCAGGTGCGAGGCCTTGGCCACGGCCTCGGCCACCTCGCCCAGGGTGCTGCGCTCACGGAAGGGCAGGCCGATGTCCCGGGTGGGGGCCACGAAGTTGAGGCTGTCCAGGTTGAGATCCGCCGCGGTCTTGGCCAGGGGCCAGAGGGGCGCCTCGGCGTAGGCCCGGGAGCCCAGCAGGCCCTGCTCCTCGGCGCACACGAAGAGGAACAGCTGGCTGCGCTTGGCCGGGGCGTGGCGGGCGGCCTGGGCCATGGCCAGCAGGGCCGCGCAGCCCGAGGCGTTGTCGATGGCCCCGTTGTAGATGGTGTCGTCCTCGTGGCCGGGCTCGGCCTGCGGGGGATGGGCGTCCACGGCCAGGCCCGGGCCCTTGCCCAGGTGGTCCCAGTGGGCGCTGTAGACCACCAGTTCCTCCTTGAGGACGGGGTCGGTGCCCGGCACCACGCCCGCCACGTTGAACTGCGCCACGGTGCGCACCTCGCTGTGCAGGGTGCCCTTCAGCCGCAGATCCAGGGCCACGGGCCGGAAGTCGCGGCCCTGGGCCCGGACGCGGAGGGCCTCCAGGTCCTGGCCGCCCTGCTTCACCAGGGCCTTCGCCACCTCCTCGGTGACCCAGCCCTGCAGCCCGGTGCCGCGAGGCCCCGAGGCCAGGGTGAAGCGCTCGGCCTCCCAGCTGGGCCGCACCACGGACCAGCCGTAGCTGGCCGAGGGGGTGGTGTGGACCAGCAGGACGCCTGCGGCACCTTGCCGGGCGGCCATCTCGAACTTCTTGGTCCAGCGGCCGTAGGCGCTCAGGTTGGCCCCCTCGAAGAGACCCGGTTCCTCGGCGGTGGGAGCGGGCTCGTTCACCAGCATGAGCAGCACCTTGCCGCGCAGGTCCTGGCCCTTGTAGTCGTCCCAGCGCCACTCGGGCGCGTCGATGCCGAAGCCCGCGAACACCACAGGCGCGTCGAAGGTCTGTTCGGCCAGGGCCACGCCGGAGCCGAAGACGATCTCGCTGCCGAACTTCGGTGTGGCGCAGGCGCCGCCTCCCAGGAAGCTCAGTGCGCTGCGTCCGGGCAGGGCCTTCAGGCCCAGCAGGGAGACCGGCTGGCGGTACGAGGCGCCATTGCCCGGCCGCAGGCCCAGGCTCTGGAGCTGGGTCTCCAGGTAGCGCACCGTGAGCTCTGCCCCGCGCTGGCCCGTGCCCCGGCCCTCCAGCAGGTCATCGGCCAGGAAGGCCAGGTGGGCGCGCAGCGGGCCCTCCTGCACCCTGGGCGCCGGGTGAGCCGTCTGGGCAAGCAGGCTGGTGGCGGCCAGGATGGGCAGCAGAATACGCATGAAGGCTCCCGGGGGAGCCTTCAGCATACCTCGTGAGTTGGGGTGTTTCCTGCTTAGATCTGGCTGGCGCCGGCGGGGATGGTGACGCCCGCGACCCCGGCCACCTTGGCGTTGGCCAGCAGCTTGCCGCCGGTGCCGGCGCCGAGGCCCAGCACGGCGCCCTGGCGGACGCCCACCTCGGTGGTCGCTACCGTGGGAACCTTGGCGGCGGCCATGCGCTGGATGAGGAAGGCGGCGGCGCCTGTGCCATCGCCAGCCACCTTGTCGCCGGCCACGAGCACCACGGCGTCGGGGTGGCGGGTGCCCAGGGTGGTCAGGGCCTTGCCCATGTCCTGCTGGCCCTTCACATCCACCACGATGAGCTTCATGCCGGGCATGGCACCGGCGATGGCGTCGATGGCGCCCTTGTTGGCGGCGGAGTCGCAGACCACGGCCACGGTGCTCACGGAGGGCCAGGCGCTGCGCACGGCCTTGCCGAGGGCGTCGTATTCGCCGGCGGCCAGGGCGGTGGTCATCAGGGCGGCGGCGGACAGAAGGGTCACAAGCTTCATGGTTCGATCTCCTTGGGGCCATCCGGGCACACGCCGGACCGGGCACATGGAGAACTCATCGACCCCTCCCCCCGGGCCTTGACTCAAAGTCAGGGGAAGGGGCCGGATTCGAGGGCGATCCGCAGACCACCCCGATCGGTAGGGGGAGCCCCAAACCTGCCCGTGGGGTGGTCTGTCCTGGACCAGGGCCCTCAGATGGGGCTGGCCCCGGCCGGAAGGCTGACGCCCGCCGCGCCGGCAGCCTTGGCATTGCCCAGCACCTTGCCGGCGGTGCCGGGCCCCACGGCGAAGACCGCACCCTGCTTCACGGCCTGCTCGGTGGTGGCCACGGTGGGGATCTTGGCCGCCCCCAGGCGCTGGATGAGGAAGGCGGCGGCCCCGCTGCCATCTCCGGCCACCTTGTCCCCGGCCACCAGCACCACGGCGTCGGGGCGGCGTCCGGTGAGGGTGGCCACGGCTTTGCCGATGTCCTGCGGGCCCTTCACATCCACCACGATGACCTTCATGCCCGTCATGGCTCCAGTGATGGCGTCGATGGCGCCCTTGCTGCCGGCCGTGTCGCAGACCAGGGCCACGGTGGCGCACTGGGGCCAGGCCTGGCGCAGGGTGCGGGCCAGGGCGTCGTAGTCGCCGGCCGCCAGGGGGACCGTCAGCAGGAAGGGGGTGCAGAGCAGGGCGCGGAGCTTCATGGCGGGTCCTCCCGGGGTGCCCGGACGACAGCAGCTTCGCCGGGACGGATCAGGAAGGTCATCGGCCGCAGTCGTCCGGGCATGATTTTTCCGGCATCAGGCCACCGAAGGGGACCTGGGCGGAGCGGCCCCCGCCCAGCTGGTACTGCACGGCGCCCAGCAGGGCCACGGGGGTGGTGACGGCCCGGAGGATGCTGCGGCCCAGGCTCACGGGCTGCCACCCGGCCCCGCACAGGGCCACGAACTCCTCGTCCGTGATGCCGCCCTCGGGGCCGCTGGTGAAGGCCAGGGCCTCGGGCCGCCAGGGTGGATTGGCCTGGCCCGTGGCCAGCTCGTAGGCCACCCACCTCTGGGGGGCCTCCCAGGTCAGCAGGCTAGCGAAGGGCATGGGGGGCCTGAGCTCCGGCAGGCGGCTGCGGTGGCTCTGCTCGCAGGCGGACTGGATGAGGCGCGCCCAGCGCTCCATGCGGGCGGCGGTCTTGGCGGCGTCGAACTCGCTCCGCCGGTAGACCACGGGCTGGATGAGGGTGATTCCCAGCTCCACCAGCGGCGGCAGCCACTCGTCGAAGAGGCTCAGCTGGGCGGGCAGGGGCAGGCAGGCCTGGAGGGCCACGGGAGGCTCCCGGTCCTCGTGCAGGGGCGCCACCAGCCGAGCCGTGGCCCGGCCCCGGTCCAGCTTCGCCAGGTCCGCCCGCCAGGTCTGGTCGCCCAGCACCAGCTCCAGGGCGGCGCCGGGCTTCAGCCGCAGGGCCTTGAGGTGGCGGGCGGCCTCGGCGTCCAGGGGCACGAGGGCGTTCTCGGCGGCGGGCAGCGGCGCCAGGAAGAAGCGGGGCAGGCTCATGGGGACATGATGAAGGATTCCGTGGTCCTGCGGTGAGGCAGGCTGCGACAGGGCCGAGCGGAGGATCGGGCAGGGTTCCACGGCTGGGCGCCTCAACCAAGGGCGAGGCCCTGGGGTCAGAAGGGATGCCCCCTTGGCATGGGCCGTGAAAAGACCACCTGCGGGGCCGTCGCCCCCCACCCAAAGGATCCGCCATGAACCTCCGCCGCCTTTCCGCCGCCCTGCTGGGCTCCCTCGTCGCGGGCGCCGCCCTCTTCGCCCAGGCCCCCCAGCCCGGCAACCAGACCGTGACCCCGAAGCGCGAAGCCCGCGCCGAGAAGCGCGCCGAGCGCCAGCAGAAGCGCATCGCCCAGGGCGTGGCGAGCGGCCAGCTCACCCCGAAGGAGACCGCCCGCCTGGAGCGCCAGGAGGCGAGGATCGACAAGGACATCGCCAAGGCCGAGGCCGACGGCAAGATCACGAAGAGGGAAGCGGGGAAGATCGAGCGGGAGCAGAACCGCGAGAGCCGCCGCATCAAGCGCCAGAAGCACGACGCCCAGGAGCGCAAGTAGGGTGCAGACCTAGGTGCCGGAAGGGGCCCCGCGGGGCCCCTTCCGGCGTACTCGTCGGGCCCCTGGCCAATCCAGATAAGCTTGAGGGTCTGGAGGACCCTTGGTCGACGCCCTGCTCCAAGCCGCGCCCTGGTGGGCCTGGGCTGGTTTTCACGCCTTCGTGTTCCTGATGCTGGCCCTGGATCTTGGCGTGTTCAACCGCCGGGTGCACGCCCCCTCCGTGCGCGAGGCGGGCATCTGGAGCGCCGTCTGGATCACCCTGGCGCTCATCTTCAATGGCCTCATCTGGCAGGCCGAGGGCACCCAGAAGGGGCTGGAGTGGTTCACGGGCTACGTTTTGGAGAAGTCCCTCAGCGTGGACAACCTCTTCGTGTTCGTGCTGGTCTTCCGCAGCTTCCAGGTGGACCTTCGCCACCAGCACCGGGTGCTGTTCTGGGGCGTGCTGGGCGCGCTGATCATGCGCGCGGCCATGATCCTGGCGGGCACGGCCCTGCTGAACCGCTTCGAGTGGATGATGTATGTCTTCGGCGGCTTTCTGGTCTACACCGGGTTGAAGATGCTGCTGGCGACCGAGGAGGACGCGGATCCCACGCAGTACCCGCTGGTGCGGGCCTTCCGCCGCCTGGTGCCCTATGACGAGACCGGTGGGCACGAGCGCTTCTGGGTGATCCGGGAAGGGAAGCGCCTGGCCACGCCCATGCTGCTGGTGCTCATCACCATCGAGGTGACGGACCTGGTCTTCGCCGTGGATTCCATTCCGGCGGTGCTTGCCGTGAGCCGCGATCCCTTCGTTGTCTACACCTCGAACATCTTCGCGATCCTGGGTCTGCGGAGCCTCTATTTCCTGCTGGCCAAGATGATGGACCGCTTCCACCGCCTGAAGACGGGCCTGGCCGTGGTGCTGGCCTTCGTGGGCGTGAAGATGTGCATCGCCCAGTGGGTGCACATCCCGGTGCAGATCAGCCTGCTGGTCATCGCGGCGGTGCTGGCGGGCAGCGTCGTGGCCAGCCTGGCCTGGCCTGCCGAGCAGGACGGGGCGGAGTGATGGAGGTCTGGCGCCACGAGCTGGAGTCGGCTCCGGCTTCCGGCCCATTCGTGGTGACCCTGGGCACCTTCGACGGGGTGCATGCGGGGCATCGGGAGCTGCTGCAGATCGCGGCCGCCCGGGCCCGGCTATTGAGCCGCCGCGCGGCGGTGGTGACCTTTGATCCGCACCCCACCCTGGTGGTGGCGCCCCAGCGCAAGCCGAAGCTGCTCATGACCCTCGAGCAGCGGCTGGCGGCCTTCGAGGCGGCGGGCATGGACACGGCCTGGGTGATCCCCTTCAGCCGGACCTTCTCGGAGCTGAGTCCGGAGGCCTTCCTGGACCGGATCCAGCAGGTCCTGGCCCCGGTGGAAATCCATGTGGGCCGCGCCTTCCAGTTCGGTCGCGACCGCAGCGGCACCGTGGAGACCCTGGCGGCCTGGGGTGCTGCGCACGGCTGTGAGGTGCGCACCCTGGCCCTGCGGGCGCCGGACGGTGGCCGCCTGTCCAGCACGCGCATCCGCGAGGCGCTCGACGCGGGCGAAGCCGAGGTGGCCGCCGCCCTGCTGGGCCACCCCTACGCCCTCACCGGCGTGGTTGTGGAGGGCGACCGGCGCGGCCGCCACCTCGGCTTTCCCACGGCGAACCTGGCCTGGGAGCAGGAGCAGCTGCCGGCCTTCGGCGTCTACGTCACCAAGGTGCTCCTGCCCCACCAGGGCGGCGTCCGCCTGGGCCTTACGAACGTGGGCGAGAAACCCACCTTCGAGGGTCGGCGCCTCACGGTGGAGACCCACCTGCCGGGCTTCGACGGCGACCTCTACGGCACCCGCCTGACTGTGGGCTTCCTCCACCGCATCCGCGGCGAGGTGAAGTTCGCATCGGTGGACGAGTTGAGGGTCCAGATCGCCCAGGACGTGGCCGAGGGCAAGGTTTGGTGGAAGGCCCACCAGGACTAGGGACTTGGCTCGCCCGGCCTCAGCTGGCGGCGTCCACGCGCCAGCGGGCGAGGGGACGCTCGGCCAGGTCCCAGATCTGGAGCCCAAGGGGCAGGCGGCTTACGCTCAGGCGCTGCCGGATCTCGGCCTTGGCTGCCTCCAGGTTGTCGGCCTCGATGGGGCCGTATTCCATGAAGTAGCCGCTGAACTTGTAACCAAACCGATGTAAAGGGGTCTGCATGGGGGCTCCATCTGTCCCGTTTACTCAGTATTCGTTTTTAATTCGCCTTTGTCAAGGCCTGAAGCGAAAATTTTGGGGACCCGGTCAGTTGCCTTGAATCCATTTTCCGGCCAGGGGTTAGACAAGGACTGTCGAAGCGACTGACTGGTCAGCGGAGGCGGATGACCACGTGGCCGCGCAGCGGGGGCAGCAGGGGCCTGGGCAGGGGCAGGCCGAGCACGATGCGGTCGTCGTCGCAGTCGTAGCGGCGGTAGGCGTGGCGGCGCTCCCAGCGGTCGTCCCAGCGCCGGTCGTCCCAGTGGCGGGCCTCCCAGCGGGGCTGGGGCGCGCAGGTGGGGCGCTCGACCACCACGATGCGGCGGGGGCCGCGCCCGTGGCCGTGGGCGGAGAGGGGCAGGGTCGCGAGGACTGCAAGGGCAAGCAGGACCAGGCTTCGCATGGGGCCTCCTAGACGGGGCGGGATGGTATGGGCCCCATGCACTTTGGATCTCACGAGCCGTGCCAAGGTTGAAAATCAAGCTGGGACAATGGTTTGTGGAACGATGAGCCCCTGAATGGACGCGAACTGCAACGCAGCGGCGCCACCCTGTGGCAAGAGGCGCCACCAACCCCGCTAGCGCTCCCGCCGATCGCCCACCACCACGGCGGGGACGCCGGCCACGATGGCCCAGTCCGGCACGTCCCTGGTCACCACGGCCCCCATGGCCACCACCGCGTGGTCGCCAAGGGTGACGCCGTCCGTGATGCCGGCGTTGGCCCCGACCCAGACATCGCGGCCGATGCGGATGCCGCGGGAGCGCACCGGCTGGTCCTTGATGTCGCGGTCCGGTTTCAGGCCGTGGTCGAAGGCGTAGATGGCGGCGCCGCTGGCGATGCGGGTGCCGTCGCCGATGACGAGACCCTTGCGGCCGCCATCCAGGCGGGCCCCGGCGTTCACGCTCACGTCATGGCCCAGCGTGATGGGCCCATGCAGGAAGGCCTGGGCGGCGATGGCGCAGCGGTCGCCCAGCACCACGGCCCGCCCCGGCTCGCCGAAGATGGCCGCATCCGGCGCGATGAAGCAGCCCTGGCCCAGCTGAAGGGTCTCCTGGGCCAGGAGCCGCGCCTGCACCTCGGCCTGCCAGGGCTCGGCCCAGGCGCGGTGCCGGGCCTTCAGGGCGAAGTAGAGCCAGGGCATCCAGGCCAGGCGCCGCTTGTGCTGGTCACGCAGGGCCTCGGGATCGCGCATGGCTCCAGGGTAGCGGAGCGGGGCGGCCCAGAAGGGCTACTTGAGCGCGGCTTCGATGGCTGCCAGGAACTCCGGGCTGTCGGGGGCCACCTTGCTGGAGAAGGCCGCGATGACCTGCCCGTCCTTGCCGACCAGGTACTTGTGGAAGTTCCAGGCGGGCTCGCCGTGCTTGGCCGTGAGGAACTGGTAGAGCGGCGCCTGATGGGCGCCCTTGACCTCGAGCTTCTCGAAGAGCGGGAAGGTCACGCCGTAGTTCTTCTGGCAGAAGGCTCCGATCTGGGCGGCGCTCCCCGGCTCCTGCCCGCCGAACTGGTTGCAGGGGAAGCCCAGTACCACCAGGCCGTGGTCCTTCTGGGCTTGGTAGAGCTTCTGGAGGCCTGCGTACTGGGGCGTGTAGCCGCACTCGCTGGCCACGTTCACGGCGAGGACGACCTTGCCCTTGTAGGCGGCGAGGGACTGGGGCTTGCCGTCCAGGGTGTTGAGGGTGAGCTCGTGCAGGGACATGGGGACCTTCCTTTCGGCGGCGGGCAGGGCCAGCGTGGTGAGCAGGGCGAAGAACAGGAGGGGGCGCATGGGGGCTCCGGGATGCTCCCTTGGGTGCCGGCGGCGGGGCCGCCGTTCCGGGCGGACCACCGGCCCTCGCCGCCGGATGGGCGGTCCGGGGGAACCGTCCGGCGACCCCCGCCCGTTGAAGCGGTGCCTCGGGCATGCTGGAGACCATGCAAATCGGTGCCCTCCAGCAGCACTTCCGGTCGCGTCTGCGGAAGCGGACGCCCTGGGTGATCGTGCTGCTCTTCGCGGCCCTCTTCACGGGCCTGCAGTTCCTCGTGGTGCCTATGGCCACCCAGCTGCGCCACCCGGGCGCACTGGTCAATTCCCTGGTCATGCCGTTCCTGGTGTCCTTCAGCTACGGTTTCCTGGCGCCCATGCCCTGGCGCTGGAGCGGTGATGACCGCTCCCGCCCGGCCTTCGGGCGCGGCCTGCTCCAGGCGCTGGTCTTCAACGCCCTGGTGATTTTCGCGCTGGTGACCATCAGCTGGTTCCTGGTGCGGAACGCCGACCTGAAGGCTGAGGCCATGGGCCTTGCCCCGGGCGTCAACGGCAGCTTCAAGGGAGTGCTGGTGCTGAACCTCCTCGTGGGGCTCCCGATGATGACCATCCTGGGGGCGATCATCTCTTTCTCGGTCATCTCGGAAGAGGAGAAGGCCGCCGCCGAGTCCCGGCTAGAGGAGGCCCAGTGGGTGCTCCTCCGTGGCCAGCTCAGCCCCCACGTCCTCTTCAACTCCCTGAATGGTCTGGCCGAGCTGGTGCGCCAGGATCCCGTGGCCGCCGAGCAGGGCATCCTCGATCTGTCGGAGCTGTACCGCGCCCTGTTGCGCCACGGCGACCGCCCCCGGGCCCCCCTGGCCGAGGAGCGTGCCCTGGTGCAGCGCTTCCTGGCGGTGGAGGGCCTGCGGCTCGGCGGCCGCCTCCGGGTGCTGTGGGACTGGGATGCCGGACTTGACCAGGTGGAGGCCCCCCCCTTCCTGATCCAACCCCTGGTGGAAAATGCCCTGAAGCACGGCATCGCCCCCCATCCCGAGGGCGGCTTACTGGAGATCTCCCTGCGCCGCCACAATGGGGGCCTTGTCCTGCGGGTCTCGAACACGGGCCGCGGCCTGGGTCTGGTGCCGGGCACCGGTGTGGGGCTGGCGAACCTGGAGGCGAGGCTGCGGCTGGCCTACGGCTCCGCGGCCATCCTTCACTTGCGCAGCGAAGGCCCCCGCACGGTGGCGACGGTCGAGCTGCCCAGCCTGGAGATGCGTCGATGAAGACCCTGCGGGTGGCCCTGGCCGACGACGAACCCCTGGCGCGCACACGCCTGGCCCGGCTGCTGCGGGAGGCCGGCTGCGACGTGAGGGCAGAGCTGGCGGACGGCCCCTCGGTGCTGGCCTGGCTGCAGGAGCCTCGGGAGGTGGACGCGCTGTTCCTGGACATCCAGATGCCCGGAGCCACGGGCCTCGAGGTGGCCGCCGAGCTGGGGGACTGCCGCCACTGCCCGCCGGTGGTCTTCGTCACCGCCCACTCGGAACATGCGGTCCGGGCCTTCGAGGCCGCTGCCGTGGACTACATCATGAAGCCCATCTCCGCCGAGCGTCTGGCCAAGACCCTGGCCCGGCTGCGGGAGGGGGGCCTGCGCCGGGGCGAGGCTCCGGCTGCCCTGCCACCGCGCTTCCCGGTGAAGGCTGGCGAGGGCCACGTCTTCCTGGACCTGAAGCGCACCACCCACTTCGAGGTGGAGGAGGAGGTGGTCTGGGCCTGGGCCGCCGGCAGCCGCCATCGCACCGCCTGGACCACCCTGGCGGAAGTGGAGGGTGCCTTCCCCGGCGCCGGGCTGCTCCGCATCCAGCGGCACCTGCTCCTGCGCCCCGAGGCCGTGCTGGGCCTGCGCCCCCTGGAAGGCGGCCGCGCTTCGGTGCGCGTGGCGGAGGGCCTGGACCTGGAGGTCAGCCGCAGCGCCACGCCCAGGATCAAGGAGTTGCTGGGGCTCTGAGGGGGTAGGATCTTCGCAGGAGCTGCGCGCCCCATGTCCGAACCGATCCAGATCCATCCCAAGGGCAGCGCCTCCAGTACCGCCGGGGCGCTCCGGGTGGTGTTCCTCTATGCCGGCTTCTCCGGGCTCTGGATCCTCCTGTCGGACCGCGTGGTGGCCGCCCTGTTCCAGGATCCGGCGGCCATGACCCTGGTGAGCATCCTGAAGGGCTGGTTCTTCGTGGCGGTGACCGCGATCATGCTCTTCGTCATGGTCCGGCGCCTGGTGGACAAGGTGGCCAGTCGCGAGGCCCGGCTGCAGTCCCTGCTTCGCGCCATCCCCGACCTGGTCTGGCTGAAGGATCCGGAGGGCGTCTACCTCGGCTGCAACCGGGCCTTCGAGCGCTTCTTCGGGGCGAAGGAGGCCGCCATCCTCGGCAAGACCGACCATGACTTCGTCTCCCGGGAGCAGGCGGACTTCTTCCGCCAGAAGGACCGGGAGGTCCTCGCCGCGGGGGAGACCCGGGTGAACGAGGAGTGGGTCACCCTGGCGGAGACCGGCCAGAAGATTCTGCTGGAGACCCTGAAGACCCCCATGTACGACGTGGAGGGTCGCCTGACCGGGGTGCTGGGCATCGGCCGGGACATCACGGAGCACCACCGGATGGTCGCCGAGCAGAGCCGCCTGGAATCCCAGCTGCAGCAGGCCCAGAAGATGGAGCTGGTGGGCCGCTTCGCGGGCAGCGTCGCCCACGACTACAACAACATGCTGGGGGTCATCCTCGCCAATGCCGACCTGGCCCTCTACCAGATGCCCCAGGTCCAGGCCGAGCGCAAGTATCTGGAGGAGATCCAGCGGGCGGCCCGCCACTCCGCGAACCTCACCCGCCAGCTGCTGGCCTTTGCGCGCCGACAGCCGGTGGAGCCCTGTCTGCTGGACCTGAACTCTGCCGTGACCGGCATGCGGGGGGTGCTGGGCCGGCTGGTGGGTCCTGAGATCCAGCTGGCGTGGACCGCGGCACCCGGCCTCTGGGAGGTCCGCATGGACCCCACCCAGCTGGACCAGGTGCTGACCAACCTCGTGGTGAACGCGCGGGATGCCATCACGGGCCGGGGACGCATCGAGGTGGTCACGGCCAACCGCAGCCTGGACGAAACGGACTGCGCCACCCTGCCGGAGGCCCGCCCCGGCGACCATGTCTGCCTGAGCGTGGCCGACAGCGGCTGCGGCATGGCGCCGGAGCTGGCGGAGCGGATCTTCGAGCCCTTCTTCACCACCAAGCCGGCGGGCCGGGGGACGGGACTGGGCCTGGCCACGGTGCACGGCATCGTGAAGCAGAACCACGGGGTCATCCAGGTGGAGAGCGAGCCGGGCAAGGGCACCACCTTCCGGGTCTATTTCCCAAGGGCCTGACGCTTCCGCCCTACTTCCGGAGCTTGAGCAGATCCAGGACGATCACCAGGGCCATGAGAGAGGCCAGGAGCAGGAAGCCGCCGGTGAGGATCTTCTCCTTGAGCTCGATGGTGAGGTCCTTGCGGCGCAGCTTCTCGAAGGTGAGCAGGGCCATGTGGCCGCCATCCAGGGCGGGGATGGGCAGGGCGTTGAGCAGGGCCAGCTGGAGGCTGATGGCTCCGCACATGAAGAGGAAGACGTCCCAGCCGGTCTTCGCGGCCCGGCTGCCCTGGCGGATGATGCCGATGGGGCCGGCCACCTCGCTGCTCTTGGCCTGGAAGGTGACCAATTTCCCGAGGAAGCCGAAGACCTGGCCGCTCAGGCGCCAGGAGGTGGTCAGGGCGTAGCGGCCGCCCTCCAGGAAATCGCCGGGGCGGTAGGCGCGTCGTTCGAGGGGGGTGGGCATGGGCAGGGGCATGAAGCCCAGCTTCCCCTTGCCGCCTTCCAGGCGGGGCGTGAGGGGCAACTCCAGGGGCTTGCCCTCGCGGGTGATGTGGAACGGCACGACCTGTCCGGGGTTGGCCTGGATGTAGGCCACGGCGGCCTCCCACTCTGAACCGGGGAAGCTGAGGCCCCCGATGCCGCGCAGCTCGTCGCCCACCTTCAGGCCTCCCTGGTCGGCGGCACCGCCGGGGATGACCTCGATGACGGTCCAGGAGTCCTGGACCTTCGTGACCCGCGCCTGATCGGCCCCCACGAAGGTGAAGAGCACCAGGGTGGTGGCCAGGTTGGCGAGGATGCCGCCACTGTAGAACAGCATCCGCTTGCCGTAGGGCTGCTTCAGGAAGCCGTAGGGGTCGTCCGCCCCGGGGTCCTCGGGGTTGAAGCCCGCCAGCTTCACGTAGCCGCCCAGAGGCAGAGCCGAAAGACGCACGTCCGTCTCCCGCCACTTGAACCCGAAGAGGCGTGGGCCGAAGCCCAGGGAGAAGACCTCCACGGGCATGCCCATGTACTTGGCGGCGAGGAAGTGGCCGCCCTCGTGCAGGAAGATCAGGCCGCCCAGCATGAGCACGGGGCCCCAGAAGCCCACGCCGGGCATCTTGAACGCGAAGGCGGCGACCGCCACCAAGGCCACACAGAAGGAATAGGAGAGGGGAAGACGGCGCATGGACATCCGGAAAGATCAGGTCCGGGCTTGGACCCAACCCTCAGCATGACGCCTTGCGGCCCCGTCCGCACCCAGCACTTCGGCCAGGGACCCGGCCGGCAGGACGGGAAGGCTGTCCAGGGTGTCGCGGTTGCAGGCCTGGATGTCCCAGAACCGGAGCCGACCTTGGAGGAAAGCGGCCACGGCCACCTCGTTGGCGGCATTCAGGATGGCCGGGGCGGTGCCCCCCGCCCGGAGCGCCTCGTAGGCCAGTCCCAGGCAGGGGAAGCGGTCCAGGTCCGGGGCCTCGAAGGTCCAGGTGCGGGCCTCGTCCCAGGCATAGGGGGCCACGGGACCCGGTTGCTTCTCTGGATAGAGGAGGCAGTACTGGATTGGCACCTTCATGTCGTTGGCGCAGACCTGCAGCTGGTAGCTGCCGTCGTGGAAGCCCACCATGGCATGGACCTGGCTCTGGGGATGCACGGTGACGGCCACCTGGCCGGCCCGGAGGCCGAAGAGCACTGAGGCCTCGATGACCTCGAGCCCCTTGTTCATGAGAGTGGCGCTGTCGATGGTGATCTTCGGGCCCATCTTCCAGGTGGGGTGGTTCAGGGCCTGGGCCACGGTGGCGGCCTGGATGCGCGCCAGGGGCCAGTCACGGAAGGGGCCCCCGCTGGCGGTGATGCGCACCTCCCGGACGGTGGCGGGATCCCGGTCGGCCAGCAGCTGGTGCAGGGCGGCGTGCTCGCTGTCCACGGGCAGCAGCTCCCCGCCCCCGGCCAGGGCCGCCTCGTGCATGAGGGCGCCGCCCACCACCAGCGATTCCTTGTTGGCCACGCAGACCCGCCTCCCAGCCCGCAGGGCGCTCTCGGTGCTGGCCAGTCCGGCGCTACCCACCACGGCCGCCACCACGGTGTCGGCATCGGGGTGGAGGGCGCAGGCCAGCAGGCCCTCGGCGCCCCAGTGCAGGTCAGGCCGGTAGGAGAGGCTCGAACGCAGCCAGTCCGCGTCTTCCCGGGTGCCCACGGAGACGCAGCGGGGCCGGAAGGCCTCGCACTGCGTCTTCAGGAGTTCCCGGTTCCGGCCCGCCGCAAGGGCCACCACCGACAGCCGTTCCGGGTGGGCCTTGACCACATCCAGGGTGGAGGTGCCGATGCTCCCAGTGGAGCCGAGGAGGGCGAGGCTTCTCAATTAGTTGAACCCGTGGACGAAGTGCACGTAGGCATAGAGCACCGGGGCGGCGAAGACCAGGCTGTCCACGCGGTCCAGCATGCCGCCATGGCCCGGAATGGACACGCCGCCGGCGTTGGAGTCCTTGACGCCGGCGCTGCGCTTCCAGGTGCTCTCCACCAGGTCGCCGAGCTGCCCGGCGGTGCCCAGCAGCAGGGCCAGGGCCACGACATCCACCAGGCTCCACTCGGAGCAGACCGTGGCCTTCATGAGGGAGGCTCCGAGCAGGTTGCCCGCGAAATTGCCGATGGCGCCCTCCCAGCTCTTCTTGGGGCTGACGCGCGGGGCCAGCTTGTGCTTGCCGAAGAAGCTGCCCACGAAGTAGGCGGCCGTGTCGCCGAACCACGTGATGATGAAGAGGGAGAGGATCAGCCGGCTGCCGGTCCTGGGCAGGGTGCCCTGGAGCAGGAAGAGCTTGAGCTGGAGGCCCAGGCCCAGGCCAAGGTACAGGGCCCCCAGCCAGGTGATGGCTTGGCTGGGGAGGGCCTCCTCCAGCTTCCCGTCGAAGAACAGGGCGCCAAAGTGGATGATGAAGGCCCCGAAGCTCAGCACCAGCCAGAGGGGCAGGGGGTCCTGGTGCCCGGTGGCCAGGAAAAAGTGGCCGAGGAAGCCCCAGGCCACCAGCACCCCAGCCACCAGCGAAGGGTTGAAGCCCCGTGCCCGGGCGATGAGCGTCATCTCGCGCATGCCCATGACGATGGCACCCGCCATGACCGCCAGGAAGGTCCAGGGGGCCCAGGGCCGGTCCCCGAACCAGAGGAGGCTGAAAAAGAAGACCCCGAAGACCAGGGCCGTGGCCACCCGCACGGTCAGGTTCTTGGTATCCACCTTGGGCGTGGTCCGTTCCATCAGATCCCCCCGAAGCGCCGTTCGCGCTGGGCATAGTCCTCAAGGGCCGCTTGCAGCTCCGCGGGGCCGAAGTCCGGCCAGAGGAGGTCGGTCATGTAGAGCTCCGCGTAGGCGGACTGCCAGAGCAGGAAGTTGGAGATCCGATGCTCGCCGCTGGTTCGGATCAGGAGGTCCACGTCGGGCACCCCTGCGGTCCAGAGGCGCGCGGACAGGGCGTCCTCGTTGATGTCCCCGCTTTGGAGTCCATCCTCCACGCAGCGCCGGGCGGCCTGGGCCAGCTCCAGTCGCGAGCCGTAGTTCACGGCCAGGTGGAAGGTCATGCCCGTGTTCCGGGCCGTGGCCTCCTCCAGGGTTCGCATGTCGGCCAGGATGCCCGCAGGCATGCCCTCGGAGGCGCCCAGGTGGTGGAAGCGGATGCCCTTCTTCGCCAGCTGGTGGACGAACATGCGCAGGTACATGCGAAGGAGGGCCATGAGGGCCCCCACTTCCAGGGCGGGGCGCTTCCAGTTCTCCGTCGAGAAGGCATAGAGGCTGAGGTGCTGGATCCCCGCATCGGAGGCCGCCTCCAGGATGCGCTCCACGGTCTGGACCCCGGCCTTGTGCCCCTTGATGCGGGGCCACCCGCGCTGGGCCGCCCAGCGGCCGTTGCCGTCCATGATGATTGCGACATGGGTCGGGACGGTCATTTCGTTAGGAACCTCAAAAGTGGAAAAGGTCATGCTAGCACGGGGGTTGCCGTTGAATTGGAGAGGCGCCTTGCGCCACGGCCCGCCGTGGTAGGCTGAATTCCACTATTTTCCTGGCGAACCCATGGTTCAGTTCAACACCCGTGCCAATGAGATCCTGCTCAAGCTGGTCTATTACGGGCCCGGCTTGTCGGGAAAGACCACCAACCTGCAATCCCTGCACGCCATGTGCTCGGACCAGCAGCGGGGGGAGATGTTCTCCGTCAACACCCAGGAGGACCGCACCCTCTTCTTCGACCTGCTGCCCATCAACCTGGGCTACATCTACGGCAATGCCATCCATCTGCAGATCTACACGGTGCCGGGCCAGGTGCAGTACGACGCCAGCCGCCGCGTGGTGCTCGGGGGGGCCGACGGCGTGGTGTTCGTGGCGGATTCCAGCGAAGCCAAGATGCAGGACAACGTGGACTCCTTGTCGAACCTGTACCACAACCTCAATGCGAACCGGCTGAACATCAAGCAGATCCCCTTCGTCATCCAGTACAACAAGCGCGACCTGCCCGACGCCATGGCCGTGGGCGTCATGAACCGGCGCCTGAACTTCCGCAGCGTGCCCTACTTCGAATCCGTGGCGAACCGGGGCACCGGCGTGCTGGACACCTTCCTGTCCATCACCCGCGAGACCGTGGGCTACACCTTCAAGAAGTACCACCTGGACAAGAAGATCAAGGACTTCGACGAGATGCTGAATCTCATCGAATCCAATGTGCGCTCCAGCATGCGGGAGCTCCCGCCCCCCCAGGACCCGCCCCTGGCCCCGGCGGTGGAGTCCACGGTCCTGCGGCACAGCAATGTCAGCGTGGCCGACCTGGTGCCGGGCAAGGTCGCCGATGCCCAGGAGCTGCTGGAAGACGCCCTCAAATCCAACATGGAAACCGCGCGGCTCTACTCCGAGCTGAAGCAGACCAAAGACACGCTCGAGAAGAAGAACGAGGAGCTGAGCCAGCTCTATTCCCAGCTAGATCGCGCGAACCAGGACAACCTCAAGACCCGGAAGTACCTGGAGGGCCTGGTGCAGAACATCGGCGAGGCCGTGATCTCGTACTCGCCGGACGGGAAGATCCTCACCTGGAACATGTCCGCCGAACGCATCTTCGGCTACTCCCGCCCCGAGATCGTCGGACGCAACATCGCCCAGCTGACGCCGGACCACCTCCTGGGCGAGCTGGACCAGGTGGCGCTGCAGATCAACCGCGGACAGGTGATCCGGGACATGGCCACCACCCGGCTGCGCAAGGGGGGGCTCGCCTTTCCGGCCCACATCACCTATGCCCCCGTCCGCGGCACCGACGACCGGGTGCTGGCCTTTTCGGCCCTCGTCCGTGACCTCAGCGAGCAGAAGGACCTGGAGGACCGGCTCGTGCATTCCCAGAAGCACGAAGCCCTGGGCCGTCTGGTTCCCTCCCTCTTCCATGAGGTGGCCAACCGGCTGACTCCCGTGCTCCTGGAATCGCGGCTGCTCGCCGAATCGGTCATGGATCCGCACCAGGCCGAGCAGGCCACCCGGCTGGTGAAGGCCGTGGACTCCATCCAGGCGCTCCTCCATCCCCTGTTGACGGTCCTCAATCCGCCCAGCGCTCGGCCCATGCTGACCCAGCTGAACCAGCTGGCGCAGGAGTCGGTGAGCCTGGTGGAGGCCAAGGCCCAGCGCATGGGCGTCACCCTGGAACTGAACCTGGATTCCTCCCTGCCCGACGCGGTGGCGGATCCGGGGCTCATCGTCCAGGCCCTCACCAACCTGCTGCTGAACGGCCTCCAGGCCATGGCGCTGAGTCCCATGAAGCGCCTCCGGGTTGCGACCCGGTGCAACGCCGAAAACCTGCAGGTGGTCGTCCAGGACACCGGCCCGGCCCTGGGCGAGGCCCAATTGGCGGCCCTCTTTGATCCCGCCCAGGCCACGACCACGGAAGGCCTGGGCCTGCCCATCGCCGACATCATCGTTCGCCAGCATGGCGGCCGCCTGAGTGCGAGGAGCCAGGAGGGCCTGGGCAACGCCCTGCTTCTGGAGCTCCCCAGAACGGCACTGCCCTCGGCCGTTCCGATCGCCGCCCCGCCTGCCCAGCCCATGGGTCTCAAGGGCGCCCGAGCCCTCGTGGTCGATGATGAGGCCTTCCTGCTCGAGTGCCTCGTGGATGCCCTGAGCGCCTGGGGTCTGGAGGTCGCTTCCAGCACCCGGGGTGACGAGGCCATCCAGAGCCTCGAGGCCGGGACCTACGACTTGATCGTGTCCGATATCCGGATGCCGGGGCTGTCTGGGATGGACCTCTTCGATTGGCTCAAGGCCCACCGGCCGGCCATGACGCAGAGGATCCTCTACACGACGGGCGATGCCTTCGACGCGAAGACCCGGGAATTCCTCGAGGCGAGCCAGGTGCCTTACCTGGGTAAGCCCTTCGATCTAAAGCAACTCAAGCAAAGTCTTGAGCGTCTGCTAGAGACTCCGGTCGAGGCGTGAGGTTGGCGCCTGCTGCATAATGGGGGGGTTCCACCGCACCCTCACCGAGGAGTCCTATATGCAGCGACGTTGGGCCATGGCCCTCATCCTGGCCTCGGGCCTCCTGGCCCAGACGCCACCCGTCGAACCGCCACCGGCTCCGGCCCAGGTTCCCGCCCCAGAGGTGAAGCCCGCCGAAGTGAAATCAGAGGTTCCGGCAACCCCCAAGGCCGAGGAGCCGAAGCCTGCCGAGGCCAAACCCTTCGACCAGCTGCGCCCCACCCAGCGCAAGCTGGCCTACACCCTCCACCGGGCAGCCTTGGCCGCCCACGAGCTGGGCACCTACCGCAGCCACCCCCGGGCCATCGAGGTGCGGGAGACACTCCAGGCGCTGGTGAACGCCAAGCTCGACATCCCCGAGAAGGCCTCGGCGGTGCTGCCGGCGGCGGAGGCGTATCTCGGGAAGCTGCGCGCCAATCATGGCCTCTACGATGCCGACGGGAAGAAGCTCCTCCTCGAGGGCACCTGGAAGGATCTGCAGGCCGCGGCCCGCGCCGCCGCCAAGACCGGGCCCAAGGGCCTGGAGCCCCGGCTGGCCAAGATCAAGGGCCTGCTCCTGGATCCCAAGGTCGATGCCGCGGCGCCCACCTGGGCCGAGCCCGAGGCGCCCGCCAAGGGCAAGAAGGCCAAGACCAAGGGACCCAAGGCCCCCGAGGGCTTCTCGGAGCAGAAGGCCATCACAGCCCTGTGGGTGAAGCGCGCGCAGGCCTGGATCGAGAACACGCCCCAGGAAGTCGAGATCAACGGCGAGAAGAAGACCCGCCGCAAGGCCGATCCCGTGCAGACCAAGGCCTTGAACGACCTGGCAGCCTGGCTGGACAAGGACGACCTCGACCTGCTGCGCGATCCCGGCTTCGGCTGGCTGGACCTGCGCCGCCTGGGCGCCACGCCCGGCGCGGCCCTGCTGGCCAAGGCCGCCGACATCACCGCCGCCAAGGCGCCGGAAGGCGCCGCGGGCGAGCTGGCCCTGCTGCCCGCCTTCGAGCCGGTGGTGGGCGACAGCAAGTTCGGCAAGGGCGAAGAGAAGCGCCTCGTCCTCGTCGAGGTGAAGCAGGGCCCCGCTCCTGCCAGCCTCGGCGATCAGTTTGTGAGCTTCGAGAAGCTGGCCCGCAGTCGGGACCTCGACGTCAAATAGGTTTCCTGAAGCCACAAAGCCACGAGGAGAAAGGGGCGCGGGTTGCCGCCTTTATAGTCTCCTCACCCTTCCGCTGCTTCCCCTCGGGATCGAACTGGTAGCCCACGCTGCGGATGGTGTGGACCCACTTCGGGTGGTGGGGGGTCCTCCTCCATCACGCGGCGGATGCGCACGATGAAGTTGTCCACGGTGCGGCTGGTGGGGTAGGCGTCCTCGCCCCACACCTTGTCCAGGATGTCCGTGCGGCTCACCACCTGGCCGGGTCGCTCCATGAGCAGCTTCAGGATCATGGATTCCTTCACGCCCAGCTGGAAGGCGCCGCCGGGACCCTCGCCGCAGAAGTTGTCGAAGTCCACCCAGAAGGGGCCGAAGGGCTGCCGGCTGTTGATCTCGCGGCTCTTGTACCAGGATTCCCGGCGCAGGATGGCCCGCACCCTCAGCAAAAGTTCGCGCACCTGGAAGGGCTTGCCCAGGTAGTCGTCGGCGCCGGTCTCGAAGCCGTGGACGCGATCATCGTCGGTGTTCTTGGCGGTGAGGAAGAGGATGGGCGTGAAGTTCTTGGCCTCGCGGACCTTCTCGCAGATGGTGAAGCCGTCCATGCCGGGCAGCATCACGTCGAGGATCACCAGGTCGTAGGTCTCGGCCAGGATCTGCTTCAGGGCCTGGTCGCCACGGGGAATCCAGGTGCAGGCGAGGCCCTCCAGCTCCAGGTTGAGCTTGATGCCCTCCGCGAGGCTGAGCTCGTCTTCCACCAGCAGGATCTTGGGCTCGGACATGGGGAACTCCAGCAATCTGTTGATCCTACTAGAATGGACCCTTCGGAGCGCCCATGGACCCCTACCTCAGCATCGTCATCCCCATCTACAACGAGGAGGAGAACATCCCCGTGCTGTGGAAGCGGCTGGCCAAGGTCATGGCGGAGTCCTTCGCAGATCCGGCCAGGCCCTGGGAGATCATCTTCACGGACGACGGCAGCCGGGACCGCAGCCTCTCCATGCTCATCGACCTCGCCAAGGCCGAACCCCGGATCAAGGTCGTGGAGTTCAACCGCAACTACGGCCAGCACAGCGCCATTTTCGGCGCCTTCGCCGAGGTGCAGGGCCAGGTGGTGGTGACCCTCGACGCCGACCTGCAGAACCCGCCCGAGGAGATCCCCAAGCTCGTGGCCAAGGTGGAGGAGGGCTTCGACGTGGTGGGCGGCTGGCGCCAGGGCCGCCAGGACAACGACAGCTTCTTCCGCACCATGCCCAGCAAGATCGTCAACGCCGTCACGCGCAAGACCACGGGCGTGAAGCTCCACGACTATGGCTGCATGCTGCGGGCCTACAGCCGCGAGGTGGTGAACGCCATGCTGCTCTGCAAGGAGCGCTCGAGCTTCATCCCGGCGCTGGCCAACAGCTTCGCCAAGCGCATCACCGAGGTGCCCGTGGCCCACGCCGAGCGGGCCGCCGGGGAGAGCAAGTACGGCCTCTGGAAGCTCATCAACCTGCAGTTCGACCTGCTCACCAGCTTCAGCCTCCTGCCCCTGCAGATGCTCAGCGTCTTCGGCGTCATCACCGCGGGCGTGGGCTTCCTGCTCTTCCTGGGCCTGGTGGTCTACCGCTTCCTGCACCCTGAGGGCACGGCGCAGGGCGTGTTCACCCTGTTCGCCATCCTCTTCTTCTTCGTGGGTTGCCAGTTCGTCGCCTTCGGCCTGCTGGGCGAGTACATCGGCCGCATCTACCAGGAAGTGCGCGACCGACCCCGCTACATGGTGAAGAAGATCCACCAGGCGAAGTAGTCGGCTATTCCTCGACGGCCCCGTCGCTCCAGCCCTCGCCATCCTCCTCCTGGGGCTTCTCGGGCACGCGGTAGCTCTCGCTGGCCCAGGCGCCGAGGTCGCGGGTCTGGCAGCGCTCCGAGCAGAAGGGCTTGAAGGGGTTCCCGGCCCAGGAGGTGGGGATGCGGCAGGTGGGACAAGGTCGAAGGGTCATGGCTTTCAGCATATCCACGAGCACCAAGACATCAACCAAGAAGATAATATGAGTCAAAAATAGAAGATCATGTTGACAATCCGACCATAGCCCCTATCCTGAAAAGCACCGGCCTGGGCAAGGCCCGACCGGTCTCCAGGAGGAACGACATGGGCAGGATCATCGGCATTGACCTCGGCACCACCAACAGCTGCGTGGCCGTGATGGAAGGCGGCGTCCCCAAAGTGATTCCCAACCCCGAAGGTGCGAACACCACGCCCTCGGTGGTGGGCTTCAACCCCAAGACCAGCGAGCGGCTGGTGGGCACCTCGGCCAAGCGCCAGGCCGTGGCCCAGCCCAAGATCACCATCTATTCCATCAAGCGCTTCATGGGCCTGCCCTTTGCCGATTCCGAGCGCGAACAGAAGTTGGTGCCCTACACGGTGGAGCGCGCCGACAAGGGCGGCTGTGCCATCGATGTGCTCGGCAAGAAGCTGAGCCCTGAGGAGATCAGCGCGGCGGTCATCACCAAGATGAAGGAGGCCGCCGAGGCCTACCTGGGCGAGAAGGTCACGGAAGCCGTCATCACCGTGCCCGCCTACTTCAATGACGCCCAGCGCCAGGCCACCAAGGATGCCGGCGCCATCGCGGGCCTGGAGGTGAAGCGCATCGTCAACGAGCCCACGGCCGCGGCCCTGGCCTACGGCCTGGACAAGAAGAAGGACGGCACCATCGCCGTCTTCGACTTCGGCGGCGGCACCTTCGACATCTCCATCCTCGAAGTCTCCGAGGGCGTGGTCGAGGTGAAGTCCACCAACGGCGACACCCACCTGGGCGGCGACAACATCGACCAGGCCATCATCGACTGGCTGGCGGACGAGTTCCAGAAGACCGAGGGCATCGATCTGCGCAAGCAGGCCGACGCCATGCAGCGCCTCAAGGAGGCCGCCGAGAAGGCCAAGATCGAGCTGTCCAGCACCACCCAGACCGACATCAGCCTGCCCTATATCACTGCCGATGCCAGCGGCCCCAAGCACGTGAACCAGACCCTCAGCCGCGCCAAGTTCGAGCTGATGATCGAGCCCGTGCTGCAGAAGCTGAAGGGCCCTTGCGAGAACGCGGTGAAGGACGCCAAGCTGGCCCACCACGAGATCGACGAAGTGGTCATGGTCGGCGGCTCCACCCGCATCCCCAAGGTGCTGGAGATGGTGAAGCAGATCTTCGGCAAGGAGCCCAACCACAGCGTGAACCCCGACGAGGTCGTGGCCGTGGGCGCCGCCGTGCAGGCCGGTGTGCTGTCCGGCGATGTGAAGGGCGTGCTGCTGCTCGACGTGACGCCGCTGTCCCTGGGCATCAACGCCAACGGCGGCCAGATGAGCGTCATCATCCCCCGCAACACCACCATCCCCACCAAGCGCTCCGAGGTCTACACCACCGCCGTGGACAACCAGCCTGGCGTGGACATCGAGGTGTTCCAGGGCGAGCGCCCTGTGGTCGAAGGCAACAAGCTGCTGGGCCAGTTCCACCTGGGCAACATCGCCCCCGCGCCCCGCGGCATGCCCCAGATCGAGGTCGTTTTCGACATCGACGCCAACGGCATCGTGCACGTCACGGCCAAGGACAAGGGCACCGGCAAGGACGCCAGCATCACGCTGACGGGCAGCACGGGCCTCTCCAAGGAGGAGATCGAAGCCAAGGTGAAGGATGCCGAAGCCCACAAGGCCGAGGATGAGGACCGCAAGGCCATGCTGGAGGAGAAGAACCACCTCGACCAGATGGTCTACCAGGTGGAGAAGCTCCTGAAGGACAGCGGCGACAAGCTGCCCGAGGCCGACAAGAAGGAGGCCGAGGAGGCCATCGTCGAGGCCAAGGCCGCCCTGGCCAGCCTGGAGAAGGAGCGCATCAAGAAGGCCCTGGAGACCCTCACTGCCAAGAGCCACAAGCTGGCGGAGAGCCTCTACAAGTCGGAGCCTCCAGCGGGTGACGGCACGGCGACCGGAGCGCCGGGCGCACCTGGAGATAAAAAGGCCGACGACAACGTCATCGACGCCGAAGTCGTCAGTTAGTCTTCGCAGGAAAATGGGGAGCTTGCGGGCTCCCCATTTTTCTGCGCGAACGAAATCTTAGTGCCCTAGACTAAGACCATGCCCCACCCCGACTACTACAAGATCCTGGGCGTTCCGAAGACGGCCTCCGACGAGGACATCAAGAAGGCGTACCGCAAGCTGGCGCGGAAGCACCACCCGGATCTGAACCCGGGCGATGCCAAGGCCGAGGCCGAGTTCAAGAAGCTCTCCGAGGCCAACGATGTGCTGTCCGACGCCGAGAAGCGGAAGAACTACGACACCTACGGCGATCCCAGCGGCCCCGGCGCCCAGATCCCGCCCGGCTTCCAGCAAGGCGCGGGCTTTGGCTTCGAAGACATCTTCGCCGGCTTCGGCGGCCGGCCCATGCGGCATGGCCCTGAACGGGGGGAGGACCTGGTTCATTCCGTGCGCCTGGGGTTCCGCGAGGCCTTCGAAGGCACGCGCCTGAACCTGCGGGTAAACCGTTCGGAGCCCTGCCTCACCTGCCGCGGCACGGGCGAGTCCAGCCGCAAACAGGAGCAGTGTCGCACCTGTCAGGGCAAGGGCAAGGTGGGTGGCGGCTCGGGCTTCCTCTCTTTCGGCCGCACCTGCCCCGACTGCGGCGGGCGCGGCTCCAAGGCCCCGGCCTGCCCCGACTGCGCCGGCGCCGGCCGCCACAGCCGGCAGGAGACGGTCACCATCGCCATCCCGGCCGGCGTCGAGGACGGCGCCAAGCTGCGCGTGGCGGGCAAGGGCGAGGCGGGCCGTCGCGGCGGCGGGCCCGGTGACCTCTTCCTGCAGATCAGCATGGAGCAGGACGCGCGCTTCGAGCGCAAGGGTCCCAACCTCTATGTGAAGCTGCCCATCTCCTTCACCGAGGCGGCCCTGGGGGCCAAGGTGGACGTGCCCACGCCCGAGGGCCAGCAGACCATCAAGGTGCCGCCTGGCACCCAGACCGGGGCGCGCCTGCGGCTGAAAGGCCAGGGCATGCCGGTACCCCGGAGCAGCCAGCGGGGCGACCTCATCGCCGAGGTGGCCCTGGTGACGCCCACGATCCAGGACGAGCGCAGCAAGGAGCTGCTGCGGGAGCTGGCGGAACTGAACGACGAAGACGTGCGCAAGCAGCGGAGCAGTCAGCATGGCTAAAGACCCAAGACTTGGCGCCTACATGATCGGCGTGGTGTCCATGCGCTACGGCGTGCACCCCCAGACCCTGCGCCTCTACGAGCGGGAGGGCCTGCTCACCCCCAGCCGCACCGAAGGCAAGACCCGCCTCTACAGCGACGAGGATCTGGAGCGCCTGGAGTTCATCCTCAACCTCACCCGCGACCTCGGCGTGAACCTGGCCGGCGTGGAGGTGGTGCTGGGCATGCGGGACCGGCTGAACCTGCTGCAGGAGGATCTGGAACGCCTGGCCCATGCCCTGGAGGCGGCCGGCCTGAAGGACGTGCCCAAGCCCACCTCGGCCACCGGCCTGGTGAAGCTGACTCCCCACGGATTGCGCAAGCGCTGACATTTTTCGCACATGTCTCGGCGGCCGGGATCGCTTGCTATGCTGATCCTTCCCCTGGGAGTATCGTGCCCCTCCGGCATCTCGAAGAGCGCTCGCTCGACAAGTACTTCGACTCGATCCGCCACCTGCCCCTGCTCACGGCAGAGGAAGAGCGGATCAACGGG